>JAMLHL010000025.1 GCA_023957125.1 Chitinophagaceae bacterium
ACGCCAGGGTACATTCCAAAATTAACCGAACCTACGGCTCTCACTAAGTCTTTCCTGTTTTCAAACGGGTTGAAACCTGTTTTTATAATACCTGTCGAGGCTACGCCCCTCTTTAAGGTCTTGGGTAGCTTCCTCCTCAGCGGAAATCAGCGCAATCCGCGGGAGACTTTTGGGTAGCCTCAAATGGGTGACACCCACCGGTAGTACCAATATACCTCCCATCAGCGGAAATCAGCGCGATCTGCGGGAAACTTTTGGGTAGCCTCAAATGGGTGACATCCAACGGTTGGGCCGATATACCACTCCTCAGCGGAAATCAGCGCGATCTGCGGGAGACTCCTTCTCGCTACCGGTCCTGTGTCATCCACCGGAAAGCGGTTATAGCGTTTCGTGAGGCATGAACCACAGCAGTTGCGGCCCCCGCCTCACTGAACAGAAAACTTATAGACGGTTACCTGGTGGTATTTTTCACCGGGGCGCAGGATGGTACTGGGAAAAGCCGGCTGATTGGGTGAATCGGGATAATGCTGTGTTTCCAGGCATATGCCCGAATGCTTTCCATACACGATATTGTCGTGGGTATGCTTCAAATGCCCGTTTAAATAGTTAGCGGTATATAACTGAACCCCCGGCTGGGTAGTGGCGGTTTCCATCAGCCTGCCACTGGCTGCATGATACAAAGCGCTGAAGGCCTTTAATGTTCCGTCCGTATTGCCCAGCACAAAATTATTATCATAGCCGTTCCCTGTTTGGGCTATATCCTGCCCGATTTTCTTTGATGAATTAAAATCATAGGGCGTATCCTTCACCGGGGTCATGTCGCCGGTGGGGATCACCTTATTATTGGTGATGGTATAATACAGGGCTTTAAGCGTTAGCTCATGATTCAAAATATCGGCTTCGGTTCCGGCAGATAAATTAAAATAAGCGTGGTTGGTCAGGTTAACCGGCGTGGCGGCATCCGTAACGGCGGTATAGTCAATTATCAGTTCATTTTTATCCGACAAAGTATAAATCACCGTCACCTCCAGGTTGCCGGGGAAACCCTCTTCTCCATCCGGGCTCCGGTAGGTCAGCCGGAGGGAGTTATTATCTGCGGAAAAAACGGCTTCCCATACTTTCTTATCAAAACCTTTAATGCCGCCATGAATACTGTTGCCATTGTCATTGGCGGCTAAAGAATAGGATTTCCCATCCAATACAAATTGCGCGTTGGCGATACGATTGGCATACCGCCCCACCAGGCATCCAAAAAAAGGATTGCCCTTTTGCAGGTATCCCTCCAGGGAATTGAAACCTAAGATCACATTGCCTTGCTTACCCTTTCGGTCAGGCGTAAGAATATCGGTGATCGTTCCACCGTAGCTCAATATTTTTACGGTCATCCCCCGCCCGTTCAGGAAGGTATATTGCATCACCTCCTTCCCATCTACAACGCCCCATTTTTTTATTCTTTCCATAATCGCGTGAGTTGATTTTTATTCTCAACGGTGAAGTTAAACACTACGCGGGAAAAATCACCTGCAAAGAAATTCAAAAATTGAATTTGTTCTTATCGCTAAAAACATTAATCTTTATCTATCCAAAACACAAAATACCATCGGAAAACGGTTGGCATCCCATTGATAAAACCTGTTCACACCCAACTACTTAAACGATTTGATTTGTTATGAAGAATTATCTCTCTGTCAACGACTATCTTGTTTTTGTTGTATATTTCTTTATTGTTGCTGTCTATGGTTACTGGATTTACCAGCGGAAGAAAAAAGCCAGCACCGATACCAAAGATTTCTTTCTCGCAGAAGGCTCCCTCACGTGGTGGGCGATCGGCGCTTCCTTAATCGCCTCCAATATTTCCGCCGAGCAGTTTATTGGTATGAGCGGCGATGGATTTACAATGGGGCTGGCCATCTCCACCTATGAATGGATGGCCGCAGCCACCCTGTTGGTGGTGGCGGTTTTATTTATGCCGGTATATCTTAAAAACAAGATATACACCATGCCCCAGTTCCTCAACCAGCGATACAACAGTACCGTGGCAACCATCATGGCAGTATTCTGGCTGTTGTTATACGTAGTCGTGAACCTCACCTCCA
Source organism: Chitinophagaceae bacterium (assembly GCA_023957125.1). Classification (GTDB taxonomy): domain Bacteria; phylum Bacteroidota; class Bacteroidia; order Chitinophagales; family Chitinophagaceae; genus Agriterribacter. Next base: position 2,097 of record JAMLHL010000025.1, read on the forward strand.
TTTTATTTTTAGGCGCCCTGGCCATCAGCAGTATCTCGGGAATCAATTTCACTCTGTGTATGTTGTTCCTTGCAGTTTTTGCCATTATCATTACGCTTGGCGGGATGAAAGTGATTGGCTATACAGATGTGGTGCAGGTTTTTTTCCTGATCTTAGGCGGGCTGGTTACCACCTATCTTGCCCTGAACCTGGTAGCTGACCATTTTGGTTCTGATGGCGGCGTAGTTGCCGGCTTTAAATTACTTACAGAAAACGCCAATGATCATTTTCACATGATCTTCAGCAAAGACAATCCTAATTACCTGAGCCTTCCGGGGCTATCTGTGCTCATTGGCGGGATGTGGATCGTGAACCTCAACTATTGGGGATGCAACCAATACATCACCCAACGTGCATTAGGCGCGGATTTGAAGACCGCCAGAAACGGACTTTTGTTCGCGGCGTTCCTCAAACTGCTGATGCCTGTTATTGTCGTATTACCCGGAATTGCCGCTTTCGTATTGTATCAAAACGGCTACTTCCAACAGGAAATGCTGGTGAACAATGAGCTGCAACCCGACAAAGCCTACCCGGTACTGCTCAACTTATTACCTTCGGGATTGAAAGGTCTGGCTTTTGCAGCGCTCACCGCAGCGGTAGTGGCTTCCCTGGCAGGCAAAGCCAACAGTATCTCCACCATTTATACGCTGGATATCTATAAGAAGAAGATCAATCCACAGGCCAGTGAAAAGAAACTGGTTAACATCGGCCGCTGGGTGGTGATCCTTGCCATGCTGCTGGCGGTAGTGATAGCGCCTTTTATGGGGATTGACAAAAAAGGGGGATTTGAATACATCCAGGAATACACCGGTTTTGTTTCGCCCGGTATATTTGCCATGTTCATCTTAGGGTTCTTCTGGAAAAAAACCACCTCCAATGCTGCGCTTTTCGCTACTATTGGCGGTTTCCTGTTATCTATTTTCTTTAAAGTTCTGCCCGGGTTCGCTGATCTGCAATGGTTGAGTCCGTTTGGGTTTTCAAAAGCCGTATTGCAGCCTGATGGCACCGCCATCTACGAGATCGCGTTTATAGACCGGATGTTTTTTGTATTCTGTATCGCCGTTATCGGCATGTACATTATCAGCGTTTATGAAAACAGAAAAGGAATTAAACCCAACGGGCTGGAAATAGACCGCTCGATGTTTAAAACCGCGCCGGGCTTTACCATCGGAGCACTGATCGTAGTGGGCATATTGGTAGCGTTATATACTTTGTTCTGGTAAAAGGAGCTTTCAGGTATGAGCGATGAGCCGTGGGGTATGGGGTATCAGGTATCGGGTATACAACCTGCAACCTGAGACCTGAAACCTGCAACCTAAAACCTAAAACCCTGCCGACAACCGATTGCGCAGTATTAGAATTGACCTGGCATATAAAAAAAGTCCCGAAAGGGACTTTGTAATTTTTTGCTCTGTTGAGATATGCTAAGCTGATTTTTTCTTAGCGGCTTTTTTCGGAGCAGCTTTCTTAGCGGCTTTTTTCGGAGCAGCTTTTTTTGCGGCTTTCTTAGGAGCAGCTTTTTTAGCGGCTTTTTTCGGAGCAGCTTTCTTAGCGGCTTTTTTCGGAGCAGCCTTTTTTGCGGCTTTCTTCGGAGCGGCTTTTTTAGCAGCTTTTTTCGGAGCAGCCTTTTTTGCTGTTGCCATGTTTTTAGAATTTAATGGTTAGTTAATAATGGATTAACGTCATAAAAGTAAAAACATTTTTCCAACTGCAAAATTTTTTTTATACAGTTGCTTCCGTTGCTGCCACAGAAACGTAAGTCTTGTTATTTTTTCCTCTCTTAAATGTCACCATTCCATCCGTTAAAGCGAACAAGGTAAAGTCTCTGCCAACACCCACGTTCTTCCCGGGATGATAGGAAGTGCCACGTTGACGAATGATTATATTACCGGCAGTGGCGGGTTGTCCGCCATATATTTTTACACCTAATCTTTTACTTTGTGAGTCACGACCGTTTTTTACGCTGCCTTCACCTTTTTTATGTGCCATGGTCTTTTAATTTAAATAGTACAATTTCAAACCTGAAAAAAGTAATCCTGATTTTTGCTACGCGATATCCGTTATCCTGATATGTGTATATAAGGTACGGTGACCGTGTTTTTTACGAAACCCTTTTCTTCTCTTCATTTTGAAAGCGATCACTTTATCACCCTGTACCTCATCAATGATTTCGGCCTTCACCTTTATCTTTATATCATCGCCGGTGGCTATACTGTCGCCATTATCGGTCAGCAACACATTGGAAAGCTCCAGGGCGTCGCCTGCTTTCCCGGATAAATGCGGTACATAAAGGTTTTGTCCCTGCTGAACTTTAAACTGCTGACCCGCTATTTTAACTACTGCAAACATGAGGCAAAATTTAAGGAGTGCAAAGGTAGGGTTTATTTCCTTTCCCGCAAATAATTGGAAGAAAAAATCTTCCTGCCGGCAAACGGCAGTTTATATTGGTAGGGCTATCTTTGTGATCTCAATTATTCTTGCTGCAGGCACATGAAGATCAAATCTATTTTGGCAAAACCCTTTGCCGGTTATTTATATAAACAGGTGCAGAGATCCATGGGTACGGCCCTGGAAGATCAGGAGCGGATACTGAAGGACCTGCTTAAAACCGGGAAGAAAACCGAATTCGGGAAGGAGCATACTTTGCATGAAGTAAGCTCTTACGGGCAATTCAGGGAAGCCGTTCCGTTACGGGATTACGAGTCTTTCAAGCCGTATATAGAACGGATCAAGCAGGGAAAGCACAATGTTTTGTGGAAAGGATTACCGCTTTATTTCGCCAAAACCAGCGGTACTACCAGCGGCGTGAAATACATTCCTATCACCAGGGAATCGGTGAATAACCATTTTGACACGGCAAGGAACGCATTTTTCTGCTACATGTCGGAAACGGGCAATTATTCATCCGCCGATGGAAAGATGATCTTCCTGAGCGGAAGCCCTGAGTTGGAAAGGGTGGGCGGAATTCCTACCGGGCGGTTAAGCGGCATCTCCAATCATCTTATTCCCGCTTATTTGCGCACCAACCAGTTGCCCAGCTATGAAACCAACTGTATTGAAGACTGGGAAACCAAGCTGGAAAAGATCGTTGACGAAACCATGGATCAGAACATGACCATGATCAGTGGTATTCCGCCGTGGATGCAAATGTATTTTGACCGGCTTACCGAACGAAGCGGTAAAAAGATAAAAGAACTGTTCCCCAATTTTAACGTGATGGTGCACGGAGGGGTAAACTTTGAGCCTTATAAAGCAAGATTGTTTGAGAGCATCGGGAAAAAAGTGGATACGATTGAAACCTATCCCGCATCCGAAGGCTTTTTTGCATTCCAGGACTCCAGGGAAAACGAAGGTTTGCTGCTGAATACCGACTTTGGTATCTTCTTTGAATTTGTTCCGGCACAGGAGATCTTCTCCAAAAATCCTACCCGTCTTTCCCTGCGGGATGTTAAAGTGGGAGAAAACTATGCATTGATAATCAATAGCAATGCCGGTTTATGGGGATATAATTTAGGCGATATTATAAAGTTTGTGTCGGTCAATCCCTGGCGGATAATGGTTACCGGGCGTACAAAACATTATATATCCGCTTTCGGGGAGCACGTGATCGGAGAGGAAGTGGAACACAGCCTGATGAAAGCAGCCGGGCAGGAAGGAGTGAGGATCACGGAATTTACCGTAGCGCCCATGGTGAACCAGGAAAAGGGAAAGAGCTTTCATGAATGGTTTATAGAATTTGAGCAATCTCCCCGGGACCTGGGTAATTTTTCGCTGACCGTAGATCGGAATCTCCGGGAAAAGAACATCTATTACGATGACCTGATCCGTGGTAATATTCTTCAAAAACTTCAAATACGAACCGTCAGGAAAAACGGCTTTATTGATTATATGAAGAGCATCGGAAAACTGGGGGGACAAAACAAGGTTCCCAGGTTAAGCAATGACAGAACGATCGCCGAGGGACTGAAACCCTATCTGCAGGTGTGAGGTGTCAGGTCGCAGGTTGCAGGTCGCAGGTTTCAGGTCTTAGGTTATAGGCAGAAACTCCTAACTGAAAACAGCTTTCAGCCACGAGCCTTCGCTCACCTGATAGCTCATAGCTTTCAGGTGCGAGGTTTCAGGTATCAGGTTGTAGGTTGTTCAAAAAACTCCAAACTAAAAACTCCTAACTCTCAAACCCCTCTTCATCTTCAAACGAAGAAGATTCTTTACCCATATTCAGCATAGAGCCCATCAGGTCCTTGAATTCGATTTTCCCGTCCAACACCTTTTTGCTGATCAGTGAATAAGCCGATAAGCCATGCAGGATCAACTCCATTAACAACGCATTTTCCTTTTCGTTTGCATGCGGATAATGTTTCTTCACCAATCCATATAAACCTTCTACCTGGTACAACAACTGAACTTTTTGTTTGTCGGTTACATTGAAAAACACATCGAGCGTATTCCCTTTGTCGAACCAATTAATGATAGTCCGATAAGGATTATGGTCCGGTTCTTTTTGCTGGGTTTTCCTTTTCTTCAGGGTATCGGGGTTGGGAAAGTAATGGACAAATTGCGTACGGATAGCTTTTCCCAACAAGTTAAAAGCCACCTGGTAGGGACCTTCCTGTTCTCCTTCATACACCAACTCCACCTTACCGGTAACTGAAGGAATAATACCGGTCAAATCGGATATCCACACCTGGGTTTCCTTTTCTTTATTGACGATCGCTCTTCTTTCAGCAGCGCTTACCGCGTTTTCGTAAGCCGCAATAGGCAAACGGGCGGATACGCCGCTTTTTTGATCTACCATCTCACTGGCTCTGGCTTCAAAGGCCACCTGTTCTATAAGCCGCTTTACCAGGTCGCTGATTTTTATCTTTTTGGTTTGGGCCTCGGGAATATTCGCCTCCTGTTCGGTAATGCTAAGAGCGTCTTCTATATTTTTCGGATAATGGGTCAGGATCTGACTTTCAATCCGGTCTTTTAACGGAGTAACGATCGAACCCCGGTTCGTGTAGTCTTCGGGGTTAGCAGTGAATACAAACAGGATATCCAGCGGGAGCCGCAGTTTAAAACCACGTATCTGTATGTCTCCTTCCTGCAGGATATTAAACAATGCCACCTGTATCCTTGCCTGAAGATCGGGGAGTTCGTTAATAACGAATATCCCTCGGTTACTTCGCGGGATGATGCCAAAATGGATCACTTTTTCGTCTGCGAAGGTAAGCCGGAGATTGGCTGCTTTAATAGGGTCTATATCGCCAATGAGATCTGCAACGCTCACATCGGGAGTAGCCAGTTTCTCCCCATATCTTTCACTTCTGTGCAACCAGGCTATCGGGGTGTCGTCTCCTTTTTCGGCAATCAGTTCCTGTGCATAGCGCGATAGCGGATGCAAAGGGTCGTCATTGATCTCACTGCCCGCAACAAAAGGAATGTACTCATCCAGCAAATCTGTCATCTGCCGCGCCATCCGGGTTTTTGCCTGTCCCCGTAATCCTAAAAAAAGAATATTATGCCGTGACAACAGTGCCCGCTCGGTATCGGGTATCACCGTTTCATCATATCCAACAATACCGGTAAAACCGGGTTCCCGGCGCTGCAGTTTAAGGATCAGATTATCTCTTACTTCATCTTTAACCCGCTTGCTTTTATATCCTGATTTCTTTAATTCACCTAAGGTTGCGGGTAGTTTGTTTTTATTCATTTGAGTCTTCCTTTTTTATTTTGGAGGAGCCGGCTTCGGTACCTGAAACATTCGGCCGGTTCGCCGTTTTTAATATACCGTTTTTTGCCTGCCGCTTTCAAAATCCCTGAATACAAAAGCACCTAAATTATCCAATGCGGCAAAAAAAGCCTTCCCGTGATTGGTTTCTGTAAACTCCCTGACAAAATGCTGAAGATAGGGATCCGTAGCGATCATGAAAGTGGTGATGGGAATTTTTAATTTTTTACATTGAGCCGCCAGGTTGATACACCGGTTTACGATCCGCCGGTCTAATCCGAAGCTGTTTTTGTAGTACCGTTTCCCCACTTTAAGGCAGGTAGGTTTTCCGTCGGTAATCATGAAGATCTGTTTGTTGGGATTTTTTCTTCTTCTCAGGATATCCATCGCCAGTTCCAGCCCTGCCACCGTATTGGTGTGATAAGGACCCACCTGCAGATAAGGAATGTCTTTGATCTCGATGGGCCAGGCATCATTACCAAATACCACAATGTCAAGTGTATCCTTAGGATATTTTGTCGTGATCAGTTCGCTGAGCGCCATCGCCACTTTTTTGGCAGGCGTAATGCGGTCTTCCCCATACAAAATCATAGAGTGAGAGATGTCTATCATCAGTACGGTGGAAGTTTGCGTTTTAAAATCCGTCTCCCTTATTTCAAGATCATCTTCTTTCAGGTTTAACTGGTCTATGCCGTGATTGATCTGGGCGTTACGGATGGAGTTTACAAAATCTATCTGTTCCAGCATATCCCCAAACCGGAAGGGACGGGTTTCCGGATTGACCTCATCCCCCTGACCCGGTTTGAAGGTCTGGTGATTGCCTTTTTTCGTTTTCTTCAGTTTGCCGAATATTTCCTCCAGGCTTCTCTTCCGGATACCTTTTTCGGTTTTGGGAGTGATGACGAAGGAACCCGATTGTTGATCTTCATCTATGTAACCCTTTTCTTTCAGTTCGTCAATGAAGTCTCCGAGGCCGTATTCTTCATCTGTCAACTGGTATTGCTTATCCAGTTGCGTCAGCCAGTTGAGCGCTTCAGGAACGTCGCCGCTGGTATAAGTAAGCAGTTGCATAAACAGGTCGAGCAGTTGCTCAAACCTGGTTTTACCGTTTTCCCGCGGATCATATAGTGAAAAATGATAGCCTAACATAATAAGTCCCCACTTTATTGATCAATACGATGCTGAACATGCCAATCGTAAGTAGAATCGGAGATAGCCTGCACCACCAAAATGACCTCATTCAGTCATATCTACAGCATCCATCGTGCAATTTAAGACATTCGGTTCAGATTGAATTGTTAAGTAAAGAAGATTTACGAACAGGAGAATGGCGAAGCGCCTGCCTCGTCCGGCTGTTGTCAAACGGGAACTCTTTCCCGGATGTTTTGCTGCCACGCAGCTTCACTAATTCGGGATACACCCCAAAAAAGCCATTTTAAACAATGTATTTCAAACGCGCTGGTGCGGAAGTCTGAATGCGAAAAGCATGAGGATAAGAAGTTACGGTTTCCCGGTAACGGAATCTATTTCCCAAAATTTCTCCTTTATCAGACTTAGTGCAAAAGCGGCAGCGGCAGCGGTAAAAACGGAGGCATCGAAAGCGGTTTTTATGCCTCTCGAAAAACTCATCGAAAGGGCAAAGATCAGCAGAAGGATACCGCTCCATTTTGCCACCCGTTCTGTTTTGTACCCTGCAAGCAGGCATAGTGCAAAAACAGTTTCGGCTGCGGTAGCCACCCATCCTAAAAGAGGGATGATCGCCTCCGGCGCCCAGGGGCTGATCAATCCGGTATAGCTTAAAAAGGCCTCCCAGTTGCCCCAAACCGACATTTCTTTAGGCCAAAATCCAAGCCGGTCGGTCACAGCGGATAAGAAACCCGTGGCTACCGCCAGTCTCAGGAATAATTTAATCAACTTTTTATACATAACCGGGAATCCGTTTTAATGCATGATTTATTGTAATTTATAGAAAATAACCAGGTCATAGAAACCGTGGATGCATCCGGGAACGCTAACCTGTCAAAGGTAGGCAAATGTGTAGCAACCGCTTGGGGATATCAGTAGCAATGCAGGTCGTCATCAGGGGTGAAAAATCAAGGGCGCTTTTCCGAATAAACCGGAAGCGCCCTTTTTCAAAACAAAGAATGCGTATTTTATTTAGCAGGTGGCAAAAGCACTGCGTCTATGACATGTATGATACCGTTTGACGCCGGGATGGAAGCAATAATATTTGCCCCGTTCACCGTTGTTGCCCCGTCTTTTACGCTGACGGTGATATTATCTCCGTTGGCTTGTCCAAAACTCATCCCGTCTTTGAGCATTTCCGGTCTTAACACCCCGATATACACATGGTATTCGAGGATATTACGGAGATCATTCTTTTTCGCGGGTTTAAGCAGATCGGTCAGGGTGCCTTCCGGCAACTTGTCGAAAGCTGCATTGGTGGGCGCAAAAACGGTAAAAGGACCAGCGTTGGACAATGCGTCAACGTATTCTGCCGTCTGAAGCGCTTTAACCAGGGTGGTGTGGTCGGGGCTGCCAGCGGCAATTTTTACTACGTCTTTTTGAGAATCATCGTCTTGTACACCCGACTGACCGCTAAGGGTTACGGCTCCGGAAGCAACGCCGGTCGTGGTGTCGGAGGCGGCGTCCGATGTTGCATTGTTGCACGCAATCCATAAAACCGAACTTGCGAGAAGGATTGCAAGGGATAGATAACTTTTTTTCATAATTGTTTTTTGTTTGTATGAACAGTTTTATTGTCCCGCATATTGGCTTAATACAAGCACAAAGTAATATCTGCAGAACGGCTGAGGGTATGACAACTGTCATACTATTGTAAGATATCGGTCATTTATTTGCGTGATCCGGAATAATTTATAAGATGGGAGGTGTTGCAGGGTGCAAGTCACAGGTTGCAGGGAGTTTGAAGTTTTTTGTTTTTTGTGGGAGTTAGGCTGACACTGACTGCCCAAAGCTGATAGCCGACGGCTGATTGCTCATTACTGACCCGAGACCTGAGACCTACTACCTGCAACGCAACAACCTGAAACCTGTAACCTGAGACCTGCAACCTGCAACCTGAAACCTGCAACCTGAGACCTGTAACCTGCAACCTAAGACCTGCAACCTGGTACCTCCCTGACAGATTTTGGAGTTTCTAATTTTGATTCTTTTGAATATTTTTGTTCATCTTAAAAAATCGTACAGATACTTATTAATATATTGACTGAATGGGGCATTTACCGAAATTGATTGAAGACCTAGCACTTATTTTGATGGCAGGCGCCATCGTAACCATACTTTTTAAACGAATCAAACAACCGCTTGTACTGGGCTATATCATAGCCGGCTTTCTTGTGGGACCTCACTTTCAGCTGGTACCCACAGTGGTGGATAATGAGAATATAAAGACGTTGGCAGAAATCGGGGTTATCTTCCTGCTGTTTAGCCTGGGTCTGGAGTTTAGTTTTAAAAAGTTGATGCGGGTAGGGGGCTCCGCTTCCATAACCGCCTTTGTGGAGATCATGTTTATTACCATCTCCGGTTACGCATTGGGAAAGATGTTAGGATGGTCCACAATGGATAGCCTGTTCCTGGGAGGGATGCTGGCCAGTTCATCTACCACCATTATCATCAAAGCGTTTGATGAACTGGGCATCAAAACAAAACAGTATGCCCGCATCGTTTTCGGGGTATTGGTAGTGGAAGACATTGTAGTGATCTTACTGATGGTATTGCTGTCAACCGTGGCGGTGACGCAGCAATTTGAAGGAACGGAGATCATGCTGACCATTTTGAAGTTGCTGTTCTTCCTGGCTTTGTGGTTTATAATGGGCATTTTCCTTCTACCCTCGTTTCTGAAACGGGCTAAAAAACTAATGGACGAGGAAACCTTACTGATCCTTTCCCTGGGGCTCTGCCTGGGGATGGTGGTGCTGGCAACCCAGGTTGGCTTCTCTGCCGAATTAGGCGCTTTCATAATGGGTTCAATAATAGCGGAAACCACCCTGGCCGAAAAAGTGGAGCACCTGACCAAGCCGGTAAAAGACCTGTTTGGATCGGTGTTTTTTGTATCGGTGGGCATGATGATTGATCCCGCTGCCATTGTAAGATATGCCTGGCCAATCACCGCCGTTACACTGCTGACCTTGTTTGGAAAGTTATTCAGCACCACGCTCGGGGCGATCATTTCGGGTCAGCCGTTAAGGCAATCGGTACAGGTGGGCATGAGCATGGCGCAAATCGGGGAATTTGCCTTTATCGTAGCCAGCCTGGGGTTGTCATTAGGGGTTATCTCCGATTTTCTCTTCCCCGTGGCAGTGGGTGCCTCCGCGATCACCACTTTTACGACTCCTTACCTGATCAAATATTCCGAACCTTTATATAATTATATTGAAAAAATACTCCCCGAAAGCTGGGTCTCCAAGCTGAACCGCTATTCCTCCAGTACGGAAAGCATACAGGCGGAAAGCGCATGGAAAACCGTATTAAAGAGCTACAGCAGGATCGTATTGATAAACGGGATCATCCTGTTGGCTTTGGCCCTGGTTTCCTCTAATTTTCTGGTTCCTTTTGTTAACGAAAAAGTGCATAACGAATCGCTCCGGATATTGATCGTTCTGATCCTCTCGCTCGGATCCGCTGCACCTTTCCTTTGGGCATTAATGGCCAAGCAACCCAATAACCAGGCGTACAGAGGTTTGTGGATAGACAAAAAATACAACCGGGGGCCCCTGCTGATTGTAGAGATCTCGCGGAATGTGTTAGGGATCATATTGATCGGTTTCTGGATTGACAGGCTGGTATCCACCCAGGTAGCGCTATTGGTGGCCATCCCGGTTACCGTTTTGGTGTTGTTTCTTTTTTCCAAGAGAATTCAAAAGTTCTACCAACGCATTGAAAGCCGGTTTATCACCAATTTAAATGCAAGAGAAACGGCGGCTGCGGTAGGAAACCCGATGCAACAGGCTTTTCTCCGGCAACAAAACAATTTTCAATCCAACCTCGGCCCCTGGGACGTCCATATTGTGGAATTGCAGGTGAACCCCTACGCCGAGTACGTGGGGAAACCGCTGGTAGAACTGGCCTGGCGTGAAAAATATGGAATCAATATCGTATATATTAAACGGGGTGAACAGTTGATCAATGCACCCGGCCGGCACAACCGGCTGCTGCCGTTTGACCAGGTGGGGGTTATCGCTACCGACGACCAGATGAACGCGTTCAAGCCCGTGTTTGATGCGGCGTTGACAATCCCGGGCGATATGCTGGACATAAACGATATCTCTCTCGAAAAAGTACCCGTTAATGAACGTACCCGCCTGAAAGGACTTACCATCCGCGACTCCGGTTTGCGGGAGCGTACCAACGGATTGGTCATAGGTATCCAGCGGGGTAATGAAAGGATACTGAATCCCGACTCGTCCACCGTTTTTGAATGGGGTGATATTGTATGGATCGTGGGAGAAAGAAAGAAAATTTTACAACTGACCCAAAAGTAGCCAGACGGTAGTCTGCCTGTTTTTACAAACTTCCCTGAACAAAAACCTGCGGGGATCAATACCTAATACCTAATACCTGATACCTGTAACCTGAAACCTGTAACCTGATACCTGTAACCTTGATCTTTATCAATAAAATTTCTTATCCGGAAGCAATGAGGCAGCGTCCTGGTCATTCGTACCTTTACAGGAATAAAAAGAAATGACAGATGAAAAAGACAATGAAGATAAATATCTGGTCGGATGTGAGATGCCCGTTTTGTTATATCGGTAAAAGAAAATTCGAAAAAGCTTTAGCGCTCTTTTCCAAAAAAGATGAGATAGAAGTAATATGGCGAAGTTTTGAACTGGACCCGGATCTGGAAACCCGGCCGGGAGAAAATACGGTTGAACACATTGCCAGGGTCAAAGGCATTTCTTCGAAGCAGGCGGAACAAATGCATGAACAGGTAACGGAAATAGCCCGCAAGGTTGGATTGGATTTTGATTTTGAGAACGCAGTGGTTGCCAATTCCTTTAATGCCCACCGTTTGATCCAGTTAGCTAAGCTGCATGGATTGGGGAATGCCATAGAGGAAGAATTGTTTAAAGCCCATTTTACGCGGGGTGAAAATATAGATGACGGAAACGTTTTGCTTCGGTTAGGCCTTACCGTTGGGATCCCCGAAAAAGAAGTGAGGGATATGCTTTCGGGAGACGGCTTTTCACAGGCTGTAAAACAGGATGAGCAGGAAGCTTATTCGATTGGCGTGAGCGGCGTACCGTTTTTTGTTTTTGACAACAAATATGCGGTTTCAGGAGCGCAATCGCCGGAAGTGTTTTTGCAGGCTTTACAGCAAAGCTGGAACAATTTTGAGCAACGCCCGGAGATGATCCCTGTCGAAGAGGGTCCGTCCTGTTCACCGGAAAGCGATTGCGGGTAACCTGTAAGAATCATGGATTAAATACTTCAGCATATTTTTTTAAACACAGGGCTTGAAGATCAATTCTGCCTGTACAATCTTATAAGCGATGGAAATAGGTCTTATCACTTTTGCGGATATGAACCCGGCCGGCGGTCCGGAACAGAACGTTCACGCACATCAGCGTATAAAAGATCTGATGGAAGAAATACAATTAGCCGACCAGTTGGGATTGGATGTCTTTGGCATTGGCGAACATCATCGCCCCGACTATGCGGTATCATCGCCGGCTTCCATACTGGCCGCTGCTGCAATGATCACCAAAAATATCCGGCTGAGCAGCGCGGTAACGGTATTAAGTTCAGACGATCCGGTACGGGTGTACCAAAGTTTTGCAACAGTGGATCACCTCTCGGATGGCCGGGCGGAGATAATGGCCGGTCGTGGCTCATTTATAGAATCGTTTCCGCTGTTTGGATACAACCTGGAAGATTATGATGAACTTTTTACCGAAAAATTAGACCTGCTGCTGAAATTAACCCAAAATGAAAAAATATCCTGGCGGGGGAAACACCGGGCTTCCATTGAGGGGCGTGGTATATATCCCCGTTCTTACCAATCCGCTATTCCGGTGTGGCTGGCAGCCGGTGGTACGCCTGCTTCTGCCATAAGAGCGGCCACCCTCGGACTGCCACTGATGCTCGCGATCATTGGCGGCCGGCCGGAGCAGTTTGTACCTTTTGTGGATCTGTATCGCGACACGGCCAAAAAAACCGGGAAAAATATGGATACCCTGCTTCTCGGAATCAATAACCATTTGTTTGTGGGAGAAGATTCACAAAAAACGGCGAACAGCTTTTACCCCTATTATGCCGCCATGATGAGCCGGATAGGCCGTGAAAGGGGGTGGCGCCCGATGAGCCGGGAGCAATACGATTATTCCCGGTCGGGGGAAGGCTCCTTAATGGTGGGCAGCGTGCAGGAAGTGATTGATAAAATTTTACACGAACATGAATTATTCGGTTTTACCCGTTTTTTAGGGCATATCAGTCTGGGGCAGGTGCCGCACGCTCAAACAATGAAATCTATTGAACTGTTTGGAACACAGGTGGCGCCAGTGATCAGGAAAGCCGTGGAAAGTTCGAAATCCTAACGGAATGGATGACCTGTAGCCCGCGTCCGGGGAAACCATACGGCCCGGGAGCAATTAAAAAAACCAGGATCCATAAAATATTTTTCATTTTCATTTGTCAGCATAAATAGCAGTATTTTATTCCTTCACTTTTAAAGTAAAAATTATGCACAAATGGAGATTCTTAGCGCCATTAGGATTATTGGCAGTGGCTGCGGCAGGCAGCGCAATCGTTATGTTGTTATGGAACTGGCTGATGCCGGCCGTGTTTGGCTTAAGTATCGTTAGTTTTTGGCAGGCCCTGGGGATTTTTGTTCTTTGCCGTTTGTTGTTTGGCAGGTTCGGCATTGGCAGACGTGGATTTGGAGGAATGGGAAATCCCATTTATGAAAAATGGTCTAAGATGACGCCTGAAGAGAAAAAAGAATTTTTGAAAAAACGTCATGCCGGCCACTTTGGGCAGGCCTGCAGGCACGATGCTTTCCAAAATGACAACGCCGAAAAGCAAGACTAAAATGTCCGGGCAAAATCAATACGATGTCGGGAAACTGATTACACAATATCAACCGCAGCTTACATCCTTTATCCGGAAACGGATAGCCAACAAGGAAGACAGGGAAGATATTCTGCAAGATGTTTTTTATCAATTGATACAAACAGTCAGTATCGCTCTCCATCCTATTGAAAATGTTTCGGCATGGCTGTACCGCGTAGCAAGAAACCGGATTATTAATCACCGGGCAAAAAAAAGGGAGGAAAGATTGCCCGAGTACCGGGATGAGGAAAGCGACCAGGAAGTTTTGGAGGAATTTTCAGAAGTACTTTTCAGTAATGAAACTTCGTTCTCACCGGAAACAGAATATTTACGTTCCTTAGTGTGGACGGAATTAAAAAGCGCTCTTGCCGAGCTCCCTCAGGAGCAGCGTGAGATATACGAACTGACGGAATTTGACGGCATTCCGGTCAAAGAAATTGCCTTGTCCAAAGATATAGCGATCAATACGTTGCTATCCCGAAAACATTATGCCGTTTTGCACTTGCGTAAGCGAATGAAGCAGTTGTATGAAGATATTATCATCGCGTAAAAACAGGCGTTCTAAATAAGCATAAAATCAGTTGCAACAAACCCTATATTTGCGATAACATAGAATGAAAATTATGACAGAAGTTAAACTTCAATTAGACGATAAAGGGCACGGGCATTTTTATATCATGGAAGAGGAGGCGCAAATGGGGGAAATGGTGGTTGGCGTGGCTGATGGTATCTTAACGGCCTATCACACTGAAGTTGCGCCCCGGGCCGAGGGAAAGGGATTGGCAAAACAACTCCTGGAAGCTATGACAGACTATGCCCGTAAGCATCACCTGAAAGTAGTGCCGCTCTGTAATTACGTTCACAGTCAGTTCAAACGGCATGCTGAACAGTACACAGATTTGTGGAAGCAGCCGGAGTAATAAAAGTTGGGGCATGAAACTGGTCATCAAAAATATGGTTTGCCCGCGTTGTATCAGCGCTGTGGAGCAAATCCTCAAAGAGAATAAATTACCTTCTCGGTATATTCGTCTCGGAGAAGTGGAATTAATTAAAGATCCGGGCAAAAAAAGATTGGAAAAACTTTCGGCAGATCTTGTCAGCAACGGCTTCGAACTTCTGGATGATCAGAAAATGCAGTTGATCGAAAAAGTAAAAACCTTATTAATTGAAAAGGTGCAGCAGGGAAATATAGAAGAACATTTCAGCGTGAGTAAATATTTAGGAACGCAGATATTCAGGGACTATTCTTCCGTCAGCAAGTTGTTTTCGGAGGTAGAGGGGATCACCATCGAACAATTTTTCATTTTGCAAAAACTTGAAAAGGTTAAAGAATGGATTATTTATAATGAACTTACCTTAAGCCGGATTGCCGGGAGCCTGGGATATAGCAGCACCCAGCATTTGAGCAATCAGTTTAAAAAACTTACCGGCATGACCCCCACCCGGTTCAGGCAAATAGGAGCTGCTCACCGCAAGGCGCTGGATGCTATTCACTGAAGCAATACCCTTATATACGAGGCTGTTTCAAACTTTGACCGGCATTGCCACTACCGGCCGGTGTCTTCATCGAACGGAAACGCAGATGGGATTCGGGTGAAAATTGAGATGCGCCACCGGTTGGTATAATTCCGATAAAAATCAATAATATTGTTATTATACCTCTGCATGTATGAACTGGTTTCTTGTTTTTGAAGTGATATATTTCATAGTAGTGGTATTGGTTTGTTTGCGTATTATATTCGACACCCGAACCATTACTAAAACTTTAGCCTACCTGCTGTTGGCCATCTTCGTTCCGTTCGTGGGGATCCTCTTCTATCTTTCTTTTGGTACCAACTACAGAAAAAGGAAAATCTATAGTAAGAAGCTGATCACAGATGTTATAACGGCTGCTAAATTAAGAGAGGATATTTTTCAATATTCGCGTGCCACATTTGAACAAAGCGGTGCGGATGTGCAAAGTAATCGCGAACTGGCAGTAATGCTGCTAAGAGACAGCCAGAGTCCGCTAACAGCGGGCAATGAAGTAAAATTACTGATCAACGGTGAACAAAAGTTTCCCGAAGTATTACAGGCGATACAAAACGCCCGGCACCATATCCATATTGAGTATTATATTTATGAAGATGACGAGATAGGAAATGCTATGGCCGATGCGTTGATCCAAAAAGCCGCGGAGGGCATAGCGGTACGCTTCATTTATGATGATTTTGGCAGCCGGTCTATACGCAGGAGATTGGCGCCCCGATTGAGGGCGGCCGGAGTGCAGGTCTTTCCTTTTTACAAGATTATATTTAAAGCATTTGCCAACCGGCTCAATTACCGGAATCACCGGAAAATCATCATAGTTGACGGAGAAATTGCTTTTGTCGGCGGCATTAATGTAAGTGACCGGTACATTAATTACCGTAACAGGCCCAACCTGTTATACTGGCGCGATACCCACCTGCGTATTGATGGGCCGGGGATACAATACCTGCAATATCTTTTTTTCTGCGACTGGAACTTCTGCGCCAGTGAAAGGCTGATTCCCGATCGCCGGTTGTTTCCGCCGTTCTCCTCAACCTCTTTGAGTAGTAACCGGGTGGTGCAGATTGCAGCAAGCGGCCCGGATTCTGATGTACCAACGATTTTGTATTCTATCATTCAGGCTATTAATCTGGCAACAGAGGAAATCCTGATCACCACGCCCTATTTTATACCTGGCGAAAGTTTAATGGACGCTCTTATCGTTTCCGCGCTCGGCGGGGTAAAAGTAAAATTGTTAGTGCCCGGAATTTCGGACTCTGACCTGGTCAACGCGGCTGCCCGATCTTATTATGGCGATCTGTTGAGAGCCGGGGTGGATATCTATTTATATACGCGGGGCTTTGTGCATGCGAAAACCCTGGTGGCCGACAGGAAGGTGGCGGTGGTAGGTTCGGCCAATATGGATAACCGTAGTTTTGACCTCAATTTTGAAGTAAATGCTATTGTGTACGACAGGGAGGTAGCTACTGAATTAGCCGGCATCTTTTACAAGGATATTGAACATGCAGAAAAAATAGATGCAAAGGCATGGCGCAATCGGCCGGTTTGGAAAAGAATGCTGGAGAAAACGGCCAGGTTATTGTCACCTCTGTTATAAACCGGGTGCATCCCTTATTTTCGCAGGCGGGTGTGACACCCGCCTGTAGAACTCACTACCGGTCGGTGTCCCACCGACCGGAATGCCACAGGTGGAGCGAAAATATGGGACGCACCCTATAAACCTGCAGTTGTAATTTTGAACGGGTGAATGAATAAATGAATAATACCCTGATAATAATCCTGAAACAAAAAAAATGAAACAACTTTTTTCCGTTATCGCCGCATTGATGATCGTACATGCAAGCATAGCCCAGCGGCCGGCGCAGGGTCCCCTGTCAAATGAGCGATACACTCCCAAAAAACTGGGATACAAACTCGTTTGGAAAGATGATTTCAAGGGGAATAAGTTAGACCCGGCAAAATGGGCTGTACGGGGTGTGGGACCAAGAGGCATGGCGTATGTTTCGGAGGAAGCGGTGAAAGTAGAGAATGGTTACCTGAAATTATATGCCATGAAGAAAGGAGACAGTTTACTGAGTAGCGCAGTGGGTACCCAGGGATTGTTCATGAGCAAATACGGGTACTATGAATGCAGGGCTCAATTGCAAAAGTCGCCGGGCGTTTGGGCGGCATTCTGGATACAATCAACCGAAATAGCAAAGGGGGAAGACCCCGGCGTGTATGGCGCAGAGATAGATATCTTTGAGTTCTTTAAAAAATTAGGACCCGATATTGTTTCACACAATGTGCACTGGGCTTACGGGCCGCATCAGCAAACCACCCGGGGTATGCAAAGCTACCTGAAAGGCGTAAGCGAAGGCTTTCACACTTTCGGGCTTGAATGGACGCAGGAGAAATACGTCTTTTATATTGACGGGTATAAATTTTATGAAGTAACAAAAGGGATCTCCCACATTGAAGAATATATGATCCTGAGCATGGAATATCCTTCAAAGCCCGAGGAGATCCGGCACACGGTATTTCCGGATGTTTTTATAGTGGATTACGTAAGGGTGTACCGGAAAAAGAGGAAATAAAAAGAGGATCCCGGGAACCATCACTATTATTCTCCCAAACTCCAGTTTTCCCGGTAAGTCCGTTTTACAAACTGGTTTGCAGGCTCAAAGTTGGTGATACGCATGTTTTCCCCATCCCAGAGCAATTGTTTTCTTCCGTTGAATTTCCGGTTTCCTTTAGCATCCGTTTCAAAATAATTATAACTCCGTACGGCAAGATTACCCATTAACACCGTTTCGGTCAAAGGCCCCGATTTGTCAAACGACGAACTGGTATAGGCGCCATATCCTTTTTTACAGGCTTTCACCCATTGTTGCTGATGCCCCTCTCTGCCACCTTCAACCGGGGCAAATTTTGAAACGGGTAGTTCGGTTTCTCTCATCTTTCGCGTAGGCAGCAGCGTTGGGTTCTCCCCGAAAAGTCCCGCTATAATTTTGCCTTTGCTCCCTTCAAAGATGATGCCTCCGTCGTAATCCCCCATTGTTTCATCAGGCAGCAGCTCAACCGGTCGTTTAGGACGGATGCCTCCATCGTACCATACCATTTCAACAGCGGGCATATCTCCCCTGGCAGGAAACCGGATGTGGGTTTTAGCAGAAGGCGGGTAGCTGTCCGGGTAAATGGCCTCTTTGAAAAACCCGGTATATACTGATCCCACACTGGTTTCAACAGATACGGGATAACCCAGTTTCAGGGCGCGAAAAGGCACATCCATAAAATGGCAACCCATATCGCCTAACGCACCGGTTCCAAAATCAACCCATCCCCGCCAGATCTCCGGCAAATAATCCGGGTGATATGCCCTGGAAGGGGCTGTGCCGAGCCAAAGATCCCAATCCAGTTCCGACGGAACACTGAATTTTCCTTCCGGTGTGGCGATCCCCTGGGGCCAGGTGGGGCGGTTGGTCCATACATGCACGGTGTGTACATCCCCGATCAGTCCGCCCTGTACCCAGGTTTCCACAAGGCGGGTATCATCGCCGCTGCTGCCCTGGTTGCCCATTTGCGTCACCAGTTTGTATTTTGCCGCCGCGCGCGTAAGCGCACGAGCTTCATAGATATCATGGGTAAGCGGCTTTTCACAATACACATGCTTTCCCAATTGCATAGCCGCCATCGCTTGTACCGCATGCATGTGGTCGGGGGTGGTAACAATTACGGCGTCAATGTTTTTGTGTTCTTTTTCCAGCATTATCCTGAAATCCTTATAATAGGGCGCTTTGGCCCAGCGTTTACGGGCTTTAACAGCCCGGCGATCGTCCACATCACACAGCGCCACTATATTATCCGTTCCGTTGTTGAAAGCATTGGGCAAATTTACTTCTGCCTTGCCTCCCGTGCCTATGCCGGCTATATTCAGCTTATCACTGGGCGCAATAAATCCTCTGCCCAAAACATAGCGTGGTACAATGACGATCCCGGAAGCTGCAAGCGCGGTTTGTTGAATAAATTTTCTCCGGGAATTATTTTTTTGATGACCTGCCATGAATAAAAGTTTGTGTTAAGGTAAGAAGAAGTGCCGGAGAAATGAAAATAAAAGGGATTGGCCGAAGCCAACCCCTTACATGGTTAATGGATGTCGTGAAACAACTAACCGTGCAATAAATTATTTCTTATTGTTGAAGAGGGTGTAAAACAAACTCACCTGGATGGTACTGTTTTTATAATCCGGGTTTACACCGTCGCCAAAATCAATATCTCCCACTTTGGACAGCCCCGCAATATATCGTGCACCGATACCTAATCCTACGGAACTATGATAGCCTACCCCGGCCGCCAGTGCAGCGTCAAGATTTTTTACATCGGTATTGACGCCGCTGATCTTATCGTTCATCTTTAATCCGAATTGTGGTCCGGCTTCTATGTACAGGCCACTATGGCTCTTCAGTTTTAACATTATGGGAAGAGTGGCATAGGTTACATTAAAATTCTCTTTTTCGGTAGCGCTCTCCAGTTTGGCGCCCTGCGAGGATACCAGTAATTCCGGTTGCACGGAAAAAACAGAACCAAATTTCAAATTCACAAGTGCTCCCGCATGAAAACCCACAAGAGTATTGGTTTTTACGTTCTCAATATTACTGCCCTGGTAATTACTGAAATTGGCTCCTCCTTTAATCCCTAACTGGAAGCGCTGGGAAAAAGCAGGAAGACTGAATAATAGCGCCGTTGCTAAAGTTAACATTACATGCTTCATGGTATAATAGTTTGATTACCCCCCGTATATTCAAATATGCTGCCAACAATTGATGACAAAATGTTATTTTTCAGGGACATGCTCAGGGGGTATCGTTGTTTCGCAGGGCCGCCAGTTCAGTTCCCGGCTGTCTTTTTCACGAACAATTCCTGGTACAAAAAATCAGCGGCGAAATTACCGGCTTCTGTCCAGCGTGTCCGGGCTGCTTTCCCGGCCCATAAAGGATTAAAAGGCTTTTGCAATTCATGGGCAAAGCCGTTGTATATTTTCACACTGTTGGGGATATGCAGTGCATCGGCAACCCGGTGAATAATAATGCTGCCGCAGATGCCCTTCCCCGGATTATCGGCCGGTACAATCCGGTCTTTATTGCCATGAACGCTCACGACAGGCACATGGGCATTGCGCAACCATGTGGAATCAAATATACCGCCCCAGAAATTGATAACCGCGGCGATCCGCCCCGTGTTAAATGAATCGTCGCCGGGCGGCGCATCTGTTATTTTATTTTCGGATGCCATCAGGTAGTCGTTGCTGTAAACAGCCTGTAGGGATACCATACCTCCGGCAGAATTACCTGCAAGAATAATTTTGCCGGTATTAATTCTATAAAGAGCCTGGTTCTTTTTGAAAAAATCTATCACTTTACCGGCGTCTTCCATGGCATCCCTGCATGCCCGGATCAGGGCTTCCCGGTCGGAAAGGGTGTTTTGTTTGCTCAGCCTGTAATTGATGGCTGCACATACATATCCCCGTTGTGCAAACTGTTTACTCCATACAGGAATTCCCCTCGAGCGCTTTTTTCCAAATTTAAAACCGCCACCGTGTATCCAAATAATGAGCGGCCGGCTGACGCTGCTGTCGTTCTCCGGCTCATACAAATCGAGCCGGTAATATTTCGGTTTTACCCCATCAGGGATATCGGAAACATAGGAGATATTTTGGGTTATACGGATATCGGTATATACAGGATCTTTATACCTGGTCTTTTGCAAAGAACGGCTGAATAAAGTGGAAGCGGCGCAACAGAACAACCCCGTTATTATAAAATTTCGAAGCATAGCAGAGATGTCGTTTATCGGGTATATCCTAAATTTTCGCTCTACCTGTGGCATTCCGGTCGGTACGACACCGGCCGGCAGTGAATATCTCCATTTCAAATTTGAAATCTCAAATTTGAAATTTGAAATCCCACCTGTCCTATCCAAACATTTCCTTCACTTTATCAAAAAAACTTTTTTCTCCTTTTGGCGGATGGGGTTTGAAATTAGGAGAATCCTGCAGTTTTTCAAGAATACTTTTTTCCTCCGGCGATACATGTTGCGGCGTCCATACATTTACATGGATCAACTGGTCTCCTTTTGTATAGGAGTTGATAGCCGGGAAACCTTTTCCCTTTAACCGGAATATTTTTCCACTTTGGGTGCCCTGGGGGATCTTTATTTTCGCCTTCCCGTCAATGGTAGGCACTTCTACCTGGGTGCCAAAAACAACATCAATGAATGAAATATGTAAATCAAATACCACATTCAATCCGTCTCTTTGCAGGTGCGGATGGGTTTCCTCTTCTACCAGCACAATGAGATCGCCATGCGCTCCTCCCCTCTCCCCGGCATTACCTTTCCCGCTCAGGCTCAACTGCATACCTTCCTGAACGCCGGCCGGGATATCAATATTTACCGTTTCTTCTCCATACACCCGTCCTTCTCCGCGGCAAGCCGGACATTTGCTGGTAATGGTGGTACCTTCCCCATTGCAGGCAGGGCAGGTGGTAACCGTTTGCATCTGACCAAGAAAGGTGTTGGTTACTTTCCTGACCTGCCCACTGCCACCACAGGTGGAACAGGTTTGAACGCCCCCTTTGTCTTTAGCGCCCGTACCATGACAGGTAGAGCAGGGCACATACTTTTTTACTTTTATGGTTTTAGTTACGCCATTGGCGATCTCTTCGTAATTCAGTTTTATCTTAACCCTCAGATTACTTCCTCTCACGCCATGATTCCTGCGCCCGCCACCACGGCTGCTTCCTCCGAAAAAGCTGCCAAAAATATCGTCTCCGAAAATATCGCCGAACTGGCTAAAGATATCTTCGGTATTCATACTGCCGAAACCGCCTCTGCCATTATTGCCTAAACCCGCATGGCCAAACCGGTCATATTGCGATTTTTTGTTCACATCACTCAATACCTCATAGGCTTCGGCGGCCTCTTTAAATTTTTCCTCTGCCTCTTTGTCGCCGGGATTCCGATCGGGATGGTGTTGCATAGCCACTTTCCGGTAGGCCTTTTTTATATCTTCAGCCGACGCGGATTTAGAAACCCCCAGGACTTCGTAATAATCTCTTTTCATATTAATTAAGTTCCTTTTGCCTAATGTCCTACCACCACTTTCGCAAAACGTATGATTTTGTCGTTGAGGTAGTAGCCTTTCACTATTTCATCCACTACTTTCCCTTTCAGCTTTTCCTCCGTCACCGGAACCTGGCTTAACGCTTCCTGTTCATCAGGATTAAATTCCTGCCCTACGCAATTCATAGGTCTAAGACCTTTCGAGATCAAAGTAGTTCTGAGTTTGTTAAATATAAGTAAAACCCCTTCCTGGATGGCATCCTGCGGCTGATCACTTTCCCTGATCTGTGCTTCCGCCCGGTCGCAGTCGTCCAAAACATCCAGCAGGGAGATGATCACCTCTTTACCCGCAGTTTGGATCAGATCAATCCTTTCTTTTGCATTTCTCCTTTTGAAATTATCAAATTCCGCATACAAACGCAGGTATTTGTCTTTCTGCTCTGCCAGTTCAGCTTTTACCGTCTCCAGTTCTTCTGTCATATCTGCATTTTCATTAAAATTATCCACGTCTTTGGATATCATATCTTCCTGATTATCAATATCCTTATTGCTTGAATCTTTCATGACAATTATACATTGTGTAAATGATTGGTAAAAGGACAACAAGTTTGCCAACCCTGTCATTAAGCCAAATTGTCGGATATTTTCAACGACAAAACCGGGTGCTCAGGGTACCAAAAACATTATTATTAAGATTCATTGCTGCACCGGTTGGGTTTTATATTGGTATGTAATCCTCCCTACCGGCTTCTTCAGTTTGTTCAGACAGGTAGCACTCTTTCTTAAGCCGTTTTCTTCATACTGATATTTCCAGATGAGGTAATCATTTTCTCCCTGCTGCATAACGGTCATCTGGATGAGTTGTCCCATAGCATCATATTCAAACATATAATCCGGCAACAGCCTGCCCGCACGCGTATTATATCGCACAATATCTGTCAGACGATCTGATGAATCATAATAATAATAGATTTTTTCTTTGGCAATCTGACGCCACCGGCTTTGTTCTTCAATCACATTGCCTTGTTCATCACACACAAATTCAACAAAGGTGGTATCCGTGCCGTTTTTGACCCGGTACATGCTTTTGGCACACCCCACCTGATCGTATTGCCACAAATGGACTTCCACCTCTTTTGTTTTTCCGGAAGGATCTCCGGATATGCTCCGGGCTTCTGATAACCTGCCGGACGGGTTATATTTATATTCATATTCGTTTACCACTTCTGCGCTGCTGTCTGTTGAACGATACGGCAGTCCTCCGGCATCAAAAAAAGTGGTTAACAGGGAGGATCCGGAAATTGGCGAAGCGGTAAAGGTTTTTGTTTGGGTATAATCCTTATTTAACGTTACTTCACAGGTGAAATCCGCAGTAGGTTGCCCATTGGCTTCGTAGCTGGTCAGTTGCACAAGGGAAATATTGTTTTTTTTGTATAGCTGTTGTTGCTGCCGGTTCTGCATGGTTAATACAATATCGTGATAGAAATATTGTGTAAAGCCGTTCTGACAAAAGAAAACAGCGAAATTCAAAAGTATAACGTATCGGAGAAACAGCGGGGGTGTACTTAAAATGGAGACACCTCC
Organism: Chitinophagaceae bacterium; assembly: GCA_023957125.1. GTDB lineage: Bacteria > Bacteroidota > Bacteroidia > Chitinophagales > Chitinophagaceae > Agriterribacter. The sequence continues at coordinate 26,131 of JAMLHL010000025.1, forward strand.
CACAACCGGCCGTCCCGGTTGGTGCCGCCACCAACCGGCAACAATCTTAAACGCACCCACCAATGGAAAATGATGCTTCATAGCGGGCAAAAGTATTATTTTTATTAAAATTTTACTTCTAAAGTGTGAGGAGCAGATATGGAAACGACAGGAAATGCATTTTTGAGATTAGTGAAGATCATGGACGAACTAAGGGAGCAATGTCCATGGGATAAAAAGCAAACGATCCATACCTTGCGTTCGCTTACGATAGAGGAGACGTACGAACTGGCAGATGCCATAACTGAAAATAACTGGCAGGGGATCAAAGAAGAATTGGGTGATCTTCTGCTGCATATTGTTTTTTACGCAAAAATTGCAGCCGGGCAGCAACAGTTTTCACTGGAGGATGTGATCAATGGAATTTGTGAAAAACTTGTTTTTCGCCATCCCCATATTTACGGAGATGTAAAGGTGAAAAATGAAGAGGATGTGAAGCGCAACTGGGAGAAGCTGAAACTGAAGGAAGGGAAAAAATCGGTGCTGGGAGGTGTGCCGGCTTCTCTACCGGCAACGGTAAAAGCCATGCGGCTACAGGAGAAAGCCAAACAGGTAGGGTTTGAATGGGACAACCAACACCAGGTATGGGAAAAAGTGAAAGAAGAAATGGGGGAGCTGCAGGATGCAATTACCCGGGATGATCCGGCGCAGATCGAAGAGGAGTACGGCGACCTGATCTTCTCGCTCATCAATTACGCCAGGTTTTTGAAAATAGATGCCGAGAATGCCCTGGAGCTCACCAATAAAAAATTTACCGCCCGTTTTATCCGTATGGAACAGGAAGCGATGAAGGACGGGAAACGCCTGTCTGAGATGTCGCTCATGGAAATGGATGAGATATGGAACCGGATCAAACACCAAAATGAAGCATATTGAAAAAATTCTGGAATAATATTTTCTATAACAACGGGTACCTGCTTATTGGAGCGGCCTGGCTTTTTACACTCGCTTTTATTTTCAGTAATTACTGGTCTTACACGTCATCCCCGCATGGCATTACAAAATCCCTCGAAAAATATATCTGGCAAAACGAGCGGGATTTCGATTCATTTTTGAGAGACACTTCTTTCCTGGACCGGATACTCAATAAAAGTGAAGATGAGGCTGAAGTAAAGGAGATCACCCAACGTGAGTACAATTTTTTTTTATACGATGAGCCGGCTGAGGGCGCTTATCGCCTGTTGTTCTGGAATACCCAGTCTGTTTTACCCGATGCTAATTTGCTGCAAAAAGAACAATCCGGCTATATCGCTTCCCTGTCCAACGGCCAATATGAAGTGATACGGAAGCGGATCAGCTACCGGAACCAGTCTCTCATTGCCGTTTTTCTGCTGCCTATCCGAAGTCAATATGTGTTAGAAAGTGAATATCTCAAAAACAGGTTCGTTAATCATTCGTCTATAGAGGATCATTATGCATTGGTATTTACGCCCACCCGCTACCCCGTTCAAAGTATAGAGGGGAAGGTGCTTTTTTACCTTCAGCCGAAATCTTTGGATGAACATTTCGGCAACAACTGGATAACCCTGTTGCTGAAAATATCCGCCTCCCTGCTGCTGCTTTTTTTCCTGCACAATGTAGCGAACGCCGTGTCAAAGGAGCGGGGCGCCATTGCCGGAGTGTCGCTCATGGTGGTATGGATGATCGGCTTACGGGCGCTGAGTTATTTTTTTCCTATACCGGTGGATTTTCGTCAGTATGAGTTGTTTGATCCCGTAATATACGGATCCGGTTTTTTATCCAGATCGCTGGGCGACCTGCTGATCAACAGCATCCTGTTTTTCTGGCTGGTTCTTTTTGCCAGCATGCGGTTTTCCAAAAAACCATTTCACCCCGGAAGCGAAAATAAACTGTGGCGCCGGAGCTCCGTTGTTTTATTATTGATGGTACTGGTGATCACCACGCTGGTGGTGGGTCATCTGATCCGCAGCCTGGTAGCGGATTCACAGATATCCTTTGACGTCACGGATTTTTTCAGTCTTACCCAATACAGTGTTTTCGGGTTTATTGTGCTGTGCTGTATAACCCTGGGATACTTTATGTTCTCCCAGACGCTTCTGAAAGTAGTTAATATTTTGAACCATGATCTGAAATTTCACATCCTTCTCATTGTTTCCATTATCGGATTGTTTGGATTGAGTTTGAGAATAAACAGCGCTTATGTTGTTTTTGAACTTAGCATCCTGGCCTGGCTGGTATTGTATATCTACCTGATGGGGAAAGTGGAACTGACGATAAAAGGGAACAGCTTCCTGGTGGCCAATGCCCTTTTCTGGTTGTTTGTCTTCTCCGCTTCCATCACCTCCATCATCATTTTTCAAAATCGTTCCAGGGAGTTGGAATTACGGAAAAGAACGGCTGAAAAGCTGGTCATGCAAACGAATCCTTCCAGTGAGCGGTTGTTGAATATTGCGATACAAAGTTTCAGCAATAATTTTTTTCTTTCCAACCTCTGGCAGTTGCACGACCCGGTGCGAAGTGAAGCTTTTAAAGACAGCATCATAAACGCCAACTTCTCCCCTTATCTCAACACTTATGATACCGAATTGTTTTTTTATGATAAAGATGAACGCCCTGTTCCCAGCGGGGAAAGACTGACCTTTGACGAGCTGAATTCTATTTTCTCCGTTCAGGGCAAAAGTACCGGTATCGCGGGCTTACGTTATTATGAAACCGCTTTTGATAAATTCAGTTATATCTATTATAAAGAAATAAGGGACAGTTCGGGCGCGGCGAGATTGTATTTTTTTATGTTGGCAAATCCCAAGCGATACCGGAGTGAAGCTCTATATCCCGAATTGTTCAGACAGGCCGAAGACTATTCTTTTGAATATGCTCCCGACTATGCCTATGCGATATACGACAACGGCATATTACAGGCTTATGTAAACGATTACGGCTTCCCCACCAACCTGTCTGAAAAAGACATTCCCAAACAGGAATTTTTTGAGAAGATGACCAACGGATACAGCGAGCTCTGGTATAAGTCGGGTAATAAGGTAATTGTAATTACGCGGAGAAGTAATTTTATGATGGAAGCCATTACGCTTTTCGCCTACCTGTTTTGCTCTTTCCTGTTGCTGGTAACCCTGTTTCAACTGGCAAGCATCATCATACAGTCGGGATTCCGATGGCGGTCGCTGATGGAGATCATGGAATTTAATGTCCGGTCGCAGATATACGGTGCGGTTATTTTCGTGAGCGTATTTTCCTTTATTGTGGTAGGGGCGGCAACCATTTTGTTTTTTATCACTTCAAGCAATAAAAACAATCGCGACAACCTCAGCAGGTCCATCCAGGACATATCGGTTGCTTTAAAAGATAAGGTCAATGATTTCAGAATAACTGCGGAAGCATCAAACGTCTATGATTCGGATTATTTAAAGATCATGCAGGAACAAATTACCGATCTGGCCCAACTCCATCATATTGACCTTAACTTATACAACGCCAAAGGGTCGCTGGAAATCTCTTCCCAGCCTTTTGTATATGACAAAGGGGTATTAAGCCGTATGATAAACCCACTGGCCTATTATAATCTCAGCCGGCAGAAGAAAATACAATACATACAGGAAGAGCGTTACGGGAAAATGAAGTATATCAGTATTTACGTCCCGCTGATAGGCGCAGATAAACAGGCGGTGGCATATCTCAATATCCCGTACTTCAATTCTCAAAGCCGGTTGAAACGGGAGATATCCAGTTTCCTGGTTACGATCATCAACCTCAATGCATTCATTTTTTTATTGTCAGGGGTCATCGCATTATTCCTGACCAACCGGATCACGGGTTCGTTTGCGCTGATCAGTACGATGATGAAGGAAGTGAATATAGGGAAGCACAACGCCGAGATCGTCTGGAAAAAGAAAGATGAGATCGGTTCACTGGTGGAAGAATATAATAAGATGGTTCAGAAGCTGGAAGAGAGCGCTGCGGCGCTGGCAAAAACGGAAAGAGAAGGAGCCTGGCGCGAAATGGCGCGGCAGGTAGCGCATGAGATCAAGAACCCGCTCACCCCAATGAAGCTCAGTATCCAGTACCTGCAAAAAGCCATCAATAATAATGCGCCCCATGTGAAGGAGCTGTCGTCCTCTGTGGCTCAAACCCTCATAGAACAAATAGACCACTTGTCCAGGATCGCTTCAGAGTTTTCTCAATTTGCTAATATCAACAACGTTAAGCAAGAAGTGTTTGACGTTAATCAACTGCTCGATTCCCTGGTTTATCTTCATGACGTTCAGGACCGGGTTGCCATCCACTGGAAGCACAGCGATGAGCCTTCTTTGATTGAGGCGGATAAAACCCAGATCAACCGGCTTTTCACCAACCTGTTGCAAAATGCCATTGAAGCGATTCCGGAAGAAGAACACGGCCAGGTGACCGTGAACGAAAAAAAGTTTCCCGATAAAGTGAGGATCAGTGTAAGCGACAGCGGGGCGGGAATTCCCAAAGCCATGCTTAGCAATATCTTTACGCCCAACTTCACCACGAAAACCTCGGGTACCGGGTTAGGACTGGCAATCTGCAAGGGTATCGTTCAGCAATCCCGCGGCAATATCTGGTTTGATACCGAAGAAGGAGAGGGAACAACATTTTTCGTAGAGTTGCCGCTTTACCGGGACAATACGAATTCTATGGGTTAGAGGAGGGTGGGAAACAGGTATCAGGTATCAGGTATCAGGTATCAGGTATCAGGCTGTCAGGCATTGACAGCTAACCCCAAACTTCTACACCCCTCGCCCCTATGGTTTTTTCATCTAATTCAAATACCTTTGCGGCCGTTTTTGCATTGTTCCGGATAAGAGATGCAGCTTTAATATTAGTCAACCTATTGTTTATCATATAATTACGTTCGGTTATGGCAGGCGCCTTAAAAGAGGTTCGAAACAGGATCAAGGCTGTTCAAAGTACGCAACAGATCACCAAGGCCATGAAAATGGTAAGCGCTGCGAAATTGCGCCGGGCTCAGGATGCCATTGTACAAATGCGTCCTTATGCCAAAAAACTCCAGGAAATGCTCAGTAACCTGGTAGAAAGTATGGAGGGCGGGGCAGAAGGGGAACTGGTTGCAGAAAGAAACATAGAAAATGTTCTGTTGATCGTCATTTCTTCCGACCGCGGCCTGTGCGGCGCCTATAATGCCAATGTAATCAAGCTGGCCCGGAATTTGGCCCAGGAAAGGTACCCGCAACAGTTGGAAAAAGGCAACATCACCATTTGGCCGATAGGGAAAAAAGCGTATGACCATTTCCAGCGGCACCATTTTAAAGTTGATGCCGCCTTTAGGGATATTTTACAACCTATTTCCTTTGAACACACCCAGCAGGCGGCACAGGCTGCCATCGCCGCCTTTGCAAAAAAAGAGTTTGATGTGGTGGAAGTGGTTTACAGCGAATTCAGGAACGCGGCCACCCAGCGTTTTACGGTGGAAAGATTTTTACCCGTTCCCAGAGCGGAAAACAAAGACGGGAAAGCTACGAAAGCCGATTTTATTTTTGAACCGGAAAAAGAACAGCTTATCAGCGAACTGATGCCCCGGATATTAAATACTCAATTGTTTAAAGCGGTGCTGGATGCAAATGCCAGCGAACACGGGGCAAGGATGACAGCAATGGACAAGGCCAGTGAAAATGCAAATGAATTGCTGAAGGATCTCCGGATCTCTTATAATCGCGCCCGCCAGGCAGCTATTACAACCGAACTCACGGAAATAGTAAGCGGCGCTGCCGCCCTGCAGGGATAAACAGGACAACAGGGGCTGCGGTAATTCGATTTACCTTAGCTTTCAATTCCGCCACGAAAAAAGGTATATGGAAATTTCACAAATCATATTACATGTAGAAGCATTGATTTTTGCCAGTGAAAAACCACTTACCAGTATAGAATTGGTGGATCTGATCAACAATGCCCTGGCGTTTATTGAAGAACGGGCTACCCTGGAACAGGTAGAAGCCGCTATAGATGGTATCCGGGAAAAATACAGCACCGAGTTTTATCCTTTTGAAGTGCGTCAAAGCGGCGGCGGATGGCAATTCCTTACCAAAGGAGATTTTCATAAAACGATTGCGCTGCTCAACGGCGATAAATTCCTGAAACGCTTATCCGCGGCAGCGATGGAGACCCTGGCAATCATTGCTTATAAACAGCCGGTTACCAAATCGGAAGTGGAAGCGATCCGCGGGGTGAACTGCGATTACGTGATCCAGAAATTACTGGAAAAAGAACTGGTGGTCATTACGGGCAGGAATGAGGAGTTGCCGGGGAAGCCGTTGATCTATACCACCTCCCGCTCTTTTATGGATTACTTTGGTATAAATTCCGCTGATGATCTTCCCAAAATAAAAGAAGTGCTGAACGACCAGTTGGTGGAACCTACCCTCGTGAATGCCAGTCATTTTGAAATTGAACAGGAAAGCAAGCTGGTGGTGGCCGAAAACGGAGAATTGTTGCAACATACCACTTTCAGGATTGAAGAGATAAAGCAGGATGCGGACGAACAACCGGTGCAGGACCAGGAGGCAGTCACCGGACAGGATATCGAAGCCAACCCGGCAAATGATGAACCCGGCGCTCCGGAAAATGACCCCGATACACCGGGCGCCGAAGAGGCTGATCCCAATGCCGGGGAACCGGAAGATCCTTCCTGAAAGGGTGCATCCCATATTTTCGCTCCATCTGCGGCATTCCCGTCGGTGGGGCGACCGGTAGTGAGTTCTACAGGCGGGTGTCTCACGCGCCTGCGAAAATATGGGATGCCCCTCCTGAAATCGTATTTCCTTCAAAAAGCCTAATTTAGCAGGTGTTTATTTAAATGCTGTTGAAAATCCTCCCATGTTTCATTCCACCTCAACTTCCTTTCCTTCAAAACAAGCAATACAATCTATACAGGATACCAGGCTCCGGGAATTACTGCAATACCTTCAGCTCCATTCCCCTTTTTACAAAGAACTATTTGCCAGGCACAAGGTCCATCCCGGACAAATAACTTCGGTTGCCGGTCTCAACAGCATCCCCACCACCACGAAAGACGACCTGCAGCAACGAAATGACGATTTCCTCTGTGTAAGCCGGGAGAAGATCATAGAATATACTTCCACTTCAGGCACCCTGGGCAGTCCGGTTACCATAGCCCTGACGGAAAACGACCTGCAGCGACTGGCTTATAACGAGTATTCTTCATTCAGTTGCGCGGATGGCAAATCCACCGATATTTACCAGCTGATGCTTACCCTCGACAGGCAGTTTATGGCCGGCATGGCTTATTATTCGGGGATTCGCAGGCTGGGGGCGGGGATCATACGTATTGGCCCGGGCGTACCTTCCCTGCAATGGGAAAGCATTTTCAGGCTGAAGCCCAATGCCATCGTGGCGGTGCCTTCCTTTATTTTAAAGCTCATTGATTACGCCAGCGAGAGGGGGATAGAGATCAACGGAAGTTCAGTAAAAAAAGCAATTTGTATCGGGGAAAATATCAGGAATACCGATTTTTCCCTGAATGTGCTGGGGCGGAAGATCAGGGAAAGCTGGAATATTAATTTGTATTCCACTTACGCGTCCACCGAAATGCAAACGGCGTTTACAGAATGCGGCGCCGGCAAAGGAGGGCATCACCAGCCGGAATTGGTGATTGCTGAGTTGCTGGATGAAAACGACCGCCAGGTGCCGCCGGGTGTGCCGGGAGAGGTTACGATAACCACTTTGGGCGTTGAGGGCATGCCCCTGCTGCGGTATAAAACAGGCGATCTGTGTATGTACTTTGACGATCCCTGTAGTTGCGGAAGACATTCCATGCGGCTTTCCCCTGTTATCGGCCGCAAAAAGCAAATGATCAAATTCAAGGGCACCACGCTTTTTGCCCCGGCCTTATTTGATCTGCTGAACGGGATGCAGGATGTTAAAGATTATGTGGTAGAAGTGTATTCCAATGAAATAGGAACGGATGAAGTATTGCTGCACCTGTTGCCTGTGGATATTAATGAGGCCTGTAATCACCGGATAAGGGCTTATTTGCAGGCCAAATTAAGAGTAACACCGCGGATAAAATATACAACGCCGGGAGAGATACAGCAAATGCAATTTCCCGGAACCGCGCGAAAAGCCGTGAAGTTTATAGATAAAAGATAAAGGTGTGTATTTTCTTTTCTTCATGAAATTCAGGCTTCTTTATTGGATGAAAGGCGGCTTCCACTGACAAAAAATTTGATACATTTACCGATATTTATTTTTTTTGCTAATGTGCGTACATAAAATAATCTTCCCGCGATGATAAATGTAGGTGGAGGCATCCTTTCCTTAGACGACTTTTCCGAGGTTGTACTCAAAAACGATACGATAGAATTAAGTTCCGGGGCGCTTGAGAAGATGGAAGTCAACTTTCAATTCCTCAGCCAATTCTCGGACCAGAAATTGATTTACGGTATTAACACGGGTTTTGGACCGATGGCACAATATAAAGTGAGCGCCGAAAATGTGCTGCAGCTTCAATATAATCTCATCCGCAGTCACAGTTCCGGCAGCGGCAATTACCTTGCGCCGGAATTGGTGCGGGCGCTGATGCTGGCGCGGCTCAACAGTTTGATCCAGGGATATTCCGGGGTGCATCCCGAAGTGGCCGTCCTTCTTAAAGAATTGATCAGCCACCATATTACACCCTGCATTTTTGAGCATGGCGGTGTAGGCGCCAGCGGCGACCTGGTGCAATTATCCCACCTGGCCCTCACGCTCATCGGAGAAGGCGAAGTGATGGTAAATGGCGCTCCCCGGCCTACGGCGGAAGTATTCAAAAAATATCATATTACACCCTTAACCGTCCGGATCCGGGAAGGTATCGCCATCCTGAACGGAACCTCAGCGATGACGGGGATTGGGCTGCTGAATATTGCCCGGGCAAAGCAATTGCTGCAATATGCCGTGGTTTTATCGGCGATGACCAATGAAGTAGTGGAGGCTTATGACGACCATTTTTCGTATGAACTGAATATAGTAAAAAAGCATACCGGGCAAAACCAGGTGGCTTCTATGCTAAGGGATGTATTGAAAGGCAGCCAACTGATCCGCAGCCGTTCGGATTTTTTATATAATCCCGAAAATATAAGACACAATGTATTTGAAGATAAAGTACAGGAATATTATTCCCTCCGTTGTGTAACCCAGGTGTTGGGACCCATCGTGGACACCATTGATTATGCCGAAAAAGTGCTGGTAGATGAGTTGAATTCGGTGAATGATAACCCGGTGATTGATCATGAAAACCATAATATTTTTCATGGAGGCAACTTTCATGGCGACTATGTATCGCTGGAGATGGATAAGTTGAAAACGGCCATCACCAAATTATCCATGCTTTCAGAAAGGCAGCTCAATTATCTTTTGAATAATAAATTGAATGAAAAATTCCCTCCTTTTGTAAATCTTGGCGTGCTTGGGCTGAATTTCGGGATGCAGGGTATGCAGTTCACCGCCACTTCTACCGTAGCGGAAAATCAAACCCTTTCCTTCCCCATGTATGTGCACAGTATTCCCAATAACAACGACAACCAGGATATTGTAAGTATGGGCTGCAACGCGGCGCTGATGACCAGGAAAGTGATAGAAAATGCTTTTGAAGTGCTGGCCATACAAATGGTAACCGTATTACAGGCTATTGATTATGCCGGGTGTGTTGATAAATTATCTCCTGTAACGCGGGAAATCTATACTACTATAAGAAAAATATTCCCTAAATTTATACAAGACGAGCCCAGGTACCGGGAAATGGAAAAGGTAAAAGCATATTTTCTGAACAACCCCGTAGATTTCTTTGAAACCCATTTATCAGAAAAGGCGTTCATTCATTAATCTTTTCTTCAAATAGATTGTTTCACGGCAAAAATAAGCAAATGAAGTGCGCATTAGTAACAGGCGGATCAAGAGGTATTGGCAGAGCCGTATGCCTGAAATTGTCTGAAATGGGGTATCACCTGTTGATCAATTATAAGGCAAACCGGGAAGCGGCCGAAGCCACCCTTTCCCTGCTTCATGAAAAAGGAGGCGCCGGCGAGCTGTTGCCATTTGATGTAGGCAGCGGCGAGCAGGTAAACCAGGCGCTGGGCGGGTGGATCAGCGGGCATCCCGATCACCATATAGAAGTGTTGGTAAACAATGCAGGGGTGAAAGAAGACGTATTGCTGATGTGGATGAAGGAGGAACAATGGAGTAAAGTGATCAATACCAGTCTCAACGGGTTTTATTATGTTACCAAGCTGGTATTGCAGGATATGCTGTTGCAGCGATACGGGCGGATCATTAATATTGTTTCTTTATCGGGGTTGAAAGGATTGCCCGGGCAAACTAATTATTCCGCCGCCAAGGGAGGCGTTATTGCGGCCACCAAAGCGTTGGCGCAGGAAGTGGGAAGAAGAAATATAACCGTCAACGCCATTGCCCCGGGTTTTATCAAAACGGAGATGACGGAAGGGCTGGATGAAAAGCAACTGCGGTCGCTGATCCCGGTCAGTCGTTTCGGAGAGCCGGAGGAGGTGGCCCATGCTGTGGGTTTCTTTGCTTCCGCCGAATCATCCTACATCACCGGGGAAGTATTGTCGGTGAACGGAGGAATGTATTCGTGATGGAAATGTGAAAATGCCTGCGGTCGGTACCCGACAAAGGAGGGTCAGACCGCAGGAGAATTTGAGAATGTGGAAATGTGAAAATGCCTGCGGTCGGTACCCGACGAAGGAGGGTCAGACCGCAGAAGAATGTGAGAATGTGAAAATGTGAGAATGTGAAAATGCATGCGGTCGGTACCTGACGAAGGAGGGTCAGACCGCAGGAGAAGGATTGATGGCTGATAGCTCAAATCCGGATAATAAAAAATGAACAAACGGGTTGTTATAACAGGGATGGGAATTTATTCCTGCATCGGCAAAAATACCGGTGAGGTGAGGGATTCCTTATATGCCGGCCGTTCGGGTATCATCCTGGATCCGGTGCGTAAGGAAATGGGCTACCGCTCGGGACTGACCGGTTTTGTTGAGAGACCTGTATTGAAAGGATTGCTGGACAGGCGTTCCAGGATCATGTTGCCCGAGCAGGGGGAATATGCTTATATGGCCACCCTGCAGGCGCTGAAACAGTCGGGCATTGATGATGATTATATCCACAAACATGAGATCGGGATTTTATATGGCAACGACAGTTCGGCGCTTCCGGTAATAGAAGCCACCGATATCATGCGGGAAAAGAAGGATAATATGCTGATCGGTTCCGCTTCGGTGTTCCAGACGCTGAATTCCACCATCACTATGAACCTCTCCACTATCTTTAAACTGAAAGGCATCAATCTAACCATCAGCGCTGCCTGTGCCAGCGGCTCACATGCTATTGGTTTGGGTTATCATTTGATAAAAACCGGGTTGCAGGACTGCATTGTTACCGGGGGCGCCCAGGAGATCAACGTATATTCGATGTCCACTTTCGACGCGCTTTCGGCTTTCTCCGTGCACGAAACCGAGCCGCAGAAGGCGTCCCGCCCCTTTGACCGCCACCGGGATGGCTTGATCCCCAGCGGAGGTGCAGCCACCGTTATTTTAGAAAGCCTTGAATCAGCACAAAAAAGAAACGCCCACATTTTGGGAGAAGTAATAGGGTATGGTTTTTCCTCCAATGGCGAACATATCTCCAATCCCACCGTTAGCGGGCCGGTGCGTTCTTTAAGCATGGCTATGAAAGATGCGGGATTAAACCCGGCGGATATAGATTATGTGAATGCGCATGCCACCTCCACGCCTGCCGGGGATGCCAGTGAAGCAAGAGCTTTATATACCGTGTTTGGAGAAGCAAAAGTGCCGGTCAGCTCCACCAAATCCATGACCGGGCACGAATGCTGGATGGCCGGCGCCAGTGAAATCGTGTATTCTTTGATCATGATGCACGATGGTTTTATGGCGCCCAATATCAATTTTGAAGCGCCGGATGAAGATTCGGCAAAATTGAATATCGTAAAAACTACCACAGAAAAGGATATAGACGTATTTTTGTCGAACTCCTTTGGCTTCGGCGGTACCAATTCGTCACTGGTGGTCAGAAAATGGAGCAAATAGTTGTTTATGAAAAAGAATGAAGAAATTATTGAGCAGATCAACCATTTCCTGTCTGAAGAATTTGAGGTGGAAAAGGGAATCATCTCTCCTAATGGGAAGATCAAGGAAGTACTGGAGTTAGACAGTCTCGACTATATAGACCTGGTAGTGGTTATAGAAAATAACTTCTCTTTTAAAGTAAAGCCTGAAGATTTTACCGGCATCGTTACTTTCCGGGATTTTTACGATTATGTTATCTCCAGGGTAAATTCTAAAGAATTGGCATAATGCCGCTGTGGCGTGGCAAATCCAGTGGCAACCGGTTGGGTTACAGAATATTTGTAACGGTTCTGAAAGGATGGGGTTTGCGACCGGCCTATTTTTTGCTCAGGATCGTAAGCGCCGCTTATTTTTTGTTTGCCTGGAAATCGTCCCGGCATATACGTTATTATTTTCGTAAGCGGCTTCATTTTTCTTTATTCCGGTCGGTTACCGCCCTGTACGATAACTATTATAGTTTTGGGCAAAGTTTGATAGACAAAGTAGCTATCATGTCCGGGATGAAGGATCGTTTCTCTTTTGATTTTGACGGAGAAGAGCATCTGCATGCATTGGTGCGCCTGGGAAAAGGGGGCTTGCTTTTAAGTTCGCATATCGGTAACTGGGAGGCGGCAGCGCACCTGTTGGAGCGGTTACATACCCCCATTAATATTGTAATGTACGATGGCGAGCATCAAAAGATAAAGGATTACATAGATACCGTGACGGGGAAAAGGACAGGCCGGATCATTGTTATTAAAGAGGATCTTTCCCATATTTATGCCATTAATGAGGCGTTTGAACGCAATGAACTGGTATGCATGCACGCCGATCGTTTTATGGAAGGCAACAGAACCCTGGTAACGGATTTCCTCGGGGAAGCGGCTCCTTTTCCCGCGGGTCCTTTTATTCTTGCCACTACATTTAAAGCGCCCCTGTGCTATGTATTCGCGATGAAAGAAAGCCGCACACATTATCATTTTTATTCCAGCCGCATAAAATATTACGATTATGGTAATAGTAAGCTTGCCATGCAGCGGATGCTTGAAGACTTCACCGAAGAAATGGAGCAGAAAGTGAGACAATATCCGGTGCAGTGGTATAATTACTATGATTTCTGGGGGAAGGCAGGCGGGTAAAAATCTGTCAGGCCCCGGCTGTCCCGCTGTTCGGACGTCTCCGACTCCGAACTTTATATGTTCTTTCGGGACTCTGTCCCGGGATTGAAAGCCAACAGCCGGTAAGCTGAACGACATTGAAACCGGAGGCAACAACCAACCGGTGCGCGGTTGGCAACCTTTGCGACAATTCCTGAAATTGTGTAAATTGTTATTATGGAATTGATCATAGATTTCGACAATATACAGGACTCTTCAAAAAAGAAGTTTTTGCTCCGTACTTTAAAATTTCTTGGCATTAACTATAAAACATCGGAAGGACATCAAACCCTGGAAGAATATAATGACGACCTGGAAGCAGGAGATGATGAAATTGAAAAAGGTAAGTTTACTACTGCCGTTGATCTAAAGAAAGAAGCCCAAAAATGGTAACCGTTTGGAGCAAACGGGCAATGGCTGAACTTACAAAAGCCTGCGCATACATTTATCAGAATTCTCCTAAGAACGCTGCAAAGATTCGTAATGAAATAATTGACAAAACCATTGAGCTTTTTAATCATCCCTATACTTTAGTAACCGAAAATAATCTCCCCCGGACAAAGTCCGGCAAAATTAAACATGCCGCAAGTCCCCCTTAACGGAAGACTTGCGGCAGGGTCAAACACCCTCACAGATAAAGAACTCAAACAGATTTTTAAACTTATTCCGTGACAGAACAATCTGTCAGGTTGGTATTTCACGATCAAATCTTCATGAGAACTAAAACCTGACAGATTGAGTAACACCACAGCTAAGTATATCCACTTCATCACTCTATACCATACGCAGAAGCTAAAAGCTAATGGCTGACAGCTGGCGGCTGATAATAGAATTGTTGCAGTACAAGTGAGTGACACAACGAAAGATCAATAGTAGCACCACAGCTAAGTACATCCACTTCATCATCCTATACCATACGCAAATAGCTAATAGCTAATGGCTGACAGCACTGGCGGCTGATAGCTCCTATGTAATGGCTACAGCAATCAACTATTTCTGAATGGTAAACGCATCAATCACCTTATTGTCGGCGTTTATTGCCGTAAAGCTTAATTTATTCCCGGCAATCTTTACATGCTGGTAAATATCGCCATCAAAATTGCGTACTGCCGCATAAGGTTCATCCGGCCGCTCTTTGGGCTTGGTTGGAATACCAATGGATTCAACATACACGGTGCCTTCCTTATGCGAAGGAACCACTTCCCCTGCCTTCATCGGACGGGTGCGCATATAGTAATGGAAATGCCCGTTCATCACCATATCCACGTGATATTTATCGAAAACCGGTACCCAGACGGACTGGATATCAAAATAAGGTTCATCCCAATTGTAAGGCGCAAAATGAAACATCACAAACTTCCAGGTAGCATTGCTTTTAGCAAGCTGTTCTTCTATCCATACTTTTTGTGTATCAACGGAAGCGGTAGATTCGATCATCAGGAACAATGCATTCTTATATTCAAATGAGTAGGTATGTTCCTGATGAACGCCGGCTGGCGCGTTTTTGGGATAGCTAAACAATTCCCGGTACATCCAGGCGCCCAACCCTCGCCGGGTATCGTGGTTGCCAATCACTGCCATCAAAGGTTTCCGGCTGATCACCTCTTTTGTAAAATCAAAAAGATCATCCCATTGATCACGATGCAACCCTTCACTCACCAGGTCGCCTGCGATAGAATAAAAAGCGGCATCCGGATGGTGTTGATCCGCAAGGTTATACAATTTGGCGATCGTGGGCGAATGATGTGTATCCCCGGTCCAGATGAAAGAAAAGGAACTATCCGCGGCTTCTGTTGAAAACGTATATTTTTCAGTCCAATTGGTTGACGGTGAAACCTGGTATTCATACGTAGTACCCGGCTTCAAATTCCTCAATTGAGCGGTGAAACGGTTGATATACCGGTCGTTCATCAGGTAGCGGTCTTCCATCCGAAACCTTTCGGCCGAAACCGTCATCACGCGGTCTGTTCCCTTTTCCCGGTAATGCACTTCCCCGGTATTGATGATCGTATCGGTCCGCCACTGGATATCTATCCCCGTTGCGGGGTCAGAACTCCAGGTAAGCATAACCTGATCGGGCGTTGCCGAAGACGGGAACGTGGTTTTTCTAAAAGCGCCGATCAGTTGCGACTCGGTTCCTCTGCCCCTTATCGTAGTCAGCAGTTTCTGCCCTTTCATATTATCGGGCACGCCTGTCAAAACCAGTTCCGTCCAGTCGTGGTAAACAAACGCGCTGTCTTGCAGCTCCCCTACATATTGATTGGAGGGAAAGAAGTTGCTCAGTTCAAGCCGATCATTTTTATCTAAAGGGGCAACCGAAACAAAATAATGCAACGAATAGTTTTCAAAACCATTCACCCCCAATCCAACCTGCCCGGCGGCGAATTTCTTTTGCCACACTTCATAAGTGATTTGCTCGTTTTTCATGGTTTGACCGGTCTTAACAAAGCCGGCAGGCTCCAGCCAAAAAGGAACGGTTTGCTGCGCTTGGCTTCGCATAACCGATACGGTTACCGGCACGTTCACGTCAAACATCCAGTGCCTTGTAGCCAGCACCTGCTTTTCCCCGTCATTAAATAATTGCATAACCTGTTCATCGTTAAGGGAAGCCAGATCCTGCTCGCTCATAGTTTTATAAAGGGAGGTAACCGTTTTGTCCATCACCTCCTTCACCATTTGTTCCCGGATGCCTTTGTCGGCACAGGAATTAAGAATAACCAGGGATGCCAGCACAATAAATAGAAACAGGTGAGGAATTTTTACATTTCCCATAAAAAATAATGATGATTTAAAATTTTTCAGAAATCGGTGATGAATAGGGTTTTGAATCCGGTAGTTCTGTGAACAACAATCCGGGGGCAATTTTGTACAGCGGTATTAATAAATACCATTTTTTATTTCCGGGCTAAGATACATCAGAAATAAGAGAAAATCCAAACGATACCGAAGAGAAATGCCCATCTTGCGGATACGCTATGCAAGCCGGTGTTCCCGGCATCACTGAAAAATAGGACTGGCAAATTATACAGCTTTTCTTTAAATTTACATACTTCAAATAAAGTGTTATCCAACGGCTGACGATATTACTCACCCTGCAAAAAAAATTATAGTATCATGAATAAACAATGGCTATTATTATTGGTATTGGTTGTCAGTTATTTTTTCTCCTATGCGCAAAGGGTTGGTTCAAGCCCTGAATACATCAAAACCCTGACGGCTGACTGGAAAGGGGAGCGATCTGCGGATGGCCGACCCAAAGTGCCGGATGCTATTTTGGAACGATTGAAGAATATTTCCATGGAAGAGGCCTGGGGCGTATTGCGCAATAAGGGGTATCAAAACCAATACGAGGGCGACTGGATGTTAATTCATCCGGACAGCGTAATGACCGGCCGGGTGGTAACCGCCCAATACATGCCTTCCCGTCCCGATTTTGTAAAGGTGGTGCAGGAGCAGGGAAAAATGGAGCAGCGGGCGCAGAAAGGAGGCACCAATTCCTGGCCCATTGATGTATTGGCGCCGGGAGACATATACGTGGCGGATGGTTATGGAAAAATTGTTGACGGTACCCTCATCGGGGATAACCTGGGAACCTCTATTTATTCGCGTTCCGGCCGTGGCGTTATTTTTTATGGCTCTGTGCGGGATGTGGCCGGACTTTCTAAAATAAAAGGATTCAACGCCTGGATCAAAGGGCAGGATCCTTCCTATATTCAGCAGATGATGCTTACCAGCATCAATGCACCCATTCGCATAGGCCGGGCCGTTGTACTGCCCGGAGATGTGGTGCTGGCAAATAAATACGGCACTATTTTTATCCCTGCCGCGCTGGTGGAAGAACTGGTGCTTACTTCGGAAGTAACGGCTTTGCGCGACGAATTTGGTCATCAGCGTTTAAGAGAAGGAAAATATCTTGCCGGGCAAATAGACAGCAACTGGACGGAAGAGATCAAAAAAGATTTTCTGAACTGGCTGAAGAATTATCCCGGTAAATTACCCATGAGCAAACAAGAACTCGACCATTATCTGAAAGAACGAAATTATTAGTTCTTTTCGGGAATTTTATTGCATACACTTTTTAAAACTCTAACAACATGAAGCATATTTTACGTCAAATGATGGCTGCAAACAAGCAAATGGAGAAAGAGGAATCTGATGCCGTCAAAAAAGAATTGAATGATCCATCCCCCGGCAACAGCCGTCGCAACTTCCTGAAACAAACCGCTATCGGGGGGCTTTCCCTTGGCGGCATGATGGCCATGCCGTTTGAGGATGTGATGGGGCATACCACATCTAAAGTAAACAAATTTTCGGCGCCCTCCGATCTTAAGATAACAGACCTCCGCTATGCACTCACCGGCGTTATGGGGGGTACAGCCATTATCCGGATAGATACTAATCAGGGTATTTACGGACTTGGAGAAGTAAGGGATGCTGCCGATCCCCGCTATGCCCTGATGTTGAAAAGCCGCATTCTCGGCTTGAATCCCTGCAATGTGGAGATGATCTTTAAGATCATCCGGCAGTTTGGAGGACCCGCCCGTCAGGCGGGTGGCGTGTGCGCAGTGGAAATGGCGCTTTGGGATCTCTGCGGAAAGGCTTATAATGTGCCTGCCTGGCAGTTGCTTGGAGGCCGGTACCGCGATAAGATCAGGATCTATGCCGATACCCCCGAAGCGAAGTCGCCGGAAGAACAGTTGAAACTGATCAAATACCGGACGGAAGACCAGGGATATACCTGGTTGAAGATGGATGTATCTATCGGGGAATTAAAAGATATCCCGGGTACCCTGGTGAACCAGAAATTCTGGGAAGAGAATGGGGCGCTCCGACAATGGCAGGGAGGGTATATGTCGTATGCTAATACCCTGCATCCCTTTACCCAGATCCAGATCACCGATAAAGGACTGGATGAACTGGGGAAAATAGTGAACAATGTGAGAGAAATGGTAGGATATGATATCCCTTTGTCAACAGACCACTATGGTCATTTTGATTTGAACAATGGCATCCGTTTGGGCAGGGCCCTGGAAAAATACAGGCTGGCCTGGCTGGAGGATATTGTTTCCTGGGAATTGACGGAACAGTGGAAAACCATGACGGACGCCCTGGAAACGCCCACCATCACCGGGGAGGATATTTACCTGCTGAAGGATTTCAAACCGCTTATTGACAGGCATGCGGTAGATCTTATTCATCCCGATATTGCTTCTTCAGGGGGATTACTGGAAACCAAAAGGATTGGAGATTATGCGGAGGAACACGGCATTGCTATGGCCATGCACCAGGCTGGTACACCGGTTTCTTTTATGGCCTGTGTACATTGCGCGGCCGCAACCGAAAATTTCCTGGCTATGGAGCATCATTCGGTTGATTTACCCTGGTGGGAAAACCTGGTAAAGACCACCGATGGCAGGAAACTGATCACCAAAGGTTTTGCCAACCTGCCGCTGACAGCTCCGGGGCTTGGAATTGAACTGAACGAAGAGGAGTTGAAAAAACATCTCCATCCCAAAGACAAGAGCTATTTTGCTCCCACCAATGAGTGGAATGAAAAGCGGTCTCACGACAGGATTTTCAGTTAAGCGTTGATATCCGGAGATTCCTGGTTTTTTGACAACGAGTCCCTTGCAGGAGACTCGTTTGGGAAAACTACTTTGCGACCTTCCCAGCCGAGGTCTCACGGCATAGCTTTGTGTGTTTGCGGACTCGGCGTTGCTTTGTATTGTACGCTATTTTTTCACACCTTTTCTGTTACGCCAGTGATGGATGATTGGTGATGCCGATATTCGATCGTCATCACATAACAACGAGTCCCTTGCGGGAGACTCGTTTGGGAAAGAAAGGGCGCTTATAATCCCTGCTTATTGCCGGGAGGTATCCAGGCTATTATAGGCCTCGGTGAAGTCGCGGAAGATGGTGAATGTTTTGTTTTTACGAGAGAAGGTAAGGTAATGGGGTATAAAATGAAGCTCAAGGCGATTGAATACCCCGTTTACATCTATAAACTGGGGCCATTTTACCATTCTTTAGCTTTACTACGGTATAAATTTTTCAAGCTCGTCTGGTAGTGTGGAGCTCTAATTACCTCTATGCTTCTTTAGCATTTAATCCCTTTATCAATCTATAACTTCTATAGATCAAATAAGCGGTCAGTATTGCCAGAAGCAAGGCCTGAATACCTATACCGTGGGTAGCTTCAAACATCGTAGAGTAAAATATCCCCAGAAGAAAGGCCAGTCCAATCAATCTTACCGCTTCAACCTTACCAGGCGCTATTTTGCTCAGGTATCTTTTGCTCAAAAATCTGTTGATGAAAAAAAGGGCAACAATAAATACGGCGATCATTACCCATTCAGAGATGTTCATATCTGTAATATTTGTACTAAAGTAACTAATTTCTATCATAGAAAATAGAAATTAGCTACCTGAGTCAGATGAAACAGCAGTAAAATAGTTACTTCTCCGGCTGAGTCCAGGGATAAGAGTAAGAAAGTTTGTCCAAACAGTTTATGTATAGCTTTGCTACGGTATAAATTTCCACAGCTTGCTTTGTAGTGTTGATATGTGATTACCTGCTTCTATACTTCTTTAGCGTTTAACCTCTTTATCCATTTATAACTTCTATAGCCAAAATACAATGCCAGGACAACTGTTAAGATAACCTGTAATAAGTATCGTGTATCTTTAAGTGTTACTTCTCTGCTAAGTATTGTATAAGAAAACAATCCGAGCAATAATGCAAAAAGAATCAGCCTTACAGCTTCCAATTTATTGGGATCTACTCTACTTAAATATTTTTTGCTCATAAATCTGTTAATAAAGAAGAGAGCAACAATAACTATACTAATAATTGCTATCTCAAACGTATTCATCTGAATATATTTTAAAGTCAGAAAATTTAACTAGTGTTAAGTTAAGCGTAAATTATCAAAGATATAGCCACGTATGCACAAATAAACATTCGTGCCTGCCCGTCCGGCAGGTGGGCATTCGTGGCAGCAAATACGTCATTTTATGATTAACATGACACTAGTGTAAAAATTGGTTTGTCGTATTTACGACCCAAAATTATGCATTAACAACAGAAACTCAAATAACATTGTCCACAACAAGCTAAATATAATGGGAATGCTTCAATCATAACTGCACACAGCGCACAGCATTCATAAAACTTCAAGGTACAGCATAATTCATCATCTTCATCGGATTCTAATGCTTGTGCGGAAGTTTTTACTAAAGAAGTGAAATCGCTTGATAAAGACGTTGCCTTATTAAATTTTTTAAGGTCTGAAGGATTGTTTTTGAACTTAGTCAGTAGTAATTTCAAATCATCAACTTTAGATTTTATATCGTTTTCGGCAACGCATGAAGCACATCCCTCTTTCCCCGCTTGACCAAAGTTGTACTTTACAATGAGTCTCTCTGCTGCCGCTTTCACTTTTACGGCCTTTCCCATGTATTCTTCTTTAGACATAGATAAGAGATTCAAAAAAGCATCTTCATCTTCGAAGTTAAAGGCTTCAGGGTTAAAATTCGCATTAACTAATTTAGTCATGATAGATTTGTTCGTTTCAATGATGAGACTCCAGTCTGAATCAGATTTAATCTTATTAAGTAATGTTCTTTGATCAAGTGGACTCAAGTTCTGAAACTTTACAGTTGACATTTCTTGAAGTTGCTTGGTAGTAGCGATATTGTCATCGGCATTGTTTTCAAATTTCGAGCAGCCATAGATAATTAACATAGCGGCTGTAAATATTCCTGCCCATAAGAAGATTTTGTTTTTTAGCATAAATTTATTTTTTTAAGTTTAACAAAGATTACAAATGCGAAGCTATTTATGCTCACTGCATTTTTATTGCAGTTAAAAATTTTCTTAAATTTTTTTATAAATTATTGCAGTTCTTTCAGAATATTAAATGCTTCTTGTCCTATCCTGTCCACTTTGAGTGAGGGTATTTTTACTGGCATAGTGGCAATGGTATTGGCTACTCGTTTTATGTTGATTGTGTCTTTTGTTATTTCATACAACTTTAGTAATTCGAATTTTGGATTGAATTTATTAGGTAGAAAATAACATATCCATTGTTCGTATTCAATAGCTTTAGGGCAATTATTTTTTTTACTATATGCAAGTGTAATAGCTTCCATTGATTCTCGACTTATGAATAATTGTTGGGACTGTATTAAGATTGTAATTGCATTATGATCTGTGATGTTTTGTGTTCGCTTATTTCCGTAATCTACCAGAAATTTTCCGTTATTTTTGAGCCGGTTATACAATCCAGTATAGTACTTTTCCGTATATCCTTGCATTAGATATCTATCTCTTGCCCGCTCCCACAACTTCACAGCTTCAAATTCAGTAATACCTTTAAATTCCAAAATTCCCATTAAGATTACACTTACCGTTAAAAAAAAATGCTGTAACACATGGGCGGTTCTAAATTTTTCAAAATTTTTTCCTCCTTTTTTTGCCGGATGGGCAATTGGGAGAAACGTACTTAAATTAAATACGGACACGAAACAAAAAGAAAGCAATAACAGGAGTGAATTTATGTGTAAGGGGTAAGATGTAAATCCACAAGCCATAATGGCGAGAGCCGTATATTTTAGTGTATTTAATAAGGATTTATGACTTTCTGCTTTCGCTTTAAAAAAGCGGGTTAGTAAGAAAATTGTAATAATAGCCCCGGCAATCCCAGTAGTTTCAAGCCATTGCAGATACTCATTAAAAATAATATAGCTTTCGCTTGAGCTTAAGAAATAATCCTTTGGAGGGGCAGGTGTTTCCTTGAAGTATTGTGCTTGCCATTGTGGATAATACCATGTGAAACGTCCAATGCCTGTTCCTAGCCAGAATTGATCAGTTATATGCTGTATCGCAATCTCTGTTTTCATCAGCCTTCCCATGAGGCTCATTTTCTTTATGCTAAATAAGTAGTAGGCGCCAGAAGCTGTTAGAGCTAATATACCTGTTAAACTGAGTGTAAGAACTATTTTAGAAAGTTGCATTGTTTTTTGAATGATTTCCACCTTGTATTTCAGGAACACCCAGCCAGCCAGTATAATAAACAAGGTAATATATGCGGTGCGGCTTTCAGTTTGGTATATTAGAAAAGCACTTAGTAATAGAGCTAAACAAGACAGTAACTGGATAGGAATAGTATATAATTTACAAGGTTTACCAATGAGATTCTCTTTAGCAAAATTCAGTAGCGGTAAGTGGATAGCTAGATAACAGGCATAAACACCTGAATTTTCTAATGTGCCCTTGATAGCAAGTGCAATGTTGTCGTCATAGCTTTTGGCGTGTAGCCATTGCTGGATACCTATATATAATTCAAAAAGCCAGACAACTGTGAGTATTGTAGGAATAGTGTAAATAATTTTTTTATTTTGGATAAAACCCACAGCTGTATTAATAAAGAATACTGATACCAATACAACAAAATACTCGTTGCCGAAAGAATAATATTTGCTGAGTAATAGCAGGAGGCAGATAGTTATCACCAACAAAGACCATAGTATTTTTTTTACTGATATAATTCTCGGATTGTTGAAAGCATTTAGTAATACTACCAGTAATAAAAAAGGTATGGAAAACACAAGAAAATAATGATCATTTACTTCAATCCTGTAGTTAAATGCAAACCGATAATAGAGCGTGAAAAATAAAAACGCAACGCTCCATCCTGTAATACACAGAATTTCGGAAAATACTCTTATGGCTTTCATAATTGACGATGCTGTGTTCTATATAAAGAATCCTATAGAATGTTAAAGAGTTCTCATGGAGAATACTAAAGGAGTGAATATCCTATTAGTCAACAGGTTATTCCAGTTCAATATTTTTATTGATTATACATAGATGTTGCCTTTGTGCTGGCGTATATTAGGGTACCTTGCTTTGAATATAGTTGTCATGGTTTTATTTGGTTTAATATTTTTAGTTACTCTCTCTCCATGTTGTTATGATTTGCTCTTGTAAGGTAATAACTCTTCCTGCGAAAGTTTAGCAGTAGTATCCTCCTATAACTTGGCTTTTTATTTATGTAGGTCAAAGAATATATTGTTTCGGAAAGAGACATGCTTTATTATTAAGAGAATCCCTGAAAATGAAAATTAAAGCCACCCTGTTCAGTATAATAATAACTTCCTTTGAATTTGTTATATTCTATGGGTGCCCCCAACTCTTTCATGTATGCCAGGTACTCATATAATGTCCTTTCCGAAATACCTAATTTCTTAGCGAAACATTGCGGAGTACCGGTGCCTTTAATTCTTATCAGCCTGTCAATAGATTCTAATCGGTGTATGTCATATCTTAACATAAGCAACTTGTTTTTTTATATTTAAGGTGTTTAAAACGTGCTATTACCAAATGATTCAATTAGCTCATTGTTATTTAAAAATACCTGCCTGTTATTGGTATATATAAAGGGTAGCTCTTCTTTTCCTCCACTGAGATTCTGCAACCAATATATAGTGCCTGTAGGCAGCTCATCAAAGTCTAAGTAATTGTATTTAGCCATTTGCTGCCCTTTCTCTTTCCATTCCTTATCGTAATAATATAGCCTGTATGTATCGCCCGCCACTATTCCATTATTCGCATTTCGGGGGGCAATCCATATTTGTGCAATTCTTTCTGGCTTCATTAAATCTATATTAATCCGGGGTGTGGAAACAAAGGTTTCCGTGCTCCCGTCGGCAGCCTTATCTGCATTTTGACTATTCGGTAGAAAGCGAAAGGGAATTTTCTTAATCTTAATATTGTTTTGCTCCGATGTATCCTGTGCATACAGAATATAGGGTAAGCCGGGTGCCGGCATCTTTTCACCAGGTTTTGATTTTGAAAGAATTTCTATCAGTGCAATGTTTAGCATTTTTCCTTTGGGTGGAATTATCCTGATATATCTGTACCTCCTTATACTATTGATTGTAATTGCTTTGATCCCAAAGTCTTTGAGATCAGCGTATTCTAATGTATGTAAGACCGCCGCATCACTAAAGTCTTTTCTATTCGCAGCCTCAATCCTGCTGCCAACCATATCCAGCATGTGAGTGACGAGGTGGGGTTTGAGCGGGTATTTTCTCAAAAGGTGTAAATTTTGTGTGCTTTGATAGTTGGGTTTAATAAAAGAGATATTTCCTTGTGTACTCAAAAAGAAGGGAAGAGAGAATGGGATAAAGCGGCCGTCTGCATAAAAACCTGCGATATATACTCCGTCCCCGGGTACCTTTTCAAAAAAGACGGATTTATCTTTCCTGTTTATTAGTCCCCAGCCAACCGGCTTCCATCCCTTAGGCGTAAAAATAGCGATATAGCCTAAGTTTACATTTTTAGGAATGCTATCACAGCTGACAGAAATATTTTCGACTTTGTGAAACTCTTCGGTTACATCTTTAATACGGGCATCCGAAAAGACGAGCGGCAGATCCTCTTTTTCCTGCCTCAGATTAACCGGGCAGCGTTTTTGAGGACGGAAGGTGTTTCGAAAGACTTTCGAAAACAATTTTGAATGGGCGGTATCATCAATTTGCTGCCATTTCGGAGAGAAGTGATGATATTTTCCGGTTGAATCCCGGACAGAGACGCCAAAATGCATCTTGTCCCTGATAAAAAAACCTGAAGTGAAATCCAGAGAAGCGGGGATCCCGCAAGCGTTTAAAATCCGTACAGTCCATTCGGAATGCCTGTCGCAATCGTATTTGTAGAATTGAAGTAAATCATAAAACCCGAGGGTACCGAGATTTCTTCCATTATCCTCCAGGCAATCAGCAGCATAGATATAAAAGTTTAGGTTTCTTATGCTCCTGGCAATGTCATTATTCTTTATCTTAACAATATGCTGGAAAATCTTATAACAAGAGTCGGATGGCAGGTCAATATCTATCGCTTCATTCAATGACCGGTAGGATAGTAGCGTTTCAGAAAATTCATCAAAATTCATGTTTTTAGCGAATGGAGATTCCCCCCACATTTTAAAGGCATTCTCTATGTGTCTTATCAGCCATTCTGCTTTTAATTGCCTAGCGTCCATACAATACATTTCTGTGGATGGAGCCGGGTTAGTGTTTTCTATTAGCTTATCCCGGATGCTGTCGGATGCTTTCCAAAAAAGAAGGGTTTCTTTTTTTAGCTTTTGAATACCATCGTTAGTGCCAAATTTCCAGTTTACCAGAGAGTCAATGATGTCTTCAGTTGGTAAAAAATCATTGGTATCTAATTGTGAGTTCAAATAGTCCGTTAGTTCAAAAAGACGGTCGTTTCTCCCTGAAAAGTAAGTTGCTTTGATCAGTGAATCAATAAAGCGGAAAGATGTCTTTATTATGGGATTAATGTCATCGCGGCATTTTTTTGAGCCGCGATTCCGCATATTAGAGATTAAAAAGCATGCGGCTTTATATTTTAAGGGATTGGCTCTATCAGATTTGTAATAGTCTAATACGCTTCGAAGCTCTTTAGCATTTGAATCGGCTAAATTCAATGTAGAAAGAACTTCCCCGGGATAGGAGTTGCTATTTGAGCAATAGCTAAATCCTAAGATTACAATTCCGAGAATAAAATAACGACCATGGAGGTGATTAGCTGTACTTTTCATGTTAATAGGTTAATCTCGCCGGAATATTATCCATTGATTTTTAATATTGTAAGGTTCCCCGTTACAATTGAATAAACATTGGAAGATTAAAAGCAGGTTTACCACCAGGGATATCTCAGCAAGTAAAGTTCATTGGCAGATTATGCCCGGACCGCGATGCTCAAAAAAGAATCTTTTATAGAGTATGGATGGTACAATTTAATAAAAGATACAATGATCTCTTATCATTATTAAAAGAGTCCGGTTTTTCTGTGAGATACTCATTTTTTTAATTTTAATTTAAAAGGAGGAGTATTTATGTTATAAATCAAACATTTTCAACTGATTGGGGTTGAGGCTCTCTAAACTCTCCGGCTATATATTCTCCCGGTACGGTGTCCCGGATTCAATACAATGCCGAAAACCCATTGTATTGTACGCTATTTTTTCACTCCTTTTCTGTTATGCCAGTGGTGGATGATTGGTGATGCCGATATTCGATCGTCATCACATAACAACGAGTCCCTTGCGGGAGACTCGTTTGGGAAAGAAAGGCTACCATTCATTTTGCCGCTGCACTGTTGTCATCCAAAACCCTATCGCCTCCACATAAAAAAATTAAGCCCAACAACAACTGCCGTTTTGACAATAGGCTATAAATCCATACTTTGCAGGGCTAACGGTCTGGGTTGCAGACGGGTAACGTTTTATACATGGATGATATTCTGGCATATATCCCGCAACGGCCGCCTTTTGTGATGATTGATGAACTGGTGGCCGTGGATGAATTTACCGGTACTACCAGGTTCCGGGTTCGGGAGGATAATATTTTTGTGGAGCACGGGCGGCTTACCGAGCCGGCGATGATAGAAAACATAGCCCAAACAGCCGCGGCGAGGATAGGCTATATTTTTGCCGGCCGAAACGAACCGCCGCCGGTGGGCTTTATAGGAGCGGTGCAAAAACTGGAGATCATGGCGCTGCCGGAAGTTGGGCAAACCCTGCAAACCCGTATCGCTATCAAAAACCAAATATTAAATGTTACCGTCATCTCCGGTGAAATACGGCATAAGAACGAGGTGTTGGCCCAGTGTGAGATGAAGATATTTATTCGTGAGACTCAAATTTCAAAAGCGTAATGCAACACCGTTATGAAGAATTTTGTTGCATATAAAAAATCTAAATACCGGGAATGAAAAGCCAATAGCCGGATTATAATTATGGAAAATACGAATGGGGCAAAAATATTATCAGGAAAGATTGAAATTAAAGTGCGATTTAATGAAGCGGACCCATTAGGTATCGTATGGCATGGGCATTATATCCGGTATTTTGAAGACGGACGGGAAGCATTCGGGAACGAGCATGGAATTGGCTATCTCGATTTTTATCATCACGGGTATGTCATTCCCATTGTAAGCGTTCAATGCGATTTCAAAAGATCCCTGAAATATGGCGATAGCCTGATCGTGGAAACTATTTATACCCCCTGCGAAGCGGCCAAACTGAAGTTTGAATACCGGTTGTTCAACGCTGCCACGCATGAATTGGTGGCTACCGGATCGTCGGTACAGGTATTCCTCGACAGGGAAAAATCGGTTTTACAACTGGTCAATCCGCCTTTTTTTGAAGCCTGGAAACTGAAAAAGGGTTTTAGCTAATTGGTAATCCTACAATGAAACCTGTTTTTATAACTGCAGATAATATAGTTTCACCGCTGGGACGGACGGCAAAAGAGAATTTCACTTCTTTGAAAGCCGGGATTTCAGGTATTCAACTTCATCATAGAAAAATTGCACCCGACCCTTTTTACGCTTCTTTGTTCAAAGAACGCGACACGTTTTCCAACCACGCGGATGCCGGTCCTTATACCCCTTTCGAGCGGCTCCTGATCGCGTCCGTTGGGGATGCGCTGGCGCTTTCAGAAATTGACCACACCCGTGGAAACACTGCGCTTATTGTTTCTACCACAAAAGGAAATATCGGGCTTCTCGAAAATAACCCATTTGGCGGGGACCTGAAACAACGGATCGCTTTACCCACGTCGGCCCGGCTGGTAGCGGAATATTTTGGTTTCGTTAAGCAACCCATCGTGGTGTCGCATGCCTGTATTTCGGGACTGGTAGCGCTGATCACGGGGATGCGCTTATTACAGTCGGGGCGGTTTGATCACGCGGTGGTTGCCGGCGCGGATCTTATTACCCGGTTTGTATTGTCAGGTTTTCAATCGTTTCACGCCGTTAGCGACGCCCCGTGCAGGCCTTTCGATGCCGGGCGGAATGGGATTACCCTCGGCGAAGCGGCGGCTACGATCGTGCTGTCTGCCACCCCGGTTCAAAGAAAAGAATGGGCGCCTGTTCAGCTATCCGGCGGCGCTGTTAGCAATGATGCCAACCATATTTCGGGACCTTCCCGAACAGGCGCGGAATTGCACCAGGCCATCGAACGGGCGATTGAGGAGGCGGGAATTGATAAAAATACCCTTAGCTTTATTTCGGCGCACGGCACCGCTACCAAATATAACGACGAGATGGAATCCAAAGCTTTTGCGCTTTCAGGCTTAAAGGACGTTCCTGTCAACAGCCTGAAAGGGTTTTACGGCCATACCCTGGGTGCAGCGGGGTTATTGGAAACCGTTGCCAGCCTGCACGCTTTACAGGAAAATTTAATTTTGCCTACCCCCGGATTTGAAGCGCCGGGTACCTCGCAGCCATTAAATATTTGTACGGAGCTGAAGAAAGGACGGTATCATAATTGCCTGAAAACAGGATCTGGCTTCGGAGGCTGTAATGCCGCCATTGTGTTGCAAAAAATCAATTAATATATAAAGAATAAAAACTAAAATTTGATAGATGGATTTTTTTAAGAAAGATACCAGAACGGCTTTAGAAGCAAAGGGGCTTGCGCAATTTATAGCTTTCGGACCGGTGGTTTTTCAGGTGGCAAGAATATTGAGAGATAAAGGGATTTTAAATTTAATAGAAGAAAGCGGTTCAGAGGGGATAACCCTGGATACGTTGCAGAAGCAGGTAAAACTATCCCGTTACGGAATAAGGGTATTGCTGGAATCAGCCCTTGGGATCGGCCTGGTGGTGGAAAATGAAAAGAAATATACATTAACCCGGACGGGGTATTTTATCCTGCACGATCCCCTGACGAAAGTGAACATGGATTTTGTACAGGATATTTGTTACAAAGGATTGTTTGCGTTAGAAAAGAGCATAGAAACCGGGAAGCCGGAAGGACTGAAAGAGTTTGGCGACTGGCCCACCATTTATGAAGGGCTTTCTCAGTTGCCCGAAAAAGCAAAGAAGAGCTGGTTTGCTTTTGATCACTTCTTTTCGGACAATGCTTTCCCGTCTATTTTGAAACATGTATATACCAATGGCACTAAGAAAGTATTGGATATAGGAGGTAATACCGGCAAATGGGCTATCCTGTCCGCCAGGCACGATCCGGGTATTCACATTACCATCATGGATCTGCCGGGTCAGTTGAATGTGGCTGAAGAAAAAATTGCGGAATTAGGGTTAACGGAGCAGGTAACCTTTTACCCGGCCAATATCCTGGATGAAACCCAGCCTTTTCCCAAAGGCTATGATGCCATCTGGATGAGCCAATTCCTGGATTGTTTTTCAGAAGCGGAAATCGTTTCCATCCTCCGGCGCTGTGCCGCAGCCTTAGACGACAACGGCTTTGTGTTTATCCTGGAGGCTTTTTGGGATACCCAACGATTTGAAACGGCTGCCTTTTGTTTGCAGCAGACGTCCATTTATTTTACCGCGATTGCAAACGGCAACAGCCAGATGTACGATTCAAGGGTATTTAAAGAGTGCATATCGGAAGCCGGATTTGAAATTGTGGAGCAAACCGATGGGATAGGATTGAGCCATAGCCTGCTGAAATGCAGGAAGAAAATTTGAAAATGCCTGCGGTCGGCGCCCGACGAAGGAGGGTCAGACCGCAGAGTATAATGTGGAAATTTGAAAATGTGGAAATTTGAGAATGTGTAAGGCTCATAGCTGACGGCTAACGGCTGATAGCTCTTATCTGCCCACCTATTGAAATTAATTTTTGATTTTTATTCAATATATTATGCAAACAGAAAAAACAGATGTTCTTGTTATCGGCGCCGGGCCCGCCGGAACGGTTGCTGCCTCTATCGTGCACCAGGCGGGCTATAAGGTGCGGATTGTAGAGAAGATGAAGTTTCCCCGCTTCGTTATCGGGGAAAGTCTTTTGCCGCGCTGTATGGAAGCGTTGGAGGAAGCGAAATTTTTGGATGCATTAAAGACAAAAGGTTTCCAGGAAAAGAATGGAGCCAAGTTTGTGAAGAACGGTAAGATCTGCGATTACCAGTTTGAAGATCAATATACCCAGGGCTGGAAATGGACCTGGCAGGTGCAGCGTGCCGACTTTGATGATACGCTGGCCCAAACCGT
>JAMLHL010000026.1 GCA_023957125.1 Chitinophagaceae bacterium
GGGTCGTACGTACCGCTGGTGTATCTGTTGTGCCGCCAGGTGCAATGCAGAGTAGCTACGCACGGCAAGGATAAACGCTGAAAGCATCTAAGCGTGAAACCTTCCACAAGATGAGTTTACTTTTAAGGGCCGTCGTAGACGACGACGTTGATAGGCTATAGGTATAAAGGTGGTAACATCAAAGCCAAGTAGTACTAATTGCCCGTACGCTTTAATTTTTTTATTACATCAAACGACGTTATTCGTTATTTCCCAATATGTACATTATTAATTTGAAATATCAAATTTGAAATTTCAAATTGTATATTCTTATGGTGCTTTTGCCGAGGGTATTCACCTCTTCCCATACCGAACAGAGAAGTTAAGCCCCTCATGGCCGATGGTACTGCACAACCATGCGGGAGAGTAGGTAGGTGCCATATTTATTGAACCCGATCAGTAACTGGTCGGGTTTTTTTGTGCCTTGTGTGAGAAGTCTGGATGCTTCCTAAAACGATGTGGCGGGGAGCGTGTGTATGTGACTGACAACCTTGAAACACGGTACTGCACAACCATGCGGGAGTCCCGCCTGTAGCGGGATAAAATCCGGTAGGTGCCATATTTATTGAACCCGATCAGTAACTGGTCGGGTTTTTTTGTGCCTTGTGTGAGAAGTCCGGATGCTTCCTGAAACGATGTGGCGGGGAGCGCGTGTATGTGACTGACTGTTGCAGCGAATAATTTTTCACTCACTTTCGCCGGCTCGAGGACTCCAGAACTCAGCCAGTTTTCAGCGTTTTCTCCGCAAGCCCGCTAACGTTCCACTAAAAATGAGCGGTTTAAATCACCACTTTGCCACGGTTTCATTGAATTTATAGCCGTTGTATAATTCATTTTGATTCATAAAATTTATCCCCAATAAAGACAAAAATAAAATAATTGTCTTTATTGTAACGACAAATTTGTTAATTTTGTCTCCATATGAAGGATAAAATAAAAGAAATATTATCAGAATATGCGGATAGTGAATATTTTGATAGATTGATTCCAAGAGACACCGATCTTATACCGGATTTGGAGAAAATGCAGGCAATCATCGGGCCGAGAAGAGTAGGCAAAACTTCCGCAATGTTTCTAACCATGCGCGAATTGAAACAAAAAAAACGGCTTGCTGCCGGGCAGATCCTTTATTTTAATTTTGAAGACGACAGGTTGCAATTTCAAACGCAGGATATGGATTTAATCCTGCAGGCGCAGACCGAGCTTTATCCGGATATAAACCTAAAAGAGGTCCGGTTTTTCTTTGACGAAGTACAGGCTGCTCCCGGTTGGGAAGAGTTTTTGAACAGGATCAATGAAACTCTAACCAAGAAGATATGCTTTACAGGGAGTAACAGCGCCGTACTTCACACCAAAGTAAAGTCTGTGATGAGAGGAAGAAGCCTGGCAAGGGAACTGCTGCCGCTCTCGTTCCGGGAATATTGCAACTTCACCGGTGTCCAAACGGGTCAGTACGGAAAAGCAAAAACACAAACGATAGCTGCTTTTCAAAAATATTTGATCTATGGAGGGTTTCCGGAAACAACAATGCTTGGCGACAATATTGTACACTTGTCCTATCTCCAGGAATATTATAATGCCATGTTGTTGAGAGATATCGTGGAATACAACCAATTATCTAACTATAATTATCTCAGGGCTTTGTACAGGCATGCCACCACCACTATCGGTAAAACGGTAAGTGTACGGAGATTATTTAATCAAATAAAGTCACAAGGTTATAATGTTTCGCTCAACAGCCTTTATGATGTTATGGATATGGCTGAAAATGCGTATTTATTTAAGCGGATCAGTAAGTTTGATCATTCATCGCTCAAATCGGCTAAGTCGGATAAAAAGATATACTGGATAGACAATGGCTTATTGAATGCAATTACAACCCAGTACACTTCTAATAAAGGACAATTACTGGAAAATCTTGTCTTTTGGGAATTATACCGGAAATATGGTAATGTGTATAATAATAATGTTTTTTACTACAAAGATGGAACTTCGGAATGCGACTTTATAGTGCAAACGCATGAAGAAAAGTTAGTGCCTGTTCAGGTTTGCTGGTCTTTCTCAGCAATCGGCACCAGGGATAGGGAGTTGAAAGGATTACTTAAGGCCTGTGGTTATTCGGGGAGTAAACAGGCCTGGATGATCAGTTCAGATGAAGAAGATGATCTTGTTTTGGATGGAGTGAATATTAAAATCATTCCGGCCTGGAAATGGCTTTTATTTAGCGAAAACTTTTAAATATGGCATATTTATATTCCGTTAGCCCCGTTTCACACGAAAAATGTTTAACCCCTCCAACTCATCCTCCATTTTTTGGTTTATTTCGCTATTTTCATTAGCATTAGCTCTTGTATCTAAACGAAACCTGACGAATGAATATTCTTTGGCACTATCTCAAACCGCATCGCTGGCTGATGGTACTGGCGCTGTCTTTAGCCGGAGCAGCGCAATTGCTCACGCTGATTGATCCCCTGATCTTCGGAAAGATCATTGACGATTATGCTACTAACCCCGGAACTAAAACTGAGAAGGAATTAGTCAACGGCGTGATTTTCTGGTTGCTGGTGGCAGTTGCTATTGCTTTGCTGGCGCGGCTTGCCAAAGCGCTGCAGGATTATGTGATGCGGCTGGCTGTGCAAAAATTCGGGATGCAGATCTTTAACGATGGTTTAAAGCAAACCCTCCGGCTTTCCTTCCAGGAGTTTGAAGGACAAAGAAGCGGCGAGACGCTTTCCGTGCTGCAGAAAGTACGTACTGATACCGAACGGTTCATCAATTCGTTCATCAATATCCTTTTTTCTTCCCTTATCGGTATCGGCTTTTTAATATGGTATGCTGTTACCAGGCACTGGTTGCTGATACCGGTTTTTGTGATTGGCGTAGTGGTGTTGGGCGGGCTTACCGGACTGCTGAGCAAAAAAATAAAAACGCTGCAACGCTCCATCAACCGCGAAACCAACCAGATGTCGGGCGCTATTACCGAATCACTACGCAATATTGAGTTGGTTAAAAGCCTCGGACTTACCTATCCCGAAATCAGGAGGCTGAGAGACCATACCAAAAAAATATTCGACCTCGAAATACAGAAGGTAAAAAAAGTTCGGATGCTCAGCTTCTTACAAAGCTCGGCGCTTACTTTATTGCGGCAATCCATCTTGTTCATTTTATTGTGGCTTATCTTCCGGCACGTGCTTACCACCGGGGAGCTGATCAGTATGCAATTCATCTCCACTACTATATTTGGCCCGCTGCAGGATCTGGGCAATATCATTCTTTCCTACCGGGAGGCGGAGGCGTCTCTCATGAATTTCGACCGGCTGATGAAAAAACCGGTGGAAACCCGGCCGGAGGAGCCGGTTGCGATCGGGCCGTTGGAATCCCTGCGCTTTGAGCACGTGGTGTTTCGCCATACCAGCGCCCCGGTGAACGCGATTGATGATGTCTCCTTCGCGTTGAAAAGTGGCGATACGATTGCCTTTGTGGGACCCTCCGGATCGGGGAAATCTACTTTGCTGAAATTGCTGGTGGGTTTGTACCGCCCGGTAAAAGGGGAGATATACTTTAATGATATCCCCGCCGCGGATATCCGCTATAATGAAATGCGTCGCCAGATTGGATTTGTAACGCAGGACACGCAGTTATTTTTTGGAACCATAAAAGAAAACCTCCTGTTTGTGAAGCCCGGGGCAACGGATGAGGAAATACGCCATGCCCTGCACCAGGCGTCCTGTGAGGCGATGCTTGCCCGTTCCGCTAAAGGGCTGGACACAGTTTTAGGGGAAAGCGGCATGAAATTGTCGGGAGGCGAAAAGCAACGGATCGCCATAGCCCGGGCCTTGTTACGGCAGCCGCGACTGCTGATCTTTGATGAAGCTACTTCCGCGCTGGACTCGCTTACCGAAGAATCCATCACGGAAACCATCAAATCTATTTCCGCGCAAAGAGATCCGATCACCATCTTAATAGCCCACCGGCTGTCCACCATCATGCATGCGGATATCATTTATGTGCTGGAAAAAGGAAAGGTAGCCGAGTCGGGCAGCCATGATTTCCTGGTAGAAAAAAAAGGATTGTATTATGCCATGTGGCGGCAGCAGATTGGAGAAAGAAGAAGTGAGCCCGTGATGGTGGAGGAGGACAACGACACCGGGGAGGAATGACACAAATACCTGTTTTAAACAATATTTGGACGGAAAAGGGAAAGATATTGCCCTGGTTACTGCGTATCCTTACAAGCCTTTTTAATTGCGATCCGCTCTATTCTCCTTTCAACTTATTCACGATCCACTCATTCAGTTTTTCCCTCTGTTCGGGGAAGGTCCAGTGCCCCGTTTCCGGAACCGTAAACAATTCTTTGGACGCGGTGATCACGTTGTAAGCTGCGAACATGGAGGTAGGCGGACAGGTTTCATCATTAAAACCCAGGGTATATATTCCCGGCACTTTCAGTTGCCTCGCAAAGTTCACTACATCATAATACCCTGCCGTATTGATCTTTTCCCGGGTGTTGTTGAATGTAAGATTATTTTTATCAAACAGATGTGGCCATCCTCCGGCGCGGCCTTTTAAATACCCCGTTACATCGGATAAGGCGGGATAGAATGAGGCGAGGAACTTTACACGTGGGTCAAGCGCAGCGGTTACGATGGACAAAGCCCCACCCTGGCTGCCACCTATAACTCCCAGATTTTTTCCATCATATTGGGGAAGGCTTGTCAAAAAATCATTGGCCCGTATGCAACCAAGATAAACGCGTTTGTAATAATAGCGGTCTTTGTCGTCTAAATTATAGTTCCAATACCCTGCAAACGCCCCTGCCATGAGATTGCTATAAACAGATGCATCCAGGGTAACCGGTATTCCATGAATACCAATCTGGAAAGTGATTATACCTTTTTCAGCATTGGCAATATCCCCATAATAAGGCCGGGCGCCGGCTCCGGGAACTTGTAACAAGGCGGGATATTTCCCTTCTTTTTTAGGTACACACAATATCCCGTAAAGCCTTGTACCTACCTTATAATGCTGAAGGTTGACATGATATACATTGACATTTTCTGTGCAGCGCTCAGGAAGTAAAGTCATTCCTGCATCGAGTGGTATCTCTGCCAGTTCGGCTTTTGCCGTAGTCCAGAAATTGTGAAAATCCGGAGGGTTGCCAACAGTGGGTTCGATTTGCAATGGATTGAAACCGGCTGTAGCCAGTCCTCTGTAGGTTTTTCCGTTTACAAAGGCAGTGACTGTGCAGCGTAAAAATCCGGGAGTTTTCAGGGTGCCGCCGTCTATGCTAAGGATACCGTTGGCTATGCTCAGTGAATCTTTTTTTGTTGCCTCCATCCTTTCCGGCCCCACTTCGTATTTCACTATGGCATTTTTTAACGCATTTCCACTTTGTAAAACCGTAATGGTAAACTTTACTTTTTCACCCGGTTTATAGGTCCAGTCTGAGTGATCCGGAGCCACCACCACTTTGATCAATTGTTGGGCAGGCTGGCCTATGCCATAGCTGATAAAGGCGGAGCAGGCGAACACCAGCGCAAGGCGGCGAATGATTAGGGAGGTAATAAAGCGCATAATGAAATTTTTATTGAAAATATGGCTTTTTCTCCTTGATATACAATAATTTCTAACTTTAGGCATTGTTACAAAAACAGGAGGATTGAAAAACCGGCTGCTATTGATATTATTGTGTTTATTGGGTGTTCAATTGGGAACCGCGCAGGAAAATCCTTCTCTCTCCAACCTCCGGAAAAAATACCTGCCTGTAACATCCGATACTCTTTTACTGGATACCCTGAGCATTGTTCCCGAAACGTTTTTAATAGAAAATATAGACAGCAGTGATTACTCGCTGGATATTTTTAACGCCCGGCTTATCTGGAAGAAAAAACCGCAGCGGGATTTTGTAAACGTTTCCTACCGGGTTTTTCCGGGAAAGTTTAACCCGGTTTACCAGCGTCTGCGGTTTGATAGTATCAGTAACTATTTTCTCGCCCCGCCTGTGAGCGGGGAAAGCTTATCCGGGATCGGGAATTCTATCTTTGATTTTGGCAACATTAATTACAACGGCAGCTTTGGCAGGGGATTGTCTTTTGGAAACCAGCAGGACGTGGTGCTGAATTCCACCCTTAACCTGCAGATGAACGGTTATCTCGCTGATAGTATTCAGATCGCCGCTGCTATTACCGACAGCAATATTCCTATACAACCGGACGGCAATACCCAAAATCTGAATGAATTTGATAAAGTATTTATCCAGTTTAAAAAGAGGGGCTGGCATTTTGATATAGGGGATATTGACATCCGCCAGCAAAAGCATTATTTTCTGAACTATTATTCCCGCCTACAGGGTGCGGCTTTTGAGCAACAAAACAAAATAGGGGCAGGCGTGAACAACCGGTTGATGCTGAGCGGCGCTATTGCAAAAGGAAAATATACACGAAATATCTTCAATGGTCTGGAAGGCAATCAGGGCCCGTACCGGCTGCAGGGACCCAATAATGAACTGTTTTTCATAGTGCTCGCCGGAACAGAACGCGTATATATTGACGGGGAATTAATGCAACGCGGGGAGGACCAGGATTACGTGATCAATTACAATACGGCGGAACTTACTTTCACACCCAGGCAAATGATCACCAAGGATAAGCGGATCCAGGTAGAGTTTGCCTATGCAGACCGGAACTTCCTTAATTCGCAGTTGTTTGTTTCGGACGAAGCGGAGATCAATGAAAAACTAAAACTGAGAGTGGCGGCTTATTCAAATGTGGATGCAAAAAATTCCCCGGTCAATCAAACCCTGGACCCGCTGCAGAAACAATTTTTATCCGATATCGGCGACAGCATCTACCAGGCGCTGTATCCTTCACAGGTACCGGATACTTTTTCCGTTAATAAAATATTGTATAAAAAAATTGACACTGTTTATAACAACAACGTACACGATTCCGTGTATGTATATGCCACTTCTCCCGGAGAAAGTTTATACAACCTTGCTTTTACCGAAGTCGGACAGGGCAATGGGGATTATATACCGGATGAAACCAGCGCAGCCAACGGAAAATTATTTAAGTGGGTGGCTCCCGGCGCCAATAATGAAAAGCAGGGCAGATACGATCCCGTAATATTACTGGTTACGCCTAAGAAGCAACAGGTCGTTAGCGTTGGTGCGGATTATAAAATTACGGAACATACTAATTTGAGCGCTGAGATGGCCATGAGTAATTATGACATCAATACTTTTTCAAAAAAAGATAAAGAAGACAACAAGGGATATGCTGTAAAAATGCAATTGACCGATGCCCGCCCGTTCAGGAAAAGTTCCCCGGATCTGATGCTGAAAACCCGGTTGAATTACGAATGGGTGCAAAACCGGTTCAGACCCGTGGAACGTTTGCGGAATGTAGAGTTTTTCAGGGGCTGGGGCTTGCCTTTGAATTATGTTCAGGAGGCAACGGAAAACCTGGTGCAGGCAGGTGTGGAACTTAATGGCGCCAATGGAGATCTGATAGGCTATCAGGTTGAAAATTATACCCGCAGCGACGGGTATAAAGGCGTGAAAAACCTGGTGCAGTACAAAGCCGATTACGGAAACTGGCATCTGAACAATCAATTTGTTGTTACCACTTTCAGTCAGCCCGATCAAAAGGGTTATTATCTAAAACCCGGTATTGACGTCTCACGGTTGTTTCCCCGGATAGGGAACTACCGGATCGGGGGAGGATATACCTCCGAACGGAACGACCTGCGCTACCGGCAGTACGATTCCCTGAATGCCGGCAGCTTTTCGTATGCTATCTGGCAGGCCTACCTGAAATCTCCTATGGAAAAACCAAACAAGTGGGGGCTGAGCTATTATACAAGAAGCGACAAATATCCCTATCAGGCAAAACTGGTTCCTTCGGACCGAAGTAGTAACATCAATGCCTACACGGAGTTGATGAAAAATGAAAAACATCAGTTGAAGGTAAATCTGACCTACAGGAAACTGACGGTAACAGACACGAAGGTAACCACCCAACAGCCGGAGGAAACCGTGTTGGGCAGAGCCGAATATTTTATCAACGAACTGAAAGGGCTGATCAATGGGAACATATTGTACGAAGTAGGAACGGGGCAGGAACAGAAACGCGATTTTACTTATGTGGAAGTGCCTCCCGGACAGGGAGAATATACCTGGAATGATTACAATGGAAATGGTATTCCGGAACTGAATGAATTTGAGTTATCCCAGTTTCGCGACCAGGCAAAATATATCCGGATTTTTACCCCCACCAACGATTTCATAAAAGCCAACTATCTGCAGTTCAATTACAGTTTTATAATCAATCCCCGGTCCGTTATTGACCTGTCGAAAGCAGCGGGTTTTCGGAAATTTCTCACCCGGTTATATTTCCAGAGTTCACTGCAGGTAAATAAGAAGGAAAATTCCGATCGGTTACAGTTCAATCCTTTTGCAGTGCCCTGGCAGGATACTTCCCTGATCCTCCTTAACCAGGTATTCAGTAATTCATTTTCCTTCAACCGCTTCAGCAGTGTTTGGGGCATGGATGTCAATAATGTCCGGAACAACAATAAAGCTTTTCTGACCTATGGCTATGAAAGCCGGCGGGTCAATGATTGGAATATAAGGGGAAGATGGAATCTCAGCCGTTCTTTTCTGCTGGAACTGGTTGGTAAGAAAAATGAAAACCAGCTGGTAACCCCCAATTTTGATAACCGGAACTACCACATTGAGGCTTATGGCGTTGAACCGCGACTGTCTTTCATCCGGGGAACCGGCTTCAGAACGGTTGTGGGATACAAACTGGATCATAAGGTTAATACGGATTCTGTGCAAAAGGCGATCATCCATTCTCTTACGGGAGAGGTAAAATACAATGTACTTTCCAGCAGTTCCATCACCGGTAAATTCACTTACAGCCAAATCCGGTACGATGATCCCGGAAGCGGCAACATTCCCAATACCAGCGTTTCCTATATCATGCTGGATGCGTTATTGCCGGGTAAAAATTTTCTCTGGACGCTTGATTTCAGCAAGCGGCTGACTTCTTACCTGGAGTTGAATTTTCAATATGAGGGTAGAAAAGCGGGTCATTCCCATACGGTACATATCGGGAGGGCGTCCCTCAGGGCCCTGTTTTAGATGCAATTGGAATTTTCTTTCAAAAAAAATATTCCCTGCCTGATGGGTGTTTTGCCTTCCTCTATATACTTATAAAAGGGATCGCGGAACGTCTGTAAAATATAGCATTATGATGGGTCCCTTTTGATTACCCATATTATTCCACTACATTTAAAAAATAAAATATTACATCCGGCAAACAGACCCTGTACTTTTCGGCGCTTCCCGGATTTTCGCAGGTGGGACACCCGTCTGTAGGACCTACTACCGGTTGGCGTCCTTCACCGACCGGAATGACACAGGTAGAGCGAAAATCCGGGATGCACCCGTACTTTTCATCCTTTGCTGTTTCCCGGGTATTTTAAGTATATTTAAAGATTTTGATTGCATATTATTAAACGATCCGGATATGACACATGCACAACGACGGAGATTTTTTATAACGGGGGCAGCTTTGATCTTGCTGACCCTTCCTGTTTTGGGACAAAATAATAATAATGAAGGCTGGAAGGCAGGCGTCGCCAGCGCCATTATTACGCCCGGTCAACCGCAGTGGATGGCGGGATACGGATTCAGAGACCATCCCTCTGAAGGTAAAATAATGGACATATGGATAAAGGCATTAGCCCTGCAGGATGCAAACGGGAAACAGGCGGTTCTTATAACGGCGGATTTGGTGGGTATCCCCAAAAAACTGTCGGATAAGGTCAGAGATCAGCTAAAAACAAAATATAATTTATCCCGGTCACAGATCATCATCAATACTTCTCATACGCATACGGGTCCTGTTTTGTCGGATGCCCTGGTGAGTATTTACCCGGTGAATGAAAATCAGCAAAAAGATATTGACAACTATACGAACCAGTTAGGAGATAAGCTGATAGACCTCGCAGGTAAGGCGCTGCATGACATGCAGCCGGCACAACTTTACTCCGGCAATGGGGTGGCCCGCTTCCAGGTGAACAGAAGAAATAATAAGGAAGCTACCTTGTCGTCACAATCTCATCTCAACGGGCCGAATGATTATGCCGTTCCGGTAATTAAGGTCGTCAACAGAAACGGTGGTCTAATGGCGGTTGCCTTCGGTTATGCCTGTCATAATACAACTTTGTCGCTATACAAGTGGTCGGGAGATTATGCCGGGTTTGCACAGGCGGAACTGGAAAAAATGTATCCCGGCGCCACTGCCTTGTTCATGCAGGGTTGTGGAGCCGACTTAAATCCCCTACCACGTGGTAATGTTCAATTAGCCGAACAATATGGAAAGGAGCTTGCCGCGGCCGTAAACAGGATGTTAGAAGAAGAAATGAAACCATTACGCCCGGAATTAGCCACTTCCTATTCGGAAATTGATCTGCAACTAAACACAGCTCCCTCCAGGGAGGAATTGCAGAACGTAGCCGAAAATGGCAGCGGGTATGAAAAACGCTGGGCTCAGAATATGATCCAACAGTTGGATAAAGGACAGGCGTTGATGAGTTCCTACCCCTACCCGGTGGAGGTTTGGAAATTGGGCGACCAGTCAATGGTGGCTTTAGGAGGAGAAGTGGTCGTAGGGTATGCGCTTGAGTTGAAACGGATCTTTGGAGAAGATGTATTTGTGCTGGGTTATTCCAACGATGTTATGAATTACATTCCCACCGCTCTAATATTGAGAGAGGGGGGATACGAAGGGGCATCGGCCTCCATGGTATATGGGTTGCCTGCCACCTGGAAAGCCAATATTGAGGCCGATATTCTACAGGAAGTTTTGAAACTTGCTACACAAATAGGGGTGCCCATACCTGAAACAAAAATTCGTTAATCATTTTTCTTATATTTTTAAATGATCCTACAATGTCCACTGGTATTGAAAAGATAGGTCAACGGTATAGAAGTATCATCCTGTATTTTCTGGTAGCTGTTTCTGTTTCGGCCATTCTGTTTTCTTTCAGCAAACTTGAACACAATGGTCAGGGGTAAAAAAGGTGTTGACATAAGGAATTCGTTGGCTGGGCCTATCAATGAAGATGCAGACTGGATGTCCGTCGTGTCGCGGCGGGTACTCACGCCAACCACACCGATGTGTGGCTGGCCTGGAATGTGGAAGATCGTATTGCTAAAGGAGTACATCGCGTAGTGAAGCAGGTGAAAAGATAACACCATCTTGAGTTATAGTACTTAAAATCTTCTGATATGATTATTAACCGGAACAGCAGGAGTAGAGTCCCGAAATTGTTTAGCATAATTTTTTTCATTTTCTTTTTGACCTCGCTTGAACTTTTGGCTGGTTTGCCAGCGCATATTGAATTAATAAATTCGGCTAAAGATTCAGTCCCCGGCGGATTAAGAATTTCTACGTTTGATATTGATGCCACCCCTCCTGTTGGTAATGCCTTAGCTTACGATCGGGAAATCAACAAATGGGATTTGGGATTGCGGGCAAAGGGGGTGGTTATTCTGGGTTCAAGGCAGCCTATCGTGTTGTGTGCTGTTGACTGGATTGGGATTGCTAATGAAGGAATGGATGAATTTAAAAATGCGCTGGCAGCAGCAGCAGGAACCACCCCTCACCGCGTTTCAGTTCATGTATTGCATTTGCACGATGCGCCATGGTATGATTCCGGTGCAGAACAAATATTGCTTGAAGCAGGGATAGACCTTGCTTCTATTCATCCGATGAGTTTTGATGGCGGGTTTGGCAGGGAGACCATCCGGCATCTTAC
The DNA here is from genome assembly GCA_023957125.1 of Chitinophagaceae bacterium. GTDB lineage: Bacteria > Bacteroidota > Bacteroidia > Chitinophagales > Chitinophagaceae > Agriterribacter. Next base: position 11,869 of record JAMLHL010000026.1, read on the forward strand.
ACAAGCGGTAAGGAGTTCATTAAACCACACTCAACCTGTAACACATGTGGGTTTGGGAGAAGCCAGGGTGGAAAGGGTTGCGTCTAACCGAAACATCTATGGCCCTGATGGGAAAGTCAGGGCTACCCGGTGGTCGTCCACCGGAGATGTTTCTTTACGTGCAGAACCTGAGGGACTGATTGACCCGATATTATCTCTTGTCAGTTTTTGGAATCAGGATAATCCGGTGGTCGTTATGAGTTATTATGCCACTCACCCACAGAGCTATTACAGAACAGGGGTAGCCAATCCCGATTTTCCCGGAGTCGCCCGGTTTTTCCGTCAGCTTGCGGTACCTGAAGCGCTGCATATTCATTTCAATGGTGCAGGCGGAAATGTCGCAGCGGGGAAATACAATGACGGGTCGCATGAAAACCGTCTCCTTCTTGCTGAACGTCTTGCTGATGGAATGAAGCGTGCATGGGAATCCACGAAAAAACAGCCTGTCACCAATGAAGATATTGACTGGGCTGTGGAGCCTGTGATTATTCCGCCTGCTGAGTATTTGTATCAATTACAGCAGGATTTATCCTTAAGTAACCAACTGCTTCTCGAAAATAATGATAATGCAAGGAAAATGGCTTTCCTAAAGAGATGTGAGGCGGGGAAAAAATTTGACGTTGCCTGCCTGAAGTTGAAAAATGCAAGGATCTTATATATGCCGGGAGAACTGTTTGTAGAATATCAGTTGGCGGCAAAAGCAGCACGACCTGATTTGTTTGTGGCAATGGCGGCTTACGGAGATTTGGGAACAGGCTATATTGGTACTGCCAAAGCTTATGAAAAAGGGGGCTATGAAGTGAGTGAATTAGCTTCTAATGTGGCGCCGGAAGTGGAAGATCGTTTAATGAATGCGGTAAAAGAACTGTTGAAAAAGTAGTACAAACTTTAAAAAATAAATTATGAAACAATTGAAATTTCCGTCTTTCATCCCAATGTTTGCAGTTTTCTTTTTATTATCCTGCTCAGATGGATCGAAAAAAACAGATTCAGAAGATACAACCCCGGTCAATGCTTCAGATGACGGATGGGTGAGTCTTTTCAACGGAAAGGATCTTGCAGGATGGCAGGTGTGCGAAGGTACGGCGCCCTATATTGTTGAGGATGGAGAAATCGTGGGCACCACGGCCCCAGATAACCCCAACGGTATGCTGTGTACGGTTGACACTTTCAGCAACTTTATTTTGGTAGATTCTTTGGACTCCAATGGGTTTGTCGGATTCCAGGTTCATCAAAGTTCAGGCGACTGGTACAATTCGGGAATATCCGGATAAAAGTATTGGATGGATCATTCTCGAAATTCGATAAGATTTTAGGACTCAAACCGCCTGGCTAATTGTGTGAATGCCGGTTGTGGAAGATTTTTTAATATTATATACTTCAAGCAGTGAATACAGAATCAAATCCCAAAAATGTGAACCGTAGATCTTTTATCGGATTAAGCGGTTCCTTCTTAGCAGGCTGGACATTATTGCCCCAATCCGCCATCAGCGGCTTTGATAGAAAGCGGGGGAAGGAAGGACCGGTGAATAGTTTTTTAGGTAATTCAGCATTGCCCGGCAAAAGATGGTGGGAAAAAGAACCGTTGCGGATCGTGGAATTAGAGGAAGGCTATGAATTTGGAGAGAAAGCATCCTTGTTAGACAGGCTGGGTGCAAATATGGAACACCTTACTACTTTTAAGGATACTTCTCCCGGCACTTCATTTTTATACAATCACCATCTTTTCACCGGAAAAGGAGTTGACCTCGACTCTTTAGCCGAATATTTAAATGAAGTCCATAAAAAAAACATTAAAGTAATCATCTATTATAATGTACATGCAATATTGTTTTCCTATGCAAATGAGCATCCGGAATGGCAGCAGATTAAGGATGATGGCAATCCGGTTGACCAGATTTACGAAATAGACTCTTCCTTTTGTATCAATAGCCCCTGGCGGGAAGAAGTATTTGATACTTTAAAAAAGCTTTCTGCCTATAAAATTGATGGTGTGTTTTATGACGGGCCTATATTTTTTTCAAACACCTGTTATTGTGATAGCTGCAGAAAATTATTCAAAGAAAAATACAAGAAGGAGATACCGCTCAAAACAAAAATGGCTTCCACGCGTTCGGGAGCCGCCTGGAGGGAGCTGGTGGAATTTCAGTCAGACAGTATTGCCCGCTTTTTAAAAGACTCCAATGATATTTTGAAGAAAGTAAGCCCGGGCTGTCTTTTTTATATGAATGGCAGTACACTTGGACCAACGTGGCCAACCGGCAGGGATAACCGAAAGATTATTAGAGAATCCGATATTTTGGGAGCGGAGGGAGGATTCCTGTATGGAGCCTTAACGGAGCCGATATATAAGCCGGGGGCTGTGGCTAAATTACTGGAAGCGCAGGCCGGTGGGAAGCCAACGGTTATTTTTAATGCTGCCAAACAGGGTCCCTGGGCTATATCAATGCTTGCAGCCGGAGAAATTAATATTCTTTACAGCCAGACTATTACTCACCAGGCTAATGTATGGCTTGCAGTATGCGATGATCCCGATGCTCATGGGGAAGAAATGGAGGTGATTGAAAAATACAACCGTTTTATCAGGCGGAATCCTGAACCGTTTATGAATACGGTTTCCGCAGCAAAGATCGCCTTAGTATGGCCCCAGGAAGGAAGTAATTATTATGGCGGTTCCTCCGTTCCTTTAACCGATTTTACCAAAGCGATGAGCGCGCAAAAGGCCGGGAACCTGACCGGTGAATTTTATGGATTCTATGAGGCGCTTTCAAGAGCACACTTCCCGTTTGATGTAATAGATGAAGTGTCGCTTCAAAATGATTTGGAAAAGTATGAACTTATTATTTTGCCCAATGCCCCCTGTTTTAGTAAAGATCAGATTGAGCGAATAAGAAGTTTTGTAGAGAATGGAGGAAATCTTATTTCCACCTTTGAAACTTCACATTATAATGAGGACGGCGGTAAACTCACTAATTTTCAATTGAATGATGTTTTCGGGATAGAAAGCTCCGGTGATATTTTTGGACCTCTGAATCATGATTATGTGGCTGTAAAGGAAGAGCGCAGGGTTTCGTTGAAAGGCATCAGGCAGAAATTATTATACGCCCCGGCTTACGGAATGAAGATCAAAACCGGTCCGGCAACAATAGCGCCTCTGTTTTTTTGTAAACCTCTGCCGGGAAGTTATGCGGGTATTCCGGATGAGTCGGTTTTTCCCTTTCTCATTGAAAATGAATTTGGGAAAGGTAAGTCGGTTTATTTTGCAGGCAGTTTTGGGGACTCCCTGAACAAATTCCAATTTCCTGAGTATTACCGGATAGTGGCAAACCTGGCAGCCGATTTAAGTACACAGGTTATTGAAGTACAAAATACGCCCTCTTCAGTGGAGGTAAGCCTAAGAAAAAAGGGGAATTTAATTTTCCTTTATTTAATCAACTTTACTTCTGATATGAGGAGACCGATACAACAAATAATCACATGCACGAACTTAAAAATCCGGGTATTGATTAGTGAAAAAGTGAAAAGTGTTAAAACGCTCTGGATGGAAAAGAAAATTGAATTTACTCAAAGGGGAAATTCGGTTGATTTCGTTTTGCCGGCTGTTGATGCCTATGAGGTGGTTGAAATTAAGATATAGGGAGAAGCCCGGCTTTTTTTAGTTTCTTCTCTTTATTTCCATTTAGCGCGTAACGAATGCTTCCACCCATTAATGCGAGAAGCCGGAAAGTTCTGTTTCCCGGCTTCTCACGTGATATAAAAACTTTAATATTATCCGAAAATACCGCCCTTCTTAAGGGTTACAGCGCCTTCGCCAATCCTGAAGCCATTTTGATACACCTCCACCTTGTAAGTACCCGTTTTATATTTGTCAACCTGCTTCAGGTCAAAACTCACATTTTTTCGTTTGCCCTGCTCATAATCAATAGACACTTTGTTGGTGAATTCCTTATCACCGTCGTCCCGCGTGTTAACGGTACCAGAGCCCAGTCCTTCTTCTTTCACTACCGTTCCATCGGGATCGGTAACGATGACATAAAGATCTTTGGTGCCGGTTGTCGCCAGGCGGTTTTCCACGTCAAAAGAAACCCTTAGTTTGTCGGCTTTTTTTGCTTTTGAGGTTTCTTTTTCTTTCCCACTTTTCTTTTCGTTGATAGCGGTAAGATAGAAGTTGGAAGCATTCAGCGTAGAGCCTACGTCCACTTTGCCGGTCAGGTCTTTATTTTCCGTAACGGTGGTCTCCAGCGTTTCGGTCAATTGTTGCTTCTCGGTGGTCAGTTGCTCCTTATCGGCTGTCAATTGCCTGTTTTCCCCCTGCAGCCGCTCTATCTCCTGAACGTATTCTTCGATCTTGCCATTGAGCTGGTTGATCAGCTTCCTGGCTTCTGCGAGATCCGCTGCGCTGGCGTTTTGCTTGCTGATCAGGGTTTTGATCCTGCTTCGCATGGCAGCCACGTCTTTATCACGGGTTTTAACCAGGCTGTCGAGGTTTGCGTTTTCCGAAGTCAGCTTATCCAGCCGGATTTCAGCGGCCTGGTAATCCGTTGCCAGCTGGTTCCTTACCGAATCCAGGGAAGCGAACTGAACATCCTTTTGTTGAATTACTTCCTTGGTTTTACTTTTATCATAAATAATATAGCCCCATGTGCCTAATAATGCGGCAATTAAAATACCGTATATTATACCCCGGTTGTCTTTTTTGGGTAATTGCGGTTGATTTGAGGCGGAGGGATAATTTGAAGCGCTCATAAAGGTTATTTTTTTTTGATTTATGCAAATTTAAGAAAATGATACACCAGATAAACTTAGCGAATTTACTGATTATTGATATCGAAACGGTGCCCGGAGTGCCTGATTTTCAACAGTTACCGGATAACTGGCAGGAACTCTGGCGAAACAAGATATCCAAAAACGTGCCAGAAAATATTCCCCCCGCCGAATCGTATCATGATAGGGCGGGGATCCTGGCCGAATTTGGAAAGATCGTTTGTATCTCCACCGGCTTTTTCTATAACGATCCGAATGGTGATTTATGTTTTAAACTGAAATCTTTTAGCGGGGATGATGAAGCGGAACTATTACTGGCATTTGCCGGTTTGCTGGATACTTTTCGCGCCAAAAGAGGCAATTTTTCCGTGGCTGGCCACAATCTTAAGGAATTTGACATTCCTTATATCTGCCGCCGGATGCTGGTACAAAACATCCCGCTTCCGGAATTTTTACAATTGAGCGGTAAAAAACCCTGGGAAACCGGGATGATAGATACGATGGAATTATGGAAGTTTGGCGATTTTAAAAACTATGTATCCCTAAATTTGCTGGCTGCGGCTTTAGGGATCGCTACGCCGAAAGACGATATTGACGGCAGTAAGGTGAGAGAAGTGTATTATGAGGAAAAAGATCTGAAACGCATCGTAACCTATTGTCAGAAAGATGTGGTTACGGTAGCCAACATTATCCTGCGGTTCAGGAATCAACCCTATCTGGACGAGAAAAATATTACCATAGTGGAATGACCGGTGCGCCGTGCCGGTTAAAAATTTATACCTGCTGTTGTTCAATTTATACTGATGAGTGTTGAAAAAATTATTAAAGATTGGAAGCAAAAGAAGTTCAGTCCGGTTTACTGGCTGGAAGGAGATGAGAATTTTTATATTGACCGCCTCGTTGATTATGCCGAAAAGCATATTCTCAGCGAGTCGGAAGCCGGCTTTAATCTCTCTGTTTTTTATGGAAAGGATGCCAATTGGGCAGAGCTGATCAATGCCTGCAGGCGCTATCCCATGTTTGCCGAACGGCAGGTAGTGATATTGAAGGAGGCCCAGCAAATGCGCGATATAGACAAGTTGGATGCCTATGTGGAACGTCCGCTGAGCTCCACGGTTCTTGTAGTGGCGTATAAAGAAAAGAAACGGGATGGAAGAACCCGGTTGTCCAAATTGCTGAAGCAACATGCCGAAGTGCTCACCACCCAAAAAATGTATGACAGCCAGTTGCCTGAATGGATCACCGCGCAGGTACAAAAAAAAGGCTTCGAAATCAAACATAAAGCCGTTATGTTGTTGATCGAACATATCGGCAATGATATCAGTCGTATCAACAACGAAATAGATAAGCTGTCGCTCAATCTGGGAACCGGCAAAACCATCACCGAAGAACATATTGAACAGTTTGTAGGCATCAGCAAGGAATACAATGTTTTTGAGCTCCAGGAAGCGCTGCAGCGCAAGGATGCCGCGAAGGCGATCCGTATCATACAATACTTTGGAGCCAACCCCAAATCCGCTCCTATTCAAATGGTGTTGCCCGCCCTCTATGCTTTTTTCAGCAAAGTGTATCAGCTTTTTGGGATACGGTCGAAGGATGAAAACGCTATTGCTAATGCATTGGGCGTCCGTCCTTTCCATGTAAAAAACTATCTGCTTGCCGGGAAGAATTATGGTTTCGAAGGAACGGAGCAGGTACTGCTGCTGTTGCATCAGTATAACCTGCGCAGCGTAGGCATCAAAGACGCGGGCACGGAAGACGCATCATTGATGAAAGAGATGGTAGTGAAAATGATGCAATAAAAAATAATAGCCCCGGTAAATTTTACCAGGGGCTATCGTGATCTTTTATAATGACAGACAATCTTGCTTCCTCCGCTATTCAAAGCGCCGGATAAAATACAATTAGCGATTGGGTGGGGGCGGAAGCGTTATCTTACTTTCGGGGTGCACTTTCCCGTTGTGACAGGTAATACAGGTAATTGCCGCAACGTCTTCGCCTCCGGATTGGTTGAAATATTTCTTGTTGATCTTGGCCGTCATACGGATCATGTGGCGGGCCGTGGTTTTTTCCGGCTTTTCATCACTGGCAAAATCCAGTTTCTTGGGATCTGTTTTAGCCGGAGCATGGCAATGGTTGCATTTCACGCCCAGGGAAACGTTAAAACCCTTCATGATCTTTTCCAGTTCTTCATGACTGATATCTTTGGGAAGCACTTTAAGATTAGGTTTGGGTCCTTTGTCTTTAACGGTAGTGGCTGCAACGCCTACCAGCAGGATAAAACATAAGCCGGCGCCTGCCAGAAGCTTTTTCTTTTGAAATTGAAACATGGCAACTGATTTTTGGGTAAAGTAAAGTATTCTTTTGATGATATAGCAATTTTTTTTACAAAACGATGACAAAAAATTAGAAGTTTGTATTTTCTATGTGGGCGTTGCCATGGACACGAAACGCCAGGTTACGGATTATAAATTCAAAATTTGAAGTATGACAAAAGATAAGATCCTGGTAATAGGCGCTTCCGGACAAATCGGCGTTGAACTGACCCTGGCTTTGCGGAAAATCTATGGCAACGCCCAGGTGGTGGCGTCTGATCTGAGGGAAGAGAATGAATTGTTGAAAGGAACAGGGCCTTATGTTTCCCTGGATGTGATGAACAAGGAGATGTTGCATGTGCAGGTGATCCGGCAGAATATCACCCAGATTTATCTGCTGGCGGCGATCCTGTCGGCCACGGGCGAAAAAAATCCGGGGCTGGCCTGGCATCTGAATACCCAAAGCCTGCTGAATGTACTGGATATTGCCCGGGAAGAGCAGGTGCAAAAGGTATATTGGCCCAGCAGCATCGCCGTGTTTGGTCCCACCTCTCCCAAACAAAACTGTCCCCAGCAAACCATCATTGAGCCGGTGACGGTTTACGGGATCAGTAAATTTGCCGGGGAATTCTGGTGCAACTATTACAACCATCGTTTTGGCGTTGACGTTAGGAGTCTTCGCTACCCGGGACTGATCAGTTATAAATCCTCCCCGGGTGGTGGCACTACCGATTATGCCGTAGAAATTTTCAACGAAGCGCTGGAGTCAGAAAAATACACCAGTTTCCTCGCTGCCGGTACAAGACTGCCCATGATGTACATGCCGGATGCCATCCGGGCTACAATTGAGGTGATGGAAGCGCCTGCAGACCGTATTTCCATAAGAACTTCCTATAACCTTGCAGCCATCAGTTTTTCGCCCGCGGAAATAGCCGCGGAAATAAGAAGACATCTTCCTGATTTTGCCATTCAATATCAGCCCGACTACCGGCAGGACATTGCCAACAGTTGGCCGCAGAGTATTGACGATCAGGTGGCGCGGAGGGATTGGGGATGGAAGCATCAATATGAATTGCCTGAAATTACGGCCGATATGCTGCTGAACCTCCGGCAGCACTAAGTTTCGTATTTTTGTTTTAAAAGAAGGATGGGTATGACAAAAGCGCTGTGGATATGGATCGTTATACTGGCAGGATTGTCCTCGACGGCACAACAAAGCCGTCATCTTTCTTCCGGCCAGTGGCGGGGCGAACTGATCCGGGAAGATGGCATATCCATCGTGTTTAATTTTGAGGTAGATCAGCAACAAGGAAAAACGGTTCTCTCTCTGCTGAATGGCGATAATCGCCTGACGGCGGACGATATCAGGATTCGGAATGATTCGGTATTCATCCGGTTGCCGTTTTTTGATTCCCGGTTCAGCGCGGCTTTCGTGAATGACCGGGAGATCAGGGGTTCCTGGATCAAAAGGCTTGCAGACCGCGACCAGGTGATGCCGTTCATTGCGGTTAACCACGGTCAGAAAAGGTACAGGTTTGAAGTGGATCATGACCGGCCAATTGCCGATATGACCGGGCGATGGGCAACCGGTTTTGTTGATGAAACTACCGGTAATACGACAAAAGCTATTGGCGTTTTTACACAGAAGGGAACCCGGTTAACAGGATCTTTTCTAACCCGTTCCGGCGGCTCCCGTTTCCTGGAAGGAGTGGTGGATGGCGATTCACTCAGATTGTCCGGGTTTGATGGGGGGTATGCTGTCAGCTTCACGGCGAAAATCAACAGCGACCGGCAGATTTCCGGCGGGAAATATTTTTCCGAAACCTCGCCCTTTCCCAGAACCTGGGAGGCGGTTAAAGATCCGGACGCAACCATCCCCGAAGACCCTTCGTTATCCGGGCTGAGACCCGGCGTTTCCCGCAAGCTGGATTTCACTTTCAAAGACCTGGATGGACATCCTGTTTCATTTAATGATCTGCAATTTGCCAATAAAATAATGGTCATCCAGATCTTAGGCTCGTGGTGCCCTAATTGTATGGATGAAACGCAGTTTTTGAACGAGGTTTATGACAAATACAAATCCCGGGGAGTGGGTGTTCTGGGACTGGCATACGAACGTACCGCAGATTTTGCCCGCTCGCAACAGTCCGTAGGTAATTTTGTGAAACGTCTGAATGTAACATACCCGGTATTGATCACGCCGGTTGCGCTTAATGACCCCGATCTGGCTTTGAAAACCCTGCCCCAGTTGGAAAAGATTGCTGCCTTCCCCACTACTGTTTTTACCAACCGGAACGGAGAGATACAAAAGATTCACCCGGGATTTAATAATCCGGGCAGCGGGGAAGACTATGAAAAACAGAAGCAACAGTTTTTTGAGATCATAGAAAGGCTTTTATCAGAACAATAGATACTATTTTTATCCCATGAAAGATTCATTCAACAGAACGGAGGGCGATATCAACCAATCCGCATCCCGTGATGCCTGGTACAAAATAATTGCGCATGCTGAAACGCAAAAGTATCTGGAGGAAGACGCCCGGTATTTTCTTCATCAGTCCATGTCCACACCCTGCCTGGATACACTTCAGTCCTGCGAAGGGATCTACATCACCGATAGGGCCGGTAAATCCTATATGGATTTTCATGGCAATAATGTGCACCAGGTGGGTTATCGCAACCCTTTTGTAATGGAACGGGTGAAAGCGCAGATGGACGTGTTGCCGTTTAGCCCCCGCCGTTATACTAATGTACCGGCCATCGAATTGGCTAAAAAATTGGCCTCTTTATTTCCCGGTGATCTGAACCGGGTATTATTGGCCCCGGGTGGTACCTCTGCCGTGGGTATGGCGCTTAAGCTGGCCCGGGTGGTTACGGGCAAACATAAATTGGTGTCATTGTGGGATTCGTTTCATGGCGCTTCCCTGGATGCGATTTCGGCAGGAGGAGAGCAGGTGTTTCGGAAGGGAATGGGGCCTTTGATGCCCGGAGTGGAAAGGATACCGCCGCCCACTTCTTATCGCGGGATTTTTACGGATGATGGCAATGATGTGGTGTATGCGGATTACCTGGAATATGTGATAGAAAAGGAGGGCGATATCGGGGCTTTCATTGCGGAAACCATTCGGAATACCGATGTGCAGCTTCCCTCAAAAGCGTATTGGAAACGGGTAAGGGAAATATGCAGCCGCCATGGCGTTTTGCTGATCCTGGATGAAATTCCCATAGCTTTTGGCCGTACCGGGAAGATGTTTGCTTTTGAACATTATGAGATTGAGCCCGACATCGTATGCCTGGGAAAAGGCCTCGGCGCCGGCGTTATGCCCTTAGCAGCTATGGTTGCCCGTGATAAATATAACATTGCCAGGGAAGTTTCCCTGGGACATTACACCCATGAAAAAAGTCCCTTAGGAAGCGTAGCCGCACTGGCCATGCTGGAATATATAGAAAAGGAAGGATTGCTGCAAAAGGTGAATGAAGATGCTGTATTCATGAAAGAGGAACTGGAAAAGCTACAGCAAAAACATTTTCTGATAGGCGATATCAGGGGCATGGGTTTATTATGGGGAATTGAACTGGTTAAAGACCGGCAATCCAAAGAAAAAGCCATCGAAGAAGCGGAAACCGTTTTGTACGAATGCCTGGCAAATGGTTTGAGCTTTAAGATTTCGCAGGGGAATGTTTTACAACTTTCGCCCCCGCTGATCATAACAAGGCAACAGTTAAGGGAGGCAATTGAAATTATTGACGCCGCTATTACAAAAGCTGGAAGGTGATCGTATGTATTATCTTGCAGGCGCACTGTTATAATATGTGGAAGACTTTATTTATTACTTTGCTGTGTCTCGGCACGGAATGGGTTTGGTCGCAGCATTTTCTTCCTCCTTCCGAAAATTACCGGCCCGACCGGTTGAAAAAAGTGGTGATTACCGAGGCGGTGATCGGAACCGCCGTAAGCGTGGGACTGTATTATCTCTGGTATAAAAAATTTCCCCGGAGCCGGTTTCATCTTTTCAATGATAACGGGGAATGGCTGCAAATGGATAAAGCGGGTCATGCCGTTACCGCCTATAACGTAGGTGTGTTACAATATGATATGATGCGCTGGTGTGGCGTGAAGAAAAATGATGCTATCATTGTAGGCTCTGCAACTGCCTTGGGGAGTTTGAGTATCATTGAGATCCTGGATGGTTTTTCCAGGCATTGGGGATTTTCCAAAGGCGATATGCTGGCCAACCTGGTAGGTACGGCTATTTTTGCTGCACAGCAACGCTGGTGGGATGAGCAACGCGTAGGGATGAAATTTTCTGCCCACTTCTCTCCTTATGCGCAATATCACAGCGGTGAACTCGGCAAATCCTGGGCCTCGCGTATTCTTAAAGACTATAACGGGCAGAGCTACTGGCTGAGCTTCAACATCCGGTCTTTCCTTCCGGGTGGTGCCGGTTTTCCTTCCTGGCCGGCTGTTGCCCTGGGCTACGGAGCAGATGGAATGACGGGAGGTCATTTTAATCCGGATAGTATCCGTGGCAAACCGGTACCCCATTTCGAAAGAACCCGCAGGTTTATGTTATCGCCGGATGCAGATCTCTTCCGGATACATTCCCCGGCGCCTGTAGATGCCGCAACCTACCTCACAAAACCCTTTAAGATCCCCGCTCCCACGCTGGAAATAAATTCGAAGGGGAAATTTAAATTTTACGGGCTGTATCATTAGGGCTTATTCCCCGGATTTCTTGTCCATTCGTCAATGAGCGCTTCAATCTTTGGCTCCGCCTGGTATAAGGAAGCTACTTTTCTGACCACCTCTTCCACCAGCGCGTCCGGGCAGGAAGCGCCGCTGGTAATGAGTATCCTGGCAGGATTTGCGTGTGGCAGATAATCTGTGGTAAGCACTTCCTGTTTGGAATGTAAATCGTAATGCAGGACCTGCTCTGCAGACAGGAGTTTACTTTCGTCTTTGATAAAATATGTCGGTAGCTTTTCTTCGCATAACGCTACGAGGTGGGAAGTATTGGAGCTGTTGTATCCTCCGATCACTATGGCTATATGCGCATCCGTATCCAGCATGCCGTTAACGGCGGTTTGATTATCGTTGGTGGCATAGCACAGGGTGTCTCTTGTGTCGGCGAAACGATCCGCCAGATTGGTTTCGGTTAAACCGTAATGCCCGATCATCACCTGTTTGAGATGGTCTGCAATAGCCTGGGTTTCCGTTGCCAGCATAGTGGTTTGGTTTACCACGCCAATGCGCTGCAGATGATCAGCAGGATTGAATCCATCCGAAAACCGGCTCCGGAACTCCCGGTAAAATTCTTCCGCAGGTTTCTCACCGGTAATGTATTTGCCCAGTTCCACAGCTTCTTCCATGTTTTTTATAATGACGGAAGCCGTATTTGCAATGCTGTGGGAAAAAGTGGCCCGGGTTTCTTCATGTTCCGGCCGCCCGTGGATGATAACGCTATAGCCTCTCCTCGCAATTTGTTCGGCCCGGTTCCACACTTTTTCAACAAAGGGGCAGGTGGTGTTGAAGCGTTTGGTTTCGAGTCCTATATCCTGTAATCTTTTTTCCATCTGAATTGTAGTGCCAAAGGCCGGTGTGATCACTATATCATCCGGAGTCAGCATCTCAAAAGGCAATATTTCTTTACCCCGTGTGTCCTGTAGAAACCGCACCCCTCTTTCCTGCAGGTCTTCATTAACGTGGGGGTTATGGATCATTTCGCTTAACAGGAATATTCTTTTCCCCGGGTTTTCGTCTATGGTACGGTAAGCAATTTCAATGGCATTTTTTACCCCGTAACAAAAGCCGAAATGCCGGGCCAGGTAGATTTGCAGGCCCCCTAAATCGAGCAGGGTAGGAGTGAAATCCTTTTTCATCTTATCCTGTTCCTGCCGTTTCCGCTTGATGGCGGCGATGAGCGGGCTCCGGTATATAATAGGGACTTTAAATTCTTTCATTCCTATAAGAAATACGACAACGGCGAAGGTACGAAGTTTGGCTTTAGCAGGCCTGCCCGGTCAATTTGAATTGCCAAAACACGGACGTAGCCCCGAAGCATATCGTAAAAACGGGTTTCAATCCGTTTGAAAAAATGAAAAACTTGTTGAGAGCCGCAGGCTCGGCTCGTTATACATCGTGTCCACCGCTGCCACCTGCTTTTAACAGTTTCCGTTACTTTTGCATACCAGACCCAGGGCTGCATCGTTTCGCAGAACTATAGGTGCCGGAACCCCGGTATTTAAAAATATAATTGTTGATATGCCAAAGAAAAACAATCAGTTCACCGGCGTTAAAGAAATAGCCAGAAGGGCTGGCGTATCTATCGGTACAGTGGACCGGGTGCTCCATGACAGGCACGGCGTTTCTCCCAAAACCAAAGAAAAAATACTAGCTATCATCCGGGAGCTGGATTATCATCCCAATCTTTTGGCCCGCCGTCTTGCTTCACGAAAGGTAATTCGCTTTGCCACCCTCATCCCTTCGGTGTCAAAAGATACCAGTTTCTGGTCACTGCCATTGCAGGGCATCAACCAGGCGGAGGAAGAAATTAGACAATACAATATCCGGATAGACAAATATTTTTTTGATCAGAACGACCGGGATTCTTTTGTCGGCCAATCACGTAAAATTCTCAGGAAAAAGCCTGATGGAGTACTCCTGGCACCGGATTTAGCGGAGGAAACCATTGCGTTTACCAACAAATGTACCCGGCTCGGTATTCCTTATGTATTTATGGATTCAGATGTTGAGGGACAGAACAGCCTGAGCTATATTGGTCCCCATTTATACGACAGCGGTTACCTGGCGGCCAACCTGGTAAACTACCTCCTCAGAGACAAAGAAGAGATATTGTTGTTAAATATCTCTAAAAAGATGTACAAACACCATCATCTTTTGAGAAAAGAAGAAGGATTCAGAAAATATTTTACAGATCATGGGATACCGAAAAAGATAGAAAAGACAGATCTTAAAAAGACCGACCCTGCATCCATTGAAAAACAGGTAGCCGGGATACTTTCCCGGAACAAAGCTATCCGGCTTGTTTTTGTAACGAATTCAAGAGTATATACCGTTGCCGATAGTTTAAAGAATTTGAAAAGGAAGCTGATTGTAATGGGCTATGATTTTACCCCGGAAAATATTGAAGGATTAAAAGCGGGTACGATTGATTTCCTGATTTGCCAGAAGCCCGGCAAGCAGGCCTACCTGGGGATCATGGCGCTGTATAAAAATGTGGTACTCAATGCACCGGTAGATAAAATCCAGTTCATGCCCATTGATATCATCACCAAAGAAAACTACCGGTTCTATAATAACTGATGCCGGCGCTTTATAGTTCACTACTTTGTACAACAAGATTCCGCATCGTGTTGACTAAAAAATGATTATTTTGCTGATCCCAATCCGGCAGTTATGCTATAATTCATCTTCAAAACAGTTCAGCCAATGGATGATATTCAGGAAAGATATGAGGCGTTACTGCTTCCCTCTGCTGCGCTTATTAACGACCTGGCGCAAATTGACGGTGACATCATGCTTCTCGGCGTGGGCGGTAAAATGGGTCCGGCTATGGCCCGGGTTTTGCATCAGGCTATTCAAAAGGGGGGCTTCGACAAAGATGTCATTGGCGTATCCCGTTTTTCCGAACCGGGTTTACAGGAAGAGTTGAACCGTATGGGTATAGAAACCATAGCCGCCGATCTGCTGAACGATGAGCAACTGATGCAATTGCCGGAAGTGAAGAATGTGATTTACCTGGCCGGCACCAAGTTTGGCACCACCGGCAAAGAATCCTTCACCTGGGCTATGAATGCATATCTTCCCGGCAGGGTGGCCTATAAATTCCGGAATTCCCGCATTGTAGTCTTCTCTACCGGTAACGTATATCCGCTCACTCCAGTGATCTGCGGTGGAGCAACCGAAGAGCAGAATCCGGAGCCTGTTGGTGAATATGCGCAATCCTGCCTCGGCAGGGAACGCATCTTTCAATATTCCTCGTTGAAATACAATACGCCTGTTTTGATTTTCCGGCTCAATTATGCCAATGATACCAGCTACGGGGTATTGCTTGAAATTGCGAAGTCGGTAGCTGCCGGAACGCCGATAGACCTGACCATGGGAAATGTGAATGTGATCTGGCAGGGCGATGCCAATGAAATTGCCATCCGGTCGTTGTTGCATTGCGAAACAGGCGGGAAGCTGCTGAATGTTACCGGGCCCGAAATCCTTTCTGTACGCTGGATAGCCCGGAAATTCGGGGAACTGTTTAATAAAGCGCCGGTATTTACCGGGGAGGAGGAACCTACGGCTTTGTTGAGTAATGCTGCGGAATGTTGCCGGCTTTTCGGATATCCCAAGGTTTCTGTGATGGAAGCGATCGAAGTAATTGCAGCGTGGATACAGCAAGGGAAGAAAACGATTCATAAAGAAACTCATTTCCAGGAGCGTAAAGGACAATTTTAAATGACGGGTAATACATTAGATACAGCGATAAGTGAACTACTGCGGGCAGGAACGGTCATTCCGGCTCATCCTTTAGCTTTAACAAAAGAACTTGCTATTGATGAAGCCCGGCAGCGTTTGCTGACAAAATATTATATCCGCAGCGGCGCCGGTGGCATTGCGGTGGGCGTACATACCACGCAGTTTGAGATCAGGAACAAAGAATTTAATTTGCTGGAGCCGGTTTTCAGAATGGCTGCGGAAGAAATAGAAAACCTATCGCCCGGCAGACCGTTTATTAAAGTAGCAGGTATTTGCGGCCCGGTTGAACAGGCGGTGGAAGAAGCTAAGTTGGCGGTAAAATACGGCTATCACCTGGGGTTGCTCAGCATGGGAGGATTGAATCATCTCTCTGAAGCGGAATTATTGGAAAGGACGCGAATCGTTGCCGGAATTATACCCGTGTTCGGCTTTTACCTGCAGCCGGCAGTGGGAGGGAGGGTATTGAGCTACGATTTCTGGCTCAACTTTGCCAATATTCCCAATGTACAGGCCATTAAAGTGGCGCCCTTCAACCGCTACCTGACCCTCGACGTGGTAAGAGCGGTGTGTAATTCCAAACGCTGTGATGACATCACCCTTTACACTGGGAACGATGATAATATTGTATTGGATCTGTTAACGCCTTACCGGGTCAGCGTGGGGGGTAAAACCGTAGAGAAAAGATTTGCCGGAGGGCTGCTGGGTCATTGGGCGGTATGGACCAAAGCAGCGGTAGATTTGCTACAGGAGGTCAAACAATGTCTTCATAATAATTACGATGGGATAGAAAACCTGTTGGTGAAACATGTGGCCGTTACGGATATGAACGCCGTTATTTTTGACGCCGCTCATAATTTCCATGGATGTATCCCCGGCATTCACGAGGTGTTGTACCGGCAGGGATTGTTGCATGACACCCGGTGTTTAAATCCCGAAGAAAAATTGTCGCCCGGACAGGCGGAAGAGATAGACCGGATCTGTGCGCAATACCCGCACCTTACGGATGATGATTTTGTAAAGTCTGTAATAGCATGACCTTCCGATTAAAAGAAGAGATAAAAAAAATGGCCGGGGATATTCATCCGTCGGTCATAGATAAGCGCCGTTACCTGCACCGGCATCCCGAGTTGTCTTTTAAGGAGTTTAACACCTCCGCTTTTGTAAAAAACTCGCTGGATGAAATGGATATCCCATGGCAGTCGATTGCCGGAACCGGCGTATTGGCCGGGATCACGGGAGATATGCCTTCTGACAAAGTGATTGCCTTACGGGCAGATATGGACGCGCTGCCGATCACCGAAGAAAACAAAGTAGATTACACGTCCGTTAACAAGGGTGTAATGCATGCCTGTGGACATGATGCACACACTTCCTCGTTGTTAGGTACTGCTTTTATCCTGCAAAAACTGAAGCCACATTATGGTGGAACGATAAAGCTTTTATTTCAACCCGGAGAAGAAATTTTACCGGGTGGAGCAACCCTCATGATAAGAGACGGCGCACTTGAAAATCCACGGCCTGGTGCGGTGATAGGGCAGCATGTGAGTCCGGCCATTGATGCCGGTATGGTGGGGTTTCGTTCGGGGAAGTTCATGGCCTCTATGGATGAAATCACTTTCCGGGTATTCGGCAAAGGCGGACATGGCGCGCAACCCCAGGACAATATAGACCCGGTATTAATTACTTCGCATATTATCGTAGCCTTACAACAGGTCGTCAGCCGGATGGCCCATCCCGGATCGCCCACCGTTTTGTCGTTCGGGAAGGTAATTGCCAACGGCGCTATTAATATTATCCCGTCGGAAGTATATGTGGAAGGCACCTTCCGGGCGATGGAGGAAAAATGGCGCATGAAAGCGCATGAAAATATGATAAAGATGGCCACCGGCATAGCTGAAAGTATGGGAGGCAGGTGCGAGTTTAAAATTTCAAAGGGTTATCCCTTTTTGTTGAATCATGAACCGCTGACCGGGGATTTGAAATCGTATGCAGAAGAATACCTGGGCAAAGAAAATGTGCTGGATCTTGATATCTGGATGGCAGCGGAAGATTTTGCCTATTATTCCCAGGCAGCAAACGCCTGCTTTTACCTGTTGGGGATAAGAGGTAAAGACGGCATGGGCACTTCTTCATTGCACAGCGCCACCTTCGATATAGAAGAAAGCGCGCTTTCGCTGAGTACGGGTTTGATGGCCTATATCGCACTAAAAAGATTAGGGATTAAAATATAGGAAAGCCTTCTTGTGGCTTAATCCGCCAATCGTTCTATGGAATAAGAATGACCAACGGGAACAGATAGTTGCCGGATGGTTTGCAGTAATGTGGCCGAGGTGGAGATCATGTCTTTTTCTTTAGGTTTATGGGTCAGGTAGGTTGAAAAAAGCTCCTTTAGTTTTTTATGGGTTCGTACGTCCTTTGTTTCTTTCAGAATTTTTTCGAAAGTATTTTGAACCTCGTTTAAGGTTGCATGATGTTCAAAATGATTAATGTATTTGTATTGCACATAAGCGAGCATCCTTAAATCGTATTCCAGGCTCCAGAATTTTTCAAAAAAAGATAGAAGATTTCCTGCCTGAAGATATTGGGGTGTATTTTTAAAACGAGAAAGATTGATCCCGTTTTCTAAATCCTGATTGGAAAATATGGCGATATTATTTTGATCAATCTTTAGCTGATAGCTTCCTCTTTTCAAGCCATGTATACAAAGAATATCGGCGTTCATTTCATCGGAGAAAGAGAATAGGGAATCCACATTTATACCGTCGGGCGCCGGAAAAGGCAGGGATTTACTTAGATGGTTAAAAGAGATGGTGCTCCGACCTGTTCGCAGCGAATCCACCTTGCCGTTTATCTGCTCCCGGACTTTATTCCGACGCACCTCAACTACCGTTTTGGAAACGAACGGATTTACCGGGATTGTTTTTAGAAATTGATAGGCCATTGCAAAATTTCCATAGGAACCAACGTGCCGCCGGTCTTCCCCGATGATGGAATATTTAAGACTTTTTTGTTGCAGAACCTGATTGAGATTATTCAAAATCGTCCAGCAATCCACTACCGGTACTTTGTATTTTTTGGATAGGGTAAAAAGATAGCGTGCGCATTGCTGTAAGGTATCGTTTAGCCCGTAAGATATCTTCTCCGAAAAGTCTCCGGTCTGATCATAGATCGTAGGCGTTTGCAAAATCACCTTCACCTTATTGTCCGTTAAAATCCTTACCAGGCTGTCGGCATTCCTGTACCAGTTTAAAACTGCCTCGTGTTTTTTTTTGTCAACATCCGCCTCGTTCTGTCTTTCTTCAAAATAGAATCCACGGTGCAGGTCATTTTCCTCTAACATGATTACCGCCCAGGTGGGTTTTTGAGCCAGGATATCGCTTCCCATCCGGTTGATGATGTCATCCGAAAGATCGCCCCCGATGCCTCCGTTTAAAAATACGATTTCCTGTTGCGGGTAGCGGGTGGCATAAAACAGGTTGAGATAGTGATAATTACCGCCGTTCATAACAATACTGCTGCCGATAAAAATAATGCGATCGCCGTTTTGAAAAGTGGAAGACTGACAAATACCGGGAGTAGGAAAAAGGAAGAGCAAAGACAGTATCAACAATCCGAAATATTTCATCTTCTGAAAAAAAATTAATTAAGATCTGGTGTAACCGGGAGCAGAAAGACAGGGATAAAGTTAGGAAAAACATTTTAGGACGGATAAAGGATTACTATTCTGTTGCCTATCTTTGAATCTCTGGAACATTTTGTATTCAAAATCGAAAACAGACATGAACAAACCCCTGATTGCTATTGTTAATTCAAGCACTTTTGGTAAACATTTTGCGGATCATATCAAAACGCTGGAAGCATTTGCCGAATTGAGACACGTTACCGTTCCGGCGGATATTGGCGGAGACGCCCTGGCTGAAAAGATCAGGGATGTGGATGGTATCATTGCCAGCGTAACCCCCCGTTTCCCGAAGCAAACGCTGGAAAAATGTACCCAATTGATTTTGTTGGCACGCCACGGCATTGGCTGCGACAATGTGGACCTGGCGGCGGCTACCGAACTGGGGATTGCCGTTTCGCGGGTAAAAGGAGTGGTTGAAAGAGAAGCGGTATCTGAATATGCCATTGCCTTATTGATGGCCGCATCGCGACAGGTGCCGCAGGGATTGCTGGCGGTTAAAAACAGCAATTGGGCAGGCCGGTTCCGGATGGTGGGGATGGAATTGAAAGGAAAAACAATCGGTATTATCGGGTTGGGCAATATTGGATCGCGTAGTGCGGAAATTTTATCCAATGGTTTTAACGCGCGGGTGATAGCGGTAGATCCTTATATTGATAAAGCAAGATTTAAACAGTTTAATGCGGAAGAGGTCAGTCTTGAAGAGTTGATACGCAGTTCCAATGCTATCCTGTTCCACTGCCCGCTTACTTCAGAAACCAGCAGGATATTGGGTAAAGCACAATTTGCGGCGATGCAGAAAGGCGCCGTGCTGGTGAATACCTGCCGGGGTGAGTTGGTGGATGAAGATGCCCTGTATGAAGCATTGCAATACGGTCCTTTAGGCGCTTACGGTACGGATGTAGTGGAAGGCGAACCGGTAGATGGAGATCATCGTTTGGTAAAACTGGATAATGTAATTGTTACGCCTCACCTGGGCGGTTATTCCTGGGAGTCGTTGCATGGCATGGGACAAACCTGCGTGGACGATATGGTGGCTGTCTTTCAACAGGGTGGCATTGCGGGAGAATTGGCCAACCCGGAAGTGTTACAAAAAGATTTCCGGAAATGGCGTTAACGCTGACTATAGATATGGGCACGACCAACCTGAAAGTGGGGCTGGTGGATGAAGAGGGTAAAATCCGGTCGTTGCATGTGGCGGCTATTGCCACCGTAAGCAGGGAAGCGGGGACTGCGGAACATGATCCTGCGGCGCTCCGGAAGCTGGTAATGAGTTTATGTAAAAAAGTATTGAAAGAAAATAACAGGGAGGAAGTAACCTGCCTGGTAGCCTCTACTTACCAGTTTGGATTGATGCTGCTGGATGAGCAAAGAAAACCGCTTACGGGCATGACCCTGCTGAGTGATATCCGCTCGCAGCACCGTTTTTCAGATTTCGTGGATTTTTACAGGGATGTTGACATTTATCATCGCACCGGTTGTCCGCTGATCAGTCAATATGTTTTGCCCCGGTTGTATTATTTCTTACGTGAATATCCAGCCTTATTAAAAAAGGCAAAATTCTTTACCGACGGGAAATCCTTTTTATTTGAATGGCTGACAGGAGAATGGGCAACGGATATCAGCACTGCCGTGGCCACGCAATTTTATAATATACAAGAATTTCGCTGGGATCAGGAATTGCTGAGCAGGCTTCATTTGTCTCCGGAGCAGTTTCCGGCGCCGGAGAACGGCACAAAATTCATGGCGCCGCTAAAGCGGGAAATAGCCAGGGAACTGGGTTTGAACAAAGATGTTCAGGTAGTGTTGGGTGTGTACGACGGGGCCGCGTTGGGAGTAGGGCTCAGCGGATTGGAACCGCATGTTGGCATTGTAAATCTGGGTACCACCGCGATGCTTCGGGTACCCGGCGCTGTGGCAGTGTGGGATAAAAATGAAAACAAGCGGATACAGGCTTATGCGCTCCATGAAAATTTTTTCCTGAACGGCGGAGCGCTTAATAATGCAGCACTCCCGTTGAACTGGATGAAAGACCGGTTGTATGATTTCGATTTGCAGGATCCGGGTTTATTGCAGATAACTCATGAGCCGCCGTTGATCTGTCTGCCTTATCTCACAGGGGAAAGAGATTCCCTCACGGGACCTTTTGCCTCGGGGGTATTTTTTGGCGTTCGCCGACATCATGGGCGGATAGATTTTGCCCGCTCCGTATTGGAAGGTGTTGCTTTTTCCATGCGGTATCTTTATGAAGCGCTTGCTGAAAACAATTTGCCGGTAAAGGAGATCAGAATGGGAGGGGGCGGCGTAAATATTGAGGCCTGGCCGCAAATCTTTGCCGATGTATTAGGCGTACCGGTTACGCTGTCGTCCGGGAAGGAAATGGCGCTTGTGGGAAATGCCATGCTGGGTTTTGTAGCCGGCGGAAAATATAAAAGCCTGGATGAAGCGGCAAGGTATATGCTGAAAGATACCAGGAGAGTGGAACCCGTTGCGGAATCTGTAAAGATCCGGGATCAGCAATATCGCTTTTTTAAAAAACTGAGAGAAAACCTTGCTCCTTTGTACGAGGAACACAGTGGGTTGGGTTCCTAATCTTATGCGGTTTACGGTCGGTACCGGAGGTCAGACCGTAAACCGGAAAGTCTTTTTCAAGGCAATCCGGACGCCACGCGCGCCGACCGGGTTGTGGTCGGTACCGGAGGTCAGACCATAACCCGGGGAAATCTTTTTCAGACAACCCGGTCAGATCGCGAACTTTTCCTCGTATGGATCCGAAAACGGATTGCCCGGTAAATACGATTATAAGATCTATCTGCTTCTGATAGACCGACTATTTAAAATTACTGAAATTACGGAAACGTTGGAGTCAATGAATGCGGGTCTGTCATGCATTCATGAGACCTGTTTGAATACCATCCGATCATATAAAATATAAACGGGCAACTGATAAATGGCAATCCGGAATGTGCTTTCTACCGGGTAGAATAAATCCGTTAAATATGTCTCGTGCCTACGGCACTCCATGACCTCCGGATATGTTCCCTGTTTCCGGAAATTCCGGCGTCATAAGATGCAGGCAGTCCTCCGGACTTTATGGATGAAAACCCTGTTTCAGAGGGTATAAAGAAAGAGGCGTCGTCCGGGTCATTGTTTGAACCGTTGTAAATATACCAATCCCGGTATTTTGTAAAGCAACGGATCATTGCGGCGTTCCTTTTGCAGATGCAATATCGGTGGACATACACGAACCGGCCACGATTGACCGGGGTCGCGCACCACGATATGCAGCAACCGGCCATTGACCTTAGATGCAGGCGATGGGTTCAGCAGTTATCGGTGGAGCAACGGGCAAACGGGCAGGTATGTGGAGGCAACGCAGTCCACCGCATACTCGGTGTTGGCTGCAGACGCGTTGGGTTGCATTTCAAAAGATACGATCGAAATAAAAAATGCATATCCCGCCCCTGCAGTCTTTCTGCCCGCTGATACCGCCATTTGCGCAACGGATCCCTTCACCATACACCCTGTTCAGTCGTTTAGTGCCTACCGGTGGAGTACGGGCGCGTCCACTGAAAGCATTACCGTACAAATTCCTGGAACATACCGTTTACAGGTTGAGGATGATCACTGGTGCGCCGGACTGGATTCTATCCGCATTGTTGCGAAAGACTGCGGCGACCGGTTTTTTGTTCCCAATGCCTTTACCCCTAACAATGATGGTGTTAATGACTCCTTTAAGCCGCTGATCAGCGGGCGGGTAAGCGATTATGAGTTTAGCGTATATAATCTTTATGGGCAAATGGTTTTCAGCAGCCGCCGGCCCGGTGAAGGCTGGAACGGGAAGTACAGGAACCGGTTTCAAAATGCCGGCACGTATATATGGATAAGCCGGTACAAAACGGGAAACGAAGCGATGCGGCTTGACAGGGGATTGGTTGAGTTGGTGCGGTAGGGGAGGGAGGTGGTATGGGTTACAGGTCACAGGGCATGTGGAGTTAGGAACCAGTCATCAGGAGAGGCATTCTCACTTTTTCATATTTTCATATTCCTTTTCAATATCCCGCTCACTCACCCACTCTTTATAAAGCACTCTCCAATTTATTGAATATTTTTTCCCTACTTCAAAATGGGGTAAAAGATAATGAAAATCCCATGCCGGTTGTCCTTCTCCTGCGCCGTCCGGCGACTGGGAAAATCTGAAAACTCCTTCTTTGGGCTTAGGAAATAGGTAACCAAAAACCATGCTATGGAACCTGCCGTAATAGAAAGGTTTCTCAAACCGGCAGGCAGAGATTTCTTTAGCAAGAACGACATTGAAATCAGGAGCCATATAGAAATGGGCGGTATCATCCAGGGCGGCATGGGTACCGTTTTTACCGTGTTGATCCGTAAACAGATATTTCCAATGGGAAGTGTCGTCACCTGGTTGCTTTCCCTTTAAATAAATCCCTAAGATTTCCGGCTGGTAGATATAAGAGGCCCAGAAAAAACCAATATACCCGTGTTTGAACATTTCCGCGTCATGTACGACAAAACTAAATTCAACGTCAAGATAATGTGGGGCAACCATTTTAAAGCGCGTCCAGCTTTCAACGTTAGTGGCGCCGGTACGCGGCTGATACAATTCTACTTTTGAACCCGATAATTTCCTGATTTTCATCGGTTGCTTTCTCGGCTCAAATAAAGAAACTAAAGAATCGCCACCAAAGATGTGTTCCAGATTCACCCCTGCGAAGGAAGGTACGAAAAGTGATGAGTCCTGTTTTTTATGATAGAGTTCTGCAATCCCGTTATAACCTTTGTAGTGATGTTCGCCATATTTACTGTTGTCAGCAAAAACAGCTTTCAGATCCCCTTTCTTGAGGGTTACGGTAGGTTGCGCCCGGGTAGCTGCAAAAAATAATGCTGAAAGGAGGCAAAGAAATATTCTGTTGGCAGACAAGCGTACGACAAGCATTTTGATTTCAATCGGTTTTACATTTTTGTCCGGGTAGCCACACTCTCATGTGCAAAAAAAATTATTAAGATATATCGTTCTCGATATTCACGGCTACGTAGCCCTTGGGACCTCTTTCTATTTCAAAGCTAACTTTCAGTCCTTCCTGTAAAGGATAACGGGAGGATGACTGGTGTACAAAAACACGTTCCCTTGTGATACTGTCTTCAATAAATCCGAATGCTTTTGTGCTGTTGAAATAAGTGATAGTGCCTTTGCGGATTAAATCCTGCGGATCGGGAGGTTGTTGACGGGGAACGCCGATTTCAATATCCTCGGCTTTTATTTCGATCCTTTTATTATGATCCGGTGGCGTTGAGGTCAGGTTGCCGTTTTCGTCTATGTAGGCCATCATTTCATCCAGGCTCTTCCCTTTAGCGGCGCTTTCTTTACGTTCCTGCTTTTTCTCTTCTTTTTTTCTACGCTTATCTTTTTTTTTGTTTTCTCTTTCTTTTTTGTTCCAGCTTGTTGCCATATTCAATGTAAAATTTTGTTTCTATATACAAGGTTCAAAGGTTTTCTTACTTTTCTTCGCCGCCGGCTACGTGTTCTGAACCGTAATGTTGCGAAGAGCATGTAACAAAAACCCTCAAACCTTTTGACGCGCTTGTTAGCCGGTTGTGTAATCAGCGCATCCTGATAATAAACCTGTTACCAACGGTTGCCTGAACCGGATCCTCTGTTTTGTCTTTCTTCTCTGGGCCTGGCTTCAGACACTTTCAGCGGTCTGCCTTCCACCATCCGGCCATCCAGTTCTTTCAAGGCGGTTTCGGCGGCCTGCCTGTCGGACATTTCTACGAATCCGAAACCACGGCTTCTGTTGGTGAATTTGTCGGTAATAACTTTTGCAGAGGAAACATCGCCATATTCTCCAAAAAGTTTGCTCAAATCTTCGTCCTGGATACTATAGCCCAGGTTTGTTACGTAAATGTTCATAATGACACAATAATGAATAAAAAATATCTGAGAAAAATAGCAGATGTAAAAAACAGGTGGGAGAAAATTGTTTTACAATAGCAATAGACCTCAAATTATCGCGGTAAAGGTAACAAAATTTAACGCTAATGACAGATTTATTTGGAGGTTTAACAAAATACGCATAGCCCGGGCGCCATCCCAACTCCAGACTTGCGCCAGGGAAGATCATAGTATGTTTGAACAAAGAAAGAGATATGTTCGCGAAAATTCGGTGCGAGCAGGTTTTGTAGCGTTGCCGGAGCAATGGTTATATATGCTCAAAGACAGTTGCAACGCGCTCATTGCGTTGATTATTTCGCAATACTTAGAAAAGTTGGAAACCACAGACAAACTTTCATGGCTTGAAATTATTACCAAAGGTTTTAAAGCCCTGTTAGAACGTAATTTTACACAGCAAAACGCCCGGCACATACGCACAGCAGTTAAACATTTCCGTTGCCCGTCTGAACGAGTGCGCCAAAAACACGACAGGTCAATTCCGTTTCAAAGCATATTCAACAGCGTGTTATTTTCAAAAGCAAAACCAATCAATCGCCTTTGGAGTTCAGACAATCGTTTAACTAAACGAAAAAATTGTAAATTAGCCGAACACAAACGCTTAACAAAAAGCCCAACATCCAACAATGGTAACCGTTGCGCTAAAAAAATAGAATTTAAGTTCAAAGCACCGAACGAAAGTCGGGGTTTTATTTGCCTGGACAAGTAACTATGCTCACTTTTCGGTGGTTGGAAACAAACTGCCAACATTCAACCTGACAATGGTAAACTTGATAGCGCAAAACAAAGACGAGTAAAAAATACTGCCTGTAACAAGATAGTTTGAATTTTGTTTATTTTCTAAACCTGTCAATAGACGCTTGCAATTCTTCTTCTGTTTCAGGTAATTGAGCTTTTAAACCACGTGAAATGCGGGCTTGAATACTTTCAGCAAATGGTTTGAATATTTCGGTATAATTCGCAAAAGCAATTTTATAATCTTCATTTGCGTGCAATTCTTTCGCTAAAAGTGTCGCACCTTGCATTGCCAAACTTGTTCCCATTCCCGTAAAGAAACTTGGCGCGTGTGCCGCATCGCCGACCAAAGCAACACGGCCTTTCGTCCAAGTCCGCATATGGATTTGACATACTGCATCAAAAAATATATCATTGGAATGCAATAGCGTATTTAGGATTTCAGGGATTTTCCAATTCGTGTTATTTTCAAAATTGTCTTTCAAAATTTGCTTTTGCTGTTCTATATTTCTGTAATCCCAATTGAGTTTAGGCGAACGAAAAATAAATCCGGCGTAACTTACTTCGTTAAACTGATAAATTATTGCCTGTTTATTCAACGCTCTGTAAATTATTCCTGTATTTTTGGGTCTTCCTGTATGTAGGTTGTCTGCTTCAGTAAAGCCAAAATAAGCACCGAAAAATTGTGAAAAATTCTCTTCATTTCCAAACACTAATTTTCTTACAACAGAGTGTGTGCCATCTGCACCAAATACAAAATCAAAATTTCTTTTGTTGCCGTTTTCAAAAGTTACTGCAACATAATCTTCGTACTGAACAAGCGTTTCAATACTGTTATCAAACAGAAATTCAACTTCATTCTTCGGAACAATTTCATAAAGTATGTCCAACAAATCGCCGCGATGAATTTCAATATCGCCAAGATATTCAGCTTGGGCATTCAATGAAAACTTCACAAGCGTTTCATCTTTGGCGTTTACAATTTCATCGGTATGTATAAATTCATTTGCTTTAATTTTTTCCAAAATGCCCATTTCTTTTGCAATGTTCAAGGCTTCGCCACGCACATCAATAGGCGAACCGCTTTTTCTAAGATTTTTGCCGAGTTCTACGATAGTTACTTCGTACCCAAATTTATTTAACCAATAGGCTAAGGTTAAACCTGCAAAACCTGCACCCGAGATTAAAACTTTCTTTTTCATAATCTTTAATTTTATGCCGCAAAATTATCTGTACTTTTACGAATAAAATAATCAAATAAATAATAAAAATAGTCGTAAACATTATGAGTAAGAAAATCAATAAAATTGCTCAATACGGAACAAGGTTTGAACGGATAATAGGAAACGATATTCAAAACATTGAGATAAAATTTATAAAAGTATATGATTTCCTGCCGGAACTCGCCATGCACTTTGGCACCTACATCGCCAAAAAAAGTTTTGTTCGCCAGACCGCAACGGCAAACGGAATTGAAAATGGAATCAGTTTTCACTTTTACAACCTATTTGAAGATAGCTCGCAAACTTCTGATAAAAGAAAAATAAAAAAAATCAATGAAACGCCTCATGTGCGTGTATTTCCCGTAGCCATATCGCAAAAAATTCTTTTCACTAAAAATACACAGGTTACACATCTTTCCGTTGCCGTTAGTGCTGATTATTTGAAAAGTTTTTTGAGAGAAGAAGCCAAACATTTTCAGTTTTTGTTTGACAGCAGCAATAATTTTTTGATTGAAGAAATTATGACGGACGATATTCTGCGAACTGTAAACGACATCGTAAAACAAGATGAGCCAAGCACTTTGAAAAGTTTTCACTACAAAATAAAAGCAATGGAACTACTTTTTTATTTGTTTCAAAGCTTGAGTAAAAGAGAAGAGTCCGTTCATCAAAAACTAAGTGAAAGCGACATAAAATCAATTTACAAAGTGCGTGATAAAATGATTTCTTCATTAGACAAACCAAATTCTATTTCGACATTAAAAAAACTTGCAGGAATGAACGAATTGAAAATGAGAAAAATCTTTACACAAGTTTTTGGAATGAGAATTTATGAATACTACCAACATTTTCGAATGAAAGAAGCAGCAAGGCTTTTACGAGATGAAAAATTATCGGTATCGGAAGCAGGTTATCAAATGGGCTTTGAAAATCTAAGTCATTTCACAAGAGTATTTGAAAAACATATAGGTAAAAAGCCAAAGAAATACAGTGGTGAATTTGAATAAAGAAAATTCACAAATAGCATAGACGAAAGCCCGTACTGCCAACGATTTCAAAAATCAATCTCACACACTACGCAATAAAAAAGTGATTTTTCATTTCGGTTACAACAACAGTCGTTTTGGTTACACCTGTTTTTTGAAGTCGGTGCAACTTTGCTGCAACAAATTAAAACAGAAAAAAATGAACATTGTATTAACAGGTTCTCTCGGGAACATCGGGAAACCACTTACAACAGTTTTGGCAAAAAAGGACATTCGGTAACAGTTATCAGCAGCAATCCCGAAAGGAAAACAGGCATTGAAGTGCTTGGTGCAAAAGCCGCTATCGGCAGTATGTATGATGCCGGTTTTTTAACGGCAACCCCCAAAGGGGCAGACATCGTTTACCTAATGGAAACGATGGAAGCTGCTGGCGATATGTTTGACAAATCAATTGATTTTATTGAGACTATCAACAAAATCGGGGAAAACTATAAAACAGCAGTTAAACAATCGGGGGTTAAAAAGGTAATCCATTTGAGCAGTATTGGTGCACATACCGATGAGGGAATTGGCATTCTTATTTTCCACTACAACGTAGAAAGTATTTTGAGACAACTGCCTGATGACGTGGCAATCAAATTTATTCGTCCTGTTGGTTTTTACATCAATATGTTTTTGACGAAGGCATTATGTTTTTTGTTTCTCCTAATCAAGTTTTCAGAATAGCGCCCGAACCGACAAAAGCAGAGCGTTCAGGTTGGATGTTGCTTGTTCATCCTGATTTCATTTGGAACACATCACTCGCAAAAACTATTAAGCAATACGGGTTTTTAGAATATGCCGTGAACGAAGCATTATTTCTTTCAGAAAAAGAAGAAAAAACACTCAACGGAATTATAGAGAACATTCAGCAAGAATATCAATCTAACATTGATAAATTCAGCAAGCAAATCATCATTTCGCATATTGAAGCATTGCTTAACTATTCCGAACGTTTTTATAATCGTCAATTCATCACAAGAGAAAAAGCCAGTCATCAAATTTTAGAACGGTTGGAAAAATTATTGAGTGATTATTTTAATAGTGATGAGTTGATTTCAAAAGGGTTGCCGACAGTTCAATATGTTGCCAATAAACTAAACGTTTCGCCAGGTTATTTAGGTAATCTATTAAGAGTGCTGACAGGGCAAAATACACAGCAGCACATTCACGACAAGCTGATTGAAAAAGCCAAGGAAAAATTATCTACATCAGACCTTTCAATAAGTGAAATTGCTTACGAATTGGGCTTTGAACACTCGCAGGCTTTCAGTCGGCTTTTCAAAAGCAAAACCAATCAACCGCCTTTGAAATTTAGACAATCCTTCAACTGACAGATGACAAACAACGAAAGAAAAAGATGGGTGATGTCATATAGATTTTTCGAGAATCACGATTAGTCCAATAACTACTCTTTTTAGTCCTTTCCTGTGTTATTAAGCGTTGCTTTCTGTGCACTTAATAAAATTAAAGATTATGCCAAGTGCATCGAAGTGGGTATTTGATGTTGCTGAACGTCTGTTGCCAAAATTACCATTGATGGAAGTTGCTAATACGGAATTTCTATCACACACCGATAAGAAGATCCGTTTAAAAGTGGGTGATAAAATCAACAACAACCGGTCAGGAGCATTCAGATACTATGATAAATCGGCAGAAAAATTTGTGATTTTTGGCGATGAGACTTCCTTGGGACTTACCCGTTCTTTTCTTCCTGTGTTAAAAAAAACAAACATCGGTTTCAATTCTATTTTGAATTAGACGAAGAAAAAAACTGTTTCAATTATTAGGCTTGGAAAACTGCACCGTATTTTCGAAAAACGGCTCATTCAGAGACGCAGAATGGATAGGCGATTTTGCCTGTTTTAAAATGACCTGATTTACGAAACACCGTTTTACCTGAAAGCAGGAATTAAAATGTCCAATACCGCAACTTACAAACTTGCACCAGTAGGATTTTTCGTACAAGCGTTGGGGTAACAAAAGATGGAAATAGAATAGCCAGCCTTTTAATGAGTTGGAATGGGAAAATCATAATCACATTTCAGGACGACATTACCTATGATATTACGAATGACAATGAGCCCAAAGACGACTTGTGACTTTTACATAAAAATTTGCGAAACCAAAAGGTTGCGCGTATATTTGCAACCGGTTAGTTTCTTTAATATTAATACAAACGAAATGAGAAGGGATATTTTTCAAGCCATTGCCGACCCGACAAGACGGGCAATCATTGCGCTAATTGCATTACAGGCTATGACACCAAACGCCATCGCCAACAATTTCGATACAACACGGCAAGCTGTTTCAAAACATTTACGCATTTTGACAGAATGTGAACTTGTAAAACAGGAACAGAAAGGCAGAGAAATATATTACTCTCTTGAAATAGACAAAATGAAAGAAATTGACAAGTGGCTTGAACAGTTTCGTAAAATTTGGGAAACACGTTTCGACCAGCTTGACAACCTGTTAGCAACAATTAAAAAACAAAAAAAATGAACAGCAATTTAACATTCGACTTCACCGTCAACAAAGAAACCAACACGGTAAACGTAACGCGAGAATTTGCCGCCGACCTTGAATTGGTATGGGAGGCGTGGACAAATCCCGAAATTCTGGACCAATGGTGGGCGCCGAAACCTTATCGCTCTGAAACCAAATATATGCACTTCGAAGTAGGCGGACGAAGGTTTTATGCAATGGTTAGTCCAGAAGGACAAAAAGGGTGGGCCATTCAGAAATACACGTCCATTAGTCCAAAAACCAATTTCAAATTTTTGAACGCTTTTGCAGACGAAGATGAAAATCCTGATCTACCCGGTTCTGATTGGGATTTGACCTTCAGCGAGCTAAACGGCACTACAACTGTTCATATCTCTATTTATAATGAATCCCGGGAGAGAATGGAGAAGATGATTGCTATGGGCTTCAAAGAAGGATTTACCATGACCTTAAATGACCTTGACACATTATTATCAACATTAAAAAGTAAATAAAATGAAACCGGCATTATTATTTGACTTCTTAGTCAACAAAGAAAACCACACGGTAAATGTGAAACGTGAATTTGCTGCAAACCTTGAATTGGTTTGGGAAGCGTGGACAAGCCCCGAAATTCTTGACCAATGGTGGGCACCAAAACCATACAAGACCAGAACAAAGTCAATGGATTTTAGAGAGGGCGGAATGTGGCTTTACGAAATGTTTAATACAGAAAAAGGGAAACAGGACGACTGTCATTGGTGCAAAAACGACTATCACAAGATAGTGCATCAGAAACAATTTTCGGGTTTAGACGCTTTTTGTGATGAGAACGGCACGGTTAATACCGATATGCCTAGAACATTGTGGACAAACACCTTTACCGAGAACGCAGGAACAACAACCGTAAACATTATAGCAAAATATGAAAGCCTTGCTGATCTTGAAAAAATAATTGAAATGGGTTTTAAAGAGGGCTTTACAATGGCTCTTGAAAACCTTGACCAATACATAGCGGCACAGTTCAAACTTCGTAAACAAAATAAATCAAACAATATGGCAAGAGTATCAACTTATGTAAACTTTCAGGGAAATACTGAAGAAGCATTTTTGTTTTACAAAAAGGTTTTCAAAACAGCATTTATCGGTAAAGGCATTCAACGTTTTGGCGATATTCCTGCAAGCTCAGAACATAAGCCTGTTGCCGATGAAGTAAAGAAAATGGTGTTGCACGTGGAATTGCCAATTACGGGAAACCATATTTTAATGGGAACAGATGCACCCAAGGAAATGGGTTTTACTTTGACCCAAGGAAACAATATGCACATGCAACTTGAACCCGAAACAAGAGAAGAAGCTGACAGATTGTTTAACGAACTTTCGGCAGGCGGAAAGGTTACAATGCCAATGGCAGAGATGTTTTTTGGCGCCTACTTCGGAGAATTTTCCGATAAATACGGAATCAACTGGATGATTAACTTTCAACGAAAATAACCACTATGAAACGAGATAAAATTATCGGCTTTGTTTTACTGCCAATCGTAGTAGGAATAATACTCGCAGTATCCTATATCTACAACCAAAAACTACATTTGAAAAACATTAAAAGCTAAACATTATGTCCTTTCAAGCTTACATCAACAACATTCAAAAGAAAACAGGTAAAACGCCCGATGATTTCAAAAAATAACATCCTAACCTTTGGGGCATATCATTGGCGGATACTCGATGTAAAAGAAGATACGGCCCTTGTTATTACCAAAGATATTGTAGAGCTACGTTGGTATTATAATAAATTTGAGGAGATTACCTGGGCTGATTGCGAAATAAGAAACTATTTAGACCATGAATTTTATAATTCATTCAGCGAAGATGAAAAGAAAAATATTCTTACCGTAACAAACGAAAATAATCATAATCCATGGTTTTCAACAGAGGGCGGGAATGAGACTATTGATAAAATATTTTTGCTAAGTCTTGACGAGGTTTGTGCTTATTTTGGCGATAGCCGGGAAAAAAAACTGTGGAACAAAAGTGCTCAGAGGTGGCAAATAGAGGACGAAAACAACTGCTTTCTGCAGGCAAAATATGAAAATGAATTTCATTGGTGGAGGTTAAGGTCTCCCGGGTATTACAGTCGGACTTCTGCAAGTGTGAGTAAAAATGGCTGTGTTTATGTTCGTGGAAATGGTGTCTATGGCAAACCTAAAGACAGTGGCGGAATCCGACCGGCTTTACATTTAAAAATTTCAGGTTTAACATTTTAATTCCCCTTTATTTTATAAAAAAAGACCAATTGGTTTATTTTCTCATATCTTTGTCTTCGAAATTGAATCTTAACTATGTCAAAAGCAGAAAACACCAAGCAATTCATCGTTGAAAAAACAGCCGTTGTTTTCAATACAAAAGGCTATGTCGGTACTTCAATGAATGATATTATGAGTGCAACAGGGCTTTCAAAAGGCTGCATATATGGTAACTTTGAGAATAAAGATGAAGTTGCATTAGCTGCTTTTGACTACAATCACGGCAAGGTTAATGAATACATGAAGTCAAAAATTTTGGCAACAGAAAATTCCATTGAGCGTTTGTTGATTTATCCGAATACCTACCGTAATTATTTCAGGCTTCCGTTCCTGCACGCAGGTTGCCCGATTTTAAACACAGCAACCGAAGCCGATGATACGCATCCCCGGTTGAAAGAGAGAGCAAGTGCCGCTCTTGCTTTTTGGAAAAAATCAATTGAAAACCAAATAAAGCGTGGCATTTCCCGAAACGAAATAAAAGCAGACACGAACCCGACAGAAATTGCAGTCATAATGATTTCAATGATTGAAGGTGCATTTATGCAGGCAAAAGTAACAGGTAAAACTACCGAATTGAAAATTGCAATGAATTATTTAGAAAAAATGATACAAAACTTGAGATACTGATTTTTTTTAATCAGAAACAGACCGAGTGGTTTATTTTATTATAGATAACAAAAATACCATGAAACTACATCCTGAAATTACAATTCTTACCTACCAAAAAGCGTATGCGCCATATTTTGAAATGCTCAATAGGGAATGGATAGAAGAAAGCTACCATATTGAGGAAGTGGATATTCAGCAATTTCAAAACCCCGAAATGTCCATAGTAAAAAATGGTGGAGAGATTTTTTTTGCCAAACTCAGGGATGAAATTATTGGCACAGTCGCATTGAAGAAAAATCATAATACTTTTGAGCTAAGCAAATTAGCTGTAAGTAAAAACAACAGAGGTTTAGGAGCCGGTGAAATGCTTTGCAGGGCTTTAATAGACAAAGCAAGAAATATTGGCATAAAGAAACTCGTACTTTATTCTAACTCAAAGCAAAATGCAGCCCTCAACTTATATCGAAAACTTGGCTTTGTTGAAGTTGAGTTAGAGCCAGTTCCTTGGGAACGTGTCAATGTGAAAATGGAACTGACTTTGAAAGAGTAGAATCATCTTATGAAATAACGAAAATATGAAAACAATATTGATAACAGGAGCAAGTCGTGGTATTGGAGCAGCAACGGCATTATTAGCTGCAAAAGAAAACTATGCCGTAGTTGTGAATTATAACAAAAACAAAAATGCGGCTGATACAGTTGTTTCGCAAATACAAAATGAAGGAGGTACAGCCGTTGCTATACAGGCAGACATAACAAAGGAGCAAGATGTTGTAAAGCTATTTAGCGAAACCAAACGTGTTTTTGGTAATTTGGATATCCTTATCAATAATGCAGGTATCCTCGAGCGTCAAATGAAATTTGAATCAATGAATATGGAGCGCATCAGCCATATTTTCAAAACAAATGTCTTTGCCCAATTTCTCTGCACACAGGAAGCCATTAAACAAATGGCTTTGAGTAAAGGCGGTAATGGAGGAGTGATTGTAAATGTATCTTCTTTAGCGTCAAAATCGGGAGCGCCCGGTGAATATATTGATTATGCCTCGGCTAAAGGCGCAATAGATACTTTCACTATCGGTCTTTCCAAAGAAGTTGCCAATGAAGGCATTAGAGTAAATGCGGTACGTCCGGCATTTATCTACACAGATATTCATTCAGACGGAGGAGAGTCTGACAGAATAAAAAGGATTCAAGATACAATCCCCTTAAAAAGAGGGGGACATCCAAAAGAGGTTGCCGAAGCTATTTTATGGCTTGCCTCGGAAAAATCGTCTTATTGTACAGGAATTTTTATAGATATTAGCGGAGGAAAATAACGGTAAACGCAAAATAGTATGAAATCATATTTTAAGGAACTCTTTGAGTACAATCATCATTGCAATGCAAAACTGTCTGAAATTTTTGTGGAAAAAACGGATGTTGTAAGCGAAAAATCGATACAACTGCTCAGTCATGTTTTCAATGCACACCACATTTGGCTGCACAGAATAAAGTACCAACAACCTCAATCTGGAGTTTGGGATATGCACACCGTCCAACAATTTAAAGAAATAAATGAAGAGAATTTTGACGAAACCACAAACCTGCTAAATCACGTTGATTTAAATAAAATCATTTCATACCAAAACAGTAAGGGTCAAAAGTTTCAAAACAAAATCGGTGATATTTTATTCCATATCATCAATCATTCTACTTATCACAGAGGGCAAATAGCAACTGATTTTAGAGAAAACGGTATAGCCCCTCTTATAACCGATTATATCTTTTGGAAGAGAGAGACCCCGTGAAACCAACAATTTTAATGATAAATGACTATCTGTTCAAAAATAAAAGGCTGTGATTTTGAGATGGATGGTATTAAAAAGTTTATTGAAAATCTTAGGAAAACAAGCTTCAGGATATAACCTTTTCACTTGCCGCCTTTCACTTTAATAATGGTATCCGGAGATAATCCCAGCGCTTCTTTGTGTGTGTGTTTTATGGCATCCTCATTGGGGGCTGTCGAAAGGCACATGACCGTTCCATTGGTTTCGTCCACCCAATAATTGATAAAGTGTACGCCGTGTTTGCCTTCTGTTGCTATATCCTTCTTGTGAGCCTCGGCAATCGCTTCAGGAGTGACGCTTCCCGGTGGGAAATGATGAATATCTAAGTACAATTGTTTATTACCAGCGGGTAAGCCGGCTTCCTCTCCCTGTGCCACACGCATGATCTGATCAGGTACCAAACCGTGGGCTTCTTTATGTGTTTCATAAATGCTGTTTGCATTGGGCGCCTGGGAGATGCAGTATATTTTTCCTTCATTTTCATTGACAAAATACATGTGAAAATCCACACCATGTTTCCATTCTGTGGCCAAATCTTTTTCATGGGCGGCGGACACACCTGTAAATTGTACTTTGCCAGGACCCACGTCATGCACGTCAATAAAGTAAGGTAAGTCCTGGTTGCCGGATGTTGATTTATTCTGGGCCATGGAGACCGCAGAACAAAGAAGCAGAGATAGCGCGAGTCGCAATTTCATGATGATAAAATTTTGTGGTGATTGAATAATTGATTTTCACAAAACTAAAACCCTTACCGGTGCATGACTTTACTTAAAAGTTCAAACTTTTTTCTTTGCAGTTCAATCTCTGAAATGGAAAGGCGACTTACCATAGCGCTTTTTAAACACTCTGCTGAAATGGGAATTATTTTCAAAACCATTTTCAAAAGCGATTTCGCCAATCGTTTTGTGTGTGGTTTCTATCTGGGTTTTGGCTCGTTCCAGTCTCTTTTGAGCCAGCCATTTGCCGGGCGAGGCGCCGTAAAATTTTTCAAATTCACGTTTGAATCCGGAAAGGCTTCTGTTTGCGAGTTGCGCAAATTCCGACAACTTCAGATTGTACATATAATTAGCTTCCATAATTTCCCAGATCGGCGTTGCTTGGCCGTCTGCAAGATTGTTGATGTAGGAAAGTACGTTCCGGTTTTCCGGATTGATGAAAACATTATACAGCAATTCCTTCAGTTTGATTTCAATAATCTTTTCCGGTAGCGGCGCTGCCTGGTGAAAATAGGGGATAAAGCTTTCATAACAATTCCGGATGCGGTCGTTAATGTGTATGCGGATCATCATCTCCGTGGGAGAAGAGGGCAAATCCTTCAATGGCAAATCCAGTCTGAATTCGTCAAATATTCTTCGTAGGTGATCATCTTGAATATAAAACGCAAGTAATTTCCATCCCAGGATATCATCGCTCATTTCCTGCAGGAACCCGGCTCTTCGCAACAGAAACCCGGAATCCTTGTTGATATGATAAGTATGCTCACCCTGATGAAAGATCCTGCCGCCGTTCAGTGAAAAGGTAAACTGGTTATAGGTAGAATGCAATTGGAGTATCCTGTCTTTCTGCGGGCATTTGTAATACAAGAACAAGATATCCTTAATGGAAAATTGCCTGAAGATATCAGGATTAGATCGGTGAAATTCGTATATATTCATTCGTTGTATGTTATCAAAATTAGTATCCACGCGGCTCCATATTGGGAAGTTTATTTTCCTCACGTACATAGGTTTTTTATCTCATTATCAGCGTCATACCAAAACTCTGTTATGCCGTGGCCGGGGCCTTTATAAAATTTAAACCGAACCGGATGCTTGTATTCATATAGTTTGTTTTTGTTGCTTATTGATATTTTCTGCTATCGAGCCGTTACGCTTTTACGATTTCCCGGGAAAATATGCTTACAACCATCGCTTTACCTTTTGCTTATACACGTTGTATTCCTGGCCAAACTCAATCTCCAAATATTTTTCCTCACGTTTTATTATATACTCCTGGATCACTATCAGGAGCAAGGGAAAAAAAATAACATTCCACCAATTTCCAATAAAGCAGGTGATCCCTAAATACACCAATGCTAAACCGACATACATCGGGTTTCTTGTAACACTGTAAATACCGGTGGTTTGCAGTGATGATGCCGGTTTGATAAGGACGACCGTATTTTTTGTCAGGAAAAATTGCCGCAGGCTTCGGAATAAAAAAAATGAAGCAACGATTAAAAAGATCACACCAACAATTTTTACCGCTGTGGTGTGAAAAAGGGTATCAGAAATCGTTACTTTTTTTTGAATAAAAATAGCCAGGATAAAGATCAGGACATACAATAGTGGCGGTGGAATATAAACTCCCGGTCCTCTTGATTTGTTTATTTTACTGCTCATGATTATTTTTTTTATTCAATATTATTCTGTCCATTACCGTTTATTGATTTCTTCTTTTTCCTTTTGTAAACGGAATCAGCATCGGCACTTCTTTCTGGTATTGTTTATACGGTTCGCCCAGTTGCTTGGCCAAATCTCTTTCTTCCAGGAATTTTACAGAAATAAGAATATAAGCCGTCGTCATAATGGCGAAATACAAATGCCCCAGGGTCATCACCGGCGCAGCCCAAAAGGCAATGATAAACCCCAGCATCAGCGGATGCCGCACTAAGTGATAGAAATATTTTTTGGTAAACGACGGAGGCCGTGGTGGCGTGTTGCGCAAATTTTCATACACCTGTTTCAGTCCGAAAAGGTCAAAGTGATTGATCATAAAAGTGGAAAGGAAAACGATCAGCCATCCTAATGCAAAAAGTCCCCACAATATAATAATCAGTGTGTTATTTTCCGTTTTCCAAACGATGCCGGTCATTGGCCGCCATTGCCAGAACAGCAGGATCAACACGATATTGGTCGCCAGCACATAAGTAGAACGTTCCACCGGTTTGGGGATGATCTTTGTCCACCATCTTTTAAATGCCGGACGCGCCATTATCGCGTGTTGCACGGCAAATAAGGTCAACAGAATTGAATTAACAATAAAGGCTTCCAACATCGTTGAATCCCCACCAGTATCAATGGATTTCGGCACATAGATATTGCCCACAAAACCGATGGCATACAGAAATACGCAGAGAAAAATGATATAACAGATTAATCCGTAAATAAAATAAATGGCTCTTTTCATTGTTTGGTTATTTAGTAATTAATTATTCCTCAGATAAGCTTTTTCTCAAAGCATTAAAAAACGCTTCCGGCTGTTCCAGCCAGGGAAAATGACCGGCTCGTTCTATATAAAATATTCTGGAATGTTTCAATCGTTCATTCAATCGTTCCTGTGTGCCGCCGTTTACCGGATCCTGGCGCCCCTGGATGATGCGTACCGGCAGGTCTAAAGCATAAGCCTGCTCGCCAATATCAAAAGTTTTAAAATGCGGATTATGCACGAATGCGTTAAAGAATTCATCGTTTTGCAGGTAGGGGATTTCTTCTTCGGGCACATTGGCAAACAGCAGCGATGCCTTATCATGATCGTAGAAATATCCCCTGAACCAGACCTTTGATATTTCCAATGAATTTGGCGAAGGCAGTTTTGACAGGGAATCCATTTCTGCCATATCCTGTTCAGTTAATTGCATTCTTATGTTGTCGGAATAATATTTCAGAAAGCTGTTATCCGTTCCGGCAGTGGCTATTAAAATAATTTTTTCCGTGTGCTGCGGATGTTTGATGGCATAATACAAAGCTGTATGCGTAGCCCAGCTATGCCCCAAAACCGTCCATTTACCAACGCCGAGATGTTGTCTGAGCAACTCCACATCCTGCACCATATTGTCCTGGTTTACCCAGGTGGAATCTGCTTTTTTATAGCGTGAATGCCCGGTTCCCCGGAAATCAATAAGGATGGTTTTGTAGCCCTGCAACGAATCCGAAATGTCCCGCATGTAGTAACTGGAATAACCCGGCCCGCCGGGCAACAACACAATCTGCTTACCTTTTCCTTTTGTATAATAATGGATGAAGCCGCCACTGACTTTAGCGGAATCATGAACGTATTGTGGAGGGGATTGTGCTGCGGCATCCTCAATATCTCCGATCAACATCCCGAAAATAAATAGCAGGCCAGATGACTGAAGAATCCTGTTTGCATGCATCACATTATAATTTTTAAGTTATCCGTACCGCCCCGATATACCAGGTGCCTATGGCTATGCAATGCTGCTTGTCCGCACGGGACAAAAACAATTAAGTGCTTAAATGCTTATGACGATATACGCCAGTCGTTCAAATGTATAAGTTTGGCATAAAAAATTACTGTACAAATCGGACATTATGAAAAGGATCCCAAAGCATTAAGGTACTGCTGGGCCAAAGGATTTATATTATCGTCTAATTCAGAAGGAGGAAGCGATACTTTATTTCTAAAATCTCTGGCCATGTGTGCTACATCAAAGTATCCTGCATCAAAAGCAACTTGTTCCAATCTCTCTCCTGGGAACCGGTGAATGAGATCCATGGCATATTCTATTTGCCATATTTTAGCGTACGCTTGTGGCGGAAGCCCTACTTTCAAAAGAAACTGGCGGCGCAGCGTCCTCTCGCTCATGCAAAACTGCCTTGCAAGTTTTTGTACTTTGATGTTTCCATTCCTGCGGGAAATCTCGTTTACTGCATGGTATATCGGGTCGTTTTCATAAGATGACTTTGGTGGTAAAGCTTCAGCAAAAAATCTTTGGACATATGGATTTTCAAATGAATTGATCTTGTAATCGGCCTCAACTTTTTCCAGAAAACGCCCGCAGCCTTCAATCAGTTTGCATACTCTTATCTGCCTGTCGGTCAACTCGCACATTGGCCTCTTAAGAAAATGGTACCCTATTACCGGGTGTACCTTCATAGCAAAGGCGCCACCACGGCCTAATTGACGAACCAATAATGAACTTTCCGAAAAGAGCCCGGCTATATACATGTGATTGGGCAGCCCAACAGATTGATCGTAGTTCATGAACCGGCTTTCAAAATACGCATCCGTACCGATACAAAAAGTAAAGATCAAATAACCTGTTCTTGGAAAGACGGTAGTAAATGGATCCGGGGTATTTATATTTACAATCGAATAGACAAACATATAATCGCGAATCTTCTTTGAGTCGTATGCCATTTGCAATATAGAAGAGGATGTATTTTGTGAAGATTGCGAATCATTCATATCAAAAAGCAATTTATATAATTGTTTGGTTGATAGTTGGATTGTGGCAAGCTATCTGCATTTTAAATGCACGCATGAATTAAATTAAATCACCTTTTCAGAAACGAATTTAAAATAAAATATTTGCTTTTCCTCAATCCACGGGTAAGGGTTGGCAGCCGGTTTGGTTTCTTTGGTTTTGAAATCATAGAGGTAATACCTCACCTGCGCTCTGTCATTGCCCGTTGCAACAATGGCTTTTGATCGG
The DNA here is from genome assembly GCA_023957125.1 of Chitinophagaceae bacterium. GTDB lineage: Bacteria > Bacteroidota > Bacteroidia > Chitinophagales > Chitinophagaceae > Agriterribacter. Next base: position 52,779 of record JAMLHL010000026.1, read on the forward strand.
GCGTCATCATAACTTACAATTTCCGGCTCATAACCTTCAAACTTTTTATCCAGGTTGTTTTGAATTGTTTCCCAGGTTGCATCAAAAAAGTGTTTTTCCTTTTTCTCCGCCTGCCAGTACACGGAAGCTAAAGATTGCCTTTTTCTGTCGTATTTAACGGTGCTTAAATCATAATCGTTGCTGGTATATAATTCTTTTAGCTCTTTTTTCGCAACGGGGTCATATTCGACCAAAGCTGTTTTGTCTCTGCTTGTATTGCTAAGCACATATATATTCTTATTGTCTTTATCAAAAGAAACAGGAGTAAAATTGTCTTTAAACGAAGTGGTAAGCAAGGGTGTAAAGCTGCCCATGTCCGGATCACGGTAATTCCGGGTAATATTTACACCGTCTGTTTTTGAAGCAAGGCGGATAATTCCGTTGTTATCTGTAATCCAACTGTCGTAGTTTTCTTTATTGTTATAAAGTAATGTCAATGCCCCGGTTTCTACGTTCAAAAGATATGGGTCGAAGTATTCCTTTACTCTTTTATTGATCTGTACAATCAGTTCTTTTTCTTCTCCGGTAATATCTGTCAGGGCATCAATGACATCGCTCCTTACAGCAGGAAAAGGCGTTAATGCTTTTAAATCTGTTCCGTCCGTTTTTACAGAAAAAAGCTGAAAGTTCTGGTCTCCGTCAATGTCCTGTGCATAAACAATCCTGTTACTTTTCCAGAAATAACTGTAAATACTTCGTAAAGTGTCGTTGCTAACACGAACGGCCGTACTGTCGCCTACTTTTTGAACAAAAATGTTCATCTTTCCCTTGTAGTCTGCACGATAGCTAAAATAATTTCCATCAGGTGAGATCCGGAAAGTACTTTTTTCACCATTTTGGAAAAACGTTTTCATATCAAATGTTTAACGAGATAAGGTATGCACCCTTCTCCGGAAATGAAGGTGAAGCGGGGTTCCCAAGGAGAAATTGAATTGGGCCTGCAGGATATTGGGTTATTCACGCGCAAGTTATACACTCGTTTTGAGGAATGCAATCACACATTTGGGTGATTTTAAAAAAATGCCCCATAGCTGTAACTATGAGGCATGCCCGATTTATTTTTCAGTAATTATTTTTTCTTTTTTAAAGAAGCGCGGATTTTCTTTACAAAGCTTACAGGCATTTCAACAATATCTGCTACCTGCTCATCCGAAAGCCTCATTTTAATGATCAGGTTTCCAATAACTTCCTGCTTTCCTTTTTCTATACCTTTTGCTATACCTTTTGCTATGCCTTTCTCCATGCCTTTCTCCATGCCTTTTTTCTCTGCAGTCTTTCTTACCGCATAGTCGGTCCATTTATCTAAAAGCGCTTTTTCGTACAACATATATTCCTCCTTTTTTAGATTGGCTGTTTCAGCTATCTGAAACAATTTCTGAAATATCTTCTTGTGTAAAATTACAGGAATTTTTTCCATTTTCGCCATATTGCGCAGCACATACATCCAACGTTCGAGGTCAGTTTTTATTTCCTTTTCTTCCAGATTGAAATCAGGTAACTCTAAAAATATAAATCCCAGCTTATTATAAAAGGTTTTACCGGTTTTCTCTTCTGCCAGCCTTACGCGGTGCAGGTACTTATCACTTGACGTTTTTTCAAAGCTGAAATCCATTAACGCTATAAAATACACTTCCTTTAGTTCAAAGTCCC
>JAMLHL010000027.1 GCA_023957125.1 Chitinophagaceae bacterium
TTAGGACACAACCTGTCAGGTTGTGTTTCTCTCTTCATCAACCTGACAGGTTTTGCTGGTACTATGTTTTGCCCCGCTGACTCTTTACTTTGATATTTTAGGACACAACCTGTCAGGTTGGCGACTAAAGGAACATTTGCTAAGAAAACCGCAACCTTGCGGGTGGGTATATTCCTTGGTCTATTCAAGTGTATCGAAGCACTCATCCTGTTGTATATCATGAAACGCAATATAAGCATCTTTGCCGCCAAAGAAGTTTAGTACTTTTTCTGCGGCTAATTTAGTTTTGGGAGAAAGGATGGCTTTGTAGGAGGAGAATTTCCATTCATCTAATGTTTTTACATAGTGGTGATGAATCGGATTTCTGTGGATATACCAGATGATCCAGGCAAGATAGGCATCATCCTTAATTTTACGCCTTTTAAAAGGGCGCGCAAATAAATTTCCTTTTCTGTCTCCGAGTACGTTTAACCATTTCGTATATCCATTGCAACAATCGCTTAAGGCTTTTGAAACCATAGCGCCGTTGCTTCCTGTTTTTATTTCGGCAAGTAGGTGAAAATGATTTGGCATAAGACAATAGCTCCAAATGTCAAGGTAAGGAAGCAGGTGTCTTTCTATTTTACTCAGAAATCGTTTGTAATGTTTTTCATCTGTAAAAAGTCTTTCATTGCCTACAGCTCTATTGTATATGTGATAGAGCCCTTCATCGTCTAAAGGCATGGTGTGGTTAGGCATAATAACGTTATTTTAGTTTTTGAAGCGTATCTAACCTGACAGGTTGTGCTGGTTTTATTTTTTGCCCCGCTGACTCTTTACTTTGATATTTTAGGATTCAACCTGTCAGGTTGCATTTCTCTCTTCATCAACCTGACAGGCTTTACTGGTTCTATTTCTTATCCTGCTGACCGTCTATTTTGATATTTTAGGACACAACTGTCAGGTTTTTAAAGATCCCGGCAATCTGGCTAACGCAGGCGATCTATGCTTTTTACCAGTTTCTGGTCCCTGTAGATTCCACGCATTGCTAAAATAAAACATACCGGCACCAGGAAATACAGAACAGACCACAGGGTAAATGATCCCTGCTGAAATGATTTGATTTGCATATAATAAAGCCAGCCCGATAAAAGACAGAGCGCCAAACCTGCAAAACAAAGTTTTAATTGCATGCTCCGGTTTTTGTACAGGAACACGGTGATGAATGCTATCAATCCCGCACAAACGGTAACAATGATCAGAAATAAACTGCTGGTGCCGTTTAGTGTATTGTATGCGTTCACGTCGTTGATCGTTTTATTGCCGTTGTAAACAGGCAAACGAAGCGTCAGAAAGGAAAGCGCTGCAGCCGCAAGCAGCCATATCGTTTGTACACGCTGTAACATAAAGAAATTATGAGTTAATTATATTTATCTTATTATCCGGTGTGTTTACACCAATTCGGGATATAACGGGAATTGGCGCATATATTGACGAACCTGATCTTTAACTTCCTTTATCTGCTTTTCGTTTTCAATATCCGACAACACCCGGTCTATCATCTCTACGATGGGCTCCATGTGCTCTTCCTTCATTCCCCGGGTGGTAACCGCAGGGGTGCCAATTCTGATACCGGAGGTTACAAACGGGCTCTTGTCGTCGAAAGGTACCGCATTTTTATTAAGCGTGATGTGCGCCTTGTCGAGTGTTTCCTGAGCTTTTTTACCCGTGAGGTTTTTGTTCCTGAGATCAATCAGCATCAGGTGGTTGTCGGTTCCGTTACTGATCAGGTTGTAGCCTCGTTTTACGAAGGCTTTGGCCATTGCGCGGGCATTATTGATTATCTGTTGGGCGTACACTGTAAATTCTTCGGTAAGAATTTCACCGAAGGCCACGGCCTTGGCCGCAATAACGTGCTCCAGCGGACCGCCCTGTGCACCTGGAAAAACGGCCAGGTCCAGCACCGCGCTCATAGGCCGTAAATTGCCTTTTGGGTCTTTTATACCAAAAGGATTGTCAAAGTCGCGACGCATCATGATGATGCCGCCCCGTGGACCTCTTAATGTTTTGTGGGTAGTGGAGCTTACAATATGACAATGTTCAAAAGGATCATTGAGCAATTTTTTTGCGATCATCCCCGCGGGATGTGCAATGTCGGCCAAAACCAGGGCGCCGGTTTTATCGGCAATTTCTCTTATCCGCTTATAATCCCAGTCGCGGCTGTAGGCTGAGGCGCCGCAAATGATCATTTTCGGTTTTTCCGCAACAGCCGTGGCTTCCATTTGATCGTAATCAATTAAACCGGATTCCTTTTTTACACCGTAAAAGAGGGCCTGATAGTTTTTCCCGCTGAAATTTGCGGGGCTGCCGTGTGTCAAATGCCCGCCCATGCTGAGGTTTAACCCTAATATTTTATCCCCCGGTTTTAAACAGGCCAGAAACACGGCGGTGTTAGCCTGCGACCCGCTGTGTGGCTGCACATTTGCCCAACCCAAATCAAAGATCTGCTTCAGGCGGTTGATGGCTATTGTTTCAATTTCATCAATCACCTCGCAGCCGCCATAAAATCGCTTACCGGGGTATCCTTCCGCATATTTATTAGTGGCCACCGTACCCATGGCCTCCATCACCTGAAGGGACGTAAAATTTTCGGATGCAATTAATTCGATGCCGTTGCGCTGGCGTTCCAGTTCTTTATCAATAAGGTTAAATATCTGACTATCTCTTTGCATGACGCAAAAATAGGGTAACAATCTTGATTTTTATTATTTTCACGTTTTCTAAGTGTCAACGTTTTACATACATGAAATGAGCCATAAGCATTCTGCAAACCCGGAAACAATGATTATTGGCGAATTCTGTCTGTCCGTAAAAAACAAACCATAAACAGATGAAAGCGATCATTCCTGTTGCAGGGGCGGGTACCCGGCTTCGACCTCATACCTACACCCAGCCCAAAGCGCTTATTCCGCTGGCCGGAAAAACATTGCTGAGCATAATTGTAGATCAATTGGCGGAGGCGGGTATCCGGGAGTTTGTATTTGTGGTCGGCTATCTGGGGGATAAAATCCAGGACTATGTGAAACAGCATTATGCCCATCTCCGGTGTCATTTTATTTTACAGAGTGAAAGACATGGGCTGGGACACGCCATTTATCTTACCAAAGAAGTGGTAGGCAATGATGAGATATTTATAGTGTTGGGGGATACCATTTGTGAATACAATATAAACGAGGTAATAAAAAGCAGTGGCTCTATGCTGGGGGTGAAAAAAGTGGACGATCCCCGGGATTTCGGGGTGGCGGAGATCGCGGAAAACGAATTGATTACAAGAGTGGTGGAAAAACCCCAGATCCCTAAATCCAATATGGCCCTGGTGGGGATTTATAAAATAAATGATTCTCCGATGTTGTTTTCCTGTCTTGAAGAAATGGTGGTTTCCCATATTCAGGATCATAAGGAATGCAGCTTCACCGATGCGTTGGAATGTATGATCAGCAGGGGAGTCGTGTTTAAATCGTTTAAGGTGCAAAACTGGTTTGATTGTGGAAAGATAGATACCCTGATCGAAAGCAATGCCACTTTGATGAAAAAGCTGGGGGGAAAGATATCACCCCATCACAGTTTTGAAAACGTGATCATTGTGCCTCCGGTGAGCATTGGCTATGGCTGTAATATCGCTAACGCCATCATCGGGCCCAATGTGGCGATAGGAGAGGAAGCGAAAATTTCCTATTCCATTGTGAAAGATTCCATTATCGGCGATTATGCCAATATCCGGGGCGTGGTATTGCATAATTCACTGGTAGGAAGCGATACGGAGATCAAAGGCGAGAGCCGGACATTAAATATCGGAGATAATACACATATAGACTTAGGATAACAGGTGTTTCCCAGATGCGTCAAAAAAGGTGTTGTTCAGCGCTTTCCTTTGATGGTTACCAGGTATTGCACGATTTCCCGGATGGAAGAATCGGCTACCGGGGCACCGAAAGTTTTTTGCATCTTGGTTACGATCCCCTCCCAGGTTTTTTCAGGAAGATCGGGTTGGTTTTGCACGTAAGCCGCTGAATGGCAAATGAGGCAATTGAGTGCAAAAGCCTGGTATCCGGCTGCTTCAGGGAGATGGATGTTCACATGATTGAGGTCCGGTGCCATGGCGGCAGTCTCAGGCATGGGATGGTTGTTGTTCTGCCGGCATCCTGAAAACCCGGCATAAAAAAACAGGAGGAGGAGAAAACTGACTTTCAGCCGGGCATATCTCATGATTATTCTGCTTTTAAAGGTAAGGTTTCAATTTCATTGCGCATATACCCGCTCCGGTTCCAATGATGGGCGGGTTGGGTTTGTCCTTTTGCATTGGTAGCTTTTACCATTAAAATATAGTTACCTTTTCCCGAAGGGGTAAAATTATAATGCCATCTCCGCCAGGAGTATTTGCCCAGGTCAGGACCGAGCGTCGCCGGTAACCAGGTTTTGCCGCTATCGGACGACAATTCTACTGTTGTAATCCCGTCTCCTCCGTCAAAGGCCAGACCCTGCACCGCTGTTGTTTCGCCTGCCCGAACAGCATCGTGGGGTTCGGGCGAGACAAAAATAGACCGGACGTTCATTTTGTTAATGGGTTCCATATCCGTAGATAGCGCATCGGGGCTTTCGTTGGCATCGGGTACGTCCCTCGGAATCTTGTATGCTTTTGTCATCCAGAAACCATCGAAGGGTTTGGTCAATACCCGGATATCGCTCAACATACCTACCCAGTAGGTGGCATACCACCCGGGAACCACCAGCTTCAGGGGGAATCCGTTTAACAGTGGCAGCGGCTCCCCGTTCATTTCATATGCAATCATCACTTCTCCGTCATTGGCATGATCGTATTTCAGGGATTTCACGAAGTCAGGCGTGGAAGGCAACGGCGGAGCGTCTAACCCATCGAAACTTACATCCACCGAGCCGGACTTAACGCCGGCATAATCCAGTACATCCTTCAGCCTGACCCCTGTCCACCGCGCATTCCCCATAGCCCCATTCTTCCATTGACCTCCCGGTACCCGGGGATCAAAAAAACTACGGGAGTTTCCGGAGCACTGGCATAAAGCGGTAATGGTAACCGGGGTGAATTTGGTTTTAAGGTCTTGCAGGGACAAAGCAACTTCTCTTTTAACGTTTCCCCCTACCCGCAAACGAAAAGTGTCTTCATGAATGGCTGTTGGCAAACCTGCAAGATGCCAGCGCACAAAGAAAACGCTGTTGGGGGTATAGTCCAGTTTAAAATACTTCAGAGGCGTTTCCAGGTTGGGGGGGCGGTCGGTCTGCAATAGCAGGCTATCTTTGCCTTCCGCCTTTACCCATGCTTCTCCGGAAGAAGGAGCTGAATCAACAGCAGGAGTAGTAGAGGGGGAAGTGCATGAAAACACAGTCGCAAAAAAAAGGATAAAGAAGGAATTGTTTTTCATTCTTGAACAACTTTCTTCAAAAAAAATTATACAAATTAAAGGTATTGTTTAATTTTCACAATTCGTCCGTGAGTTGGGCTGTATTTCAGGTTTTCGCATTGATGCTGCCCGTGAATCCCTGCCTTATCCCCATTTGTGAATATCCGCAAATTATTTTAACGGCATTCTTCAGGTAAGTTGCTGTCGGGGTATTTTTGTTTTTTAAAATTTGATATTTTATGAGATTGTATCTGTATCTTTTGGTGATGATATGCTTTATTCTCCCGGAGCTTTATGCCCAGCAACCCAAAGCAATGAATGAACCTGATGCTGACTCGGCTGCCGGCGCCCGCATTTTTCAACTGGGTGAGATTACGATTACAGCCAGCAGAAATAGCAACCCGGGAGACCAGGTGAATGCGGCAGCCATGGCATTAAATAATAAGATGGAAGTTTCGGAGGCGTTGAATATGCTGCCCGGGATTCATTTAACAGCATCCGGCGCCAGGAATGAATCAATGATAACCGTTCGGGGATTCGATTTGAGGCAGGTGCCGGTATATATGGACGGCATACCCGTGTATGTTCCGTACGATGGTTATGTGGACCTGGCGCGGTTTACTACTTTCGATCTCTCGGCGATTGACGTATCGAAAGGCTACTCCTCTGTGTTGTATGGCCCCAATGCATTGGGAGGCGCCATCAACCTGGTGTCCAGGAAGCCCCTTCAAAAGTTGGAATTCGACGGATCTGCCGGTATGATCAACACAAATGGTTATGAAGGAAACATAAACATCGGATCAAAGTGGAAGCAGTTTTTTATCCAGGGCGGTTACTCTCATCTGCATCGGGATGCTTTTCGTATGAGCTCGGATTTTATTCCCGGAAAAAATGAAGACGGCGGACAGAGAGACAATTCGTACCGGACCGACCGGAAATACAATCTGAAAATTGGCTGGACGCCAGGTGAAAAAAGCGAGTATGTTCTCGGCTACATTAATCAGTCGGGAGAAAAAGGGAATCCGGTTTATACGGGAAACGACACCTTGAACTCATTTTATCTAAAACCCCGTTTCTGGCAATGGCCGGCATGGAATAAAGAAACCTTTTATTTTATTTCAAAAACATCATTCAACGATAAGAACGATCTGAAGGCAAGGATTTATTATGATAAATTCGTAAATACAATTTTCAGTTTTGATGATGCCACCTACTCCACTATGAACAAGCCTTCCGCTTTTAAAAGCTATTATAATGATTATACGTATGGCGGCAGCCTGGAATATGGAACCGCCAGTATTGAGAGGCATCATTTGAGGCTGGCTCTTCACTATAAAAAGGATGTGCACAGGGAACATGATCTGGGAGAGCCGCTGATTCATTTTATTGATAATACGATAACCCTGGGGGTTGAAGATACCTATAAAATAACCGATAAGCTTATTGTTATTCCGGGACTGAGCTATAGCTCAAGAATAAACGCGAAAGCGGAAGACTACAATAGCAGCACAGGAACTATTTTACCTTTTGCAGATTCAGGAGCAAGCAAAGCGTATAACGGTCAGCTGGCGGCTTATTATCATCTCAATGAAAAGCAAAAAATAGGCGGGGTTTTTTCACACAAGACCCGGTTTGCGACCATCAAAGACCGGTATTCGTACAGGTTGGGTACTGCTATTCCGAATCCCGGCCTGCGGCCCGAAACCGCCGATAATTATGAATTGAATTTTACCGGTAATTCCTTTAACAGGTTGAATCTGCGGGTCGCGCTTTTTTACAGTAAGATAACCGATATTATTATGTTTATCAATAATGTAGAACCCGGGAAATCACAAATGCAAAATGCCGGGAGGGCCGAGTACATGGGAGCAGAAGCTGCGGCGGATTATCGTGTTTTTAAGAACATGTTTTTGGGAGTTAATTACACTTACCTCGAAAGACATAATTTAACCGACCCTTCCATTTATTTTACCGATGTACCCAATACAAAGTTGTACGGTTACATTAAATATAATCCTTTGAGGCAGGTACAATTATTAGTGAGCTCGGAATACAATTCTTCGAGATTCAGCACCAGTTATGGAACCAGGGTGGGAGATTTTACGCTGGTGAATGCCGCAGTTTCCGTTGGGATAGGCAAATATATGAGGGTGGAAACAGGAATGAATAACATCTTCGATAAGAATTATTATTTGGTGGAAGGGTTCCCGGAGGAAGGCAGGAATTTTTTTGTAGCCCTCCGGTTCTCCAACCACCCGTAAAAAATCATATAATTTTAAATTTCGCCATGTTTCATTTGAACAGGATCACCGGGCTTTTTAATATAAGGTATCCTATTATACAGGCGGGAATGGTGTGGGCGAGCGGCTGGCGGCTGGCCGCCGCCGTAAGCAATGCCGGAGGTTTGGGTTTAATAGGCAGCGGCAGTATGTATCCCGATGTTTTAAGAGCGCATATTCAGAAATGCAAAGCGGCCACTACCGCATCTTTTGGCGTTAATATCCCGTTGCTCTATCCCGATATTGAAAAACACATACAAATTGTTATAGAGGAAAAGATACCGGTGGTGTTTACCTCTGCCGGCAACCCGGCTGTGTGGACGGGAAGGCTGAAAGAACAGGGTATTACGGTGGTTCATGTTGTGGGCAGCAGCCGGTTTGCGGAAAAAGCCGAACAGGCCGGGTGTGATGCCGTGGTTGCGGAAGGTTTTGAAGCAGGCGGTCATAATGGAAGGGAGGAAACCACCAGTATGGTATTGATCCCTGCGGTTTGTAAAGCCGTACATATCCCGGTGATAGCAGCCGGCGGTATTGCTACCGGCCGGCAAATGCTTGCGGCGATGGTATTAGGTGCAGAAGGTGTTCAGGTGGGAACCCGTTTCGTTGCCAGCCTGGAAGCGTCTTCCCATCTTCGTTTCAAGGAAGCTGTTGTGAACGCAAAAGAAGGAGATACCGTACTAGCATTGAAAAAGCTGGTGCCGGTGCGGTTATTAAAAAACCGGTTTTATGAGCAGGTTCTGGCTGCTGAATACAGCGGTGCAACGGCGGATCATTTAAAGGCGCTCCTGGGAAGGGGCAGGGCGAAAAAAGGTATGTTTGAAGGGGATTTGCAGGAAGGGGAACTGGAGATCGGGCAGGTAAGTTCGCTCATCGGGGAAATACTGCCTGCGGCTGACATTGTAAGGAATATTTACACCGAATTTGAACAGGCGCTTACCGGGTATTTTTAAAATAACGGTGCGATAGTGCGTTTATTCAGGTTTGATTATTTTTTTGAACTGCCCATTTGAAAACATGTTCTTGAAGTTAAGAAATAAAACCGGACATCAGAACCCTGAGCCCCAACCGCTGTTGATACTTGCGTATAGCTGATGTTACATTGTCCGGTACTGCTTTTGCAAATGTGTCAAGCCCTGTCTTTCTCATTTTGTCTTATTATTATTGTTGTTTACGGGTCGCCCTAAAATAGTACCCATCGCCCGATTGCTGTTCCTTTAAGCACTTAAAAGTACTTAAAACGTTATATGCGGGTAAGGCAAAATCAGCCGGAAATAGTTTTGTTGAAACCTGGAATGATGCGCTGTAAATGTTGGTTTATTTCATATCCCACACCAATGCGCTGGCGCCGAGGATGGCGGCATCGGATTCCTTTAATTCGCTGAAGATCAGTTTTACCTTATTCTGGAAAATAGGCAGCAGGTTCCGTTCCATATGCTCCCGGGTGGGCTTCAGGATCAGGTCGCCGGCCTTGGTCATTCCACCGAATAATATAATAGATTCCGGGGAGGAGAACATCACAAAATTGGACAAGGCCATCCCCAGTATCATGCCGGTGTATTCATATACGTCTTTTGCAATCGGATCGTCCTGCATCGCACATTCATATACTACTTTGGAATCAATCTCTTCCGGGGCATATTTTCTCAGCAGGCTGTCCTCGTTCTTTCTTTGTTCCAGGAATTCCCTTGCGGTAACGGCCACGCCCGTGGCGGAGGCATAGCTTTCCAAAGAGCCATGCATCCCCGTGCCCGGATGGAGCCTCCCGTTGGGGATGATCATGGTATGTCCCAGTTCTCCTGCAAAACCGTCGTGGCCCAGCACAAGGCGACCATTGGCCACGATTCCGCTGCCCACACCGGTACCCAGGGTGATCATAATAAAGTCTTTCATTCCTTTAGCCGCTCCATACATCATCTCTCCCACTGCGGCGGCATTGGCGTCATTGGTTAACGCAGCCGGTACACCAAATACACCGGTGATCAGGCTGACGATCGGCAGGATGCCTTTCCATACCAGGTTGGGCGCATATTCTATCGTGCCGCTGTAAAAATTGCCATTGGGCGCGCCTATGCCTATACCCTTGATGCTGTCTATACCCCCTACCTGTTCAATAGCTGGTTGTAACGCCTGGTGCAATTCCCGGATGTAATCTTCTATCTGCACGTGTTTTCTGCTGGAAATAGCGCCCCGGTACAAAGTATCGCCTCTGTGATCTACAATTCCAAAAACGGTGTTGGTTCCACCAATATCAATACCGATTGCAAATTCCTGTTTCATGATTATTGTTGCGGTAAATATAAGAACAGAGAACGAAATTTGGATGAACTGAGTGAATTGGGATAAAAAAAATTGAAAATGGAATTGCTTTTCCCAATATGTTTACTAAGTTCGGGAAATTTTTTAGTCGTATGTCAACAGCTATCACCCAACCCGTTCCCCCGAAAAATTTTATGTCGCCCATAGTGATCATAGGGGCCTTGTTTTTTATTTTCGGCTTCGTTACCTGGGCAAACAGCACGCTTATTCCCTATCTTGGTATAGCTTGTGAACTTACTATTTCTGAGGCTGTACTGGTGACTTTTGCTTTTTACATCTCCTATGCGGTCATGGCTTTTCCTTCTTCTGGATTACTGAAAAAAATAGGCTATAAAAACGGGATGATGGTTGGTCTTTTGGTGATGGCGGTTGGCGCCCTCATTTTTATCCCGGCTGCCAATAGCAGAACTTTTGGGATTTTCCTGTTTGGCTTGTTTGTGATGGGAACCGGTCTCGCATTGTTGCAAACGGCGTCCAATCCCTATATTACGATCCTCGGACCCATTGAAAGCGCTGCAAAGCGGATCAGTATCATGGGTATCTGCAACAAGGGCGCCGGCGCCCTGGCACCCCTGATCCTCGGCGCTATCTTATTAAAAGATTCGGGGAACATAGAGGAAGATCTGCTGAAGATGGACGCCGCTCAAAAAGCGGAAAGGTTAAATCAAATGGCTTCCCAGGTAATTCTGCCTTATGTGGTGATTGCCGCCGTACTGGTATTGTTAGGGGTGTTTGTTTATTTCGCGCATCTGCCTGAAGTGAAAGCCGAAGGGGAAGATGACGATGCAACTACCACATCGGCTTCTTTTGTACAACGAAAAAGTATTTTTAACTATCCCTACCTGTGGCTGGGTTTTGTATCTATCTTCCTGTATGTGGGCGTGGAAGTGATGGCGGGCGATATTATACAGGTATATGGGAATGCGATAGGCATCAGTCTGGATGTGGCAAAACATTTTACCACCTATACGATGATAGGGATGCTGGTAGGCTATATCATTGGAATAGCAACGATCCCCAGATATATTTCCCAAACGGCGGTTTTGAAACTGTCGGCAGTCCTCGGACTGGTATTTACTGTCGCTGCTATTTTCACTTCGGGCTATACTTCGGTTTTATTCATTGCCCTGCTGGGGCTGGCCAATGCGCTGATATGGCCGGCCATCTGGCCGCTGGCAATTGACGGATTGGGTAAGTTTACCAAAACGGGTTCAGCGCTACTGATCGTAGGTATCGGCGGAGGGGCCATCCTGCCGCGGGTTTGGGCATCCCTGGGCGAGCATGTAGGGTTGCAACAGGCTTTCTGGATCATGGTGCCCTGTTATTTGTTTATTTATTATTTCGCCGTTTCCGGTCATAAGGCGGGAAAGAAAGAGAAGGTTCAATCCTGATTTTCGAAACTTGTTATATATGACAATGCTCATGCATCGCTTAGCATGAGCATTGTTGTTTGAGAATAATAATTTTTCCGGTTCCTATTTTGTACTAATCAAAAACCTTCCTATATTCAACTAACAGAATCTATCTTAGAATTTTTACAGAATGGAAATAATACATGTCAGTGCAGAATGCTATCCGGTTGCTAAAGCGGGAGGACTGGGCGATGTAGTGGGAGCGCTTCCCAAATATCAGAATGAACTGGGACACGTAGCCAAAGTGGTAATGCCCATGTACAAAACAAAATTCCTGATGGAAAATACCTGGGATGTTGTTCATAAAGGCAGAACAAATATCGGGGATTATTGGTTTGATTATACGATCATTAAAGAACAAACCAATAAGCTGGGTTTTGACCTGTATCTGCTCGATATCAACGGATTGTTGGACAGGGAAAAAGTATATGGCTACGATGATGATACAGACAGGTTTGTTGCGTTTCAGGTGGCCGTGGTGGACTGGATTGCCGCGTGGGCGCACCGTCCCGATGTAGTGCACGTTCATGATCACCATACCGGGCTGATTCCTTTTATTTTCAAGCATTGCTACAAGTATCAGCATCTTCAGGATATTCCCACGGTTCTTACTATTCATAATGCGCAATACCAGGGTGCTATGGGATGGGACAGAAGCTTTCTGCTACCGCCCTGGGATAGCTGGAAATGGGGAATGCTGGATTGGAACAATAATATCAACCCCCTGGCTTCAGGTATCAAATGCGCCTGGAAGGTTACTACTGTCAGCAAAAGTTACCTCGAAGAACTAAGACAATCTGCTAACGGACTGGAAGCCTTGTTTGAATATGAAAAAGGGAAATGTGTGGGCATATTAAACGGAATTGATACCGAAGTGTGGGATCCCCGGTCCGATCGCTACCTGGAAGAGCATTATAGTGCGGAAACGGTGGCGGAGGGAAAAGCAAAAAATAAAGCGAAGCTCTGCGAAACTTTCAATCTCGATCCGGGTAAGCCTTTGATTGTTTTTATAGGAAGGCTGGTGGGGGAGAAAGGCGCCGATTTATTGCCCGGGGCAATCAGCGATAGTTTTTATTATGTAGGGCGCAGGATGAATTTCCTGATCCTCGGTAGCGGCTTCCCGGAAGTGGAAGCGAGGCTGAGTTCCTTACAGAAGCTGGCACAGGATGATTATAATGTTTATATTGGGTACAATGAATCACTCAGCCACCTGATGTATGCCGGCGCTGACTTCCTGTTGATGCCTTCAAGGGTGGAGCCCTGTGGGCTGAATCAGATGTACGCTATGCGCTACGGCACCATTCCAATGGTGCGGAGAACCGGTGGATTGAAGGATACCGTGATAGATTATGGACAAGAGGGAGGGTATGGAATATTGTATAACTGGGCTTCCGTGGGTGATATTACAGAAGGCATCTGGCGGGCAGTGCGTTTGTACGAGGATAAGGAGAAAAGAGAACAAGTGCGGGAAAAAATGATGGGGCTTGATTTTAGCTGGCAGCACAGTGTAGGGCAATACCTGGATTTATATGAGAGCCTGGGTGGTTAAAATGTTCAAAAAGATCATTGGCGTAGCCCGGTGGTTTAAAATATTTATTTTTCAATCTTTAATTGTTTGGCTATGAAAAAGGATGTGATCGCTATTATATTGGGAGGAGGAGCAGGTACCCGCCTTTCACCGCTTACCGCTACAAGAAGCAAACCGGCAGTGCCGATAGCCGGTAAATACCGTTTGGTGGATATCCCGATCTCCAATTGTCTCAATTCGGATATCGGCAGGATGTATGTGTTGACTCAGTTCAATTCCGCCTCGCTTAACAAGCACATCAAGAACACTTACCATTTCAGTATTTTCAGTAAGGCTTTTGTTGATATTATAGCGGCGGAGCAAACTCCTGAAAGCACATCGTGGTTCCAGGGTACGGCGGATGCGGTGCGGCAATCGCTCCGGCATTTGCAACAACAGGAGTTTGAACAGGTGCTGATCCTGTCCGGCGACCAGTTGTACCAGATGGATTTCAGTGAAATGCTGCAACATCATATTGACAAGGAAGCCGATATTACAATTGCTACTATCCCGGTGGGAGAGCGGGAAGCGCCGGAATTTGGTATCCTGAAAGCAGACGAAGACCATGCCATCACCTCTTTTATTGAAAAGCCCAAGAAGGATCTGTTGCCCGAATGGGTAAGCGATACGGGAGAGGAGATGCAAAAGTCGGGCAGGATATACCTGGCTTCCATGGGTATCTATATTTTTAGCCGGAAATTGTTGTTTGATCTGCTGTTGGATGTACACCGGAACGCCACGGATTTCGGGAAGGAAATCATTCCGGGGTCTATCAGCTCTCAAAAAGTGGTGAGTTATCAATACGATGGATACTGGACGGATATTGGGAACATCTATTCCTTCTTTGAAGCCAACCTGGCGTTGACGGAAGATATCCCGCTTTTCAACCTGTTCGACAATTCCAATTCGGTATATACCCGGCCCCGGATGTTGCCTCCGGCAAAGATCAGCGGCACCACCCTGGAGAAAACGCTGATAGCGGAAGGTTGTATTATTAATGCCTCCCGTATCGAAAACAGCGTAACCGGCATCCGTACCCGTATTGGTCATGGTTCTACCCTGGTAAGCACTTATATTATGGGAAGTGATTATTATGAAACCCTGGATGAAATGCGAACCGCAGAACAGCGGGGATTGCCTAAGATGGGTATAGGAGAGCGGTGCTATATCCGTAACGCCATTATTGATAAGAATTGCAGGATTGGGAATGATGTGCGGATTAATGGCGGCGTACATATGCCTAATTCCGATCATCCGCTCTACACCGTGAAAGACGGGATTGTGGTGGTGAAGAAAGGCGCTATCCTGCCGGACGGGTTTGTGATTTGAGAATCAGTATCGCCTGGTTAGGCAGGCTCTTTGAGGGTTCTGATATTGATGATATGTGTGTGTTCAAATATAAGTAATTCGATGGAGGTTGTTCGTTTTAATCAGGAAGATTTATTGCTTGCTGATCGCGGATATCCTTCCGGAAAAAGACCTCCTTATATGAATTATAAAGAATTGTAACGCCTGACTAAATGCACCCTAAACGATATTGAATTACAAAATGATGGACAGAGAATATGACCAGGCAAGACATTACTGGAAAAACGACCGGGAGTTATTTGCAATCGCGAAGGAAAAACTGTTTACGGCATTGGTAGGGGATGTGCTGGATAAGATGGGATTTTACCGTCAATTTTTACCGGCTCATCTGAAACCGCTTGATCCTAAGATGGTGATCATCGGCAGGGCCATGCCTGTTGTGGAAGCGGATGTTTTTAATGAAGGAACGGCAACTTCGCAGAACCCTCTTTTACAGAAGCCTTTTGGATTGATGTTTGAGGCTTTGGATGATTTAAAAGAGGATGAGGTTTATATATGTTCCGGCGCTTCCCATCGCTTTGCGCTTTGGGGTGGGTTGATGAGTACCCGGGCGCTGAAACTGAAAGCGGCCGGGGCGGTATTGAATGGCTTTTCCAGGGACACAGAAGAAATATTGAGGTTAAACTTTCCGACTTTCGCCGTAGGTACTTACGCGCAGGACCAGGGGCCAAGAGGGAAGGTGATTGATTACCGGGTGCCGATTGAATGGGATGGTGTATTGATATCGCCGGGTGATATTGTTTTTGGTGATCGTGACGGTGTAATTATCGTTCCCCAAAAAATGGAAGAAGAAGCTTTTAAAAAAGCCATTGAAAAGGCAATTGGAGAAAAACATGTACTGAAAGCTTTACAGTCAGGGATGAGCGCCGTGGACGCCTTTGAAAAGTTCGGAATTATGTAAGATGCAGATATTGAGAAACCCTGCGCAGAAAACAGGAAGTTATCGCTGGTGGATGGTGGTATTGTTGTTCTTCGCCACTACGATTAACTATATAGACCGGCAGGTGATCGGTATATTAAAACCCTTCATTTCTGACGACCTGGGCTGGAGTGAAGTAGATTATGGTTTGATCATCACCGCTTTTCAGATTGCCTATGCCGTGGGTTTAATTCTCACCGGACCCTTTCTTGATAAGCTGGGCACGAAGGCCGGTTATATATGGGCGATGATCGTTTGGAGTATAGCAGGAATAGCCCATGCGGCGGCACGAGGTGTGGGCAGTTTTGCCCTGGTTCGGTTTGTATTAGGGTTGGGAGAGTCCGCCAATTTTCCGGCAGCGGTAAAAAGTGTTTCTGAATGGTTTCCCAAAAAAGAGAGAGCGTTTGCCACCGGGCTATTTAATTCCGGTTCCACCATCGGGGCAATTGTGGCGCCGGTCATTGTCTCCGGCATCACAATAACTTTGGGCTGGAGGTTGGCTTTCATCATCACCGGCGCTTTCGGTTTTGTATGGATAATATGCTGGCTGATTTTTTATCATCATCCCGCTAAACACCCCGGACTCTCCAAAAAAGAACTCGATTATATTAACCAGGATGATGCGGAAAACGGATCAGCAAAAAAAATATCCTGGCTGCAGTTATTCAGGTATAAGCAAACCGCCGCGCTTTGTGCCACCCGCTTTATTTCCGACTGGGTATGGTGGTTCTTTTTGTTCTGGACGCCCGATTACCTGGCAAAGACGCAGGGGATCAATATAACCGAACTGGTGCTCCCGCTTATTATTATTTATACGATCTCAAGCGTAGGGGGAATAGGAGGAGGATGGATTTCCTCCCGGTTTATAAAATCCGGAAAGACGATAGATTATGCAAGAAAGACTACTATTTTATTAAGCGCCTTCCTTGCATTGCCTATTCTGTTGATCCCGTGGACAGAGGGACTTTGGGCCGCTGTTCTGCTGATTGCGCTTGGCACTTCGGGACACCAGAGCTGGGCTTCCAATATGTTTACTGTTATATCAGACATTTATCCAAAAAATATTGTAGGCTCCATGGTAGGCTTGAGCGGCTTTGTGGGAGCGGTGGGCGGCGCTTTGTCTGCCTCCTTTGTAGGCATTATTTTGGAAATCACCCATAGCTATTCCCCGATTTTTATAATTGCCTCTTTGGTTTATTTGTTGAATTGGCTGATTATTAAGATTTTTATTCCCAGTATTGAACCCATCCGAAATTAAAAGAGCGACACTGAAATGGAGCCTATTATAGATTTAAAAGATCAGATCGTGTTAATAACCGGCGGCGGAACCGGTATCGGCTTTGGGATTGCGGAACAGATGACCGGCCAGGGTGCAAAGGTGATCCTTACCGGCAGAAGAGAAAGTGTATTGCTGGAAGCAAAGAATAAATTGGGTGAAAATTGTTTTTACCGGGTGAATGATATTACGGATAAGAAAAAACACCACGGGTTGATCCGGGAGATTGAGAGTAATATCGGACCCATTACCACCCTCGTTAATAATGCGGGCTTGCATGCTAAGAAACCTTCTGTGGATATTACCGATGAAGAATTTGAGCAGGTGATGAACACCAATACCAATGCGGTGTTTTCACTAACCCGTGAAGCGCTCCGTTTCATGCTTCCGAGAAAAAAAGGCAACGTGATTTTCATCAGTTCCATGACGGCTATCTATGGATTACCCCAGGTGGTGGCTTATAGTTCTTCCAAATCGGCCCTGTTGGGAATGACCCGCACGCTGGCTATGGAATATTCTTCGCTGGGCATCCGTTTCAATGCGGTAGCGCCTGGGTTTATAGAATCCCGGATGTTCAGAAAGATCATGGAAAAGGACCCGGAGAGAGAACAACGGATATTAAGGAGAACGCCTGCGGGAAGATTTGGAACGCCCGAAGATGTGGGAAAGGCAGTTGCTTTTTTGGCTTCGGATGCGGCTTCCTTTATTACAGGGATTTGTTTGCCGGTAGATGGAGGAAATTCAATCGGGTTTTAAGAAGGACAGAGATAGACTTTAGGTTGTAAATAAATTAAAAATTACATATGAAACTGGGACTTGGATTATATCAGCATCAACTTAAGAAAGCGAATTATGACTTTGCAAAGCAATGTGGGTGCACGCATTTGGTGGTTCATTTGGTGGACTATTTTAATTTAAGAGAGAGCGCCAAAGGCGAGGGACAGCCGATAGGCGGAGAGGGCGGATGGGGAAGAGCCGGTGGCTCCGATCAGTTGTGGGAAGAAGACTCGTTGAAGAGGCTGAGAAAAGAGATCAATGATGCCGGTTTGGAACTGGAAGCCATAGAGAATTTTGATCCCGCCCATTGGTATGATGTATTGTTGGATGGTCCGGAGAAGAAAAAGCAGATTGAAAGATTGAAACAGATCATCAGGAATATCGGTCGGGCAGGCATTCCCGTTATGGGCTATAATTTTAGCCTGGCAGGAGTGAGCAGCAGGATCAACGGAAAGTTCGCGAGGGGAGGGGCCGAATCGGTGGGTATGGACGGGGTGGATGAACGTCCTGTACCGAATGGCATGGTATGGAATATGGTTTATGATACGGAAGCCAAGCCCGGTAATTTACCCGCCGTTTCTTATGAAGAGTTGTGGAACAGGTTATCGTATTTCCTGAACGAGCTTCTGCCCGTTGCGGAAAATGAAGGGGTAAAATTAGCCGCGCATCCGGATGATCCGCCTATGCCCTATGTGAGGCAAACACCCCGTTTGGTGTATCAACCCTCGTTGTATAGAAAACTGTTGGACCTGGTTGCGAGTGAAAGCAATAAGCTGGAATATTGTTTAGGCTCCCTGCAGGAGATGACCGAAGGCAACGTGTATGAAGCCACAGAAGCCTATGCTAAAGACATTGCCTATATTCATTTCAGGAATGTAAAAGGGAAAGTGCCTCATTATTACGAAGTATTTTTAGATGAAGGGGATATTGATATGGTGAGGATCCTGAAAATCCTGAAAGAAAAAGATTTCCGGGGTGTGCTCATTCCCGACCATACGCCTCAGATGAGCTGCGATGCTCCCTGGCATGCCGGCATGGCTTATGCATTGGGCTACATGAAAGCGCTGTTGAAAGTGATCTGATCACCATGCTTTCAAGCCTTTGATCCACATACAAAAAATTCATCAGCAGTAAGAATCAAAAAAAGCCAATATTGAATCATGAGGATCCAATATTGACTTTAAACGAAACGTTGTAATTGGTTTTTCCGGTTTTACTGTTTTAATAATTTTATCGCATCTATCGTGCCATCTTTATTGACTACCTGTAATAAATAAATTCCGTTTTGCAATTGTTGAATATTAAGATTAAATAGTCCTGCCTGGTTCTGGGCTGGCGCGTATTTCATTACTACCTGGCCGTTGGTTGCTACAATATTGATCCCGGCTATGGCTTTTCCGTTTTGAATATGGATCTCGTTCCTGGCAGGGTTGGGATATACTTTTAATGGCGACTCAGCACTGCATGCCGTTCTAACGGACCGTACTTCGGTACTGGAGTATTTTCCATCAAAATCCACCTGGGTAATCCTGTAATAATTGGTTCCGGCGAATGGCGCCTTATCGGTGAACCGGTAGGTTTGGGTAGTGTTGCTGTTGCCTGCTGCTTTCACCTGCCCGATAATTTCAAATGCGGTTCCGTTGCTGCTGCGTTCCACATTAAAATGGCTGTTGTTTTGTTCCATACCGGTCTGCCATTCCAGTAAGGCCTTACAGCCATCGGCTTTAGCGGTGAAGGAGATAAAGGATACCGGCAGAATAATGTTAGCTGTGCTTCCAATGGCAATGGCGGTAATGAGTTTTCCGCCGGGGATGATACCCGAGAGCGTGGAGCCTTTGGTGAGTCCGCTGGCTCCGGTATTGCCGAGTTTGATCCATTGATTGTTTATAGGATCGTAACCCATAAGCCGCAGATCGGCAGCGGTAAATCCGCTATAATTTAAATTAAGCGCAGGGATAGCAACGGTAATGGTTTGATCTTCCATCAGGGTACCCGCTCCCATAAAAACAAGTCCCGAAGGGTTTTCTTCAGTGGCATCCAATACATGCCAGTCCCAAAACCCAACGGGAACAATTCCCTCTATTCCACTTTCGAGATGGGCCGGATCTGTTGGATTAAGTTCCAATTGGGTAGGATCATCGGTGGTATTAGGGTCGCCGTCTATCCAGCCCACGGTTATTGATTTCAGCGCGTCCTCAAATTCCCCCTGTCTTCTCAGGGGATAAACGGCGTTGGCATTACCCACCGGGAAGGTGAAATCGCCACTGTGTCCTACCGGTAAATTATTTCCTTCAGGATAATTGATCTCGCTCACAAATCCGTCCACATGTTGGACGTCCGTCAATCCTCCGCTATAGAACGAATTGTTTACAAATACGATGGCTCCGTTCACCGGTTCTAATCTCGCGGTGGTGGTTATCCCGTTATTGAAGAATAGAGCTGCCCCAATCATGATACCTCCCGATACCTCGCCATACGCTATAAATTCTCCCTGGCGGGTATTGGTGATGCGCATAACGTTACCGGCGCCTATATCAAAATGAACCGTATCAAACACAATTATTCCCTGGGTTCCCGCAATTTCATTGGTACCGGTGTTTAAAAAATAGTCACTATTGGTGCTGGTGGTGCCGAATGGGGTCGGAAATGGGCCTTCGTTAAACTGTGTCAGCCAGGCGCCGCCGTTATTGACCGTAAAAAGCGGGTTCAGATGATTATACCGTACATCGCCTTTGCGGATGGTGATATCCGGCACCTGGGTGCCGCCATTATCCGGCACGTCATTGTGGGTCCCGGCTGGTATTTCTCCAGCGGGGATAAGGTGTTGGCCTCTCGTAAGGGACGTGCATATCATTGCGGCGATCAAAAGTAAAAATGGCTTCATGAACGAAAAGTTTAAATTCGAATCAATCGGCGTTTCTTAAAGTTGCATACTTTGGTAATCGGTAGAATAAAGGAAATGTATTAAAAAGCAAAATTCTGAAAGGTGATTATTCAGGAGAGGATTCTGAAGGGTAATGGCCGTTAGGATGTTGGAATAATTCCGTACCGTAATCCGGAGGCGTGAAGGTACAACTCTTAATCAATTCACAATAGCATTGGCAATAAAATTTATTGCAAACCACCCGGAATATATAGGGTAACAGAAAGGAAAGGGTTTGGAAGGTGGTTTGTTTATACAAAAAACGATTATAACAAGTTGATTATAAATGGATAATATAACGATTGATCTGAATTGTCAAATGATAAATTTTCACTATCGGGTTGCGCGGTAAACACGAATAAGCCGGTTTCGTATCGAAACCGGCTTATTATCTGAAGAAGGGATAATCTTATTTTGTATGGTTCACAGGCGAGGTGGTAGTTACAACCTGTTCTATCGCCGGTTTTTCCGCACCGGCAGCATTGTCCGGCTTGGTATTATAAATTTGCGCCAGGCTGGGCGCTATTACCAGGGAAACAATAGACATCAGTTTGATCAGGATGTTCATTGAAGGTCCGGAAGTATCTTTGAACGGGTCTCCCACCGTATCTCCTGTTACGGATGCTTTGTGCGGTTCGGATTTTTTATAAAAGGTTTCACCGCCGATCTCCACTCCTTTTTCAAAAGATTTCTTGGCATTGTCCCATGCACCTCCGGCATTGTTCTGGAACATGCCCATCAATACCCCACTTACCGTGGCGCCTGCTAAAAAGCCGCCCAACGCCTCCGGTCCGATCAAAAACCCTATGATCAAAGGAGATACGATGGCTACCGTACCGGGCAGCAGCATCTTTTTAATGGAGGCATCTGTAGAAATTGCCACACACTTATCATATTCAGGTTTGCCGGTGCCTTCCATTATGCCGGGAATGGTGCGGAACTGACGGCGCACTTCCTCCACCATGCTCATAGCTGCCTCCCCAACAGCCCGGATAGCGAGAGAAGAAAAAATGAAAGGGATCATCGCCCCCACAAAAAGGGCAGCCAATACTTTAGCATGGTAAATGTCTATCCCATCTATCCCGGCAACACCCACAAAAGCGGCAAATAATGCCAGCGCCGTTAAAGCGGCGGAAGCGATTGCAAACCCTTTTCCGGTAGCGGCCGTGGTATTCCCTACCGCATCCAGCACGTCTGTTTTTTCACGTACTTCTTTCGGCAGTTCGCACATTTCGGCAATCCCTCCTGCATTATCTGCAATAGGACCAAAAGCATCAATCGCTAACTGCATGGCGGTAGTTGCCATCATTCCGGCTGCCGCTATAGCCACGCCGTATAGCCCGGCAAATTCATAAGAACCCCAGATACCGCCTGCCAGTACCAGGATGGGTAAAAAGGTGGATTCCATTCCCACGGCAAGACCGCCAATTACATTGGTGGCATGACCGGTAGAAGATTGCCGGATGATAGATAAAACAGGCCTTTTACCCATAGCGGTATAAAATTCCGTAATAATGCTCATCAATGCGCCCACCACGAGGCCAACGCCGATGGCACCCAATACCCCCCACTTGGTAAACTCGTGCCCCCTCAGAGACATGGTTTCCGGCAATATCCAGTACACCAGGCCGATAGAAGCCAGAGCGGTGATTATAATAGAACCCCAGTTGCCCATATTCAGGGCTTTCTGTACGTTTTGTGTATTGATGCCGGCGCTGTCGCTTACTTTCACAAACCAGGTGCCTACAATAGAAAATATGATGCCCACTGCCGCAATCAACATAGGCAGCAGGATGGGCGCCATACCCCCGTAATTGTCTTTCGAAAGGGTCTCCTGTCCCAATACCATCGTGGCCAGCACGGTAGCCACATAGGAGCCAAAAAGGTCGGCGCCCATTCCGGCCACATCGCCTACATTATCGCCCACATTATCGGCTATAGTTGCAGGATTGCGGGGATCATCTTCCGGGATACCGGCTTCCACTTTTCCTACCAGGTCAGCACCCACATCAGCAGCCTTGGTGTAAATCCCTCCTCCAACACGTGCAAACAAGGCGATGCTTTCAGCGCCCAGGGAAAACCCGGTAAGCACTTCAATAGCTTTTAGCATTGCATGGTTGTATTCAACAGTATTGGGTTCAATACCACTTACAAACTGCATATATAAGATGATGAATACACTTCCCAAACCTAAAACTGCCAATCCCGCTACGCCAAGACCCATTACTGATCCTCCGGTGAAGGAAACTGACAGGGCTTTGCTCAGGCTGGTTTTTGCCGCCTGGGCGGTGCGTACATTGCTTTTGGTGGCTATGCGCATTCCTATATATCCGGCAGTGGCACTAAATACCGCGCCTAAAATAAAAGAGATGGCAATGGACCAATGCGAATGGGGATTGGACTGTGCCATAATGCCCAGTAAAATAGCCACAATAACAACGAAATAGGCTAATATTTTCCATTCGGCTTTCAGAAAGGCCATAGCGCCTTCGGCAATATAATTACTGATCTCCTTCATCCGGTCGGAACCGGCATCCTGCTTCACCACCCATTTGAATTTCGCGAAAGTATAAAGCAAACCAACCAGCGCCAGCACCGGTACGAGGTAGAACAATTGGTCCATAAACGTTAAGTTCTTATAAGTTATGTTTTTGGGACGGCAAAAATAGGGGTTTCAGACCTAAAAATAGTATTTAGCATAAATTAACCCCGTTTTACCTGTACAAATGCTTCGGGAAGGAAGCGGATGAGATCACCTGCAATAAGAGACGCTTCTCCCATTGCTTCGGAAGCTATATCGCCAGCCATCCCATGTAAAAAAACGCCGGTCAGCACCACCTGCTCAGTATTGGCGTTTTGAGCGTATAAGCCGAGCAGGATACCCGTTAGCACATCTCCGCTGCCTGCAGTGGCCATTCCGGGATTGCCTGTAGGATTAAAATAACCCTTCCCTTCGGGAGTTGCGATGAAGGTATATCTTCCTTTTAACACAATAAATACCTGCAATGCCCGGGCTTTTTCCAGGGCCAGTTGAAGCCGGTGGAAGTCGTTGGCGGCAGTACCAAACAGTTTTTCAAACTCCTTTGGATGAGGGGTGAGAATGGTATTTTGGGGAAGTTTCCGGTAAAGCTCCGGTTGGGTTGAAAGCAGGTTCAATCCGTCGGCATCAATAATAAGGCGGGAAGGATTTTTATCCAGTACGGTTTCCAGTACCGCTAAGCCCGACTTATCCTGTCCCATTCCCGGACCAATGGCATATGCCTGATAATCATTTCGGAAACTTACAGCGCTAAGATGATTTTTATTAATTCCTGTTATACACATGGCTTCGGGCACCGTGGTTTGCATGATCTGGTATCCACATCCGGGAATATAACAGGTTAGTTTACCCGCGCCACTGCGCATACAGGCCCGCGCTCCGAGTACCGCTGCCCCCATCATACCGTGGCTTCCGGCTATCAAAGCAACGCTGCCATAGGTACCCTTATGCGAGAAGGGGGGTCTTGGGGAAATGCCAGGCCGGATGGCAGGCTCTTCTATGATCTCGAAACCGGCGTTTGTATCCTCATAGTATTGCCGCGCCAACCCGATATCCAGCACCTGTATGCTACCGGTGTATTTTGCATTTTCCGGTAGCAAAAATGCCAGTTTCAGTTGTTGAAAGGTAAGTGTGAAGGTGGATTGAATGATCGTGTTGCCGAGCGAGCTTTTATCCGCGAAGAGTCCGCTGGGCATATCTATAGCAATTACCGGGGCTCCGGAGCGATTGATATGCGCCACCAATTTTCCGGCAAGTCCTTCTAAGGGACGGTTAAGTCCGTAACCAAACAGGGCATCTATAACCATTGCCGGTGCCGCAATGGGTGTAAACCGGTTTTCTTCTTCCAGTAGTTCTATCTGCGTTGTACAAGCCTGGAGCCGCGCCAGGTTGGTAATGAAATCGGCGGAATTCATTCCGGTATGCCCGAGGATAAATACTGATACCGTTTTGTTTCGCCGGATCAACATCCTGGCGATGGCCAGTCCGTCCCCGCCGTTGTTGCCGGGTCCGCAGAACACGCTGTATTTCTGATGATCCGGAAATTTTGCAATGATCCAGTCGCAGCACCGCGCAGCGGCTCTTTCCATCAGATCAATGGAAGCCAAAGGCTCGTTCTGTATGGTATATTGATCCCATTGCCTGATTTGTTCGGCAGAAAATAGTTTCATGAAAACGCTGCTTGGAGCAGTAAAGTTAGGGAAATCGGAGGTAGCGGGTCTCAGGTATGGGGTGTCAGGTATGGGGTGTCAGGTGTCAGGTGTGAGGTATGAGGTATGAGGTATGAGCCGTCAGTATTAACCTGAAACCTATAACCTATAACCTATAACCTATAACCTGAAACCTATAACCTGATACCTTCCCTCCCATCTATTCATCTCCCTCATCATCGGTTGCATAATCGCCGAAAACAGGGAAAAGTTTTCTTGCCTGATAAATGTTCCGGTTGTATTTGTTGCCCAGGATGATCACGGTAGCCGAATCCTTGAGGATCCGGGCGAAAACGGTATTATTGCCATGCCACCAGCCATTGTGGTAGATGATTTTTTCATTGCCGGGATAATCCAGCATTCGCCAGCCCAGTCCGTAATTACGGATCCCTTTCTTTTCGTAGCTGTACCCCGCATAAGCCGAGTCTAAAGTGGCCGGATGGAACATCCCGCCATAACTGAGGGCTGTTTCCCATTTTAACAGGTCGCGCGCAGTACTGTAAATATTTTTATCGCCATATACGGCGTCCAAAAAAGTGAATGCTTCCCGCTGGCTCCTGGCATTAAAGGAAGGCAGTGCTGTTGAGGAGTCGGCCATAGTAAATACGTAGGAATCTGTCATACCCAAAGGCTCGAAAAAGTGGTCGTGCATAAACTGGGGATAAGATAAGCCGCTTACCTTTTCTATCACCAGTGCAAGCAGGGCATAATTGGTGTTACAGTATTGGAACGAGCGGTCGGGGCGCCCGGCGAACAACTTGTTTTTGTTGCTGATCAAAAATTGCAGCACATCTTCGTTGCTCGCTATTTGCCGGCTGTTCCAGCCAAATTGCTCCATCACATGCACATAGTTGGGTAGTCCGCTTCGGTGGTTGAGCAAGGTTTTTATGGTAACGCCCGGGTAGGGAAAACCGGACAGGTATGCAGATACTTCTTCGTTGAGATCTAATTTTCCTTCTTCCCATAATTTCAAAACAGCCATGGCGGTGAAGGTTTTCGATACGGAAGCCAGGTGGAGCGCACTGGCAGGATTTAAAGGTTCTTTGGTTTGGAAACGTGCAAAACCGGCATATTTTTCATAAATGACCTCTCCTTTTTTAGCCACGAGAAACTCGCCGCTGAAATGACTTCTTTTCAGAATGTTCTCGTAAAACTGTTCACAGGCATCGTAGCAATGTTTAAATTCAGCTTCCGATAAGGCAGACGGTCGGGACACGGAATCCTCCACCAGGGTCTTTGTACCTTTCTCCTTTTTTATCGTGGTGTAATAACATCCGGGGGCTGAAACGGAGATCAGGAAAACGAAATAAATAAAGTTTTTCATTTGGATTTAATTCAAAAAGAACGTTGAACACTAATTACTTATTATTTTCGCGCTGCAATTGTACAAATATTTTATGAGCGACAAAAAACGGACCAGTTATCCAAAAGAGAAGATTAACATTTTATTACTGGAAAATATAAGTGAGCAGGCGGTACAAAACTTCAGGAGAGCAGGATATACTTCAATCAAAAAAATAGGGGGAGCGTTATCGGAAAAAGACCTGGCGAAAGAGGTGAAGGATGTGCACCTGCTCGGTATTCGTTCCAAATCTCAAATAACACCTGCCATATTAAACGCGGCCGGCAAACTGCAGGCGATAGGATGCTTTTGCATTGGTGTTAACCAGGTGAGCCTGAGTGACGCCACAGAAAAGGGCGTAACGGTGTTTAATGCGCCCTACTCCAATACCAGGTCTGTTGCCGAGCTGGTTGTCGGGCTTTCCATAATGCTGATACGACGGATTCCCGATAAAAATAAAGCGGCCCATGAAGGGATCTGGCTGAAAGAATCGAAGGGAAGTTTTGAGCTGAGGGGAAAAACCCTCGGGATCATCGGCTATGGAAATATCGGGGCGCAGGTAAGTGTATTGGCGGAGTCGCTGGGGATGAAGGTGATTTTTTATGATATAGCCATTCGCCTTCCTATGGGAAACGCCCAGTCCAGGAAGAGCTTAAAGGAAGTATTGCAGGAAGCCGACGTCGTAACTTTACACGTACCCGAAACCGCTCAAACCAATCATTTAATTAACGCCGCTACTTTAAAGCATTTTAAAAAAGGATCTATTCTCCTCAACTATGCCCGGGGCCAGGTGGTTGACCTGGAAGCCCTGGCGCAGGCTTTAAAAAGCGGACAACTTTCAGGCGCAGCCGTTGACGTTTACCCCGTGGAGCCCGAAAAAAACGGAGATCATTTTGAAACCCCGTTACAAAATCTCTCCAATGTCATTTTAACGCCGCATATAGGCGGCTCTACGGAAGAAGCCCAAACCAATATTGGTGAAAATGTGAGTTCCAAACTGATTAATTTTCTTGAGGCGGGCATTACAACGGGATCACATACGGTTCCTGAACTGGCTTTGCCCTTACAGGAAGGCACACACCGGATCCTTCATATCCATAAAAATGTACCCGGGGTTTTGTCCCAGATCAATACCCAGTTGTCATCTCATCATATCAATATCGTAGCGCAATATCTTAAAACCAATAATGATATCGGCTATGTAGTGCTTGATCTCAATAAAAACCTTTCGAAAGAGGCAATGACCGTATTGAAAAATATAAAAGAAACCATCAAAGTGAGGGTAGTATATTAGAGGTGAGGTTTTTTTACGAACGAAAACGTTTGTGTAAAATATCAGGATCGGCGCGCAAACGGTAAGGCCTGTTTGTTTTTCATCTATCTTTAAGCAATTTCATACAGATGCTAAAGCAGGTATTACAAAAATATGGGTTGGATTTTTCCAAACTGATCATAGAGCCTTTTGGATCCGGACTGATCAACAACACCTGGAAGGTGGACCAGCCGGATAACGGCGCCTCTTATATATTGCAGCGCATAAATCACCAGGTATTTAAATCTCCGTCGGATATAGCTCATAATGTCCGGTTGATAGGAGATCACCTGAAGGAACATCATCCGGAATATCTTTTTATAAGAAATGAAACAACAACAGAAGGGGAAGACCTGCTTTTTTTTGAAGAAGGGGGTTATTTCCGCCTGGCCCCTTTTGTAAAAGGCTCGCATACGGTGGACGTGGTGCAAACGCCCCACCAGGCTTTTGAAGCAGCCCGGCAATTCGGAAGGTTTGCTTACTTACTGGAAGACTTTCCGGTGGATAAACTGAGAATTACCATTCCCGATTTTCACAACTTGAGTTTGCGATACCGGCAGTTTCTTGAATCGGTTGCTACCGGCAACCGGAGCCGGATTGATCAGGCTCATGCTTCTGTTGCCTGGCTAAAGGAACAAGACTACATTGTCAGGCGGTTTGACGCGATGAAGCAAAACCCGGATTTCCGGTTGCGGGTTACGCATCACGATACCAAGATCAGCAATGTGTTATTTGATTCCAACGACAGGGGATTGTGCGTGATAGACCTGGATACGGTGATGCCGGGATACTTTACCAGTGATGTGGGTGATATGATGCGTACCTGTCTTCCACCGGTGAGCGAAGAAGAACAAGACTTTTCAAAGATCGGGGTTAGGGACGAATACTATAAGGCTATTGTATTGGGATACCAGGAAGGTATGGGAAACGGTTTGAGCCCCGCGGAAAAAGCTGCATTTTTTGATGCAGGTTGTTACCTGATTTATATGCAGGCCCTGCGTTTTTTGGCCGACCATTTAAACAACGACCGGTATTATGGCGCTAAGTACGAAGGACATAACTTTGTACGCGGACAAAACCAGATAGTTTTGCTCCGGAGACTGTTGGAAAAAGAAACTCTTCTCAGAAATATAAAATAGCGGAAACAGGATGATGGATTTGCCGGTACATTTTAAGGAAGTTTTTGAGCCGAAGTTGCTCAGAGAAATGGAAAGCAAAACTGAACGAAGATCGGTTAAGGCCGGAACGTTGATATTGGGCGTGGGGCAGATCGTGAGAGCGATGCCTATCGTGTTGTCGGGCTCCATCAGTATTTCCCGGACGGATGAAGAAGGAAGAGAGATACTGATGTATTATATCAGTCCTAATGAAAGCTGCGCGATGACTTTCACTTGTTGTATGGAACAATTTCCCAGTGAAGTGAAAGCGGTAGCCGAAGACGATACGGAACTGATTTTGGTGCCTGTACAACTCATGGACCAGTGGCTGGTAAAATATCCATCCTGGAAAAGTTTTGTGATGACCACCATCCGCCTCAGGTTTAACGATTTGCTGAGAACCATAGATCAACTGGTTTTTCAACGCCTCGATGAACGTTTGGTAAGCTATCTGAAGGAAAAATCCAGGGCTACCGGATCTACCCTGATCAATCTCTCCCATGAACAAATAGCCACCGAACTGGCTACCTCCCGCGTAGTGATCTCGCGTTTGCTCAAGAGACTGGAAAACGATAAAAAAGTATTGTTGTACCGCAACCAGCTAAAGCTTCTCAACTCATTGTAACAAATGTAACCAAACAATTGGCCCCGGTGTTTCATTTTTGCAGTATAAAAAATACGGATGAAACACGAAGTGAATACACAATGGATGGGGAAAATGCAATTCAATGCGCTTGTTAACGATCATGTGATCGTTATGGATGCTCCCGAACGCGTGGGAGGTGAGGACCTGGGCTCAATCCCCAAGCCCCTGGTACTTACCGCGCTTTCGGGATGTACGGGTATGGATGTGGTGGCGCTGTTGAGAAAAGAGGGAAAAGAACTGCGTAATTTTAATGTGATAGTGAGTGGTGAACTAACCCGGCGCGCGCCTATGCAGTACAACCGTATTCATGTTATATATCAGGCAGAGGGAGAGCAGGCGCTTGAAGCTGATGTATTAAGGATTATCAACCGGTCGCAGGAGGAAATTTGCGGAGTGAGCGCTATGTTGAAAAAGGCCATGCCCATTACCTGGGAAGTGCAATTCAATAAAGTGGAGATATTTAACAACGCCCACAGGGCGGAATATGAAGAACAGGAAAAATAAAGCATTCAAAGTATATGCTGAAAATAAAAATTAAAAGACAATGTTATCAACTTTAAAACAAATTTTAGGAATAGGACCCAAAGCCGATCTGGCTGCCCTGGTGGCCGGTGGCGCTCAGATCATTGACGTAAGAACCAGGGGAGAATATGCTGGCGGACATATCAGAAGCTCCGTAAATATCCCTTTGGATCAGTTGAGAAATCAATTGAACAAGATCAAAAAAGATAAGGTAATAATCACCTGCTGTGCATCCGGGATGCGAAGCGCCTCGGCGAAAGCTATACTTTTAGCCAACGGTTTTACCGAGGTGTATAACGGCGGTGGATGGATGTCTTTACAAAATAAAATAAGGTAGCTATGAAACAAAGAATATTTACGGGTTGGAACTGGATGCGCGCAATTTACCTGGTAACCGGGATCATTATTATGATACAGGCTGTAACGAGCCGGTTGTGGGTTGGACTGTTTTTGGGCGGTTATTTCATTATTATGGCTGTTTTTGCACTGGGATGTGCCGCCGGTAATTGTTATGGGGGCAGTTGCGGGGTGAAGACGATCGAAGAGAAGAAAGAATGAAATGGTTGCAGGGAAGTTTGAAGTGTGGGGTTTTTAGTTTGGAGTCGGGGGTGGAGGTTGCACGTTGCAGGGGGCAGGTCGCAGGGAGGCAGCCATCAGCCTGATATCAATGGACTGATACGCAATACCTCATCAACTCCTTTGCGCCTCGGCGTCTTTGCGTGAAATTTATAGCGACGAGGTTTGAGGCTGAGGGTGTACCCTTGTACCTTGCAACATGAGACCTGGGACCTGGGACAGGTTGCAGGGGGCAGGTCGCAGGTTACAGGTCTCAGGCGGGAGGTAATGACTTCTCAACTTCGCCCTTCTATTCATCAGAGCTGGCATTATCACAGCGGTCTGACCTTCGGTACCGACCGCAGCCCTTCCATATATCTTCAGATGCTCCCCGTTCTGCCGCCATCTACGGGAATACTGGTTCCGTTTACATAGGATGCTGCGGAAGAAGC
The DNA here is from genome assembly GCA_023957125.1 of Chitinophagaceae bacterium. GTDB lineage: Bacteria > Bacteroidota > Bacteroidia > Chitinophagales > Chitinophagaceae > Agriterribacter. The sequence goes on from JAMLHL010000027.1 coordinate 30,486, forward strand.
TAAAAAGGCAACAACGTTGGCTATTTCCTCCGGGAGCCCGAAACGTTTCATCGGGATTTGCGCTGTCATTTCTTTTTCAAGCGCCTCCATAGAGATGGCTTTGCTTTTGACTGTTTCCTCCATGATGGAAAACAAACGCCGTGTTTTGGTAGAACCGGGCAATACATTATTGACGGTGATATTATACCGGCCCGTTTCATTGGAAAGCGTTTTTGCCCAGGCTGCCACGGCCGCCCGGATGGTATTGGACACCCCCAAATTGGCAATAGGGATTTTAACCGAAGTGGAAATAATATTGATGATCCTGCCGTAACCTTCTTTTTTCATTCCCGGCAATACGGCCTGAACCAGCAACTGGTTGTTGACCAGGTGCTGCCTGAAAGCAAGTTCGAATTCCGGCGGTTTTGCTTCGGCAATTGCACCCGCCGCAGGACCGCCGGTATTGTTGATCAGGATATGGATGTTGTGGTTACATACCACAGAATCAATTGCCATTTTTACCTGTTCATTATCCGAAAAATCCGCTACGTGGTATTGATGTTCCTGTCCTTCTTTAACCGGCAATTCTGTTACGGCCGTCTTTAACGCGTCTTCATTACGGGCCAGTAGAATGCAAGTTGCACCAGACTCGGATAATTCCTTTGCTACCGCCAATCCTATTCCCTGCGTGCTGCCGCAGATTACCGCGTTTTTCCCGGTGAGTGATAAGTTCATTGATATGTATTAATGGTACAAAGGTAAGCGGGCTTGCCGGTAATTTCGGATGATGGCAGGTAGCTGATGAATCCCGGTAAAAATATTTGAGGGGTGATATTGATGATCAATTGTAAATTACCCATAGCTTTGCGCCGCTAAATTTTCAAAACCTGATGTAAGAATTTTTGGCTTCTCCTTTTCCCGTTATCAGCGTAACTAACCTTTTACTTTTTATACCTTTTTACCATGTTTTACGTTAGAAGCAATATGCAAAAAATTTCTTTGATTTTCCTTTTCGCTTCTATCTTTCAATTATATGCCTGCAGGCAAAAGGGGAGTGGGGCATCTGCTGTGATGTTACCCGCAACCACATTGATAGAGCCCGAAACAGCGGAACAACCGGTTCCGGATGCCGCAACGATCATGGCCCGGCCTGAAATCCCGGTGCTTTGCTATCACCAGATCAGGCAATGGCGGGGAAATGAATCCAGGGGTGTAAAGGATATGGTGGTACCGCCGGCTAATTTCAGAAGCCAGTTGCAAATGCTGGCTGACAGCGGTTACCATACCATTTTACCAGACGATTTATATGCTTATCTGACAATGGGAAAGCCGTTGCCCGCTAAACCGGTGATGCTTACCTTTGATGACAGCGATCTGGATCAATACGAAATTGCACTTCCTGAAATGAAGAAGCATGGCTTTAAAGGGGTCTTTTTTATTATGACGGTTTCGCTGGGCCGGTCTATTTATATGAGCAAAGCGCAGGTCAAAGAAATATCTGATGAGGGGCACGCCATTGGCCTGCATACCTGGGATCACCAGGATGTGAGGAAACTGAAGCCCGGTGATTGGGAAAAGCAGGTAGTTGCTCCCAAAAGAGAACTGGAAGCTCTGACCGGGAAGCCGGTTCAATATTTTGCATATCCTTTCGGCGCCTGGAACAAAGAGAGCATTCCTGAATTGAAAAAGTATGATGTAAAAGCCGCTTTTCAACTATCTGCCCGGCGCGATTCTACAGAGCCTTTATATACGATCCGCCGGATGATCATCCCGGGTGACTGGACTACCCATACCATGTACCGGGTAATGAAAAAAACGTTCAGGGATTGAATTGATAAAAGTGTTCCGGTGAATACCAGGCAGGGCTTTTTTGCCCATAATTTAAAAGAGCGTATTTACTCCCGATTCCCCGTCTTTTTTAGTAGGTTTGCCGGAAATATGACTCATTTAAGGCGTCTGCCCGAATTTTCAGGAACTGGAATATTTTCAGGCCTGGCGCTTCCCGTAAAACTATAATAATTGAAATATGCGGACGAATAGAATAATAACACTCCTGGTAATATTGAGCCTGTTTGCCTGCAACAGTAATGAGCAGAAATCCCAGGCAGTTGTGGAGGAGACACCTGTCGCGAAGGTAGCCTCCTATTCAGAGGCCTTTGAATCTTCTTTTGAAAATGTGCTGAACGGTTATTATGCGTTGCGCGATGCGCTGGTGGCATCAGACACGGCCGCAACCAATAAGTCGGCATCGGCGCTTATTCAGTCTGCCGATGATTTGAAATGGGATGAACTAAAGTCTGCCGACACCAATAATATTATAATTCCTACGGCCCAAACCTATATTTCGGATTTAAAGCGTGAGAGCGAAGGGCTTTTAGGAGAATCCGACCTGGAGGCCAAACGCAAAGCCTTCCAGATGATCTCCGGCAATATGTTTGATCTCGCGCGGACCATAAGATACAGCAAACATAAAATTTATCTTCTGCACTGCCCCATGGCATTCAACAATGCAGGCGCCGATTGGCTGAGTAACGCAACTGATATTAAAAACCCATACTTTGGAGAAACGATGCTTACCTGTGGTGCGGTGAAAGATTCCGTTGTATTGAGATAAAGACTAAATCCATCTTCTTACCCGCGCTTTATAATCCAGGTAGGTTTGACCAAATCTGCGGTAGAGGTATTTTTCTTCTCGTTTAATAATATATTCCTGTACAACAAAAAACAAAACAGGAAGCAAAACCAGATGCCACCAATTGCCGGCATAGAGTGCAATCCCGGTATAGAAAAGCATTAAGCCCACATACATCGGGTTACGGCTGACCGAATAAATTCCGGAGGTTTGCAGCGAACGCGCCGGCTTGTGTGTAATAACGGTATTCCTGCTTCTTAAAAAACGTAACAGCGCCGGGAAACTGAAAATTAACCCTAAAAAGATAAGCAATAAACCAATAATAGTTGAGGCGGTGGTATGAAAAAATCTGTTGTCAACAGGCAGAAATCTTTGGATCAGTAAAGCGGCAAAATACACGGCGATAAAGAAGAGGGGAGGGGGTATTAAGATCCCTGCGTTATCATTTTTTTCAGGCATAACGTTGACGGAGTTGTTGATCTTATAAAGATAAGCGATTGATTCGTCAATCGGTTGAAATATGCAGTGTACAAAAATGATATGTTGACCGCTTATTGATAAAAGAGGTTACCGGTCACAGATAACCGGCAACCTGGTGTATGAAAATAAATTCGTTTAATTTACAATATCAAGCAGTTCCACGTCAAAAATAAGCGCCGCGCCGCCGGGAATGCTTCCTCCTGCTCCCTGTTCCCCATAACCTAAAGTGTAGGGGATATAAAATTTGAATCTTGAGCCAACGGGCATCAGTTGTACGCCTTCCGTCCAACCCTTGATCACCTGATTCAGCGGGAAAGAAATGGGTTCTCCCCGGTCGCGGGAACTGTCGAATTTCCGGCCGTTAACCAAAAATCCATCGTAATGCACTTTCACCGTGCTCGTATCTGCCGGGCGGGGCCCGGAGCCCATTTGCAGCACTTCGTATTGAAGTCCGCTGGGCGTAACCTTTACGCCTTCTCTCTTTTTGTTTTCTGCCAAAAATTTTTCTCCTTCATCAATGGCGGCCTGTGATTTTTTACGCATGAAGGCCTGTAGTTGTTCTCTTACGGTCATATCTGCTTCCTGACTGGTTAATAAAGTATTTTTTCCCTTCAGCACTTCTTCAAATCCCCGGTTCATCAAAGTGTAGTTGATGGTATCCACCCCTTGTGATTTGAAAAAAGTGGCGTCAATCATCCCCAGGGCATAACTCAGGCTGTCCAATGAACTTCCTAAATCAGGCGTTGGTGGTTTGGGTTCCGCATATACGATATGAGCGGTATTGGCCGCCATCTCCTTCATGGAAGAGCAGGAGGTAATTGAAATGGTTCCTGCTACGGTGATTGTGCTGAGTAATACGCTGTTTAAAACCCTGTTATTCATCCCTTTTTTATTTTTTATTTTTTGCCGCCCGGAAGCCCTTATTGAAATTCCATTTTTAAAAACCATCCGAACCCGCCAATTGTTTGATCCATTTATGCCGGTAAGCCAGGTTTATTCGCTCCTTAAAGCATGCCCTGTAAGATGAATAAATACATCTTCGAGGTTTGCCTTTTTCACTTCTTTCGGTCGTTCAAACCCGGATGCCACCAGGTTGTCAATCAACTGGTCCGGCGTATGTAAAGCAATGATCTGTCCCTCGTTCATGATCGCCACCCGGTCGCACAAAATTTCCGCTTCATCCATATAGTGGGTCGTAATAATAATAGTGGTACCGTTGGCACGGATATCTTTTATTAAACTCCAGAGATTCCTGCGGGCCTGCGGGTCAAGGCCGGTTGTAGGTTCATCCAGGAAGATGATCCTCGGTTTGTTGATCAGCGTGGTGGCAATGGAAAACCGTTGTTTTTGGCCCCCGCTCAATTCTTTGTATTGGTTTTTAGCCTTGTCTTCGAGGTTTACCAGTTGCAGTAATTTGGCAACGTTTACCGGTTGATTGTACAGTCCTCCGAAAAGATGGATCAGTTCGGTAAGATTAAGACCGGGATAGAAACCGGAGCTTTGCAATTGTACCCCGATGATCTGCTTTATTTTGCCGGCATCTCTGTCAAGATCATAGCCGTCAATGATCACTTCCCCGCTGGTTTTTTCCCTAAGTGTTTCCATGATTTCGAGGGTAGAGGATTTCCCGGCTCCGTTAGGACCTAAAAGTCCGAAAATCTCACCTTCAATCACGCTGAAACTAATCCCTTTCACCGCTTCAAAACTGCCGTAATGCTTCACCAGGTTCCTCACGGTGATAACCTCTTTTTTATTCATGGGGGGCAAGATAATACAGTTAAGGATTTTGACAAATTATTTATCAGGGTGTTGACTGGACCTCAGTTTTCCCCTGCCCTGCCCGGGTTCAGGAATTTTTTGAGCATCATTAATCTTTCGATATCTGATCATGCTAAAAAATAAATGAGTATTTTTATTAAACATTTTCGGATAAGTATTCAAATTATTTTTATGCCTATCTACATGGATCGTCATGATGTTTCCGAATCCGTAACGGCAGAAATAGTAGCACAATTACACCGGGAAGATTTAAAAATACAGGATCAGTTTCGTTGCCGCGGATTAACCTATTGGTTTGATGAACATAGAAAGACCGCCTTTTGTCTTGTAGAAGCGCCGGATAAAAATGCCCTTCGGAAAATGCACCGGTTCGCCCATGGCGAAGTTCCCAATCAGATCATAGAAGTGGATCCTAAAATAGTAGAATCTTTTTTAGGACGAATAGAGGACCCTGCCAAAGCTAAAAACACTTCGTTGAACATCATCAACGATCCCGCTTTCCGTATTGTGATGGCAATAACATTGAAAAGGTCATTTCCATTAAAGAATAACGAGATCCTCCCCACTTCATCGTTACGAAGATTCAGGCAACAAATGATAACGCTGATAAATAAGTATGAAGGATCGGTAGTAAAGCAAACAAAGGATCATTTTCTGATTTCTTTTAAAAACGTATCAAAGGCGGTAGGCGCTGCCTGTAATATTAAAACGGCCTTCCATCAATCCAATGATGAATGGTTACACAAAGCGGTTAGTTTAAAAATAGGACTAAATGCCGGAGTGCCGGTTACTGCAAAGAAAACCTTTTTTGAAGATACCATAAAACTGGCTAACCGGATGTGCCTCACAGTGAAAGGAGAGATGATCGTTTCCTCCGAAGTGAAAGCATTATACGACAGCGAAAATATTGCTCCCCTGCATGAGGAGAAAGATTGTTTTTTTTTGACCGGGTCGGATGAAAATTTTCTGAACCTTCTAATGGATGTTACTGAATCCGTATGGCAGGATGCCGGCCTGAAAATGGATGATCTGAACAAACCCCTCGGATGCAGCAAGTCTCAGCTATACCGGAGAATGATCGCATTGACCGGGAAATCCCCATTGGATTTTCTAAAGGAATACCGACTCAATCAGGCCTTGAAATTATTAATTAATAAAAGCGGTAACGTTTCAGGAGTCGCTTATAAAACCGGATTCACCAGCCCCTCTTATTTTTCCAGGTGCTTTCAAAAGCAATTTGGTTTTTTACCATCAGATCATTTTTCTTCCCCATGGGATCCGGGCATTTAATTTCCACTGCGTTTTGAACTAAAATTACCTGCATTTGAATCAAATGTTACAGCGTTCCCATTTTTGTCATTTTAATTTTGAATATCAAAAATAGGAACGCCGTTTTGTACGGTTATTTTCAGAATATTAAAAAAGTACAATTATGTCCAGATTAATAAACGAAGTGGAAACTGCTGTCATTAAAGATATCAGGTACAGGATAAGAGGGTCGGTTTTTCTTCCCGGCGATGAAGGATACGCAGAGAAATGTAAAGTTTACAATGCGATGATCCAAAAAAGTCCGGGAATGATCATTCAATGTGCAGATGCAGCCGATGTGATCGCCGCCGTAAATTTCGGAAGGGAAAATAGCCTGCCGGTTGCTGTGAGGGGTGGTGGTCACAATGGCGGCGGGCTGGGTACCTGCGATGACGGACTCGTGATTGACCTGTCGGGAATTAAGTATGTACGTGTGGATCCGGAAGAAAAAACGGTGAGGGTAGGCGGAGGGAATCTTTGGGGAGAAGTGGACCATGCTACTCATGCATTCGGGCTTGCCGTTCCCGCCGGAGTCGTTTCCACCACCGGCGTTGGTGGCTTAACGCTCGGCGGCGGCATTGGCTATTTATCAAGGAAATACGGACTCAGCATTGATAATTTGTTAGAGGCCGATGTAGTATTGGCTGATGGTACCATAGTTACTGCCGCTAAGGAAAAACATGCTGATCTTTTCTGGGCGATACGCGGCGGAGGCGGTAATTTCGGTATTGTTATTTCTTTTAAATTCCAGGCGTATCCCGTAGAGAATGTATATGGAGGGCCAACGCTCTGGCCCATCGAAAAGACCAAAGAGATAATGGAATGGTACCATCAATTTATCAATAACGCTCCTGATGAGCTGAATGGTTTTTTCGCAACGTTCATCGTTCCCGGCCCGCCGTTTCCTCAAACGCTTCACAACAAAAAATGCTGTGGTGTGATATGGTGTTACGTCGGTAATATGGAGAAGGCGAAAGAAGTATTCCAACCTGTTCTTGCTTTGAATCCCGTATTTCAGCATCTCGGGGCGATGCCATACCCTTCCATACAAACGCTGTTCGACGGCATGTTTCCGCCTGGTCTGCAATGGTATTGGAGATCTGATTTTTTTAACGAGCTGGGTCCGGAAGCAAGAGAAAAAAACCTGGAGTTCGGCTTACGGATACCGACAACTCTTTCTCAAATGCACCTTTACCCGGTAAGCGGCCTGGCCGGCAGGGTAGCCGGTGACGACACCGCATGGGCTTACAGGGATGCAAAGTATGCCGGTGTAATTGTAGGCGTGGATCCCGACCCGGCCAATGCGGAAAAAATTACCAGGTGGTGCAGGGATTATTGGGAAGCGGTTCATCCCTATTCTTCCGGCGGTGCATACCCTAATTTTATGATGGACGAAGGACAGGAACGTGTCAGGGCAAGCTATAAAGGCAACTATGAACGGCTTACAAAAATAAAAAAGAAATACGACCCTGATAATTTCTTCAGCATAAACCAGAATATTTTACCGCAGGGAAAAGGATAGTTTTTTAAAACAAAATACTGTAAAATAACCCCTTGTAAGCAGTCTCCGGATGGCATACTTTCTATATTCGGGACTGTGTCCAGCTTTGATGCTTCCGATTCTTCGGATGTGTTGGCTTACAGGGATCATTTCCACACATGGGCTATCGGGATAGGTTATGAAATTTCGGGAAAATAAATGGTTGTGAAAACGGTAGCGGGTATTGTGCCGTGCTGAATTGCGCACCAAACGCTGAAGAGTGCAATCCGGCATCGGCGTGACCGGCCGCAACAGAATCAGATAGCCGCAACAGACGGCTACACATGCCTAAACAATAATAGAAAATTGTACATCGGAGAGGTCAAACGCGCAGGAAGGTTTTCTTTTGATATAAATAATACAAAAACAACCATTGTATCAGGATGGCGCAAAGACCTAAAATGATGGCATCATACGGCGCACCGGCTAACTGACCCAGCCACTTAAAACCGCGTCCGGCAATTTGTTCCCACTTGATAAAAACCGGGGACATATAAATAAGTATGGAATTCATTCCGATCACGCGGAAAAAAAGCGTCCAGCGTTTGTAGCCCTTCACATCAATGACATAATAAAAAAGTGCAAGCAGGATCAGGCTTATTCCGCCCGTCAGTAATACGAATGAGCTTGACCACAGGTTTTTATTAAAAGGAAAATCCAGGTTCCAAAGGAGGGCTAATGCAATGGAAATGACCCCTCCAACCGCTAACCATTTCGCTTTAGCGGCGGGTTTGGCCTTGCTGTTTTTCAACAGCCGGCCGGCGAAAATCCCTAACAGTACATTACTGATCCCGGGAATGGTGCATATCAATCCTACCGTATCATGGATCCCCCGTGACAGCCTGCCGGGGAGTATCGTACGGTCGAGGTAAGACATGAAATTCCCGGGTTCTGTAAGATCTCCGGGCGGGTATCCGGGGGCAGAGGTGAATTTTAATAATAACCAATATCCTATCAGGAAGGTCCAGAACCAAACCCATTGCATTTTTTCACCGGCATACAAATAAATAATGCCGGCAAACATATAGGTGGCGCCTATTTTCCCCAGCACGCTCGGGAAGCGGAATTCAGCAATAGGCCGCAGTTCAAGCCCGTTATTATATACCATCCCCAGTAAAATCAGCAGGAGACCCCGTTTGATTATCCTGAACATCAGTGTATGTTTAGGCTGTCCCTTTTCAAGCGCCCGGCCTATGGAATAGGGCGTAGATACCCCGGCCAAAAACATAAAAAGAGGAAATATCAGATCCCAGAAAGTAAAGCCATTCCATACCGGATGCTCAAATTGATTTGAAAAAGATAGCAGGGAAGGGGAGCCTGATGATTCGGCGATCATTCTGATCACATGACCTAATCCCATGATCCAGATCATATCGAAACCACGAAGGGTATCTAAGGAATAAAGTCGTTGTGGTTTGGCAGTCAAAGCGTCGTCCATACCTGATCAATTGAGTTTTGTGAGAAGTGCGGGTTTTTTGTCACAGGCGATCCTCAGCCTCTCTGATGAGGAATGATTGAAATTGGTTGAATTTTAATTTCCCAAATTTAGGGGTAATTAATACACTGTACTTTAAGCTCCTGAAGTTTTTTGTATAAACAGACCCCGAACTGCAGTCTGACCTGCGGTGCGGGCCGCGGCCATGCCCGGCGTTCATCATTTCCTGATTTCCTGCTTGGACTGGAATGGGCGATCCGTTAACTCCCCGCTGTACGATGTCTCCGACTTCGTACTTCCTATGTTCTTGCGGGACTGTGTCCCGTCCGTTATATGCCAGTCTCCGATTGTGTACTTTTCATGTTCTTTCCCGAACTGCGGTCTGACCTGCGGTGCCGACCACGGCCATGCCCGGCGTTTATCTTTTCCTGATTTCCTGCTTGGACTGAAATGGGCGATCCGTTAACTTGCACCGGTAACGCGAAGTATATGCTTCAAAAATTGCTCATACAAAATTATGCCATCATTGAATCGGTGGAGATTGAGTTTTCGGAGAAACTGAATATCATCACCGGTGAAACGGGAGCCGGCAAGAGCATCCTGGTGGGCGCCCTGGGATTGATCTTAGGGGAAAGAGCAGATAGTACGGTCTTGTTCAACGAAACAAAGAAATGCATTGTTGAGGGCTGTTTTTGGATCGAAGACCGGAAGGATGTCCGGATTTTATTACAGGAAAATGATTTAGACGGCGGCGGGGAACTGATCATCAGAAGAGAAGTATCGTCGGCAGGAAAATCGAGGGCTTTTATCAACGATACGCCTGTTACGCTTTCCCAACTGAAACAACTCACTTCTTTACTCGTGGATATGCACCAGCAATTCGATACACTGGAATTGGGCGACAGCGATTTTCAACGGGAGGTGATGGATGCGCTTGCTGCTCATAAAGGGCTTCTGAATAATTACCGGGATGTTTTTACCCGGTACAGCCAGGTTCAGAAAGAACTCCGTTTAAAAAAAGAACAACAGGCGGCTGCCGACAAAGAGCTGGATTATCATAAGTTTTTATATGAAGAACTGGAGGAGGCGCAATGGCAGGAAAATGAGCTGGAGGCATTGGATGCGGAACTTAAGATATTAAGCAATGCCGAAGAAATTAAAACCATTCTGGACAAGATCAGTTATGAATTGAATGTGGGCGAGCAGCCGCTGGTGCAGCAATTGAAATCCCTCAATAACCAACTGCATGCAATTGAAAATTTTCATGCCGGTATTCCTGCCCTGGGGCAAAGACTACAATCGGCACAGATAGAATTGAAAGATATAGCTGAGGAAATGGATATGGTCAACCAGGGGATAAAGTTGGACGAGGAGAGGATACAGGTGGTGAACGACCGGTTGGCTTTAGGATATAAATTATTGAAAAAACACGGCGTGCAAACCACCGGAGAATTGCTGGACATACGAAACAGTCTGCAGCAGCAATTGAACCGGGTATTGGATTTGGGAAATGAGATCTCCGGGTTGGAAAAGGAGGCGGAAACGTACCTGACAGAGGCTAAAGAACTCGCGGACTCTATAACGGCCGGCAGGAAGAAACAGGCGCCGCCGCTGGAGAAAAAAACCGGGAAATTATTGGCGCAGGTAGGTATGCCTAATGCGAGTCTGAAAATACAGATCAGCCCTTCCGATTTACATATTACCGGGGGAGACCGTGTGGAGTTTTTATTTGATGCGAATAAAAGCGGAAGATATGAATCCCTGCGGAAGGTGGCCAGCGGGGGAGAACTCAGCAGGCTGATGCTGTGTATTAAATCGCTGGTAGCTGCTTCTGTGCAGTTGCCCACCCTCATTTTCGATGAAATTGATTCGGGGATCAGTGGGGAGGCTGCCCGGCAGGTAGGGATCATCATGAAAGAATTGGGACAATCGCACCAGGTGATTGCTATTACCCACCAACCGCAGATAGCCGCAAAAGCATACGCTCACTATTTTGTATTCAAATCGGAAAAAGACGGGAAGGTGAGCACGCATATCAGACGCTTGTCGGAGCCGGAAAGAATAGACGCTGTGGCGCAAATGCTGAGTGGCGAAAAGCCCACAGCCTCAGCCTTAGAAAATGCAAAGGAGATGCTGGAAGGATAACATTGGATGCTCCTGTTATTCCTTATTCTCTTTCAGCATTTTATCAATATAGCGATAAGACTCAAATCGTACTTCCGGCGGAAAATCGTGTCCTGAAACCGGGTAGCGAACCTGTAACTGATCATCTGCATCCAGGAAATGATATACTTCCGATGCCCTGGCTATACCTACGCGCACTCCTTCCACATTGAAATTAGCGTCATGAACCGGCGAATTGGAGAAAAAGGCCCGTGGCGCTATTGCAGCTATCACTTCTTCATAATCAAAGGGCATGTCTTCCGCGCGCAGATGATATTTGGTCAGTGCCAGCATGGTATATCTTTCCTGGGCATAGCCCCAAAGCCGGCCACCCATCTTTTTTCTCATTGCTTCATTGTAATTATTATAATAGCGATTGGGTGTCCAGCCGCAACTGGAGACCACTACTTTCAACCGGGGCTCGAAAGCTGCCAGCCACATGGCGCTGTGCCCGCCCAGGGAATGTCCTATTACGCCAATGCGTTCCGGATCTGTATCTGTTCTGCTTTGCAGGAAATCCACACAACGAATATTGTTGAAGATCGCTTTCATGATCCCTGATTCATAGCGGTCGGTTTTAAAATCATACTCCTTTTGATCGCCAAAACCCGGATAGTCGGGAGCAAGCACCACATACCCGCGTTGGGCTAATTCTTTGCCATAGGCAAGATTGATATTATGGCCCTGTCCGTCCACGCTCTTTTTCCCGAGCATATCGGTCTCGTGCAGGGCCAGCATGGCCGGAAATTTTGAATTTTTGTTTTTTTCAACAGGAACATATAGATATGCGGTTACATCTTCCTCCGGGGCAACCGTGAAACGGATGTTGTAACGAACATAAAGATTGGTTTTCAGGCTGTCTTTGATCTGAACATTATAGGGAGGTAAATCGGGAAGCGCGCTATTAAAAGGTGGCCGCATCGGATCTCCCGGCAGTTTGCCGAAAAGCGCCTGCATACTATCCAGTATCTGTTCTCTTTTGATCTGCCACTCATACAATGTTTTTACCGGCGCTGTTTTTCCTTCCGCATTGGTATAGCTGAGCAGGCTCTGACCAAAGGATGGAAGAGTTGAAATCAGAACGCTTGCTACCAGTAACAGAAAGCTATTTTTCATGTCTGAATTTGGGTTTTGATAAAAATGCCGTCAATACGGCTAATGATTGAAACTATAATAATACGAAACTTTATAACAAATTGGCGGGGCGCATCCCATATTTTCACAGGCGGGTGACACCCGCCTGTAGAACTCACTACTACCGATCGGCGTCCGCACCAACCGGAATGCCACAGATGGAGCGAAAATTCGGGATGCACCCGCTGGCGGATGAATATCAATTTATAGCAGCGCCGCATTCTTATCGTAGAAGGAACCTTTATCCTGCCATTCCCGGTCAGGGCTTCCCGGTATTTAATTTGTTGCTTGCCTTTGAATTCCTATTTTTACGTCCAATTTAAATCATTAAACGATATGTCTTATAATCTTCTGCAAGGAAAGAAGGGAATTATTTTTGGCGCCCTGGATGAAAAATCCATTGCCTGGAAAACGGCTGTAAAGTGCCATGAGGAAGGTGCACAACTGGTACTCTCCAATGCACCTGTGGCATTGAGAATGGGAGAGATCAATAAACTTGCGGAAGTGGTAAAAGCGCCGGTTATTGGCGCCGATGTAACCAACATGGATGACCTGCAAAAGCTGTTTGAGGGATCCATGGAGCATTTCGGCGGAAAAATAGACTTTGTACTTCATTCTATAGGCATGAGCCTCAATGTGCGCAAAGGAAAATCCTACACCGAACTGGATTACGGATTTAATCAAAAAACGCTGGATATTTCAGCCATGTCGCTTCACCGCATCTTACGCACCGCATGGGATCTGGATGCCCTGAACGAATGGGGCAGCGTAGTGGCCTTAACTTATATAGCTGCTCAAAGAGTATTCCCGCATTATAGCGAAATGGCAGAAGCCAAAGCCTTATTGGAAAGTGTTGCACGCAGTTTCGGTTTTCATTACGGGATGAAGAAAAAAGTGCGGGTGAATACGGTATCCCAGTCGCCTACCCGCACAACCGCCGGCAGCGGGGTGAAAGGTTTTGATGGATTTTTTGGCTATGCCGAAAAGATGAGTCCCCTGGGGAATGCAACGGCCGAAGATTGCGCCAACTATTGCGTTACTTTGTTCAGCGATCTTACCCGAATGGTTACGATGCAAAATCTTTACCACGACGGGGGATTTTCCACCATGGGCGTTACGGAAGAGGTGCTCAGCACGATAGAATAGCGCGAATCTGTGGAGGCTTTGAAGGGAATGATCATACGCCTTCTGTAGTTTTACCTGTTTTGTGGCCCGGTTCAGAGGCCGGAATGACAGCTCAGCCACAACAGTTGCCCAAAAAGGATCAGTTCCATTATTCGTTGTAATAAGCCGCGCCATCTGAATACAGGCAAAGGAGCCAGAACCGCGCAAATGGTCATCACCGAAACAATCAGCCCGGATGAAACCGGGCCCGTGGAGAAGAGAAGGTGTTTTGCCTTATATAAAAAATAAATGCCTCCGCCATATTCAATCAGCCCGGCCAGGTTGTGCATCATCTGCCTGAAACCTCCTATCAGCGGCGCTCCCGGATCGCAGGGAAACAGTGCCGAGAGGGTGTAGCCGGCGCCGATGCACAGCGCTAATTCCCAGCCGTTCATCCTGTTCCACCCGGCAATCCCAATCCAAATCAACACCACCCCCGCCGGTAAAAACAATCTCATATTAACGACGTCGGCGCCCGGGGCATTATCTTCTCCTAATTCACTGATGGTATTCCGGATATGGCTGTAGCCCGGTCTTCTGGCAGCAAAAAAAATAATCCCCGCAATGAGGAAAACGGTTGTGCCTGATAATAATAGGAGGATCATCCGAAAAAATATGGTTTTATTCGTCTCCCATGAATTCGTCCATGTCGCGGCGTTGTTTTTTCGTAGGTCTTCCTACCTTACTGAGCCTCTTCCCGGTGTAAAAACTGGTGGCTTGATAAGCCGGTTTCCGGGGTTCTCCTTCAGGGGTAAGGTCAAGATAGTATTTTACAGCCTCACTGTATTGTACCCGTTGTTGCAGCAAACCGGTTACTTTAATTACCCATAGCCTGGCTTCGGTTTTAATCTCGTATTCGTCTTCCACATGTACATTTCTTGAAGCCTTCACATTATCTCCGTGAGCTTTCACTTTCCCTTTATCACAGGCTTCCGCTGCCATGCTCCTTGTTTTAAAAATGCGGATAGCCCACAGGTATTTGTCTATTCTTAATTTTTCCTTTACCGGATCCATTGTAGCTTTCTCTTTCACGATATTATTACTGTAGAAAATATACCGGACGAATAAAGATCATTTGCGGGATTGTATTATTTATCAAATCTTTACCCATCTTTATAGTTTCTCTTATAAATTTACGATTAAATAATTTTATACCATGCGGTCAGGCGGCGCTCTTTTCAGAATTGTGATTCTTTTCGGTGTTCTGTTTTTTACTTTTTCCTCCGAAGCACAATACAGGTCCGGCAAAGTTAAATGGTCGGGGGATGGTACGGGGTTTTATGAAATGCAGGATCAAAACCTGGTTCGTGTCAATCCGTTATCGGCCCAACCGGTTACAATAATAGCCAGCCGGGACCGGCTGACGCCCGGGGGAAGCAGGCAGCCATTGGCTCCGGCAGATTTCGAAATCAGTAAGGAGGAAGACCTTATTCTTCTCTTTACCAATACAGCCCGCGTGTGGCGCTATAATACAAAGGGCGATTACTGGTTGTTGAACCGGAAAAGCGGGGAACTGAAACAGGTTGGAAAAAAGCAGCCCCCTCAATCCCTGATGTTTGCCAAACTTTCACCGGATGGGAAAAAAGTAGCTTATGTGAGCCGTCAGAATATTTATGTGGAGGATATTGCTTCGGGGAAAACTACAGCCTTAACCACAGATGGTACGCGCAGAATGATCAATGGTACATTCGACTGGGTTTATGAGGAAGAATTTGGTTGCCGGGATGGTTTTAGATGGAGTGGCGACAGTAAACATATTGCTTACTGGCAGGTGGATGCCCGGAATACCCGTGATTACCTGATGCTGAACACCACGGATTCTATATATTCTTTTGTGGTTCCGGTTGAATACCCCAAAGTGGGCCAGTCGCCGTCGTCGGTGCGGATTGGCGTCGTAAGCGCCGAAGGCGGCAATACAGCCTGGATGAAAATTCCCGGTGATCCGGAAGCGCATTATCTGCCGCGAATGGAATGGACGATCAATGATCAATCCCTTATTGTACAGCAGCTGAACCGGAAGCAGAATGAAAGCCGGTTGTATGTGTGTGATATAACCGGCGCTGAAGTGAAAAATATTTATACGGAAAAAGATAAGGCCTGGATTGATATAAAATCGCGCTGGAACAACGACGATCCCCGCGGCTGGGAATGGCTGAACAAAGGGAACGCTTTTTTATGGGTAAGTGAAAAAGATGGCTGGCGACATATTTATCGTGTTTCCGGCGATGGCAAAAAAGAAACGCTGCTTACCAGGGGGAATTTTGACATAGAAACGATCAGCGCTGTGGATGAAAAAAATAATGAGGTTTATTTCATCGCTTCTCCGGACAATGCCATCCAACGTTACCTCTATCGTGTAAAAATGGATGGCAAAGGGAAACCCGAGCTGGTTTCTCCGAAGGAGTTAAAAGGTACGCACCGGTATGATATTTCGCCTGGCGGGAAACTGGCGTCGCATTCCTTTACCAGCCGTTATACGCCTCCCGTTCGCGAATGGATCAAACTGCCGGAGCATGCTGCTTTGCAAAAAGACCAAAGTATAGCGGCACGAATGCAAAAATCCGAGAGGAAGAATCTTGAGTTTTTTACGATTACCACCGATGATAATGTTACTATGGACGGATGGATCATAGCGCCTGAAAACTTTGACTCTTCCAAAAAATACCCGGTTTTATTGTATGTATATGGAGAGCCTGCCGCAACCACGGTGGAAGATGTTTTTTCGGTGGGTAACAATCGCTTGTTTGACGGAGATCTGGCTGCAAAAGGTTACTTCTATGTATCGTTCAACAACCGGGGCACGCCCACTTTAAAGGGTGCTGCCTGGCGGAAGGTCATATACCGGGATATCGGGGGCATCAATATCCGCGATCAGGCGATGGCTGTGAAAAAACTGCTGGAGCTTCGCCCGTACTTAGATACAGCGCGCGTTGCCAGTTGGGGTTGGAGCGGTGGCGGTTCTTCTACATTAAATCTTTTATTTCAATACCCTGATATTTTTAAAACGGGTATTGCCATCGCGGCAGTGGCCAGCCAGCTCACTTACGACAACATATACCAGGAGCGTTACATGGGGCCTCCCCTGGAAACCAAAGAAGATTATATCAGGGGCTCCCCGGTTACGCACGCTAAAAATCTCCGGGGTAACCTGTTGTATATCCATGGTACCGGCGACGATAACGTGCATTATCAAAATGCCGAGCTGCTCCTGAATGAGCTTATTAAATACAATAAGCAGTTTCAGTTTATGGCGTATCCCAACCGGTCTCACGGAATATTTGAAGGCGAGGGCACTACGCAGCATTTGCGAACGCTGTTTACTGATTTTTTATTGAAGTATTGCCCTCCCGGGGCCAGGTAGCCGCTTGTCAGAACCGGGGTACGGGGCATTGCATCTCCCTCAGCACCTGGCTGTTGGGATTGTAAAACCCGTTGTACAACAAGGCAAATTCTGAAGCGCCCCGCATGTTGTTGTAATTCTTTAAAGAAGAGGTGGTGGCATCGTAGGAGAACATGAGTCGTACGGACTTCCACTGGAAGCCAAGCATCGGTATAACGGCATCGGCTCCGCGATAATAGAGTCCGCCGATCAATTGGGTTTGGCCATCGCCCGACAGATTATAGTTGGCATGAAGCCCGAGGGTCAGTTCCTTCGCTGTTGCCTGGGTGGTAAAGTAAGCGCCGGGGCTGATGATTACCCGGTCATTCAGCTTGATCATAGCGTCGGCGAAAGCGATATACCGCCGCGCAATGGTATTGTTATAGCCGGGTGTATTATTAAAAAATGTTTCTTTTGGAGAATTTACATGATGCACCGAAACGCCTGCATGAAGGTAGATCTCATCCGTTGGGAAATACGCGTAATTTAAACCCACCTGCACATCCGGGTAATTGATATTGGTAGCCGAAAAATTTTCACCGCTGGGAGCGCCGGCATCAAAAAATTTTCCGTTCCATTGATTGTCAAAAGTAAACTTGGTTACATCTATTCTTTTGTTGGCCCAGCCCAGGTTGAACCCCACAGAAAGCAAACCGGTGCTGCCCAGCATCTGGTGGTAGGCGGCCGAGCCATATATTTTGGTGGAAGTGAGATTACCGCTGCCCGCTACATCGCGGAGAATAACGCCGCCTAATCCTAACCATCCGGATTCAAACCGGTCGCGGAAAACCTGCGCATCGCCAAAAATGCTCATGGTTTTAAACTGGGCGGGGATACTCGCCCATTGCTGGCGGAAGTTGGCGCCAAGCCGGTAATCATTTTCCGGTAAAAACCCGGTGTTGGCGGGGTTGGTGGTGAGGGGAGAATTAAAAAATTCTGAAAAATGCAGGTCTTGCGCGCCTACAAAAGCAGGCAGCCCGTTAAACAAAGCGATGACCGCCAGCAACAGGAACGCATAACCGGTTTTTGTTTTGCGGCTGCACCCGGTACCGGCGGGCACACCCGCGCCGGCAATTCCTTTATTGGCTGTATGTAAAGCCGGTAGTACCATGTAATTCATCTCCTTGTTTGTATCCATCTCCAGGCAATTCGCCAATCTCAAATCTTAAATCTCAAATTCATTATCTCAATAACGTAATATCTCCTTTTTTGGTGGCTTTGCTGCCATCCGTATATTCTATTTCCAATGTATATATGTATGCATCCATGGGTTGCAAAACTCCTTTATATTTTCCATCCCATCCCTGGTTCCGGTCGGTTGATTCATATACCAGTTGCCCCCAGCGGTTGTAGATCCGGAAAAGCATTTTGTCTATAGCGTATCCTCTCACGTACACTTTGTCGTTTACGCCATCTCCGTTGGGCGTAAAGGCATTGGGGATGGCCACCAGTGGAGATACGATCGCGGCTACCACCTGGCAGGAAGTATCGGCGCAACCATATTGGTTATAAGCCACCAGGCAGGTATTGAAATCCCCGTTTGCGTTAAATTGGTGAACAGGGTTGGTGAGGTTTGAGGTATCCCCGTCTCCAAAATACCAACTGTATCTTACCGCGTTCATTGAAGTGTTGTTATAGGTGGTAGGTGTATTTTCCTGTGGCTGTACCGGGCTGAAAGTAAACCCTGCCGTGGGGTTAGGCCGTACCGTGATGGTAAAGGAGGTGGAGTCAATTTTGTTGCACGTCATTGTGTCCGTAACTACCAGTTTAACCTGGTACTGGCCGGTGGAAGTGTATTCATGAACAGGAGAAAACTCTGTTGAACTGGTGCTATCGCCGAAATCCCAGTAAAAGGACTGCCCGGCTTCCGAAATGTTGCTGAATTCAGCGGCATACGGCACGCAACCTTCTGCCGGAGTAATGAATTGCGCCTTCACATTGGGCGCCACGCGCATGACGAGGGTAAAGGTATCCGGCGTATTGCAATAGTTGGTATCCGCAAGGGACAGCTTCACGTGATAGGTTCCGGATGCGGGAAATTGATAAACAACACTACCGGTACCCGTTACACTAACCGGAGCTGATCCATCTCCAAAATCCCACACGAAAATGGAGTTTGTGAACGGCTTGCCAGGGGGGAAAATTGAGGTGTTGTCGAAAATATATCTTAGACTTGTACAGGAATCTGTCTTGCTTTTGCTGGCCGTGGCGCCTAATATCGCCCTGTCGGTTCGGACCCTGATGGTGGTATAAGCCGTATCGCTGATAACACATTTACCGGAATCTACAGCGATAAGCCTTACATTATAGGAACCTACGGTATTATAAGTATGACTGATACCGGGGGTAGTGGTGGTGGCCGTCTGACCATCTCCGAAATCCCACAGGTATTGCTTTCCTTTTTGCAAAGTATCCAGAAAATCAACCGTAACCGGGGCGCATCCGTAATCCCGGTTGCGTTTGCCTTCTATGGTAGTTCTTAAACCAGTGGTAACGCCCGAAAAGTCCATTTCAATTTTCACGGCGGCCAGGTTACATTCTTTTGGATTGCCCGATTTGGGACTCCAGACGCCCGGGGTTACCGGAAAGGAAGTGCCCGGGAAGTTGCTGATAAAGCAGGCTGCACAAATAGCCTGGTAGATCACGCCGTTAGGGTCGAAGCGGCTGGTACCGCCATCTACATGATCCCCGAAACCACCGTATTGACCATAAAAAGCGCCGAATAAAATATCCTGTGCATCTTTCTGCAGTACAAAGAAATAGAAATCGCTGCCATCGGTTCTGCATCCATTGGGCAGGGCGTTACAGTCTTTCGTAGGTAAACCAAAGGTGCCGGATGTATTAAAAGGGTCGCCGGCCGAAGGAGATAATTTTCCACCCCAGCCCGATACATATACGTTTTCACATTTGTCAACGGCAAATGCCACCGGGGAAATATTATAAGTGTTTCTGCTGCTCCCGAAAACAGTGGAGTAAACACTTGCAGACAGATCCGGTTGCATTTTTACGATAAACTGCTTGGTGCCGGGATTGTTATATACGCCCGGTGTAACCGGCCAATTGCCCAGGGTTACGCCCATCACATAGGGAAAGCCTTTAGGGTCGAACTTGAGTCCGTACAACGCATCCATTTTATCGGTACCGAGGTAAGTGGTTTTTTTCAACGCACCGTTATTACTAAAAATTGCTATGAAGGCATCGGCCGTGCCGCCCTGGTAGTCCGGCGCTATCACCCCGGAAGAAGGAACGCCCGGCAGGTCATTACTCCTGGTGGAACCTCCAACATATATTTCATTGGTTAGAGGATGAAGCGCCAGCACAAAAGCGCCGTCATCATCTTTCCCCCCAAACATTGTGCTGAATAATACAGTGTTAACGTTGGGCGCTAATTTCATTACCACCCCGTCCTGGTTCCCGGCCTTAACGGTTTGCGAGGCACCGGCGCTGGTGGGAAAATTGCCCGACTGGGTACAACTGACGAGATAGATATTGTCTTTATCGTCCAGGATTACTTCGCTCCTCGAATCATCGCCGTAAAATACGGAAAGACTGTTGGGGGAACGGGCGGTGGAGATGTTCACCCCATCCATGTTGGACCCGCCGATCCGCATAGACCCGATGAGTCCGGTGCCGGTAGCATTTAGTTTGGTTACTACAATATCATATCCTCCGCCCACACCGGATCTGTTACCACTGGGTTGCAACGGATAATTATCGGAATTGGTTCTCCCCAGGATCACCAGGTTGCCCTGGCTGTCTTCAATCAGGCTGTGGGGCTGATCTGCGGCGCTGCCCCCGATATAGGTGGCGTATAACCGGTTGGTACCGCTGCTGTTGAATTTCATGATACCCATATCGAAAGACTCGTTGCCGGAAGACCCGCTGTAATTTTGCTGAAAAGCCCCTGTAGATACAGGGAAGCCGGGTCCAAACACGATCCCTCCCGAATAAAGGCTCCCGTCTGATCCGTATGTAGCCGTAAATCCCCATTGGCTGGAAAGGCTGCCCGTGAAAGTGGCAAATATCAACGTAGGGTCTATCACCAGGGTCTGCGAAGGATCGTATTGACGCACTTTCAGCCGCACCTTATCTTTTCCGTCCAATACATAACGGCAGTCTATTTCTTTTCTGCCCTCATCATTGATCTGGTAGGAATAGGGGGACAATTCTTTCACATCTCCCACAGAGGTTTGGATATACAACTGTTTATTTTTGATCTGTATTTTGTCCACTCCCTCATATTGCATCACAATATCATTGGGATTGCCGCCGGGATATATGATCATATCATATTTCAACTGACCTCCCTGTGCATAATACCGGACGTCAATATTCGGATAAATGTTTTTATAGGTTACGGCTTCAAACATCCTGCAATTACCCGCCCATTGTGAGGGGTCGTCGCCGAGAAGATAATTCTCATAAGAGTCAAGGGGTTTCTCACCGGTAACGGAAGTATTGAGACTGGCGCCGGCGAAGCGCATGGTATAGGCATGGGAACGTAAAACCAGATCGCTGTCGTTCGATCCTCCTCCGCCATGCGAGGGGCGGGGATTGGCGGTTCTTCTTCTGCTAACGGTATGTACGGTATGCCCGTCTTCAACATCTCCATGGATGCGCTCCGATATCCGTTGCATATCGTCTTCATTATGAAGCAATACGGTAAAGCCGTTTTCCCGGAGGAAGAAGGCGCCGTTATTGATCTCCCCCCGGAACAGCACGGCGGGGCTCCATTGCCCTTTGTTTTCGGTAAACTGGACCGCCTGCTGGGCGAGCAGTCCAAAGTTATTGAGTACCAGGAAGATCAGGAATATGTAGGACTTGGGTTTCAATCGAAGTTTCTTATTTGATGTACAGATATAAAAGCGAATTTACCTTCTAATTAGAGATTTACGATATCTTACTCCATTGGGTTTGACCTTTTTGACCCAGAAGATAGCTTTTTAACGCCAGGTTAACTGACAGGTTCAATTCAGGGTCTTCATCCACAATGTGTTGTGCAAGTTTCTGGGCCAGATTTAACAACTGTTTATCCTGCACAATACTGGCGAGTTTAAAATTGAGCATACCGCTTTGCCGGGTTCCTTCAATATCCCCCGGTCCTCTTATTTCGAGGTCTTTTTCTGCAATTACGAAGCCATCATTGGTGGCGCACATAATTTTCAATCGCTCCCTCGCTTCCGCACCTAACTTGTTCCCGGTAAGTAAAATACAATAGCTTTTCTCTCCGCCGCGGCCCACCCTTCCCCGTAACTGGTGCAACTGCGATAAGCCGAACTTCTCCGCGCTTTCTATCACCATCACCGTGGCGTTGGGTACATTCACCCCTACCTCAATAACGGTGGTGGATACCATGATCTGAGTATCATTTTGTACAAAACGCTGCATATTGGTTTCTTTTTGGGCTGCATTCATTTTCCCGTGTACCATACTGATCAGGTATTGGGGTTCGGGAAAATAAGCCTTCACATTTTCATAGCCCTGCATCAGGTTTTCATAATTCATTTTTTCGCTTTCCTCTATTAACGGAAAAATGATATAGGACTGCCTGCCTTTACGAATTTCAGCTTTAATAAAATCCATCACCTGCGAACGGGCTGTTTCGTAACGGTGAATAGTAGTGATGGGTATTCTTCCCGGGGGCAGTTCGTCCATGATACTATAGTCGAGGTCTCCGTAAGCAGTCATGGCCAGGGTTCTTGGGATAGGCGTTGCCGTCATCACCAGCACATGGGGTGGGATGTCGCCTTTTTCCCAAAGTTTGGCTCTTTGAGCCACTCCAAAACGGTGTTGTTCATCTACCACGGCAAACCCGAGGTTCCGGAACTGCACTTCGTCCTCAATCAGGGCATGGGTTCCGGTTAAGATATGGAGACTGCCATCGGCTGCACGGGACAAGATATCTCTTCGTTTAGCCTTTGGCGTTGAGCCGGTAAGCAGGGCAATTTCAACCGGCATGTCTTTTAACAGCCTGCTGATACTTTCATAATGCTGGCGGGCCAGGATTTCCGTTGGCGCCATCATGCAACTCTGGAAGCCGTTATCGGCTGCCAGCAGCATACAAAGCAGGGCTACAATAGTTTTGCCACTACCAACGTCCCCCTGCAGCAAACGGTTCATCTGGTATCCTTTTGCGGTATCCTGCCTGATTTCTTTCAACACCCTTTTTTG
>JAMLHL010000028.1 GCA_023957125.1 Chitinophagaceae bacterium
CTTTACAACAAAACCCTACTTACTTACTTTTATCCCTTGATTTAATTTTAATAAAAAATCCCCTTCGGCAATACTATAACTGTGGTTCTTTAGTTAATTAAACATTCCCGTAAATGCATTTACTAACTATTTATTTTTGATAAGTCTCATAAAAGAAATCCGGAGGCTGAAATAATTTCCAATTATCAGCCCTTTGCAAAGGGAAAAAATACATCTCGTACAGCGAAGATCATCCCCAAAACTTTTCTCTCTCGTAATGTAATGTAATGGTAGTATTCTTTTAGCTAACCTTTTTATACAAAATTGATATCCCATCTTTTTATTCCTTAATAATTTTCGTTATTAAAGCACCAACAACCCCTTCAATTTTAAAATTAACTCCTCCAAAGCACAGCCTTTGAACAGATAGCCTTCCGCACCACATTCCAGCAGCTCTCGTATCGTCCTTTCATCCCTGGTGAATGAATATATGAGTACTTTTATTCCTGGGTACAATTCACGAAGTTTTTTTAATGTATCCAAGCCACTCATCACCGACATTTGAATATCAAGTAAGCAAAGTTTGGGTACATTTTCTGAAAGAGAAAGATTGGCTAATAATTCCCTTCCGTTCGGCAGTTTTAGCTCAACATTGAAACCTGCCGCTTCCAATATCTGGCATATTGTTTCTCTCATTAGAAGGTGGTCGTCAACAACCGCTATTGCCGGAGGGGTGTATAGTGTGTCGGTTTGTTTCATGGTGTAGCAACATTTAATTTTAAGAGTCAACAGTTCTGTCTCGTCCATACTGTTGGACGTTGGCTTTCCATAGAACTTGTTCTCTATATTGTCGCTTTTCTAGAAGAAGCTACAATTATAGCAACGGATTACCCGTTACTGACTTAATAAATAAGTACTAGTTGTTTAACAACCGGATATTAGATAGTAGGTTTTCGGTAAGATATTTATAGTCCGTTTGCTCCGGAGAGCTACCATTCCTCAGCCTCCATTTTTAAATCCTCGGCAGCTGCGAAATTTCCCTTCTCAATTTCAGCATTCTCCTTTCAATATCTTCATTATATTCTTCTAATGTTTGAAACTTTTCTTTGGTATGGAATCCAATACCCATCTGGACAATTGTGCTAATTAAGCATCCCCTTTTACAACATTGCTATCAATTAGAAACTTCTTTTGTAGGTCGGTTATATCTTCTATGTCAGATATCCAAGTAATAACGAATTTACACAATTCCTTGAATATTATACAGCCTCGCAATCTCTGGAAAATGATGACTTATATTACAACTTTCTTCTGCTATTCGCTTTCAAAACCTGCAGCTTTTCCTTACTCTCCTTCAGCTGCTCTTCAAGGTTTTTCGTTTAGGAGCATCCATATTACATAATATTTACTCCGTGAGTGTTTTCTTTACCCTTTATTTGAGGCTATATTTTTTCTTAGGACTCCTATGTGTATGGAATATTGACACAATGGTAACCACCTTTTTCTTCCTGGCTATTTTATAAATTATAAGATAGGGAAAAACATCAGTTCTTACTTCTCTGAAAGATTTTTTTCGTTCGGGGTATCGGTCTGGAGTTTGTATAAGCTGAGTTATTTTTTGAAATACCTGATCTTTAAATCTATCGCCTAAACCTTCCTGTCTGTCTTCATACCACTCCCATGCTTCTAACAATTCTGTTCTGGCCTTTAGCAAAATTTCATACGCGTAGCCTGTCATTTGGAGGCACGTTTTTTCTTAAGCCTTGCAATGCCTTCATCTATGTCGGCCATAGAATATCCTTTTTCCTTACCACTATCCCAGGCTTCATATCTTTTTTGTAATTCCTCAACTACAGCATTGTCTCTCCACCATTCTAAATCTTCTGTTATTGTGTCCTCAAGCATAGTATAGATGGCCATAAGCTTTTTATCATCCGCTACCCGGATATAATCGTATAGTTTATCTCTAATTGCCGCCGTATTCATTTTTCACATTTTTTACATTTAGTATTGTATGCTTGCTCCAAATAGCTACCACTGCTGAACTTCACTTTTTAAATCCTCTGCAGTTGTAAAATTACCCTTATCAATTTCGGCATCTCCTCTTTCAAGGTCTTCATTATATTCGTCTAATGTTTGAGGCTTTTCTTTGGTATGAAACCCAATACCCATCAGTTTAAGGGTGCGAATAAACCATTCTCTCTTTGAAGAGTCTTTAATGTTATCAAAATCAATTATTAGCTCCAGAACAATAGTTTTGATTCTGTTATTGCACCGCTACCTTTTTGCCATTTCCGTCAATACTATGAAGCGGTTTTGCCGCTGCTAATTTGGAAGCTTTCGTTTTAACTGGTTTGCGGACGCCAGTTTTGTATTCATCCAATTCTTCTTTTAATCTTTGGATTTCATGGTCTCGAGTCAGAAGTAATTCTTTAAATAACTCTGCTACTTTCTCCAAAGGGTTTATGTTATAATTATTAACTTGTTCATTAAGAATGTTATTATTTATAATTGCATTCTCATCAAATTCCTTGATGGCGTCAGTAGTTGTCTTTAAGACCTTAGCCACCTGTTCAAGTTGTTCATCCGTAATTTCTTTTTTCTTTTCCATTTTTGACACGTTTTGTTGTGCAATACCCATTTGACTGGCAAAAGTTTCCTGCCTTATACACCGAAGCTGCCTGATAGCCCTGATATTTCTTCCAATATGACGATCTTTAATCTTCTTCATCCGGCACTCAAGTTATAGCAAATTTACACAATTTCAGGGTGTATTTTACACCCGGCTCCCGGCTATTCTGCATCCCTCCATAGGATAACAACCCGGGAATTCCTGTCGGGGATTCTTTATATTTGCTTATGCAATTTAACAACACAAACTTTGTTACAGTTTATAAGTCCCAACATCCTCTATTTTTACAGCCATGAAGAACTCGCTTGAACATTTACCCGATCAAAAACAATACGAAATTGGCCGCATTACGGAAGTCATTAAGGAAGTCGTTAATCCGGAGATGATCATCCTGTTTGGCAGCCATGCCAAAGGCAATTACGTAGAGCATCGCTATGTTTCCAAAGGGGTTACCTATGAGTATATCAGCGATTACGATTTTCTGGTAGTGACGAAAGATAACCTGGAAAAAGCATACGACCAGGAAAGCAGGGTAATGGATCTTACCCAAAGATTTAACCCGCCTGTGAACCTCGAAATACATGAAATAGACTATATAAACAAAGGACTGGAATGGGGTGAATACTTCTGGGTAGACATAGTAAAGGAGGGTATCCTGCTTTACAATAAAGGCACCGTGGAATTTGCAGAGCCAAAAGAACTTACCAATGCCGAAAAGAGGGAAAAAGCACAGCGGTATTTTGATACCTGGTTTCCGCAATCGGGGATTTTTTTAAAAAATGCAAAATTTGATTTTAACGAAGGATATCTAAAGATTGGGACTTTTGAACTACACCAGGCTACTGAAAGCCTCTACTATGCTACGCTGCTAGTGTTTACAGATTATAAGCCCAAGACACACAACCTCTGGAAGTTGCGTAAAAAGGCTAAACCTTATTCGGAAGAGCTTTTTCATGTATTCAGGGCGGAGACAGACAAGCAGGAAAAACACTTGTTTGAACTGTTGAAGCAGGGCTATGTAGATGCCAGGTATAGGGAAGACTTTACAATAACCAGGGAGGAATTGCAAATACTAATAGACCGGGTATCAATGATGATACCTATTGTAGAAAAAGCCTGCAACAAATGGATTGCGGGCCTGGGCAATTGAATAAATTTTAGAATTAGTTATGGATCTGACCAACCCAAAGGATTATAAAGAGCTTGTCAGCCAGATATCTGCGGTCTACTACCAGGGAAGGCAACAAGCTATTCAAGCCGTAAACATACAGTTAGTAACTACTTATTGGGAGATAGGTCGTTATATTGTTGAATTTGAACAGGGTGGTTTGGAACGTGCAGTGTATGGTAAATCTTTGATTAATAATCTTGCTGCAGACCTAAGCCGGCTTCACGGAAAGGGCTTTAGCAGGAGCAATTTAATCTACATGCGGCTTTTTTACCTTGAATACCCAATAAGTGAGAAGCCTTCTCACTTATTGAGTTGGTCGCATTACGTAGAATTACTAAAGATTGAAGATAAACTTGAACGTAGCTTTTACGAAAAGCAGTCAATTGTTGAAAAATGGTCTATCCCGGAATTAAAACGACAGAAAAAAGCAGCCCTATTCCTGCGCCTGGCGGCTTCTAAAGATAAAGAGGGCATTTTGCACCTGGCAAGGCAAGGGCAATCTATTTCCAAACCCGAAGATGTTATCCGTGACCCCTATGTATTGGATTTCCTGAAAATACCGGAGCTCTACCAATATAGCGAAACTGAACTGGAAAGCCGGATCATTGAGCACCTTCAACATTTTTTGCTTGAGCTGGGTAAGGGCTTTGCTTTTATTGGCAGGCAATACCGGGTTACGCTGGGTAACAGGCATCATTATGTTGACCTGGTTTTTTACCACAGGATCCTCAAGTGCTTTATTTTAATAGACCTCAAGAAAAATGAAGCCGGATACGAAGATGTGGGGCAAATGAATATGTATCTCGGGTATTTTGAGAACGAGGAAAATACTGAGGGAGATAATCCGCCTATTGGTATTGTACTGGCAAGGGAAAAAGATAACCTGCTCATACAATATGCAATGCATAACGTTTCATCGCAATTATTTGTAAGTAAATATCAACTGTACCTGCCCAATAAAGAGGAGTTACGGGCCGCAATCGAAGGAACGCTTAATGAATAAACCCGTTCCGTTTTCACTTTTTGCGACAGCTTTGGCTGTTACTTCTTTGTAAAGTAAATATTCTGACGTCCTTGCCTTTTCTTTAACAAATAGCCTTGATCCACTAAACGTAATAAGACTACAGAAACCGAGGAACCGGTTGTTTTAGCTTTGTATTCATTTGCCAGAACAAACAACACATCTTTAACAAATCGCGGGGTACCGAAAAAGTTTGAATGTAGAAGTTCATTAATGCGGCTGGTCAATCTCGTTTTTTCTTTTCGTCTTGCAGATAACTTGTAACGTGGCTTAATTGTTAACTCTACATCAAATATATCTTTGGGGTGAATACCAATAGCAAATGCTATTTCAATCAAATAGCTGATATTACACTCTCTTCCATTTTCGATTGCACGCACGGTGTTTGCAGAAAATCCGGTCATTTCTGCTATATCTTCTACTTCCCATTTATAAGCCTCACGCTGTTCTTTTAATCGAAGGCCTATCTTGGTTGTAACCTTTTTATTATGATAAAGACTCACATAACAAAAGGATAATTATTTTATGCAACAAATAATAATCTATAGATTTTATTTGTCGTTTATTTGATTTTCTTTATATTTGGATTCTTCTATAACTCATTACCGTAAGCGTGAGAAACTCACGTAATGGGTTTAACAGGAAATACATATATCAACGGCATTAAGTCCGGGCGCTCATTTTTATCTGTTGCAAGGGGCATTTTCTCACGCTTCGGTAAAGAAGAAATGAGCCCCGGCTTATATTTTGTGTGTGCTCAAAACATTGCCGCCTACCATTACAAATTCAATTTAACATTCCCCGCTATTTTTCGCTCCTCCCCTGTTTTAGAAAACCTGCTGTTCTATGTAATCATTTTTGCCTGCAAGCCGAAGAATCCGGTATAAGTGTGCTCTCTTGAATACCGGCTGCAGGAGGCTATTTTCTCATGGTAGTCTCTTGCCTGCCGGTATACTTGTAGTTAATCCTGCTTTTTTACTTAACCTACCAACTGTAATGAAATTACTCATATATTTCTTAGGGGCATCCCTTTTTTATACGCAAAGCACATTCGCTCAACAACAGAACCCTTTTAATAACATAGATATAACCGGAAAAGTTACAAACAATAAGGGCGAAGCACTCGCCAATGCAAACGTTACTATTAAAGGAGGAAGAGGAACTATAACAAATGCCCAAGGACAATTCTTACTTAGAAAGGTTCCATCTAACAGCATTTTAGAGATAAGCTTTATAGGATATACCACTCAACTTGTTCAGGTAAAAGGACGATCAAACCTCGAGTGTGTTTTGTTAGCTGCGGAAAATACACTGGATAGGGTTGTTATACAGGGTTATGGGATTACAAGCGATCGTCTGAGGACGGGCAGTATAACCAGGGTAACATCAGAAGAAATTTCCAAACAACCGGTAATGAATGTACTTCAAGTTCTACAAGGTCAGACACCAGGAACAGTGGTAACAAACGCATCGGGCTATGCCAGTGGCACAGTTAAGATTGAAGTGAGAGGTAGAAATACAATTAATTCAAATTTCCCTTCAGATCCACTCATCATAATTGATGGAGTACCACTTACTATTCTTGATATTAACGGCAGTGATAGCTACGCCGGAGGTTCACAAGGCGTAATAAGAAGTGGAATTTTCAGTCCGGCATCCGGCGAAAGCCCTTTGTTTGGCATTAACCCTTCAGACATTGAAAATATAGAAATATTGAAGGATGCAGACGCCACCGCCATTTACGGTTCCAGGGCATCAAATGGGGTAATACTAATTACAACTAAACGAGGAAGTCCTGGAAAAACAAATTTTGATCTTAACGTATATCAAGGTATTTCTAAAATAACAACTCGTTACGATGTTCTAAATACCCAGCAATACGTTGAAATGAGAAAAGAAGCATTAGCAAATGATGGGTTACCATTAAGTCTTAGCAGAGCACCCGACTTAGTTGCATGGGATACAACAAGATATACTGATTGGCAAAAATTTTTGTTTGGAGGAACAGGGAAAGTAACAGATGTTCAGGGAACGTTATCAGGAGGTAATCCACAAACAAGTTTTAGAATAGGCGCAGGCTATCGGTATCAAAGAGATATTTTGGCGGTAAGCGGTGGAAACAAAAGGGGGTCAATGTCCCTAAATTTAAACCACAAATCAGCAAATCAACGGTTAGCAATTGCAGTTACAGCACAATACAATAGTACTTCTATAGATATAATTTCAAATCCAAGCGCGGCATTACTTGCACCTAACGCCCCCGCTGTATATGATACGAGAGGTCAACTAAATTATGACGGATGGGCACCCCTAAGCTTCAATTACCCATTTGCAAGTCTTTTCCGACCATATTTATCAAAATCAAATTTTCTTAATGGGAGTATGGATTTAAGTTATGAAATCACCAAAGGACTACTAATAAGATCAAATTTAGGGTATAGTAATATCCAGAACGAACAAAAAAATCTAATAACGATAGCATCACAAAATCCGCAATTTAACCCCTTAGGAGAGGCATATTTTGGGAATAGCTTCGTGAGAAATTGGATAATTGAGCCTCAAATGGAATATAATACTTTCATAAAAGAAAGTAAAATGCAACTATTATTTGGGGCGTCGCTTCAGTCCAATGGAACGAGCAGCATTTTTGCATCTGGAACAGGTTACACAAATGATGTTTTAATGTCTTCAACCAATAATGCACCGACAAAATTTGTAATTAATAACAATGGAGATTATAAATATGCTGCCCTATTCGGACGTATAAACTATAATTTAAAAAATAAATACATTGTTAACCTGAATGTAAGACGTGACGGTTCTTCAAGATTCGGCCCGGGAAGACAATATGGAAGCTTTGGTTCAATTGGTGCGGCATGGATTTTTAGCGAAGCTAATTGGATAAAAAGAAACCTTGATTTTTTAAGTTTTGGAAAAATTAGAGCCAGCTACGGTCTAACCGGTGGCGATCAAATTGCTGACTATTCTTTTCTCAGCCAGTGGACATTTCCCAACTCTCTTTACAATGGATCAATTCCGTTAGTAGCAACAAGACATACCGATTCCTTACTCCAATGGCAAGTCAACAAAAAGTTTGAAATTTCATTTAATCTGGGATTTTTTAATGATAGATTCAATATTGAGGCAAATTGGTATCAGAACCGTTGTAATAATCAGTTGGTTCAATTTCCTACACCATCGCTTACCGGATTTACAGACGTAGTTTCCAATAGTCCTGCAAACATCCAAAACAGAGGCTACGAGTTACTATTTAGTGGTAAAGTACTTGAGAATAGGAGTTTAAAATGGGAAGTTAAATTTAACCTATCAAGCAATCGAAATAAATTAATTTCTTATCCTAATTTTTCGCAATCTCCTTATGTTAGTCAATATACAATAGGAAAATCATTAAACATCGTAAAAGTATTGCACTATACCGGTGTAAGCCCACAAGATGGATTATATCAGTTCGATGACAAAAATAAAGACGGAAGTATTACGGTAGATGTCAGTGGGGCTACGAATGATGACAGATATGATTTGGACATAAGTCCAAAATTCTATGGAGGATTTAGCAACACCTTTTCCTATAAAAATTTTGATCTCAGCTTTCTTTTTTATTTTAAAAAACAAATTGGCATAAATGCATTCGCCGTCTCCTCCGCAGGCGGCACCATGCAAAATCAACCAAAAGAAGTCTATTTAAATCATTGGCAAAAGCCGGGAGATATAGCTCAATACGCAAAATTCACAACAAGACCAAGCAGTAATAACTCCTACATAAATTTCTTTTTCTTTTCTGATGGGAAATATACTGACGCATCCTTTATAAGACTGCAAAACCTTACATTAAGTTATTCAACCCCGGAGAAAGTAAATAAAAAAATAGGGCTACAAACCTCAAAGATATACGTCAAATGCCAAAATATGTTACTCATAACCAGGTATAAAGGTAGTGATTCGGAACTTCAGGTTTTTGGGGGATTACCTCTTGCTAAAATCATAACCATTGGGCTTAATTGCAATTTTTAATTCTCCTACGAAGAAGACGTAGTATATGCCCTATCTAAATAAAAATAATTTATTACACATAGAATGTTTGAAATGAATAAAAAAATTAATAAACCTACTTTTAGCCCAGCGTTTAAATACATAGGGTTTCAAAGCGCTACCAAATTAAAATTACTTTATCTTTTTAAGGGCTTAATCATCCTACTGAATATATCCTGTAAAAAGCTCATTGAAATTCCTCCACCAGCAACAACAATAGAAACTTCACAAACATTTTCGACACAAGAATTGGCAACGTCAGCTATGTTAGGAGTATATCACAAAATGATAAATGCCGATGGTAATAATTTTGGAAATGGAGCAATTACTATTTATACAGGAGTTTCCAGTGACGAGTTCAATTTTTTCTTTAGTACTCCTGAAAATGACCAATTTCAATCCAACAGTCTGTCTCCAACAAATGGGATAATAGGAAATAGTTTTTGGGGAAATGGCTTTTCAATTATCTATGCTGCTAATTCTGTTCTTGAGGGATTAACATCAGCGCCGAACATAAGTGAATCAGCAAAGAATAAACTAACAGGTGAAGCAAAATTTGTCAGAGCCTTTTGTAACTTTTATTTATGTAATTTATTTGGAGACATACCTTTAGTAAACGAAACCAACTGGCGCAATACAAAATCGCTTTCCCGGGCTTCTGTTTCACAGGTTTATCAGCAAATAATTGTTGATTTGAATGACGCTGTAAACTTGTTGCCACCTGATTATGACATTAGTTATGGGCAGCGAATTATCCCAAATAAATGGAGTGCATCTGCATTACTAGCGAGAGTTTATCTCTATGAAAAGCGGTGGGAAGATGCCGAAAGGCTTTCCGGAGAAATTATTTCTCAAAATAGCCTTTTTAACCTGGACTCCGATTTGAGAAATGTTTTCAAAATAAACAGTTCAGAAGCCATATGGCAACTCCAGCAGTCAAATACTGTTTATCCATACAATGCAACCAATGAAGGAGAACGAATTATTCCTCTGGATGCAAACTCCCAACCATATATTATTATAACAAATTCATTATTAAACTCCTTTGAACCCAATGATAAACGAAAATCGGCATGGATTGATAGTACATTTTACGAATTGGCTTATTATTTTTATCCTCGAAAATATGAAGTGGGACCTGCTCAAAGAGTCCCCAATGGATCATATACAGAATACTACATGGTCTTGCGTTTAGCAGAACAATATTTGATACGAGCAGAAGCCAGAGCAATGCAAAATAAGTTGAGCAATGCAATGTCTGATTTAAATGAAATTCGTCAAAGAGCAGGATTACCCGAACTGTCCGCTTCACTAACTCAGCAACAAATTATAGATGTTATAATTCAGGAAAGAAAAATTGAGCTTTTGGGAGAATGGAGTCACCGCTGGTTTGATTTGAAAAGATATGGAATATCGGATTTGATATTAGCACCAATTAAAGGAGCAGACTGGCAGACAACAGATCAATTGTATCCAATTCCTCAGAATGATCGTCTGACTGATCCTAATCTGTCTCAGAATAAAGGCTACTAAGGGAAAAGCTCGTAGCCTGCTTCAGACTACGAGCTCCCACAAAATACTCCATAAAATTTAAAAAGACGAGGTCTTTACACGTTGTTTTGTGGCACCCCCATCCGTTGATACAAACAACCCTTTAGACGCAGCTCCGCTAATCGAAACATTATTATTGCCGGTGGTACTCATGTTATTAAGTACCGTAAAGGCATCAGTTATTTGAACGTAAGAGCCAGATCCTGAGTTGTCGTAATAAAGTATATAGTCGGCAAATTTCTCTCTGCCGGCAAATACTCCAATAGTTAAAAATGAAAGAACAACAGCTACAAATGCTACTTTAAACTTTTTCATAAAACAAAATTTAAATGTGAAAAAATGCTTTCTCAATCTTAGGGGTTTGGATTGATGGTTCGTACCTGCTTATTCTATTTAAACAGGTTTACTGCGCAGTACTGAAACGATGTCACTCTTTTGTACGGTCTTAAAAGATAGAACTATTGCAACTAATGCTAACCAGGATAAAATCAGTCCAAAAATCATTTTCTGCATCCAGCTTGGATCTTCCCACAATGCATGATAAGGCCAAAATAGGTAGTTTGTAAAAATATACACGCTCATTATCCACATTATAGAAAGAATCTCTGCTATAATAATACTATATAACCCAATGCTTCTCTTTTTATCTGTCAAAAGAGAAAAAGCAATAAGGATCTCAAATGTGGGGATTACATACTTAAGTACGAATCCGCCTGATCTAAGGAATGGTTCGCTGGTTATCCAAAAAGTCCAATGTCCGAAGTGTGCTATCTTATAAATACCTTCATAAAAGAAGTTGAGCATCAGCAAAAAGCAAATAAATTCATATAGCCATTTTTTACTTAGCATATAACTCCTATTAGAAAAACTTTCTTTAGAAAGAAAAAAGCTATTTATCCTATAAAGGGAAAGTACAGGAATAGTAGCTAAGGACACCTAACAAATAAGACCCTATACTAACTATTTTTTTTACTTTGATTCTTAATCGTGTTGGTCTAATCCCGCACCATGCTTTGTAATCTTAATTAGAATGTATAGGCGTATCCAATTTTCTCTATTCCTTGCACATTGGAATACAGATATAATTTGGGACAATAAATAGCTTGATTGTTTTCAGTAGGGGAAATTCAGAATTGCAATAGCTTTGTACTCCTTTCAATCTACCTTCTAATCAAGTATAAAGTTCTAAACAAATTTTTAAGTATACAATAGCAAAACTCAAAAAGTCCGCTTTGACTAAGTAATATTTCTCTTTGGACAGTTTTGCTTGTAAAGCCTGTGGAAAACATTTAACAACGAGCACCATCCCGGATGCAATTTTTGCAGCGCATTATTATTAAAAAAGGGCTATAGCAGCCCTTCTTCAGAAAAACTGTAGTACCCTTCACTTGATACAATGACGTGATCCAGTAGCTTTACATCGTGGAATCGGGCAGCACATTTTATTTTTTCAGTTAGATGAACATCTGCCCTGCTTGGTTGCAAATTCCCAGATGGGTGGTTGTGTGAAATAACAAATCCACAGGCATTTGCCTTTATCGCTGCTACC
The DNA here is from genome assembly GCA_023957125.1 of Chitinophagaceae bacterium. Taxonomy (GTDB): domain Bacteria; phylum Bacteroidota; class Bacteroidia; order Chitinophagales; family Chitinophagaceae; genus Agriterribacter. Next base: position 11,954 of record JAMLHL010000028.1, read on the forward strand.
AAAATCAGCTTTGGGTCTACCACTGTACATGTTGTGGTACCAGTTGAAATATCCACGCAGCCAATTACTTGATTAGCACGATTTAAAAGGAGAACTTTAAACTGCTCGACAAAATCAATCTTATTTTCATTCCACATACCGAGTAATATTCTGGCAGCATCCACAGGTGAGGCGACTTTAGGCCTATTGCACGCTTTTACATTTGACTTGTATACCAGCTCGATTTCTGCAACATTATTCCATGCTGTAGTGTTCCTTGTACTTTCCATAATTTGTCGTTTTAATGATTTAAAAATTAATTATGGAACCCTCGCTGGTTTAAGGCTGAACTGGCGCAAGGAGGATGCGGAATAAATGAATGGATTGTGAGTGTGGTTTGGTGTTTATGCCGAACTCCTTGAAAGCCTGTTACAGCAATGAACCTAACTTTGTGCAATGAATTAATATATCACTTATCGTTCTATAGGTGTACCTGACATCTTTATATTTCTTGTTCAATAGATAAAGTTCTCTTTTCCGATAGTATTTGTTTCATACTACTTCGCCATTTATCCAAACACTAAGTCGTTTTGATTCTGTTGATGCGTCATAGCTGCCATTAGATTCCTGGCAGTTGTAACATGGGCGAGTCTGGCAAGTATCATGAATGTCGGCAACGGTGCTTCGGGTCATTATATCATTTATATCGCTGACTAGTCTAAAGACCAGTTGTCAGGATCTCAAGAACTGGTTGGGAAACGACTCCCCAAAAGGAGAGGGAAATAGAAGTATCTTAGATAAAACGCTAAAGATGGCGGGGAAGACATAAAAGGTAAGCCGGAGGTCATAATAAAAAAAGGGTGCATAGAAATGCTCCCCGTTTTAAATCCAATATCCTATGAAAAACCGTAGTAAAAATAAGTAGTAGCTTGTATGCTAAGAAAGATCTCGTGCAGATTTCGACCAAATTGATTTATCCTTCGATAAAATACCAAAGAGAACACGGGTATTAAATAAAAAAAATGAATAAATATGGTAATTTTAGCCTGCACCCGCTTTTAATCCATGTCTGACAAAAAAGTTCCTCTCCGGCTTGAGAGGATTTTTTTTATCTCTATGTAAGGAAAAATATTATTTCGCGCATATCTATGAGCATTACTCATGTTCTGCTATCTAAATAATGATTTTAATGTTGTTACAATGGCTTTAACAAGCTGCAAGTCTGGCGTCCGCTCCGGATCGGATAATACAGCACGGTAATTCCTCTCCTCATCCGGTTCAAAAATTAAAGTTTGATCTTTCAGTCTTACCAGTATCCGGTGGCTATATCCCCACGCCTGCAGTTGCGCAGGCAAGAGTAAATTCTGTCCGTTAAAAAGAACCGGCAATTCAAATGCTTCTTCCATCTTGCAAATAAAAGGCAAAAGAGGAAAATCTGAGCTTTTTGATCCTATACAGACTGTCTGCATGCGGGGTGAAGCAGGCCGAGCACCATTCCCGTTTTTTGCACCCATGAAAAGGCATGGATTATCTTCCTTCACTATAATATTTTGCTCACCAACAGCTTATACCTGAAATACAACCCACGCGTTGCCTATTTATTATTTTATTATCGGCTCACTGACGCACCCCTTTAACAATATGTCGGGCTACATCAATTGCATTATTAGTTAATTTTCGCTGCCAGGCTCTTTGGGAGGGAGTCCACCTGAATCCATTAGATTTCAATTGCGCAATCGTTTCTCCTTCAGGTTTTCTGTCGAATAGCAACTGAATCCTGTCCGTCTCGTAATTGTGAACCAGCTTAACGCCATTTATTTCTTCACTTTTTTTACCGGTTGTTGCTGCCAACTGCTCCTTGCTTTCCAATACGGCCACCCGGCTGCGTAGTCGGCGTATTTCTGCGCTATTATTGCTTAATTCAAAAGATATAAACCCTTTTCTGTAAGCCATCGTTGGATGAAGGATTTCATCTATGGTCTTTTCATCCAGTCCTAATTTCTTGAGCTCGTTTACAACTTCTGGCCCTCCTTTTCTTATAATCTTGTTGGCAGAAATCATGACCTGCTGCATTTCTTCCCTTTTTTTTAAGTTTTCCCTAGCTTGTTGCAATTCATCCAACTTGGGCCGCACGGCCTTAAATATCGCCTTCAAAGCGCGCTGCCGCCACTCTCGGAAATACTCGTATTTATTGTCTGCCCATTTTCTGTGTTTTTCCATTCTGGCAACAGGGAAATTGGCGGGTCCTGTGACGGCACTGCTGGCTACATTACTTTGGCTGTGCAACCAGGCCGAAAGGTGCTTTTCGTATTTCTGTTGATACCTGGTAAGTGTTTGTTCAAGGTTACCAGGCAAGATATCCTGGAGTGATTTATCCCGGATTGTCTGGAGATCATTACGCAGTTCTTCGCTGTATAGCTTAACTGTCTCGTCTGCTCTTTTATCAGGAGAAAAGGAGGTAAAGTAATGGGCGCGATATGCCAACTGTCTCAAATGTTCAAGATTAACCTCTGAATTATTAGCATTCATACAACATAATTTAAATGATCAGAAAATGGATTTCCTCTGTGGGTGCTTGACTATAATCTACGATTCACTTTATCTTCTTTTTGGGTATTTAGCTCCTTTTCAGAATTTTCAACCCTGAGCAACCTGTTCTTTCCTTTAAAACGATTTTGTATCTGTGTTTGCTTCGCCGAATTTGTAAGCATATTTACCGTTCGTTGCCTCCACTGGCGGAAATAATGGTATTTTTCCCTTACCAACTTTCTAAGTTTCAACATCTCTTCAACTGTAGAACTAAATGGATGTGATACAAAAGCGGTCTTGTATTGCACGCTGCTTTGCAGCCATGCAGTCAGATGGCACTCATACCGCTGTAGATATTTTGGAATTAGAGCTTCAAGATTCTTTGAAGCCTTCGCAGAAGTAGCAGCACTCAGGATATTCCGGATATCGCTATTTAGTTCAGCGGTAAATTCTTTGATAACAGAATTGGCTTTCTTTTCCGGGTATATTATCAGCCCGGCGTATGCTGCACATGCAAGCGATCTCAAATGTTCCAGGCTGATATCCTTCATAAAATGATAGATTTGGACAGTTAATAATGAGATATTATGATGTTACAGGTATCTTACAATCAATTTCGAGCTTACTCATATTTTCCTTTTTGCAGACGCATCATAGGATAATATTGTAAGGGGCCGATCTCTTATTTTCCTTTGCAGCGATTGAGAGGTGTTAATCCTGTATCCTTTTAGAATACGTGCAGCTATACTCCGATAAAATGATCGTTGTTCAGTATTCTTATTGTCTAGTATATGATGTTTGATGATTTGAGATAAGATGTTTTTTACATCGTCGTCATTTTCAACCCGGGAATATTCTCCGCGTGCATGAGTTCGCCAAACTAAAGCCAGACATAAGTTATTATCTGATTGACGGTGTACCAGTTTTTGTTGTACGATCTCCATTTGAAAAATACCATCTCTAACATTACATTTTTCAGGAGGTTCAACAATAGCGCTGTCCAGCTTAATAGGTACGCCCCGGTCAAAATTCTTTTGGTTCGCTCCAAATGGCAGCTTGTCCTCATCAGGAAACGGGAACCGAAAACGAAACCCCGAATCGGGTTTGGCATATAGTTCGGGGGTAAGATTTCCGTCTACCTTCGAAAGCCTGTTACTTTCCAATGCCGCACAATACTTGGCATAGGTAGCATAATAAATGTTTTCGCAGGTTCCGATTTTGACAATATCTTCACCGTATTTAACATACTCTCCCATAAGTTTTCAGTATTTATGAATAAAACAATCCTAATCTGCCCTGTAACCGTTTGTTAGCAATTTTGATATATTCCGGATTCAGCTCAAACCCAATGAATTTTCTGTTTAGTAATGACGCCACCAATGCAGTTGTTCCTGCGCCCATAAAGGGATCAAGTATCATATCATTTTCCTTACTGCCGGCTTTAATACAATCCACAATAAGCTCCTCGGGGTAGGTAGCAAAATGGGATTCCCGGAAGGGCTTTGTTGCTACTGTCCATACGGAACGCTTGTTGGCCATGCCACCGCCGATCAGTTCACCATTGGCCTTAAAGTTTCCTTTGTGGCCTTTGAAGCTGGAGCCCTCGATTCCCATCGGGATATGTCCTTTTGCCTGGTTGCCACCATTGATGTCAATGTCTGGCTGCAGCTTTCTTCCACTAACCTTTGCCTTCATGGGTCCGTTGGTTTTGCCTGGAATACGGTCGCTACCTCGTTGCAACTCTATATCCTGCAACAGACGAAGGACAGAGCTATCTTTTAGAGGCGTTCTAATGGACTCCTGGTCAAAATAGTATTTGGGTGATTTAGCAAGAAGAAAGATGTATTCGTGTGCTTTAGTGCAGCGATCCGTAACACTTTCCGGTAGGGGATTCAGCTTATGCCAGATGACATCCTGCCTCAAGTACCATCCAGACTTTTTCAAATCACCCAGTAGATCATATTTTCTAAGTAAACCCTCTATGAAAAACACTAGCTCCCAATCGTCTTTCTCTCTGGCCTCTTTAAGTATATCAGCCCATTGGCTAAAAGAATACATAGGTACTATTGCGAAGCCCTGCAGGGCAAATGCTATTCTCCAGGGCAAACCAATGAGGTCTTTTGGTTTAAGGACAGGATGCCTGCCGGTAGTCGGTATGCCAAACCTGGATGCATGTGTTGACGGCTTGCCGAATTCGGTATGATTGAGCTGGTAGGAGGGATTCTTACCTGCCTTTCCTGATCCCCAATAGGCGTCCCCGAGGTTCAGCCAAAGTGTTCCATTCTGTTTTAGCAGGCGCTTAACCTCCGTAAATACCTCAACTATTTTTGCTGCATAATCTTCAGGCGTTGGCTCTAATCCGTATTGCCCTTCGATGCCATAATCCCGTAAGCCCCAGAAAGGCGGGCTCGTTACACAACATTGTACAGATGCATCCGGCATCATTTTCATGCCCTGGATGCAGTCCATATTATGTATGGTATTGCCAGATAGCATAGGCTATTTTTTAAGCCCCTTATTGTAGGATGAGCGTACGGTTCGGGAATGCTTAACAGGCGTCAATTTGGGTCGGTACGGAGTTAGATCGGTAAATCCTTTTTTATTGAGTAGTTGTGTGAATTGTTCTTCGGTTATATTCTTATTGTTCCATTCTGCCATTTCTTTAATCAGATCGCCGAACCTGGAGAGCGTTTTCCAGCTATCATCGTATGCAGTTAATACCGGTACTTTTTGCCCCCTGGTAGTTTCCCATTCTACCGATACCTCACCGGCTGTGCTACCATCATCGTAATATACGCCTACCATTAAAGTTGACCTTTCTACATCCGTTTCAGTGGCAAAGTATGCTTTTGACAATCTATAGTAGCCACGAATTGCTTCTCCCTTATTTGGAATAGTATTGTTCATCAGATAATAATTTAAAATGGTTTTAAAAAAGCATTGGTTGATGCTGTGGCTCAAGCTGATAGTTAGCCGTTAATACCTCGATCTTCTTTTTATCTATCCCGGCTTTTACATTAACAGATACCAATTGCTCAAATGTCAGGGTTGACCATTGGTGTTTTTTTGTATATTCTTCCAATAGTTTTGAGGGATAGGAAGACAGCAGGAACTTTCCCTGAATGGTTGACAATAACTGTAACAACTCTTCAAAATTCTTTTTCGTGTATCCTTTATAATGACCCATATTCGAATTGAAATAGGGAGGATCACAATAAAAGAAGGATTCTTTGCTATCTCTTGACTGGATGATGTACAATGCATCCGCATTTTCCAATTGTACCTTCTCAAGTCTACGGCTGTATAACTCGGTAAATGACGCCTTATTAAAATAGATTGTTCTGGATGTATTATCTGTGGTAATGTCATATCCCCATACATTATCCAGCTTGCCGGAAAACCCTTGTGAGGAAAGCACCCATACTGCCCACGCCCTTTTTACCGGGTCGAATAATTCCGGTGTGCTGTAGATGGTCCATGCGTGTTTATGGAGCTTCCTGCTGTGCAGTGTATCGTTAATTTCAGCAAGTAGCTCATCAAACTGATTTTTGATCACCCGGTAGAAGTTAATAAGCTCTCCATCCAGGTCATTTAATATTTCTACCTTCGATGGCTTTTTGGCAAAAAACACAGCAGCACCACCACTAAATGGTTCCGCATACAGTTTATGTGGCGGTATTAATTCTATAATAACCGGAGCCAACTTCTGTTTTCCCCCGTAATAAGTTATAGGAGTCTTCATATTACACCACGTTCTTTTTTTTATACACCGTATCTATTAGACTTCGATTTTTGTTGGATAGACCTTGATCCATAACCCTCTTTTGACAGCCGTCTCATTGCTTGTGCATAGTCGCCACCACATTCCAGCATTGCATACACCGCATAGGGTAGGTATCCTGCTTTGGGAATAAAATCCGTGCTGGTACTGAAAACAGAGAAATAATTGAGCTCGTGATTAAAACTTCCGGAACTACGTTTGTCTGTATCACCGGGTCGTTTAAGGAATGTTCTCTTTGTTGTTTGGTGTACTACTATCCACCCATGCTTTTGAAGCAGGCCAATTACATCTCCCCGCCGGTTGTAATCATCCAATGGAGTTAGTTCTCCGGCCGGGCGTGTCTTACGCATTCGTCTTTCCATTTTCTTCTCCACATACTGATTAAAGCTCCTGGCAGAAGTCAATATGATGTTCCGTTCTTCCCGAGAAATGTTTGGGATTTTGGTAAAGTCGTGCTGCAAAAATTGGTAGCCAGGGCTTGGTGGAGCAAGGACATAACCACCCATTCCTCTGGTCTCGATCAGCACCTTTATTTTTTCCTTTGGGTGTATCTGCTTTTCCTTTTCCGTTGTCGGTCGCCTGGCCAGTAGCTGATTCGACTCTACTTCCTCACAACGATAATACAGATGTATCCCTCCTGATCTCGATTGCACTATCACAAGTTTTCCGACTAATTCCGGAAGTGTGTTCCCAATATCGGATAGTAGCCTTTTCGGTAAAAGCGTATCGAGATCATACTTGGAGTCTATGTCTATTACCTCGAGGTTATCGCTAACCGTTCCCGTCACTATAGCCAAACCGTGTACCGCTGGATGTTGAAACATCCGCGTAAGCTGTGCTGGGTTAGCCGGATGACTCTGAAATTCTTTCCATTTCACCACGCTCTGCTTAAGTACATCTGTTGCAATTACAGATAGTCCCAGCTCACTATACAACATAGCGGTTTTAATAAAGTCGTTCATGTCGTATTCGAATAAGTGTTACAGGCTTAGCCCCTTGCTATCCGGTGGAATTCTCGTTCTTTGTGAACGATGTGTTTGTTTTGGTTTGTCGTATGAGGAATACTGCGGTGTTTCTCCCTTTGTAAAAAGGAACTGTGCCGTCTCCGATTGTATATCTTCCCCTATATGTGTCCGGAGCAGTTTCAGCATCTCTACTGAAACATACCCTTCATTAACCTTTATATATATACCTGACGGGATTTGCTTGTTGTCTTCCCCTACATGAAATTTGCTTATAACGGTTGTATTATTTTCGGCATCTATAATATCCGCTTGTTTTACATAGAATGGGGAGCGTAGGTCAAAAGCTCGCCTTTCATCGAAAGAACGCTCACCGAGTTTTTTCATGCTGAAAAGAGCCTCTTCAAAGGAGGTACAGGCAATTTGTGTTACCTGCTGTTGGGGATAGTTGATGCTCCCATTTAAGTTTTGAGTTGATACCCAGGTTATTCTCAGTTGGTAAGGTACTTGTTCACCTTGTGGTTGACGCAGCGTTTTTTCTGCATTTACGCTGGCAAGTAAAGAGAGGTATCCCGGATGCGGTAATAGTTTACTAAAGTCTTTGTAATAATTAGCTACTAATAAATATTTATTGTCTTGACCGTAATTACCCAACTGCGCTAAACCTATTCCACTTTCTCCTTCAATATCTGCTATGGATGTGTGAAATTTTAAATGTATTCCGGGCTCAGCTACGGTTTCTCCACTGGCGGCATCTCTGACCGCTATCAATTCAACCAATTTAATTGTTCCTCTCTCTCTTAAATGGGCATCCTTTATCCAGCTCTTTTTATTTAATCCTTCAGCAATATCTCTATCCATGTCTGTGATTTCCGTATCAAGCAGATGGACGAAGGCCTCTTGCAACGAGGGGTAATGATAGTTGCATATTTCCTGTAAAGAGGGCAAGTCTATACGATTTCTTGTTATACCTACCTTGAAACTCCATACATCATCATATATTAGAGACTGTTCGTAGGAATCCAAGTTGTTTATCCGATCAGTCAAATCCTCGTCAACATAAATCTTGAATCCCTTGTCATAGGTGTAAGAAGCAAGCTGTAGAAAGGATGATGTAGGGTAATAAGCGGAAAATCCTGAAAGGTCGTAGTTTGCAAGCTGCTCAAATTTCTCTGTTGTACTGTCACAAAAACGCATATAGATGCCTGCTGCAGGGATACCTTCCGGTGTATCCTCAAAAGAAAACCGGATGATTTCAAGTAGGGACTCTTTATCTTCAATTTTTCTGATGGCGGCGTGTTCGTAGTATCTGTCGTTGTCTGTTTCACCAGATTGTCTTTCAAATTTCCTGATGTCCGTCAGCAGCAATGATTCAACGGCTTCACCAAGTGTAGAAAAATAATTTGTTTCCTTGAATTCCATATAAGGGACAGTTTTTCCATTAACATCAGAATGAATTCTGTTATCCTGTCCGGTTATTTCAAGTATATAGTTAAAGATATTATCGCCCATTATTCCCCATTTATATTGACTTACCTTTTCTTAGCACACCATCCTGTACAACCCTTTGCTTTTTGTTCGACCTTAACGATTCGGCAGATTCCGGGCTATTCTTTTTTTTTACCTGATTGGAATTTTCTTGCGATGTTCTATCGTCCGTTAGCTTTTCTCCTCCTTTGACAAAGCTCACTGTTGACTGACTGATGCTTCTCTCCGGGTGAATCCGTTCGCGAGCTTCCTGGACTCTGAACTGATCGTGAGACAACAGTATACCATCGCTATTGAGGAATGTGAAAGTGTTTCTTTCAGGATTGGCTCTCATAAAAACCGTTTTGGCATTTGCCTGGTTAACCGGAGTGAGCTCAATTTCTTTGCCTTCAGACATATACGCGGCAGCTATTGCCTTTTGCTTAACAGTAGATAGCTCCAAAAAGTCGTAGTCGTTTAATTTCGACACCTGATCAAAGTTGTTGTAGCGCTTAGTAAGGTAATTTCCGTTTTCCGTTTTCTTTGTAAAGTCGAGCTGTAGCCACTGATTAAATTTTTCTCCGGTTTCATCATAGTAGGTCTTAAGGATTGCTCTGGGATGCTTCTGATCCATCATCAGGATATGGGATTCGTCCATACTGATGCGATCACTGGCTTTAAACCATTGCGACACAGTAGTGCCATCCTCATTATGTAGAGTACCTTTAAAACCATTAAAATATCCCTTACCGTCCTTTATTTTAATTTCGGGTTCAAAGTCCATTCGTTTGTTTTCAATCACTTCTGAAGTGAAGGGGCGTATTTCTGTTTTACCGGCTGCGAGCGCACTGTCAATTTCTTTGTCGAAACGATTGCCGAAGCCTGCGGCTGCAATTCTTTTCTTAAGTACTTCGCTGTTTTCAATTACAATAGGCTGTTCCATAACATATACGTTTTGTTAGTAAATGATAGTAAAAGTTCACAGGCGGACACCCTTTGCTTGCCGGGCCGGCATATGGACTCTTGACCTTACCGGCATCTTCCGGGTAATGGCTTTTGATTGTCCTTGTCCTTTTTTCTCTAATGGAATAGTTCTTAAGATGGGCTGCTGATCCTTTCCTTGCGTTTGCCCCGGCTTCTGCTGTGTTGAAGAGGACGGTAATACCCCGGCTTTATACCCCACATCATTGGTTTGAGGAAGCATAAATACCGTCTTTAAAGCCGATATCCCTACTCTGGCGGGAAGCAGCAGAACGTTCCCTGCAAAAACAAGCATATTGCGGGTGAGGCGTACAAATGGGTTTGGATATAGCTGTCGCATCATCCGGCGGTGCTGGCCCCGCAGCACTTTTAGCTCTGTCCTTTCATAAAGGTTAAGTGCAGAGCGATTATATTTTCTGCGGATATAGCGATAGATATCCCTCTTAGCTTTAAGGAAATCACGATCATATAGAACTTTTCTCCCGTATCGCTCAACAAGATTTTCCTCAATGCGTTTCCATGAAGCCAGGTCTCTGGCGACTCTGTTTTTAAGTGCTGATTGTTGTTGCATGATTAAAACGTTTTATATACAATAATTCTATGGCTGTGGCAGGCTCCGGATATTCGATTCAGACAAAGTGGGGGAGAGTGCCTTGAGTATGTCTCTTCCTTTCAGCTTACAGGAGAGATACCGGTCGCCGTTTTTTTCAAAGACTTCTACAATAAAATACTTATTGTCTGCAATGGTAAACCTGTCAAAAGCAAGGAGTATTACCGATATATGGCAAGGCGCTACTTCTGATGGAGTATATTTTTGATGAACCGGAGTGATTTCTTTTTCCGTAATAGAACTGCGTTTGGGTCTTTTTTTGTCACGTACATAAGATCTGGCAAAGTCAATTTCATAGGGGACTGCCGATGCATTTAACAAGCGGAACTGGAAGAACAGTATGCCTTTACTCTGGTAAATACCTGTTGACTCAATCCGCGTAAGTCCTTTCCATTTCGAGTGTGGTCTGTGATGAACTGGCGCAAATTGGCTGATAAGTTCTGCGTAAGATTCTATCTGTGCTTCATTAAGTCGGGCAGAGGAGAACCGCCCGTAACCTGAGTATGGCTGTTGTCGCCCGGTCAGATCAAGAGTGAGGTAAGCAGGACTTATTCGATAGCTTACTTCAAAGGAATAGATATTTCCATCTGCTGTAAAAACATGCATATTTGTACATTGAAATGAATCCGTTGCAGCTTTCACCTTCAGCACATTGCCGATTTCCTTAACGGTTTTGGTAATAATATTTCCATTACCCCTGTCAATGCTTTTGATCGCTGTCGGAAATATGATAACGCTTGTTTGCCGGGTAGAAACTTCCAATGATAATGCCGGAATACTTTGATACGGTACGGTAGGCACTTGCTGGGTAAACGCCGGTATTGAAAAGCAAATTGCTGATGCCAGTATATATAGTTTGTGAATGATAGAGTGCATAAATGATATAATTTTTAGATGAATGAATCAGCGGGCGGACGGATTTGCGAGCAACAAGGGGTACCCCGCCTTCACGAAAATTTTGACCAGCTTTACTTTGCGGGATAAAAGGTTTTTGGCGATATCTATACCCGCTGAAGTAGCCTGAGCGCCGAGGGAGGGATTGAGCGAACCAAGACTAAGTGCCTGCATCATTTGTTCTGTCCCTTCCTTAGAAGCATCCCGGTTGATACTGCCCGGAATGCGCAAGCCTGCAAGACCATCCATATCATAGGCCGCAAGCGATACAGGGAATATGGAATTCCCATAGCGGATTGAGCTGATATCAACCAATAGCCTTTCTCCGTTGAGTGTGCATGCGCCATATACAAAACTTCCCTTTGGAATTAGGTACCCCTGCACATAGGCGTTCTGTTCCAGTCTCAATTTTATTGTAGCGCCGGATAGTAATGTTTGGTCCTCGTGCACTACGGCAGCGAGCGCATTTGGGGAGTCTGTATCCGGTTCGGGCTCATCATCATAGAACTGAGCCTGCGAATAGTCAATTGCCCTCGGTAATGTTCCGGCGTTAGCTGGAATTTCTATAATGTCACTCACTTCATCTTCCGGTTTAGTGCTAACAGCGTAGACATTCCGTTTATTCTGTTCGGATTCTTTTCTCAGTCTCTCCATTACTCTGGATGGATGTTGAACATCCAGTATTTTTTCCAACACATTATCTGCCTGGGCTAATACTGCATCCTGTTGGGCGTCCTGGGTTCCCGCGAGGTTTTGCATCATGGTTTCCAGTCGCTGCAACTCCGGGTCAGGATTCGGGGAATTATCGCTTTTTCCCGGTTCCTCAATTACTTTAGATGAATCAGGTGTCTCTATCAGTTTTTGGAGTTCAGCCATTCTTTGTTCCAATTGTTCGGTCGTAGGTCTTTCCGATGCCGGTGTAGTTGATCCGGAACTGAAGTACCGAGACGTATAGGGACTTTGTCTCCATAAATCTCCTTCACTATCTTCAGACAGGACTGAAGAATCCTCTTTGGGCATCCACTTCGCAAAAGGATCATACTGCGCGGCTCTCAGCCGGTTTATGGAGTCCTCTTCGGCTTGCTGGTAAAGGCTCAGTTTATCCATAGGTTTGGTATCATCCAATAGAGTCGGCAGGGTAAAGCTGAGCGCGTTGTGCGGTACATCGGTCTTAGTAGTTCCCTTACCTCCACCAAGTAAATAAAATAAAAGAGTGATAAACGGAAGAACAATGACTGGTAACATCAGTCGTAATTTTCGTTTGCGTTCTTCGATGAAATTTGCATCCATATTTGATCGGTTTTAATGAGAAATAGCTTGTTTGAGTAGCTTCTCAGCATTTGCAAGACTGTCAAGAAAGCCGGGGTGTTGTTGCAAAAACGTTCGGTACGCTATTCTGCCTTCTGGTGTTTGTAGCATACTGTCGAGCGCTTTGCGGAACTGGAGAAAGATGAGCGTGTCTGCCGGAGAAGCGGTTTTTGGAATTCCTCTCCATGTTACCGGCGGCCGGGTGGCAGGAAAAACTGTTGTGAAGGGCCTGCTTCGCTGAGTATCAACATAATTAATAGATAAAGCTCCCAAAAGCGAAAGCGTACATACTCCCCCCATAACCATACAAACAATGAAGAGGAAATACTTTTGTTGCCGCCGGCTCCAGTTCCTGGTCTTTTGATTCAAAATATCTGCACAACGTTGTTGCAACATCTGTATTTTCCGGGATAGAGGGGTGGAAAGTCTTGGCCTACTTGATTTTGTTTTCGAAGGCATAGGTATCATCGTTTTGAGGTGGAAAGAATAGCGTTATCAACAGTAAACCATTTTTCGATCAGGAAAGCGTGAGAATTGTTCTCTGTTCGTTCATTGAGCTCACGCAGATACCCTTCTGTAACAAGATTGCGGGTTATAGCAACACTGGAACGAATGATCTGTTGCTTTCCAAAAAAACGGAAATAGTAAGGATAGGTGCTGGTATTGAGTGAAATGCTGTCGCAACTGATGGTCTGGCTGACATTTCCGCTCACAACGCTATTGTAGTATCCTTTCTCTTTAAGTGCATCGTATTGTTGCTTTGCCGATTCGTCTGCTAGGTATAGTGCTTTTTTTATGTTGTTTTCAATGGCTTTTTCATCGGGGGAGAAAGAAAAGAAATACCGATGAAATGTGATGATATGATCTTTTGCTTCTACCGGTATATTGTCCTTGCGGGTGGAAAATTCTGCCTGGATTGCTTTGCCGTCTGTTGTTATCACATAGACCTTTTGTCCGGCATCAGATATCTTCTGTAAGCAGTAATAAATACAATACCCGCAAAGTAGGGTGCAGGAAATAATCAGCACCGCGCTAAAAAGCCGTACATGTTTAAAGGCAGTATCTATATTTTTGAGATGTTGAAGCATATCCACTTTGTTTCTATTGGGCAACAAAAGTGGAGACTGCGGGAGCCGGAAAAGGTGAGAAATTCCTACATGGGAAAAATAAAGCCGAAAAGTATACCTGTTAATCCAGTATACAGCTATAGACAAAATAGGATACTCGTGTATATTTATCTTTAAGAGCTGTCTTTAAGTAAAATAAAATTGTTCAGAAAGAAGAAAAAATATTTCCAAAAGAAGTTTTTTGCTATATTATTCTAACGCTGTTGTTATGTGTTTATTCAATCAGTAAACTGTCATTAATATTATTATACATAAAAATTGCAACGTAATATGAATGGTGACATAGTCTGTATAATTATTTAATAACAGGACTTACGTATATACCTCTATTATTTATTTTTCCATATTTAAATTTGTTTACATAGGCGTGTTTTTAAAACACGGGGGATAATTCATCGGTTTATTGTTCGTTTTCTGGATACCTTATCCTCACCTGGTGCCTTTTAGAAAATAAAAACATTTATTATTTTCATCCCGGCGAGTATATATCTAAAAGCAAGTTTTAATTCTCTGCATTAGTATTTTGTTTTTTTGCATAAACGTACTCATATGACAAACAACCAGTTCAAATCCCACTGGCAGGTTTGTTCTGGTCAAAATGTTGCCAGCCACCATAAACCTTTCCTTATATGTTGGCCTACCTAAACAACTTGAAATTAGTCTGCGGTTTAACCACCAAACCGGGCAAAATTCTAGCGCTCGTTAAAAGCACATCTTCAGATTGTCTTGCAGTTACCAATTCTTCTTAGTAATAGTAGTTCACAATAAATCAATGGATTTAAGGAAACTGGTATTAGAGATGAATTTTTCATCCTATACCATGCTTATGCCCATTTACACACCTGCGCCGGCAGACAATTGATGTCTGCATCCTGGTACGGATCATAACTCAAACAAATTACTTCTAAGTCATATTATTCAGGACATGAAAGCAATTTTTACCCCCCACGTCCGTAAGTATTCTTTAAAAGGTTGGTCAGCTACGGCTTTGGTCAGCTTTACTTTTATGTTGCCCGTGTTGAGTCAGGATACTTCAGATCAGAAAATCCCCATAGATACAACGTATTATTATTACCAGTATGATACAGCCCCGCGGTACATTCCTGTATCAACTATCTCTTATGATAAATCGGTGACCGGGAAGCCCGCATTAGGAACACAACCCTCCGGGCAAATGGGCCTTATGGCTATTCAGCCTCATATCCCTACCTCCTTCGAGCCCGACAGGAACAAAAATGTGGGGGAAATACCCATACAGGAGAGTGTGTCTGCCACGGGGGCATTGAACTACGTAGTGCCTTTGCAGGCGGTACCAGGCAAGACAACCCTGCCGGTATCGGCAAGCCTGGTTTACTCCAGCCAGGGAAGCAGTGGTTTTATGGGTTTTGGCTGGAATGTAAGTGGTCTTTCCCTCATACAGGAGGTAAGCACCAATATTTACTACAATGCTAAAACCGAGCCGCTTAAGTTCAGCAAAGCAGGACAGTTTGTGCTCGATGGTATGAAGCTGGTAAAACTGTCGGAAAACAGCACACAGATCGAATACCAGTCGGAGCAGGGCAATATTAAAGCAGTTGCCTTCCTCAACGGGAACAATATCAAATATTTCACTGTTTTTTATCCAAACGGTAACGGTGCTATTTTCGGTTATGAATCCAATACTACACAGCAATTATATTACCCGCTTACCCGGATCGTGGATATCCATGAAAACAGGGTCGAGTATAAGTACACTCTAAGGAACGGGCAATATTATATCTCCAAAATTGAATACGGAGGAACCAACACGCTTCCTCACTATGCATCTATTGATTTTACTTATGCTACCCGTACAGACATAAATACGACATATAGCGCAGGTCAGACCTTTGTGAAAGACTGGCTGCTGAGCACCATAGTATGCAAATCATCAGGCACTGCACTGCGCACCTATTCTTTTACTTACCAGTATGCCAACAATACCGCTTTGCTCCAGAAAATAGATTGCAGCAGTTCCGCCGGAAGTCTTAACCCACTTCAATTTTATTATGGCGATGGCTCTACCACGGCGCAATTGGTTAAAACAACAACGCAGTTAACGAGTTGGTTTTCCAACGTTACCGTTCCCAATTTAAAAGTCTCAAAAGGTAAATTTGACTATGGCACGGATAATGACGGACTGATCTCCTATCCCAATCTGAATCCTTACAGTTATCAGGGATATGAATATGTGAACCTCTTTGCTACAAACCAGGAGCTACTGGTCTACCAGGACTTAGCCACGGGCATGTCAATACCTAATTCCGTTATCACCGGTACCGGTTTTGTAACTATGTTTTCAGCAAATATTGATGGAGAATCGAAAGAAGAAGTAATTAAGATCAACAACTACAAAAACGGTAATCTCGACCGGGTAGAGTTCAAAGTATATAAGTCCAACCTTTATTATGGATTAACGCTAAGCAATACCTACACTTTTGACCTGGGAAATCTGATACAATACATGGTTTTTATGCCTAAGACTGTTCATCCCAAGTATTTTTACTCCGGCGACTTTAATGGTGATGGCAAAATGGAAATGCTGGCAGTATCTTGTCACAATCCATTTGGCAGTTCATCATACGTTTCCAAAACCTATATTTTCGACCTGGAATCGGGTGTAAAGCGGCATGAAAGCACCGGGCTGAACTTTAAAATTGACTATGCTGTACCAAGTGGGGTGAATGACGATATTCTTTTTCCGGTGGATGTAGACGGAGATGGGAAAACAGATATCATGCACATACATGATAACGGAACGGATGTATATACTTTTGACATCTCAGGCACTACGTATACAAGACGGCTCATGATCAGCAACAGCAACCTGAAAAAAGCTGATGTAAAATACAGGCAACTGGCTATTGGCGACCTGAACGGCGATGGACTGCTGGACATACTGATCTCACCCCGCGAATCGTATTACTATTACACCTATGTTACCCTGCCCGTATATGCACCGCGGTATTGCAGCAACGGGCATGAAGGAACTTACAGTTACGATTATTGCAGCGTATGCTATGTGTATATGCCCCCATCTAACTATTGCTATGAGTGCTACAGTTACCTGAACTACAATTATAACTACAGCACCGGTACCTGGGAATACACCTGTCCGAACCACGGCACCACCGTTACGGTAACCCGCTCGGAATATATTGATAATGGCAACACCTGGTCCGCGTTTTACAGTAAAGGAAATGGCGTTTTAGATAAAAAGACCATTACTTTCAAAAATCTTGAGCAAAATGAAAAGATCATTTTGCAGGATGTGAACAGGGACAATGTAACCGATGTAATTTCCAACCTCAGCGGCAGTATCAAAGCGTACCTTGTCAATAACGGGTCAATCAGCACGAGCTATGCCGCCTATGCCTATGTTTCCGGAGGTAATTACGTAGTGCCTTCCCACGTAGGCGGTGAAAACTATCACAGCCAACTGCTGAGCCTCAACAACGGACAGGTGGATAAGCTGGCGTTCACCCGTAACGATGGTATCCAGCGACTGGCGACGGGGATGATCAACAGCCTGGGAGTGATTTCAAAAACTGACTACCGGCTTATCAATGAAGGCATCAGCCAGTATGGCGGCAGCAGCGACTGGTACACCCACGGCTACGGAGCAACATTTCCTTACCTGAACTACCAGGGTCCCATAGCGGTAGTGACCCAAAAGGAGCAGTGGCTGAAAGATGTCCAGATCAGCGGTACCAGTCATCGCTATAGCAATGCTATGATACATCTGCAGGGATTGGGCTTTACCGGTTTTGAGAAAGTATATACTACCAATGAGCTAAAGGGACAAACTCTCACGCAGACTCACGACCCGCTGCGCTATGGGATCCTGACTAAAGAAGAATCACCCGCTGCAACAGTGAACTATACTTATAACTTTTCTATATCACCTATACGGATAGCCCAAATATGGGTAACAAAAAAGATAGTCAATGACCTGCTGAAAGGCACAACGCTTACGAATACGTATGGTTATGACAGCTATGGAAATATGACTTCGGAAGTGAATGATTACGGTGGCGGGCTGAAAACCACGACCACCAATACCGTTACCAATAGCTTGACCGGGCCGTATGTGCTGGGAGTAGTAAATACAAAAACCGTTGTAAAGGAAAGGGGTGGCGCTTCGGTTACCCTAAAAGACAACTATACGTATACTGCGCAGTACCGACTCGAAACAAAAATTACCAAATACAATAACAATACAGTATCTACCGAGGGGTTTACATACGATGCCTTTGGTAACCTCACACAACAGCAGGTGAAATCCTATAGCGCTACGGCCTGGCTAACCACCCAATATCAATATGATGCTGCGGGAAGGTTTATGACCAAGAAAATAAATCAACTTTCTCAGGCTACAAACTATGTATATGCCAGCACCACCGCTACACTCACTTCGGAAAAGGATTTCAAGAACAACACCACTACGTATGAATATGACGGATGGCAGCGGCGGAAAAAAGCTACCAACCCCGATGGCACAGTTAAAAACATAACCTATGAATGGCTGACTGCCGGCAGCGACCGGTTGTATAGTCTAAAAGAGGAATTTACCGGAATGCCCACCGCCCGGATATACTATGATGCCCTGAACAGAAAGGTAAGAAACAGTGTAGTAGGCTTTGATGGAGCGGAAGTATTGACGGATCATGTGTATGATGCCCAGGGAAGAATGATAAAGACTTCCCTACCATACAAAACGGGGTCTCCTCTGTGGAATGTAAGTACTTTTGATGTTTACGACAGGATTACCGGTATTACTGAAGCTGCCGGTGCTGCAACTACCATTTCCTATAGCGGCACAAGTGTCACACAATCAAAAAACGGCGTGGTAACGATCAAAACAACTGATGCCACAGGCCTGCTCACTTCCATAACAAATACTGCCGGAACAATAAGCTATACCTATAAACCAGACGGTCAGCCGTCTTCCACTACTGCGCCCGGGGGCGCCACAACCTCTTTCAGCTATGATGCCTTTGGTAGAAAGACCCAGATTGTGGATCCAAGCGCAGGTACGGTAAGTTATACTTATGATGCCGCAGGCAATCGTAATAAAATAACGGATGCCAATGCCAAATCTGTCAATTTAACGTTTGACAGTTTTAACAGGCTTATTACAAAATCAACGGTAGAATTTAGCAGCACTTACGCTTATGATACCGATAAGAGGCTGGCTACCATAACCAATAACAATGGATCTTCTAAATCCTTTACCTACGATGCTTTAGGAAGAGTGACCAAAACAATTGAAACGGTAGGATCAGAAACCTACCAGGTAGATTACACTTATACCAACGGCAGGCTTACCAAAACCGTACATTCACCAATGGCTTATACTATCAATTATTTATACAATACTTATGGATACCTCAATAAGCTCACGGATGTGAACAATATAGTATTAAAAACCATCAATAAAATGACTGTTTTCGGGCAGGTGCAGGAAACAGCATTGGGTAATGGACTGCTGCAAACCAATACCTTTAATACCTACGGGCTGCTCACCGGTATTAAAAGCATGAACGGCAGCACAGCGGTACAAAATATCACCTATACGGTAAATAACCTAAAAAGTCACATTACATCCCGGAAGGATGAAACACGGGGTTTGGTAGAGAACTTCACCTACGATAACTTAGATCGGCTGCTAAACTACGGAACATCTGCCGCAACCAAAACAATTACGTACAACAATGCAACGGGCAATATAACAAGCAAGTCAGATGTAGGTACCTACAAGTATAATACCAGCGGAAAGCCTTATGCCATGAGTAGCGTAACAGTAACATCAGGAAATACCGTGCCGACTGCATTGCAGGAAGTAACCTATACTTCCTTTGCCCGGCCAAAGCAATTAACAGAAGGAAATTATACACTTGATTTTACTTATGATGAGGATTATAAACGGGTAAAGCAGGAACTTAAAACCTCTGGGAGTACTACTTACACACGATATTATTTTAACGGCGGACAATATGAGAAAACAGTACAGGGCAGCACAACTAAAACCATATTCTATCTCGATGGCTCACCCTACACCGCTACAGTAGCGCTGGAAAACAACAATGGCACCCCCCGTTTACTGTACATTAACCGCGATCATCTCGGTAGTATTACCCATATCACGAATGCAAGTAAAGCCCTGCAGGCTGAATACAGCTACGATGCCTGGGGAAGGATGAGAAATCCGGCTAACCTTACCTTATATGCTATCGGTTCAGATCCTGCTTTATTATTGAACCGTGGATATACCGGGCACGAGCACGCCAAGGAATTCAGCCTAATAAACATGAATGCAAGGTTGTATGATGCGATAGTGGGAAGAATGCTGAGCCCGGATAGATTTGTACAAAAACCTGACAATCCGATGAATTTTAACAGGTACACTTATGCGATGAATAACCCGATGAAGTACAATGATCCAAGCGGACACTTTTTTGTAATAGATTCATGGATTATAGGCTTATTTTCAGGTGGATGGAACGAAGCTTTTATAAGAGCAAAAAACGATCTTCAAATATGGGGTGGTTTATTTGTGACCGACAAAAACAAAACTTTTGCCGGACAAGTTTGGGAGCTTCTTTCAAGAGGTACATGGCAACTGCCGCAAAGTATAGGTGGTTTGCTTACCTCTCATGCTTATAATACTTTCGGATTAAAAGGTGGTGTTGAGTCTGTTACTTACAAATATGGGTCAACAGTAGTTAGAACAAGGGATGGAGGTTGGGGCGGTGTAACTCAGGGCAGTTTCATTATAGGTGATAATTCCATACGGGCTGATCCTAACAACCCGTTGTTTCAGCATGAGTACGGGCATTATCTACAAAGCCAAAGCATGGGCTGGGCTTATTACCCCAGGGTTGGAATCCCCAGCCTTCGCTCAGAAGAAGATACACATGACTATCATCCGGTAGAACAGGATGCTAATGTAAGGGCATTTTTGTACTTCAACAAAAAGGTTCCGGGGTTTCAAAATGATGTTGATGAATTTGGTGTACGGGAGTTAACAAATACCGATCCTTTAGATAATAAGGGGTGGGACTTTAAAAGGAATCCATTTGATCTTAATGGAACAAATACTCCCCTTCAATATGTCGATTTTCAAAATGCGGCTCAGGTAGAAGACCTTAATAGGCTTAAGATATCACCGAAGTGGCAGGATTATGCAGGCTGGTTGTTTTTTTCATTAGGCGGCCCTGTTTGGGTGGGGCTTTATAATTCTAATAACTTTTAAATATTTCTTATGAAAGGTGTCTTTCTTTTACTGATCTGTACATTTTTTCTGTCTGGTACGTGTCAAAAGGAAAAAGGGCATTTTATTATCGTTCTTAAAAACTTATCAGGCCACGATATCATTTTGTCAGAAAAAGCTACCTACCAAGGCAAATGCCTTTTAACAGGAGAAACATTGGCAAAAGATACAGTTATTCATTATCGCCCGTTTAACACATCTATTGAGAGTAATTTAAGTAATGAACGACCGATGGAAATATATTGGGTAGATGTCAACAGGTTTAACCACGGCGATTTTTATAATTGTGATTCCATATATATAAAAAATAATATCTTAAAAAAGTACACGCTTACTTTAGATACGCTGATCCAAACAAATTTTACTATTGTTTATCAATAATTTTTTAAACTATGCCAACTAAAATATTAATTCCTCTGTTTCTTCTTTTCTCTCTGCAGGTAACTGCCCAGGAAATTCCCTCAGGCAGTTGCGGCTTACTTATGACCTACGATGCCGCCGGTAATCGTATTAAAAGAGAGTACTATTGTAACAACGGCAGCAACCGCATTGCCAACCCGGAGTTGGCCAAACAGGAGGAAGCTGCCAGCGCAGGCTTTGAAGAAGTGGATGCCTTATATCCAAACCCGACAACGGGTAAATTTTATATTACTTTCAGCAAAGCCATAGATAACGCTACTATACAGGTGCTGGATGTAAACGGCAAAGTTGTTCAGCGGGTAAAAGGCAGTGGTACGCGACTGGAATTTGACTTATCTAACTATCCATCTGGTACCTATTTTATTTCAATCAATACCAATGGCATTATTATAAACAAGAAGATTATAAGAGCCAAATAAATCATTAGTTTGTAACGGTATTCACATTCGTGCAGATCGGTACAGTACGGAACACACACTCTTCCGTAATGTGATTTGTAATTACTCTGGAAGTACTATTTTCCGGGACGAAGTCCCGGGAGAACATACGGCATCCGAAGTCAGGAGACTTCAGATAGCGGAAGAATTTGTAAAAGATTATCAACAAATTAAAATTATGAAAATAAAATTTACAAAATCTGCGAGTGACATAAGCCCGCCGTATACTCTAAATCCTGGCTTTTGATTTTATCTTTTAAAATATAAATAATCAAAATGAAAAAAGCAATCTTATTACTTTTTATTGCTTCTTCTTTTTATAATATCGCGGATTGCCAGATAACAAAAGGAAATTGGATGGTAGGAGGAAATGCAACTTTTTCAACCTTTCAAAATTCAAGTACAGCTTCCCTTCAGTACAAGCAAACAGATTTTCAAATCGCTCCGTTAGCAGGTTATTTTCTATGGGATAAATTTGCAGCCGGGCTTAATCCGTCGCTTACGCATGCGAATAATAATGTTTTAAGTACCAGTACCACTATTAATATTGGCCCATTTGTAAGATATTATTTTCTTGATGAAGGAAATATCGTTAACCTGTTTGCCGGATCGAGCTATACTTATGGGAGGATTACGGGAAAGGGACAAGGAAGCGGACAACATCTGAATACCTTTTCATTTTCGGGAGGCCCCGTTATATATTTCAATTCTTCTGTGGGCCTGGAATTCATTGTTGCTTATAACACAACAAAAGCTGTGGGGCGTTCAGGAGCTAATAATGAAATAAAGTTTGGTATGGGCTTTCAGATTCATTTAGAAAGAGACAAGTAAAATACTCATCAACTACAATAATTTTTATGAAAAAGATCATCACATTGCGGCTTTGCTTATTAATACTGCTCAATATTTTCAGTGCAATAAGTTTTTCACAAACCATCATCAATTATCAAACATGGACAGGCGCTTCAGGTTGCAATATATTTGCTTCATCAATAAATGTGCCGGTAACTATTAATGGAACAAATAATACTATTGCCCATCTAACAGCCATTGGGCAACCTACCTATGACAATGTTAATAAGTCAGTTAACTTAGATACTAAAGTTGTAAATGCATCACTGAATCAAGGAACCGCATATGCAATCACTGTAAACTTTAAGAAAGATTATTCTTATAAAATTACTTTGAACGCTTCACTTATCAAAACAATATCAACTGATCCTAACGCGTTGCTCAGGCTTGATTTAAATAACGGAGGAAATGGTGGTAATACTACATGTAACGGAACAGGTATTATTGACGCGAGTGGTTCCGGGGGGCTAAAACAGAGCCTACAAATAAATAGTACAACCTTCACTGATTATGTATTCAACTATACCCCCCTGACATCTTATGAGATATATTTAGTAATTGCCGCAATTCCACAAACTGGAATGTCATCAACCCAAACAATTCTAATAAGAAAAATAACAATTGAGGAAACGCCTCCTCCTGTAACATTCACGCTGCCTGCTTCAAAAACCTTTGGATGTGGCACTAACACAGCACAAACGTTCACCGTTACCAATGTTTATGGCACTACCGGCATTACCAACTACACCTGGCATCTTGGATCGGCAAGTAACAACTGGCTTTATAATGGCAGCCCTGCTCCTCAGACTATCTCAACAGGCACAAACGGTTCCATATCATTAACTCCCGTTTGCGGCGCGGTACAAACCAATATATCTGCTACCATAACAGCAAATGGCAATACCTATAATACCAATACAAGTGTTGTATCTTATACCCCACCTGTTGTTACTATGGCTGGAAACAATCTTTTATGTTCCGGCTCCGCTTCCTTCCAACTCAACGGGTTGCCATGTAATAGTACCGTTGTATGGTCAGCCACGCCTTCGGGTGTTGTCAGCCTTGCGCCTAACGGGGGACAGGTAGCGGTTACCAAAACGGGAAACGGGGTTGTAGCCCTTTCTGCCTCCATCTCCGTTCCGTGTAGTTCCACGCCTGTTGTGGTAAGCGAGACCATAGATGTTGGGCCCCCTTCGTTTAATGGCACACCGGTTTATCACACAGAATATGGGGTCACTTATCCCCTGATGCTTACCCTTCCGTGGGGCAATCCGCCCATTCCCAATGAAATATGTAAAGGCTACGGCGGCAGGACTGATATCAATATAATAGGCGCTACCTCCATTGTGTGGAGCAAAACCGACCAATCTTCCGGCGCGTCTGTTACCTGGTTTTCCGACTCCTATAATGATCTGAATTTCTGGATACACAACGCGGGTCACTGGGCAGCCTTCAAACTTGCTTATGGTAATGGATGTGGCAGCGGCGAGGTAACCTACAAGTTTAAAGCCATTACCTGCAACCCCCTTCCACCACAAAATAATATCGTAACGGGCGACCAGTTCACGATAGCGCCCAACCCTGCATCGGGTATGGTTACTATTTCGCAAAACTCAAAAAGTACTTTATTCAAAACTACGATTGGCAAAGAAGGAATCATGCAGGTATCCATCATGGATATAAACGGCATCTTAAAGAAACAGCAAAAATCCGGCGCAGGCACAGCCAGCATGCAATTAGATGTATCGGGTTTGATACCGGGAATTTATTTCGTTCAAATCACCAAAGGAGACATTTATGAAATGCAACGATTGGTCATTTATAGATAAATAGCAGCCTTTTGAAGTTTATCATTCAATCCGGTAAGTAAGGCAGCTTACCGGATTGAATTATTTTAAAACATAAATAATCAAAATGAAAAAAATAATTTTATTGCTTTTTATTACTTCTGCTTTTTATAATATCGCGGATTGCCAGATAACAAAAGAAAACTGGCTGGTAGGAGGAAATGCAGCTTTTTCTCAATTGCAAAGCTCAAGCAGGTCTGCTGCACAGTCTAAGCGAACAAGTTTTCAAATCACCCCATTAGTAGGTTATTTTCTTTGGGATAAATTTGCGGCCGGGCTTAATCCATCGCTTACCTATGTGAGTAATAATGTTGGAAGCACCAATACCATTATTAATATTGGTCCATTCATAAGATATTATTTTCTTAATGAGGAAAATATAATTAATCTATTTGCGGAATCTGGCTATGCTTATGGAAGCATTACGGGAAAGGGACAGGAGAAGGGACAACATCTGAATACCTTTTCATTTTCGGGTGGCCCTGTTATATATTTTAACTCTTCGGTTGGCTTAGAATTCATTATTGCTTATAACACAACAAAAGCTGTGGGCTTTTCCGGCAATAACAGCAAATTGCAGTTTGGAATCGGCTTTCAGATTCATTTGGAAAGAGATAAATAAACTCTTTTTTACAAAAAAACAATTCTATTAATACTTATTTCTTTTGTTTTTTTACAGAAATGCGGATTGTCAGATAACAAAGAGAAACTGGATGATTGGAGGAGAAGGTTGGAATAGACAATTTATTAATGGTATTTATGAACAGTGGTGGCTGTACACATTTTTACATTCAAAACCAGACTCAAAATCAACAAATGATATCTATAAGTTATTACAATGATAAGCAAGCCGAAAGAAATATAAAAAGACTTAATAGATTTGAACGATATGGAACTATTGATAATCTGACTAAAAGCGTTGCTAAGAATAATACCACTACACTTGATTTCTCTCTTTTATCAAAGAAGAAAATGTTATTAACCCCTCTGCTGGCACGACTTACAATAGATTCTTCGCTGTATCCGGTTATTTGTTATCCTCAATATAGAGAAACAAGACTAAATACTACAGTGTGCCATACGGCTGATCAATTATTGACCAGTTCAAAAGAGAAATTCACATTTACCACTTTACTTTTGCGTTCAACCCGTGTAATCTATATTGAATAGCCCAACTATATGCAACTAAAATAATAATCTAATCCTGAGTACTCTCTCAAACTATTCTTTTCTGATTTTTATTTCTACTCTCCTGTTAATTGCCCTGCCTGCATCATTGGTATTGTCGGCTATTGGCTTACGCTGACCATACCCGAAAGAGCGTAAGCGCAAGGATTGAATTCCTTTGGAGATTAAATAGTCTTTTACTGCCCCGGCCCTTCTTTCGCTTAGCAACTGGTTCGCTATCTCCAAACCTGTGTTATCTGTATGACCTTCAATATCTATCTTTATGCGATCATTCTGTTGTAATAACTGCACCACACTATCCAGCACTTCATAAGAAGAGAATTTCAATTCATAGCTTCCTGTTACAAAAAATATCTTTTTTGCAGCAGCACGCATTTTTTCACCTACTGTTTCTTCAATTACCGGACAGCCCTTATAAGCGGCCACCCCTGGTATATCCGGGCATTCATCCACCTCATCGTTTACATTATCACCGTCCCTGTCAGGAACAGGGCAACCATAGTACTTTAATACTCCCGGTGTAGTAACACAACTATCCTTATCGTCTGTTATACCATCTCCATCTGTATCCGGCACCGGGCAGCCGCTATATGCTACTACACCAGGAATTGTTACACATTTATCCAGGCTATCTACAATTCCGTCACCATCGGCATCCTTTGGCGTATCGCGCAATAAGGCAGCAATACGGTCGAGAGCTTTCTTTGGCTGTTTCGATTTACCAATCACGCCGGCAATACCAAGACTGTAAAAAAGATGATGATCCTGGGTTATTGAAAGAGGCAGCCTGTATTGTGCATTTAACAGAAGAAAGGTTCGCTTTGAAACATCTACCTGAACGCCTGCGCCTACTGGAACGAAAGCACCCCAGTATTGCTTATATACTGATGCTCCTGCCCCGACTTGCACGAAAGGAAAAATAAAACGATGGGAAAAGAATTTATGCCTGACAGATACATCTGTTTCTAACAGCAGACTCTTATTGCCTTGCCCATAGCTTACCTGTTTTTGGGATGTAAAGTCAATAATTGAGCCGGCAACTGTTGCAACTATGTCTGATGTGGAGTTGAACCCCTGCAGATAATTTACAGAAATCCCTGTTTTAAGATTACTCAATCCGCTGAAAGTGTGAGCCTTGTCTATATGTTTAAAATCATTAAAAGTCACCTGTACTCCAAGCGTTGGAGGCTGTACATTTTCTTTCACCTGTCCAAACCCCTCCGAGCTGATTGCTTCGGCAAACAAAACGGTAAAGAAAAATAGCCTGTATGAAAATGTTACACTTGCATGCATGATCGTATAATCATTTCAATATAGCACATAATAATCCATTATAAACTCCTACTTCAAAGTACTTACTCTTCGTTTATTGAAACGCCTTACGATATGGCACAATGCAGTTTTCCCCAACAGGAGTTAGCCATTTTATCACCATTCTTCCCTTTATCATTTTCCTTTCGCGGCTGGCAGTGGTATCTGCCGTTATTGTTTGAAGTTCGTCCTGCTTTCCCGATGGCTTAAAAAGGCAGGAACACAATATCTTCTGACTTTCATCAAGAAGGCTAATATAAAAATTTGCACCCTGCTTAACCACGTTAGCAAACAATGTATCGTTAATTCTTTGTGCTGAAAGCTTTGTACTTTCATTGTACCTAAATATAAAGGGGATATCAGGGACTTTTAAGCTCTCCTGTGATTTTGCATTCGCCACCATGCAAACAAATAAAAGAGACAGGTATCTTTTCATAACGGAATATTTAGGAGTAAAAAAACAGTTCAATTGATTTAAGATCATAGGTATAGAGAAATGTAGTGGCTTCTTTCCTGACTGCTCCTTTTGCAAACAAGTAACATATAAGCACTGATATGTCTTGACTCATTAGCCTTGCCACAAAACCAGCACCAGTTGACATGCTAGAAAGCGACTTATCACACACCATAAGATTTAGCTGTTTAACCTTTCGTGTTGTTGGTAATTCTTCGCTCAAGACCTGCAATAGCACGTGGATGTACATCAGTAATAATTTGCGTACCCAACATCAAAAAATTTGTACCCATAAGTAAAGCTATTGATTTGATATATTAGTTTGTCCACAAAAACCTGATCAACTTCACAGTAGATTGTTTCACTACTCTTTAACCTAATAAAATTATGTGCTTTAACAAAATATTTAAACCAATAAGAAAGC
Source organism: Chitinophagaceae bacterium (assembly GCA_023957125.1). Taxonomy (GTDB): domain Bacteria; phylum Bacteroidota; class Bacteroidia; order Chitinophagales; family Chitinophagaceae; genus Agriterribacter. Next base: position 39,816 of record JAMLHL010000028.1, read on the forward strand.
CCCTTTTTTTCAACAATTTGACAATAAGAAGATTTAATTCTAAAAATATAAAATTTAACCCGCTGAGAATATTTACTGAATTCAAAGTCAAAAGTTTTGAACATCACCTTTTGTGGAATAGAATCAAATGTGAATTTTGAACACTCATTTTGGGGTCTGCATGGATTATTGGTTACAATACAGCCTTTATTAATAAGCAAAAATCGTGATATAAACTGTGAATAATTGCTTAAGAAAATACTATCATTAAAAGCTTTAATCGAGTCAACGTATATCAAGTCAGCAGTTTCAAAGCTCTGAAACGCATGACTGGATTGCATGTCTTTAACTCTGTCAATTACAATCAAATATCCATCCTTTTGCTGTGCCAATAAAAAACTGTACGCGCAAACGAAAATTAAAAGAAGAAATATCTTTTTCACTTTTTTTACAGAATTTATTGAGGAGATGGAATTTGAATATTAATATCTGAACCTTTAGTCGCACTCTTTATCATTGCATCTGTATTGGGCTGTGTAATATTTTTAGAAGGTGGAATTAACAATGTAGTATTTCTATTCGTCAAAATTCCATAGCGAAAAATACCACCCAATCCTGGAGCAAAATTATGATTAAATTCTTGGAGAGCCTCATTTAGGGATGGCTCTCGAACGTCAACATTGGGATGCCGGCGAAGCAATCCGTGTCCAATTTCATGTGCAACTGTATTTTGAAAACTCTCATAATTTACAGAAGTGTTATTCCTATCTTTAAAATGGGTCTCATCTATCGTGACACTTGGTCTAGTAAAGCTTCCCACAGTTTTTCCACTTAAAGCTCCTTTTGTCAAAAGAGAAAAATTAGTAACATCACCATCATCATCCGAAAACTTTTGAACATTATCGATAAAAGACACATTTTGATCAGCGTACAATTGCCTTTTCTTATCTCCAATGGACACATTTTCAACCGAAAAGGTTGAAACAATAAAGTTATAGTAAACCGGAACGGACCCATTTACAGTATTCGGATTTGTTACCACATCAGCAAGATTTTTGTTTTGATTGTATACACTGTTTAGTGCATTTTGAATTTCAGCTTGAAGTGCTGAAGTATTTTGATAATTAGGTCCGGTATAATAGGCTTTATTTGAAGCAGTCAAGTTATTTGTTGTTGCTATAACAACATGATAAGTCAAGACATCAACCACTGGTTGATTGTTCACTTTAATTGTATTAATTACTCCCTCTTTTCCGTCTAAATCAATAGCCTGTATAGGTGTATTACTGGCAAATTGGTAAGGTGTAAGCATTGGATATTTAGATGTCAGCGGGTCCACACTCAAAAATCTTCCCAGCCTGGGGTCATAAATCCTCATCCCATAATCCAACTGATTGCCTTCTCCTTTTACTTCATTATCATTTTCCTTGCCGTTAAACCCGTATTTATACTTCGTACCTGTAGCTGTGTATGTTCTTCCCGGCATCCTCATGCCAAACGGAAAATAGTCACTCGCAGTGCTCACATCCGCGGTATAATTATTTACAGTTGTTCCGTTGGTGCTTACACCGGTCTTTTTATCCGTTATGGTAATCCATACATTACCCAAATGATTGCTCAGTTCATACTGCTTGTATCCCCTGTAGAAGGATACAACTTCTTCCTGGGTGTATGCAGTTTTCATATTTACGCTCCTGTTCAATATACCTAAACGACTACTACCGTAGAGGTATTGCCCGCTAAGGTCAACAGTGTAACTGCTCAGCGTGCTGCCTGTGCCCGTACTTGTGTAGGTGCTCATCACATTCCCACGCGCATCTCTTACATACCAGGTGTAGACCACATTACCGCTGCTGTTGGTTACCTGTTTGCTGATCCGGTTGGCGGAAGCATCATAGGTATATTTAATGTTCACCACTGGATTGCCAACAGTAGCATAGCGTTGTATTTCCTGTATTTTTCCGTATACATTCCAGGTGATATTGGTAATGCTTACCCATGTATCGCAGATAAGGTTATCTACTTTGTCTTATGTCAAAGAACTTTTTTATCCTTTATATTGCCCCATCTCCCTTGCATACAGGCTTATCTTATATTATCCCAATTTCAGAATCCTATGTATCTTTTATCTACTTCCTTGGAAAATAGGAAAGACAAATAATAGTAGATAATAAATAATTGATAGTATTATAGCAATTATAACCTGCATATCTTTTTTTTTCGATAAAAGGTAAAAACTATAGAAATTCAAAACTACCATTCCCGCCAAAGCTAATATGAGAACTATATCGAAAAAGATATTATTTTGACCATTATTCATAATAATAAAAAAATGACACGATAGTATAACAACCAACAGAATTATATTAATATATAAGATTTTCATTATTTACCTCCCATTTCAAAACCTGATTTAATCGCCTTTTGGTCTGCATCTGAATCAAGACCCCTGCCTTGCCTAATTTCATTCCAATTTGAGCCGGACTTTAATTCAATCCAAGTAAACCCTGAACGTTTACCTGCCATTCCCCACATAAAATTCCCTGCATCTCCTAAATTATATGTCTTGTTGGTGTTACCAAATACAAAGAAATAGTATTGCTCATATTTATAGTCGTCCACATAAGTCCGGCCTCTACTCCGTACCGATTTTCCTAAATTAGAATTTGGATCAGCATTAACTAAAGGGCCTAAAACAGAATGCGAAAAATCCCATTCTTTATAAGACTTTTCTTTGATGTCGCGTAATGCTTGTACATAAAAGCTACTTCCTAAAGGTGTTGCTTCTCCAAGAACTTTAGCCATTAATCTGTAGTAGACCGTGCCTTGTTCGTCTACTTTTTCTTTTGTCTCACTTTCAGAAAGATAATGTACTAATTGATCACCAACTTTTACCCCTCTTTTGTTGATTAACTCTGTATCATATTCAGGGTCATTAAATTGAATTTGTTTATTACTATAATCAAGTAATACGTGATTTCCTTTTGCGGAAATTATATTACTGATTTTTCCTTTATTATTTATGCTAATAGTATCTTCTCCTTTCGGGTCAATTAAAAAAACGGGGTTGTTACCAAATGCAGCGTAGGGGCTTTCATACGCCTTTATAACCGGATCAACGTTCCATCTTCTAACTATTCTTGCATCATACTGCCAAAATTCAGCGGTAGTGGTATTAGGCGCTACCTCGGGTGTTTTTTCCTGCCCGTTTATAGAGTAACGGTAAGGTGTTCCGCTTGTGTAAGTTCTTCCGGGCATTTCCATCCCGCCCGGATAATAGTCATTCGCAGTGTTCACATCTGGCGTATAATTATCTACAGTTGTTCCGTTGGTGCTTACACCGGTCTTTTTATCCGTTATGGTAACCATACATTACCCAAATGATTGCTCAGCTCAAACTGCTTGTATCCCCTGTAGAAGGATACAATGTCTTCCTGGGTGTATGCAGTTTTCATATCCGCGCTCCTGTTCAATACACCCAAACGGCTGTTGCCATAAAGGTATTGCTCGCTAAGACCAACAGTATAGCTGCTAAGCGTGCTACCTGTGCCCGTGCTTGTGTAGGTGCTCATTACATTCCCCTGCGCATCTCTTACATACCAGGTGTAGACCACATTACCGCTGCTGTTGGTTACCTGTTTGCTGATCCGGTTGCCAGAAGCATCATAGGTATATTTAATGTTCACCACTGGGTTGCTATCAGTGGCATTGCGCTGTATTTGCTGTACCTTTCCGTATACATCCCAGATAATATTGGTAATGTTTAAAGAAATATCGCCGATAAGATTATATACGTTATTGTATGTCAAAGAACTCATTTTACTTCAACGACACAAGCGAGACGCTTGCGCCTGTTTGGAGTTTTGAACGTGTATATGTAACAATTTCATTTAACTATCTTTTTAAATATCACTTTACCGCTATCCAATAACGCGAAATATTTAGGATTCCATAAAATAATTTGATTGCACTCAGGAGGATTGAAAGAACCACCACTTTTCTTCCATGTCTGATTTTCTGAATCAAAACTGACAGTGGTCATTTCTCGTATTTCCTTTGCATTCCACCTTCCCGTTAAAACCATTTTGTTTTGAACTTTATAGACAAAATTTCCGTTTGGGGTAAGAGTTAATACTGCACTATCGTTTATTATTTTATTTTGTTCATTATATGGCTTATAAATACCGGACATTTCCTTTGTATAATTTGTCCCACAACCGCATAAAGCTGTCACTTGAGCTATTATTATACCGTATTTTTTGAAGATATTTATCATCACTTTTTTTGTGGAGCAGTTCCCCCGCTAAATTTAGAAATTAATTTATTAGCTTCAGATGTTGACATTGTGAATGAAAAGTATTGACTTGTATTTGAATAAGTAGGCTGAAAATGTTCTTTTCCAGGCGTTCTTGTCGTTGAGTTAGGCGAATTTACAAACCATTTTACAATAGGTAGATCCTTTTCTAAATAGCCAGAACTGAAACTTGTAACATTAAATACCTCTACTTTTATTGTATTTTCATCTACAGTAGTAATTTTTGTAGACACAGAACCAAGAAAATGTTCAAGCGAGTAGCTACCTGAATTCATTCTTACATTTATCTCTCCTCTCAAATCTGTATTCCAATTATATCTATCATCTTTAAACGAATTTTTTGCCCAGGCTACTAGACTTTCTCCTACAGCTATTGAACCTTTTACTTCTGTTGAAAACTTACCATTCTCTGGGAAAACCCAGTTTTCGGGGCCTACTCCATAGGCAAAATCACCAAGTATCTTGTTAACCAGACTCTTTCCATCAAGAAACAGATTCTCATTTGTTACAATAAACTGAGATGTTTCATTTACAATACTATTTTTACCATTAGTATTAGCGAAGAATTTAGTTTTATCTACATTATTAGTATTATATCCTATTTGGCTATCAAAAGTTTTCCGTTCGTATTTATCGTCACCACCTGTTTTTTTAAACGCATAATTTATTGCATGCACCTTGCCCTCATATTCCTTTTGGTCGGGTTCAGCAGGCTCTAGTCCATCAAGGTCTATAAATCTAATTGGGCTATTTCCAGAAAACTGATAAGGCGAATAATATGGATATTTTTTCGTTAAAGGGTCAGCGCTCAAAAATCTCCCCAACCTGTTATCATTAATTCTCATCCCATAATCCTGCATGCCCTCCCCAAACTCCTTATCATTCTCCTTACCATTAAACCCATACCTATATTTGTCTGTACTGAAATTCCTGCTTACCATACTCATACCGAAGACTAAATAATCTTAGCCCCTTTTTTAATCCGGCATCATGCTTTCTAAGCAACTGCTT
>JAMLHL010000029.1 GCA_023957125.1 Chitinophagaceae bacterium
TAACTAAAACAATCAAACATGAACAGTCACTAAAAAACTTACTGTAGCGCCAATAAAAAACCGGAGGTGGTTCGAAGCACTTCCGGCATCGCCAAACGGCGCATTTAGTTGGTCTAAAAACCGTAGTTCAAACGAATTCTTTCACAACTAAACAAGTGCAATTTATGCAAAAATTTGTTTATGGTTGCTATATTCCGTGGTGGGGTAATAGTAATCTTACCAAAATCCTGTTAGTGATGAAACTAACGATTCTCTTATTAACTGCTGCTTTTCTAAATGTTTATGCCAGCGGTGTCTCTCAAACCGTTACCCTGTCGGGCAAAAATGTGGAACTAAAGAAGGTTTTCACCGCCATCAAAAAACAAACAGGGTATGTTGTTTTTTACAACCGCTCCGACCTCAACGGGACGACACCCGTTACCCTTTCTGCACATGATATGCCCCTCCGGGATTTTTTGGATGTAATGCTGAAAAACCAACCGCTGGATTACAAGATTGAGGATAAAACGATTATGTTGTACAGGAAAAGAATGTTCCGGGAAGTACCCCCAAAAGAACCTGCTGAGGAGGCGGTGGACCGGATTGTTAAAGGGAAAGTTACCAATGCTAAGGGAGAGCCTTTGCCTAATGTATCTGTTTTGGTATCCGGTACTAAGATAGGTACCACCACAAATAATGAGGGACAATTTACATTGACCGCACCTGATGATAATAATATTGTGCTGGAGATTTCAAGTGTAGGTTATATAACCCAACGAGTGAAGGTTGGCAGCCAAACAGATGTAAATGTGGTGTTGGAGTTGGATATATCCGGGTTGAGCGATGTGGTGGTGGTTGGGTATGGGATGCAAAAGAGAAGTAATTTGACGGGATCAGTATCCGAAATCAGGTCTAAAGATATTGAATTTCGTGCTACAAATAATACAACCCAGGCCTTGCAGGGATTAGCACCTAATCTTAACATTGCTCCCAGCTATGGAGGAGGTGCGTCAGATGCATTGATGAGTGTGAATATAAGAGGTGTTGGTTCACTCACTTCATCAGCCCCTTTTATTGTTATTGATGGTGTGAGGTCTTCTGAATCTGAGCTTGCCGCGCTAAACCCTAACAATATACAAAGAATATCGGTGTTGAAGGATGCCGCATCAGCTGCTATTTATGGTTCTCAAGGAGCCTTTGGTGTAATCCTGATTGAAACAAAGAAAGGAAGCTACAACAAAGACCTTAAATTAACTTATTCAAATGATTTTAGATTAAAGCAAAAGCTATATGTTGCTAAGTCAACCAGTTCAGAGGTATATGCAGATTATTTTAATGTTGCAACATATAATTACAACGGACAAACTGCTATTGGGGAGGAACAGATGGCTAAGATTCGTGCTTTCGAAAAAGGAGAAATTAAAGATCAGACTGCACCAGATCCCAATAATCCAAATTATTGGATAGGGATTGGAGCAGGTGGTGCAGAGGCCTGGGATGAAGGATACGCAAATACGGATTGGATGGATGTTATATTTAAGAAAAGAGAATTTTCACAGAAACATAATCTAAGTTTAAGTGGCGGTAGTAATAAGATATTTTACAATATATCAGGAAGTTATTTTAATGATGATGGGGCTCTTAAGTATGGCAACAAAAATGAATTTTTCAAGCGATATACATTTGAGAGTAATGTGACCGGGAAGGTTTCTAACTGGTTAAGTGTATCCAATAATACAAGATTTTTTCAAGAGAATAATCGTTTTCCATTTTTTTTAACTGGGAATGCCAGGTCAAGAATATTTCATGATGCTTTACGATTTCCTCCTTTTATGCCATATAAAACTCCTGCAGTATATGATAATGATGGTAATATGGTTGTTCCCGAACAATTATACAATATTCCTGGCTGGTTAGAGAATAACGGTTTTACGGAGTACAATAAACTTAATTTGCTTTCTACCTTTAAAACCGAAGCGCAAATATTTAAAGGTTTGAAGTTGATTGGTGATTTTTCCTTCAAGAAATATTTTTATGACGAAACTAACAATTTTAAAAAGTGGACGTTCTATGGACCCGATGGGAAGCCTAATGTTATCAACCAACAGAATGATAATTTTATTTCAAAGCAAATGTCCAAATCAGATTATATCTCTACTAATATTTATGCTAATTATGTACAGTCGTTTGGAGAACACTATATTGATTTGGTTGCGGGGTACCAACAGGAAGAAGAAAATGGTACCGGATTGTATGCTTCTAAGGGTGATGTTCTCTCGGGTGATTTTAATACATTAGATTTAGCTCTTAGTCAGGTCAGAGCTTTATATAATCCAATTTCTACATGGGGAACCCGGGGCATTTTTGGAAGGTTGAGTTATAATTATAAAGAAAAATATCTGATTGAGTTTAACGGTAGGTATGATGGTTCTTCTAAATTTGAAGAAGGGAAAAGATATGGTTTTTTCCCTTCTGTTGCAGCCGGTTATAATATACATAAAGAAAGATTTTGGACATCTTTTGGTTTAAGTGAAATAATTAATTCATTTAAAATAAGAGCTTCGATTGGCCAGCTTGGAAATCAAAATGTACAGGGGTATTTATACCTGCCTAATTTGCCGGTTTTATCCCGGGTGGGATGGATTATAAACGGAGAAAGACCGAATTATTCCCTTATGCCTGCAATTGTAAGTTCTGGCATATCTTGGGAGACCGCACTTACAAAGAATATTGGGGTGGATTTTACTTTTTTGAATAACCGACTTTCTGCAATATTTGATATTTATTCGAGATCTGTTGATAATATGTTTGGGCCAGCTGCTGCATTACCCGAAGTGCTTGGATCAGCGGCTCCAATAGCAAATAGTGCTTCGCTCAGCACAAAAGGCTGGGAGCTAACATTGGGCTGGAAGGATAGGGTTAGCAATTTAAGATATGGAGTTAATTTTATGATTTCGGATAATAAATCCATAATTACAAAATATAATAATCCTGACAAGGTGTTGAGTAACTGGTATGAGGGTCAGGTTATTGGAGAAATATGGGGGTTTGAGGCAGATGAATTATTCCAGACAAAAGAAGAAGTACAGGATTATGTGTCTAAGATTAATCTCAATTATTTGGGAACAGGATGGGCCCCTGGTGATGTTAAGTACAAAGATTTGAATGGGGACAACAAAATTGATATTGGCAAAAACACAAAAGATGATCATGGAGACAGGAAGATTATAGGTAATAGCTCACCACGTTATAGTTATTCGATTCAGGGGAATGCTTCCTGGAAGAATTTTGATTTCCAGATATTCTTTCAGGGTATTGGTAAACGTGACTATTTTCCATCCGGTTCCTCTACTCTATTCTGGGGATGGAGCAGATCGGCAAAAACACGAATTACAGATGCCGTACTTAATTACTGGAGCGAGGATAACCCAGAAGGTTATCTTCCCAGACCACTTGGGCCGTCGGGCGGATCTGGATATGGCAAGAATCGCCAAACTTCGACCCGATATTTACAGCATACTACATATTTCCGACTAAAAAGCGTGTACCTGGGGTATACCCTTCCATCAAGCATCACTAAGGGTATTAAGTTTGTAGATAAGATACAGTTTTATTTCAACGGAGAAAACTTGCTCACATTTACTAAACTCTGGAAGAATTTTGATCCTGAACTGATTCAGCTAAAACTTGGAGATGAGGATTATGATCCATATGTGGAATACCAAAAAGTTTATCCTCTATCGAGAACTCTGGCATTAGGATTAAGTATTACGTTTTAAAAAATTAAAAAAATAGTCATGAAACGAATATCTATAATAATCATTTTTATCAGTATAGTATTAGGTTGTCGTGATGTTCTTGATAAAGTTCCTTTGGATACGATAACGGAAAAGACATATTGGACCTCATCAGATGATATCAAACTCTTTATCAATGGATTTTATCCTGCATTTATTGGAGATCTGATTGATCATGAAAGATATGAACAGGAATATAGCAGCGATAATATGCTAACTGAAACACCAGACCTATTACTGAATGGAACACGTATTGTGCCTGCAACAGGAGGTGGTTGGGACTGGAAAAATATAAGATCAATTAATTATTTTCTTGGTAACGTAGATAAAGCTACGCAAGGATCAAAATTAGAAATAAGCCAGTTTAAGGGAGAAGGGTTCTTTTTTAGAGCTTATTTTTATTTTACTCTGGTACAGAATTTTGGAGATATACCTTGGTATGATGAGGTTTTAACTACTACATCGGAGGGGCTTTATAATGCAAGGGAGCCAAGGAGTGTTATTGTGGATCATATTATTGCAGATTTGGATATTGCAATTTCTTTGTTAAATAAAAGAAACGAGGTTGGGCCTAATAGGATTAATTGGGAAACAGCCCTGTTATTTAAGTCAAGGGTATGTTTATATGAGGGTACATGGGAAAAGTATCATGCCGGAACAGTTTTTGGAGTACAGGGTTCTAATGGACAGAAGTACTTGCAGCTTGCTGCTGAATCTGCCGGAACCCTCATTAACTCCGGAAATATATCCCTATATTCTACCAATCATCCTGAAAAGGACTACTTCACTCTTTTCGGGTTGGATGATTTGGCTGCAGCAGGAGGTACGGAAGCATTGCTTATTGATACAAGGGATCCTGGATTGCAGATGGGACGGTATACTGCCTACAATTCCGGAATGTTTGGAAATGCAAGTGGCATTACTAAATCTATGGTTGATTCATACTTGTCTATTGATGGTTTGCCAATCAGCCTAAGCAGTCTTTACCAGGGTGATAGCTCCTTGATTCAGGTTTCTCAAAACAGAGATCCCAGAATGTATCAGAGTATATGGATTCGTGGTCAGGTAAGGGCAGCACAAGATCCCCCAATTCTTTTTATGAATCCGCCTTTAAATAGTGCTGGAAAAAATGGGGCGACAACTGGTTATATGGTTCGGAAAGGGTCAACTCCCGATCCTGTGCAGAACATAATAGGAAGCACCAATGGCAAGGTAGATGGAATCGTGTTTCGTTATGCAGAGGCTCTGTTAAATTATGCAGAGGCGAAAGCCGAACTTAATACTGTTACACAAGAAGATTTGGATAAATCAATCAATTTGGTTAAAAGACGAGTTGGAATGCCTGATTTGACGCTTAGTGTTGGATTTGTTGATCCTAATTGGCAATTTCCCGGGCTGAGTCCGTTAATAAACGAAATAAGAAGGGAGAGAAGAGTTGAACTTGCTTTTGAAGGATTTAGAACTGCTGATTTGATGCGTTGGGCTGCAGGCGATTTAATTGAAGGTAAGAGATGGCTGGGAGCCCGATTCATTTTGGGTAAGTCATTTCCTGAAATAGAAGATATGATCCAAAATATACCGGTTGATGCAAATCGTTATATAGACCCTTATCAAAAATTGCTACCCAATGGTTATGGGTTTAAAAAGAATAGAGATTACCTATTCCCAATTCCTTCTAATGAATTAGTGTTGAATAAAAATTTGACACAAAACCCCGGATGGTAAGGGAATGAATCAGATGATAAGGAAAGGCGTTCAGTATGGACTTCTTTCCTGATTTCATAAAATGGTTAGAGATTGAATCCTTCAAAATAATTTTATGTTGAATGAATAAACTATTGATGAATAAGTTGACCTCGTTTTTTATTTTTATTTTTTTTATTTCATGTGTAGTAGTTAATGCAGCCGATCTGAAGGACTATTTTGTTCCGATGCCCAGGCAGGTGGAACAGCTTTCGGGTACTTTTGATCGTAAAGAAGGCAGGATTATAATCCCGGAAGGTAGTCGGTCACTTTTTGAGATGGCACGCTCCGTCAAGTCTTTGCTGTCTCAGATTAAAATGGAGGCTACAATTGCTGCAAAGGCTGCCCGGGGTGAGAATCCTTTGGTTTGGATATATCTAAACCCTTCGCTTTCGTCCCAGGCCTATAAAATTACTATTCAACCTAATCAGATATTACTGGAAGGCGGAGATGAAGCCGGCTTGTTTTATGCAGTGCAAACATTTAAGCAAATTATTCAATATGCACAAGACAGGGGTACTCTTCCATTGGTTTCCATTGAGGATGCTCCGGACTTCAAACGAAGAGGAGTTTCCATTGATATAAGTAGAAACAAAGTGCCTGCCATAAAGACTCTGAAAAATCTGGTAGACCTTTTGTCTAGTTGGAAGATTAACGAGTTTCAGTTATATACAGAAAATACTTTTGCTTATCAAAATCACCGGGAGGTGTGGGAAGGCTTTAGTCCTTTGACAGCAGAAGAAATACTTGATTTGGATCAGTACTGCCGTGAACGATATATAGACCTGATACCCAATCAGGCTTCCTTTGCTCATATGAATCAGTGGTTTGAGCATGACCGTTACAAGAGGCTGGCAGAAGTACCGGGTCCAAGCTCTCATATTAACCTGAGTCCGGCAGTACCAGGAACGATGGAATTGTTGAGTGAATTATATACAGAATTGCTGCCCAACTTCAGCAGCAGGTATTTTAATATCAACTGTGATGAAACGGATTATTTGGGAAAAGGCAGGACAAAGGAATGGGTTGAAAAGAAAGGTAAAGGAGAGGTTTATTATGATTTTATTCTTCAACTTAAGAACGAAGTGGAAAAGCAGGGTCGTACGGTTCGTTTTTGGGCGGACGTTATTTCCCAGCATCCCGAACTGATTTCAAAACTCCCCAAAAATATGATTGCATTAGTATGGAGCGATTATAATGCCTGTAAGACATTCCAGGAGGCGGGCGTTCCTTTTTTTATTTGTCCTATGATTGCTTCTGTTCTTTCCGTAGTTGGGCATGGTGATGTTTCTTTGGGTCAAATGAGGGGTGGAGCTGAATATGGGAAAAAATATGGCGCTATGGGATTTCAAATGAATGACTGGGGTAATGATGGACATTGGCAACCGTTATCTGTTTCTTACCCGGCTTATTTATACGGTGCTGCGGTCAGTTGGGGATATGCCAATAATCAGCAAATTGATGTTGGCAGCCTTTTGTCGCGGTATATATTTATAGATTCTACCGGAAAAACAGGCCAAGCGCTTAATGATATTGGAAACGCTTTTACCAAAACCGGGATAAATATTGATGCGTTTTTTTTTGATAAATTATTGAAAAGGCCCAATATGGATATGCCAAAGGGGGCATCTAAAGAGGGTTTTTTAGCAGGTATAGAACATCTTGATAATAACCTTAAAATTCTGGTAAATACGCCCACATCCGGTGATGAAGCTAACCTCATTAAGACCGAAATGACGCTGGCAGTACGCATGGCAAGACTCAGTTGTGAGATAGGACTCGACAGATTAAATACTCCCACACAGAAACTGGAAGATATTTCGTCCGCAAAAAAAAACGAGTTAATAAAAAAATATCAGCGTTTGACGGAAGACTTTAAAAATATATGGTTATTGCGGAACAGACCGGGTGGTTTGCATAAATCCGCTGGGTATCTTGAAAAGGCTATAACAATACTTAAAAATTAAAAGCAGTGAGAAAGCATTATTTTATTGTCTTCTTTCTTACAATTTCATGGGTTATGCTTCAGGCAGCCGATCTGAAAGATTATCTTATACCGGTGCCTAAGCAGGTGGAACAATCCTCTGGTACTTTTAATCGTAAGGAAGGCCGAATTGTAATCCCTGAAAACAGTCCTTTGCTTATTGAGATAGCAGCTGTAATAAAATCTTGTTTAGCTGAACTAGAGATTGTGACTGCTTTTGCAGCAAAAACAGCTATAGGTGAGGATCCCCTGGTATGGGTTTATTTAAACCCCGGACTCTCTTCCCAGGAATATAAAGTTGCTGTTCAATCCAACCGGATTTTGCTTGAAGGTGGAGATGAGGCCGGTCTGTTCTATGCTCTACAAACATTTAAGCAAATCGTCCGGTATGCCAAAGACCGGGGAGGGCTTCCGCTGATTTCCATTAAAGATTCACCCGACTTTAAACGCAGAGGGATATTGCTTGATGTAAGTAGAAATAAGGTACCTACTATGAGTACGCTTAAAAATTTAATAGATTATTTTGCCAGCTGGAAAATCAATGAGGTTCAGCTATATACCGAAAATACTTTTGCCTATCAGAACCATAGGGAGGTATGGGAGGGTTTTAGTCCTATGACTGCGGAAGAAATACTTGAACTGGATCTGTATTGCCGGGAACGATTTATAGACCTGGTACCCAACCAGGCATCTTTTGCTCATATGAACCAATGGTTTGAACATGACCGTTACAAAGGTCTGGCTGAGGTTTCGGGGCCTAGTTCTCATATTAACCTGAGCCCGGCGGTACCTGAAACGATGGAATTGATGAGTGAATTATATGCAGAGTTGCTGCCCAACTTTAGCAGTAGGTATTTTAATATTAACTGTGATGAAACGGATTATTTGGGAAAAGGACAGACAAAAGAATGGGTTGAAAAAAAAGGCAAAGGCCGGGTTTATTTTGACTTTCTTATGCAACTTAAAAATGAAGTGGAAAAACATAGCAGAAAGGTATTATTCTGGGGTGACATTATATTGCAAAATCCCGAGTTGATCCCTGAACTTCCGAAAGATATGATCGCTCTTGTGTGGGGCTATCTGGCAGATTTTCCATTTGATGAATATGGTAAGAAGTTTCGGGAAGCCGGAATTCCTTTTTATGTATGTCCGGGTACGAGTTCTGTGTTGAGTTTTGTAGGGCGTAATCAAAATGCATTTGAAAACCTGAGAAATGCGGCCATGAATGGTATAGAACATGGTGCAATGGGTATCTTAAATACGGATTGGGGTAATAACGGACATTGGCAGCCCATATCGGTTTCATATCCTGCTTTTCTATATGGAGCTGCTGTCAGCTGGGGGTTCAAAAACAACGAAAATATGAATATCGGTAAAATGATATCCCGATATATATTCAATGATCCAACTGAAAAATCAGGAGATGCTTTAATTAATATAGGCAATGCCTACACGCTACCTTTGATGACTTTATAAAAATGTGGATGATGATGATCAATTCAACATTTTATACCCTTATAGGATATAGGGGGGTAAATCTATTCCCACACATGTAATTCCCAAAGGATTACAAAATGCCATGGATAATCTAAATAATAATTTACATGCTCTCCTAAGGGCTCCTATGGATGCCGGAGAAGAAAAAATCATCAAAGCTGAAATGACTTTGGCTGTGAACTTGGCCAAACTGGCTTGTAAAATCGGTATTGAGAGATTCAGAACTCCGGGAAGGGAAGTGAGTAAGATTCCCGATATGAGGAGAAAGAAACTGTCGAAAGAATTTGAAGAATTAATTCAAGAGCACAAAAGAATATGGGTTTTAAGAAATAAACCCGGTGGCTTACACAAATCAGCCGAGGCTATGGAGAAGTCGCGAAAAGCTCTTTTTCTGGATTAAAATCAGATTTGATAATTTCTATTCCTAAAATGATGATTATGCGCTTTTTTTTGCTTCTTTTTTCGGTATTTGCTATTAGTTCCTGTTCAATGAATCATTATTTAATCAAAAATGGACAAAGCAAGTATAAGATATTTGTCTCAAAAAACGCTATCGCGTCTGAGAAATATGCAGCCGAAGAACTACAGAAATATCTCTATGAAATCAGTGGGTGCAAGCTGAGGATTGTTCATCAATCTGAAGGAAAGGACAGAATAATTTATGTCGGTTTCAAAGGCGCTCCTGCTTCAGTTATGAGAGACATTAAACCTGAAAACTTCGGGAGTGACGAGTACATTATTTCTTCTGAAGGGAAAGACCTGTTGATTGCCGGAGGTGAAACCCGCGGAACCTTGTATGGAGTTGTGGGCTATCTGTCAGACCATTTAGGCTGCAGATGGTATACAAAAGATGTTTCTAAAATTCCAATACAAAAATCAATTTCATTTCCAAAAATTAAAGACCATCAAAAGCCTGCGTTTGAATATCGGGATATGGATTGGCCTGAGTCAAGAGATACTCTATGGTCTGTCCATAACAGAATCAACGGTACGAAAGTGAGTAATAAGCTGGGCGGCTCATATATTACTTATCCCTTTGTGCATACCTACTACCAATTGGTTCCACCTGAAAAATATTTCAGTTCGCATCCCCAATATTTTTCCCTTGTTAACGGAAAACGTGTCGGGAAGGATGCCCAACTTTGTATTACCAATCCTGAAGTGGTTAAAGTGGCTACCCAGACTGTTTTTGACTGGATTCAGACCTACCCGGAAGCAAATGTGTATTCAATAGACCCGAATGATGGGAAGGGTTATTGTGAATGCGAGAGATGCGTAGCAATGGATGAAAAATACGGAAGCCGTGCCGGCACTTTACTCTATTTTGTAAACCAGATTGCGGAAGCCGTTGCAAAAAAACATCCTCATAAGATGCTTCAAACACTGGCTTATGCCTACACGGTGGATCCTCCAAAAGATATTCTTCCGGCTGAAAATGTCATGATCAGACTTTGTCACTATGAATATTGTTCATCTCATCCGATTGAAGACTGCCAGGCGAATGAACCATTTTATAAAATTGTGAATCAATGGAAAGAGCTTGCGCCAGGCAGGTTAACGGTATGGGATTATTTTAACAATTTCAGGAATTTAATGATGCCTTTTCCCGATTTAAATGTGTTTTCTCCTGATATAAAATTTTATGTGAACAATGGTGTGAAGGGATTGTTTTGTGAAGGTAACCCTTATTGGGGTGGTGAATTTGCAGAATTGCGGTCCTGGGTTTTAGCCCAGTTAATGTGGAATCCCGAAAAGGACGGGCAGACTTTAATCAATGAATTTGTGGATGGGGTATATGGTGCTGCAGCGTCCTATATTTCCGAGTATATCCGATTACTTCATGGTCAGGTTATGCCTGATATGCATTTAAATATTTTTGCCCAGCCATGGGATGTAAATTATCTTAAACCAGACTTTATAAAAAAGACTGATAGCTTGTTTGCCCAAGCGAGTATGCAGGTTAAGGGAAACAAAGAATGGTCTGAAGAGGTAGAATGGGCTTACTTGCCTGTTTTATGGGTGAAGCTCCATAATTTTTCCGATGGTGGTGCTGATCTGATAAAAAGAGAAGAAGTATCCGAAGCGGTAACAAGGTTTAGGAATGAGGCAAAACAACGTAAAATAGAACAACTGGTGGGGAATTTGAGGCTTAATAGAGAAACTACTGAGGGATTCATTGATGAGGTACAAACTGTTTTGAAAACAGAGTTTTATACAGATTGGCAGATTATAGGTCCTTTTGAAAACAAAGATTATAAAGGACTGATTACTGTTTTTCCTCCTGAAATTGAGATCAACCAGGAGAAGGTTTATCGGGGTGCGGATGAAAAAGAAGTATCCTGGAAAAATTATAGTGACTCTTCCAATGGTTTTGTCAATTTTAACAATGTTTTTGATTGTACTCCTGCAGTGGCGTATGCTTATAAAGTTATTGAATCATCTGAAAATTCAATACAAAAATTTACGGTTGGAAATACTATGAATGGAATCAAAATTTGGATAAACGGCAACCTTGTTTTTCAACGACTGCCTAGGGAAGATCGTGTTCCAAATCGGTTTTATTTTGATACTCGTTTGCAAAAGGGTGAGAACAAGGTGTTAATTAAGGTTGATTGGCGTGGTAAGCGTAGGTGGGGATTTCATTTTGGTAAAGTAAATGAATAAGGTGAATACCTATTATGTCAAAATAGACAAAGAGAAGTATTGGTTGACGTATTATTTAAGATTTTAATAAATTTAGAATGAAAAGTAGAAGGGATTTTTTCAAACTCGCTGGTATTTCTGGGATGAGTGCCATGGGTTTATTCAGCTTGAAAGGAAGGGGATTGGAGTCGGTTAATTATAAATCTGACCGGATTAAAGGTGAGTTTTCGAAACCGAATTTTCAACGGTTTAATATGTCGGGCTATGCAGCACCTCCCATAAATAAAGTCAGAATTGGTTTTATCGGGACCGGAGGCCGGGGAACAGATTTAGTGTTTAGAATAAGCTATATTGATGGAATAGAAATAAAGGCACTATGTGATTTGTTACCGGAACGCGCCAAAGCAGCAAAAGAAAAAATAAAATTGTCTGGGTACTCCCCAGATATTTACGCTGGTGACGAAGAGGTATGGATGAAAATGTGCAGGCGTGAAGACATTGATTTAATCTATATAGCTACGCCGTGGCCTTTACACACCCCAATGGCGGTCTTTGCGATGCAACATGGAAAACATGTAGCTACAGAAGTTCCTGCAGCTACAACTGTTGAGGATTCCTGGAGACTGGTAGAGGCTTCTGAAAAAAGCAAAAAGCATTGTATTATGCTTGAAAATACCTGTTATGATTCTTTTGAGTTGTTAACCCTGAATCTGGCTCGAAATGGTTTTTTTGGAGAAATAGTGCATGGTGAAGGTGCATACATTCATCAGATTGGCGAAAGGCTGTTTCATAGAGGGAATAGAAATGAGAGATGGCGTTTGAAACAAAACATTGGTAGAAACGGTAATTTATACCCGACTCATGGACTCGGACCACTTGCCCAGATTATGAAAATCAATCGGGGAAATAAAATGGATTATTTGGTTTCCACCTCTACGAAAGATTTTATGATGAATGATATTGCTAAAAAACTGGCAAATTCCGATGAGTATTACAAACAATATGTAGATGTTCCGTATAGAGGTAACATGAATACTACTACTATTGCTACAACAGCAGGTCAAACTATAATGCTTCAGCATGATATTACCTCTCCCAGGCCTTTTTCACATATTCATCAGGTTAGCGGTACAAAAGCTTTTGCCCAGCATTATCCTCTGCCCGCCCGCATAGCTATTGGTCATGGTGGTTTTATTTCTGAGGATAAATTTAAGAAAATTGAAGAGCAATATAATCCACCAATTATTCGCCAGATGTGGGATATTGCTTTGAAAATTGGCGGACATGGAGGTATTGATTTTTTACTGAACTGGAGACTGATAGACTGCTTAAGAAATGGATTGCCTGTTGATATGGATGTTTATGATGCTGCTTCCTGGAGTGTTATTGGGCCTTTAAGTGAATGGTCTGTTGCTAATCGGTCTGCCCCTATCGACATTCCGGACTTTACAAATGCAAATTGGAAAACAAATTTACCCCATGATATTTCTCTGATAGACGGAGGGACAACAGGGGTCAAAGCGTGGTGAAGGAAGTTATTTAAATGAAAGTATTTTATGAGTACAAGCAAATTAATTATACTAAAGATAATTATTTTTACCATACTGTTGTCTCTTGAAAAAAATACGAATGGGCAACAGATAATTGAAGGGATCCATTATGAAACCGGACATCCGGTTCGGATAATCGTAAATAATGGAATAATTGAAAATGTCATCGCTTTGGATAACGCCGTAAGTGATCGCCTGGTATACATTGCACCTGGTTTTTTTGACAATCAGGTGAATGGGTTTACCGGAATATCCTCTTCCTTCGGAGAGGTGTATCTCACGTATGAAGGAATTGAAGAATCCACGGCAGAACTATGGAAGGAGGGTGTTACGACTTATCTTCCAACTTTGACCACCAACAGCATTGAGGTGTTAACCCGTAACTTCAAATTACTTTCTAAGGCTTTAAATGATAAAAAGCTATTGGGCTCTATCCCCGGTTTTCATTTAGAAGGACCATATATTAGTTCTGAAGAAGGGTATCGTGGTTCTCATCCTACACAATTTATAAAACCACCTGATTGGGAAGAGTTTTTGAAACTTTATAAAGCTTCCGGTGATCGTATTTTTCAGATAACCATGGCTCCCGAAACTGAAGGAGCTTTGGACTTTATCTCAAATTGCAGTAGGAAAGGGATTGTAGTAGCGTTAGGTCATCACAATGCGGATATGAGGATAGTGTCTGCTGCTATTGATCGGGGTGCGAAAATTGCTACACATCTTGGCAATGGGGCAGCTAATATGTTGAATCGTCATAATAATCCTTTATGGCCTCAACTTGCAGATGACAGGTTGAATATTAGTATTATCTGCGACAGTTTCCATTTGCTTCCTGAGGAAATTCGTGTGTTTTATAAAGTGAAAGGGGCTGAAAAAACTATAATCACGTCTGATGTGACACAGTATGCCACACTTGGTCCTGGTATTTATAAAACATCAACCGGCGAAGAACTTGAGCTAACTACAAATAGAATGTTGCGCTATCCCGCACAAGATGTACTGTATGGTTCTGTATCTTCAATATCAAAGGGTGTTGGTTATGTAATGCGGGTCACTGGCTGTACGTTGGGCGAGGCTTTCCGAATGGCGAGTAGCAACCCGGCACGGTTGTATAATCTTAATGATCGAGGAGTTTTAGAGCCTGGGAAACGTGCAGATATCATACTGTTTACAATAAAAGACTATCAGTTAGATATTGAAAAGACCTGGGTTCAGGGAAAATTAGTGTATGAGAAATAGGGATGATTAGTGCTGCTAAGTAAAATTTGCATTAGGGTTACGTTATAAAAGCCGAACATAGTTAACCGGATTATTATTCTGTTTTTTGGAAATATTGTTATAGGACTTGTCGAGATATTTCGATTCGTGGGTGTTCCCTTAAGAATGCTTTCAACGTACTAAACATATTTTCAAACGCAATACTAATTAACCTTTATTGCATTTTATGAGTAGGTTTTTAAATTCTTAATTACGACTGAAATTATATTAAATGAGAAAATTAATTTTAATCAATATAGCTGAATTTCTTTGTTTTTTGATAGAAGATTCCCTGAGAATTCACAAAGAAAAGTTAGTCAGGTTGTACGGCATGAAAACAGACTTTAAAAAAATCTTTCAGGAGATTGTTGTCATATTAAATTCGCGCTATATTTCAAACGATTCATTTACCGATATTGATAATCTTGCTCAGCAATATTTAACAGAGTATAGAAACAGGAAAAATAAATCGACCGATGATGTTCAGTCAGGCTATACTACTTTCATTTCACCGTTATTCGAAGCATTTATGTCAGGTTGTCTTCGAAGAGTTTCAACCCTGACTATATTGTTCGGTCTCCCGACTCCGAATTTCTATGTTCTTCCGTGGACTCTGTTTCGGCAGGCGAAAGAAGATGATAACTTTAGGATGTATATCCCGCTTTTGCTCTCCGGAAAGTGCTATTCCGTTATTTCCTAAGTGCTGATAGTTTTATTACTATTAGATGCTGAGGATAGTTTTGGCTGTTGTACCCGCCTGCAGCAGCGCCGCCTGGCAATGCACGGGCAGACACCGGGGAAACCCTATGGCTCTCTGTGCGTGGAGTAAACCGCGATGATAGTAACGAGCCCTTGTTCTTCATTAATATGATAATGTACCAGATAAGGAAACTTTTTTACCTGTGTACACCGAATATTATTATAACGCACAGTTGCAAAGAAAGGGTTACGTTTAATGGCGGCAAAGGAAACCTGTACTTGTTGGGTAAACCGTTTGCCCAATCCCGGCTGCAGTTGATTGTGATAATCTACGGTTTGTTCAATATCATCAATGGCAAGGGGAGAGAAAACAACGCCAAGTTTTTTCATTTAGCCAATCGCTTTATTTTCCTGGAAGCATCATCCCAGCCAATCGCTTTGGAGGAATTTTTCTGTAGGTCTTTAAGCCGTTTGCGTACTTCTTTTTTCTGCCATTCCGGGATGGGTGGTTCCTCCAGAAGCTCCACGGCATTCAGTTTTTGCAGGTCTTTAATCACATCAGCGGCATGATCTTTTTTAATACGGATATATAATGTATTGTCCATAATTTTTTGGATTAAGAGATAAAAGTTCTTTAGTTTTAAACGCCGTACTACCTTTTCTGTTTTTTCTTCAATAATTTTTTCCGGGTTTTTCTACCAGCCTATCCTTCTCTTTTATAAGACCTCAAATATAATATTTTAAGTTGAAAAGAAATCGTGTGTAGTAATGGTAATTCAGCAGTAATTTAATCTTCCGGCAGGTTTGGTAGCCCCGCAATGACGGTATCTTGTGTCCGGGCCAGACCTGCTGCCTTGTTTTTATTTGTCTTTCATACCTGTATTATTTTATCGGGTAATCCTATGCCACCCAATTACTTACAAAATCAGCCACTCCCACGGCTTCCGTGCTTTCTAGGCATCGGGAAATGTTCTGTTCCCGAATAAACCACAAATTTATGAGTTGCTCCGATGTCTTTGCAACCGTTGAAGAAACCTTCTTGTTGAAGAAATATGGGGACCCATTAAAGGAATATCCCGTTCTACATAAGCGGATATGAAATCTCTGCGCCATGCCCAACTTTCTTCGTTGGTTTTTGCAAGATAGCTATCCGGGAATCCTCCCCGGAACGACAATTTTTCCGGATTAAATCCCAAAGAGGTCTAAGCATTTTTAAATAATAAATTTCAAAATGCTGTAAATAGAAGTAAATAATCCGCAAATTGAAAGTTTAAGTATCAATATTCATTTGTATGACGTGTATTCCGCGAGATATTCCCGATGGTCCATTCAAGTCTTTTCTCGAAAGGATGGAGCCGCACTTTACAATCCATTTTGATACAAATACTACAGGACGATTCAACACAGGCATCGGCATGTACAAACAGTTCCACTGATTCTCCAAATTCCTTTTTGATCAATTCGGAAAGCAGTTCCATCTCTTCATGCGCCTCCTTTACATTGAGATACCAGGGAACCGTAAGATGACAATCTATATGTAAAACGTGGCCGTATTTAATAATGCGCAGGTTGTGCAGATCAATCCAGTTTACGCGGCGATTGGCATTCAATACCTCCACCATTCTTTGTAAAAGCGCCCTGTCGGCTTCATCCATGATCCCGGCAACCGAAGATCTTACAATCTTGTAGCCGGTATATAGTATAAATAAAGAAAGCCCGATGGCTGTCACACTGTCTATCCAATGCAACCCGGTAATACGTATCAACAATAATCCCCCGATAATGCCTATCGTGGACCAGGTATCGGTTTGCAGGTGTTTACCGCCCGCGATGAGCGCCAGGGAATTATTCTTTTTTCCGGTTCGCAAACAATAATAGCCGGTCACATAATTTATAATTGCGGTAACAGCGATCAGTACGATACCTATATCCAACTGCTTCAAAGGCTCCGGCCGGATCAAATGACGTATGGCTTCATATATAATAACCAATCCCGCGACCGTAATCAAGCTTCCTTCAACCGCTGCCGACAAAAATTCTGCTTTCCCATGACCATATGGATGATTCGCATCCCTGGGTTGGGCGGCAATGTACAAAGCCCACAGACTTACCAATCCGGCAATAACGTTCACAACGCTTTCCAGTGCATCGGTCATCACAGCAATAGACCGGGTAACGTACCATGCTATGATTTTTATAATGAATAATACAACAGCTATTGCAGTTACTATTCGTTGTAAGTTCAGATTAGTGTGGGCAATACGCAATAAGGAAATTTTCCCGCAAAGATATTTTATAAATAAATAAGGCTTACTGAACGATTGTTAGTTTAATTCCGAATCGCTTATTTTTGCTTTCGTTTAAACAGCCAGCAATATGCAATTCCAGTTGACCGAAGAGCAAGTGATGATCCAAAAAGCCGCGCGCGATTTTGCACAAAATGCATGTTTACCCGGCGTAATTGAAAGAGATGAGCATCAGCAATTTCCCCGGGAGCAGGTAATACAACTGGGCGAACTGGGTTTTTTAGGAATGATGACCTCCCCCGTTTACGGAGGAGCCGGGATGGATACCATCAGCTATATACTGGCTATGGAAGAAATAAGCAAAGTGGATGCCAGCACCAGCGTGTGTATGAGCGTCAACAACAGCCTGGTTTGCTGGGGGCTTGAAAAATACGGTACAGAAGAGCAGAAGCAAAATTACCTGGTTCCGTTGGCCCGGGGCCGGAAAGACGGCGCATTATACATAGGCGCTTTCTTATTGAGCGAGCCGGAAGCAGGCAGCGATGCCACATCCCAACACACCATGGCAGAAGACAAGGGCGATCATTATATTATCAATGGTACTAAAAACTGGATCACCAATGGGGCCAACGCCAGTGTGTACCTGGTGATGGCGCAAACCGACCCGGCTAAGGGCAGCAAAGGTATTGATGTGTTTATTGTGGAAAGAAAGACGAAAGGAATAACGGTTGGACCCAAGGAAAACAAACTGGGCATCCGGGGCAGTGATACGCATAGTATCCTTTTCGAGGATGTGAAAGTACCAAAAGAGAACCGGATCGGACCTCACGGTTTCGGATTCAAATTTGCCATGCAAACCCTGGAAGGCGGACGGATAGGAATTGCTGCACAGGCACTGGGGATCGCGGCCGGCGCTTATGAAAGAGCATTGGCCTATGCAAAACAGCGCAAAGCTTTCGGAAAAGAAATAGCACAACACCAGGCCATACAGTTTAAGCTGGCAGATATGGCCACCAGGATTGAAGCCGCCCGTTTATTATGCATGCGGGCCGCCTGGGAAAAAGACCATGGGCGGGATTATGCGGTCAGCAGTTCGATGGCTAAAGTGTTTGCTTCAGAAACGGCGATGTGGGTAACCACCGAAGCCGTACAAATACATGGCGGGTACGGCTACGTAAAGGAATTTCATGTGGAGCGTTTAATGAGGGACGCTAAAATCACCCAGATCTATGAAGGCACCAGCGAGGTGCAGAGGATTGTGATCGGAAGAGGGATATTGAGGTAGTTTGGAGTTTATAGTTTTTAGTTTGGAAGTCACAGGATTCAGGTCGCAGGGTGGCGGGTGATAATTGTGTATTTACCCTGCACCCTGCACCCTGAGACCTGCACCCTGAGACCTAATTGCTGTTTTCAGTTTGGAGTTTGAAAGTTTAAAAGTATGAAGTTGGTTAATGAATCATATTACAGTGGCAATTGACAGACCGGCATATCAGCGCATTAAGCAGGAATTGGATGAGAGGAACGCCCTCCTTGTTGCGGTTTCCAAAACCAAACCCATTGCCGATATACAGGCATTGTACGATTTGGGACACCGGGATTTTGGAGAAAACTATGTGCAGGAAATGGTGGCAAAACAAAAACAATTGCCGCCGGATATCCACTGGCATTTTATCGGACACCTCCAGCGGAATAAGGTTAAGGAGATCGCTCCTTTTGTGCATCTTATCCAGTCGGTGGACAGCCTGAAGCTGTTATCCGAAATACACAAACAAGCCGTAAAATACAGCCGCACTATCGCCGTGCTGCTGCAGGTACATATTGCCCGGGAAGAAACCAAGTTTGGATTGGATGAAGAAGAACTGAAGGAGATCATGTACAGCCACAGCGGGTTTCCCAACGTGGAAATAAAAGGGCTGATGGGCATGGCTTCTTTAACTGCCGACCGGAACGTGATCCGGGAGGAATTTCACCGGCTGAGAGTTTTGTACGACCAATTTTCAGGTGCAGGCCAATACCCGTTGTTTTCTGCGCTTTCGATGGGGATGAGCAGCGATTATCTGATCGCACTCAACGAAGGCGCTACCATGGTAAGGATCGGAAGCCTGTTATTTGGGGCCAGGGAGAGACAATAACAGCTTTCAATTATACATTGAGTATTTATTTAATACATTTGATCATATCACTGGTGGACGAAGTTTCAGCCTGAGCCAAAAGGGTGAATTAAAAAATAATCCAGGCCCGGAGAGGCTTGTTTTTCTATAGCATATTCATGTTGAAACCCTATCTTTGCCCCCACTTTAAACTTTTGTAAACGCTTTTTTTATATGCAACTGAAAGGTTTGGTCTCTGTTTTTGCGATTGCATTGATTGCTATATCTCTTTATCAACTGCATTTCACCTGGGTGGTGCAAAACCACGAAGGGAAAATGGAAAAGCAGGCCCGCAATTGGGTAAACTCTCATTTTAGCGGCGCTCCCCAGGAGGCAAAAGACTCTGCTTATGAAGTGAGATTGAGCAATTTATTAGACAGCACCAAAGGAACCATCATTACCTACGGTATCAACGGGGCTACTTCCTATCAAAAAGCCAAAGAGCAGGAATTGAGCCTGGGGCTGGATTTGCAGGGAGGAATGAGTGTAACGCTGGAAGTTGAACTGGAAAACCTGCTGCGGTCTATCTCTAATAATCCTAAAGATCCCAACCTGAACAAGGCGCTGGAGCTGGCTACTCAGCGCAGGGGCACCACAGACGCCGATTATATAAGTTTGTTTGAAGCGGCCTATAAAGAAGTGAACCCCTCCGGAAAACTTTCGGGATTGTTTGCCAATGCCGGGCAGCGCAATATTAAACTGGAAGATTCAGACGACCAGGTGGTAACCAAATTGAAGGCTATGGCGGGTGAAGCCTTCCAAAACACCTTCAGGGTGCTGACAAAACGTATTGACCAGTTTGGCGTTGCCCAGCCGAATATCAACCCGGATCCGCGAAAAGGAACGATCAGCGTAGAGCTTGCCGGGGTAAAAGACGACCCTGAACGCGTGCGCAAAATTTTGCAGGCAACCGCCAATCTACAGTTTTGGGAGTTGTACACCGGCAATGAGCTTTCCCAGTCATTTACACAGGCTGAAGACGCTATCAAAAAAATAGGACAGGGTGCGCAGGCTGTGAAAGAAGATACCGCAAAAGAGCAGACCGCACCGGTGGAAATCACCCCATCCACAGATACAACCAAAACCCTCTCCTTATCCGACCTGCATACCGATACCGGTAAAGACACGGAAAATAAAATAAGTACAGAGCCTCCTGCGCCCACCCATACCATCATGGGTTTGCTCATGCAGGCGCCCCAGGGAGACGCTGCCATTGCGTACGTGCAAATAAAAGATACGGCCCGGTTGAACGAAAACCTGGAGATGGTTCATGACATATTTCCATCGAATGCCAGGTTTTTATATGGCATCGGTTCCAGGGGGGCTGCTGCTCAATCAAACGTGCTGCCGTTGTATGTAGTCAAAACGCTCGATGGCGACAAAGCGCCACTGGAAGGAGATGACGTGGAAGAATCCATGATCTCTTATGACGAGCGCGGCCGTCCTGCTGTTTCCCTGAGAATGACCAAACAGGGAACCAAAAAATGGGGAGATCTGACCACCGAAAATGTAAATAAGCCCATAGCTATTGCTTTGGATGATATTATCTATTCCGCACCCAATGTGATCAATCCTATTTTAGACGGTAATTCTCAGATCTCCGGCAGTTTTACAGTAGAGGAAGCTTCGGATTTGGCTAATATTCTTCAATCCGGTCAGTTAGCGGCTCCTGCAAGAATAGTGCAGGAACAAACCGTAGGACCCACTTTAGGAAAAGAAGCAGTGAGAGGCGGGGCGATGTCTTTTGTTCTTTCATTCATTCTGATTATGGCGTTGATGGTGTTATATTTCAATACCAGCGGCTGGATTGCCAATATCACGCTGATCCTGAACATGTTCTTTACCATTGGGATTCTGAGCGGACTTGGCGCTACGCTTACGTCTGCAAGTATTGCCGCCCTTGTATTAGCCATCGGTATGGCGGTAGATACCAATGTGCTTATATTTGAACGTATCAAGGAAGAAATAACCTGGGGACGAAGTTATGCCATGGCGGTGGATCACGGGTACAACCGATCGCTACCCCCGGTACTGGACGCGCAGATCACTACTTTAATCACCGGATTTGTATTGTATTTCTTCGGAACAGGTCCTATTAAAGGATTTGCCACCACACAAATCATTGCCATCATCCTGAACCTGTTTTGTGCTATCCTGATCGCAAAAATGGTTTCAGAATGGTGGACCAATAAAAAAGGCCGCCATTTTGAATATTTCACAAAACTTTCCCGTCTTATCTTTAAGAAAGCACATTTCAGGTTTGTTGAAGCCCGTAGGTATGCCTATATCGTTTCGGCACTGGTATTCATTTTTGGGATAGGCTCTTTCTTTTACGGCTTTGACCAGGGCGTAGAATATAAAGGCGGCAGAAGCTACACGATCCGGTTCGACCATCCTCAGAACAGCGATGAATTGAAGAATACACTGCAAAAAGTATTTGGCGAGTACCCGGTAATTAAAACGGTAGGAGACGCGCGTACGCTGAATATTACCACCTCTTTTGAAAAAGAGAACGCTTCCCGCTCCGCCGACTCGTTAGTGGAAGCTACATTGTTCGGGGGACTTAAACCCTTTCTGGCAGATGGAACAACGGCTTCTGATTTTAAAAAGATATACCTGCAAAGTTCCCAAAGTGTACAACCTTCCATTTCGGAAGATCTGAAACGGGGAGCGATAACCGCAGCGGTGGTATCCATTGTTTTGATCTTCCTGTATATTTTTATCCGGTTTCGCGACTGGAGGTTCTCTTTTGGAACCATTTTTTCGCTGCTGCACGATGTGTTGGTAACCCTCGCGGTATTCTCCTTCTTCAGACATATCACGCCCTTCCCGCTTGAAATTGATCAGCATTTTATTGCGGCTATACTAACCGTGGTGGGATATTCTATGAACGATACCGTGGTGGTGTTTGACCGGATACGGGAGTACAGCCAGACAATGAAAGGCGAAAATAACATAAAGATCATTAATGCCGCTATTAATGATACCCTGAGCCGTACCATCGTGACCTCCTTAACGGTGTTTATAGTGGTGTTGGTGTTGTTTATTTTTGGCGGCGAGGTAACCCGGGGATTTGCTTTTGCTATGCTGATCGGAGTAATAACCGGCGTGTATTCTTCCATATTTGTTGCCGCGCCGTTCCTGGTTGATTTTGCAAAAAACAAACCGTTGGGTAAACTTACTCCGGAAGAAACAAAAAAACTGGCAAAAGCTAAAAAAGCCACAGCTACCGCTCATTAATTTAATTGTGTTAGAATAAACCAGCCCCGGGTACAAAATCCGGGGCTTTTTCATAGTAGTGCGATAGTTATTGCAAAATGACGTATTTTTTGCTGTCTTTCAAAAGCTCTGATATGACCGAAGACGAACAATATATGTACCGGTGCCTGCAACTGGCCATGTCCGGTTCGGGATACGTGGCGCCCAATCCCCTGGTAGGGGCCGTGCTGGTTCATCAAAACAGGATCATTGGGGAGGGCTACCACAAAATATATGGGGAGGCTCATGCTGAAGTAAATTGTATTGCTTCGGTGAAGGAGAGTGACCGGCGCCTGATCAGCGATAGCGTACTTTATGTATCACTTGAACCCTGTTCTCACTATGGTAAAACGCCGCCCTGCGCAGATATGATCATTAAAAACAGAATACCCCGTGTAGTTATCGGTTGCAGAGACCCCTTCCCGGAGGTGAATGGAAAAGGAGTTGAAAAACTGCAACGGGCCGGGATAGCGCTTACCCTTGGCGTTCTGGAAAAAGAATGTCAAACCTTAAATAAACGGTTTTTCACTTTCCATCAGCAACACCGTCCATATATTGTGCTTAAATGGGCCGAAAGCAGCAACGGCGCCATTGCCGGGGCCGGAGAGCAAACGGCGCGGATCAGCAACCCCCTTACGAACCGGCTGGTACACCGCTGGCGCAGCGAAGAAGCTTCTATCCTGGTAGGAACCCGCACGGCGCTGCTGGATGATCCATCGCTGACAACCCGTTTATGGCCCGGCAAAAACCCGGTAAGACTGGTGATTGACAACACGCTGAAACTTCCGCACAGCTTACATTTACTGGATAAAAGCGTGGTTACTGTAATTTTTAATACGATGAAGGATACTTCCCCGGAGGGGCATATAGGTTTATCATCAGGACTCTTATATTACAAGATCAATAAAGATACCGGTTTGATCCGTCAACTGACGGAAGGTTTGTACCGACTGGGATTGCAAAGTGTGCTGGTAGAGGGAGGCGCCCGTTTGCTGCAATCCTTTATTGACGAAAACAGGTGGGATGAGGCAAGGGTGATAACAAACGAAATGTTATTCCTGCCCGGTGGTTTGCAGGCGCCCCGGCTAACAGCAGGAATACTAACCGAAAACAAATATTTTATGTACGACCGTGTCGCGTTTTACACCAATACGGAATTTGGAGGCACCTGAACAGGGGCGATATTGTCGTTTTTTTAAATATACTGCCGATGGATTATTATTATACTGTGGAACAGAGAGGGAGTGCGGAATTTAAAGACCGGGGCAGTAAATTTATTGCCTGTCTCATTCCTTTAACTTCCGTGAGCGACTTTAAAAAGGAGCTGGACCGGGTGAAAAAGGATTTCCCCAAAGCTTCCCATTATTGTTTTGCTTACCGGGTTGGCCTGGATGGAAATCAATTCCGGACCAATGACGATGGCGAGCCTTCGGGTACTGCCGGGAAGCCTATTTTGGGCGCTATAGAAAGCAGGCAACTCACCAATGTTTTGATCGTTGTGGTGCGTTATTTTGGCGGAACGTTATTGGGTGTTCCCGGTTTGATCGCCGCTTACCGGTCTGCCGCGGCTTTGGTATTGCAAACCGTTCCGATAATCCAGAAAGTCGTTGAACAACGGTTCAGACTGCAATTCGATTATACTGTATTAAACCAGGTGATGACCATTGTAAAGCAATACAACTGCAGCGTTGAAGAACAACAACTGCAATTGTTTTGCTCCCTGACCGTAGGCATTCCCCAAAACAGGCTGGAGGAAGCCTTGTTCAAATTAAAAGAAATGAGAGGACTGGAATTGAGTGTTGTATCCTAATAAGCCGGTTAAGAATACAATTTGGGATTTATTACCTGCCGTTTTTTTTCACTCCATACTCTGGCTCAGGTTCTCTAAAAATTTCAAGTTGTCCGTCAGCATTTTTGTATGGACGTTTAAGATTGAATTGGCTAACGATATGTTCAGGAATTGGAAGTTTATTTAAATTACCCGGTTCAACTTTAATTGCTCCTGAACCATAGCTTTTACCTACAAGCTTCAGGTTTTCTAATGTATCGGGATGATTTAACGCTTGCCAAAGATTGTCAATATATTCTTTGTCTTTGTAAATTGGATAAACACAAAGAAAGCCTGTCAATGGCAACACGCCCGCGTCATTTTTAATAAATCTTGTATTTCGTCTGCCGAGATATGCAAACAATAATGGTGGAATTTTGCGTTGTTCCATTTTATACCACGGTTTCCTTTGCCGGATTAACGAACGTGTTGGAAGCCCCATTTCTTCTCCAATTTTTAAGTAGTCGTTTATTGACTCGTGGTAACTTTCTGGTCCGTTTATCGATAGCAAATAAGTTGGGCGATTTTCCCTGTCTAACTCTTCAATATCATTTAAGGTCAGAACACTTCCTGTTGTATCTTTTGTTCTGCCGACTGCTCTTTTGAGAAAAACCTTTGGTATATTCAGATCTTTGACTTGTTGACCTGTCAAGAAGAAAAAATCATTTGACCCCGTTGCAATACCTCTCATCACATTGGCAAAATCATTCAAGTGGAATTTGAAGCCATTATGATTTTGTTCGGGTCGAGACAGCCCTGTGTCAAGCCCTTCTTTTAGTTGACGAGTAGTTATCTCTAAACCATTAAATTCTTTTAGTTTAAAATCAGAAGTTACAAATTGCAATAAGTCAGTTGAATAGGCCTCGTTAGCCTTCACCCATTGCAATGTTTTTTGGGGCTTGGCTTTCTTGATTAGGAATATGATCGCATTGGTGTCAACATTTGGAAAAGGCGTAGCCTTTTGATCAAATGTAATTACACATTCAATGCAAAATTTTTCTGAAATCCATTTCCATAAATTTCTGGCAAATTTTCCTTCGCAAGTGTCTGCGGGCATAATAAACGCAAGTTTCCCATCTTGCTCTAACAGATTTAATGCCTGAATCAGAAAGTAAATATGATAGCCTGCCCTGCCGTCTATTGAATTTCCTGTTATTGAAGCGGCAATCTTCTTGAGAAGTAATTTAGTTTCTTCATCAATTCTGTGATGTCTTATGTAGGGAGGATTTGCAACGATTGCTTTGAATTTTCTGTTCGGTGGATTTTTAATAAAATCTCTTTTCTCAACGAAGCAGTTTTCTTTGTTATAGATACTATCAGACAATACGTCAGGGTCTATATCTGTCCCCCAAAATGGAATGTTTTGATTTTTAAGTTTTAGTAATGCTTCATAAAACGCACCCCTACCTGTAGCAGGATCAAAAACTAAATCTGTGTTATCATTAACGTATGCTACCATCGCTTCGGCAACCCAACTTGGTGTCCAGAACTGACCTTTGTTACGAAGGATTTCTCTTTCGTTCCTTCCCGTTGGTAGTTTCTGATGTGATTTTACTTTTCCCATCAGAATTTGTTTAAAACGTTAATGGCTTCCTCAGCGATGGCTAAAGAACCTCCTTCAAACTTTACATACGGCAAAATATGTCCGTTTTTATCCTCAATGAATGCAGGAATCAGTTGAGGTCTTTCACTTGCTACACCAAGTGGATAAGCATAATGATAGTAATATTTGTAGATAACTTTCTTTGTTGTCGCACCACCTGGAGCTTGAAAAACCTGTTCGGTTGGAAGAATTAGTCCTTCTGTAACCAAACGTTGTGCCTCATCAAATGAAAGTCCGTATGCTCTGTCAAAGAAAACGTGCCACACATGAATAGGAACTTTGTTTTCCTCCTGCCATTTGTTTAATGGGATGAGGTCTTCTTCTTTTATAATGACTGTTGGAAGAACTGCAGTCTTTGCAAGCCCCATTTTACCGCCAAGCCGCTTTTGGGCTTTCATCGGGGTTTTATAATCAGGCATCTTCTCAGCAACCCAAAGTGAATTTTCACATTCAACCGCTATGGTTGCTTTTTGAATAAGTGGTTGTAGTTTATCCTCTGTTATAAACGGAAGTTCTTCTTCTCCGCCTATTTTATTTAAAAAAGTGTCAACAAATTCTCTTTCAGTGTTTTTGAAAACTAAAAGGTCGGGGCGTTTGATATCGCCGAGTCCGGCTGCTTCCAAACGTTCAAAATATAATTCAAATGCTCTTACATCATCTGCTGGTGCAGTGCCACTTGGACCATAAGCAATCGCATAAAATTCGCCTGTTCTATTAACAGCATCAGTTAAACGTTTTTCGCTCCATACGCCTTGTGACCACCTCATTAGAAAGTCACTACCACGCAATTTTCTTGGATTGAGCCAAAAGTCAGCCCATGATATTTCTGTTATACCTCGAAGCTCAAGTTCAATATCCTCCATCGAAACCGATAAAACCCTCTCAAATGGGTGCATCTCTGCCATACTAAAATTATTGGCAAACTTAACTGAATTTTTATTGTTTTTGGGATCTCAGCGTGCTTTTTATAGGCTGTTGGAAATTTGTGGGACGGTTGACCGAAAATGGTACGTCACGCGGAGACTTGCGCAGATCCAAAACCAGCCTGTGCTCAATTTCCACATTTCCCATCCTTCCGTTCGTAAGGCAGGCATTTTCGTATTATCCGATTATCTTACCTTCATTCCGGAACATCTTATCAATCCCTTCTGTAAAGCTCACCGGACGATAACCCAGTTCCCTCTCTGCTTTTTCAATAATAAAACCTGTTTTCAGCGGACGGCGGGCGGGTTGTGAAAATACGGAAGCGTCCACTCTTTCCATCAGGCTTTTGTCCAGTCCAAAATAATCCGCAACACGGACAGCCATATCGTAGGGCGTAAGCACTTCTTTTCCCGAAATATGAAAGATGCCTTCCGCCCCTTTTTCTATCATAAGTTGAATGCCTTGCACCAGGTCCTCCACATAGGTAGGCGTACGAACCTGGTCGCTCACCACTTTTATAGGCTTTCCTTTTTCCAGGTTTTCCTTCACCCAGGTTACAATATTACTTCTGGTGCCGCTGAGTATGTTGCCATATACCAGCACCGTACGCACCACTGCCCGACGAAGATCGCTTTGCAGAACGATCTGCTCTCCCTCCCACTTGGTTTGCCCGTAATAATTTACCGGCGCCGGCTGATCAGCTTCCCGGTAGGGACCGTCATCTCCGCTGAAAACAAAATCCGTGGAGACATAAATCAACCGGGCGTTCACGGTTTTCGCGGCTTCTGTAAAATAGCGGGTGGCATTTACGTTGCAATCAAAACATTCTTCCGGGTTCAATTCGCAGGCGTCAGGCTGCGACATTGCGGCTGCGTGAACAATGACATCCGGGGCCGCGGCAACGACCTCAGCATGCACCGCCTCTTCATCCCGGTTATCAAGACTGATATACCGGAATCCGTTGTGTACCTCCGGTAAACGGCAGTCGCCTCTGCCCGCTGCTATTACTTCGTATCCTGCGGCGGTAAACCTGCTCACCGCATTTTGTCCAAAAAGTCCGTTGGCTCCGGTTATTAATATCTTCATGCGTAGGAATATAAGCGCCGAATGTACAAAATCATTAAACCTTCATACTAAAATTGTCAAATGATTGTAATTATGTACTTTTGACCGCTTAATTGAACGACATATTGCTATTTTTTGACAGATGTGCTTGCTCTAAGAAGGAACAGGATCGTTTCAGACAAGTTTTGTAAGAATGGAGAAGAAAGTATCTAAAATCGGCGTACTGACTTCAGGGGGTGACGCTCCCGGAATGAATGCCGCTATACGGGCGGTGGTACGAACCGGCATATATTACGGCTTAGAAGTGTACGGCATAGTGCGGGGTTACGCGGGCATGATTGAGAATGATATTTTTCAAATGGAGTCCCGCAGTGTGGCTAATATCATACAACGGGGAGGCACCATTTTGAAAACAGCCAGGTGTAAAGATTTTCTTGAACCGGAGGGCAGGAAAAGAGCTTATGAAAATCTGAAAAAACTGGGTATTGAGGGACTGGTGATCATTGGAGGCGATGGGTCGTTTAAAGGGGCACAAATATTTTCCAACGAATTTGATATTCCTTGCGTGGGTCTGCCCTGCACCATTGATAAAGATATCGCCGGCACCGACTTCACCATCGGGTTCGATACTGCCGTAAACACTGCTGTACAGGCGATAGATAAGATCAGGGATACTGCGGACGCTCACGACCGTCTTTTTATTATAGAAGTGATGGGGCGCGATTCGGGCTATATCGCCTTACACAGCGGTATCGCCACCGGCGCGGAAAACATCATGATCCCCGAACTCAAGACGGATATTTATGAAATAATCAACACCCTCCAGGAAAAGGAAAAGCGTAAAAAATTAGTGAATCTGTTGGTGGTGGCAGAAGGTAGTGAATTGGGCGGCGCCAATGAGGTGGCCAAAGTATTGAAAAGTAAAATGACCCATGCCGATATCAAAGTATGTATCCTCGGTCATATCCAACGCGGAGGAGCGCCCTCCTGTATGGACCGGGTGCTTGCCAGCCGGATGGGTTATGCCGCAGTGGAAAGCCTGCTTACGGGAACTAACATTAATACCATGATAGGGCTTGTTAACAATCAGTTGAATTATACTCCTCTCGACCAGGCCGTGAAAGCCGAGAGAACAATAGATTTTGAATGGCTTAAAGTAGTTAAAATTCTGGCTTCCTGAAAAGGGAATGGTATCAAATGCCGGAAAATGTTTCATCGCAGGCAAATTACCACTTCCTGCCGGACACCCGTAACAAAAACTTTACAACATTATGTCAAAGAGCATTGATAAATATCTGCATGAAGAAATGGATAAACAAGCAGGGATAGAACATACCTTTCACCGTACCAAGATTGTTGCCACTGTAGGCCCGGCCTGCGACACATACGATAAGTTGCTGGAACTGGTAAAGGCGGGGGTGAATGTATTCCGGTTGAATTTTTCACACGGCACACACGAAGACAAACTGGCGATCCTCAAACATATCCGCAGGATAAATAACGACGAGCCCTATAATGTATGTATCCTTGGCGATCTGCAGGGACCCAAACTCAGGGTTGGCGAGATAGCAAACGGGTCGTTAGAAGTAAAGGTTGGTGACATCCTCACTTTCACAAATGAAAAGTGCGTGGGCACTAAAGAAAAAATTTACGTTTCCTATCCCAATCTTGCAGGCGATGTGAAAGTAGGCAACAAGATATTGATTGATGATGGAAAACTGGAAGTGCAGGTAACGGAGACTACCGGAAACGGAGACGTGAAAGTAGTGGTTACTATGCCCGGAATATTGATGTCAAAAAAAGGAGTTAATCTTCCCGATACTAAAATTTCGCTGCCTGCGCTGACTGAAAAAGACCTGGCGGATCTGGATTTCATGATTGAGCACGCGGTGGATTGGATAGCGCTTTCTTTTGTAAGAAAAGTGGAAGACCTTAAAATTTTGAGAGAGATCCTTACAGGGAAAAACAGCAAGAGTAAGGTGATGGCAAAAATTGAGATGCCGGAAGCCATTACCAACCTGCGTGAGATCATCCTTGAGTCGGATGGTATTATGATTGCCCGTGGCGACCTGGGAGTTGAAATGCCAGTGGAGCAGATTCCCCTGATACAAAAAGATATTATTCGTAAATGCCTGCATCGCGGCAAACCGGTTATTGTGGCCACACAAATGATGGAAAGCATGATGGACCGTATTAAACCCAATCGCAGCGAGGCAACAGACGTGGCCAACGCCGTGCTGGAAGGTGCGGATGCCGTAATGCTGAGTGGGGAAACGGCAATGGGGCAACACCCGGTTCTGGTGGTACAAACCATGCGGAAGATCATCCTTGAAGTAGAAAAGAAAGAATACCGTTATAACCGCGAGGAAGACCTTAAGCCCCAACCTCACTCCCCTTCATTTCACAGTGACGCTATTTGTTATAATGCCTGCAAAATTGCAAAGGATGTAAATGCAGACGCGCTGATAGCCATGACCCAAACCGGTTACACCGCTTTTGTGGTCAGCAGCTACCGGCCAAAATCGCCTTTATATATCTTTACCAAAGAGAAATCCCTGGTAAACCAGCTTAGCCTGAGCTGGGGTGTACGCCCTTTCTTTTATGATGAAGAGGAAAATATTGACCAGATCATTTTTGATCAGATAGAAATATTAAAAGGACGCGGGTTCTTAAAATCCGGCGATACCGTTGTTAATACCGGCAGCCTGCCGGTTCATCTTCATTTGGCCACCAACCTGCTCAAGATCACGAAAGTGGAGTAGCAGGCAAGTAGATCGCACGCTGATGGCTGACGGCTGATAGCTGGTCAAAGATTGCAGGATGCAGGTTTTTGGGGCTTCCGGTTTTGTTATATTAACGGTATAACAGATGATCGTCAACATCCGGCTCGCATTTTTAATATTTTGATGTATGCGTACTATCGCCTTGTTGCTGTTTTCTAATATCTTCATGACCATTGCATGGTATGGTCATCTCAGGCACCAGAATGTGCCCCTTTGGAAAGCCATCGTAATCAGTTGGGGCATCGCTTTTTTTGAGTATTGTCTGCAGGTTCCGGCTAACCGTTTAGGTTATACCGGTGGGTTTAGCGCCTTTCAATTAAAGATCATCCAGGAAGTGATCACCCTGGTGGTGTTTACTGTTTTCGCGATTTTATATTTGAAAGAGCCGATGCATTATAAATACCTGCTCAGTTTTTTATGCCTGTTGGGAGCGGTGTATTTCGCGTTTATGAAATAGTTTCCCACAGTCGGGCAGGAGGCGCGGCGTTAAAAACCTAAACCCCGCATCCTCTTAATCGTCATCCTCATAGTAGGCGTCTTCATTACTATAATAGGACGATTCCCATGCCTTCACGGCTTTATCGTCCAACAGCTCTATGATCTCAAAGATGTGGTCTGTTTTTCGCTTCCACTCGGTCATTTCGGTTTCCCCGTAACGGGTTACGAACAGGCAATGGTCTGATTCGAGCATAACCCTGATGAGGGAGATCGGGGATCCTTCTTTTTCTTCAATAAGATAATAGCATCCTGTTTCCAGCAAAGCATACGAATACATAATTTCAAATTTTAAATTTGATCAATCTCGAACCAACGGGTCAGATAGTTGCAAAAAGAGTTTGCGTTTGCCTGAAAATAATGGGGTTAGAAAGAATGGTTTATCGTCGGATGTTTGTATCTCACAGGTCGTAAAAGCAACTTATACTGCACGAAAGTACAAAATATTTCCATGATTTCAATTTACGCTACTTTTGAGACCCATTTTGTTATTAAAAGCAATTATAATGCATTCTTTTGGCGCATATATTTTCGATTTGAATGGAACCCTGGTGGATGACATGCAGTATCATGTAACGGCCTGGCATCGTTTGCTGAATGATAAACTGGGCGCGCGGTTGACCGAAGAAGAGGTGAAGCGCCAGATGTATGGCAAAAACAGCGAAGTGATGGCGCGGATATTCGGGCAGGATCATTTTACAAAGGAGGAAGCCGATCGCTTATCTTTTGAGAAGGAGAAGAAATACCAGGAGGCGTTTCTCCCGCATCTGAAGCTGATAGCGGGGTTGGATGCATTTCTCGAAAGCAGTTACCGGCGGGGCATACCCATGGCCATAGGTTCTGCCGCTATACCTTTTAACATTGATTTTGTATTGGATCATCTTCATCTGCGGCATTACTTTCCGGTTATTGTGAGTGCGGATGATGTCCGGCACAGCAAACCCGACCCCGAAACTTACCTGAAGTCCGCCGCGGGATTAAATATAAAGCCCGAAGCCTGCCTGGTGTTTGAAGATGCACCCAAAGGAGTCGAAGCCGCTTTACATGCAGGTATGCGGGCCGTCGCGCTAACAACCATGCATGATGAAGGCGAGTTTGCCGCTTACAGCAATGTACTTTGCTGCATCCATGATTACACGGATCCGGCATTGGCGCAAGCCTTTTTATAGATTGCGCGCTGCATTTTCAAGATATAGGCTCAGCAGTAGCTGCACGTTTGCACAGCGGTCTGCGTTTCATCAAAACTGCAATTCTGTTGAATGATTTGCAGCCATTCTGCAGGATTACCGGTTTTAATAAGAAATCCATCTGCCCCGCAACGCAGCATTCTTTCTTTTTTAGCGGAATTATCGAATACTGTAATGCCGAGGATTTTTATGGAAGGATATTCCCGGCGCAGGCAGGCTGCTGTTTCATAGCCATCCATTTCCGGCATCTCTATATCCAGCAGGCAGATGTCGGGCAATTTACTTTCAGTTTTGATCTGGTCCAGCAGGATGCGTCCGTTTCCGGCCTGGACAACCACCTGGTACCCTTCGTTCGTCAAAAAAGCGGCCAGGGTTTGTCGCATCAGACGGTGGTTGTCTGCAATGGCAATGGTGGGAACGATGTAGTTCATATATGTGTAGTTGATGGGTGTAATTTCATAAAGCTCCAGACTTAACAAATATACCCAATAATTATCATTTAAGATAACCAAAAATCTTTTTTTAATAAGGATTTTTCATCCCTTATGCTAAAGCTAAGTAAGGAGGATGAGCGTTTTCTAAAGGCGTTAGGCATGCGGATCCGCGCCATCCGGCAGGAAAAAGGTCTTGCCCAGGTGGGATTGGCGGATTTGATTGATATGGAGAAGCCGAATATGAATCGCCTGGAAAGAGGCGGCACCAATCCTACAATACTTACGCTGAAAAGAGTTTGTACCGCGCTTGATATAACATTAGACTATCTGCTGACAGATCTTCCCCCGAAAAAATAAGCAACGCCTTTTCTCAAACATTAATATTAAAAAAAAATTTGTTAACAAATTTTAACTATCTTTATACAAAAGTTATCATAGTGATGACTTTTATATAATAAGTAAAGCCTTTTTATTGCTTTACTATATGACTAATTCTATTTTTTAACACGAAACTGATTGTTGATATGAAACACTTCCCGCCGTTATTGTCTTCCTGATTTTTATTCTTCGATAGCTATAGGTTTAATATGGATGGCGGTTAAACATATAGGAAGAATAAGCGCGTATAAGTCATTCTTAGCATTTGGATTTTATTATAGACTTTTAAAAAACCAAAACATGATGTTACATTTTCTTTTCAACAGGGGAAAATATGCGGTAGCATTTGCGGCAGCATTGTTTTTCCTTAGTTCCGGGGCTTTTGCCCAATCCGTCACAGTAAAAGGTAAAGTTACTGACGACAAAGCCGATCCCATTCCTAATGCCAGTGTACTGGTAAAAGGTACTACCACCGGTGTAACTACCGGTGAAGACGGGGGATTTATCATCAATGTGCCCAACAGCCGGGCGATCCTTGTTTTTTCTGCGGTGGGGCATCAAAACCACGAGATCACGGTAGGCGACCAGCGCGAAATTGAAGTAGTGTTGAAAGCGGGGGAAGCAAGTGAATTGGAATCTGTTGTAGTGGTGGGCTATGCCACTCAAAAA
This sequence comes from Chitinophagaceae bacterium, assembly GCA_023957125.1. Lineage (GTDB taxonomy): Bacteria > Bacteroidota > Bacteroidia > Chitinophagales > Chitinophagaceae > Agriterribacter. Next base: position 34,170 of record JAMLHL010000029.1, read on the forward strand.
AAGGTTACGGTTACCGGCGCTGTTGCCTCCGTCCGGGGGCAGGACCTGGAGAAGTCGCCTAATGTAAACCTGTCTAATTCTCTTGCAGGGAGGCTGTCCGGTATCACGGCAATCAATTCCAGCGGAGAGCCTGGTTATGATGGATCCACCATCCGGATCAGGGGTACCAATACACTAGGCAACAGTTCGGCATTGATTGTAATTGATGGAGTCCCTGAACGTGCCGGGGGACTGGATCGTTTGAACCCGGCAGATATTGAGAGCATGTCCATCCTGAAAGATGCGTCCGCCGCAATCTATGGCGCCAGAGCGGCCAACGGGGTAATATTAATTACTACTAAACAAGGAAAAACCGGTAAGCCGCGTTTATCGTACGATTTTAACCAGGGCTGGGCCCAACCTACAGTTATTCCAAAGATGTCTAACGTGTTGGAATATGGTGAGATAAGGAACCAGAACCAGATATTTGACGCCGATGTGGCGCCTGCCAATTGGTCGGCTGCCTGGCAGGTAATCCGGACCCAGGGCTTTTATATCAATCCCGACAATGGCGACAGGATAAACGCTGCACTCGGATTTTTACCGGAAGAGATGCAGAAGTATAGTGATAAATCGGATCCCTGGAAATATCCGGATACAGATTGGTTTGGTACCGTATTGAAGAAATGGTCGCCGCAGCAGCAACACAACCTGCAGGTAAATGGTGGTACCGAAAACATTAAATATTTTTTATCGCTGGGATATCAGAACCAGGATGGCTATTACAAAAATTCAGCCACCGGGTACAAGCAATATGATATGCGTTTTAACCTGGATGCGAAGATCAATAAATACCTGCGCGCCAATGTAGGCGTATCGGCCCGCGAGGAAGATCGTTTCTTTCCCATCAGAAGTGCGGGCGCTATTTTCAGGATGCTTATGCGGGGTAAACCACAGGAAAATGCGATCTGGCCAAACGGGTTGCCGGGCAGAGATATTGAATACGGAGATAACCCGGTTGTAATTACAACCAATGAAACGGGTTATGATCGCGATAAAAGGGACTATTTTCAATCGAACGGAAGGGTTGAATTGGATATCCCGGGTGTGACAGGGTTGAAATTGAGTGGCATAGCCTCCCTGGATAAATCGTACAAAAATGTAAAACGATGGGAAACGCCCTGGTACCTGTATTCATGGGACAAAAGTACCTATGAGGCAGACGGTGTAACGCCCCTGCTGATACGCGAGCTGCGCTCCAACTTTCAGGATCCCCGGTTAAATCAGTCTAATGAAACCATCCTGAATATATTGTTGGGTGCTATGTTGAATTATGACCGGTCCTTTGGAGACCACACCGTTAACTTTTTAGCAGCCGTCAACAGGGAGAGCGTCAGAATGGATAACTTCAGCGCATATCGTCGTTTCTTTATTTCTCCGGCTATTGACCAGATGTTTGCAGGCGGCGACAAGGAGAGAAACAATGGCGGCGGTGCTTATGAGCGTGCGCGATTGAGCTATTTTGGAAGAGTTGGTTATAATTTCAAAGAGAAATATATGGCCGAGTTCTTATGGCGCTATGACGGATCTTATATGTTCTCCCCCGATCAGCGGTGGGGCTTTTTCCCATCTATATCTGCCGGATGGCGGATTTCCGAAGAAGATTTTTTCAGGAACAATGTTTCATTTATGGACAACCTGAAGCTGAGAGCCTCTTACGGGAAAATGGGGAATGACCAGGTATATTACAATGATGTATTGCAGGAGTTCCATTATATGTCCACTTATGGGTTCGACCGTTCCTATATTATTAATGACGAGGTGATGAAGGCTATTTATGAAAGAAGGGTTCCTAATCCCGGTTTTACATGGGAGGTGGCGAATAATATGGATATCGGGCTGGAAGGTTCCTTCCTGAATAATAAGCTGTTTTTTGAAGTGGATTATTTTGTCAACAAAAGAGATAAAATACTGATCCAGCGTTTAGGTTCCACCCCCGGAAGCTCGGGTATCAGGAGTTTGTTACCTCCGGTAAATGAAGGCAAAATAGAGAACAAAGGCTTTGATTTCAAAGTGGGTTATAATGGAACCGCAGGCGAACTTACCTACAGTGTTTCTGTAAATGGCGGTTATGCCAAAAACAGGATTGTGTTCTGGGATGAAGGCGATGTGCCCGAGTGGCAGCGCTCTACAGGCGCTCCATTTGGAACCAATGGCGCAGCTTTCCTTGCTTACCAATACGATGGTGTATTTTTTGATCAGAAAGAAATTGACGAAAATACGATTGATTACAGTGCTGTGGGAGGCAATACATTGCTTCCCGGGGATATGAAGCTGAAGGATATTAATGGAGATAATGTGATCAACGGGGACGACAAAATGAGATTGGATAAAACCAGGGATCCCTGGTTTACAGGAGGTTTTTCATTAAATGTAGGCTATAAAAATTTCGATTTGTCCTTATTGTTCCAGGGCGCTACCGGAGGTTTGTTGTTTATCGGCACAGAATCCGGCGATATCGGTAATTACCTGAAGTATTCCTATGACAACAGGTGGTCTATAGATAACCCAAGCAGTGTACATCCCAGGCTGGCTAATAGGAATGATACCTATTATGCTTCCGGAGACAAAGCGGGGAATAACACCTATTGGCTGCGGAACAGTGATTATCTGCGGCTGAAAAACCTGGAGATCGGCTATAACCTTCCGGTTGAAATAGGAAAGAGAGCAGGATTTTCAAATTTCAGGGTGTATGTAAACGGGTTGAACCTGATTACCTGGGATCAACTGGGGATTTATGACCCGGAATCAACCAGCAGCAACGGGCAATATTATCCGCAGGCGAGGATCATTAACATAGGTGCCAGAGTAACTTTTTAAACAAAATGATTATGAACCATATACTAAGATTAAACGCTTTGATATTGCTGACTGCAATATTGTTCGGATGTAACAAAGATTTTCTGGACCGTCGGCCGCTTGGCGAAGTCTCCAGCGCTGACGTATGGAAAGATGGCCCCTTGTCGGAGGCATTCATTACCAATATTTACGGTGGACTTGGATTAGGTGGATTCAATGAGCAGATGCTGGCTTCTTTGTCGGATGAAGCAATTTTCACACACGCCGATCGAAATATCAATACCATAAATGAAGGCAGCGCCAGTCCTACTAATCCCGGCTGGGTTAATAGTACCTATGAGTGGACCAGCATGTATAACTGGATACGGACTTGTAATGTGGCGCTCGTGGAACTTGAAAGTGCAACTTTTGATGATCCGGAACTGCTGGAGAGATTGAAAGGAGAGACCTACTTTCTGCGGGCCTATTTTTATCATCAGTTGGTTCGTTATTACGGCGGGGTTCCATTGGTGGATAAAGTGTACGGGCTGAATGAGGATTACAGTATTGACAGAAGCAGTTTCGCGGATTGCATAGACTTCATTTTAAATGACCTTCAACAGGCATATACGTTGTTGGACGGGAAATCAGTACCTAAAGGCAGAGCATCCGCCATCGCAGTATTGGCCCTGAAATCGCGGGTATTGTTATACGCTGCCAGCGATTTACATGACATACCCACTGCCGGGGCTAATTCTTCTGTGATAAGCGGTTATGGCAATAAATCGTTGATTGGCTATGAATCCGGCGACAGGATTGCCAGGTGGACTGCGGCAAAAAACGCGGCGAAAGCCGTTATGGATGCAGCGGCAGGGTATATGCTGGATTTATCGGCGGCTGTTACGCCGGAAGAGGGGAGACTGAATTATAAATCCATTGCAATGGGGGGGGGAAGTAGCGGCCCGGGTATAAATGCTGCCGCTGCAATAGAAATTTTGTTCGGGAGGTATTTTGTCCCTGAAAAAAATGAAGATGCCGGCTGGCATGGAAGGCACAACGGACCAAACGGGTATGCCAACTGGGCTGGAAATACACCCATCGGGTTGTTTGTAGATGCCTACGAAGTACTGGAGGGAGGAAATACGGTACCCTTCAACTGGTCTAATCCTGTACATAAAGCCAATCCTTACATCAACAGGGATCCGCGGATGTATGCTACCATATTGTATGACGGTGCACAATGGAAACCCCGTCCTAACAGTACCTTGGATCCTGTGAGTCAAATCCAGACCGGCGCTTATGATATCATCCAGAATGGGAACCTGACTACCTGGCAGGGACTGGATACCCGTTCCTCACCAATTGAAGACTGGAATGGCAGCAGAACCGGTTATTATTTTGTGAAGTTTATAGATATCAACCCGGCTCAGGTAGATCAGAGCATGCTCCAGTATATCCCCTGGCCTTTCTTCAGATACACGGAAGCGGTATTGAACTATGTAGAGGCTTGTATTGAATTGAATGAGGACGGGGAGGCAGTAAGCTGGTTAAATAAAATCCGGTACAGATCCGGACTCCCGGCAATTGAAGAAACCAGCGGTACCGCATTGAAAGAGCGCTACAGGCATGAAAGGGCGATTGAACTGGCTTTTGAAGAACACAGGTATCACGACGCCAGGAGATGGATGATAGCTCCCACCACCCTGGGCAGAAAGGTTACCTACATAAGCGTTACGGGTAAGTTCAAACCCGGAAAGCAACAAAACGCCCCTTATACCCACGACGAGTCCATATATGATTATACCTATCTGCCGGTTGAAAACAACGCGCATGAAAACCGGAAATGGGATGATAAAATGTACTATGTGCCTATTCACAGAGACGAGATGAACAGGAATAGTAAACTGGTGCAAAATCCCGGCTACTAAACAACAGGAATAAACGACCGGAAAATCCTCTGGTTTATCTGATAACAATAAAAGAAAAGGCTGTCTTCAAAAAGACAGCCTTTTTATATACTCATCTGCCGCTAAAGGTATAAAAGCATAAATTCGTACTTTAGAACCCTGCTCACGTAAATCTCTTATTTATCTATTAATATGAAGTCAAAACAAAACAACTCAAGACGCCTGTTCCTGAAAAATTCTTTGGGAACCCTGGCGGCATTTACGATTGTTCCACGCCATGTATTAGGAGGACCCCGGTATCTTGCCCCCAGCGATACGCTTACCAAAGCCGTAATAGGAGTAGGGGGCATGGGACGAAACCATTTTGCTTACGCCGGTACAAAAACGGTAGCTATTTGTGATGTGGATACCCGCCATATTCAATTGGCCCTGGACGAATTAGGAGGCGGGAACGGGGTAAAGACCTTCAAAGATTATCGTGAGCTGATCACCCTGCCGGAAGTGGACATCGTGCATATTGCCACACCGCCTCACTGGCATGGGATCATTGCGGCCGACGCGGCGCGTGCCGGAAAAGACATCTGGTGCGAGAAACCCATGACCCGTACTATCGGAGAAGGGAAACGGCTGGTGGAAGCCGTTCAGCAGAATGGCAGGATTTTCAGGCTGAATACCTGGTTTCGTTTTTCTGATAATTTTTATGGTATGGGCACGCCCGTGAAACCCATTAAAAAATTAGTGGAGAGCGGTTTGCTGGGCTGGCCCCTGAAGGTGACGGTGAGTAAACATACCGGCTTCGACTGGAAGTTTTACTGGGTGGGAAAAACTGATCTGCAGCCCCAGCCGGTTCCGGCAGAACTGGATTATAACATGTGGCTGGGCCCGGCGCCCCATAAGCCTTACAATGCGCATCGGGTACACACTACTTTCCGGGGATATTGGGACTATGATGGCGGCGGCTTAGGTGATATGGGACAACATTATATTGATCCGATCCAGTACTTTTTAGGGAAAGACGATACCAGCCCGGTACTGGTAGAAGTGGATGCGCCTCAGCAGCACGACGACGCGGTGGGTACCTGGAGGAAAATTACTTACACCTATGAAGATGGTTGCCAGATCATCCTTGACGGCGCAGGCACGGAAGAGCACGCGGCTTATATTGAAGGTCCTAAAGGGAAATTATACCCCGGCTTCCGCTCCGATATCCCCAACCTGGAAAGGAAACTGGCGGCTTTCCCCAATCCGCTTCCCCAGGTTACGGACTTCGTGGAGGCCGTAAAGAACAGGAAAACCTTTGCATTGAACGAAGCCAACGGTCACCGATCTGCTACGATCGTGAATATGGGGAAGATCGCGCTGCAACTGGGCCGATCGCTCCGGTACGAACCGGTAAAGCAGGAGTTTATTAACGATGAAGGCGCCAACCGCCTGCTCAATCCCCCGTTACGGGAACCCTGGTTTATGTAAAGCCGCGCTTCATTCAGTATATCAGGTAACCATCTTATCATGGTATGTTTTAAGGACAAAATCAATTCATACGACAATATTTATTTACATGCGACAATTATTAACAACCGCCTTCTTTTTCTTTTCTGTGCTGCAGGTTACTGTTGCCCAAAACGATGACAAGCGAACCATCACTACCCAAATTGCCGATCTGCTGGCAAAAACCCCGGCAGAAGACTCGGCGCAGTTAGGCGCTAATGCAGAAGCGGTCTTCAAACTGGGAGAAGCCGGTCTCACGGAGATGGTGATCCGTTTGAATAACCCCGGCGATCCGACCAAACTGCATTATGCTATCAATGGCTTTTCTTTTGCCGCCGGTGAGCCGGGAAAAGAAAACTGGCGCCGGATGGCGGTAAAAGCCTACGGGCAGGCGCTGGGAAAACTAACGGATAAGGAAGCACAGCTTTTTATCATCACCCAGATAGAACATGTGGGGAAAGACGACGCGGTGAGCTATCTGGAACCTTTCCTGCATGATGAGCGGCTTTCTGATCCCGCATCCCGGGCGCTGGCTGCCATTCATTCAACTTCGTCCAACAATGCCCTGCTCCGGGGGCTACAGGGGGCAACGGGCAACGCGCAGTTATCCCTGGTACAGGCTTTAGGGGACACCCGTTTTGCCGGGGCCCTACCTCAGGTAACAGAGCTTGCAAAAAGTAAAGATCCCGTTTTAACCAAAGTGGCGTTATATACGCTTGCTCAAACGGGAGACCCTTCGTCCTTAAAATTATTGAACGCAGCCGCTTCCAGAACAGGGTACAGCTATGATGTAACCGATGCCACCTCTTCCTATCTTTTGTACCTGCACCGGTTGTCTGCCAACGGGCACACACCGGACGCCGAAAAGGCCGCTAAAGCCCTGTTGAAGAAGGCATCAAAACAGGTGCATACCCGTACTGCCGCTTTAAAAATATTGGTGGATGTTCAGGGCGCTAACAGCCTGGAACTCCTCACTGCAGCCATGAAAGACAAGGATCCGGAATACCGCGATGCCGCTTTGGAATTTGCCCGCCCCTGGTTGAATGAAACCAATGCGGCGCAATGGATCAACACTTTCAACAAGTCGGGCGATGAAGCCAAGGCCGCCATCCTGAATATGTTTGGCGACCGGAATATAGCTGCGGCCTTACCACTGGCCTTACAATCCCTGCACAGCGGCAACAGCGGGATCCGCCTGGCTGCCGTTGCGGCGGCCGCGAAGATCGGGCAACAGGAGGCGGTACCGGCGTTGCTCAATGTTTTAAAATCCGGAAATATAGAAGATATTAACGCGGTAAAAACCGCCTTGCTTTCCGTTAAAGGAGATAAAATAGTGCCGGATGTAAGCAACGCCCTGGGAAGCGCGTCTTCGTCAGGAAAGGCTGCGCTGATAGAAGTTTTAGGAGAGAGAGGAGCACGCCGACAGGTGAAGGAAGTGCTTGCTTTGGCCAATGATACCGATCCTGTAATAAGGAAATCGGCGCGGGTGGCATTAAAAAATTTGGTTTCGCCGGTGCAATTGCCTCAATTAACATCCCTGCTGCTTTCGGCCAATAGCCCGGAAGATATAAGCGATATGCAGGATGTTTTGATTGCAGCCGTGAGCGTAATGAAAAGTCCCGAACAATCGGCATCTATTATTCTGGCACAGGAGAAAAAAGCGCCGGATGAAAAAAAACACCTGTTTTATAATGTGCTCTCCGGTATAGGAGGGAAAAAAGGATTGACCAACGTTTTTGATGCCTGGGAAAAAGGTAATAATCAGACAAAAGCCGCCGTGGTCAGCGCCCTGTCCGGATGGAGAAACGGCCTGGCTGCTTATCAGTTGCAGCAGCTTTTAAAATTGCAGGGAACCGGGTCGGCGGCGCCTGAAGCGGTGGATGGATTTATCAAACAAATCAGCCTTTCCGGCGATCCCGGTGATCAAAAACTGCTCCTGCTGCGGGATGCTATGGATTACGCCCGTAATGCCGATCAAAAAAAGAGGATATTGGGTTTGGTGGGAAAATGCGGAACGCTGCCTGCCGTATTATATGCCGGTCGTTTTTTGGATGATCCTGCCCTGCAGCGCAAAGCTGCCGGCGCCGTGGTGGATATTGTGCTGAACGAGCCGTCGCTTTATGGAGATAATATAAGGTCGTTGTCGGAGAAAGCAATGCGGATCATGGGCAACGGCAACGAGAGCCAATATCTGAAGGAAGCCTTAGAGAAACAGTTAGCCGCCATGCCGCAGGGGGAGGGCTTTGTGCCGTTGTTCAACGGCAAAGACCTTACGGGTTGGAAAGGGTTGGTAGCTAATCCCATTAAGCGTGCGCGGATGGATGCATCCACGCTGGCTGAGGAACAGGAAAAAGCCGATGAGACGATGCGTTCGGGATGGACCGTAAAAGACGGGTTGCTTATCTTTACCGGGAAGGGCGACAATTTATGCACGGTGAAGCAATACGGAGACTTTGAGATGTATGTAGATTGGAAGATCACCGAGCAGGGCGATGCCGGTATTTATCTGCGCGGAACGCCCCAGGTGCAGATATGGGATACCTCCAGGGTGGATGTAGGCGCCCAGGTAGGCTCGGGAGGTTTGTATAATAACCAGGTAAATGAGAGCAAGCCGTTAAAATTGGCCGACAACGGAATAGGCGACTGGAATACGTTTCATATAATGATGGTAGGCGACCAGGTTACCGTGTATTTGAACGGAGAACTGGTGGTGGATAAGATACCGCTTGAAAACTACTGGGATCGCAACCTGCCTATCTTCCCGGAAGAGCAGATTGAGCTGCAGGCCCATGGTACCTATATCGCTTACCGGGACATTTATCTCCGGGAGATACCCCGTCCCGAGCCCTATGTACTCACGGCCGAAGAGCAAAAAGAAGGATATAAGATATTGTTTGACGGTACGGGGCTTCATGAATGGACAGGTAACAAAACGTCCTACATCGTAGAAGAGGGTGCTATTGCCGTGTATCCAAAAAGAGGCGGCAACGGTAATTTATATACGAAAGACGAGTACAGCGATTTCGTATTCCGTTTTGAATTTAAGCTTACGCCTGCCGCCAATAATGGCATCGGCATCCGGGCGCCTCTAACCGGCGATGCTGCCTACCAGGGAATGGAGATCCAGGTGCTCGATAACGAGGCCGATATATACAAAGACCTGAAGCCTTACCAATATCACGGATCGGTATATGGAATTATCCCGGCTAAGCGTGGATTCCTGAAACCTGTAGGCGAATGGAATACGGAAGAAATCTACGCCAAAGGCAATCATATCCGGGTTACGCTTAACGGCACCGTTATTCTTGACGGTGATATCGCGGAAGCGAGTAAAAACGGACCGCCCGATCACCGCGATCATCCCGGCCTGAAACGTACTACGGGGCATATTGGCTTTTTGGGTCATGGTGACACGTTGTGGTTCCGCAACATCCGGGTGAAGGATTTAAGTGAGTCGGCCGCGAAGCCGGGGAAGGCATCGAAGAAAAAATAATATCGGTCTGAATCCGCCAACTGTATTGATTATTGCGATCTGTTGAACAACCGGTCGCAATATTTTTTTAAAAAAGATTTGGTAGCGAATAAAAGCTCCCTATCTTTGCGCTCCGCTTTTGAAAAAAACGGTAGTTCTTAAACAACAAAACGATACTTGTACAAAATAAAAAGGGTAAAAGATTTGGTAGTTAATGAAAACTCCCTACCTTTGCAACCCGTTCAAAAAAGCACTAAGATTTTCTCCTGAAAGTTTTCTGAAAATGAGGATAAAAGAGCGATGAAAAATTGGCTCGGCAGGAAAGTGTTTGTAACTTTATAACAGGGGTGTTTTTTGAATACAGTTCTATAATTTGTGATATTTTACCGGTAAAAAATACTTAAAAGAATTAGGTAAAAAACTTTGCCGGGAATGATAAAAATCTTACCTTTGCAACCCCGTTCAAGCGGGTGTAAAATAAGAAATTAAGATCTTTGAAAGTTGGAAAGCAGCAGCATCCCGCAGCAATGCGGGAGTAAGGTAAAACCAGCCAGAAAATTTGATTTCAAGAGCAATCTTCAAATCTCAACATTATTTACAATGGAGAGTTTGATCCTGGCTCAGGATGAACGCTAGCGGCAGGCTTAATACATGCAAGTCGTGGGGTATCCCGCTTTCGGGCGGGAGAGACCGGCAAACGGGTGTGTAACACGTACGCAACCTTCCTTCGAGCGGGGAATAGCCCAGGGAAACTTGGATTAATACCCCATAATATGATAGAAAGGCATCTTTTTATTATTAAAGCTCCGGCACTTGAAGATGGGCGTACGGCTGATTAGGTTGTTGGCGGGGTAACGGCCCACCAAGCCTG
>JAMLHL010000003.1 GCA_023957125.1 Chitinophagaceae bacterium
TGTTTCGGCACGGGTCGTTTCAATATCTATATCCCCAACCATCGGCTCCGATCGAAACTGAAGCTCTTTTTGAATATCGCGGATCTTCTTTTGTGCTCTTAAATAATCTACACAGGCATTTCGCGTTGTGAGGTACAAAAAGCCCTTTATATTCTGCACACTCTCCATTCTTTCCCTGTTATCCCAGAGCCTGGAGAAACTTTCAATAACGATATCTTCTGCTTCTTCCTGGTTTTTTATAATGCGCATCGCAAAATAGACCAGCGCCCGGTAATATTGGGCAAACAACTCATCCAAAGCCTGTTGCCGGCCATTGTTGAGACTATCAACAATATTAGTATGGTTGCGGGATAACGTCATCTATTGAAACGGCAAGGTGAACCTTTTCAAAAATAGGCTAAAAAATCATTAAAACCATATTCCGTCATCGGTGGCTACTCCGGAGTCCGTCAAATTACCGGAATATTTGCACCCGGAAAATAACGAATATTTGCATCGCAGACTGTCTTAACCCATAAAAAAACCAGGTGTCTACCGGATTAGCGGACTGACCCCAATTTTAATGCGTAAAGGGTAATGACGATGTTGTCAAACTTATATACACGATCCGCTCATTTGACGCCGCTCCCTGGCAGCCCCACTTACTTAAATGATTATAGAATAACTTCTATATTAAACGCGTTTGACACCTCCTTATTACCCATGATTTCTACAGGGCACGAGACAAACCCCGGTTATATCGCATACCAGCCCCGAAGCCGCTTTCATGAAGATAGCCCGCTCGGATAGTCTGGAACACCATCGCCTTGTTATGATAGATCTTGATATCGGATATGCCTGAGATAATGTCGTCCTTACCACCATCAAAGGAAGGGAATTGATCTTTATATTAACTCTTGGCAGAGAGCTACCGAAATGAAAATAACGGGGTTTGTCACAGCACTATTTGAACATCGGTTTCATGGATGGCGTAAGTTAAGCATGCCCTACCTGAAAACAGCATGTTTGGAATCGCCACCGGATCGCAGGTAAGCGATCAGGCTTCTCAATTCGTCGGCATTGAGTGAATTGATCAGCCCGGGCGGCATTTGTGAAACGGGCACCGGCTCAATAGAGGTCACTTCAGAAGCGGAAATGATATCCGGCGCCCGGTCGGGTTCCCTGCTGTATACTTTGATGAAAGCTTCATCTTTTACCACCAGCCCTTCAAGGGTGCGGCCGCTGCTGAGTGTAACGCGTGAACTTCCATACAGGTCAGAAATGGTTTGGCTGGGATCAATGATATCTTCCAGTATTTTTTGAACGGAAAAGCGGTTGCCCACACTGCCCAGGTCGGGTCCGATGTTACCGCCCATACCGTCGAAACGATGGCAGGATGCGCAACCTATAGCAAAGAAAGCATTGCGTCCCTGTTCAAAATTTTTTGTTCCGGAAGATTTATTCACTGCCTGTAAAGCATCGTCTACCGTCCAGTTCTTTCCGGGTCCCTTCACCGGTTTTATTTCAAAGGGTGGCGCTTTTGCAATGGGTTTTGAAATGATACTGCCCAGCGCAATACGGTCTTCTTCCGGAACACCCACCAGTGCTTCATTGCGCATACGCTCCAAAAATCCCCAGTAGCTTTCACCACCCATAGCATCAGCCGCGTCATTGATCATACTGAAATAAGTTTTCCGCTGATCGGTCGTCCAGCCCGCTTTCAGATCCCTCAGCATAAAAAGGTATTCGAGCCGGTTCACCGGAGGGGGATTGTCCAGCATGTGCTGAATGGTACCGCCATAGCTGTTGTTTCGCTTAACGGTGGTTCCCCAGTCGGGTGGTGGCGGGGTTTTACTGTTGCGTACCAGGTCCAGTGCCTTTGCAATTACACGGGGCTCCTTAAAATAGATCAATAGCCGTACCAACTCTACATTCACCCTTTCGTCTTCATCGGGTAAAAATGTCATTAACCGGTCAGCGATCTTCCGGGCTGTTGTGTGACCGGGTTTTCCCAGCCGCATACAACTTAGTGCCAAAGCACGCAGGTAACCAAGCTTTTTCAAATCGTCGAGACTGGTGAAGTCTAAGTTTTCCAGCAGGGCCAGCGCATCATCCAGATGGGTTGAGTTGCCGGCGCGTGCCAGCGCAACTGTGCCGGTGATAACAGCCTGGGGTCGTGTTTCCGCTTTTAAACGGGCTATCCATCCCGGTACAGGTTGAAACTCAATGGCTACCCGTGCCGCATTCCTGATAAAGCGGTCTTCATCTGCCAGGTAAGGCCATGCTGCAGCAACCGCCCCGGCACTGCGGTGGCCATGGAAGGCTTCAAGGCGATGCCGGATATTCCTCGCTGCCAGTCCTTCCGGCTCTTCCCTGTACTGTGCAGGCGCCGTAGAGGCATCACCGGTATAGGTCACGCGGTATAATTTAGTGTCGTTGCTCCATCCGCCTGTAATGAAATACATCGCCCCGTCTTTTCCGATCACAGCATCAGTAACCGCTAAAGGATGACCCGATAAAAATTCTTCTGCGGTAGCAGTATAGCTTGCTCCTTTCGGTTTGAGGTGGAAGGCGTAAATAGTGCCGTAGGTCCAGTCTAATGCAAACAATGCTTTCTGGTATTTTTCCGGGAACCGGGCTCCCGTTCCAAACAATACGCCGGTAGGGGAAGCGGGTCCTACATCCAATACCGGGGGATGGCTGTCTTCATAAAAATCCTTCCATTTTCCGCTGCCGCTGCGCCAGCCGTAGTCGCTGCCGCTCACTACGTGCAGGATACGGGTAGGGCGGTACCAGGGCATTCCCATGTCCCATTCCATATCCGAGTCAAAAGTAAACAGCTCCCCATTGGGATGAACAGCCATATCGTAGGAGTTGCGGTACCCTACGCTCAGGATATCCCAGTTTCGCGCGTCGGGGTCTGTCCGCGCAACATATCCCCCCGGAGCCATAACGCCAAGGGCATGACCACGGGCGTCCCACTGGCGGGTGAGCAAAATATCTTCTTCCCAGTTGAGCACGCGGCTGGTGTATTTTTCCGGCAGGGGGGTGTGGTTCCCGTTCACTACATACAATCCCCTGCCATCGGGCATTGGCACGAGCGCGTGATTGCCATGATCGCCGGGATTTTGAGGCCCGCCCAGGAATTTCATTTCATCCAGCATGCCGTCTTTTTTGCTGGCCGACATACGGAACAAACCGCTTCCGTTCACGTTGGCATATAAGCTCTTTTTCAACCAGGTGAGCCCCTGGGCACCGGTGGCAGGCAGCACCATTTTGGAAACCTGCACGTTGGTTTTGCCCGCATCGCTTTTTTGTACGCTAATCCGGTACATTCCCTGCTGGTATTCGTCGCAGGCAACCATATTTCCCTCATCGTCAATGGCCAGGGTAACCCAGGTTCCCTGCGATTTGCGCGGAACTTCATACAGCAGTTCTGCTTTAAAACCCGGTAAAGTGCGTATACCGCCGGATGCGGCTTCTTTGGATGTATCCATATCCGAAGCCGGCTCCTGTGCCGTATCGTCTTTTGCCTGCCCGTTATTTTGCCTGCAGCTAAAAAGAAAGAGCAGCAGAAATACGGCGGGCATTACGGCAAACCATTTGCTTTTTTTTAAGGAGCTAAGTAAGGGAACGGAACCTGTGCGTATCATATCATCAATAATTATTTGTTATTGTAATGTTGCCGGAACGGATAGTGTTACGTTAACCATAATACGCCGCATCAATTTGTGAATAGTGAATAAGTTTACTATTGACCATTGCCTATTCACCCCGGCAAATAGTATCACCTCTGTGCTAACGGCTCAGATCACTGAAGCGGGCATCTCTGAACTCCACTTTCATGGGCGGGCCCTGGTGCAACTGAAAGCCGAACAATCCTCTTTTCACGCGATGCTGTGCCTGGTCTTCTACCACCGACACTATCTGACCGTTCAGCTTTTGAATGATCAGCGTACCTTTTACGATCAATTCATATGTATTCCATATATCTTCTTTTATGTAATCTTTAATTGTTTGGTCGTTGCCGAAAAAAGAAAAAGCATACACGCTGTCTGTTTCCGAAATACGAATCAGTTGCCCCTGTGCAGCTAATATCTTACGATGCCGGTTGATGAAATTTTCATACACGATGCCGGTATAGGTATTTTGCCCGTCAATATCTGCCTGGTAGCCCAGCAGCCCATCGTACCCTTCGGGACCCTGCTCGCACCGGTAATAAATACCGCTGTTGCCGTTGGAAGAAACCCGAAAGGAGATGTCGAGGATAAAATCTTCCACTTGCCTGTCCCACACCAGGAAATCGTTTTGTTTGAGCGGCTTGTTTGGGGTGGTTTCACCCGTGAGCACATCATTCTCCCAGCGCCAGTGATCTGCCGACCCCTTCCACTGATCGCGGTATGCTTTGCTGAAAATGTATTCGGAAATCTCTCCGGGCGGCTCATTGCCTTTGGTGTTGCAACCCGCCGTTAAAAGAAGAAAGCCTGCTGCTATAAATAAAACATATTTCATTTTTTCGGTTTTCGGACTCAACGCATCTTTTCTGCTTTGCGCATTACTTCTTTGATATAAACAGGCGCGCCGCCTTTTGCTTTGCTTTCATCGGCGGCTTCAATAAAGGCGCATATCTCCAGGGTTTCGGTCGCAGAAACGGGAGGGATTCCTGTGGTGAAAAAGTTTGCGATCTGCACCAGCAGGTTTTCATACCCGTCAAAAGGCCCTACGGTGGCAATTCCTTCTTCACCAAATACCGTTCCTCCAAACCCTCTTCCTTTTCCTGCATTTCGCAATCCGCGGAATGTGCCGATCCTTTGATCCTCCCATTCTCCTGCCACCACATCGGTATCGGGCGTGTAAAGCCGGCTTACACTTTTACAGCCGGTTCCCATTACGGTAAAAAGTATTTCTATACCGTGAATGCCATACCAGTACAGGTCGGGATGGGTTTTTTCTAGCGTAGCGGGGCTATAAGTATCTGCACCTTTCACTTTCCCTACTTTCCCTTTAGCCACTTCCTGCGCATTCGCCATGAATCGCAGTGCCGATGAAGAAAAAACAGGCGTGTTATAACGGTCCGCCATTTTATAAATAGCAATCGCATCGGCAAGCGAAGCGGCTACAGGCTTATCAATAAAAACTGGCTTGCGCGACTTTAACACCGGGATAGCCTGTTCCAGGTGCATGCGGCCGTCGTTGGTTTCAAGCAATACCACATCTACTTTGGGAAGCAATGCTTCAATTGTATCCACAACAGGAATGTTGAGCCTGCACATATCTTCTGTAACAGAGGGCACATTTTCCAACGCCGACCGTATGTCCCTGCTTCCCCTGGAACAGGCTGCCACAACCTTATATCCCCCCAGTCGGGGATCTGCATCCTGTGCATTAAATATTTTTGAAAAAATGGCGGTATGGGAAGTGTCCAGGCCTATAATACCTATCCGCTTCCCTTTTGGCGGATATTGTTTTTGCAATGCCATGCCTCCGGCCGGAATTAAAGCGGCCCCCATTGTGGCGTTTGCAGAAATTTTCAGAAAGCTTCTTCGGTCTAAATGTGCCATTATCTTCTATTTGTTTAAAAAATCTACCTGGTCAAGATTGAAAAGGTTCTTTTTCCCCGCCCCCGGGTTGCTGAATACAAAATACAGGTCATGTATCCCTTCAACCGGAGTTATATCTGTTGTTAATGTTATCCAGTCTTTGGCCCTGTCCTGCACTTTTCCGGGTGGTATGGTAAGTGTGCTTACCAGCTTCCCGTCGGGATGATCAAGACGCAATTCAAGCGTGCCGCCCTCTCCATCCGGTTGTACACGGTATTTTAGCTTCTTTATGCCCGAAAGATCAATCTGTTTGAACCTTACAAACCCGTTGTGCTGCAGGCGGCTTATGTAATTTAAAAAGGAAAGGCTGGTAAGTGAAACAACACCGGCGGTACCCTCATCAAACTGCTCCATCTTTAAGAACGGGGGGCGCAGCGTAATGTATTCCCTGGCAGACAAGGGTCGTATCCCGTTGGCGCCATTATCGGTGTATGTTGCTAACAGCAGATAGGCTCCTTTATTCTTTTCTTGTTCGTTAAATTGCAGACTCCCTTTAGCAGGCAGGGTGGTTTTGGAGGTGTCTGCCAATGATAAAATGTAGTGTACTATTTCCCGGGCTTCCGTTTCAGCCAGATCGGGGTGGGGGCTCATCTGCCTTTCACCCCAGTTTCCGCCACCGCCGCGGATGATCTTTTGAGAAAGTTGGGCAACCGAACCTTCTTTATTGAAATACCTTCGTGCGATAGCCTGGTACGGCGGCCCTGCCGAAGAATCTTTCAGGCTGTGACAGGCTTTACAATCCAGCGAAAGGGTAAGCTGCCTGCCCCGGATGAACCGGCTGTCCCCGTCGCCTTGCTCATCCGCAAGCACTACTGCCACATCCTTTGGCTCGGGGAAATATGAAAATGAGATCCTGAGCCGGCCGGGGTCAATCTTACCATCTTCGGGATCGGTAACCTTCACCTCGTAAAACATTTCGTTCCCCGGCCAGTAAAAACTGCGGTTGCTCTTTGTATGGATCACTACTTCGGGTTGCGTATTGCCCACGCTGATGCTGGTTTCTGCATCCGATCTGGCTCCGTGGCGGTCTTCTACCGTTAGCGTTACTTTATATACGCCGGGCTCGGCAAATCGGTATTGCACCTGTTCGCCGGTCAGTACCTCATTCCCTATCTTCCACGTGCTGGCGGAGATGCCATCACCGGCATCATAATCGACAGAGCCGTTGCTCGAAAAATTTACGATTAAAGGAGCCGCCCCGTATAATTTATCGGCACTGATAACAGCTTGGGGGTTCCTGTTGCCTTCGGCATATTCTATACGGGTTAGCCGGGCATCGGCATTTTTAGCAAACCAGTTGGTCCCGTATTCGAGGAAATAGATTGCACCATCGGGCCCGATCTTCATGTCTATAGGCGCTGTAAGGTGAAGATGTTCCAGGAAAGGTTCCATACTTTTGTAATCGCCCTGTTCATCGAGGGTCACCGCCATGATCCACCGCCGCATCCAATCGTAAATGAAGAGTTTTCCGTTATAGTAACCAGGCAGTTTGTACCTGGCTTCCTTATATAAGTCGCTGTAATAGACCGGGCCTGCTATTGCAGTGGCTGTACCTTTGCCCAATAAGGGGAACTGAGCGGAACTGTCTATCCCGTACCAGATCAAAGCAGGCTGGGCGGGTGGCAGTTGCTGAATGCCTGTATTGTTGGGAGAAGTATTTACGGGATGCTCAGGATCAAACCGCGGCCCTGCTATTTTGGTGGCATAATCATAATCGGGGTAGGCATCATTATTACCTATGAAGTAAGGCCAGCCAAAGAAGCCCGCAGACCGGGCCTGGTTGATCTCGTCATAATTGGCTATGGTGCTGTCTTTGCCCCGCACGATCGTATTGGGTCCTACTTCCCCCCAATATACATAACCATTTTTGGGATCCACCGATACACGGTAAGGGTTACGGCAGCCCATTACATAAATTTCGGGGCGTCCTTCCGATCCGTTCTTCGGAAAAAGATTACCGTCGGGGATTGAGTAGCCGCCTTCGGGTTCGGGTTTGATGCGGAGGATTTTTCCCCGCAGGTCGTTGCTGTTGGCCGCGGTGGCCTGCGCATCAGCCAATTCTTGTCCTGGTCTTTCGTCTATAGGCGGATATCCCTCTTTTGAAGCTGCCGACGCAGCTGTATTGTCACCCGTGGAAAGATAGAGTATTCCTTTTGAGTCAAATGTGATACACCCTGCAGAATGGCAGCAATATATGCGTTGGGTGGGGATTTCCAGCAATCGCTTTTCCGATCCCGGTACCAGTTGGTTGTCTTTTAGTTCAAACCGCGAGAGCCTGTTTATCCACTGGTCACCTGCTACTGAATAATAAAAATATACCCAGTTGTTCTTTGTATAATCCGGATCGGCGGCCATGCCCAGCAGCCCATCTTCTATACCGCTGAATACATTAAAGTTGGCAATGGTGACCACTTTTTTTTCAGCAGCCTTATACATTTTCACCGATCCTTTTCTTTCTATGAACAGCACATCATTGTTGTTCAACACCTCCATCTGGAGCGGCTCATCCATCCCTTCGGCCAGCACTATTTTTGTAAACCTGCCAGGGTCGGGCTTTGATACATCTGCCGGACTTCCACATGAAATAAAACACACTAAAGAAACGATCGTTATGGACCTTATGATCTTCAATAAAGAATGTTGTATAAGCATAGAATTATCGTCTTCCTGTTTTACCCTGCTGTCTTCTATATAACAGCCCATCTAAAGCCTTATATAATATATATTCTGCCTGGGGCCAGTTAGGTATTGGGCAATTTATTTACTAAGCGCTTCTAATACCTGTTTTCTTCTGTCTCTTAATGCCAGTATGCTCAGGTCGTACTTGTTAAAATCAAATACGGTTTCCCGGCAAATATCCATTGCCCTGCCGGGGTATTTCCGGTCGAGCATCTGCAGTAAGGCATAATCGTTGATCCCTTCACGCATGGCTTCCAGCCGGATAGAGCCATACAGCTTTCCGTAGCCGGGATATACTATATAGGAATCTCCTCCGGGCAGTACCGACCCTCCTTCGCTGTTCCGGTCTGTTGTTTCTTCGAAAGGACGAAGACCATGATGCCATTGATTGAATCCCCAATGCAAATAGCCTGTAATGCCATAGCGGAAATTGATCCAGTGCAGGAGGCGGGTCTTGATCAGCGGCTGCTCAATAAAGCGGTTCGCGTACTCACCCTGCGGCCACATGCAGGTATAAAACCACAGCTCGCTGCCTGCCTGTTGCTGCTGCCGGTAAAAATGAAATTCATCACGCAGGAAATTCAACTGCGGGACCCATATATCCATCTTTAGCTTATGTGTATGGCAGGCGTCCATGACAGGCACTTCCGGAGCCAGTTTTTTAACAAAGGCCGCTATCTGCGCATACGTCTCAGCATTGGAATCGGTAGGTTCATCTGCAATATGCTGCATATAGCTGCCGATCCAGCCTTTTTCCTTTAAATGTGCCACCAGGGCAGGAATGAACTGATCATAAAAATCCTGTGCCTGCCGGTCGGCAAAGGGCCGCTTTTCAAGAACGACGGTATCGGACGTGATACGGGGAACAAGCACCCCGATATCACTGTCCCAACCGCCCATGCGTGCTGCAATGTGTCCTCCCTCTATTCTTTTAAGCGCACCTGCAGTCTTTAATATTGCCGCTGTGCGATCAAAGCGGCTGAAATCAAAATAATATTTCCCTTTCTCCAGCCGGTATTGCGTAAGCTGCAATGGTGATATCAGGCTCACGTTCTGCCCGTAGTCTGCCATCTTACGTGCCAGCACGGCCAGCAGATCCCAGTAGCGCGGGCTGTACAAAGGAACATCCTTCCCGTTGTTCATCATTCCAAAAGTCAGCGGGGAAGCCTGGTACCATTGGGTCACCCAAAGGGATGACGAGTCAATGGTTACCGGGTAAACATGAATCGTAAATCCCACCTGCCGGGAAAAGCTTTTATTCATTGTTTTTCCCGTTACCACCAGGCTGCCATGATACTCACCTGCCTCTGTGTTTTTAGGTATCTTCACGCTTACCCAGATCGGTTGCGTGCAGCCGGGAGGCAATTCCGACTGCATCGTATCAAGAATAGGATCAGGGAAAAGGTTTGAAGCGGAAATCAGTCTGTCTGTTGGCGGGTCGGCCAGGGGCCGTCCCACGCCTACATAGCCAACATATCCTACCGAACCCGTACTGATAAAGGCAGATGCGGCCGTGTTGCCCCGGAGGGAGGCCTGCAACCCCTGTACAGGTGCATTGCTGCGGAAGGCAAACTGGAAGCTGGCATATTCTCCTCTTGCAACATCTGCCAGGGCCGGCTGGTCAGGGAAAAAAGCCGCTTCTTTAAATACCTTTTTGAGCGGATCTACAAACTTTAAGCTAATATAGGCCGGCTGTGCTTTAACCAAAGCCGGAGTAACCAATATAGTCAATACCAGTATGATCTCTTTTATTCGTGGTTTCATGTCTTCCTGTTTTACCAACCAGCATCAAGTCGGTTAACTTCAGAACAGCTCAGCAGGGTATCAACTCCCTGCTGAAGCTATCCATGCTTTTTGTTCTTTTAATGAGCCAGGTTCCTGTTACCATCCCGGGTTCTGACCCAGGGCGGGGTTAAGTGTGAGCTGGTCAACCGGCAGAGGCAACAGGTAATCCCTTTTCACATCGAACTGGAAGCCGTTTACAAGCAACTGATCCTGCTGAAAAGGCTCAATGTATCCATCGGCATCCAGGAATATGTTTACGCCGGGAACAAGAGTAGGAAATTCTCCGTCCCATTGTGCCCATTTGGCTCCCTTGTATTTGTATCCTTTTATAAGTTCGTCTGCTGCTGCCCAGCGCATGATGTCGTCAAAACGGAATCCTTCGCAGGAAAGCTCTACGCGGCGCTCTCTTCTTACCTCGTTGATGACCGGCGACAGGTCGGTAAAGTCCCAATCGGGGTCGGTGGTAATGGCAGCAATGACCATAGGAGGCATGCCCACCCGCTCGCGAAGCAGGTTGATGCTTTTATCTGCATCAGCCTGTGTAAGCGTTCCCAGCTCTGCCTTCGCTTCCGCGAAATTGAGCAGCACTTCTCCAAAACGGATATATATAAGTCCCCTGGTGGTATAGTCTATCTGTGCAGCATCTGTATTGTTGCCCTTTTGTAACTGGTATCCTGTTGTATTACGCTGGTCAATTGCCAAAGTAAAACCGGGCGTTGTGAAAAATATATCTATCCTGTCTGACGTATTGGTAGTAACCAGGTCGCCGGGTGTATATAATATCTGCTTCAATCTCGGGTCGCGGTTCTTCACTACATCCGCTAAGGTAGCATCGCCTTCATAAAGCGGGCTCACCGATACAGGCTTACCATCGGTACACAGGAAACTTTCAACCAGGTCTTTCGACATACCGGTTCCTCCGCCGCTATTGGAGTACCTGTTCCAGTAAGTAGTTAATACGCCTATCTGGTATTTGCGCCAGAAAAGCACTTCTTTACTGCTGCTATAATCCACCTGGTTAAACAGTTCACCATATCCGTCTTCCGCTCCAACATTATCCAGACCCACCGATTCAGATTGCATCAGCGCTTCTGCTTCCTCCGCTGCTTTTTGAAGGAATGCGCTTCCATCCCGGCCCTCAACGCCAAAAGCTGTTCCGTTGTGATATTTTTCCCAGGTGCCTTCATAAAGACATACACGGGTTTTGAATGCCTGCGCGATCTCCTTATTGATGCGCATAGCGGCTGCAGAAGCTTTCGGCTTCAGCAAGCTGATGGCCCGGTCTAAGTCGGCCACTATCGAATCGGCTACTACGTTCCTGGGCAGGCGGCCGGCCAGCAACGCATCTTTATCGGCAGGGTCGAGCGGTGTATTCACCCAGGGAAGCGCCCCGTAATTTTTCAGCTTATCAAAATAGAACCAGGCCCTGAAGAAGTAGGCTTCCCCGATGTATGTTGCAATCTCGGCCGGCGCTGCATTTACTTTCTGGTAATTGGCTAAAAAGTAATTCACATTCCTGATCTGCTGCCAGTCCGAATAGGCCCATCCGCCTCCTGAAGCAGGAACCACATTTTCTCCGTTAAGCCTCATATTCCGGGTGGTAGGGCAAAGGTTATCGCTGTTATTGTCTATATAATAGTTGGCATTATTGCCATAGGCGCCGGGGTTTGGCAACAACTGGTAGAAGTTATTGCAGTATAATTTTAAATCATTGCTGTTGTTCCAGAATGTAGCATCGCTGATCCTGTTGAGCGGATTTTGGTTGAGCATGTCCTTTTTACAGGCGCCCGCAAAGATCAATAATGAAAAAAACAGGATGTATATGGATGAGCTTTTCTTGATTTTCATCTTTAGTAGATTTTATTTTACTATTGAATGTCTAAGTTGATACCCACTGAAAAAGTGCGCTGTATCGGGTAAATGTTCCCATCGCTGAGCAGCAGCTCCGGATCAATCTGGTATTTGTTGTGCAGCCCCGGTGCAATGGTGAACAGGTTTTCGGCGCTGCCGTATATACGCAATCTTCCGATATGTGCCCTTCTGGTGAGGGTTTGCGGTAATGTATAGCCAATCTGGAGATTTTTTCCACGGAGATAAGCGCCTTTTAACAGGTAGCGGGTTTGTGCCTGCTGGTTCTTGGCATTCAATCCGCTCATATAATATCGCGGAAAATAACCGTTGGGTGTAGCTTCTGTCCACCGGTCAAGGTTGGTTGCCAGTACCTGTGATCCCCATTCGCTGCCACCGCCGGGTATGCCCCAGAAGAAGGTGCTGTTGCCCGGCCAAAATTCCCGTTTCCCAACACCCTGTATAAACATCATAAAATCAAATCCTTTATAATCCAGCGAAAGGGTAAAGCCATAATTGTATCGTGGCGTAGTGTTCCCGATTACGGTTTGGTCGCCGGGGTTGGCTAATGTATTGTGCAAAATCAACTTCCCGTCGCCGTTCAGATCGGCGTATTGCACATCGCCGGGTACCAGTTGGCAGAGATCAGCGACTGAAGGCGCCTTGTTAACTCTTCCGGTTTGGAAGAGCCTACTGTGTTATAGCCCATATCTCACCCATTTGCATACCGTTATACCAATTTGTAATAGAGCCTGTGGGATTGGGATAGTTCCAATTCTCCCTTATAATTGCCAGAAAATGAGCCGGGCATTGTATCTCAGCTTTCCTATATTGTCGCTCCAGGAAGCCGTAAGGTCAAAGCCTTTCGTTTCTATAGACGCATTGTTCCGCTGGGGAGGATTGATCCCCAGTATGCCGGGATACTGTTCTGTTGGACCGTAAAGATCCTTTGTTCTGCGCCGGTACCAGTCAAAAGTGATCTGAAGGCGGTCGTCTAATGCACCGGCATCTATACCAAAGTCGAGCATGCTGGGTTTTGCCCAGGTAACATCAGCGCTTACCAGCGAACCCGCGGTTACATAGGGTTGTCTTACCGTATTGAATAACCAGTTCGTTGAGGTTGGCGCTACATTCGATAAGGTAGATTGGGAGAGATAGTAGCTGCCCGCATTTATGAGGGAGGAAATATCGCCCAACTGCCCGTAAGACCCTCTTAACTTTAAGCTGCTTACCACTTTTTTCAAGGGATCCCAGAATGCTTCTTTTGATATATTATAGCCGGCAGAAACGGAAGGAAAGAACTGGTACCTGCGGTTTTCGGGGAAGAGGGATGTTCCGTCGTAGCGCCCGTTAAATTCCAGCAGGTATTTTTCATCGTAATTGTAATTAAAGCCGCAAAAGTTCCCGAAGTGGCCCAGTTATACAATGCATCATTAACCGTATAGTTGGTGCCGTATGTGAGGCTTAATGCAGGAAGGGAAGACGTATACAAATAATCATTTCCTGCAGTTAAAGATTCAAAATGCTTGAATTCTCTCTGTACACCCGCCATTAATTTAAAATAGTGACCACCAAGCTTCCTGTCGTAGCTCGCGTACGCATTATAGTTGTAATAGTTGCTGGTTTGCGAGTATTTGTTCAGCGTGGGGATAAGCCCGATCCATATATAGCTTCCATCGGTAGTCTGGTACTGGAAGTCTGTTGCAGCGGAAACGCGGGTAAAAAGGTTATAGTTGTAATTAAAGCTGCCTTTTATTTCAAGTCCGGGCAGAGGTGTAACCGTTACGTCACCCATGACCCATCCGTCTTTATTGGACCCCAGTGTGGCGCCGCCATCCTTCATATATGTTACACCGTCTCTCCAGTAGCCGCCGGTGGGAACCGTTACCGGAGAAGTAACCATTTTTGCAAAAAGCCTTTGCCAGTTACCGTTCGAATTGGTTGCAGCGCGCTGACTGTCTATGGCAAGGGAAGTGCGGATCCCGAACTGCAGCCAGTCGTTCACCTTTGAAGTAATGTTTGTCCTGAAGTTGTAGCGGTCATAGCTGTCGTCAAAATGCCTGTTCACAGATCCTTTGCCATTGTAGCCGGCGCTTACATAATACTGGAGCTTTTCAGTACCACCGTTAACGCCGATATGTGCTGCTGGTTGGTAGCCCACGTTGTGAACTCTTTGTACCAGTCTGTATTGGCGTAGGAGCCGAAATAACCCAGCCAAAGGTGGCCCCGCCCGGCACCGGGATCCTGTTCTGTGGCGGGTGCGGAAGGATCGGCTGAAATGTTCTTTTATTTTTTGAATGGTATAGTCAGAAAAAATAGCCCCTCTTCCCGCATTGACAGCCGCTTCGTTCATAACATTAGCAATTCAAGGAGTTGGCGGGTATCGGGCGGTTGATCGTTTGCGAAAAAGAGATTATTGTTGGTATAACTTACCTTGAATGCCTGCCCCTTTTTCCCTGCCTGGTAGTAATGAGTATTACGCCGTAAGGTGCCCTGGAACCATAAATGGCCGATGATGCCGCATCCTTTAAAACCGAAATGGATTCAATATCATTCGGGTTTACGGTATTGATATCTGCCGGAACACCGTCTACCAGTATTAAAGGCTCGCCTGTTGTTCCCAAACCGGTATACCCGCGGATATTGATGCTTTTGGTAGTTCCGGGCTTGCCGCCGCCCGTAGTGGTCGTTACGTTCAGGTTGGCCATAAGCCCCTGTAATCCTTCGGATACATTCGTTATCGGACGGCTTTCAAGCCGGTCGCCGCTCACCTGGTCTACCGCTCCTGTTAAATTCAGTTTTTTCTGTGTGCCATATCCCACTACCACTACTTCATTGAGCCCCGACTGTTCGGGCTGCATAACGATATTGATCACACTCCGTCCCTGTACCCTCACTTCCTGGTCTCCGAAGCCTATATACGAAACAACCAGTACTGCATCATTTGGAACATTATTAAGGGAGTAGCTTCCCCTGTCATCCGTGGAAACGCCCCTGTTCGTGTTCTTTATTTTTATACTGGCTCCTGCAAGCGGGGTGCCTTGCGGGTTGGTAACGGTTCCGCTCACGTTTACAGCCGGTGCGTCTTCACCGGGAGCTACCGGTTCCTGTACCCGGCGGCCATTGGCCTTTTGCGTGATAACGATCGTTTTGTTAATGATTTTATACTGCAAAGGCTGATCTTTTAAAACCAGGTCCATAGCATCTTTAAGCGGCACATTCTGGAGGTGCACGTCTATGTTCCCGAACCGGGCAGCCAGTGAAACCCGGTAAAAGAAATGAAACCCTGTTTGTTTTTCTATTTCCCTGAAAACAACCTTTAACGGAACATTTTCCGATGACAGCGTTACATGCTGGGAATACGTTCGGGCGGAAACCTGTAAACAGCCAATAAAGATCAAAATAGCTGACAGTTTCATAATCAGTAGCAGTTGGGTTAATTTTTTCCGCTTTGGAAGCGGATTGCTGAAAAGAACCTTAAATTTCATACATTTGTTTTTTGGTTTGGTTAAACAATACCAGCGCTATGCGCATTTCGCGGATAGTGCAGTCTTAGCCGATTAAACGGATTGGAGGACCGGCCATGCCGCCGGGAAGTGTTGCGATCACTTTCCGGTTTTTTACCGGTTTCCATACCAGAAAATTTTTACTTCAGGATTAATTCACCGATTTTATTTTTATTGTTTTGTTTTCAATTGAATACTCCACTTTGGTCAGCTCCAGCACTTCCAGTAATTCAGACAGGCGGGTATCCATGGATATTTTACCCTGGAAACGGTCGGCCGATATCTTTCCTTCATAAATTACTTCGAGGTCGTACCACCTGGCTACTATCCGCATGATCGTACGGATATCCGCGTTGTCGAATATGAAAAGCCCGTTCTTCCATGCCATCACTTCTTCAAGATTGGCATTGTCAACTACCTGTAAGCTGCGGCCTATCCTGGCCTGCTGGCCGGGCTTCAGTAAGCGGTCTGCGCCGGGCATATCCACTTTCACACTGCCCTCAAGCAAAGTAACTTTTACCTCTTCCTCATCATCGTATGCATTTACATTAAAGCGGGTACCCAGCACTGTTATATTCGTTTCTCCTTTGTTCACAATAAAGGGTGTGGCACCATGATGCGCTACTTCAAAATAGGTTTCCCCCGTAACCGATACTTTCCGCTCACCACCCGTGAACATTACCGGGTAAGTAACAGAAGAGCCGGCATTGAGCCATATCCTGGATCCATCCGAGAGAGTCATCTGGATCACTCTGCTCCCCCTGGGGTTGGATAATGTATTGTATGCCACACTGCCGGCATTTGTGCCGGGGGAAGGTTGGTAGGCGATTTCTCCGTTCGCAAGCTTAACCACTTCCACATTCCCCTGCTTGGCCAGCATGCCCTCATCTATACTTTGCAGGGCTATTTTTTGTCCGTTGGCCAGCGTGATCATTGCCTGGCTCAACTGCGGCGGTTCAATATCCGGCGACTTAACCACCGGCCGATCCGCAGGCAACTGTGGTTTCAGTGCTCCTATCTGCAGATAGTATATTCCCGCAACCAACAGCAAAACGGCCGCGGCAGCCCAATACCATCTCGCCTTTAAAAGGTGCCATACCGGTGAGGCATGCTTATCATCTTCGTTCTCCTGTTCATCCTGCGCTGTGATATCCTGCAAAAGCCGTTCATGTATTCGTTTACTCACGGCGTCTCCGGGCGCCATATCCATGCGTACCCTTTCCTCAAAACGTAATCGGTCGCCCGGATCCAAAAATGCAGCTACCCCTTCCGGATGCCTTGCTATATATTCAAAAAGTTCCGCTGTTTGTGCGTGGTTAATGTCTTCATTAAGGTAACTCTCCAAAAGTGCCCGGTAATAATCCTGTTTGTTGTTCATATGTTTATTAAAGAGATATCCTGCGCATATTATCCCGTATTATGACTGCGAAACATGAAAATGGGGTGGGTGAAAATGCGGTTTTTTTTCAGAAGAAGCTGTTCAGTACAATAAACATCAGGGGCAATCGCCCTTTTTCTGCGAAATAGGTACGGAGGAAACGCAGTGAATGTACCATGTGTTCTTTTACAGTATTCCGGGAAATGCCTAATTCGGTTGCCGCCTCTTCGTAGCTCTTTCCTTTTTCCTTACAAAGGATAAAAATTTTCCGGCGTTGTGGCGTTAATCCGGCGATGGCGTTCCGGTACAACTCTCCGTAGTGATTCAATCTTTCATTTTCCGGTTCCATGATACCGGGATCCATCCATCTCAATACTTCTTTCCGAAGTGCAGCGTCCTTTGATATTTTTTTTAAAGCGTCAATAGCCTTATTGCGGGATATGCGGTACAAATAAGCGGAAAAAGAAGTAGTAATGGTGATGCGCGCTCTGGCCTCCCATAACTTCATGAAAACTTCGTGAACAAGGTCCTCCGCCATTTGAGGCAATTTCACAAAATCCAGCAGGTACAGGTATATGCCTTTGTGATACCGGTTGTATATATCGGTAAAAGCAGCCTCGCTCCCTTTTTTCAACTGATCGAGTAATTGCAGTTCGGTATGTAATGCAGGCTTATCCAAGATAAACAGCCGGGTACAAAAACCCTCCCGTTAAAACAATGATTGATCCTGTAAATCTAAACAAAAACTTTAACTCCCAAAATTCCTCTTACTGCGCTTCCGTAAAATAATCATTGAAAGCATCTACCCTGGTTCGAACAGAATCAAATACTTTTTTGGCAGCCGCTGAATCTGAAATACTTCTCAGCTCGTTGATCTGCCCGGTCAACGGCTCCATCCAAAGATGCAGCGCATCATGATCGGGGCCCTGCATCTTACATTCCTTTATCATCTTATTCAACGCATTGCTCATATCATTCCCGTATATCTGATAATTACTCAACGAAGGAGAAGGCGCTACAGCAAACATGTCCGTCATGGTTTTCATACCGTCATAGTTGTCGGCCGTAACATCGTCCACCACCCATTTTGCCCCATTGTTCAGGGTTAAATTATTATCTGCAGTTGTTGCTGCATGGTGGTCATGCACCCCGGCACGATCCGCATCGTTATGATGTTCCTGTTGATGGCAGGACATTGAGAAGAGTACAAAACCCGATATTATACCTGCAATAAATAGATTCTTCATAATAAAAACATTTAAATTGACAATTGCTGTTATATTGTAAAATTAAAATAATATAAAATATAACCCCCCGGTAAGAAAATCCTACCGGGGGGTTAACTATTTAAAAACGAAGAACCGGGTTATCCTAATGCCACTCTTTTAAAATCAACCACTTTCAACCCGCTATCTACGCCCGCCAGGAAATCTCCAACGGATTTGCTGCCATCTTTTACAAAGGCCTGGGCGGTAAGTGTATTCTCTTTGAAAAAAGCACTCAATTTACCATCCGCGATTTTATCAATCATCGCGTCGGGCTTCCCGGCCATTTTCGGATCGTTTTTGATCTGGTCGGTAATGATGGCTTTCTCGCGGGCTACCGTTTCAGCAGGTACGGAGGCGGCATCCACTGCTACCGGGTTCATGGCGGCTACCTGCATCGCCACATCTTTTCCGGTGTCCACATTTTCTTTATTCAGCCCAACCAACACGCCAATACGGTAGGCGCCATGTATATAGGAAGCCACATAAGGCGCGTCTAACCGCTCAAACTTGCTGATGCCGATCTTTTCACCAATGCTGGCTAACTTATCATTTACCATATCGGCAACCTTTGCACCATTAATGCTCACATTATTCAGTTCCTCCACGTTCTTAACATTATGTTCAATAGCGGCATCCGCAATACTTTGTGCAAAAGCAACAAAGTCGGCATTCTTGCTCACAAAATCCGTTTCACAACTGATGCATACGGCAATGCCTGTTGTATTGCCGGCATTGGTTTGGGCAATTACCACACCTTCCTTTGCCTCGCGATCGCCGCGGAGCGCCGCTACTTTCGCACCTTTTTTACGCAACCAGTCAATCGCCTCTTCAAAATTACCATTGGTTTCGGTCAAAGCCTTCCGGCAATCCATCATACCTGCGCCGGTCATCTGGCGCAATTTATTAATATCGGCTGCTGTAATTGTAATTGTTGACATCTCTGATAATAAATTTAGAATTCAAAATATAATTTCAGCAAACAGCTACCGCTATCTGCCGCCGCCCGGGCGCCGGCTGCCACCGGTCGTACGTCTTCTCTGCCCGGCTCCCCCTGTGCCACCCCGGTTACCACTGCGTCCACCGGTACGGCCGCCTCTCTCTCCATCGCCGCCCGCTTCGTCCAGGTCCAGCCGGGGGCCTTTTTCTACTACTTCTTCTTCGGCTTCCTCTTCAGCTTTCTCATTTTGTCTCTCAGCCAGCCCTTCCGCAATAGCCGCCACCACGTAATTGGTGATAATAGCTATGGATTTGGTGGCATCGTCATTTGCAGGAATGGCAAAATCCACTTTATTGGGATCACAATTGGTATCTACCATGCCAAAGGTAGCCACGCCCAACCGCCTTGCTTCCGCAAGCGCAATATGTTCATGACCGATGTCCACGAGAAATAAAGCGGCGGGAACCCGGCCCAACTGCGCAATACCGCCCAGCACTTTTTCCATTTTCTCCTTGTCGCGGGCGAGCGTAAGCCGTTCCTTTTTGGTGATGCTGTCAAGCGTGCCATCGTTCAGCATCTTTTCTATGCTCTGCATCTTCTTCACACTCTTACGAACCGTATTGAAATTGGTAAGCATACCGCCCAGCCATCTCTCCGTAACATAAGGCATGTTCACCCGCCTGGCACATTCGGTTACTATTTCTTTGGCCTGCTTTTTAGTGGCTACAAACATGATCTTCTTACCGCTTTTGGCGATGCTTTTCAGGGCAGCAGCGGTTTCCTGCAAATGATCCACCGTTTTATTCAGGTCAATGATATGTATGCCTTTCTTTTCCGCAAAGATGTAAGGCAGCATTTTGGGGTTCCACTTCTTCCGCAGGTGGCCGAAATGTACACCGGCTTCGAGGAGCTGTTGCTGAAGGGAAGTATTATTTTCCATCTATCTGTGTTAAAAATTTGAAAAAGTACTGATCTGGTAATTCCCGGAACTTCGCTAAGGATTCCCGGTTGTAAAAAATTAACGTTTGCTGAACTGGAAGCTTTTCCTGGCTTTTTTCTTCCCGAACTTCTTGCGTTCCACCCCTCTCGGATCACGCATCAGTAACCCGGCGGCCTTTAATGCCGGCCGGTATTCGGGGCTGATCTCCAGCAAAGCGCGGGCAATCCCTAATTTGGCAGCTTCCGCCTGCCCTTTAACGCCCCCGCCGGTGGCATTGATCTGAACGTCAAACTTATCTAATCCCTCAATCGTTTTTAAAGGCAGTTCTACCTTATTCTGAAGATAAACCAGGGAAAAATATTGCTTGTAATCTTTGTCATTCACAATGATCTTCCCGTCTCCCCTTGAAAGAAAAACGCGGGTCACAGCTTCTTTACGACGACCAACGCTATTTTTTTGCTTTTCCATTTATTTTAAGCTTTTGGCTACGCGCCGTTTTAAAATTTTAATTCTTTGGGTTGCTGTGCGGCATGCGGATGTTCGGCGCCTGCATACACAAACAGTTTTTTGTATATTTTACGTCCCAAACGATTTTTGGGCAACATTCCCTTCACGGCTTTTTCGACCACCGCTTCCGGGCGACGGGCCAACAGGTTTTTAGCGGTTTCCTCCTTTTTGCCGCCGGGGTAACCGGAAAAATGCACATACAATTTTTCTTCAATCTTGTTGCCGGTAAATTTAACCTTGTCGGCATTGATAACCACTACAAAATCCCCACAGTCAACGTGGGGCGTATAATACGCCTTGTTCTTGCCACGCAGCACTGCCGCGATCCTGGCGCACATACGACCTACGGTTTGATTGGTGCCGTCCACAACATACCAGTTATGTTGCACGGTAGCCGCGTTCGCATGTTTGGTAGTAAAATGTAATTTGCTCATTGTTATTTATTTTACTCTTGCGGTTGCAAAGAGCTGGTTCCGGGGCCATCCCCCCGTTAACCGGTTAAAAATTGGAGCGCAAAGGTAGGATGAATCAGGCGGAATTACCAAACTTTAAAGGGCCTTTTTGAAAGACACCTTTGTAACATATTGATAATCAGAAATATTTTTGACATAAAATTATCATTACTTCCATGTCAGCCCCCGTTTCTCCCCGCAATTCAGAATTAAATCAATACGTTTAGGGTGTTTTGAGTAGTGTATAAAAAAATATATCTCACCGAAAGTTCTCACCGAAAACTCCCTGACACGAGAGACCCGCAAACTAAAGACCCGGTAAGCGAGTTTCGTTTACCGGGTCTTCTATGAAAAATCACGTTTCAATCAGATTTCAACCGCACCTTCTACCAACACGGCTACCTTGTTGTTGAGTACTTCCGCAAAGCCGCCATTGATCTGGTAGCTTACGGCGCTTCCTCCCGTTTTATCCTTTAAAATCCTGATCTTTCCATTGCTCAATGCACTTACCAGGGGAGCATGCCGGTTCAGAATCTCAAACGACCCGTTGATGCCCGGCAGTTGAATACCGTACACTTCACCACTGAATAATTTGCGTTCGGGGGTTAATATTTCCAGTTCCATTAATATACGGTTTAATATTATCCTTTAGCGGCGGCCATCAGTTTTTTACCTTTTTCTATGGCATCTTCAATGGTTCCCACTAAGTTAAAGGCTGCTTCGGGATATTCATCCACTTCCCCGTCCATGATCATATTAAAGCCACGGATGGTATCTTCTATACTTACAAACACCCCTTTTAACCCGGTAAACTGTTCTGCAACATGGAAAGGCTGGGACAGGAAGCGTTGTACTTTCCGGGCGCGGAACACCGTCATCTTATCATCTTCACTCAATTCATCCATACCCAGGATATTGATAATATCCTGCAGTTCCTTATAACGCTGTAAAATAAGTTTCACCCTGTTGGCGCAATCGTAATGCGCGTCGCCCACGATCTTGGGAGAAAGGATTCTCGACGTGGAATCCAGCGGATCCACAGCAGGATAGATCCCTAAGTCGGCAATTTTACGGCTCAGCACGGTGGTGGCATCGAGGTGGGCAAAAGTAGTTGCCGGCGCAGGGTCGGTAAGGTCATCCGCCGGTACATACACCGCCTGTACGGAGGTGATGGATCCGTTTTTGGTGGAAGTAATGCGTTCCTGCATGATCCCCATTTCAGTGGCTAAAGTAGGCTGATACCCGGCAGCGGAAGGCATACGACCTAGCAATGCGGATACTTCAGAACCGGCCTGTGTAAAGCGGAAGATATTGTCCACAAAG
This sequence comes from Chitinophagaceae bacterium, assembly GCA_023957125.1. Lineage (GTDB taxonomy): Bacteria > Bacteroidota > Bacteroidia > Chitinophagales > Chitinophagaceae > Agriterribacter. The sequence goes on from JAMLHL010000003.1 coordinate 22,203, forward strand.
AAGAGGATATCTCTTCCCTGGCCTTTTCCATCTCCATCGCGATAGTATTCGGCAACGGTTAAGCCGCTCAGAGCCACCCTTGCACGGGCGCCGGGAGGTTCATTCATCTGCCCGAATACGAAAGTGGCTTTCGACTCTTTTAAGGCCTGCATATCCACTTTACTCAAATCCCAGTCTCCTTTTTCCATGCTGTGTTTAAAATCATCGCCATAATTCATGATCCCGGCTTCGATCATTTCCCGCAACAGGTCGTTCCCCTCACGGGTACGCTCTCCTACCCCGGCAAATACCGAAATACCGCCGTATCCCTTTGCAATATTATTGATCAGTTCCTGGATCAACACCGTTTTACCTACACCCGCTCCGCCAAACAAACCAATCTTACCTCCTTTGGCATAAGGCTCAATCAGGTCAATTACCTTGATACCCGTAAACAATACTTCGGTGGAAACACTCAGGTTTTCAAAAGCGGGCGGTTGAGCGTGTATGGGACGACCGTTGGTTTTGTCCAACTGGGGAAGCCCGTCAATAGCGTCTCCGGTAACGTTGAAGAGACGGCCTTTAATATCTTCACCCACCGGCATGGCGATGGGCTTGCCCGTATCCACCACATTCATACCACGAACCAATCCATCGGTACCATCCATTGCTATAGTACGTACGCTGTCTTCCCCAAGGTGTTGTTGCACTTCAAGCACCAGGGTGTCACCGTTTTCCCTTTTTAGCTCAAGGGCATGATAAATCTCGGGAAGTTGCCCGTCAAATTGCACGTCTATAACAGCGCCAATAATCTGCTTGATTTTACCTGTGATAGGCATATATTAAAGAATTTTAAGGTATATTAGCTCAAATTTGCGGCAAAGGTAAGGCGCCAGCTATTATTGTCCAATAAGAATGGTAAGTATTTATAAAAAAGCCACGCTGAGAAGGCGTGGTTCAATCTGGAATAATTTTCCGGGTAATGAAAACCGATCATCAGGGCATTTAAAAGGATAGTTGGACAAGGTCAGGTTTCGGGTAAAAATGATTTTAAAAGCAAAACAGTTCTTTATAAGTATCGGACCAGGGTTTTCCGGGGTATCGGGATTTCTTTCTCTAAGGGAGGGTTTTTCTAAAGGGGGCGGATTTTCAGGGGATTTGGATTTCGGCGTTTTCATAGATCGTTATTGCTTTCGACCATACAAAGATGGTAAACATTATAAGCCGGAAGAACTTATTTCGTTCAATGGTATGGTTCTTTCGATTTTCAATCCTTTTTCTACGATAAAGATCTACGGGAATCGAAAAATTTATGGCAACCGGGGCTGCCATCGGGCTGGATCAGGCTTCTAACTGAGAACGAATTTAAAGACCAGCGCGGCCAGCGCACCACCGGCAAACGGGCCCAGGACAGGCACCCAGGCATATCCCCAGTCACTGTCCCTTTTCCCTTTTATAGGAATAAAAGCATGGACGATACGAGGACCCAGGTCACGTGCTGGATTGATAGCATATCCTGTGGGTCCGCCAAGGCTCAAACCGATGCCCAGCACCAGCAAGGCAATAGGTAAAGCATCCAGCGCCCCCAACTTCATATCGGGCTTCGACAGTAACAAAGCCCCTAATACCAGCACAAAAGTGCCCACTATCTCCGTGATCATATTATAAAAAGGGTTGCGGATAGCCGGCGCCGTGCAAAATACGGCTAACTTGGCATCCGCATCCAGGGTTTCATCGAAATGCTGCCGGTAAGAGATCCATACTATCAGCGCGCCCAGCATAGCTCCTATAACCTGCGCCAGCATATAGGCAGGAACCAATCCCCAGTCAAAACTGCCTTCTACGGCAAAGCCAAGGCTTACCGCAGGATTTAAATGCCCCCCGCTGGCAGCAGCCGTGGCATAGACGCCCGTAAATACGGCTATAGCCCAGCCGAAAGTAATGGAAATCCACCCCCCGTTCTTTCCCTTCGATTTTTCCAATAATACGTTCGCAACTACGCCATCACCTAAAATTATGAGCAAAGCGGTTCCGGTGATTTCGGCCAGGAATGGAGACATATGCAATGAATTGATTTGAGTAAATAAGATGGAAATATAAAAAATATTATAATTCACCCGGAGGGCACCCCATATAAAATCTCAAAAATCACCCGCTTTTTCAGAAACGGCTTTTCAGTAAAGCAAGCCCGCGGATGGGGTCATCTTCTTTTTCTCCTGACGGAAGATCTGTATTTTTCCCGGATCACTTCCTGCACCGGCACGTTTTTTATTTTGCTCTCCAGCCACGAAATGATGTCCAGGTACATGAAAGAACGGCTTTCGATGGGATTGTCTTTGTATTTCTCCAACTTGTTCTTCAGGCTGATGAAAGCAGCTTTCACCTGGCGCATATCCGAATGGAACGACTTTCTCAGGAACCGGAATATCTCCTCTTCCACCACACTCAGGTTCTGCATCTTAGCCATAAAACGATACACCGATTTCACGAGGTATTCCAGCAGGTCGTAATTCCCCAGCTCGTAATGGGCGATAAGATGAAGCAGCCGGGAATAGCACTGGAGATCGGTGCGCAGATCCACTTTCCAGTTGATGATACGGTTGAGGTATTCGATGGTTTTTTCGTTATCCCCGCTGCCAAAATAGAGACAGGCAATTTTATAGTAGAACACCAGGATCCGGTGCCGGTCCATTTTCAGCCGGTAAGCCGCGATCCTTTCCTCGATCACCGGTATCAGTTTCAACCCGGCAGTAAAACTGCCTTCCATAAAATGTTTGTTGATTTTGGCAGTATAGAGATAAATAAAAGACTGCACCCGGTTATTATCATTGCTGTTTACCTGACGGGAATGGAAAAAATGCTCAAATTTTTCAAGTACCGTATTGAATTTTTCGTAATTCTGCAGCATGAAATGGGCATTGAGCAAATTATGCAACCCTTTAATATACAGATGGGTATCCACCATTTTCATCTGCGGCTCCTGCTCAAAAGCATCCACCCATTTCTGACAGTAGCGGTAATACATCAGCAGATCCTGCAGAATAAAACCATACCAGCAGTAACTTTCATAGAGATAATGCCGCTCATAAAACCCGGCGCCCGGGCCAACCGGTTTGGGAAGGTTGGATTCAAAAAAAGCTTTTATGGCTATCCTTTCTTTATCATCGCGGGCATGCCCCATATTAATATACCAACTGTACAACTGCAGGGTGAGATTGGACAACTTGTTTATCACAAACAAACGGTCGCCCACCTCTTCCACCTCCTTTGCTAATATTTCCGCCCTGTTTTCTATACTCCGGGTAATATACAGCGCCTCAATCTTCTTTTCAAATATCAGTGCCTGCAGGCAATATGTAAGCTGGTGCTGCTCCCTGGCGGTTAACTTTACCCGCTCCAATATTTTAAGACTTTGAAGGTAGAGTCCTTTATCATACAATATCTGGGAATAGTCCATCAGCTCGTGTAATTGCAACTGGATATTGTTCTCATCTTTAAGAATACGAAGGCTGGCCAGGATCTGCCTGTACAAATGAGATTTAAGATTGGAGAGCTGCCGTTTCTTAATATCCTTATTGCGCTTTAATAACGACTCTTCATCGTAATCTTCCAGCTTGTCCAGTGCGTCAAACAACTGCACGGTTTTCCGGTCGGCACTCGTTGCATTCCGCTGAACAAAAAGCTTAAAATTGCGTTTTTCCGCTTTTTCAAGCGATTTGATCAATTGGAACAACTCGTCTGTGGTCCGTTTGGGCATCGTAATTCGATTTCTTTAAAATCCTTATCTGTAGTACATTTGGTAAAAAAAGGGTTGCTTTGCACAGCGTAATAAAACAGGTAATTTAATTTTATTCCCTTAACGCCAACCGCTACATTCGCAAACTAATCACAAATATCCGGTTTTTATCCCAAAGGATATAGAAGACAAATACCTTGTGTGGATTCGGTTTTTCGTTTCAAAGGCGGTTTTCCGGCCGGTGATACGCCAGCCGGTGGAGAGTACCCCGCCAATGGGTGTCGCCACCCGGCCGCAGAAAATTGAAATACACGCAATGCCCGGGGATTACCGGTTATGTTATTTTAAAGTTCGTCTATGGCTAAAAACAAGATATATATTTTTGACACCACACTGCGCGACGGAGAGCAGGTGCCCGGATGTAAATTAAACGCTGCCGAAAAGATTGAACTGGCGCTGGCGCTTGAAAATCTGGGGGTGGACATTATTGAAGCGGGTTTCCCGGTTTCCAGCCCCGGAGATTTTGAGGCCGTAAAAATGATCTCGGGCGTTATTAAAAACGCAACAGTCTGCGGGCTAACCCGGGCCGTAAAAAAGGACATAGAAGTTGCGGCGGACGCATTGAAAGGCGCCAAACGCCCCCGGATCCACACGGGGATAGGCGTATCCGACCTGCACATAAAAACAAAATTCAACACCACCAGGGAGGACATTCTTTCACGGGCAACCGAAGCGGTAAGCTATGCCAGGAAATTTGTGGACGACGTGGAATTTTACGGGGAGGACGCCGGACGGGCAGATCCCGGTTTCCTTGCAAAGGTAGTGGAAGCCGTTATCGCTGCCGGCGCTACAGTCGTGAATATTCCCGATACCACCGGCTATTGCCTGCCGCATCAATACGGTGAAAAAATCGCCTACCTTGTCAACAACGTTCCCAATATTGACAAAGCGATCATTTCCTGCCATTGTCATAACGACCTGGGACTGGCTACGGCCAATTCCATCTCGGGGGTGATCAACGGCGCCCGGCAAATTGAATGTACAATCAACGGTTTGGGTGAAAGAGCAGGCAATACTTCTCTTGAGGAAGTAGTGATGATCATTAAACAACACGATTCCTTAGGCTTGTACACTGATATTAAAGCCGAATTACTGAACCCCATCAGCCGGCTGGTGGCCGACACCATGCGGATGCCCGTTCAACCCAACAAGGCCATTGTAGGAAGCAATGCTTTTGCACATTCCTCAGGCATTCACCAGGATGGTTTCCTGAAAAATGCCGAAAACTATGAGATCATCCGCCCCGAAGACGTGGGAGCAGACAGTTCAAAGATAGTGTTGACCGCCAGGAGCGGCCGTTCCGCCCTGGCCCACCGTTTTCAAAAGCTGGGATACGATTTCAATCGCGATGAGATTGACAGGTTGTACCAGGCTTTTCTCAAGGTGGCCGATGTAAAAAAGGAAGTAATAGACGAGGATCTGAAGGCATTGGCCAACAACAGTCATCCGGAAGTAGCAATTGCATAATAAGCAGATGTTTTCTCATGTTGCGTTAAGCACTCTGATTGGCGTGGCGCTCCGGCGTCACGCTTCTTAAAAATCGGAAAAGGAGAACCGACTGCCAAAGGCGTCTAAAGGGATTGAAGTATTAATTAAAATTTTGAAACAGATAGATACCAATGAGTAAAACATTATTCGATAAAATCTGGGACAGACATGTGGTGAAAACGATTGAGGGCGGCCCGTCTGTATTTTATATAGACCGCCATTTCATTCATGAGGTTACCAGTCCGCAAGCCTTCAAAGGGCTTCAAAACAGGGGACTGCCGGTTTTTCGTCCTAAACAGGTGGTGGCTACTGCCGACCATAATGTTCCTACCATTAACCAACACCTCCCGATCAGGGAGGAATTATCACGGAGGCAGGTGGAACAACTGAAAAAAAACTGCGCTGATTTTGGCATTGAATTGTATGGACTGGGGCATCCTTTCCAGGGAATTGTGCACGTTATCGGCCCCGAACTGGGGATCACCCAACCGGGGATGACGATCGTATGCGGCGACAGCCATACCTCCACGCACGGGGCTTTTGGCACCATCGGGTTTGGGATCGGTACCAGTGAAGTTGAAATGGTATTGGCTACCCAATGCCTGATGCAATCCAAGCCTAAGCTGATGCGGATCAATGTTGAGGGCAGTCTCAACAAGGGAGTCGTATCCAAAGATATCATCCTGCATATCATCTCGCTCATCTCGGCAAGCGGGGCCACCGGTTATGCAGTGGAATACGCCGGCTCCACCATCCGAAATCTGTCTATGGAAGCCCGGATGACCATTTGTAACATGAGCATTGAAATGGGCGCCCGCTGCGGCATGATCGCTCCGGATGAAACCACCTTTAATTATATAAAAGGGAGAACATTTGCCCCCCGGGGCAGCGACTGGGATAAAGCTGTGGAAGACTGGAAAACCCTGTACAGCGATGAAGATGCCGTTTTCGATAGCGAGCTGAATGTCCGCGCCGAAGACATTGAACCGATGATCACTTACGGCACCAATCCCGGGATGGGCGTTGGGATCACCGGGCATATACCGGCGCTGAATGATATAGAAGAAAAAGACCGGCCGTCTTTTGAAAAATCTCTTCACTATATGGGACTCACCCCGGGAGAGGAGATGAAAGGTAAAAAGGTAGATTATGTTTTCATAGGCAGTTGCACCAACAGCCGTATTGAAGACCTGCGGATGGTAGCTTCCTTTGTAAAAGGCAAAAAGAAGGCCGCTGACATAGAAGTATGGGTTGTTCCGGGAAGCAGCCAGGTAGAAAAACAAGCCATCAAAGAAGGTCTCAACCAGGTGTTTGAAGAAGCAGGATTTATGCTAAGACAATCGGGATGCTCCGCCTGCCTGGGTATGAACGAAGACAAAATCCCCGCAGGAAAATACTGCATCTCTACCTCCAACCGGAATTTTGAAGGCAGGCAGGGGCCGGGAGCGAGAACGATGTTGGCCAGTCCTTTAACCGCGGCTGCAGCTGCCATTACCGGAATCGTAACCGATGTGAGGGAACTAATTTAATTTGAAATTTGATATTCGATACAGGAACCAAACGGAATACGTAAAGCAATCATCAGACAACCTCAATCTCAAATTTAAAATCTCAAATCTCAAATAAAAAACATGGGCAAAGCGATCAATATCATAAAAAGCAGGGCGGTTCCGATAGCAATAGAGAACATTGATACCGACCAGATCATTCCCGCACGTTTTTTAAAAGCCACCACCAGGGAAGGCTTCGGGAAAAATTTATTTCGCGACTGGCGTTACGAAAACGATGATGAACAAAAACCCAAACCCGGCTTCCCGTTAAATGATCCGAAATACAGCGGCAAAATTTTAATTGCAGGGGAGAATTTCGGTTGTGGCTCCAGCAGGGAACATGCCGCCTGGGCAATCAAAGACTATGGGTTTGACGTAGTGGTGAGCAGCTTTTTCGCCGATATTTTTAAGAACAACGCGTTAAACAATTTTCTTCTGCCGGTGCTGGTGTCAGACGCTTTTCTTCGGCAATTGTTCAAAGCGGTGGAGGAAGACCCGGAAACGCTGATTGAGGTGAGCCTGGAAGATCAATATATAAAGATCGTTGCCACCGGTGCCCGGGAATCCTTCGATATCAACCATTACAAAAAAACCTGCCTGTTGAACGGCTATGATGATATTGACTATTTACTGAACATGAAAGAAGAGATCGAAGCATACGAAAAAAACCATGCGCTTAGTTACAGATCCTAAAGCCGCTGCGGAATCTTTGACCGGATGGCAACCTATCGGATCAAAACCCTTCGCAACAGTTTTTTGACAGCACAGTGCATATAAAATTAACGGATGAAAAAAAAGATAGCAGTTATTCCCGGCGATGGTATCGGACCTGAGATAATACGGCAATCCGTTAATGTTCTCAATGCGATCGGGAAAGTATGGTTGCACGAGTTCGAATATATTTATGCGCTTCCCGGCGCGGAGACAGATCAGGCAGGCAGTTTCCTGCCCGATAAAGCGATAGAAGCCTGTTTGCAATGCGACGCCATACTATCGGGTATGGTGATGACAACCTCGGGCGGTGATGGCAATCCCGCAATGGAGAAGAATGGCAGACCGGGAGACCTGGCAAAAGCTTTACAACTGTATGCCAATGTGCGCCCTGTAACCGTCTTCCCTTCTCTGCACCACCTGTCGCCTCTAAAAACAAAGCAGGTACAGGGAACGGACCTGGTGATCGTGAGAGAGCTGAATGAAGCTGAACATCCCGCCCCGGCTGAAACAGTGGAGGAACCTGATCAGGGTATTAACGGAGAAATATGGACCGGGAAAGTGATAGAACGGGTCTGTCATTTGGGCTTTCAATATGCCATGCAACGCCGTAAAAAGCTGACCATAGTTGAAAGAGGAACCCCGGGCCCCTGGCTGAATACAGCGACAGAAATGGCCGAACAATATCCCGGGGTGGAAGTTTCCGGGATGCTTATCGAAAATGCCGTGACCGAATTGATCCTCCACCCTCAGCAATTTGATGTGGTGGTGACGGAAGAACTTTCGGGGAATATCCTGGTTAAGGAAACCGGTGCGCTCACCGGAGCAACCGGGTTACTTGCTTCGGCATCAATGGGAAATAGAATTGCCCTGTTTGAGCCGGTTCAGACTGCAGATGCACAGGTATCCGGAAAAGACATAGCCAACCCTGTGGGCTCAATATTATCGGCTGCTATGCTTTTGGAATACCTTGGTATGAAAAGGGAGGCGCTGGCAGTCAGAGAGGCGGTTCACTGGGCGCTGAAAAATAATTTTGTAACCCGCGATATGGATCCGGTCAACTTTTACCTGACTTCCACAATGGGTGAACTGCTGTGTGAATACATCAGCAACCAACCGCCGGAAGAACTGCAAAGTAATACGGAACAGTCAACCATCATATAAATTGAAATCATAGAAAACCAACAGAAACAGCTATGGAATTAAACAAATATTCAAAAACAATTACGCAGGACCCCACGCAGCCGGCAGCGCAGGCTATGTTGTATGGTATCGGGCTCACAGACGATGATCTCAAAAAAGCCCAGGTAGGAATCGTCAGCATGGGATGGGAAGGCAATACCTGCAACATGCACCTCAACGACCTGGCAAAAATTGTAAAGAAAGGCGTTTGGGATAATGATCTGATAGGACTGATATTCCATACTATCGGCGTCAGCGATGGTATCAGCAATGGTACAGACGGCATGCGTTATTCGCTGGTGAGTCGCGATGTGATCGCAGACAGCATCGAAACCGTTTGTGGAGCGCAGTACTACGATGGCCTGATCGCTCTTCCGGGGTGTGATAAAAATATGCCGGGGAGCATTATGGCCATGGGACGTTTGAACAGACCCGCGATGATGGTTTATGGAGGCACGATCGCACCCGGGCATTATAAAGGCCAGGATCTGAATATTGTTTCTTCTTTTGAAGCATTGGGGCAAAAGATTGCCGGCAACCTGAACGAAGAAGATTTTCACCAGATCGTATGTAATAGCTGCCCCGGACCCGGCGCTTGCGGCGGAATGTACACGGCCAATACTATGGCATCTGCCATAGAAGCCATGGGGATGAGTTTGCCTTATTCCTCTTCCAATCCGGCAATCAGTCCGGAAAAACAAGCTGAATGTCTTGCCGCCGGTAAAGCGATGCGGGTGTTGCTCGAAAAAAACATCCTGCCTACCGATATCATGACCCGGAAAGCATTTGAAAATGCCCTGAGAGTGATCATTGTAACCGGGGGGAGCACCAATGCCGTTCTCCACATGATAGCGATTGCCAAAAGTGTGGGTATTGAAATCACCGTTGATGATTTTCAACGCATGAGCGATAAAACTCCTGTTTTGGGAGACTTTAAACCTTCGGGAAAATACCTGATGCAGGATCTGCACGAACACGGGGGCATTCCCGCAGTGATGAAATACCTGCTGGAAAGAGACCTGCTGCATGGAGATTGCCTTACCGTTACAGGAAAAACCCTTGCTGAAAATCTGGCCGAAGTAGAAACCCTTGATTTCAAAAAGCAGGATATTATTTTCCCTTTGGAAAACCCTGTTAAAAAAACAGGACATCTGCAGATCTTATACGGCAACCTGGCTGAAAAAGGCAGCGTAGCCAAGATCAGCGGAAAAGAAGGTGAAAGATTTGAAGGTCCGGCAAGGGTGTTTGACGGAGAGAAACACCTGATTGAAGGTTTGGCTTCCGGACGGGTAAAACACGGCGATGTGGTCGTCATCAAAAATGAAGGCCCTAAAGGGGCGCCCGGCATGCCGGAAATGTTGAAACCAACCGGCGCTATTATCGGCGCAGGCTTAGGAAAATCGGTAGCCCTGATCACCGATGGCAGGTTCAGCGGGGGGACCCACGGATTTGTGGTGGGGCACATCACCCCCGAAGCATATGAAGGCGGCCTGATTGGCCTGGTTCAGGACGATGATATTATTGAAATAGACGCTGCCAAAAACCTGCTGTCTTTAAAGGTGAGTGAAGAGGAAATTGCAAGGCGGCGGGCGGCCTGGAAAAAACCACCGCTGAAAGTAACCAGAGGGGTGCTGTATAAATACGCCAACAGTGTAAAAGACGCCAGTGAAGGATGTGTAACGGATGAATAAAAACAAATTCAACAATTACTGATTTATTTAAATATTTATAAAATGAATTGTCATGAGCGATACATTAACAACTCAAAAAGGAACAAAGATATCTTCGGATAAAAAACCGGCTCCGGGGAAGGGGCGGTTTGCTCCGGGAACAGAGATCAGTGGAGCACAGGCGGTAGTGGAAGCGCTTGTTGCCGAAGGCGTTACGGATTTCTTCGGTTATCCCGGCGGGGCCATCATGCCCATCTACGATGCCTTATATGATTACAGCGAAATATTAAACCATGTGCTGGTTCGTCACGAACAAGGCGGTATTCATGCTGCCCAGGGATATGCACGCACTTCCGGGGAAGTAGGCGTGGTGTTTGCCACCAGCGGACCTGGCGCCACCAACATGGTAACCGGTCTTGCTGATGCCCAGATTGACAGTACCCCGTTGGTATGTATCACGGGCCAGGTATTTGCCAGCCTGTTGGGAACAGACGCATTCCAGGAAACGGATGTCATCAACATTACTACACCCATCACCAAATGGAATTACCAGGTCACAGACGCAGCCGAAATCCCCGCGATCCTGGCGAAAGCCTTTTATATTGCCCGCTCCGGCCGGCCAGGACCTGTATTGATAGATATCACCAAAAATGCACAAACACAAAAATTTCAATATCCCGGCTACAAACCCTGTACCCATATCCGCAGCTATCGCCCCAAGCCCATAATCCGTAAAGAATACATAACGGAAGCCGCAGCGCTGATCAACGCTGCCGAACGGCCTTTCGTCCTTTTCGGCCAGGGAGTGATCCTGGGCAAGGCGGAAAAGGAATTTAAAAACTTCATTGAAAAGGGCGGGTTGCCGGCAGCCTGGACCGTTTTGGGACTGAGCGCCCTGCCTACCGATCACCCGCTCAATGTGGGGATGCTGGGGATGCATGGCAACTACGGACCCAATGTTCTGACCAATGAATGCGACGTGTTGATTGCCGTAGGAATGCGTTTCGACGACCGCGTTACCGGCCGGCTGGACAAGTACGCAAAACAGGCAAAAGTTGTTCACCTGGATATTGATCCTTCTGAAATTGATAAGAACATAAAAGCCACTGTTCCCGTTTGGGGCGATTGTAAAGAAACTCTGCCCCTGCTGACGGCACAGCTGGAGAAAAAAGAACATACGGCCTGGCTCCAAAGATTCAGAGACCTCGGGAAAGAGGAAGAAAAAGTCGTGATCCGCGAGGAGCTTAATCCTACCGGAGAGGTAATGTCTATGGGAGAAGTGATCAAGGAACTCAATGAGGTTACCGGCGGGGATGCGATCATGGTAACGGATGTAGGGCAGCATCAAATGGTAACCTGCCGCTATGCTAAGTTTAACATCAGCAAAAGCAATGTTACCTCCGGCGGACTGGGCACTATGGGCTTTGGCCTGCCCGCCGCCATAGGCGCCAAGTATGGAGCTCCCGGGCGGGAAGTGGTTGCGATCATTGGCGATGGTGGCTTCCAGATGACCCTGCAGGAATTAGGCACCATCATGCAAACCGGCGTCAACATTAAGATCGTTATTCTTAACAATAATTTTCTGGGAATGGTACGTCAATGGCAACAGTTGTTCAACGACAGAAGATATTCCTTCGTGAGTATCACCAGTCCTGATTTCGTAGCGCTGGCAACAGCCTATGGCATAAAAGCAAAAAGTATCTCAAAACGGGAAAACTTGAAAGACAGTCTTGTAGAAATGATACAACACAATGGCACCTACCTCCTGGAAATAGTGGTAGGAAAAGAAAACAATGTGTTTCCCATGGTACCCCAGGGCTGTGGCGTTGCAGAAATAAGATTACAATAACAGCAGTTTAACCTCCGGTGAATCAAAAATCAACGATAGAAGAAATCAGGTTACGCTTTGACAACGATGTGGATCGGTTCTCCAGCCTGGAAACGGGGCAGGTATCTACCATTGATGCTACCGTTTCCCTCGAATTGATAACGGAAACTGCAAAAAGAATAGTGCCGGATGCGATGCAATTACTGGACGTAGGTTGCGGGGCAGGAAATTATACGCTGATGATGTTGAAAAAGCTACCCGGACTTAATTGTACGCTGGTAGATTTAAGCAAGCCAATGCTGAACAAAGCGCTTGAAAGGGTTACGCAGGAAACAGATGGCGAGGTAAAAATCATACAGCGTGATATACGGGAAGCAGCATTACCTCCCAATCATTTTGATATCATACTTGCCGGCGCGGTATTGCATCACTTGCGTGATGATCGCGACTGGGAAACCACATTCAGGAAATTGTATGGTCTGTTAAAGCCCGGCGGCTGCCTGATGATTTCTGATCTGGTAACGCAGGAAACAGCCACACTCAACACCTATATGTGGGAGCGCTATGGTGATTATCTTGAAAGCATAAACGGGAAAGCCTATCGCAAAAAAGTGATGGACTATATTGACAAAGAAGATTCGCCCCGCTCTGTGACCTACCAGATGGAACTGATGAAAAAAACAGGGTTTCGCTCAACAGAAATATTGCATAAAAACATGTGTTTTGCGGCCTTTGGCGGAATAAAATAATCATATCAAACTTAAAAACCTGAAACAATGAAACAGGAATATACCATCACGGTTTATACCGAAAATCACATTGGCTTGCTGAACCGCATAGCCATTATGTTCTCCAGAAGAAAAATCAATATTGAAAGTCTCAACACTTCACCTTCCGAAGTGGAAGGCATACACCGGTTTACGATAGTGATCCATGAAGCAGAAGAGGTTGTAAAAAAGCTGGTACGCCAGATCGAAAAACAAGTGGAAGTGTTAAAAGCTTATTACAATACCAACGAAGAAATTGTATGGCAGGAATTAGCGCTGTATAAAGTGTCCACCGATAAAGTGATCGAAGACGTGAAAGTGGAAAGACTATTGCGTAAGTACGGCGCCAGGGCGGTGGTGATCCGGAAAGATTATACTGTTTTTGAAACCTCGGGACATCGGGAAGAGATCAATAATCTTACGGAAGTGCTCGGCCGCCTGGGACTAATTGAGTTCGTTCGCAGCGCCCGGGTAGCCATCATCAACGACAGCAAAGGCTTTCATGAAAAACTTCGCGAGTTCGAAGAAGAAAAGCCGGGAGAAGAAATTGTGGAAAATGAATTTTTAGGGAAGCAGGATGAAGTATTCAGCCTGTAATATTATTATTTGTTCAGCAACGTGTACCTTCATAATTTTCAAATTTTCAAATCATCAAATTTTCAATTTAAAAAGATGGCAAAATTAAATTTCGGCGGTGTAGAAGAAAATGTTGTAACCCGCGAAGAGTTTCCACTCAGCAAGGCACAGGAAGTATTAAAAAATGAGACGATCGCCGTCATAGGATATGGCGTGCAGGGGCCCGGTCAGGCTTTAAACCAACGCGATAATGGCATTAACGTAATCGTGGGTCAGCGTAAAAATTCAAAAACCTGGGACAAGGCCGTAAAAGACGGTTTTGTACCGGGAGAAACTTTGTTTGAAATAGAAGAAGCGCTCAGGCGAGGCACCATCATTTGTTATCTGCTCAGCGACGCTGCCCAGATAGAACTTTGGCCTACCGTTAAAAAACACCTTACTGCCGGCAAGGCGTTGTATTTCTCTCATGGATTTGGCATTACATTCAACGAACAAACCGGTATTATCCCTCCCAAAGACGTGGATGTATTTTTAGTGGCCCCCAAAGGTTCCGGCACTTCATTGAGAAGAATGTTTTTACAGGGGCGCGGGTTAAACAGCAGCTATGCCATTTACCAGGATGCCACCGGAAAAGCAAAAGACAGGGTGATAGCCCTTGGCATTGCCGTGGGTAGCGGCTACCTGTTTGAAACGGATTTCAAAAAAGAAGTATTCAGCGATCTCACCGGCGAGCGTGGTACTCTGATGGGCGCTATCCAGGGTATTTTTGCCGCCCAGTACCAGGTACTCCGGGATAAGGGACACACGCCGTCCGAAGCCTTCAATGAAACCGTAGAAGAATTAACCCAGTCGCTGATGCCGCTGGTTGCCGAAAACGGGATGGACTGGATGTACGCCAACTGCTCCACCACCGCACAACGCGGCGCCCTGGACTGGTGGAAAAGATTTCGCGACGCCACCCTGCCGGTATTTAACGAACTGTATGAAAGCGTGGCGGCAGGAAAGGAGTCCCAGCGTTCCATTGACAGCAACAGCCAGCCTGACTATCGTGAGAAACTGGAAGCTGAATTGAAAGAATTGAGAGAAAGCGAGCTATGGCAGGCCGGAAAAACGGTGAGGAGCCTGAGACCGGAGAATCAAAAATAAAACTAAAACAATAGTACCAATGGGTATAGGGGATAAGACCAATGTGATGAAAAAAAATACTCAAATCGCCGATAGCCTTCCTGCCTGGTCAGGGAGGCTTTTTTTTCAGGAAGCCGCCAGGCGGTTGAAAGGAACGGTTATCCGTACGCCGTTGGCCTATAATAACAACCTCTCGCAGGAATATAACAGTGAGGTGTACCTGAAAAGAGAAGACCTGCAGGTAGTGCGTTCTTATAAGTTGAGAGGCGCCTATAATATGATGTGTGCACTCAGTTACGAACAGCAACAACGGGGTGTGGTATGCGCCAGCGCCGGGAATCACGCCCAGGGCTTCGCGTACAGTTGTAAAAAATTAGGAATAAAAGGAGTCGTGTTTATGCCGGTGATCACCCCCCGGCAAAAGATCACCCAAACTAAAATGTTTGGCGGAGAGCATATTGAAATCAAACTGGTAGGCGACACTTTTGATGATTGCGCGTCCGCTGCCAAAGAATATACCCGGGAACACGATATGACTTTCATTCCCCCGTTTGACCATTACAGTATTATTGAAGGGCAGGGAACCGTAGCCGTGGAGATACTGGAAGACCTGCCGGACGTTGATTATGTTTTTGTTCCCATCGGAGGCGGGGGACTGGCAGCCGGTATTGGCGCGTATTTCCGGATTCACAGCCCTCAAACAAAAATAATAGGCGTGGAACCCGAAGGAGCGCCTTCCATGAAAGTGGCTTTAGATGCCGGGCATCCGGTGACCCTGGAACATATAGATAATTTCGTGGACGGGGCAGCGGTCAAAAGAGCCGGTGATATCAGTTTTGATATCTGCAAGGATGTGGTGGACGAAATTATAGTAGTACCTGAAGGCCAGATATGCACCACTATTCTTGACCTGTACAATAAAGACGCTATTGTGGTGGAGCCGGCAGGAGCGCTGGCCATCACGGCATTGAAAAATTACAGCCGGTATATCAAAGGGAAGAAAGTAGTTTGCATTGTAAGCGGCAGCAACAACGATATTGACCGCATGCCGGAAATCAAGGAAAGATCATTGCAGTATGAGGGACTCAAACACTATTTTCTCATCAGCTTTGCCCAGCGTCCGGGCGCGCTGAAAGAATTTGTCAGTCATGTATTGGGGCCCAATGATGATATCACCCGTTTTGAATACATGCAAAAAACCAATAAGGAAGCAGGTCCGGCATTAGTGGGGATAGAGCTGGAAGACCGAAACGATTATCAGCGACTGATTCAAAATATGAAGGATCACCAGATCAATTATTTTGAAATCAATAAGAATGATAAGTTATTCGGGTATTTGGTGTAGCAGGGGTTTGTGGTCTGACCTTCGTACCTCGGTACCGACCACAAACCTGCTTTTTGCCGTTGGTTGACGGGTTTCACATCCCACGGGCTGCCGGGGTTCGTGCCTAACGAACCACGAAATCATTTCCAATGTCTTGCTTTGAATGCCGGTACTGGTGGACGACTTCCCAGAAAATACAGACGAATCACTAGTCTATCACGCTACCACATATAATATTAAGTACAAAATAATCTTCCGTCCTTATTCGCGAAATACACAAACCTCTTAATAGCTATGTAAAAACTCATCGAGATGATCTTTTCAAAAAAATATTTAGATTATAATAACGAACAAGAGTATTATCAAAAAGTTGAAGAAATACAGAACAAAGTCAATGTCGGAGATAAATTGACATATCAAGAAATTGGATTTTTTTGTAATGCACTAACATTTCCATCCCTAAGAAATCACAAATTTTGTGACGATGAATTTTTTAGTAGATCTCATTTAGAAATAAATATCCCTGATGATATTAAAGATGATCCAAGTTACGCAGAATTACTTGAACGTTACGGAAGAGAGGTCGCTCCTTTAACTGAAGACGATAAACAATATTATCAATCTTTGATAGATCAATGGGAAGACATTATAAAAAAAGAAAATCATAAGGATCAGCTCTTACTCAACTATTGTATTGAAACTCGCAAGGAAATCAAAAATCTAAAAAGAGAGTATAAGATTAATGAAAAATTACAAGATTCGACAGATTTTTTAAATAGGAAAAAGAAAATATTAGAGTTTTCAAAGTATCGATATATCATTACTAGAGGTGTTTTCGAAATTATTATTAAAAATAATAATTATAGATTAAGACTTAACGGAGTTCCTATTTTTTACAACTACCACTCATTAAGTCATATCTTAACCTGGCATTATGGATTGCCCATGAAAAAATATATAACAGACAAATCGCACTTTACTTTAATATTCTATGAAAACATTCACATCGAACTAGAAAAGATATTTAAGAAAATCGATAAGTCTGGATTTTATTCGAACGACTCTATATTTTTGATAAATTTTAAAATTAATGACATCCTTTATAGAGTATGTTGTAAAGAGGTGGAGGAAAGAGGTAAAAAGATATTTCGTATTGAAACATTCTTCCCAATAGAGAATATAGGTGAAATACAAAATCTTAATGTAGATTATTACGAAAATATTGTAGACCGAGAGTTTTCTATTTATACTAGAAGGTAATCATGCAATATGCGATTTGGTGATCTTCAATAAATCACATAGTCAAAAACCATGTAGGCTATTGAATAATGGATTTCTCAAATTATTTTTAATCTGAAGGATTTGTTCCGAGAACATCCAAAATCATTGCAATGTCTTGCTTTAAATTCCAATGCTCGTGGACAATTTCTCCCCGAGATTCAGACGAATTGCAAATGGTTCATGCTGCCAGAATTCGTGACAATAATCCCTACCGATCGCCCATCAATACCCGGGAATAGAAACCATCCGCGGCAACCTGCTTGTCTTTTGCGGAACAGCGTTCCGGAAAAACATAATCAGTCAGGAAGCGGGGTACTCCGGGCAGCCGAGGATTCATAAAGGAAGGCCGGGGGAAGACATATAAGCTGTCTGTCCGAACGACTGGATCTCATTCAGATGCCTCGATACTCCGGCATGACCAGCAGAGACACCCTGGTGGTCACAGAAAGTCCTCTGTCGGATCGGGTACTCCGGCAATAACGGTGGACGCCCCATCCGCATCCCACTGCCGGTCATTCCAACACAGGAAGAACCTGAAACACAGGAGGATATGGAACAGGTTTCCCGAAAACATATACCGTGAGGGCGCATTAACGCCAACCACGGACTATGGCTATACATGAGGATATCTCGCTCCGAACACAATATTTCATCTTTTTAACAAATGAAAAGAGCCATTTAATTACGAAAATTTTAACCTTTTTGATAACTTGCAGATAAGGTTGAGATACAGCCATGCAAATGCACCGGTACCTGTGGTATGATTGTTCAACAGTTTTTTTGATTTTATGGTGTGGACGAGGCTCATTATTATTTCCAGCTGGCTGCTGTTGAGGGTCGCTCCATCCTTTAGCCAGGATCAATCCTGCCCTTTCAATATCAACTTTTCAGAGGGAAACCTCTCCTTATGGTCTGCACAAACAGGTTTGGTAAACGGCTTAACACGGCAATATCCCGCACCCAATTCGGGGGTGTCGGCGATCCAGGAATACGGGATCTCCACTACGGGCATACAGGTAATAACCACACCCGGCACGGATAAATATGGTGGATTTTCTACCATCCCCACCATCAATGGATATACTTATAATTATGCCATTAAATTAGGATCGGATGCCACCTCATGGGATATTCGCAGCAACGACCGCAATCCCGGAGGTTTTGTGCGCTCCGTTACCTACGTCGTCAATGTTCCGGCAGGCGCTCCTTCTGATCCCTATACCATGACTTATGCGTATGCTTTGATCCTGGAAAACGGCACGCATAACTCTAATCAGCAACCCGTTTTTACAGCCACTATAAAAGGACCCGCCGGCATTATCACCTGTGCCTCTCCTTCTTATTATCTTCCTACGTTTAACAACGCCGGGGGAGGAGACAGCCGGGCATCCACGGGGGCAACCCTGGATTCTGCCACGGCGATAGCCAACGGATTTTCCCTGAGTCCCACCCTGTTCCTTTCCCATTCGGGGCAAAACAACAACAACGGCGTGTGGCTTCAGGATGTGTGGACAAAACCCTGGACGGAAGTAACCTTTGACCTGTCGGCCTACCGGGGGCAGCAGGTTACACTTACCTTTGAAGCCAGTAATTGTGTTCCCGGAGCACATTTCGCTTACGCTTACATAGCGCTGCGCGATGATTGCGGCGGACTTGATATCTCGGGATACCGGGACGCCTGCACCAATACCAGCACCACCTATTCTATCCCGGCATTAGCCAACAGCACTTATACCTGGACGGTGCCTCCCGGCTGGCAAATCGTTTCAGGCGACGACACAAATATTATTACCGTGATCCCCGGCAATACCGGGGGCATTATTACCGCACGGGAAGTGAACAGTTGTGCTGATCTCAGGGGCTCTATCACCGTAACTACATCGCCCCCGACAATAGCCGGCAGGGTTACCGGCGATAATACCGTTTGCGCCGGCAATAATGCCACCGAACTAAGGCTCAGCGGCGAAACAGGGGATATACTTAAATGGGTGTATTCAACAGACGGGATCAGCTGGTCGGACATCAACAACACTACCCACCAGTATTCTGCCGTGGATCTGGGCGCTACCACCCGATACCGGGCCGTGATCCAAAATGGGAGCGGCTGCAGTATAGACAGCAGCGACGCGGCCATCGTAACCGTAAACCCCCGAAGCGTTGGAGGAATATTGACTCCGGATGATTTCTCCATCTGCACAGGTCAAACACAGCAAAACCTGATCAGCCTGGAGGGAAGCGTAGGCCAGGTTCAAAACTGGCAATATTCTTACGATAATAACAACTGGAATGACTTCTCCACAGCAAATACCGGCACACAATACAATGTAAACGCTGTCACTCAAACTACTTATTACCGGACGCTGGTGAAAAGCGGCCTATGCCCTGCCGACACCAGTGCGGTTGCCAGTGTCCGGTATATCAATGTTCCATTCCCGGCAGCCGGCATTACCCCTGACGAAGCATCCATATGCTACGGCACAGGCACCCCGGTAAATGTCAACATTACTTCCGGCACCGGTTATTCCTGGAACAATGCAAACACACTCACCAATGCGGGGGATGGAGTAGTTACCGCATTGCCTTTTTCTTTCAGCGCTACCGCCACGCCGTTGCAAAACACAGATTATATCCTGAGCGTTACCAATGCGGGGTGTCCCAATACCTTCCTGGATACCTTCCGGGTTTCCGTTACGCAACCTATTATCGTTTTTGCCGGCAATGATACCTCTATTGTAGCGGCTCAGCCCCTGCAGCTAAACGCCATCGTCAACGATTCCCTGGCCAACCGATATACCTGGACTCCTTCCACCGGGCTGAACTACACAGATATTGCCAATCCTGTTGCCGGACTGCAACACATGGCGGGCAGTACCCTTACCTATACCGTCAAAGCCGCCACAGCAGAAGGCTGTTTCGGGCAGGATGATATAAAAGTAACAGTGTTTACAACCCTGCCTGACATCTTTGTTCCTTCGGCTTTTACGCCCAACGGCGACCGGCTGAATGATATCCTGCGCCCCATTGGTGTGGGCATCTCCCAATTCAATTATTTCCGTATCTATAACCGGTGGGGACAACTGGTATTCAGCTCCGGCAACCAACAGGAGGGATGGGACGGAACCATCAACGGCCGGATACAATCCACTGCCACCTATGTATATATCGCCCAGGGGGTGGATTATACCGGCAAGGTGATCAACAAAAGAGGAAGTTTTATATTGATACGTTAGATACTTTAGCCTGGTCAGAGCCCATTACTCACAGACCGGGACAGAAGAGTAACGATTATAAAAAATAATTTCGCAGTCATGGAATGGCCACAAGTTGTTACAAACGGAAAATTGCGTTTTTTGCAAAGGCCTGCAGATAATAAAATCTTCCTGCATCACAGCGATCACTCATAACCTATACGTCCATCCATGCCCGTGCACACTTTCATTCCCAATTGTTTCCAGTATCATGCCAGAAATTTGTTCCGAAATTTAAAAATCAAATGAAATGAAAAAGTATTTTTTATCAGCATTAGCATTGCTTATCACATTCGCCACCGTTACTGGACAGGATATTCCTAAAAGAAATGTGCCTTCAGTGATCCTCAACAATTTTCAAAAATCGTTCCCCAATGCTAAAGACGTGGAATGGGAGAAAAAAGGAGACGTTTATAAAGTAGATTTTGAAACCGGCACTTTCAGAAATGATCATAGCGCATGGTATAATGCCGGGGGCGAACTGATCCGCCATAAACAGGAAATATCTAAAAAAAATCTCCCCCGGGCAGTTTTGGCGGCGATAGAAAAAGATTACCCGGGATACAGGGTAAATGATGTGGAAAAAATAACAGAAAAAAACCAGGTATCATATAAGATGGAAGTAAAATCTCTTACAGAAGATTGGGACATTATTTACGATGCTTCCGGAAAGATTTTGAGTAAAAAGGCGGATTAAGAATTAGGTGTTAAATTTGAAATCACCGGTAATCTCCCTGGTTCAATGAAATTACTGATCATAGAAGACGAAAAAGAATTAGCAGGATTGCTTGCGGAATCGCTGGCAAGAGAGCAATTTGTGGTGGAGTCAGCCGGTGATTTTGATACCGCCATGGAAAAATTAGGCGTTTATAACTACGACTGCATACTGCTGGATATCGGGTTGCCCGATGGAAACGGTCTGGATATCCTTCGCCAATTGAAAGAGGAGGGCAAGTCTGAAAACGTAATCATCATTTCTGCCCGGGACTCCTTAGACGATAAATTAGCCGGGTTGGATCTGGGCGCCGATGATTACCTGACCAAACCCTTCCATATAGCCGAATTGAATGCACGCGTAAAAGCCGTTTTGAGACGAAAAGAAACCGATGGGAAACACCTGCTGGAATTCGGGAACCTGACGCTTGATTTAAAGGAGCGGCAGGCATTTGTGAAAGACAACAACCTACAGCTTAACCGCAAGGAGTTTGATATCCTGAACTATTTTTTACTCAACAAGACCCGGCTGGTAACCAAAACCGCCTTAGCCGAACATGTTTGGGGCGACAATATAGACCAGGCAGATAATTTCGATTTCATTTACTACCAGATGAAAAACCTGCGTAAAAAATTACGCGACAACGACGCCGGTATCGAGATCGAATCCGTTTACGGCGTGGGGTACCGAAGCATAGAAAAATGAAGTTACTCAACCAATCCATCAAACACATCTCCATTTCTATCCTGGCCGTTGTGGGCATTTGGGGAGCTGTGTTCTATTATAATATGATAGAAGAAATCAAGGAAAATGTGGACGATGGATTAGAAAACTATAAACGGCAGATCATTTATAAAGCCAACCGGGACACCGCGCTGCTTTCACGTGTTGACTTTGATGAAGCTTTTTATTCGATCCACCCGATTGACAAACAGCCGGCGCTTACATTCACAGATCAGTACAAGGATACGGTAGTACACATCAGAGGCATAGATGAGGTGTACGCCAGAACAGACCCGGCACGGATGCTGACCACGGCGTTCGAAGACGGCGGCAAATACTATGAACTCAAGATCATTAACCCGATGATTGAAAAAAACGATCTGATCCATCGGCTGTTGATCAATATGATCTGGCTGTATGCTTTTTTGGTCATTGCGATCATTATTATTAACAATATTGTTTTACAACGCCTGTGGAAACCTTTTTACCAACTACTCCAAAAAATCAAAACTTACAGGTTAGGGAGCAACGAAAATTTTCCTGAAGTAAAGACCCGCACCAGGGAGTTCAACGATTTACAAAAAGCGGTGAATACCTTATTAAGCCACAGCACCCAGGTCTATGACCAGCAAAAACAGTTTATCGGCAACGCTTCTCACGAACTGCAAACCCCCTTAGCCATTATGGTCAATAAATTGGAACTGCTGTTAGAAAAAGGAAATTTAAACGATGAGGACGCCGAAAAGATCGCCGAAACCATGAATATGGCCGAACGCCTTATAAGAGTTAATAAATCATTATTGTTGCTGACCAAAATAGAGAACAAACAGTTCCTGGATGAACAACCTGTTTCGGTTAACCGGGTAGTGGAACAGAGGTTGCCGGACTTAAAAGATATAGCGGATTTCAGGAAAATTACCATTTCCTTTGTCCAGGAAGCAGAACTGACGAAAGAGATGGATCCGGCTCTTGCTGAGATTTTGGTATCTAATCTTCTGCGGAACGCTTTCTTCCACAATACGCCAAAAGCCGGGGCAGTGAATATAACCATATCTGAAAAAAAACTGCATATCATCAATACAGGAAAAGACATGCCACTGGATGCCGACAAAATATTCGACCGGTTCTACAAGTCCGGCTCCGGCAATGAGCATACAGGCTTAGGCCTCACTATTATAAAAGCCATCTGCGATCTATACGGCATTTCAATCACTTACCAATACAAAGATCGCTGCCATCATTTCACATTGATTTTTTGACCCGCTGTAAACAGGATTTAACATTCCCGGTTCACAATTCCTAAGTCTTTCCAGAATTGATATTTTCCTTTGCGCAACTCAATTAAAATTAAACTGAATGGAAGTTATTATAGAGTCCCTGCAACATCTTTTAAACCCCAACTGGATCATGAAAAATGGCGGGCTTTATTTAGTTCTTGCCATTTTGTTTATTGAAACCGGGTTATTTTTTGGCTTCTTCCTGCCAGGCGACCCTTTATTGTTCATCTCCGGGATGCTGATAGCTTCTGCCAACGAAAACCCTCACCCCTTCGATACGGATGTGCTGAATCTGCCATTTTGGATGGGCGTATTCACGGTGTCCGCAATCATTGGGAACATTGTTGGATATTGGTTTGGCAAAAAGTTCGGACATATTTTGCATCAGAAAAAAGATACCTGGCTGTTCAAGAAAAAACACATAGCCGCAGCGCACGATTTTTACGAAAGCAAAGGCGGCTTCGCGATCGCTATCGCCAGGTTCCTGCCTGTCGCCAGAACGTTTGCGCCGATCATTGCCGGGATGGTGGAAATGGAATACAAAAAATTCATGTTTTACAATATCATCGGCGCTATCATTTGGGTGGTAAGCATTACCACCTTAGGCTTTGTACTGGGTGAAAACGCATGGGTTAAAACGAATTTGGAGTATGTTATCTCAGGACTGGTACTGATCGTTACAGCCCCCGTGATCATAAAAATTTTTATAAAAAAGAAGTAACCCTCTCCATTTCAGAAGCACCAATGCTTCGGTATGACCAGCGTTGGTGCATGGATCGGCGCAGGAATGTTACTATAGGTTCCTGTGCCAGGGGACCGGGCAATGACATTTGAAGCGCGATCAGTATTTCGTTGCCGGTCGCCTCTCACCGCCCCTCCTTCACAACCCGGTCAATCTCCTCCAGCAATCCGTCTTTCGGATAGTCTTCTCCCAACTGCCAGAACATCAGTCCGCCTAATTTTTTATTCAGCGCATACCGGGTTTTCAACCCCACGGATCTTTTATCATCATAGGTATAGAATAAACCGAGCTTCTTGTTATAAACGAATGGCGCTTTGGCCGTATCGTCCC
This sequence comes from Chitinophagaceae bacterium, assembly GCA_023957125.1. GTDB lineage: Bacteria > Bacteroidota > Bacteroidia > Chitinophagales > Chitinophagaceae > Agriterribacter. Next base: position 46,515 of record JAMLHL010000003.1, read on the forward strand.
AATAGAACGAATACTCATTTTCCTTTTTCAGCTCGTCAATCTTCACAATAGATTGGGCGGCTTTAAACTTTCCGCTTTGATACAAGCCATTGTTGATGTCCGGTACATTCTCCCATATACGGCCATAAAACGCCAGCCCGATTATGATCTTTCCGGCAGGTACTCCTCTGCTGATCATTTCATTCACTCCATAGTTTACAGAGAAGGGGTTTTCGGAAGTAGAATACAGGGGCGTGTGATGGCCGGTTACTTTCGAATAGCCATTCACAAGATCGTAACTCATTAGGTTGATAAAGTCAACCTGCGCGGATACCTTTTTCCACTCTACCGCATCTTCAAAATATTTATCAAAACCTCCGGCTGCAAAGGAAATGATGTATTTCTTCCCCAGGGTTTTACGAAGCCGTTTAACCAAAGCCGTAAAGTTCGCCTTGTCTTCCGGCTTGTACGGATGGCCGGGAGGCCCCTCCACAGCCGGGTATTCCCAATCCAGGTCAATCCCGTCCGCTCCATATTTTTCCAGCGCCGCTTTCACCGATAGAGCAAACGCCCGCCGGTTTGCCGCATCTGAAAAAACTTCGCTGCATGTGAAACAGCCTGTCCAGCCGCCAAGCGAGAGCAAAACCTTTAGATCGGGATAGACCTTCTTGAAGCTCACCATTTTCTCAAGCGTGGCTATGCCCGCCGGGCTGCCGGGGTCAAGCCGGTTACCTTTAAGATGCGAAAAACAATGAATAATATGCGTTACCTTGCTGATATCGTATTCAGCCAGTTTTTCCGCGCTGCCTGCATAATAGGCTATTACTTTAAAATCCTTTTTTTGAGCATACGCGTGAAAGCTGATGAAAGCGATGAAAATAAAAGAAACCAGGATACGCATAGGCGATCATTATCCCGATAAAGATAGGACAATTTAATGCACCCAAAGAATAGGGTGCATCCCATATTTTCGCAGGCGGGGGAGACACCCGCCTGTAGAATTCACTAACGGTCGGTGTCCCACCGACCGGAATACCACAGATGAAGCGAAAATTCGGGATAGACCCAAAGAATAAGCCGGATATCTTATCTACATAGCCAAACCGTTCTGACAATTATAAACAACGCCATTTTTACCTGGTTCATCTCTTTCCTTTTCAATCTGACAACAATAGGATGAACCTCGTTGCATCCCATTAACAATTCATTAGCGAAAATTTGATAAATAGCTACGATAATAAAAAATATTTAGTATTTTTACACGATTGCCTAATATTTATTTGATATAATCTAATAATATAGGGTTTTATTTTGACTTTATTTAATACCTATTGTGTATGGTAAGAAGTGGATTATACCGGCAGGAATTTGAGCACGACTCCTGCGGCGTTGGTTTTGTAGCTAATATCAAAGGCAATAAATCACACCAGATCATTGCAGATGCGCTTACCCTCCTTGAGAATATGGAACATCGCGGCGCCTGCGGCTGTGAAGCCAACACCGGTGACGGCGCGGGGATTATGATACAAACACCGCATGAATTCTTTTTTGCCGAATGTGTAAAATTAGGCGTGCACTTACCCGCTTACGGCAGGTACGGCGTCGGCGTGATCTTCTTTCCAAAAGAGATCAGAAGAAGGGAAGAATGCCGGGAGATACTGGCCCGCGCTGCTGAAAAATTAGGATTAGACATTCTTGCCTTCCGCAAGGTGCCGGTTAATACCCATAATATAGGAAAAACCGCCCTTTCCGTGGAGCCCGAATTAGAACAGGTATTCATCGCCTGCCCCGATCACCTTCAAAATCCGGACGATTTTGAACGCAAGTTATTTATCCTGCGTAAGTACGTTACCCACATCGTCAGCAACACGGTAAAAAAAACCAGTAACGATTTTTATATTGCGTCGCTTTCCTATAAAACGGTATCCTATAAGGGTCAGCTTACCAGTTTACAACTACGCACCTATTTTCCTGATCTCAGTAACAAAGAGGTAGTAAGCGCATTCGGATTGATCCATTCCCGGTTTGCTACCAACACTTTTCCCTCATGGAACCTGGCGCAGCCATTTCGTTTTATTGCCCACAACGGGGAGATCAATACCCTGCAGGGGAATCTGAACTGGCTCAAAACAAGCGAGCATGGATTTTCTTCTGCTTACTTTTCCAAGGAAGAAATGGAGATGCTATTGCCTATTGTGACCAACGGCCAGTCCGATTCGGCCTGCCTGGATAATATGGTAGAACTGCTTACCCTTTCCGGCCGTTCCCTCCCGCATGTAATGATGATGCTGATTCCCGAAGCCTGGGACGATAATGATAAGATGGATCCGGCAAAAAGAGCATTTTACGAATACCACGCCGCCATCATGGAACCCTGGGATGGACCCGCTTCCATCTCGTTTACCGACGGAAAGGTCATCGGCGCTACTTTAGACAGGAACGGATTACGTCCCTCCAGGTTTTGTGTTACACACGACGACCGGGTGATCATGGCATCCGAAACAGGCGCACTCCCTGTAGATCCTTCTAATGTTAAAAGCTATGGACGGCTTCAGCCGGGAAAAATGTTCGTGGTGGACATGGAACAGGGGAGAATTATCAGCGACGAGGAACTGAAACAACAAATCTGCTCGCAAAAACCTTATGCCGACTGGCTGAATCAATATAAGATCCGGCTGGAAGAACTGGCTTCTCCGCGGGTTACCTTCACCCATTTGTCTGAAGAATCTGTTTTTAAATACCAAAAGGCTTTTGGCTACAGCACAGAAGACATTGAATCGGTGGTAAAACCTATGGCTATGGACGGAAAAGAACCCATAGGTTCAATGGGTATGGATATTCCTTTGGCCGCACTTTCCGACCAGCCCCAGCATCTCAGCAGCTACTTCAAGCAATTGTTTGCACAGGTTACCAATCCTCCCATAGACCCGATAAGGGAAAGATTGGTGATGAGCCTGGCTTCCTATGTAGGCAATTACGGCAACCTGCTGCTGGAAGAACCGATGCACTGTCATGGGGTGGCCCTGAAGCATCCGATACTCACCAGCACAGAACTCGAAAAACTGCGCAGTATTGACACGGGGATTTTCCAGGCCAAAACCCTGCAATGTTATTTCAGGGCCGATGGGAAACCCGGATCTCTGAAAGCGGGACTGGAAAGACTTTGCCGGTATGCGGTGGATGCTGTGGAAGACGGTTTTGAAGTGATCATCCTTTCCGACAGGGCCATTGATTCCGATCACGCTGCAATTCCTTCTTTGCTGGCCGTATCTGCTGTTCACCATCATCTTATCCGTAAAGGCTACCGCGGCAAAGTGGGTATTGTGGTAGAAGCCGGTGATGTATGGGAAGTGCATCACTTTGCCTGTCTTATTGGGTTTGGCGCAACAGCCATCAATCCTTACCTGGCGCTGGCTACCATTCGTACCATGAAGTCTGTAGGAAAATGGGATACCGGTCAGGATTGGTACACCCTGCGTAAAAATTATGTAAAGGCGGTATGTTACGGGTTGCTGAAAGTATTTTCCAAGATGGGGATATCCACCCTTCAATCTTACCAGGGCGCCCAGATCTTTGAAATCGTAGGATTCAACCAGGATGTGGTGAACAAATATTTTACCGGTGCGGTCAGCCGAATTGCCGGGATGGGGCTGGATGAAATAGCCAGGGAGGCGCTTGCCAAACATTCGCTGGCCTTCAATCTGAAAGACATTCCCACAGACCGTTTGCCGGTGGGCGGTGTATATCAATGGAAGCGTAAAGGAGAAGTACACCTGTTCAATCCGCAAACCATTCACCTGTTGCAACATGCAACGCGAATGAACGATTATAATATTTATAAAAGATACAGCAAAGCCGTAAACGACCAGGGAGAGAAAGCCGTTACCTTGCGCAGCCTTTTGCGGTTCAAACGCAACCGTCCTTCTATTCCTGTTGATGAGGTAGAGCCTGCAGAAAATATCTACAAACGGTTTGCCACAGGCGCCATGTCTTTTGGTTCCATCTCCTGGGAGGCGCATACTACCCTGGCGATTGCGATGAACCGGTTAGGTGGAAAAAGCAATACCGGAGAAGGCGGGGAAGATGATGTGCGTTACGAACGATTAGCCAACGGCGACTCGATGCGCTCCGCTATCAAGCAGGTAGCTTCCGCGCGTTTTGGGGTTACAAGCCTGTATCTCACCGAAGCCGATGAACTACAGATCAAGATGGCGCAGGGCGCTAAACCGGGAGAAGGCGGGCAGTTGCCCGGACATAAAGTGGACGACTGGATCGGAAGGGTGCGGCATGCCACGCCAGGCGTGGGATTGATTTCTCCGCCCCCCCACCATGACATCTATTCTATTGAAGATCTGGCCCAACTGATCTACGATCTGAAAAATGCAAACCGCGATGCCCGCATAAATGTAAAGCTGGTTTCCAAAGCGGGAGTAGGTACGATTGCCGCAGGTGTTGCCAAAGCCAAAGCCGATGTGATCCTGATTGCCGGCCATGATGGCGGCACAGGTGCGTCTCCCATCAGCTCCATCCGGCACGCCGGGTTGCCCTGGGAACTTGGACTGGCCGAAAGCCACCAAACCCTGGTGAAAAACCGGCTGAGAAGCCGGGTGGTATTGCAGGCCGACGGGCAAATGAAGACCGCCCGCGACATTGCGATCGCCACCTTATTGGGCGCTGAAGAATGGGGTATAGCTACCGCCGCGCTGATCGTGGAAGGTTGCATCATGATGCGCAAATGCCACCTGAACACCTGTCCGGTGGGCGTAGCCACCCAGGACCCCGAATTGCGGAAACGGTTTACCGGCGATGCCGATCATGTAGTGAACTTCTTCCGGTTTATTACGCGGGAACTGAGAGAGATCATGGCAGAGCTTGGATTCAAAACGATCAATGAAATGGTGGGCCAGGTTGATTGCCTGGAAAGAAGGGAAGGAATTGAACACTGGAAATATAAAAAGCTGGATCTGTCTCCAATCTTGTACAAAGAACCGGCATCTGAAGACACCGGTTTGTATCACCAGGAAGAACAGGATCATGGACTGGCCGGCGTACTCGACTGGAAACTGCTTGAAAAAGCACAGCCGGCGCTGCTGCACCGGGAACGGGTACACGATGCACTTCCCATCCGGAATACCGATCGTACCGTAGGAACCATCCTTTCCAATGAAATCACCAAACGTTATCGTGCCGCAGGTCTGCCGGCGGATACCATTCATTATAAATTCACCGGTACGGCAGGGCAGAGTTTCGGCGCCTTTAATACCCACGGCATTACCCTGGAATTGGAAGGCGATGCCAATGATTATTTCGGAAAAGGACTGAGTGGCGCAAGACTGATTGTATATCCATCGAAAGCCGCAGGATTCATTCCTGAAGAAAATATCATCATAGGTAATGTAGCGTTTTACGGAGCCACCTCGGGCGAGGCTTATATCAGGGGTAAAGCCGGGGAACGGTTCTGTGTGCGGAATTCGGGCGCGCATGCCGTGGTGGAAGGCGTGGGAGATCACGGCTGTGAATATATGACCGGCGGACGCGTGGTGATATTGGGAGATACCGGTAGAAATTTTGCGGCAGGCATGAGTGGCGGCATCGCTTACGTATATGATGTAAAAGGACAGTTTGCCGAAAACTGTAATCCCGAGATGGTGGATCTGGATCCGGTGATCAGCGGGGAATCTGAAGAACTGTTCAACATGGTTTCCAGGCATTTTGCTTTCACCGGAAGTACAGTAGCCCGGTTTATCATGGACGATTTCGAAAATCAATTAAAGAATTTCATCAAAGTATATCCAAGAGACTATAAAAGAGTGTTCCGGGAAACAAAGACCAGTGTGGCGGAAAAATAGCCGGGATATGCGGAATATGGTTATTGTAATTATTAATCTCATAAAATATTCATCCATACAATGGGCAAACCAACAGGCTTTATAGAATTTACCAGGGAACTGCCGGCAAAGCGTCCCGTATCCGAACGTTTAAATGACTATAAAGAATTTACCGGTCGTTTTACCGAATCAAAACTGGCGACCCAGGCATCACGCTGCATGAATTGCGGAGTGCCCTTTTGCCATAGTCACAACGGTTGCCCTCTGGGCAATCTGATCCCCGAATTTAACGATGCGGTATATCGCAAAAGCTGGCGGGAGGCTTATGAAATTTTAACCTCCACCAATAATTTCCCTGAGTTCACCGGCCGTATTTGTCCTGCGCCCTGCGAAACGGCCTGTGTATTGGGCATCAATCAACCGGCAGTTACCATCGAAGAAATTGAAAAGCATATTATAGAAATCGCTTTTGAGAAAGGGTTCGTTCAACCGAAAATACCTAATATCCGCACGGGGAAAAAAGTGGCCGTTATCGGTTCCGGCCCCGCCGGACTGGCGGCTGCAGCACAACTGAACTATGCGGGGCACCTGGTTACGGTGTTCGAAAGAGACGATGCCGCCGGCGGTCTTTTACGGTATGGCATACCCGATTTTAAATTGGAGAAATGGGTGATAGACAGGCGGGTTAACGTACTGGAAGAGGAAGGCGTGGAATTCAGGTACCATGCCAATGTAGGCGTCAACGTTAGCATCAATGACCTGCTTCGCGAATTCCAGGCCATTGTGTTAGCGGGTGGCTCCACTATACCACGGGAACTGACTATCCCGGGCAGCTATCTGAAAGGAATCCATTTTGCGGTACCCTTCTTAAAGCAACAAAACAAGCGCAATGCGGATAGAGATCCCTTAGCAAACGCCCACCTCGAAAGTAATATCCTGCAGGAAGAAATCAAAGCTGCCGGGAAGCATGTGGTGGTGATTGGCGGTGGCGACACAGGCAGCGATTGCGTAGGCACATCCAACAGGCAGGGCGCCTTATCCGTTACGCAGTTTGAACTGATGCCAACGCCTCCCGGGTCGAGAACCCCTTTTATGCCCTGGCCTACCTACCCGATGATCCTGAAAACATCTTCTTCCCACGAGGAAGGTTGCGAGCGGGAATGGGCCATCGCTACGAAACAATTTCTTGCTGATGACAAGGACAATCTCCGGGCGTTAAAAATTGTTGATCTGGAATGGCAATTTTCGGAAGATCAGCGGCCTTCGCGGTTTGTGGAAATACCCGGTACGGAAAGGGAAATACCCTGTGAACTGGCGTTGCTGGCCATGGGCTTCGTTCACCCGCAACACCAGGGACTACTGGAGGAACTTGGCGTGGATTATGATGAACGGGGAAACGTGAAAGCAGCAGAAAAAAAATATCAGACCAATATCCCCAAAGTATTTACAGCAGGGGATATGCGCAGAGGACAATCCCTGGTAGTATGGGCTATCAGCGAGGGGCGGGAATGCGCCCGCAAAGTGGATGAGTTTCTGATGGGTTCATCACTGCTCGAAACCAAAGATGCATCGCTGGTTTCCCTGGCTGTTTAAAAATTAATAAGGAGGAAAAAGCTACGAGGTGCTAATCGGTACTTCGTGATTCTGAGGTATAAGGCCTTAGGTATGATACCCGAGACCTTATACTTGTGTTTTTATTTAATAGAGTACACTTCCTGGATAATAGTAAAACCCGTTTTACCGGAGGCCTGGGCTATTTCCGTGGAGGGCGTATGCTGAACCCAGTAGCTGGTAGCGGGGCGCTTATCATTTCTTTTAAGCCATTCATACATAACGGCGATATCTTCATCCATGTTGGTATAACCCCGGTGGGTTTGGATCATAATCACCGGATGTTCATCCATTTCAATCAATTCAAACGGCTCGCTGATATCGGGAAACTCATCTCTTACGTTCACCGCCACACAAAGCACCACAGACGAATCTTCCAACATTTCATACTGACTCATAAAGACGCCCGGGTTCTTTATATCTTCCGGTGCCAAACGGCCCAGGATTTCATTATGCAAACCGGAGATCCGATCCTTTACTTCACTCAGCATGACCGTATCCGATAAAGTAACCAACTTACCTGCAGGCACTTCTTTTCTTTCAAATACCAGTCCCCCAAAGATATGATCCGGGTGCTCAATAACATTTTTAAACCGTACTACGTTTTGTAAAAAGCCGGGTCTGAAATCGGCAGGATGGAACAGCAACCGGAACTTTTTAACGATGTCATTTTTAAAGATCAGTTTTTCCGACCAGGTCAGCTTAATCTCCCAGCGGTTTTTGCGGGATACATTTATCCAACCCTCTTTCTTATAACCCTCACCTGTTGCTAAATTATAATCAAACAACTTGTCTTTTTTAACGGCCGATTCACGGAAAGATACCGGCCTCGGCTGACTGATCTCCCCATCGGAATACCATTTATCCCAATTGGCGGTGTCACAAATGGTGCGATTGATAATGAGCTCATCGGCGCTCACAACGATGTCGGCCGAGTAAGTGCGGTGCATCGGAACCAGGTAAAGCAATAACAGCAAGACTAAAGCTACCGCTGAAACAACCATCAGAATTTTCTTTCCCTGCATGGATAGGACGATTTTACAAAGATTGAATTTTAATTTCCCGGAGATGCCATCCGCGGTTCCTGCGTTTTAGACGCAGCGGTACCGTTGAAAACATGGCCGGGCACAATGGTAAAATTATGATCCCCGGCAGGTTGAGGAAACTATTTCGGTGAGCGTTGCAAAAACTTCGATGAAGACGCTTATTTCTTCGTTGAACGGATTTGTGCAACACGGGAATTACGGATTCAACGGTTGGGAGATCAACCGATCAGGTAAGCCAATCCACAACGTACCGGTTTGTACAGATCCGCTATCTTATTTTGAGCAAAAAGATTTTCAATCAGATCGCGGGCCGTTTTGTATTCATTATGAATAGGGCAGGGATGAGCCGAAGAACATTTACTCAGCCCCAGCCCGCATTCTTTAAACACGTCGTCACCATCAATTGCTGCCACAATATCCATGATCGGCTGATTCAATTGTTTTTCCGAGATAAAAAACCCGCCGGAAGGACCTTTGACACTGTTGATAACCCTCCGCTTCACCAGGGTTTGCAGCAATTTACCCACGGTATGTTCACTGGCGCCAATATATTCCGCGATTTCTATAATACCGGTCCGGACGCCGCTCTCCTGCTTGGAGGCGAGGTAAATAACAGCCTTTATCGCAGTCTTGCAGGTAAGACTTAACATCGGCTATAAATTTAAAAATTCACGTCCCTCTTCAGAAATCAGGTCATAACTCCACGGCGGATCAAAAATAAGATCCACCTGGATATTATACTCCGGAAAAGTTTGCTGCATAGCCTGGGTTACACCGTCCACAATGGATTCACCCATCGGGCAAAACTGGGTCGTTAATGTCATGATAGTGGAAACCCTCATTTCGTCTTCATCGAAATTAATTTCATAAATCAAACCCAGGTCTGCCACATTCAATCCTATTTCCGGATCAATTACATTGTGCAACGCCGCCATGGCAATATTGGACTTGATATCACTATTGGTTATTAAACTCATGTTGCTCCAGATTTATGCAGGATAACCTTAAATACATTGAAGTTGTACAAACCGGCAGCCAGCAGTAAAAGCAGGGCACCGGCCTGCAACACTAAAACGATCGTTGTCAGTATCCCGGTTATAAATAATAAAAATCCCAAAATATATACGAGCGCCATGCCTACAAATACTTTGCTGCTGAACAGGTCTTTAGGACTGGGCGTTTTACCCAATCCCGCCTTCTTGTGATATACGCGGTTCCATACAATGAAAGGCATGGTCTTGAAGGTCATGCCCAGGATCATCGCGGTCATCCAGCCGAAAAAAACCGCGAACCCGTAGGCTAAGACCAGGCGCGTATTTTCCCCGGTAATCGCCAGGGCAACGATCAGCACCACCATTAAAACAACCGGCGCCAACATCATTATCACTGAAAGCATAGAAATTTTTATTTGCTCATCCACTCTTTTACGCAAACGCTTTTTATAAGCCTGGCGACAATAATATCCAAACAACAGCAGGGCAGATAAAACAGCGGCTACCGGGAGAAGATAATAACAGGCAGGAATATGGTAAAGAAACATAAATATAAACGCGATCAGCCCGGCATTAATCAACCCATACACCTTCCACAGCAATTTGGGATTGGTGTATTTGGAGATCAGGAACATCGGGATCAGCCTGGACCCCACCCCGATTACCAGCAACAGGAACCACCCGATAATGCCCATGTTGGCATGAAGCGACAAGTAATGGAGCGAGTCCTGCGAAAACAGGGGTTTTGAAAAATTATAAACCAACAGGATACCGACTATGGTGGTGATCAGCAACCATAATCCCCCCGTAAACACAAAAACAGCATGCACATTCTCTGTTTTCGATTTCGACATGCTTATCCCCATGTTCACCAGGTACACCACTATCGCATCCACCACCAATTCGCCCCCACGCCTGGCCATCCAGTTCATATTAAAATGATAAAACGCGTATATCAGCAGGGGTATCCCCACCGCTGCCAGCGCAAATGAAATATAAGCTAATACATTGCTGTACAATTTCCCTTCTATCAGCACCGGCACCAACTGATGGCTGGCGCCGAGAATGATCATCGTGCCCCAGGCCAGGGTCATGGTATGGGTAATGGCTATTACATGAGGATGAAAATAATGCCTGCCAAACGCGCCGGCAGATAAAAACAAAAGCAGGGTAGCCACTAAAAAAGAAACCGCGGCGTAAGCATAAAAGGGCAGCACCACCTTATAAGAGGTGGTCTTCACAGGATCCGCACTCATCATAGAAGCCAAAGCCATACTAATCTCTGAATATTAAAAGATGAACCTGCCCTTCACTAATTTCCTTAATCCGGTAACCGAATTTTCTTTCCGCTAATTCCGGTAAAAGAAAAACGGGGATTCGTTTGTGATAAACATATAAGGCGGAATTCTCAGGCAGCGTCTCCAATGCTTCCAAAATCGTCATCATAGGACCCGGCATCTCCAGGTGTCGAACATCAATGGTTTGGGTGCGATTTTCATACTGCTTCACCATTGCATCCCACCCCTCACCGCTTTCCGCCGGCACTTCCGTTACCACTGGCCGGGAACCGTCTTCTTTTTTATAAAAATAAGTTTCCACCCAATCGGGTTCTATCGTATCCACATAAGAAGCGAAGCCCTGCTTTTCCAGCAGGATCATTAATGGAGTGGGTTCAAAAGTATTAATGATCTTTAATACCTGCCCCGGTTGAATGGTTTTAACCTTCTTTACTATCACGCTCAACGGATCTTCCCCAGCCGCCATGATCGGGCGTACATCCAGCTCCACCACCTGCGCCTTTTTCAGGGAGGTGATAAATTCCGGCAGGGGCTGCCGGGTTGCTTCCTCTTCCTTTACAACGATGCCGGTGTCCGGCTCAAAGCCAAGCGGTTTCAGCTTTTCAAAAAAATCCTCCACTTTACAACCGCCTATCTTAGCGGCCATAGCAAGGCTCGTTCTGCCGGCCATCACCCTGCGTAAGATGGGGTTGCGCAGTTTTTCAAACTTCGGACTTAAAGCCACAATGGCATCCAGCGCCCCGGCATTCTGCTTTAAGATCACCGCAATTTTAGTGGCTGCATTTATTGTCATTTTTCCTCCTGGTGAAAGTAGATGATAATTTACGCAGGAGCAGGCCCCATACAGGAACCGCCCCTGCGTTATTTTATATGGGAAAGGGCTGCCACTTAATTCAAATCTTTTTCAAGTGCCTTAGCCTTGGGAAAAAGAATATTGTTTTCAAGATGAACGTGTATATGCGTGTCTTCCTCCATATCCGCCAGCATCTTAAACAGCAGGCTGTAGCTGGCACAGGCATCTTCGGGAAGCGTATAGTTCCCGCTCAGCTCCCTGATCTCATCGAGGCATCGGCCTACTACCTCATGCTCGTCTTCCATCATTTTAATGGGATCTTCCACGCTGTCAAATTTTTCGGCCTTGGGTGCTGCTCCCTTTGCTTTTGCGGACACCAGTTCTTTTATAAAAGGGAATAGAATCTCTTCTTCTTTCACCAGGTGTTCGCTAAATTCCTTGTTGACTTCCTCCACCAATTGCTGAATGCGAATCAACTCAGGATGCCGTCCGCCATGAACCTGCGCTACCTTTAAAGCATAGCCGCGGATATCGGGGAGGTTTTTACGAACATAAGAGTGATGGGTGTTTACAATATAATCTGCGAGGAAATCAATTCCCCAATCGTTATATGGTAAAGGCCGCGCCGAAGGATTTTTATCCGCCTGCTGTAATTCTTTTTCAATCTTTGTAACATCAATCCCTTTTTCCGCACAGGCTTCTTTCACGGTTTTCTTTCCGCCACAACAGAAATCCAGTCCGTATTTCTTAAACACCTCGGCTTTACGGAGGTCTTTGGCGGCAATTTCTCCCAGGGTTTCATCACCCTCTCCGGTCAACTTTTTGGTGATCCGTATTTTCCACCATGCCGGACCTTCTTCCAGGTATTCCCAGGTAAAGATATTACCTCTTTCTCCCAACAACTGGTAATACAGTGGCTTGGGATCGTGGTCGTTATGAATGGTTAAACCCTCCCCTTCCTTTAAGTCATCAAAACGGGCAAAAATAGTAGGATGCTTCTGCCGGGGTTCTAATAAAGTTACGTTCAATATGTTCTCGGTCATCGTTTCCATGATCTATACACTTTTTGTTTTTAATGAAAGAAAATACAAATCTAATGCTTTTTATAAATAAAAGTATTTATCTACTTTTATTATTTTTTATTCTCATTCCAGCCGAACCCTGAGATGTAAGATGATAGGTGCGCAGCTATTTTGCGCAGAAGATGAGACTTTTAAAATAATGGCATGAAGACTATATGATACAAAGCATGTTTCAGGAATTTCCTGGCAAACTTCGGTGTCATGGTCTTTGTAGCAAAGTTAGAATATTGAACTACCGGGACTCTTAGGACACAAATCAATACTAAAAGGAAAAACTTAGTGACCCTTCGTGTCTCCGTGACTTAGTGGCAAAAGAAAAGTTCGGATTGCACCTACCTTCCTGACAACGTGTTCACAAAAAAAATAAAAATCATATCTTTCCCGCTAAATTTTAATTTTACCCCATGTCGCCCTGGATACTCTTCTCATTTGTGGCCGGCTACTTCATTTTACTGCTGATCGTAGCTTATTACACTTCGAGAAACTCTAACAACGATTCGTTTTTTATCGGCAATAGAAGCTCTAACTGGATGCTGGTGGCATTTGGTATGATTGGCACCTCCCTGTCGGGCGTTACTTTTGTTTCTGTTCCCGGAACCGTGGGTTTCGCGGGATTTTCATATTTCCAGGTAGTGATCGGCTACCTGATCGGCTATTTTTTGATCGCCCTGATCCTTTTGCCCTTGTATTACCGGCTCAAACTCACTTCTATTTACAATTACCTGCAACACCGTTTCGGAATGGTTTCTTATAAAACCGGGGCGCTGTTTTTTATCATTTCCAGAACCCTGGGCGCCACGGCCCGCCTGTACCTGGTTATCAACATTCTTCAAATATTTATTCTGGATAATTTGGGGATGCCCTTTTGGCTAACCACGGCTATTATCCTGCTGATGATCATCCTCTACACTTTTGAAGGCGGGGTTAAAACCATTGTGTTTACGGATACCCTTCAAACCTCCTTCATGCTTTTGGGCCTGGTGGTATGTATCATCTTCATCATGAACAATCTCGGGCACAGCTTTTCGGGAACCCTGAATAAACTAAATTCCATTGGATTAACTAAAATTTTCAATACAGATACCAACAGCTCTTCCCATTTTCTGAAACATATTTTGGGAGGCGCCTTTATTACCATTGCTATGACGGGGCTGGATCAGGAAATGATGCAAAAAAACATCAGCGTTAAAAACCTGAAAGATTCCCAGAAGAACATGATCACTTTCAGCATTATCATGGCCCTGGTTAATTTCCTGTTTCTCTTTCTGGGAGGACTGCTCTATCTTTTCGCCGGCGAAAAAGGGATCAGCGTTCCCCCGGACGACCTCTTCCCTACGGCTGCCTTAAATTATATGCCCACGGCTGTTTCCATTATATTTATCATAGGGCTGATCTCGGCTTTATTTCCCAGTGCCGACGGAGCCCTTACCGCCCTTACTTCCTCTTTTTGTATTGATATCCTGGGGCTGAAAAGAAGGAAAAACTGGAATGAAAGTCGCCAGAAGAGGGTTCGCCTTACCACCCATTTTACATTTGCTTTTTTATTTTTCGTGGTGGTGCTGGGTTTTAAACTATTGGATAATAAATCCATCATTGATGTAATCCTTAAAGTGGCGGGATTCACCTATGGCCCCCTGCTGGGCTTATTCGCTTTCGGTATTTTCACCCGCCGGGCCGTTGTTGATCGCCTGGCCCTACCCGTGTGCGTTATCGCACCTTTCATTATTCTCGGAATTGACGTGGTAAATAATATTGAATGGTATCAGCCGCAGCTTAATATCAGCGGGCTTTGGGTTGAAAAAATAAAGGGGCTTTCGCAAGCCGTATTTGGAAGTTTTAAGATCGGATACGAATTGCTGATCTACAACGGGCTGCTGACGTTCCTGGGCTTGTGGGCCATCTCGAAAAAATCTCTCGCCGGAAAGAACTAAATAATCCTTTGTTGCGTTGTATATTTTAGTGGCAAATTATCTAAAAAGCATGATATGAATGCAACGCTTAAAACACTGAAAGAAAGACATTGGAAAGAAAGCTCGGGACACAGCAGTTGGCAGATTTTTAAAATAATGGCCGAATTTGTTGAGGGATTTGAAGCTTTAAGTAAAATAGGACCCTGTATTTCTATTTTTGGTTCCGCCCGTACAAAGCCCGGCACATTATATTATAACCTCTCTATAGAAATTTCCCGGCGGCTTTCCGAAGAAGGATTCGGCGTTATTACCGGCGGCGGCCCCGGCATCATGGAAGCCGCCAATAAAGGCGCTTCTGAATCCAACGGCAAGAGCGTGGGACTGAACATTGATCTGCCATTTGAACAACGTCCCAACGAATTCATAGACAAGGATAAATTACTGAACTTCGATTATTTCTTTGTCCGCAAAGTGATGTTTACCAAATACTCCCAGGGATTTGTAATGATGCCCGGCGGCTTTGGCACCTTAGACGAATTTTTTGAGGTGGCAACATTGATGCAAACAGAAAAATTCAAACAAATGCCGATGGTGCTGGTGGGAAGGAATTACTGGCAGGGACTGATGAACTGGCTGGAAGACGTGATGCTGGTGGAAGGGAATATCAATCCGGAAGACCTCGCTCTTTTTGAAGTCGTTGATACGGCGGAGGAAGTGGTAAACTACATGTTAGATTATTACCGCACCCGGCAGTTGGCGCCCAATTTTTAGGATAGCGCCTTCCACAAAATGTTTCCCGTTTCCCCTATATACCCCAAAGACCCCGGCAATTGCCGGGGTCTTATGAAAATTAGTCTTTATGTCGTATAGCTCCCCGGATTTTGACAAATAAATATTCAGGGGACTGTTCAGGACAGGAATTCTACCAGGGCTTATTGGTACCTTTCAGTAACCACATCTTGCTCCACTGACTATCCTCTCCGGGTTCCAGCCGGGTAATCGCTTCTGCTACATTCGCACTGTTCAAATTCTTCTCCGCATCCGGATAAATAATACGTACCGGAATTTTCTTTCCATTACTTCCAAGGATCACATTAGCGCCCAGGTCTGGAACGCCCGTTCTACGCCAGTCGAACCAAAATTCGGGCGTCATAAAACAGGCCAGCCATTTCTGGGTCATCAACTGTGTTAACTTTCCTCCATCATCAGCGCCGGTGAACTCCCCGGATAAATTATTTAAGAAAGCGCTTTCGTTCCATGCAACCAGTCCGTCCGTGTTGGGATCATATACCTTCACACTGCCATCGGCAATATCGTATTGACGCATACTGGCAACTATTCCATCCCGGTAGTAGTCAACCGCGTTTCCACTGCTGAACCAGTCCTTCAAACGGGCTTCCGACAGGATGAAACAAAGCTCCGCATAACTCATGAAAACCGATTTTACCAGCGGGTTGGCATTTTGAGCATACATGTCTGCCAGGTAGGATACCCCGGGGTTGGCAGCCAAATCGGTATAAATAGTAGGATCCAAAGCTTTAATTGCGTTAAAATCTACCGTGGTAGCCAGGTTATATAAATTAGGATCCTGCAACGCGGATGGTAATCCAACATACCTGCGTGTATTCAACTCATCTTTATTAGGCGTTGACGTAGGAATATTCCTGACGATCTGGCCATCCGGAAGTTTCGAATAGGCAGGCGTGGCATCGCTGATCCTCAACTGCGCATCCACCGGGCTAATAAAAGTGGTCAAACGCGGATCTCTGCCCTCAACCATTGCATCCACAAAAGTGGAACAGGGTTTCCTGCGATAAAATTCCGACCGGTTGGTGTACCATAAAGGACCACCGTACCACGAATTGTCTGAGGAACTGCCAATGAATGAAATCGCCGCATTATCTCCGTTGGAGGTAAAAACAGGATTCACCGAGCTGTTGCCCACAATTGCGCTGAACTCTGCCTTCACATCCAGCCCCATAGCACTCATATCTGAAGTTTTTTCAGACAATCTTAATAAATATCTTAACCGTAATGAGTTGGCAAATTTTCTCCATTTCATTACATCCCCCTTAAACATAATATCACTGGAGGATGCGCCCTCAACAGACGATACCTGGGCCAACAGGTCATTGGCCGATTTCAAATCATCCAGGATACCTTTAAAAATATCTTTCTGATTGTCGTAAACGGGCGTAAAGTTACCTTCCTCTGCTTTCATCGCTTCAGAATAAGGAATGTCGCCATGCAGGGAAGTCAGATAGCCGTACCAGAAACTGCGCATGATCTGCCCCACCGCCGTGTAAAATTTCTGGTTGTTCTCCGACTTTTCCGACTCCGCATTTTCAATGATGTACTGGCTGTTTTTAATTCTCGAAAAGGGCGAGCTGAAATCTTTAGGCCCCCAAACAAAAGTGTTGGGACTCTGGAAGTCAATATAATCGCGCTGCAGATATTGCATGGCTTCTGAAACCGTCCATCCTCCCGGGTAAGCATATTCGTAGATATAGTCGTGTGCAGTACCGGCAAGTACAGAGGTTAAAACGTACTTGATATTTATTTCGTTTGCGCTTAATTGATTGGGGTTTTTATTAATCTCTGATAGATCCTGGCAGGACGTTACCAGCAGCACAGATGCCACAATCAAACTGATCCCTTTAAATCTTACCATCTTTGATATTGAAAAAATATTTCTCATCTTTTTTTATTTTAGAATGATACGTTAAGCTTTAAACCTACAGGCATAATAACCGGGGATGCATTCCAGATGTTCCTACCCTGTTGCGTTTCTCCCGTAAGAGGATTTTGATTATAAATGGATTCCGGATCCTGGTTGGTTTTATTAGCGGCATATAATATAAGATTCTTCATAAATGCGGCTATACTGATATTTTGTGCCAACACTTTGCGCGACCAGGCTTCCGGTAATGCATAGGAAACCGCCAGTTCTCTCAGCTTAACAAAAGAGCCATCATAAAACCACTTATACCTCATGGCTGCATCCCAGAAACCACCCGAGGGCTGAAAGATATCGTAAGCCTTAACATATCGCGTTCCGGGTCCTCCAAAATTTTCAATATAACCGCCCGCTCCATCGGAAATTACCCCCGGGAAAAATGCCCCTTCATATACGCCGTTGGAATAAAGAAAGCCACCAAGGTCCTGCGTCCTTCCGCCAACCCAGGTATCATTCTGGTAAATCTCCGGGTGTGCTTTGATCTCTTTGGCCAAAGCTTCGTTGTCCCCGTTAAAGGAATTGTTGCTAAGGATACCGGTAAATGTGCTGGAATTGGCATTATCATGGAAGAATTCCACTTTACCCGCCCTTGCCAGCCTCAGCATCGTCTGGTCGTAATAGGTACCTCCCTGCCGCCAGTCAATACTGAGTGAAAGGGATATTCTTTTGTAAGAAACGCCCGTTTGTAAACCCACCATGAAATCGTGCAGGAAATTACCCACTTTTACCATGGCGCTGTTGTCGTTATTGCGTTGCAATTTGCCGTTGGAATTCAGCAAAGGCCAACCGTAATAAGGACTGCCTTTATCCTCCACCCGGATCATATCCCTGGTATAAATATCGCCTATCAGATCCCCCACCTGGGTAATGGCAAACACATGGGTGCTCCCCCAAAACTGGAACTGATCTATCCCCGGCGTCAGTTCTTTCAGCCTGCTTCTTTCGCGGGAGAAATTGGCACGTATGTCCCAGTTCCAGTTTTTGGTGCGAACAGGAACTGCACTCAATCCTATTTCAACGCCATAGTTTTCAACATTTCCCGCATTGATGGTGGCGGCTGTGTAGCCCGAAGTGGCGGTGGTGGAAGCATTCAATATCTGGTTTTTATTTTGCACTTTATAGTACGTGAAATCTGCTCCCAGCCGATTATGGAAAAACGAAATATCGGTTCCGATTTCATAGGCCTTTGCAATCTCCGGCTTGAGGTTAATATTAGGCAGCTTACCGGGAACCGTGTACATCGTATTGGTTCCCCATGTTCCCTGATTTAATACGGTAGCAATTACATATGGATCCGTATCCTTTCCTACCTGGGAAATACCCGACCGCAACTTAAACAGGGAGACCCAGGACGGAAGGGGAAGCATTTCATTCAGCAGCACGCTCAGCGAAGCCGACGGATAGAAATACGACCAGTTATCCGGGGGCAGGGTACTCGACCAGTCGTTCCTGGCCGTTGCATTCAGGAAGATCATATTGTCGTAGCTCAGATCCAACAAGCCATATACACTATAAATATTCCTTTTATAAGTGTTGTCATAATATGTAAGCCCGTCCCGGTTTACATTGGAAAGCGTGTAAAGACCGGGGAGCACCAGGGGATCTCCGCCTGCATACAGGTTGTAACTTCTTTGCGTCATTACGTTACCTCCGGCCGAGGGTGCAATCTCAAACTTCCCAAGGGATTTTTTATAAGAGATCAAAACATCCGTATTTATTTCTCTCTGATCACTGATCCTCTCGTTAAAAGTTCCCTGCGGTTTATTTTGCCCGCCGCCATCACCTCCGTAACCCGACCAGGCTTGCCGGTACACTCTTTTTTCGTTACTGCTGTTATAGGCATAGCGGCCCATGATTTTCAGGTCCGGCAGTACCTGGTACTCAAGCTTCACATTGCCAAACACCCTCATCCTGTCAAATTTATCTTTCAACTCATACGCGGCAAACCATGGGTTATCATGCGCGGCATTAAAGTTGCGCTGCTGCACATCGGGATCTAACCAATAATCTTTCAGGTCATTGATGTTGATATGAGGAGGTACCTGATAAACCGCCATATATTGCGTCTCTCCGCCGTTCTTCAAAGGATAATTATCCGAATGCGGGTTGGTAATATCAATGTTAGTAAAGACTTTCACTTTATTGGTGATATTATATACGGCAGCTAAATTCACCCCGTTTCTTTGTAATTCCACGCCCGGATAAACGCCCGTTGCATCCAGATGAGTAAATCCAAGTCTGAAGCTACCGCGATCGTAAGAACCATTAACACTCACATCATATACCTGTTCGGTACCCGTTCTGAAATAATCTCTTAGAGAATTATCATAAAAAACCAAAGGCTTGGCCTCACCGTCCGTGTTCCATTGTACAGCCATTTCTCCTTCTTCCGGCCCGTTCCATTGCTGGTACGAATTTTCGTTCAGCACCCCACTGATACCGGAGGTGAACCTGTTTTGCAGATCAATGTATTTATATGGTTTTGAATAAGTGGAACCAATATTTACGTCCACCCCGATGCCCTTTTTAAGGCTCTTCCCCGATTTGCTGGTTATTAATATTACGCCGTTCCCGGCTCTTGAACCATAAAGCGCCGCGGCGCTTGGACCCTTCAGCACCGTAACGCTTTCTATGTTATCGGGGTTGATATCCTTCATTACCCGCTGATCACCGGTGGGCACTCCATCTACTACAACGAGGGGGTTATTATTCCCGGCAAGAGAAGAGATACCACGTATATTCACGTAGGTATCACTGTTTATGTCGTTAGAAGTATTGGTGATCTTCACGCCAGACATCTTCCCGGTGAGCGCGCCAAGAATATCCTGCTGAGGCACCTTATTCATCATATCCGAAGTAACCTCACCAACAGAATATCCCAGGGCTTTCTTTTCCCTCCTTAAACCCAATGCGGTAACCACCACCCGGTCTAACCCGATAGCATCTTCCAGCATTACCACGTCTATTCTCGACTGCCCCGTAAAATGAATATCCCGGGTGCCCATTCCCACAAATGAGAAACTGAGCGTTGTATTTTCAGGAATGCCGGAAAGCGTGTACTCACCGTTTTCATCGGTTACGGTGCCCTGTGTGGTACCTTTTTTTACAACAGTAACTCCGGATAACGGCTGGTTGGTGCCATCCGTTACTTTACCGGTTACGGTTCGATCCTGGGCAAATGTGCCGGAAAATAAGAATAACAGAAAAAACGTTGATACGGCAATTCTAAGAGAGAATCGTTTTGGCGTCATGATCTTTGAATTTGAAGTTAAACCTTAATAGAATTTTTCTGCAACTTTTTAAATTAAAAATTACAGGTTGCAATGCTAAAAATATTCTCTATAAACCCAAATATCGTTTTCGCCTTTTTTAATAGCAGAAATTATTTTTCTTTTCACCTAAATATTTTTACTTACTTTGGTTCGCTTTTTTATAACCCCGACATTTTAATACTTTTTTATGGCCGAACCCGTAATTGCCAAACGCCTGTATTCCTTAGATGCCCTCAGAGGATTTGATATGTTCTGGATCATGGGTGGCGAACGCATCTTCCACGCATTGTCCAAGGCTACCGACAACCCTTTCTGGAACAGTATATCCCACCAGTTTTCACATCCCGACTGGAACGGCTTCAGGTTTTACGATCTGATTTTTCCTTTATTCCTTTTTATTGCGGGTGTTGCAACGCCTTATTCCGTAGGACGACAAATGGAAAAAGGGGCGTCTCAGCAAAGTCTTTTGTGGCGGGTGATTAAACGGGGACTGATACTTGTGATCTTAGGGATCATATATAACAACGGGCTTGTTCTTAAACCCCTTTCCGAGATCCGGTTCGGCAGTGTATTGGGAAGGATTGGACTGGCCTATATGTTTGCCAACATTATTTATATCTATTTTAAACAAAAAGGTCAGCTTATATGGACCGGCGCTTTACTCTTAGGGTATTGGTTGCTGTTACTGTTTACCTCTGCCCCCGGATTTGCGCCGGGCGATCTAACCCTTGAAGGTAATTTCGTTTCTTATGTTGACCGGCTGTTGCTGCCCGGCCATTTATATGTAAATAACATCCACGATCCGGAAGGCTTAATGGCTACTATCCCGGCCATAGGCACCTGCTTGCTGGGCATTTTAACGGGAAACTACCTGAAACACGGCAATGCCCAGCCTGGTACCAAAGCCGTTCGCATCCTGGTTGCCGGCGCTGCGCTCGTATTGATCTCCCTTGCCTGGAATCTTGTTTTCCCTTACAACAAAAATCTGTGGACCAGTTCCTTCGCCATGCTGGTGGGTGGAATAAGCATGTTGTTGTTATCCGTTTTCTATTATATAATAGATGTAAAAGGATATAAGAAGTGGGCTTTCTTCTTTGTGGTGATCGGGATGAACTCTATCCTTATTTACATGTCGGGGCATTTCATTGACTGGAAATACACCACGATGTCTTTCTTTGAATGGCTCACCCAACTGGCGGGAGAACCCGGCAACCTCCTCGTATATGCCCTGTGCTATATTGCGGTAAAATGGACCTTCCTCTATATCCTTTACAAAAAGAAAATTTTCCTGAAAGTATAAAGGATAATTTGAAAATTAACGCAAAACCAAAACGGCGGTCAACCTTCAGGTATGGGGTGTCAGGTGTCAGGTGTCGGGTGTGAGGTATGAGTGTAAACATTGATTAGCCCCCGCGACTTGCACTCTGCAACTTCCAAACTAAAAACTAAAAACTTCTTACGCTACCTCGCCCAGAACTCATCTTCATAATCATCCACCAGGGGATCATTATGAGCGGACCTCAATCGCCCGCTGATTTCCTCCTGCAGGCTTGTTGATAAAGTTTTTTCCAGGTAGGGGAACAGTTCCCGTTCTTCAAAGCGAACATGCTTGTCCAATTGACCGGTGAACCGTTCCAGTTCCATTACGATCTCCTCCTCCGGCGTGGCAAAAAGCGCGGCAGCAGCCTCCCTGATCGCGTTGTGTTCGTCAAGGGCTCTGGCAACCATTGCGTCTTCGGGCAGCGATGCAAACAGAATCTCTTCTTCCTGTTTGAAATGCTGTTCCAGATTAACCTCCCAGAAATACCGTGCATACCCCATCATCCGGGATGGCGCTATTCCCTTCTTAATGCCCTGCCGTATTTTCCAGCAGAACAATAAGCTGAAATGATGCTCCCGCGAAAGCTTCACAATACTTTCGCTGCGTTTGATCGGTTTGAATTCCATGAAGTCGCTTTTTATTTATTTCACGATCCCGGTGATATAATGCTGTAAAACCTGTGCCTGATTGTGTAAGGCATCGTGCGCACTGTACAAAAAGGTTGTTTTCCTATGCTTTTTTACAATCCCAGCCAATTCCTTCGCCGCTTCCGACTCCTTCAGTTCTGCTGTGTATTTTTTTTGAAAATCCTCCCATTTTTCCGGATCGTGGTTGAACCACTTTCTTAAGGCAGTGGAAGGCGCCACCTCTTTCAACCAGATATCTATATGTGCGTTTTCTTTTTTTATGCCACGTGGCCACAAACGATCCACCAGCACCCGGAAGCCATCAGCGTCTTCCTCGGGTTCATAAATCCTTTTGATCTGTACTACCGGCATAGCATTATCATTTAAGAACGTTAATAATCACTCCCCCTCACCAACACTATAAAGTTAGGAAAAATAAGGCTTATCGCAGGCTTTGAATACCACTTGATCTGAAGCGTTCAATTTTAAATTCAAACATCTCGGCCATCTTACCCGCACGCCATTTGGCTTCCGCAGCCTTTTCACCCGAAAACAATTCTTCCACGGTTTCCGTAAACAATTGCATCCATTGTGTAAAATGCTCATGTTGTACCGGTAATTGAGCATGGGGCGGAAAAGGACTGCCAAAATAAGTATGCTCATCCAGCAGAAGCGTTTGCCAGAAAGCATACATTTTTTCCAGGTGTTGCGGCCACCGGTCTTGTATCCGTTCGTTGAATATAGGCGCCAGCAAAGCGTCGTTCCGGACCTTTGTGTAAAACGTATCCACGAGTTTTTTTACATCATCAAGGCAAAGTATGTCCCTGTTTTCCAGCATTCCGATTTATGTTTCAGCGTTCAGGCATTTTGTTCCCCGGGCCCATCAGCAAAGGATGGAAATAATAAAAGCAGATCCCCGTATTATGGTTTTACATACTTAAATAAGAAACAAGATAATACAAAGCCCAGCCCCCGATTCCAATAATCAATATCCATACCCAGGATGGAATGCTTTGAGGAGTTTCACTTCCTGTAATAATAAAATTTTGGGAAGTTCCTTTACCATAGGCATTGATCATAAGTGGTACCACCCCATCCACCACTGCGTTTTCTTTTATACCGGACACATCAATAGCAGGTCCGTTCCTTACTTCAAATGGAATCAGGCGCAATCCTTCCCTTCCGCCGGGATCCTTACTTACAATTTTTAAAGTATGCTTCCCATCCACCAGCTTCGTGGTGTCCAGTTCAAAATTTACCGGGGAATCAAGTCTCGCTATGGGTGCCGGCTCATCGTCTAAAAAAATTACAATGGTACTCTTATCTTCCATGAGATCCCTTTTAGTCATGATTTAAGATCAGGCGTTTGATATGGGTTTGCGACCGTTCCCCGGGCCGCACGATCCATTTAACCGAAAAAAACAGCGTAACCGCCACAATCAGTACCATCACCCACACAATTACATAATCCCAGTTGTCTTGCGGCCCGGCACCGTGTGTAATACCTCTCAGTATCTTGGGCTGTTGTTGTTCGCAGACCGGACACGCGATTCCGGCCAATACCGGCAAAAACGCGAATACAGATAATAATAATTTTTTCATCTCCGTCATTTTTAAATATACCGCTAAATCTTTTCTCCTTTGATTGTTATACAAAGTTAGCGATCCGCTTATTGCTTAACCGCATCTATTATTTTTTGAATCTCTTCAGGTGTAACCTGCCGGGCGCTGTTTCCCCAGCTCGTTCTTTCATGATTCATGATAGCCGCAATTTCCTCGGCGCTGAGCTTATTGTCCGTTCCTACAGCGGGCATCGGCGGAAATCCTTCACTCTCCCTCCCGTTATAACCATTCATAATGATATTCACCATCGTTTCCGGATTATCATCCAGCACAATTTTACTGCCTTTTAAGGGGGGGAAGGCGCCTTTCAACCCTTCACCATTAGGCTGATGACAACTCTGGCAATTTGTTGCATACAGGGCTGCACCATCCGGTCCCTTAGTTTCTCCCGTTCCGCCACCCGCCGTACTTTTCTCCTCCCTCTTATACAAAAATTCGGGAACCGGGCGCCCATCGGGTAAAGGCACCTGCTTCAGCGACTGAAGATAGGCTACCAGGTTTAAGGCATCGGCCTTTGCCACCACTTTCCCGGTTTTACCTTTTAAAAATTCCTCCGGAACATTCACCACCACATCATCCTTTCCCGGTTCGTCTTTGATCGTAAACATCCAGGGGTAGGCGGGCATCACCGATTCCTTTACCACGATCCGGGGGTTGAACAGATGAACCAGGTTCCATTCCCTGCTGGGCTGGCGGGTGCCAATATTGGTGAGGTCAGGACCGGTGCGTTCCGTACCCATCAGGGTGGCGGTATTGCGCCAGATATCGGTCCGGTGGATATCCGCATAATCTGCAGCTATACTTGGCCGTGAGCCCCATGTTTTGTCCATATCCAGGTTGCGCACCTGCTGCGTATGGCAGGCCACACACCCGTTGGCAATAAATACGGCTTTACCTTTAACGGCTTCCGCGCTCAAAGGTGGCGCATCCGGCAGAGGAGCATTATTCCGTTGGTTGCGAAACGCGGGCAGGATCGCCACCAGGATCGTCAGCCCCAGGAACATTATAAATGTTGCTCCAAACAATTTCTTTTGATTATCGAAAAATTCCATGTCAGTGATTCAATTTGTAATCAAATAGTACCTTCTTCTTTCTTAGCAGCCAGTTTTTCAAAGGCCGCTTCTTTTACGTCCACAATACCTCTGCCGCTCAGCATCCTATACACATTATAGGCAAAAAACAAATGCGCGATCCACATCAAACTACCGCCCACGGCTCTCCACAACCAATAGGGCGCGGAAAACACAACCCCTTCCATAAACGGTTTCCCCTCTATCCACATCAGTCCCTTTAAAGTACTGCCATACATCAACGGGACGGTATAAAACAACAAACCGATCAATGCAAACCAGAAATGAGCGCCCACGGTAATCTGGGGCGCTTCCCGGTCGGTAAGTCGTGGTATGATAGTGTATGCGCCTGCCCATACAAAAAACGAAATAATGCCATACATCGTAAGATGAGAATGGGCCACCGTGAAGTCTGTGAAATGCCAGGCAAGATTGGTAGAACGGAAGGCTTCTGCAGTACCCTGCAGAGAGCCGGTAAAGTAGAAAATAATCCCTACCAGGTAAAAAGGCAAGGTGTAGCTGTCTGCAATTTTATGCCATCCACCCTTAAAGGTCATTAAAAAATTGGTGGTTCCCGCCACTACCGGGATCACCATGCCCACGCTGCCCACAATGGCTACTGTCTGCAACCACCAGGGTATGGAACTGAATATAAAATGATGCGTACCAATAAGCGTATAAAACAGGATCTGTGTCCAGTAAGCCAGTATTCCCAGGCTGTAAGAATAAATCGGCCGGTTCAACTGCTGGGGAAGATAATAATATACCAGCCCCAGCGTCATCATCATAAACCACATGCCTACGCCCATATGCATATAATACCCCTGGATGATCGTTTCTCCCAAACCATCCTGCCACCAGGGAATATAAGCCACAACGGAAATAACCAGCCCGAAGATCAGTGCGGCTACAATATACCAGTTAGAGATATAAATTTCCTTAGTGGTACGCCGGGCAATCGTGCGTAAAAAATTAATGAGGGTAAGCACAAGCGCTATCCCAAACAACAACATGATCGGCCATATATATTCGCGGTATTCCCCGCCACCGTTGTTGATGCCGGCCATCAGCGATATGGATCCTACTAAAACCGAAGCATTGATCAAATAAAGGGAATACCAGCCCAGTTTATAGCTTGCCAAACGGGTATTGCTTACTCTTGGTACGGTATAATAGGCCAAACCAAGCATTCCCAAAGACGCCCATCCCCAGAACACGGCATTGGTATGGACCGGGCGCAAACGGCCAAAACTCAGCCAGCTGAGATGATCCGCATCGGGCGCTACAAATTTTATCCCTATATATTCCCCAATGGTAGTACCAAACAATAGCCAGAAAGTGGCGCAGCCGATATACCAGATCACCAGCTTTGATAATTGTGGATCCACGTTGGGGCGCTTGGCCGCTCTTTTCTTTTGAACAACTACGGGCAGCGCACTGCTCAGGTTTACGTTGCTGATAAGCCCCTTTTCGTCTCTCGGCTCAAGTCCGCCTGACAATTCATTATTGCTGAGCCGGTAATCCAAAGCCTCTTTGCGTTGCAACAAGGCAGAACGCGTATCGGCATCCGGCGGCGTGGCCAGATATTCAGCCAATTGCTCCGCCTCGGCCATATTAAGCCGGTTGCGGTTTTGCCGCGTAAGGTTAAGCACTTTGATGATCATAAACACCAGCCCCGCCCCGATAGGTATGACCAATAAAGCAATGGTAATAATAATACCCGTTTCCCCAAGGATCGAATCTCTGCTGGGTGCAGCGCTTTGGGCAAACAACATGCCACCTTTCAACAACAGCAACACAAAAACGGCCATACTTTTTAACAGCCGGGGAAGATTTTGCGGGGAAGATTTTGAAGAATCTCCCTTCTTTTCCAAATCCAGGTAGGCTGCTATCTGGTTGCTGTTCAGATCGGCAATATAACCATCGAAGTTTTTTGCAGCATTCCGCTGTTGGAGTCTTTTTTTCATCCTGATCATTTCACGGGTCTTAAGTTTTAGATACAATACGGCAACGAGCATAAAAAAAACCACTATAAAAAGAAACAATACCAAACCATCCAGATGCTCAAAATAGAAAGCCGGTTTCCCGGCAGTTTGGGCATGCAGGGGCATAAAGTACAGCAATGCGGCAGCCAATAACAACCCTTTCATAAGCTGAGTAAACCATTTATATTCCATATAACCGTTATGTCTATTCATTAAACGATCACAAAAACCCGGTTTTTCGCGCTAACTAATATAAAAAACCGGGATTATCCAGGTTATCCGGCGTCTTCTGCCAGAAATCATACCCTCTTTAAAAAGATCAATTTCTTTTCCAGTCGTTCGTTAAAATCTGCCAGTTTGGCCGACTGCAGCATATCCTGAATTTCCTTCCTGATCTTCTTAAATCTTCGGTGCAGCGGACACGGCTTCTCTTCAGAACATTCGCTTAGCCCCAGGGCACATCCCGAAAAAATCTTATCGCCATCCATTGCCCGCACGATATCCGCCAGGGTACATTCCATATCCTGCGCCTCAAGATAAAATCCTCCGCCCGGTCCTTTTACAGACCGCACTAATTTCTTACGGCTAAGCTCCTGCAAAATTTTAGCAGTGAAATGTTCGGGTGAATTGATCCCGTCTGCAATATCCCTGATCCCTGTTTTATTCCCACACCTCGACCTATGGCCTACAAAAAGCATGGCTCTCAAGGCATATTCGCAGCTTTTTGAAAACATGAACCCTTATTTATGCTGCAAAGATAATGGACAATTCCCTAATAAAAGAGTTTTGCATCCTGTATCATAATTTATTACTGCTAAATCGGTTTTCGCTGGCTGACATTCAGGAACAACAACCCGGTAAACATCACCAAAGCGGCTCCAAGAAGCAGCTCATTGGTATAGGGCACACTGGTATAGCTGATAGCGCCCACGCCCTGGATGAACAGCACCAGTTCATTAAGAATAATACCTAAAATAAAAATCACAATCCCCGTAACAGCCGTTTTATTGATCTGCATGAACCCGTTAATAACAACATAGCCTAAAAGGAAAAGCGTGAAAACACCTAACAATACCAGATGAAGATAACCGATCACGATAGACCGGAACCCGAAAGCCAGCTTACTGAGGGCGGGCACCGTTGAACTGGCCTGCAACACGATTTTTATTGCAAGCGCCACCACCGAAAGCCCGATCAGCCATTTACCCGGGAATGAAACAAAAGAAATTAAACGTTTCAAATGAGGTTTTACGGACTGGAAAAGCAGGAAAAACCCAAGAAGCTGAAAGACTACCGCAACTATGACCAGGATATAAACCCAAAAAGGAATTGGCAACCATAAAGCAGATAAAAAGTAAGCCGGGATACAGGATGCCGCAAACAGCCGGAAAATGGTCTTCCCGGCCTTTAACTGAATCTTCCAGTCATTTAGTTTATGCACCAGTAAACCCGTACAGGAAAAAAAGAACCAGCCGTTATATTGAAAATGTAAATAATAATAGGACGATGCCAGATACTGATCCGGATGAGCCGTTTTAGTAAGCATCATCAGGGATAGCGCAAATGCGCCCACCGAAGAAAGTACGTTAAAAGAAAGAGCGGCTTTAAACCAGGGATCACCCGGGCTTTTTTGCTCCCCGCGGTTGAGATCACGCCAATATACAAAGGTGAAAATAAAAGCCACGAAAATAGACAGGGTAGTAAAGCTGATCGAATACAGCCCGTAACCCTGAACGGGAAACGTGAGCAACATACCATAAGCGGTAATCAGGTTGCAATACAGGATCCAGGCGTATTTTCTAAACGGATTTTGCTGTTTTGTATCCAAACGGGCAACCAGCAATACCATTATCAACTGGGTTACCCAGCCATTAAAAGCAAAGTGGGAATGCGCATCCAGCAAATACTTCTGGTTAACAAAAGGCAACGAATAAGCAATTTTATAGCGCAATAAAACGCCGATAAAAGAAACCAGCAAAAGACTAAAGACGGACACTCTGAACCAGCCCGTGGCATTTTTAACCATATCCTGATCTTATGTTTTTTTACAAAAGAACAAACTAATCCATCAATGAGATATGATTGGAGTCATATCCGATAGGTAAACTTTCCCTTTGTCAATAGAAAGGGTTTTCTTTTGCTCCAATTGTTTTACGGCGCGGATAACGGTTTCAACACGCAGCCCCACCATACCGGCGAGTTCTTTCCGGGTCAGCAAAAGTCTGTTGCCGGCAAAACAAACTTTCGTTTTATATCGCGCCAGATAGTTTAAGAGAGTAACCAGCCGGTACTCCGGGTCGCTGTGAGTAAGCACTTTTATAAGGAGATGCTTATAACGCAAACGTTCGGCCAATAATTTTGTAAATCTGAAATGGATATCCGGGTGTTCCTCAAGCAACTGGTGGAAAAGAGGCAATTTCAGCCGGATCAGTGTTGAAGGTTCTTCGGCCACTACTTTAGCGTCATAAGGCTCCCTGTCAAACAGGGAACCAACCCCAAAACTGTCTCCGTCATCTACAAACTCATGGATAAATTCTCTTCCGTCATCATCCACATGCATCCATTTCAACCTGCCTTTCACCAACTGAAAATAAAACAATGCAATCTCCCCCTCCTGACAGACGATCTCCTCCTTCATTACTTCTTTTAACGAGGCTCCGTACTCCATAAGCAAACCAATATCTATCATCATCTTTTGCTCAACATTTACTTTAGAACTTATTTTACACCACCGGCAACCTGATATGTATCATACCAATTTTTGATTGTACTCAACCAAATATCATCGAAGATACCCAACATTTGCAATATGATTTGCCTCATATAATAATTAAAATATACTTGGTAATCTTGTACTTAAAAAATTATTGGTATGAAAAAATTTCTTGTTAGCGGTACAATTGCACTCACTATTTTCGCCTGCGGTAATCCGGGGCAAAATTCTACTGAAACCTCTTCAACACCGGCTGCTTCTACAGAGGCTACTGCAAATGGCAATCCGAGTTACGATCCCAAGAGAGGGGAGGGTAAGTTTGAAAACATGGAATTACCGGCCACTTTAGATGTAGCCATGGCCGAAAAAGGGAAACAGATTTACGAAGTGAAATGTGCAAGTTGTCACAAACTCAGTGATGAGCGGCTGGTAGGCCCCGGATGGAAAGGCGTTAGCGCCAAGCACAAACCTGAGTGGATTATGAACTTTATCACCAACCCCGATGCAATGATAGATCAGGACCCCGAATTACAGGCTCAACTGGAAATATGCCTGGTTCGGATGCCCGACCAGAATCTGAGTGATGACGACGCAAGACAATTATTGGAATTTATGCGGCAGAATGACGGGGTGAAATAAAATGAAATCATTTTCATTTTTTAAATATACCTATTAATATGAAACTTGCACAAAGTACATTAGCGGCGTTGGCCATTGCCACACTGCTTGGCGGCATGAATGCCTGCAAACCCAAAAGCGCCGGATCTGCAGTTAGCGGCAATGCTGCCGAAAAAGTGTATGTTCCGCCCGGAAAATACGATGAATTTTACAACTTCGTTTCCGGCGGGTTCAGCGGCCAGCTATCTGTTTATGGGCTACCTTCCGGAAGATTGTTACGCGTTATCCCGGTATTTTCTGTTGATCCTGAAAAAGGATGGGGGTTCAGCGAAGAAACCAAACCTATGCTCAACACTTCTCACGGCTTTGTTCCCTGGGACGATCTGCACCACGTGAATATGTCTCAAACCAATGGTGAAATAGACGGTCGCTGGGTGTTTGTAAACGGGAACAATACGCCCAGGGTGGCCAGGGTGGATCTTAAAACCTTCAGAACCGCCGAAATCCTGGAACTGCCCAACAGCGCCGGGAACCACTCTTCACCCTTCATCACGGAGAATACGGAATATGTGGTTGCAGGAACCCGCTTTAGTGTACCCTTAGACAATGTAAGCGGTGACGTACCTATTGATACGTATAAGAAAAACTTTAAAGGAACTGTTTCATTTATAAGCGTTGATAAAGACAACGGTCAGATGGATATTGCTTTCCAGATTGAAACCCCGGGAGTGAATTTCGACCTGAGCCACGCCGGCAAGGGGCCCTCTCACGGCTGGTTTTTCTTCTCCTGTTATAATACAGAACAGGCTTACACGCTACAGGAAGTGAATGCGTCTAAAAACGACAAGGACTTCATCATGGCTGTGAACTGGAAGAAAGCCGAGGAATACCTCAAGGCGGGAAAAGGTAAAAAAGTGCAGGTAAAATACGCGCACAACACCTACAGCGATGAAAACCACAGCGCCACTTCTGAAATCAGGAAGGAGGTAACCGTGCTGAGTTCAAGCGAACTGGAAGGATTGTGCTATTTCATACCCTGTCCCAAGTCGCCACACGGTTGCGACGTGGATCCTACCGGGGAATATATTGTAGGCAGCGGTAAATTGGCGGCCCTGATCCCGGTATTCTCTTTCACTAAAATGCTAAAAGCCATAGAAGATAAGGCTTATGAAGGAGATTACGGCGGCATACCGGTGATCAAATACGAAGCTGCTTTGCACGGCGAAGTGCAAAAGCCGGGTCTGGGACCTTTGCACACCGAATTTGACGGAAAAGGAAATGCCATTACCTCCATGTTCGTATCATCCGAACTGGTAAAATGGAATATTCAGAGCCTTCAGGTGGTTGACCGTGTTCCCACTTATTATTCGGTAGGGCACCTGATGATCCCCGGCGGCGATTCGAGGAAACCGGATGCGAAATATGTGATAGCTTACAACAAAATCACAAAAGACAGGTATTTGCCCACAGGGCCGGAACTGTCTCAAAGCGCCCAGTTGTACGACATAACAGGGGATAAGATGCAATTGATACTGGATTTTCCAACCATCGGAGAGCCACACTATGCGCAGGCGGTAAGGGCGGAAAAGATAAGGGATAATTCTCTCAAAATATTTAAAATTGAGGATAACAAACACCCTTATGCAGCCAAAGGTGAAAAAGAAACCAAAGTGGTTCGGGAAGGAAACAAAGTACATGTATATTTAACAGAGATCCGTTCTCACCTCACGCCCGATAATATTGAGGGAATTCGTGTGGGCGATGAAGTGTATTTCCATGTAACAAACCTCGAACAGGATTGGGACATTCCGCACGGCTTTGCCATCAAAGGCGCCGACAACGGCGAGCTGTTGGTAATGCCCGGCGAAACCAGCACGCTGAAGTGGGTGCCCAACCGGGTAGGTATCTTCCCCATGTATTGTACCGATTTCTGCAGTGCGCTGCACCAGGAAATGTCGGGGTACATCAGGGTGTCTCCCGCGGGTAGCAACGTGCCCATCAAATGGGGTACAGGTGAAACCGCACCGGAAGACAATACCTCCGGACAGTAAAATCTTAATTAACGGAATACGATTGCCTGCTTGATGCGGCAGCGTATTCCGTTCTTTTTTTACCCCGATGAAAAATATAATTGCTTTCCTTTGTATCTTAACAATAACCAGGCGTAAGTGATTTGAACGATATTTTCTGCAGAAAACACCTAAAAAAATATACGGATGAAACAAAACAGAATCAGCCCCGGCAAACGGATCGTATTATTTATTTCTGCGGTCGCTTTATTCGCTGTAAATTTCCTGCCTATCTGGCGGATTGACTTAGACGCGCCGCAATATCCGGAAGGGCTGAATTTATATATCCATGCCAACAAATTGGGAGGCAACGTGGATATCATCAATGGGTTGAATCATTATATCGGGATGAAAACCCTGCATGCCGAAGACTTTATTGAATTTACGATACTGCCTTACCTGATCGGCTTCTTCAGCCTTCTGATCCTGGTTACTGCCCTGGTGGGCAACCGCCGGTTGCTATATACTGTTTTTTTGCTGTTTGTTTTATTCGGTATCGTAGCAATGATTGATTTCTGGAAATGGGAATACGATTACGGACACAACCTGGATCCGAATGCCGCCATTAAAGTGCCTGGCATGGCTTATCAGCCTCCCCTGATCGGTTTCAAACAACTGCTCAATTTCGGCGCTTATTCCATTCCATCCATCGGAGGCTGGATATTCATTGGAGTGGGGGCTGTGTTGCTGGTACTCAGCGGAATGGAATTCCGTAAACATAAAAAATTAAAAAGACGTTCTATGCCTGTTGCGGCATTGGCGTTATTTTCCCTGTTGGGCTTCGCTTCCTGCAGCTCCGGTCCGCAGCCTGTTAAAGTGGGCGTTGACCAGTGCTCTTTCTGTAAAATGGGGATCAGCGACACCCGCTTTGCGTGTGAATTGATCACCCAAAAGGGGAAGCTTTATAAATTTGACGATACCCATTGTATGATTTCATTTGTATCCGCACCGGGGTGGGATAAAAACTCGGTAAAAGATTATTACATAGCCAATTTCAGCCAGCCGGATCAATGGCTGTCAGCGGGAAACGCCCTGCTGGTGCATAGCGACCAACTGAAAAGCCCCATGGGCGGCAACATCGCCGCTTTTTCAAATGAAACAGAGCAAAAGGCCGTAGCCGAAGAATTTGCAGGGACAACAGTTTCCTGGAATGAAATAGTACCGAAGTAACGACGCCGCCGGCATCTGACAAGTAATGATCGAAATGAACAAAATCTTTTTATTATATTTCCTCCTTTCATTAACCATCCCCTGTTGCATATTTGCTGAAACAATAAAGGTCGGTAACGGACAAGCGATCACCTCTATTCAAAAGGGAATTGATACAGCCGCGCCGGGTGACACCGTATTGGTAGCGGCAGGCAGCTACCGCCAGGGAAATATCACGATCAACAAACCACTGGTATTGCAGGGACTCAATTACCCGGCGCTGGATGGTGAACAGAAATTCGAACTCATTTCCATCCATTCTCCTTACGTTACAGTGGACGGATTCCTGATCCGCAATTCGGGTCACTCCTCCATGACCGACATTTCGGGTATAAAAATCTACAATACGCATCATGTTACGGTTATCAACAATATCCTGGAAGAAAATTATTTCGGTATCTATTCCCAGCAAAGCAAACACTGCACCATTGAAAACAACAGGATCTCGGCAACCAGCATAGCCACGGAGTTATCGGGCAACGGGATCCATTGCTGGAAAAGCGACAGCCTGCATATCAGCAACAACCACGTAAAGGGGCACAGAGACGGTATCTATCTCGAATTTGTGACCCATTCCCTGGTAGAAAAAAATACGATCCTCAACAACCTGCGCTATGGCCTGCACTTTATGTTTGCTCATTACAACAGCTATATCAATAATCTTTTCCGGAACAATGGTGCAGGTGTTGCCGTAATGTACACCCGTCATGTGATCATGAAGCAAAACCGCTTTGAAGACAACTGGGGCGATGCGGCATACGGGCTGCTACTCAAAGAGATATCGGATGGCACCATAGAGGGGAATCATTTTAACGGGAACACCATTGGTATTTTTGCCGATGGCTCCAGCCGTATTGAAATGGAAAAAAACACTTTTAAAAGCAATGGCTGGGCCATTAGATTACAGGCCAACTGCATGGACGTAAAAGTGGAAAAGAACAATTTCATCGGCAACAGTTTTGATGTAGGTACCAACGGCTCACTGGTATTAAATACGTTTAAAAATAATTATTGGGACAAATATGAAGGATACGATCTAAACAAAGACCAGGTTGGCGATATCCCGTTCAGACCCGTTAGCGTTTATTCCATGATCGTTGAAAAGAATCCTCCGGCGATGATGCTGTTCCGAAGTTTCATTACCTCCCTGCTCGATAAAACCGAGAAGATTTTACCCAGCCTCACGCCGGAAGACCTGAAGGACGACTACCCTTTAATGAAACCTTTAGCATTATGATTATTACCAGCAATGTTTCAAAAAATTTTGGAAAGCTTAAAGCGCTCGATAATGTATCCGTTACCTGCAACAAAGGCGAATGTATTGCCCTGATAGGCCCCAACGGGAGCGGCAAAACCACCCTGGCAAAAACCATCCTCGGGATGGTGGTTCCCGACAGCGGTTTTATCACTTTTAACGGAAAAAATATTTTACACGACTGGGAATACAGAAAGAATATAGGCTATATGCCCCAGATCGGGCGATACCCTGAAAATATGACCATTGGCCAGGTTTTAGACATGATGAGGGACATTCGAAAATCCAGGGATACCCAAACGGACGAAGAGCTTATTGAAACGTTTGGGCTGCACGCGCTGGTGAATAAGCGGATGAGAACCCTTTCCGGCGGTACCCGGCAAAAGGTGAGCGCCTCACTGGCTTTTCTTTTCAACCCCTCGGTACTGATTCTCGACGAACCCACAGCAGGCCTGGATCCCGTGGCTTCCGGTATCCTAAAAGAAAAAATCGTAACCGAAAAAGAAAAAGGCAAATTGATCCTCATTACCTCGCACGTGCTGAGCGAATTAGACGACCTGGTTACCCAGGTCATTTATATGCAGGAGGGCAAGCTGAGGTTTCATAAAACGATAGAAGCGCTGCACGCCGATACCGGCGAAAACCAACTGACAAGAGCAATTGCCAGCATCATGTCGCATTAAAAGACCATTCAAAGCCACCCGGGATGAAAAAAATAATCAAATACGTTATAGCCGATATTCTTCGCAACAAAATAGTGATCGCCTACACCGCCTTCCTGCTGGTAATGTCGCTGAGTGTCTTTAACCTGGAAGACAATACCGCCAAGGGTTTACTGAGCCTGCTGAATGTTATCCTGCTGATTGTGCCGTTGGTCAGCATGGTGTTTGCCACCATTTATATGTACAACAGCGCCGAATTTATTGAGCTGCTGGTGAGCCAGCCCCTGAAACGAAAAACCATCTGGCTGAGCCTGTTTGCCGGACTGGCGCTTTCACTAAGCCTCTCCTTCTTTATTGGCGCCGGCATTCCCATACTCCTGTACCAACCTTCCGCCACCGGGATAATGATGCTGGGCACCGGCTTGCTGCTGTCGGTTATTTTTGTTGCCGTAGCGATCCTGGCAGCCGTTACTACCAGGGATAAAGCCAAAGGAATAGGAAAAGTGATCCTGCTCTGGCTGTATTTCGCTTTACTTTTTGATGGACTGGTTCTGTTCCTGCTGTTTCAATTTGCCGATTATCCCCTGGAAAAGGCAATGGTAGCTGTAAGCGCTCTGAATCCCATTGATCTGAGCCGTATTTTGATCCTATTGCAGTTAGACGTTTCGGCACTGATGGGATATACCGGCGCCATTTTCAGAAATTTTTTCGGCACCCACCTCGGTATCACCTTATCCTTTTTAACCCTCACAGTATGGTGTGTTGTACCGCTTTGGATATCCATGCGAAAATTCAGTTCCAAAGACCTGTAACGGGCATATTTTTAAGTGTTCCCTCCGGTCCGCCCTAATTTGAAATCGGCCTTGATAGTTGGATGTGTAGAATTTTTGAAGTATATTTGTAGTTAACATAAAATGACGGTAAAATATACATCATATCATCCTCTTTTCCGGATACAGGAACACAGGCTTCCCGTACCGGATGATGTGTATTTGATCATCTCTCCTTTTTCCCTCAATCTACATAAGAAGCAGGGTAATATCTCAAGTTTCAGAGATTTCCTCAAGTCTGCCCCGAACTGTATAACATCATTGCTGTAGTTCGGGGGTATATTCTTGTTTTTTTCACTTTTTGATCGCTTAAAAATTCTCTATATGAAACGTTATATATTAACCCTGCAGGTTAAGAACATTGTTGTTGCATTGATATACGGTATAAGTATAACGATCCTGATCGCAGGCCTCCTGAAAGAAAAATTCTGGCTTTGGATTATCTCCCTGGTGTTATTGATAATACCGGTGATTATCTCCAGGCTCCATAGTAAAAAAATAATTTCCGATTACTTCTCTGCAAAAAAAAGGGTAAACACAGAAGTAAGATGAATCACTGATATGAAGATTGCTTATATATAATTTTTTTTATTTTTCACCTATAAATTTTCTATTTATGAATAAGGAAAAAAATCCGGTATTGCTTTGCGAGGAAGACTTCCGTTTGCTAAAGCAATTGGTAGGGATATCTCTTGTTAATGATGATGCCCAGGAAGAAATGACCCTGGCCTACGAATTGAGCAGAGCGATTGTTGTAAAGGATAACGAATTTCCTGCTCATACCATCCGATTGAACTCGAAAGTGCAGATAGAAGACACGGGAACAAAAAAGATCATGGAACTTACTATCGTTATGCCTCCGCATGCCGATATTAAGCAACGAAAAATCTCTATTCTTACACCTATGGCGGCTGCCCTTATCGGATTCAAAAAAGGCGATGAAGTAGAATGGAGGATGCCATCGGGATTAAAAAAATACAAGATACTGGAAGTATCAGATCCGGTAGAGGCAAAACAGGTAGCCTGAATATGTTAATGATCTTTCAAAAATCCGGTAGTATGATTGATGGAATGCTACCGGATTTTTTTATGTCCTCTTATGTATAGATACTTTTTGAGGCGAAGATATTCTCTTCCCGGTTGTTCTTCACCGCATAGGTAAATCCTTTTTGCAGAGCCCAGGCGCCATATTCTCCTTTTTTATTCAGGGCAAGAAATCCCACCTGGATTTTTTTTGCCTGCCCGGGGTTGCGCTGAATGATCCGCTCCACGGCCTCTCTGCAGGCTGCTTCAGGCGAACGACCCTGCCGCATCAGCTCCACTACCAGGTGTGAGCCTACAATACGGATAACCTCTTCCCCTACGCCGGTAGAAGTGGCTGCGCCCACCTCATTGTCCACATACAGCCCGGCGCCGATAATAGGTGAATCGCCTACCCTGCCGTGGATTTTATAGGCCATGCCACTGGTGGTGCAGGCGCCGCTCAGATTGCCCGTTCCATCCATCGCCACCATACCAATGGTATCGTGATTATAGGGACCTCCGGGCATGGGGTCGTTCTCTTTACGAAACAATTTATTCTCTACGTTCATTACCGGCTCATACCGGGAAGTTTTCAACCATTTTCTCCAGGCTGCCTCACTCTCCGGGGTAAGCAGGTTCTGCTTTTCGAAGCCGTTGGCCAGCGCAAACTGAAGCGCTCCGTCTCCGGCCAAAACAATATGCGGCGTTTTTTCCATCACCAGCCGGGCTACTGAAATGGCATGTACAATATGTTCCAGCGCCATCACGGAACCGCAATTATAAAATTCGTCCATGATACAGGCATCCAGTGTTACCCGTCCATCCCGGTCGGGCAGCCCGCCATAGCCCACACTCCGGTTGGAGGGATCCGCTTCCGGTACTTTTACTCCGGCCTCCACGGCGTCCAGTGCACGCCCGCCTTTACTGAGGATTTTCCAGGCTTCCGCATTGGCTGCCTTTCCAAAATCCCAGGTAGAAATGACAATGCGGTTATCCACGGCCGGTTGAGGCCGGGAGGCGGTGTCGGCCAACACCTGCCCGCCGGTTAACACCGCCGCCGAGCTAAGAACCGAGGTTTGCAAAAACTTTCTTCGGGTAGCTATCATTGTTTCCTGATTTTATAAATCTAAATTAATCCTTTATGAAGAAAAAACGATCCGGTTTCTATGTATCCCGCCCCGGCGCCGGGCTCAATAAAGGAAATGTTTCGTTTCCCAAACCGCTGTGCGCCTATAACAGCCTTTGATCCCATCCAAAATCTTCCGTCCGTAAAAGTTTTACCTTTTCATGAAAAGCAGGGTGGCGCGTGTTAATTAAGTAATTCTTTTCCGAGGGTACCAACGCGGAGGGCACCTCCAGCAAAAGCGTCTTGTTTTGCCGGTACCAGTCCGACCCGATTTGCTGCAGTGCAGGATAGCTGTGAATGGAACGCCGGTTCGCAGGTAAATCTTTAACCTGTATTTCAGTAATATCCTTCCGGGTTGCGTTCACCTCAATCACCAATAGCCTGTAATTGCCATTGGCTTGAATAGTGTTTCGATGGGCCACCATTTCTAATACGGAAAGCGAAATGGAGCTGCCCACATAAATAACGTATTCCTCATCTTTGTTCCACCGGTTAGCCACGCCGGAAGCCATGAGCTGTTTCGCATATTTTGCCCGTCGTATATTATAAACGATCATACTCACTCACACATTATCGCCGTATTCAATAGCCGTTAGGCGGCTGTCAATGAAGCGGATGCCGGAAATGGTATCCAAAAAATCGGCAGGGGCTTTGTTATCTAAAAAAACGTTTTTAGCGGAAAGCCAGGTTTCAAAATCGGGCACATTGCCAAACACCTCGGCACCATGCCTGTAAAGGGAAAGAACCATAATGATATGTTCCCGGAGGTTTTCTTTTAGGGTGACCTTCCCCTTGTCCAGGTAGTTTTTAAAAGTTCTTGGCGTAATATTCAGCCAGCGCGCCAGGGTAGTGAGCCTGAGACCTATTACACTCTTCAAGGCATTGATGTATTCAATATCGTTGCGGGGCTGGGTAGCATAAAGATAGGTGGCAGCATACTCTTCAACACGCGGAAGATTATCCATCATATCTGACCCATCATTGTATGGATATTTTTTTGCCATCTTCTTTTCATTTCTCCAAAGTTATAAAAATTTCCAAAACAAAACGGAATTTTTTCCATTTTATAGCAAATTTTCGCCGGGAGCCATTTTCTACCATAAAGATCTCCCGGCATAAAAGTTCAGGATCTTTTCTCTCAATATAAGGTCGTACTTCGAAATGATCAGGTTGCTTTTAGCCCGGTCCAGGTTATTTTTGGCAACCAGGTAGTCAACAGACGTTATTACACCTTCATTAAATCTGGCTTCAGCTATACGGAAGGATTCCCCGAATGCGCTTACCTGTTCCTTCAGCAACCTGTATTTGTCTGAAGAAGATACAAGGTTCACATACGAGCGTTCTATCGCCTGTTGCAAAAGCGTTTTGGTATGGTACTCTTTTAATTTTGCACTCTTCCAATCTATTTCAGCCAGCTTTACCTGGCTCCTGACATTAGAACCGTTGAAAATGG
Organism: Chitinophagaceae bacterium; assembly: GCA_023957125.1. Lineage (GTDB taxonomy): Bacteria > Bacteroidota > Bacteroidia > Chitinophagales > Chitinophagaceae > Agriterribacter. The sequence continues at coordinate 86,646 of JAMLHL010000003.1, forward strand.
GGATACTCAGCCCAAGATTCAGGGTATAAAAAAGGTTGTTGTTGAGCTGATTTCCGAACTTCAGTTTATGGCTTGTGTAAGCAGATTGATTTTTATAAACGGGATACCGGCTACCATTGATATCCACATAATCGGCCGAGGCAACCACGGAAGAATGTAGCAGCTCATTAATAGTAGCGACACTGGAATAATTGGTGTTCACGCTTCCGCCAAAAAACAGGGTAGGATATAGTTTTCCCTTCACCGACTGAATATTTTTTTCGGCGCTTTGTGTACGAAGTCCGGCTGCTTTTACCCCAGCAAACTGTCTTTGGGCAATCCGGTATATTTCCTCCGGAGAAGAAAAAGTTTCCAGGGAAATATCTTCATCCGGCAATGCCGCCACTTCCATCTCTTTCTGATAAGGAATATTCAACAATTGCGACAATGAAAGTTTAGCCGTTTCCACATTTGCCTTACTATCGGCAATGCTCACCTGCTCGCTTGCCAACTGGCCTTTAAGGTCGTAATAATCTGAAGGCGCAATAGCGCCTTCATCATTTAATAACGCCAGCCTGCCTGTCTGTTTTTTTGTAACCTCCACCTGTTCCCGGCTCTGTTTTAATATGTCTTCCGCGCTCAACACCTGCAGGTAAGCAAGAATAATATTGATGGTGAGGTTGTCTTTCGCCTCTTGTAACTCCATTTCGGAAGCTTCTAATCCTAATCTATTCGAACGGATCCCGCTCTGCAGCGAAAAGCCGTTAAACAGAAGGATATTGCTGCTGGCGCCATAGTTCCCGTAGTTCACCTTCTGGTCTATAAATGCATTGGTAAATGGGTCTATACTTTTCCCGTAATTGGTTCCCTGGTTGACAGCCGCGTTCAGATTGGGCAGCATACTTAGTTTAGACTGTCTCCAAACTACAGACGATTTTTCAGTAACCAGTGCTGACTGCTGTACATCAATATTATTTTTAATTCCCAGTTCTATGGCCTGTTGCAGGGTCAGCCGGGTTTGTCCTATGCCGATCAATGACAGGCATGCAAACAGCGCAGTTACAAACAATACAGCTATAAAAAATGATCTTCTCATTATATGCTTTTAAAATTTCTATCTCGTTTCTTCAATTGATTGAATGCCCCCATCCAATAAGTGGATGATCCTATTGCCATAAGCTGCGTTTTTTTCCGAATGGGTAACCTGGATGATGGTCACTCCTTCGGCATTGAGTTGTTTAAATATGTCCATAATTTCCCCACCTTGTTTTGAATTGAGATTTCCCGTAGGTTCATCTGCCAAAATAATCCCGGGCTTGATGATCAGTGCACGGGCGATGCCCGTCAGTTGCTGCTGACCACCCGAAAGCTGAGAAGGAAAGAGGTCTTTCTTGGCAACGATCCGGAAACGGTCCAGCATGTCCGCCACCATTGCTTTTCGCTCCGCGCTTTTGACATTTTGATAGAGGAGTGGCGTTTCCAGATTTTCATAAACTGTGAGGTCATCAATGAGATGGTAGGCCTGGAAAACAAACCCGATATGTTTCTTGAAAAGCTGTGCGCGTTGCTTTTCTTTTAATGAAAATACATCCTCGCCCATAAAGGTATAGCTTCCTTCATCGGGTGTATCCAGCATTCCAATGACGTTGAGCAGGGTAGATTTACCCGCGCCGGAAGGCCCCATGATCGTGATAAATTCACCTTCCTGTACTTCTAAATTGATATCTTTCAGAAGGAATGTACGATGGATACCCTGGCTTACCCATTTGTAGATCTTACTTAGAGACAGCATAGTTAACTAATATTCGGAGTTTTAAAAAAATCGGGTAACAAAAGATCAATTGAATTCCACCAGAACCAGCAACTGCGATGCCGAACCTTATATTCCTGATAATCAATTGCTTTCAGGATGGCTTGCTTTTTATGGTGTCCGGTTTCAAAACAAAGGTGTCCGGTTTTGATACAGTTGCAAGAAACAGCCGCGAATTCCATCATTTCGCACCTGGCGGGATGGTTAAGGAAAACAATAAAACTCAGCCCCGGATACGCGAATGGAATTCCAGAATCCTTTTATTTTCGTGTATTGATGGACTGATGCAACCGCACTAATCGTCGTTGTTGGTTTTTATGGCATGGATATTTTTCTTACCTTTGCAGGATATATTCGTCCCAAATCATATCTTATTCATTGCTATTCAGCATATTAGTATTTGGGAAACTAAATCCGGCAATCTCCTGGCACCAGGGGCAGAAATAATTGAAAAAATAGTCGCTCTAACCGTTTCCTTTTTGCTGAACAGCAGGAAGAAGAGATTGTTTTTAATATATTTTATAACCGATTCTTTTAACAGGAAGAATATAAATTTGTTTTTATGCTATTAGCCACTGATCTTGATGGAACGTTTTTAGGAGGCAGACAAACAGACCGTTTGAAACTATACCGTTTAATCCGGGAACAGGAAAAAATACGCCTTTTGTTTGTAACCGGAAGAGGCATTGAAAGCGTGATGCCGCTTTTAGACAACCCGATCATCCCCAACCCCGACTATATCATTTGCGATGTGGGCGCCACGGTGTTGAACGGGCAAACCCTGGAACCTGTTCAGCCGATACAGTCTGAGATAGAAAACCGGTGGCCGGGGGCGCTGGCTATCAGGAAAAGAATGCGCAAGATCCGGGGGCTCCGGCTTCAGCCGGTATCGCAGGAACGGCGTTGCTCTTATTTTTTTGATGAGCATACGGACATAGAAGCCGTTAAAAAAATAGCCCATGATATGGGTTTGGATGTATTGCTCTCCGCCGGCAAGTTCCTCGATATTCTTCCCAGGGACATCAATAAGGGCTCAACCCTGAAAGAACTGGTAAAACTTATGGATTTCCCATCGGAGGAAATTTTAGTAGCAGGGGATACTTTAAACGATCGTTCTTTATACGATACGCGCTATAAAGGAGTGGTTGTTGGCGCTGCCGAACCTGCCTTATTGGAATATACACAGGGAATGCCCAATGTATTGCAGGCTAAATCGCAGGGCGCCGGAGGGATATTGGAATCGTTAAAGCACTTCTCCGAGTTCAGCAATTACGTTAGCTCCGGAGAAGTCAGCAGCCCGGAAGAGACCCAGGGAGACACCCAGCTACTGCTGATGTACCATCGTTTCCCATATGAAATGCGGGAAATAAACGGCATGGAACAAAAAGTAGCGCCTAAAAGTCCCAACGGGATCATCCCGTCACTGCTCGGTTTTTTCAGCAATGGCCGCACCGGCGCCTGGATTGCCTGGGAAGAGGTACGAAACAAAAACAGCGCCCATACCGATCGTTATATAGATGAAGAAAAATATCCCAACCTGATAGCCTCGGGCGTCGGGCTTACCAAAAAAGAAATTGAAGTTTTTTACAAACTGTTTTCCAAAGAAGCGTTTTGGCCGGTGATATTTTCTTTTGCGGATAAAGTAAGGTTTAATCATACCCACTGGGAACAATACCTGGCCGTGAATCGTTTATTTGCGGAAAGAGCGGCCACGGAAGCGGATAAAAACGCTACGGTGTGGATACACGAATACAATCTCTGGATGGTGCCGGGTATATTGAGGCAATTGAGACCGGACGTAAAAATCGGGTTCTTCCACCATACCTCTTTCCCTCCTGCAGATATCTTTAATATTATCCCCTGGCGTCGTGAGATCATCGGGAGCATGCTGCAATGTGATTATATCGGCTTCCATATTCCCCGCTATGTCGAAAACTTCATGGACGTAGTGAAAAGCCATACCCCTGTTAACATCCGTTCCCGGCAGTCCTGCGCCGACCGGTTCCTAACCTATAGCTGCGCCCTGGGCGTGGATATGATGACCAGGGAAATAGAAGCCGGCGGCAGAACGATCCGGCTGGGCGCTCACCCCGTGGGGATAAACATGAAAAATATCCGGCGGATATTCGGGCAGCCATCTACCCAGGAATTGATCCGAAAAATGCGGGACCAAACTGTGGGGAAGAAAATTATCCTGTCGGTAGAACGGCTGGACTATGTGAAGGGCCCACTCGAAAAGATCTACGCATTCCAAACTTTCCTGGAACAAAACCCCCAACTCCATGGCAAGGTGGAACTGATCAATATCTGTACGCCGCCGGCAGCCGGTATGAAGATCTATGATAAAATTTTAACAGAGCTGGAGCAGGCTATCGGCAAGATCAATGGCAAATATGCCCGGCTTGACTGGGTGCCTATTCATTTCTTCTTCCGGTCGGTTCCCTTCGAAGAAGTGATCACCTATTACGCGGTTGCCGACGTGGCCTGGATCACGCCACTCAGAGACGGGCTGAACCTGGTAGCCAAAGAATATATTGGCGTACAGGGGCTTACACCCGAAGCCGATGGCGTACTGGTGATCTCGGAATTTGCCGGGGCATCGGTCGAACTTTCCTATGCTATACGCACCAACCCTTACGACAGTAGAGATATGGTACAGGGATTGGAGCAGGCCCTGAGCCTGGACGACGCAGAGAAGAAATTGCGGCTGCAACGTTTGTTTGAACAGGTGAATCATTATGATATTGAAAACTGGGGAAGATCTTTCATGCAGGAGCTTGAAAATGTCGGGAAACAAGACCGTAGTTTGCCATAAGTTAGTCAATTTACAAAGGCAACACATTCATACAAAATGGAATATTTTATCCGGCTGCTGGAGCTATTAAAAATGGAAAGAGAGCAGGATCGCGACTCGTACCGGAAGCTCATTGAAATATCTTCCATCAACGAACGCAGAGCAGCGGGGCTTACCTGGTACCCGGTGGCTATACGGGATACCGAATTAGGCAGGGGAGATTATATTACGGTGGAGATAGAACGCACCACGCAGCAGGATATCCCTCACCAGTTTCGTTTTGGTTCATCAGCCGCCCTTTTCTCCAATCATAATCCCAAAGAAAACAGGACAGAAGGGATCATCGCCTTCCAGGCAGGCAACCGCCTAAAAATCACCCTCAAAACGGACGAATTACCCGACTGGAGCAAAGACGGGAAATTGGGGCTTGACCTGCTTTTTGACGAAAACAGCTACCATGAAATGCGCGACGCGCTGATGATGGCGCAAACCGCTGCTGAAAAGCCCCGCGAAGGACACCTGATCCAAATCCTTACCGGAAAAAAATCTCCGGAATTTAATTCAACGACGCCTCATTACGTCAGCCAGCACTTAAATCCAACTCAGCAGGATGCCGTCAACAGGATCCTGGCTGCGAATGAACTGGCTATTGTGCACGGCCCTCCCGGCACCGGCAAAACCACTACCCTGGTGCAGGCGATAAAGGCCTTGCTGCAACAAGATAACCGGCAGATCCTGGTAACGGCGCCCAGCAATACAGCCGTGGATCTGCTTACCGAAAAATGTGCCGACGAGGGGCTGAATGTGGTGCGGGTGGGTAACCCTGCAAGAGTGTCGGAACGGCTGCTGGCGCTTACCCTTGACAGTAAGGTTGCCGGACACGCCGGCATGAAAGAAGTGAAGAAGATGAAGAAGCAGGCCAATGAGTTGCGCAACATGGCGCACAAATACAAACGCCATTTTGGGAAAGCGGAACGCGAACAACGCAAAGCCCTGTTTGATGAAGCCCACCGCATTATCAAAGAGATAGATAAAACCGAACAATACATCACAGACGACCTGCTCAACCGCGCACAGGTTATTACAGCAACGCTGATAGGCGCCAATCATTATACGGTTCGGCAACGCCGGTACCATACGGCGGTGATTGATGAAGCCGCACAGGCTATTGAACCTGCCTGCTGGATACCTGTTCTGAAAGCTGAAAAAATAGTATTGGCCGGCGACCATTGCCAGTTACCCCCCACCATCAAATCGGAAGCCGCCGCTCAAAACGGACTCGGCGCCACCCTGTTTGAAAAATGTGTGCAGCTTCATCCCCAATCGGTAGTGTTATTGGAAGAACAATACCGCATGAACGAAACCATTATGGGCTATTCTTCAGCCGTGTTTTATCAACAACGGTTAAAAGCCCATAGCAGTGTTGCCCGCCGCCTGCTTTATGAAGGCGATCCGCCCCTGCTTTTTGTGGACACCGCCGGCTGTGGATTTGAAGAGAAAACAGAAGGGATCAATATCAGCAACCCGGAAGAAGCCGCATTTGTGTTCAGCCATCTTACACAACTGGTAACAAAGCTTTCCTGTTTTTATCAACCTGGGAATTTCCCTTCTATTGCCGTTATCTCTCCCTATCGTCAACAAATACAATTGCTGAAGGAACAATTTGAACATACGCCGGAACTTCACCTTTACCGGGATAAAATTTCGGTGAATACAATAGACAGTTTCCAGGGGCAGGAACGGGATATCGTATATATCAGTCTCACGCGCAGCAATCCCGAAAGCAGGATCGGCTTTCTTTCGGAGATCCGCAGAATGAATGTGGCTATGACACGAGCACGGAAAAAATTAGTGGTTATCGGAGACAGCGCCACGCTGGGTCAATTCCCTTTTTATGCAGATTTTATAACTTATGCCGAACGGCACAATGCCTGGCAAAGCGCCTGGGAATATATGGTGGACTGATCATTATTGCCTTGCGGAAAAACTTAATATTGCTCTTCTTATTTCAAAAGATTATAGTTTTTGAAAGTGAAGATCTGCTCTCCGCCCATTATATGCTCCTCGATCCAGCTCAAAAAACGGTATTTCCATTTCTCATGTTTATGTACCGTTCGGGCTTCCCGGTCGTTAAAACTATCCAGTTTATCCTGCCAGTTAAACCGGCTGATCATCTCCTCCATTACCGCCGGATGGGCCCTCGTGAAACGATGCAGCTTCTCCAGGTCGCCGTAATTGAATTCGGGCTGTTTGTACTTTAAAAACAAATGGGCGTTTTCTTTTCCCTTATAATCCGATACAAAAGATACATATTTCTTCTGCATATACTGAGGAGGTCTCACCCATCCGTAATGAAACACACTGGCGCCGGCTTTTACCACATTCAACTTATGGGTACCGGTTTTTTGATTATAATCCCGGCCATCGAAGCCCGGTATCCGCCGGAAAGACTGGGCATCCTTCCAGGAATGGATATCGGGTTTATTGCGGATGATCCGGATCTCTTTTGCGTACCAGGCGTGCGATTTGAAATAATGTTTATAGTCGCCCCAGAAATGCAGGTAATCAAACAGAAGTCCCTCCACCCTGTTATCATCCAGGAGTGAGGCGCAGCGCTCCCGTATCACAGGCAGGGCGGACTCATGTATCACTTCATCGCTCTGCAGGTAAAAAAGCCAGTCGCCCGTACAGGCATTTTTGGCAATATCCGTTTGGTGGGCATATTCTGTGCCATCGGGATATTTCTCCAGGTCCCAAACCGTATGAATGATCTTTATCTTATCGGATCCTATGCTTTCGATTTCCTGTAAAGTAGTATCATCTTCATCGCAATTTCCCAGGGCTATCACAAATTCATCCACGAGCGGTAAAATGGATTGAATAGATTCCTTCACCGGATAATATAGCTTAGTGGCGTTCCGCGCCAGGCTAAAACCGCTGATCCTCATCCTGTTGCTCATGCAATACTGTTTACCAGGGTTTTCATCTTCTGTAACCCGGTTTTCGCAAGCTGCAAGGGATCCTGTTTCCAGTAATCTCTGTTAAACAATTCCAGGGAAAGCACTTTGGCACCTCCCATATTTTTAAGCGTTTGCAGTATCTCTTTCAGGGGTGCAACACCATCACCCGGAAACACCCTGTCTGCATCGGTTTGCTCCCCGGCAGGTTTGTTGCCGGGATAATCGTTCAGGTGGATGATCTCAATAGCCCGCCCGCTCACCAGTTGAAGTCCGTTGAAGCCGGAGCCTCCGCGAAACAGGTGATATACATCCGGCAGTATCCTGGCAGCCGGATCGTCTGCAGCGGCTGCAATAGCCAATGCCTGGGCAAGACTATACAGGGTTTCAGAAGCGCCCCAGAACTCCAGTTGAGGGATTACCCCATACTTTCTCCCGAGGTTCAGTATCTCCCGGTAATAACCGCCCGCTTGAATGAAATCTACCGGCTCGTTTTTATCCACACCAGCCGGCGGCGCGGCAATTCTTTTGCAACCGATCGCCGATAAAATTTTCATCTCCTCTTCCAGTTCGCCCAGTCCTGCTTTCCGCTTCACCGGGTCATTCACCATCCAGGCAGTAAAGCTGATCCCGTTTTCAACCGCCAACTTTTTCTCGCTGAGCAATTTGGCCAACGATGAAAGGCTGTTCCCTTTTCCGAGGTAATCCTTAATATCGTTCAGCCACAGTTCCACGCCGTCGTAGCCGGCTTGGGACGCAATGTCTAAAGAACCGGCGAGGCCCAGCTTACCGCCCTGGATGGTGCTGGTATTTAGCGCATAGCTGAAGAGGGTTGATTTCTTTTTTTCGTTTGGATAAGTCATGGCAGGAATCATTGAACTTAAAGACGCTAAAGCAGTATATTTTAACAGTTCACGTCTGTTGAGCATATAAAAATGAATTAAAAGCCCAAGATAATTCATTGAATTTTGATTTCACGGTTTTGTTGTAAATTCCTGCCTGCGACGCTATAAAACCGATCCGTTTTTAAGCGCTTATGAACATTTTAAAATAATCACTTTTACGGGACAACAAAAACCAGGGAGAAAACAAACAAGGAAAACAAGCCGGCTCATTTATACCACAATTTTTCTCTTTCAGCCGTCGCAGCAGCGAGATAATAGTTAATAAATTCACTTTGCTCCTCAATACGCGACTTTAAAACGTTTAACTGTCGCCTGATCCCCTCTGTATCGTATTGAAAATTTTCCACCAATAAGCCGATACGGTCCAGTTTTTCATTGGCCTCCGTGATCAGTTTACCTGCCGGCACCAGCATTTGCTTTAAAACTGCATCCGTCTTATAAGGACGGAACCGTTCGTTACGGTAATGCACAAACGAATTAAAAATATCCGTTGCCTCATTCAAATACCCTACAGCCGCATTATACAGCTGCATATCCTGTTCTCCGGCTATGATCGCAATATTCATCCGGTTGTACCCCTGCCAGAGACGGATCAGTTGGTTATTGGCTCCGGCATTCCGCATACGCCGTTCGATAGCCAGGCATTGCTGTAAACTATCCAATTGCAGAAAAACTTTAACGGAATCCCTATAATGGAAAATGTTTTTCTTCCCGGCATTATTATTACCAAAATTAACCGGCCGTTCAAGCAGTTGCCAGAGCGGGTCAAAAGGCATGTGCGATTGGATAAAAATCTCCGGCGACACCATAAAATAACGTAGGTTACCAGGCTGCGTAGCATCCCAGGTAGGATCAAACAACCACCAGGCATCGTCCACATTCACCGCACACCAGGCATGCCCGGTATTTGTACGCATGCTGATCCCCAACGGATAGCCATAAACCACGTAAGCAGTAAACCCGATCCTCGTTGCCAGGTCGGCAAACAGGTCGGCATAATTTTCACATACCCCCTTCCTGCGGCGAAGGGTAACAGCAATACGGGTATCATGATCCAGGTTGCGATTTAAAAAGTAGGTGCTGTCGCTGTTGTAGCGGATATGACGGGTGATCCAACTGTAGGCTGCCTGCAATTGGGTTTTGGGCGTATGATATTGCTGCTGTATAAACGAAACCAGGTTGCTGGCGGAGAGACTCATAGAATCCGGAATGATGACTGAAAACCTGGAAGAACCTTCACCATTACCACTCCACGCCTGTCCGCTCACCACGCCACAGGACAACATCGTACCATATAACAATATCCGGAACTTCACAACTTAAAGTTACGAAAAAAGACCGGTGGCAAAAACGGTCGGATTTGGTTCGGCGCATTTTAAATTTTCGCTGGTGCGTGAAGCATGCGCCAGGGCGGCGGGCGACCGTGGGCAGAGTCTTACTGCCTACATGAAGCAGCAATGCGACAATTTGAAATTCACCCGTTTGGCTCCGGAAGCGGTCTGCCCCTCCTTCGTCGGATACCGACCGCTTCCATTCGTCGGGGCGACGCATTTTCACATTACGACTTAGGTTCCAGTAGCTTGAAAAACTGATCCAACTGGGGAAGAATGACAATTCTTGTACGGCGATTGATGGCGCGGCTCTCGGCCGTAGCATTGTCTGTTATGGGATTATATTCGCTCCTGCCTGCCGCCATAAGCCGGGCGGGATCCAGTTCATATTCATTTTGCAGGATGCGTACAACGGCAGTTGCGCGCTTTACACTCAGGTCCCAGTTATCAAGCAGTACCCCACTGCGATAAGGCACATTGTCTGTATGCCCTTCCACCATATACTCCATATCAGGCTGGTTCTTCAACACCTGCGCCACTTTTCCCAAAACCGTTTTCGCCTGGGGCGTCACCTCATATTTCCCGCTTTGGAACAACAACTTATCTGAAATATCAATATAAACTACGCCCTTATCAATTTTGATATTAATGTCTTCATCGTTCAGGTTGCCGATCACTCCTTTCAGGTTCATAACCAGCGTCAGATTCAATGAATCCCTGCGGGAAACCGCCGATTGCAATTCCTGGATATAGAGGTCTTTTGAACCAATGTTATCCAGCGACTTTTTAATGCTCTCTGCCTGTGAGGCCGAAAGCACAGACAACTCCTGCAGTTGCCGCAGCGCCTGGGTATTATTTTCTTTGAGATAAGCCACCTGTTCCTTCAGATGCTCATTTTCCTTCTGCAGATCTGCATTTTTATGGAGCGCTTCATCCTTAGATACCGAACATTCCTTCAGGGTTTGCTGAACCTGTACATAAGATTGATTCAGGTCCTCATTCTTTGCCTGCTCCGCTTTAAATTTCTGACTGCTCACACAGGATATAAGGAGGAAGAAGCTCATACAGATCAGGACAAAAAACCGGGATCTCATAATAGTGATATTAAATTAATAACGAAAACAGTTTATGCAAGATAACACAAACGCGGTTGTTATCCCCGCAATCCCACCCTCCTTTACAAATAATTCAATAATTACCGGCAATTTTTATAAGAAGGTTTTACCTTTAAACCTTTAACTACATTCATTTTTTCACGCGCTACATTATGATCAGAAAGCATTTGGGTTATTGCCTGCCCTTCTTTTTAGGAATATGGATCGTTTCCTGCCATCATCCTTCATCCCAAAAACAGGCGCTTAGCGGCCAGCAGGCGCATGCGTATTCTTTTTATGACGACAGTACGCTCAACAACAATGTATTACCTGTGCTTATGCCGTTCAACCGGATCATCAGCCCTGCGGGCAGGGTAATATCCTGGGGTAATAAAAACATGGAACAACATAGCCTGGATGTAAAACTCATCCCCGGAACCGATTGGCTGGCCGTGGAAGAAAAGAATGGGATCGTGATCATAGATACTAAAAAAGAGGCGGTTGTTGCAAAATGGAATTACGGCGACGATAAGGCTCTTAGCAAACTGAAAAGCACGTATTCCGGCATACAGGTCTGGCAAAAAGGAAATGAAACCTCCATTTTATGGAGCGCGGCCAATAAAAGCGATTCCTATGTTATTCAGGCCATATGGGACGGCACGAAAATAGCTATCAAAGACACTTTTTTCTTTCCACCGGAAGGATTGTCGCCCCTTGCTTTACCCAATGAAATTGCCATCAACCAGGAGAACGGGCGCGATTATCTCTATGTGGTTTTGAACGGCAACAACCAATTGGTAAAGGTGGATCTGCAAAATCATGATGTGATCTGGAAACAGCCCACAGGCGTAGCGCCTTATGGTATTACGGTAGCCGATAATAAAATATATGTAACCAACTGGGCAGGACCGCAACCCGCTGATGGAACAAAAGAAGAAACCGCGGGGGTTCCCTACGGCAGCGCTTACGTGAACCCGGTAACCGGCGCACTCAGCCAGGGGTCGGTATCGGTATATGCACTGAACGGCTCACCGGTTACAGAAATCAAAGTGGGGCTGCACCCTAACGATATTATACCGGGCAACGATCATCGTTTCCTGTATGTATCCAACGGCAACAGCGACGATATAACGGTTATTGACACACGTAACAATACCGTAGCGGAAGAAATATCCGTCAAACTCTTTCCCGGGTCCGAAGGCTTTATCGGCGATTCTCCCGGCGCTATGGCGCTGGATGATACCGGTAATACACTGTACGTTACCAACGGGTTGGATAACGCGGTGGCGGTAGTTAACCTGGGAAGTAAATCTTCCGCCGGGGGCAAAGGCGAAAGTGGTGTTCTGGGTTTCATCCCCACAGAAGCGTATCCCTCCGGCATTGTCATTCACAGCAACACGTTGTTTGTTACCAATCTCGAAGGAGAAGGGTCGCGTACCAACAGTGAGGAGATCAGAAAAGAGAATCCTTCCGCCGGGGTTCCGTCCACGGAAGGAGGCGCCTACAACAGTCATAAGCAGGCCACCACCTTATCGGTTATTCCTATACCCGGTAAAGAGCAATTAGCGCTGCATACCGAGCAGGTAAAGAAACTTAACCTTTCTTTCCGTACGCAACTGGCGCGCCAGCTTCCCAGAAAAAATACGGCTCCCAAACCCGTGCCTGAACGTATCGGAGAACCTTCAGTTTTTAAACACGTTGTATATATTATTAAAGAAAACAGGACTTACGACCAGGTGCTGGGCGATATGAAAGAAGGGAACGGGCGCGCAGACCTGTGTGTGTTCGGAGAGGATATTACACCGAATCAACACCGGTTGGCAAGGGATTTTGTATTGCTGGATAATTATCACGTATCCGGAAAATCCTCGGCCGAAGGACATCAATGGACGGACGCCGCTATGGTAACCGATTACCTGGAGAGAAATGTGGGCGCGTGGTTCAGAAGCTATCCTCACGTTCAAACAGACGCCCTGGTATATAATAAAAAAGGGTTTCTCTGGAACAACGCGACCGAGCATGGAAAATCGGTGAGAATATACGGGGAAGCCTGTACGCCTCATTTTGGAAAAGATGTAACCTGGACCCGGATATACAACGATTACCTGGAAGGTAAGCCGTTTGAATTTCACAATACTACTACCATATCCGCTGTGGAACCTCTGCTGGCAAAGGATTATCCGGGCTACGACAGCCATAAGATCAATGATCAGGTGAGGGCAACCTCCTTCATCCGGGAATTGAATGAGTATGAAAAAATGGCCGGCGACCAGTTGCCGGAATTGATGATCCTTGCTTTACCTGCAGATCATACCGGGGGCACCAATCCCGCGCTGCCGACTCCGAGAGCTATGGTGGCAGACAACGACCTGGCGCTGGGCAGAATAGTGGAAGCATTGAGTAATAGTAAATTCTGGAAAAACACCGTGGTGTTTGTAACGGAAGACGATTCTCAAAGCGGATGGGATCATGTATCGGCTTACCGCACAACCGGGTTTGTGTTCAGCCCCTACAGCAGGTTACAAAAAACCGTCCATACCAATTACAATCAAACCTGCATAGTGCGGACCATCGAACAGATCCTGGGCATCCCTCCTATGAATGCCATAGACGCAACCGCCCTGCCGATGTTTCATTGCTTCAATGATACGCCTTCCGATTTCGTTTATACCGCTGTTCCCAACCGGATCCCTTTAAATGAAATGAATCCAAAACTCTCTTCTCTGACAGGAAAAGATCTGTACTTCGCGCAGCAATCCTTACGCCCCGAATTTGAACACATAGACAGTGGCAGCGATGAGCTGATGAACAGGATCATCTGGCATGCAACAAAAGGCAACAAGCCTTATCCCGAAAAATACGCGGGGAAAGATGAAGACGATGACGATTAACAGGTATTCCGACATCAGCGATCAGGAAGTTCAGGAAGTAGTAGTGTAAACCAAATTCGCCGGGAAAGCGCTATAGCGTCAGGATTCACGAAGCAGACACTTTGTGAATCCGGGTGTCCCGTGTAGTCTTATCTGCGCACAACGCTTATAAAAACAGCTTCAGTGGTCCGCCTATGATAATTTCATAGGCTCCTTACCGAAACCTCTTCTCAAAATTCCTATTTGTGCGTTCAATAAATGCCCGGCTAAGTATTTTACGTGATTCATGCCGGGGTTCAACCTCCGGTTGGTTTCCTGATCGGTAAAACCCTCAAGCGAATTGTGAAACCATTTGTTTACCCAGTCATATTGGGCTAATAATTGCTTCCTGTCACTCATAACTCAAAATTTTCATTACAAAGTTACGGATCGGAAGGGTTCGCCGCTGAGGATTTAACAGACGGGGAGTTCGCCACCGGGGTGCAGGGTTCAAAATAGCAAAAAGAATATTATGCCTCCTGGGCGCTAAGTCTTTTAGACTGTTTTTTACGATCCTCTTCATCAAGGAGCACCTTGCGCATACGGATATGATTGGGAGTTACTTCAATGCATTCGTCCTGCTGGATGTATTCCATGCATTCCTCTAATGACATTAAGGTTTTGGGAGCAATATTGGTGGCTGCATCGCTACCGCTGGCCCTCATATTGGTCAGTTTTTTTCCTTCAATTACATTCACTACCAGGTCTCCCGGCTTAATATGCTCGGCAACAATCTGCCCTGTATAAACGTCTTCTCCCGGATCAATAAAGAAGGTTCCGCGATCCTGTAATTTATCAATGGAATATGCAGTGGCTGATCCGCCCTGCTTGGCGAGTAATACGCCGTTGTTTCTGCCGGGGATAGCCCCTTTCCAGGGTTTATATTCATTAAAACGATGAGCCATTACCGCTTCTCCGGTAGTAGCTGTCAGCAACTGCGTACGCAGCCCGATCAGCCCGCGGGAAGGAATATCAAATTCAAGGTGCTGGATACTGCCTTTGGTTTCCATCACCAGCATTTCTCCCTTCCTGCGGGATACCAGGTCAATGGCCTTACTGGCAAATTCTTCCGGAACATCCACCACCAGGGTTTCATAAGGTTCGCACTTAATGCCATCCAATATTTTCACGATCACCTGTGGTTGTCCCACCGTCAACTCGTATCCTTCCCGGCGCATCGTTTCAATCAATACGCCTAAGTGTAGGATCCCCCGCCCATATACCATAAAGCTATCGCCGTTGTCGTTGTCCTCCACCCGCAATGCAAGGTTCTTCTCGGTTTCCTTCATCAGTCGTTCCCGCAGATGACGGCTTGTTACAAACTTCCCGTCTCTTCCGAAAAACGGAGAATTGTTGATGCTGAACTGCATATTCATAGTAGGCTCATCCACGCTGATCACCGGCAACGCTTCGGGCTGCTCCACATCCGCTATGGTATCTCCTATATTAAAATCTTCCAACCCCACCACGGCGCAGATGTCACCGGCATGTACCTCCACAGCTTTTTTCTTCCCCAAAGCTTCAAATACGTAAAGCTCTTTAACCTTTGATTTTCTAACCGATCCATCGGCCTGTATCAAAGCGATCTGCTGGCCTTCTTTTATACTCCCGCGGGTAACCTTGCCTACCGCAATCCGTCCCAGAAACGAGGAGTAATCCAATGATGTGATCTGCAGTTGCAGGGGTCCCTCGCTCACTTCAGGTTCCGGCACGTAGCGGATAATGCCATCCAGCAAAGGTGTAATATCTTCGCTGGGAGTGAGTGAATCGTTAAACCAGCCCTGCTTTCCCGACCCGTAAAAAGTGGGGAAATCCAGTTGTTCCTCGGTGGCGTCGAGGTTAAAGAACAATTCAAATACCGCGTCATGCACTTCATCCGGGCGGCAATTGGGTTTGTCCACCTTGTTAATAATCACAATCGGTTTCAGGTTCAATTGCAGCGCCTTTTGCAGCACGAAGCGGGTTTGCGGCATGGGTCCTTCAAACGCGTCCACCAAAAGCAATACCCCATCAGCCATTTTCAACACGCGCTCCACTTCGCCGCCAAAGTCGGCGTGCCCGGGCGTATCTATCACATTGATCTTTACATCTTTATAGGTTACAGAAGCGTTCTTGCTGAAAATGGTGATCCCTCTTTCCCGCTCCAGGTCGTTATTATCCATGATCAGTTCCCCACTCTCCTGGTTGGCGCGGAAAACATTGGTCTGATGAAGGATCTTGTCAACCAAAGTGGTTTTGCCGTGGTCAACGTGGGCGATAATGGCTATATTTCTTATCTGCATGGTAAATTCTTTAACTCAGCCTTTGGAAATCAGCACCGCCGTTGAGGCTGTATGAGACACCTAAAGCACAAGGATTTTTTTTGAGGGTGCAAAGTTACGACAAAATCTCACAGTACACAACCGTTTTGTTACCCTGAGCGAAAGGAGTGTATTCCCGGGT
Source organism: Chitinophagaceae bacterium (assembly GCA_023957125.1). GTDB lineage: Bacteria > Bacteroidota > Bacteroidia > Chitinophagales > Chitinophagaceae > Agriterribacter. The sequence continues at coordinate 102,867 of JAMLHL010000003.1, forward strand.
TTTGTGGGTGAGACGCTCATCGGGGGCATTCTATGCGTTGATCCCCGGTATTTTTCATGTCATTCCCCCAAATGCCGGGAGGCAACCGGTTTACCAAAAAAATGGGTGGCGTGGGCGTCAAAGTCCTTGGTTGAATCGGTGGTATAAAACCTTACGCACCCCTGTTTGCTGCAACGGGCTTCTATTTCCGGGTGGCGGTGCAGATAATCCAGGAGACTTTGAGCCACTATTTCACCCTGGGAGATCAATTTTACGCCAGGGGGTAAATATTGTTTGATTTTATTGGCAAGTAATGGATAATGGGTGCAGGCGAGCAGTACAGTGTCAATATTTCCACCTTTGGCAAGCAGGTTTTTTACGTGTTTCTCCACAAAATAGTCTGCTCCGGGGCTTTCATATTCATTGTTTTCCACCAAAGGCACCCACATAGGGCAGGCTTCCTGAAATACTTTTACCTCAGGAAAAAACTTATTTGTTTCTATTAGATAAGACCCCGATAACACGGTTCCCGCCGTGGCGAGGATACCGGCTTCCCCGGTTTGTGTGAACTTCCCGATCCTTTCCGTTGTGGGACGGATTACGCCCAACACCCGGTTTTGCGGATACAAACGGGGCAGGTCGTTTTGCTGTATGGTACGTAAAGCTTTGGCAGAAGCGGTATTGCAAGCCAGAATGATCAATGGACAACCCTGTGAAAAAAGCCACTGAACGCACTGAAGCGTATATCGGTAAACGGTTTCGTAAGACCGTGTACCATAGGGCGCACGCGCATTGTCTCCCAGATACAGGTAATCGTATTGCGGAAGCGCCCGGATAAACTCCTTTAAAATGGTGAGGCCGCCATAACCTGAATCAAAAACACCTATCGGCTGTTGCTCCATGAAACAAAGATAAGTGGTTGGTATCAGAGCAAGTAAAAAGCCGTTCCCAAAAGAAACGGCTTTCAGAATTCAATATTGGAAAGTCTTTATTTTTTTGTACCGGAAGCGGGTTCCGCTTGTCCGGGTGCACCGCCCTGCGTAGCTGCGGGAGGCAGCTTCACACCTAATTTTTTAGCCACCAAAGGCAGCAGGTCGTCGGTGTGAGGAGCTACTAATAACGCATCCTGCTTGAACACCCAGGTATAGCCGTTTTCCTTGGCCACGGTATTGATCAGTTCAAAAGCTTTCGTAAAATACGGGTTTAACACTTCCTGCTGTTTGCGTTGCATTTCACTTTGGGTAAACTGATCCCAATTCTGAATGATAGAAAGATAATTGTTGGCTTCCTGTTGTACCGTCTGCTTTATGGCAGCAGGGGTAGAGGGCGCTTTAGCGATCGAGTCCTTTCTTTTGTACTCGCTTACATAAAAAGGAAGCGTGTTTTCAAGAGAGTCCTTTCTGAATTGTTGCAGCAGGGAGTCTGCTTTTTTAATATCAGGCATAATGGATACAATATCCTCAAGGCTGGCATGCCCGAATTTCTGTTGTGCGCCTGCTGTCTGGCTCAGGGTTAAAACCGCAAATGTTCCGGCTATTGCAAAGAAAACTTTTTTCATACTAGTTTGAATGTTCAGTTTTATTGAGATGAATATTTGGTTTCGTTAGTTTGGTGCACTTCGGGCTTTAACAAATTTTTATTTATTAACCCCAAGCATAAGCAGAATGTCTTCACTCCGGTCTAATTTGGGGTCGGCAAAGATAACGGTAATTCCCTCACTTTTATCCAAAATAAAATCATAACCCTTATCCACCGCCAATTTCTGTACAGCGTTATATACCTTATCCTGTACCGGCTTAATGAGTTCCTGTCTCTTTTTAAACAAATCGCCTTCATAACCAAAGCGTTGCCGTTGCAAATCACGTAATTCTTTCTCCATATTGAACAGCTCATCTTCCCTTTTCTTCTTCAGATCGTTACTTAGCATAACCTGCTCGGCTTCATAGTCGCGGTACATCTTATCCAGTCTTGTCTGCAAATTATCCAATTCTTTCTGCCAGGCTTCACTCAACTGATCCAACTGTTTTTGCGCGTCCTTATATTCAGGTAATCGGTCCAGGATGAATTTAGTGTCTAACACGGCATAGCGCTGGGCATTTGCGCTGAAAACCGCCAGGCTTAAAAAAATGGCAACAAATAATATTCTTTTCATAGCTTTTTATTTAAAGATACATAAGCTTTTTAAAGTGCCGTTCCAAAATTCGGACGCATTTCATATTTTCGCAGGCGGGTGAGACACCCGCCTTTAGAAGGCACTACCAGTCGGTGTCCCACCGGCCGGGATGCCACAGGGGAGCGAAAATCAGGGATGCACCCCAAAACTCCCGGGCTTCTTCCTATTCCGGTTCAAATCCTAACATGAAGGTAAACCTCGCGGCATCCTTAAACGAAGTTCCGGGAACAGCCAGCCTGTCTAACCCAACCCCATAGTCAAACCCAAGCAAACCAAACATGGGGAGGAAGAACCTTGCCCCTAATCCTACTGACCGGCGAAGCTGGAACGGGTTCCAGTTTTTGAATTCATACCAGCCATTGGCGGCTTCAAAAAAAGCAAGTCCGTAAATAGTGCTGCTTGGATTGGTGGTAAAAGGATAGCGCAGCTCCATGGTGTATTTGTTAAATATAGTAAAGAATTTGGTAGTGGACTGCTGATCGGGGTTGATCTTCGGATCCGAGTTGTCATATACCGGGTAGCCGCGGTGCGCTATAATATCATACCCGAGGATCCCGAAATTATTAGTCAGCCCCGCATCGCCAACCTGGAACCGTTCAAAGGGTGAAATTTCAAGGTCTTTATTGTACCGCCCTATGAAGCCATACTTAGCTGCGAATTTCAATACAAACTGGCGATTTTTTTCTTCTCCGGCGGGCTTTCCTAAAGGTACATACCACTCGCCGTTAACCCTCCATTTATGATATTCAACTAATTTGTATTTATCTTCTGTTTTCATAGAGCCGGGACTTCTGAAAGCGGAATAAGGCGGGGTAAAGGCGCCGCTGACCATAAAGCTGGATCCTCCCGACGGGAAGATGGGCTGGTTGACCGACGACCGCGACAGGGTGAGTTTCAGATTCAGTATGTTGGAAGTGGCATTCGACAGTCCCTGGAAAAATCCGGGGTAGTTTTTCAGCTTGTACTGGGTGAAATTAAGCGAATAGATCAGCGTAAAATAATCATCCGGCCACTTCAACTGCTTGCCCAGGGAAATGGAAGCCCCCATTGCTTTTAAGTAAGATGAATCGGCTCTTGAATTGATATAATAACCCGTATAGGGGTCGAATGCATTGGAATACTTTGAACTGTACACACTTAAGGTAAGGGAATTACGCTTTTTACCCCCCAGCCAGGGCTCTGTAAAAGAGAAATTGGTAGACCGGAAATACCGTCCGTTCGACTGGAAACGCAGGCTGAGCTTTTGCCCGTCACCCGTTGGAAGCGGGCTCCAAGACGATCTTTTGAAAATATTGTAGAGTGAAAAGTTGTTAAACACCACGCCCACGGTACCCGTTAGCCCGATACCGCCCCCCCATCCGGCACTGAGCTCCAGCTGATCCGAAGATTTTTCCTCCACCGTGTAATTGATATCCACCGTGCCGTCGTCCGGATTAGGCACGGGGTTGATCCCGATCTTCTCCTGGTTGAAATAACCGAGGTTAGCAATCTCCCGTTGCGACCGGATCAGTTCCTGCCTGCTGAATTTTTCACCGGGCAGGGTTCTTAACTCCCGTCTTACTACATGCTCCTTGGTTTTATCGTTCCCCGCTATTGTCACCCTTTTTATAGTGGCCTGGGGTCCTTCCGTGATCCTTATTTCATGGTCAATGGTGTCGTTATATACCGAAGTTTCCACCGGATCCACCCGGAAAAACAGGTACCCGTTATCTGCATATAAGGAGCTGATATCTCCGCCTTCCTGACTCAGTTCTTTCCCCACCCTTTTATTTAAGGTTTGCAGGTTATACACATCTCCTTTTTTTATACCCAAAATAAGATTCAGAACGGAATCGGTATATTTCGTGTTTCCTCTCCAGGTTATATCGCCGAAATAATATTTACGTCCTTCATTCACTTTTAGGGCCACATTAAGATTACCCTTTTCATTATAATAAACCGTGTCCTTTTCTATAACCGCATCGCGATAGCCCTGTGAATTATAATAGTCAAGAATCTTGGTCTTATCTTCCAGGTATTTTTTGTCATTGAATTTTGCAGAGCTGAATATCTTAAACCGGAAATACGGATCCAGGTAATCAAGGGTTTTGGTAGGAAAAAGGAAACCAAAATGTGTGAGATAATCTTTAAAAGAGATCGGCTGTTTTTCTCCGTAGGGACTGGCGTTTTTATCGGCATGCAACGATAACCTGCTTTTTTCCTTGGTGCCTTTCAACTGCTTCTTCAACTTAAGCTCGCTGATGTTTTCATTACCAAAGATCATAATGTCATTCACCCTCACCTTACCCCCTTTTTCTACGATAAAGATCAGGTCTTCCCCATTGGTATAAGCCGTATCCGGACGTTCCTGCACCGTTATCTTTGCACCCTGGAATCCTTTTTCGGTGTAAAATTTTTGTATGGCTTCAATCGCATTCTGTTTCCGGGCTTCTGTAACCACCTGGCTGGCGGTAATACCTACTTTTTCTTTCAGGTCGGTGGCCTCTGATTTCCGGATACCCCGGAAGATCAGCTTGGAAAGACGGGGCCGTTCCACCGCGGCTATTTCCACCCAAATCCTGTCTCCTTCTACTTTGGTAATGTAAATCTCTATATCGGCGAACAGGTTTTGTCCCCATAATTTTTCTATCGCTTTTGCAAAATTATCTCCCCCGGGTATCCTTACCTCATCTCCTACATTCAGCCCCGAAATAGAGGTAACCAGGTTGGGATCAAAATACTGGGCGCCGGTTACTTTCACTTCGGCTATCGTATATCTTTTAGGAATGGGCTGATCAAACAAACCCATGAGAACCGGATCCACAGAAGTAGCGGGAGTGGTATCAGATACCTGAGCGTTAGTTTTAGTAGAGATAATACTTAATCCAAGTAACACTGTTAAAATCGTACAGATTCTATGCATCCGTTTTATATATTTCGCCCGGCAAATTAACGGGATTATTTGAAAAGGTTTGTTAAAAGAATACAGGTTTAATTTTATCTAATGCGTATCTGTAGCGGATTCCCGCCTGATCTGTTCGCCGGTTTTACCAAACCGCCTTTGTCTTTGCTGAAAATTAAGGATGGCTTCAAACAAATGCTGCTTCCTGAAATCCGGCCAGCGGATATCGGTGAAATACAGTTCCGCGTAGGCCAACTGAAACAACAGGAAGTTACTGATCCGGTATTCCCCGCTCGTTCTGATCATCAACTCAGGGTCGGGCACCGAGCTGGTAGCAAGGTAATGCCGGAGCGTCTCTTCGTTGATCTGGTCGGGCAGTATCTTCCCCAGTTTTACATCCCTGGCAATCTCTTTTACCGCATGTACCAATTCCCAGCGGGAACTATAGCTCAACGCGATGATAAGGGTGAGTCCGTCGTTGTCCTCCGTTAGATCCACTGCTTCCAGCAATCCGTCGCGCGCATATCCCGGCAGCTTTTCTATATTTCCGATCAGCTTCAGTTTAATATTATTCTTATTTAACGTGGGTACTTCCTGCCGGATGGTTTGAGCCAATAATTCCATCAAACCCTGCACTTCCGTTTCAGGACGGCTCCAGTTTTCCGTACTGAAGGCATATAAGGTAAGATAGCCTACTCCCAGTTCCGCGCACCCCTCCACAATGTCCCTGACGCTTTCTACTCCCTGGTAATGACCGAAAAGGCGGTTTTCGCCTTTCTCCTGCGCCCACCGTCCATTTCCATCCATAATGATGGCAATATGCCTGGGGAGCTGGGTCATATCAATTTCATTCACTTGCGACACGGGGATGCAATTTAAAAAGAGACCGTCTCAAAAGTCGTGTAAACCAAATTCGCCACGAAGGCACATTGGGGGCCTAAGATTCACAAAATCAGCGCTTTGCAAATCTTTGCTTCCTGGAGTCTTAGTGGCATACAACGCTTTTGAGACAGCCTCTTCGGCCAAAGATATAAATATTATATATAACCGTTCCTGTTATTTCTTCTCCGTTTTCGTTTTCATTACCACGTTGTGATAATATTTGCAAGCCGGCCTTAACCCGCAGATTTCACATTTGGGTTTACGGGCCACACAAATATAACGCCCATGTAATATCAACCAGTGATGCGCTTTATGAATAAGTCCGGTAGGGATATAACGGACCAGTTGTTTTTCCGCAGCCAACGGGGTAGTGGCCCGGTACGTAAGCCCTATCCGCGCCGACACCCTGAAAACATGGGTATCCACCGCCATATTGGGTTGCTGGTCTATAACGGAGGTAATAACATTCGCGGTTTTTCTCCCTACCCCGGGCAATTCCATCAGCTCTTTAACGGTCAGTGGAACTTCGCCGTTATATTTTTCCATCAGCAACCCGGCCATGCCTATCAGGTGCCGGGCTTTGTTATTGGGATAAGAGATACTTTTTATCAGGGTAAAAACATCATCAAAGGTTGCCTGCGACAGTTCGCGGGGAGAGGGATATTTTTCAAACAGGGCCGGAGTAGTGAGGTTGACCCTTTTATCCGTACACTGGGCAGACAGGATAACCGAGACCAACAACTGGTAGGGATTATCATATATTAATTCGGTTGCCGCATCGGGCGCATTCCTGCTGAACCAGTCCAGCACATAAACATACCTTTCCTTTCGTGTCATCGAAGATGGTTCTAATGACCCAAAGGTAAACTATGCAACCGGAAATACGCTTAGGATTGCTCCAGCTCCTTGCTGATACCCGCGTATTTGAGCAAAGCACGAACAGCCGAAGGACGGGGAGAATGATGCAACGTATTGAGGTCTCCAACGGCCCGTTCCAATACTTCAAACTTTTCTTTAAAAGACCAGTTTGTTTCGAGGGCCTGTTGTATTGCGGCTGTTTCTTCCGCGGAAGTTTCTTTGTAAAGAAATCGTATCATGTTTTCAGGTGTATAAATATCCATGCGCCATTCATTTTTGAATTCACAATAATCAATACGGTTCTTAGGATATTCAGAAAATACGGATTAATGGTGTTCTCAGGGGTTTGTCAATGGGGGGAATACATTTAAAACGGAAGAAGGGAAAAGATATTGTGAAATCCCGGGATAAAGTAAAAATTATTTTTCCTCTATAATAAATACATCCTCATTGTCCCGCTTCATCATATATTTTTCCCTGGCGGCTTTTTCCAACGAAGCGGGATCGTTGTCCATCTCCGAAAGCGTCTCCCGCATCTCCCCGATCTGCCCGGAATAATAGGCCTTCCCTTTTTCCAGTTGTTTCAGCTCATGTGTTCTTTTCACCTGCACAAAAAGATCATTATGATCAAAAAACACCAGCCACACTATGAAAACAAGGAGACTAAGTCCGTACTTGTTTTTCATCCAGGCAGGTATGTGTTTGAGGTACTTCATATACGAGGTATCAGGTTGCAGGATATAGGTCTCAGGTTGCAGGTATCAGGTATCAGGTGTCAGGACATAGGTTGCAGGTATCAGGCCGGATAGACTTATGGCTGATGGCTGAAGCCCCTGTAACCTGAGATCTGCAACCTGTAACCCACTCTCCAACTCCAAACTAAAAACCACACACTCCGGACTTCAGCCACGAACCATCAAACTTAAACCTGCGCCGTGAGCCCTGTAACTTGCGCCCCGAACAGATTGAAGGGATGAGTGGCTGAAAGCTCATGGCTGAATGCTCACGGCTCAAAGCTCACCACCGGCAACCCTCTCATTTCCCAAAAATAACTTTTCCTTCCGGATATACCGCATTTTCACCCAGGGCTTCCTCAATTCGTATCAACTGGTTGTATTTTGCCACCCGGTCTGTTCTGGAAGCGCTGCCGGTTTTGATCTGCCCGCAATTCAATGCCACCGCCAGGTCGGCAATGGTAGTGTCTTCGGTTTCCCCGCTTCTGTGACTCATAATAGTGGTATAGCCTTTTGCCTGAGCCATCTGCACCGCATTGATCGTTTCGGTAACCGTTCCGATCTGGTTCACCTTAATTAAAATACTATTGGCGATCCCTTCTTCAATTCCTCTTTTGAGACGTTTAACATTTGTCACAAACAGATCGTCTCCCACCAACTGGCATTTCGCTCCAATTTCCCTGGTAAGTTTCTGCCAACCGCTCCAGTCATCTTCAGCCATTCCATCTTCAATAGAAATGATAGGATATTTTTCTACCCAGTTTTTCCAATGGGCTACCATTTCGTCGCTGCTGATGGTTTTTCCGCTGCTTTTATAAAATTTATACGATTGGGTGGCTTCATCAAACATTTCCGTACTGGCAGCATCCATCGCAATAGCTACCTGCTCACCCGCTTTATAGCCTGCCGCTTCAATGGCCAGCAGCACTGTTTCTATCGCTTCCTCATTGCTTTGAATATCGGGCGCAAAGCCGCCTTCATCGCCTACATTGGTGCTATAACCCTTTTTCTTTAAAACAGATTTGAGGTTATGGAATACTTCCACGCCCCAACGTAAACCTTCGCTAAAAGAGGAAGCGCCCACCGGCACGATCATAAATTCCTGGAAATCTATCTTATTATCGGCGTGTACGCCACCGTTCAGGATATTCATCAGGGGCATCGGTAATACCGTAGCATTCACGCCTCCCAGGTACCGGTACAAAGGCAGGTTACTTTCCTGGGCTGCCGCCTTGGCCACCGCCATCGAAACGGCCAGCGTAGCGTTGGCGCCCAGGTTGCCCTTGTTTTCCGTGCCATCGGTTTTTATCAGCAGATGGTCTATTTGTGCCTGCAGGGTAACATCCACCCCTAACAGTTGTTCGGCAATGATATTATTCACGTTGCTTACTGCTTTCAATACGCCTTTGCCCTGGTACACTTTCTTGTCATCATCCCTCAGTTCCACAGCTTCATGCTTTCCGGTGGAGGCCCCCGAGGGCACCGCGGCCCGTCCAAGAATTCCATTTTCTGTAATTACATCCACTTCAATGGTAGGATTTCCCCGGCTGTCTAAAATTTGTCTGGCATGAATCTCCGATATCAAACTCATATTAATAAATTTATAACTGATTGTTTCTGCAAAGAAAAGATTTTCAATTTTGCCCGCAAAGCTAAGCACAATTATTCTTCATTGTTCCCGGTTAGTTCTTTAAATATCGTTTCAAGGCTTTGGCTTTCTGTTTGCATGGTCATAATATCGAGGTCGAATTGAAGCGCCAGGTCTCTTAATTTGCGGCGGAGCAGCTCCGGGTTGTCCGCAATAAAACGATATTTTGATCCGGACAAAACCTGGATCTGTGCGGATTCAAAAGCCGGGGTGAATACTTCGGGCTTTACCTCGTGGGCAAATTCCACCAGCAGATGTTGCGTCTTCCCTTTAAGCTCCCGGAGCGCCGCAATGGAGTCATCGGCCACCAATACTCCTTTATTTATGATAATAGCGCGACTGCAAATAGCTTCCACCTCCTGCAGGATATGAGATGAAAACAAAACGGTTTTGTCTTTACCCTGCTGTCTGATCACTTCCCTTATTTCTATGATCTGGTTGGGATCCAGTCCTGTGGTAGGCTCATCCAGGATCAGCACTTCCGGGTCATAAATCAAGGCGGCAGCTAACCCTACTCTTTGTTTGTACCCTTTGGAAAGTTGCCCGGTTTTTTTCTTCTGCTCCGCTCCCAGTCCCACCATTTCAATAACCTGACTAACGGACTTCTTTATCTGTGGGATTCTATGTACCCTCGCTATAAAACTGAGGTACTCTTTTACATACATATCGAAATACAACGGATTAGATTCCGGCAGGTAACCGATTTTTTTCTTCACTTCCAATGGATGTGTACCCACATCCAGTCCACACACGATCGCTTCCCCCGCACTTGGTTTTAGATAACCGGTCAGGATTTTCATCGTGGTGGATTTCCCGGCCCCATTGGGTCCCAGGAATCCTACGATCTCTCCTTTATTAACTGAAAACGAAATCCCGTTGACCGCTTTTTGCTCTCCATATTCTTTATACAGATCATTCACCCGGATAGACATACAACAAAAATAAGGACTTCATATTTATATTTAAGCGAATGTAGCTAACTTAGCCCTCCCTTTTAGAAACTAAATTGCATTGCGATATGTCATATCCTTATCAGTTAAAAAGTATAGATGAATACAAAGACGCTTACAAAAAAAGTGTAGAAGACCCGGATACTTTCTGGGCAGAAATTGCAGAGCATTTTACCTGGAGAAAAAAATGGGATAAGGTGCTGAACTGGAATTTCAAAGAACCTAAAATTGAGTGGTTCATTGGCGGAAAGCTGAATATCACCGAGAACTGCCTGGACCGGCATCTGAAAACCTTAGGGGAAAAGCCGGCCATTATCTGGGAATCCAACGATCCTGAGGAAAGAACCAGGGTAGTTACCTATGAACGCCTGCACAAGCGGGTTTGCCAGTTTGCACAAGTGCTGAAAAATAATGGAATAAAGAAGGGCGACCGGGTATGTATTTACATGGGCATGATCCCGGAATTAGCTTATGCGGTATTGGCCTGTGCCAGGATAGGCGCTATCCACAGCGTGATCTTTGGGGGATTTTCCGCCAGGAGTATAGCCGACAGGCTGGAAGATACCAAAGCCAAATGTATTATTACCTGCGATGGCGCATATCGCGGCGGCAAAAGTATTCCGCTGAAAGAAGTGGTGGATGATGCCCTTGTAGGAAATAAAACCGTTGAAAAAGTAATTGTATATACGCGTACCAGGATCCCGGTAAGTATGATCAAAGGGCGCGATGTTTGGTGGGAAGATGAGATGCTGAAGGTTACCGATACCCTGCCGGTGGAAGGTTTTGGAGAAGCGGAAGAAATGGACGCCGAAGATCCTTTATTTATTTTATATACGTCCGGGAGTACGGGGAAGCCCAAAGGAGTAGTACACACTACCGCCGGTTATATGATCTGGTGCAATTATACGTTTGTAAACACCTTTCAATACCAGCCCGGGCAGGTATATTTTTGCACCGCCGATATCGGATGGATCACCGGGCACAGCTATATTTTATACGGACCTTTAAGCGCGGGCGCTACCAGCCTGATGTTTGAAGGGATTCCCACCTGGCCGGATGCAGGCCGGTTTTGGGATATCGTTGACAAATACAAGGTAAATACGCTTTATACAGCGCCTACCGCTATCCGCAGCCTGATGGGATACGGACTGGAACCCTTAAAAGATAAAGATCTTTCTTCTCTGGAAGTGCTGGGATCGGTTGGAGAGCCAATTAATGAAGAAGCATGGAACTGGTATTTTGAAAATGTTGGTAAGAAACGTTGCCCGATCGTAGATACCTGGTGGCAGACCGAGAACGGCGGCATTCTGATTTCCACACTCGCTGGTATTACTCCGTCCAAAGCATCCTGGGCAACCCTTCCTTTGCCCGGCGTTCAGCCGATATTGGTTGATGACCACGGAAAAGAAGTTACCGAAAAAAATGAAGAGGGATACTACAAGGGAAATTTGTGTATGAAAGCGCCATGGCCGGGGATGTTGAGAACCACCTACGGAGACCATGAACGGTGCCGCACTACGTATTTCGCTCCTTATCCCGGTTTGTATTTCAGTGGCGACGGCGCACTGAAAGATGACGAAGGTAATTATCGTATCACCGGCAGGGTAGATGATGTATTGAATGTAAGCGGTCATCGTATCGGCACAGCCGAAATAGAGAATGCCATCAATATGCACGTGAACGTGGTGGAAAGCGCGGTAGTGGGATTCCCCCATCCCGTCAAAGGGCTGGGCATTTATGCCTATGTGATCGTGTCGGGCATGCACGGTGATGAAGAGCGTACACGGCAGGATATTACACAAACCGTTTCGCGTCTTATCGGCCCTATCGCCAAACCCGATAAGATACAATTTGTGAAGGGTTTGCCGAAAACGAGAAGCGGCAAGATCATGCGTCGTATTTTACGTAAAATAGCCGAGGGAGAACCGGATAAGGTGGGAGACGTTACCACGCTCCTTGATCCAACGGTAGTGGAGGATATAAAGGTGGGGAAACTATAAAGTTTTCACTTCAATAAAAATATCGGGCAAACCTACCTTATCATTTTTTAAAAATAATTTTTCAGGATTTTTTCGCAGGCGGGTAATCCCCGCCTGTAAAATCCACTACCGACCGGAAAATCAAAATTTCAACTACCGGTTGGTGTCCTTCACCAACCGGAAAATAATCGTTTTCATGATCCATATTGAAAAAGATCCGCAAGCTTTATCTCAATCTCTTGCTGAATGGATAACCCAAACCATCGAAACGACCTTACAGACAAAGGATCGGTTTACATGGGTGCTTACCGGCGGTAATTCTCCAAAGTTGTTGTATGAGTTGCTGGCTTCTGGCCCTTATCAGGAACGGATCGCCTGGGAAAAACTGCATATTTTCTGGGGGGATGAACGTGCCGTGCCATTTAACGACGACCGGAATAATGCAAAAATGACCTACGAACATTTATTAAATAAGGTGCCGGTAACGCCCGGCCAGGTACACGTTATGCGCACCGATATTGAACCGGAACAATCCGCGCAGGAATACCAAAAGATCCTTCACGAATATTTTAGTAAGCAGGGCAACAGTTTCGATCTCGTATTGTCGGGTATGGGCGATGACGGGCATACCCTTTCTCTTTTTCCCGGCACAAAAGTGATCCATGAAAAAGAAGCGTGGGTGAAAGCGTTCTACCTGGAGTCTCAAAAAATGTATCGTATTACGCTCACAGCGCCCATCGTAAACAGGGCAACCGCGGTAGCATTCCTGACTTTCGGCGCCAATAAGGCAAAGGCGCTGCACCAGGTATTGGAAGGGACTTCTAACGTTGACCTCTACCCGTCTCAGATCATACAACCCGTTTCGGGCAACCTGCATTGGTTTGTGGACAAAGCGGCTGCATCCTTACTAATGTAATGTTAACCTTAAAGTGGCTCACCGATACCTCAGATTTTCGCCGATGAAAATTATCTGTGTCTTTCCCGGTTATCCGTGAACACTTTGCCGGCCGGCACATTTATGGACGATAAGGAGCACTATTTGTTCACCTGAGCCGGCTTTGTAACCTGCGGCCTATTGAGAAAACAGGAATATTTCGTTGATGGTGGGGTACCCCAATAACCGGCATCAAATGATACCATACTTTTTTACGACCTGCATGATCCAAAGCCCTTAAAATCCCGTTGCAAAAAGTCACCGGTGATTATATTTCTCCCTGTTAAATTCCTTTAACATCTCCGTTTTAAAAGCCCAACCGGCAATGACGAGGCACATAAACACGTACCTTTGGCACCCTTGAGTTTACACCTGTTTGCCAGCATTAGCCGGAAAAATTTCTCTGCTGTCCTATGGTATCCGGACCCCATAAACCTAATAAACCTTGACCAGATCAATCTTCAAAGCATGAAATTCTTTATTCCTATACTTGGTTTTATTTTTCTAACAGTAAGCGCTAAAGCCCAGGAACCGGAGCCGATACCACAGGAAGACGCTCCCATCGTGCAAATCGTCTCCAACAGAATTTACGGGAAACTGGTGGATGAAAACACGGGCAAAGGCATAGGAGCAGCTTCTGTTCAGATCTATCTTGCAGACACGGACAGCTTATTGAACGGCATGCTTACCCGGTCTAATGGTAATTTCAATTTTTCCAATATCTCAACCAATCAGAATTTCAGGCTGGTGATATCGGCTATCGGTTATGAACCTTATGAACAAACCATTACACCCGTTCCCGGCAAAAGCGGGCGCTATGAAAAAGATTTGGGAAATATAACGCTTCATACCGCCATTAAACAACTGACCGGTATAACTATTACGGCCACCCCGCCGGCCTTGCAGATGGGTATTGACCGTAAAGTTTTTGATGTTTCGAAGAGTTTAACAGCTACGGGTGGAACGGCGGAAGACGTGCTGAAGAATATCCCTTCGGTATCCGTTGATATTGACGGGAATGTGGAACTGCGCAACGCCACTCCCCAGATATATGTTGACGGGCGTCCTACCATTCTTACACTGGATCAGATACCGGCGGACAATATTGAAAAAGTGGAGCTGATCACCAATCCATCAGCTAAATTTGACGCCTCCACCTCGGGAGGTATTATAAATGTGGTGCTTAAAAAAGAAAAGCGCTTCGGGCTGAACGGGATCGCCAGCGTATCCGCAGGTACGCCAAAAGTTCTCAATGGAAGCCTCAGCCTGAATTTACGTCAGGGAAAATTTAATTTTTTCACCAGCGGCGGCTATTTCCAATCGGGAGGAAAAACCAAAGGCGAAGCTTTTCGTGAAAATAAAGCGAGCGGTGTTACAAAAGATTTCTTCAACCAATATTCCATCAGTAACCGCCTCAGAAAATACCGCTATATCAATTTCGGGATTGACTTCTTTATGGACAACCGCAATACGATTTCGGTTATTCAACGACTGGGAGGTGGTAATTCTGGAACAGACGGAAATCAACAACAGGAATACCTGGACAAAGACAAAGCGCTCCTGTATTACGGAGATCGTGATGAAACCGGCGACTGGAAATCGAATCGCAACAGTACCCGGGCTACTTATAAACATACCTTCCCCCAGGAAGGCAGGGAACTGAGCGCCGATATTACTTATAATTACGGAAATGCCACTTCAAATTCTTCTATCATCAACAACTATTTTTATCCGGATGGCGCCGTGTATAAACCATCTGCCACTGTAAATAACAACGGGGGAGGCAACAACGACCAGGTTACCATCCAAACCGATTATGTTCATCCTATGGGTGAGAATGCAAAATTTGAAGCGGGAATAAGAGCCTATTTTAATGATTTCAAGAGTTACTATAATGTTTTCGGATACGATAACGGGGAGGAAGTGAAGCTGCCGTTGAGCAACAACTACAGGTACAAAGAAAATATAGATGCGATATATGGTACCTATTCCCAAAAGCTGGGAACCTTCTCCTTCCAGGCAGGCTTGAGAGCGGAATATTCGAGGTTTGACGGGGAATTGATTGACAGTTCCTTTAAGTTTGGTTATCAATACCCCAAATCACTCGGAAATATATGGAATGCCCTGTTCCCAAGCCTTTTCCTCACCCACCAGGTGGGCGAAAAAGATGAAATACAGGTCAACTTTTCGAGGAGAGTGAGACGGCCTAATTTCTGGCAATTGAATCCCCACATTGAGATCAGTGATCCGCTTAATATACGGCAGGGAAATCCGCAACTGCAGCCGGAGTTTATCAACTCGGTTGAATTGAATTACAGTAAGGGCTTTAACGGCGGCAATCTTTTGGGCGTTTTATTCTGGAGAAACAATCCGAACGATATAACCCAATACAGCGATACGATTACTACCGATCAATATAAACAAATGCAAAATGCGGCTGTAGATCCCAATGCCATCTTAAACACCTGGGTAAACGCCAGCACCACCAACCGGTACGGGGCCGAACTGACGCTGCAATACAAAACGGATGCAGGCATTGACATAACCCCTACCATGAATTTTCAATACCGGAAGGTGAATGCCCATATCAATAATATGGATTTAAGCAATGAAGGGTTTAACTGGAATGCGCGGCTTACCGCTAATTATAAAATACAAACGGATAATAAGGTATTGCACAACCTGAGTTTCCAGGTGATGGGCAGCTATGAGTCGCCCCGGGTGATTCCCCAGGGTAAACGACTTTCTCAGTCGGGCGTTGATTTGGCCATCCGCAAAGACATATTAAAAAAGAACCGGGGCACCATTACCTTAGGGATCAATGATCTCTTTAACTCCCGGCGCTGGGGTACCATCTATGATACGGAAACTTTTTACCAGGATTCCTACAGGCGATGGAACGTGAGAACCTTCCGGCTCACCTTTAGCTACAGGTTCGGCAAGGCCGACTTCAAATTGTTAAACAACAATCGCGGCGGTGGGGAAAGACAGGATGACTAAGCCGTCGCACAGCAATCCCGGCTACTAACGGCTACATCTATGCGCCAGAGCTATGCCAGAAAAGATGAACGCCCCGGCAGCAGCCAGGCCACTCATTTTACGCCGCATTCCTGCACCCGAAACCTATCTCCGTCCGGAATTTCTTTCCCTGTTTACCTATTCTTTTGGGTAGTTGACCGATTTTAACAGGCAATACTGCGCATTGATATGGAAATTTACCGCGTTCATCAATTTTTGTTCCCGATATAATGCCTTTTACATGATCAAAAACAATCCGCCCGGAAGCAACACCAACACTGCTTTTAACGCCCCTGCGCCACACGATTTCGTGTTTGTAAAATCTGAATATAAAATCATAAAAATACGGCTGGAAGACATTATGTACTGTGCAGGCATGAAAGACTATACCCAAATATATATTGCCGATAAAAGCCAGCCGGTATTAACGCTGCAAAATCTAAAAAGATTCCAGGCACGTTTACCTGAAAAAAATTTTGTGCGGGTACACCGTTCATTTGTGGTGTCGTTATTTCACGTGGATTCTATTTCTAAAAATGAAATTACCATCGGGAAAAAAACCGTTCCTATAGGCAACAGCTATAGGAACGATTTCTTCAGCATTATAGAAAAATACTCCTGAGGGTTTAAGGGATGAAGACTGTTGAATGCAGTCCCAGCGCCATTATTTCTTCATACGACAGGGAGGGGTTTTCACCGTTGAGTAATTTTTTCATTACAGCGTTCCCTGTTTTTAAAGCGTCCTGTTCCAACAGGAACTTATGATCTCCGGTTAAGGCAGGTATGGTTTCCTGACGGATATAAGTTTTATGGTCCACTTTTATTTCATAACCCCATCCTCCCGGTATTCTGAAAGATACGACTTCTACTTTCAGTAAATCGTTTCCCCGGGTGGTATCGTGCATAACAGTATATAACCCTGTTACCGTCATCACCGACAACGACACGATCAATAAAATGCGATACCTACTGGTCTTCATTTTCATTGTATTCCTGGTCGGGGAAAAACTCGCGGATATCTTCATATTGCAGGGTACTGGTGGCGCTGCCTTTACCCAGCAAAACAAATCCCCGGTTATTGATGGCGAACGCCGACGCGCCCGTTCGCGAGGCTCCTTCAAAAGGCGTTTTGCTTTCCCACAGGTCGGTGGCAAAATCGTATTCCCAGGTGTCTCTATAAGTGCCCCCGTTTTCACCGCAGCAGACGTAGGCTTTATTATTCATCACAAAAGCAACCGCTTTGCTGCGAACGATCGTATAGTCATCATCATAGCTTGAATCGCTTACATTACTGATCTTTCGCCGCATGCTCCAGGCCTGTCCCTCCGGCTGTGCCGGGTCAAATACGTTAAAATCGTTCGTTGTGCCGCCACTGTAGGTGCCGGTGCATACATAAGCTTTATTATCATGCACAAACGCCACAGCTCCCATCCGCTTTTCACCGCTCATGCTCACCCTTTGCGTCCATTTTCCTTCGGCGCCATCGCTCGGGTCATATTCCCAGATATCTTTCAGGTAATTGCCGTCAAAGCCGGTGGAGATATATCCTTTCCCTGCAATACTGAAAGCCACGGCGTTGTACCTGCCGGAGCCGCCGAAATCGGCTTTTTGTGTCCATTCATCCGTAGCCGGATCATATTCCCAAAAATCTTTCAACTTATTATACCCGTCAAAACCGGTGCCTATGTAACCCTTCTCACCAATGGAAAAACCAACGGCGTTGTTTCTTGCCGTTCCGGGAAACTCGGCTTTCTGTTGCCAGAAATTATAATCGGGGTCGTATGCCCATAGGTCCTTCAGTCGCTTTGTTCCATCGTATCCCGTAACGATATATCCTTTATTGCCGATCGTAAATGCCACCGCTTCACTACGGGCTACTCCCTCAACAGAAGACCGGGTGATCCAGTTACCCTTAGTTGAATTATCCGTATCGGAGCTTTTGGTACAGGATGAGAAAAAAGAGCTGAGGATTGTAACAGGTACCCATAAGAATTTTGCTTTCATTTTCAAAAGTTTGCCGCTAAACTATCCGAAAGCAAAAAGGCAAAATCGTTAAAATGTAACAGCAACAACTATTCATAGACGAACGGCGCTTTTTCACATACTAACCCGTTGTTCATGCTACAAAAGTGGCGAACAAGCAACTTTCATCAGGGATCATCCCGGGCATCCGTCTGCTTTCAAGATATGACGGCATCCGGTGCGCGTTCATCTATAAAAAAAAGCTTCCTGTATATGAATCTTCGTATTCTGTACACACTAACAAATTACTAACAGTGAATACGGATAATATTGCATCCCTAAACTATTAATGTGCCGTTGTTTGTAATTAAAGTTATGAGAAAATTAATATGTACTGCAGGTATTTTAGGTTGTATAATATATACAACGGGATGTAAAAAAGCCTATATACAATTCGGGGAGCAGTTCATAGATGCCGGCATAACCAATATAGTAATGGTAGATACGATCACCCCGGTGCTTTCTACCATTTTCCGCGACTCTGTACCCACCTCGCAATCGGGAATTGTTATGGCCGGGAGTTATAACGATCCCGTGTTTGGTAAAATGACGGTATCCTCTTTTTTTGTACTCGCATCTCCGTCTGCAATGCCTGACATGCATATTTCGGCCATCTACGACTCCCTGGTGTTCCAAATGAGGAGCGACAGTTCTTATTACGGAGATACCTCTGTTGCCCAGCGTTTCAATATACATGAGCTCTCTTCCCTGATTGAGTTTGGTGAAGACAAAACTTATTTATACAACAGGAGTAATTTCCCCGTATATACCACACCGCTCGGATCTTCCGTTGTATCGGTCCGCCCCTCTTTAAAAGACAGCGTGAAGATCCGCTTGAGCGATACAAAGGGGCAGGAATTATTTGAACTGATCCGGTCAAAATCTATGGAAATACAAACCAGCGCCGACTTTGAACAGTATTTTAAGGGGATCAGGGTCAGCCCCGGCGACAATAATATGAATGCCGCTATATATGGCTTTTCGGATAGCATTACCGTGCGCCTTTATTATCACGAATCCAATCCATACGTGGAAGAAAAATACATTGACTTCGTTTTAACGTCAAGAAACAAACAGTTTAACCGGATACAATACGACCGAAGCGGCACAGCGTTGGATATTGCGATTCCCGAAACCAGGGAAACAGCATCCGCCCTTACTGCCGGCTCTGCATACATACAACCGCTCACAGGCGTCTTGCTGAAAATGAGGTTCCCTACTTTGCGTTCTCTGCTGGCCCGGAGCGATTACATAAAAATTATGAAAGCGGAATTAACTATTTCGCCGTCCAAAGGTAGCTACAGCAGTAATTATATGCTGCCTCCCCAACTGGTAGCCTCAACAACCGATGTCAATAATCAATTAGGCGGATACCTATCCGTAATGGGCAATACCGGGTCGCAGAGTATTCAGTATGGCGATTTAATAACTGACTGGCTGTATGGTGAAGATACGCGCTATACTTATGACGTAACCGCCTATATGCAATCCGAGATCCTGAACAATACGGATCATACCAATGGATTGATATTTGCACCCCCTTCGCCCGAATACAACACAAAGCTGAACAGGCTGGTTGTGGATGATAACAATACGGGCACGGGAGGAGTGAAGCTGAAAATGTATTATATATCTGTGCAACAATAATTATTGTTCAAACAAAAACGGAATCGTTGAGAAAAATTTTTTTTATCGTTGGATTCATACTAACGGCTATACACACGGGATATTCGCAAAACAACAGTTCGCCCTACTCCATACTCGGTATAGGCGATATAGAAGAGAGCTATTTTAACCGGACATCCGGAATGGCCAATACCGGCATTGCCTATCGCAATAAAAGCTATCTGACGCACAACAATCCCGCCTCCGTTTCGGAGCTGCAGGAACAGTTTTTTATGGTGGAAGCCGCCGCGAGAGGTAAGTTTGTTACTTATTATGCCAATAGTTTAAATGGCTCCATTAACCAGACCAGGGATTTTAGCGTAAGCCGCTTCAGTTTGGGTATGCAGATAAAAAAATGGTGGGGTAGCAGTGTGGGACTCATGCCTTTTAGCACAGCCAACTATAGTTTTTCGGGTAAAAAAAGCATCCAGGGCACCAATGTGTTTTCCTATGCGGATTACGAAGGCAATGGCGGTGTAAACCAGTTTTACTGGGATAACGGGTTTAAGCTGGGCAAGCATTTTTCCGTGGGGATTACAACCGCGTATTTGATGGGATCACTGACACAAACGGAAACGCTTTCCGGTACCAGCGCCACAGATGAACTCACTACGACAAAGAATATTTTTCTCCGCAACCTCTATCTGAACTACGGAGTACAATATTATACAAAGCTGAATAAAAAATGGGATATGACCCTGGGCGCCACCTATGCGGCTAAAACCAATCTTGCAGCAGAATACACTACGGATGTGTCAGCCGATGAAATCTCCATTCATAATGAAGTCACTAAAAACGACTATTTCAGATTGCCGGAATCCGTAGGACTGGGGCTGGCGCTCACTAAAGACAAACAGTTGACGCTGGCGGCCGACTACCGCTATCAAAACTGGTCGGCGCTGCGATACAACGGGGTAGGCTATGCATTGCTAAACAGCAGGAGGGCTTCAGTTGGTTTTGAATATTCAAAATCGAAGCAGGTATGGCCCGTAACCGTAGAAAAAATGTTTTACCAGGGAGGGCTGTTTTATTCTGATTCTTACCTGCAGATATACGGGCGGCAGTTGAAAGACATGGGCGTTTCGGCAGGTATCGGGTTTAATTCCAAAAGAAGTACCCTAAGTTACCTGGTTGCTCTTGAATACGGGATAAGGGGAACCAGGGAAAAGAATTTAATAGAGGAGCGATACGGCAAAATTACGCTTACGCTTTCTTATAAAGATTTCTGGTACACCAAAGGGATTAAATATTATTGATTATAAAACGGGCGCATTTATTCTTTTCCCGGACGTCCATATAATTCGCCTCCGGTCGGTAGGCCACCAACCGGAATGCGACAGATGGAGCCAAAATTGGGATATATTTTATAAAACAAAGCCCGATCAATAGCAATGAAAAATACTAAGTTTGTTTTGGTATGAACAGGAACAGGCTTACCATATACACACATGTCGGTGGTTGGCTGCTCTTCGCGTTTCTCATCACCTCTTTCCTCAACAATGTCAGGGGCGACGGAAGCTGGATGCAGATCATATTATCGGTACCCTTTTTGATATTCATTCTTTTTTATATGGGAGTGTTTTATCTCAACCTGTACGTGTTGATGCCTTATCTTGTTTTAAAGAAGCATTATTTAGTCTATACCCTTATAGCCATTGCCCTGTTCGCCGGTTGTTTTTATGCGCGGCCATTTGAGCAGCTAATACGTCGCGCCCGTGAAAACGCAATGATGCAAATGCACCCCCATAACGTGGCCGACCGGATGTTTCCCCTGCGACCTGGTTTCCAGGGAAACAACCGGCCAACGCCACCCCCCGGTGCGTTTATGAACCGGCCTGCGATGCTCCAAAAGCAATTCCGGATTGATCTCCTCAGCCTGATCTTATTCCTCATGGCGATGGCGGCCGGCGCTATGCTGGTGCTGGCAAAGCAATGGCGTATTACAGAAAGGAATAAAGCCCTGGTGGAGATCCAGAAAGTAAAAGCAGAACTGGCATTTTTAAAAGTGCAGGTAAGCCCTCATTTTTTGTTTAACACCCTCAACAACATTTACGCGCTGGCTATTACCAAAAACGAAAATACGGCATCCGGGATATTACGGTTGTCTAATATAATGCGATATGTAACGGATGAAGCAAAGGAGGATTTTGTGCCCATAGTAAAAGAGATCGGGTGTATCAATGATTTCATTGAATTACAAAAATTAAGACTGAGTAAAAATTCTACGCTTGATTACAGTGTGACCGGTAAATATGGAAATGTTAAAATAGCTCCGCTGATCCTGATGGCTTTTATTGAAAATGTTTTCAAACATGGTATCAGTAATCATACCTCCACTAAGGCCAGCATCGCCATTCATGTAAACGAAAAGGGTATAAGTCTCAAAACCCGGAATGCCGTCATTAGAAAAAATGACAACCGGGACGGTATCGGGCTGATCAATGTGAAACAAAGACTGGAACTGCTTTATCCCGGTTTACACAAATTGCAGATCAGCGAAGACAACGGGATATTTACAGTAATTTTAGAGTTGGGCAACGCTCAGCCTTAATTTCTACAAATGAAGTTACAAGCCATAGCCATAGACGATGAACCCCTGGCGCTTGAAGTGATTAAGCAATATTGCAGGCGGCAAAATGATATCCGTCTCCTCCAAGCTTTCGACAATGCCATAGTGGGGCTTGAGTATATAAATCTGCACCCGCCCGATATACTGTTTGTTGATATTGACATGCCCGATATGAATGGTCTTGACCTGGTCAGTCGTATCCAATCGAAACCAATCATTATTTTCACTACTGCTTACAAAGAATTTGCGGTGAAGGGGTTTGACCTGGAGGCAGTGGATTACCTGCTAAAACCCTTTAGTTACGAACGGTTTGAAAAAGCCGTTCGTAAGGCAACCCTATATTATAAGACCCGGCATGACAACGCAGGTTCAGACCATATTTTCGTGTATTCCGAATACCGCATGGTGAAAATTGACCTGGATAATATCATTTATATTGAAAGTCTCGATGATTATATAAAAATCCATCTATCCACCGGGAAACCGGTGATGACCCTGATGTCGCTAAAAAAGATATCTGCAGATATTCCTGCGGGCCAATT
Organism: Chitinophagaceae bacterium; assembly: GCA_023957125.1. Classification (GTDB taxonomy): domain Bacteria; phylum Bacteroidota; class Bacteroidia; order Chitinophagales; family Chitinophagaceae; genus Agriterribacter. The sequence continues at coordinate 125,701 of JAMLHL010000003.1, forward strand.
TATGCGCATACACCGCAGCTATATCGTCTCCACAAGTTTTATTTCATCCTTATCGGGCCGTAAGATCATTCTGACGAATGGTACAACGCTCCCGGTAAGTGAACGCTATTCAGCACAACTTCTTCAGTGGGCAAAACGTAGTTAACACCTCTTTAAGACCTTTACCGGCACGTATCCGGGATTCACCTATCTCATTTTGATCCGGGCTTAGGGTTTCATAACCTTGCACCGAAAAAAAAGCAATATGAAAAGAAAAATATTTATCGGAAAGCAGTGGGTGACGACAGGCTTTATAGCAGTTTTAACCGCTGTGATTTTTACAGACTGTTCAAAAGACAAGGCCGTTGCGGATAATATCATTACAACCGGCAGTATTAGCATTGAGGAAATATCAACGGCTACTGCCGCCGTGGAAGGCAATACCGGCAACGCTTATGACGCGGACGACCTGCTTGAAAATTCGTCCTTTACCACCACGGTTTCCATTGCTTTCGAAACCGGCGCCACGATAGATAATCCTCTTTCAGGCAATGGCGTTACCATCACGCAAAGCGGAGACGATATTACCATTACCTCAACGGTGAAGGCGGTGGCGTACGAAATTTCCGGCACTACAGCCAACGGCTCTGTAAAAATATACAGCGATAATAAATTTCAACTCACCTTAAATGGAGTTAATATTACCAACAACGACGGACCTGCCATCAACATACAATCCAAGAAGAGAGTGTTTGTGGTGCTGGCAGATAATACTACTAATACATTGGCGGATGGAACTTCTTATGTCGTTGGCACGGAAGGTGAAGATATGAAGGGCACTATTTTCAGTGAAGGACAATTGATTTTCAGCGGCAATGGCGCCCTCACGATACGAGGCAACTACAAGCACGCCATTGCAAGCGACGATTATATCCGCGTCCGGAGTGGAAATATTACCGTCAGCGGCGCCGTTAAAGACGGTATCCACAGCAACGACGCGTTTATAGTGGATGGCGGCACATTGAACATCACAGCTGCAAGTGACGGCATCGAATGTGAAGAAGGGTTTATTGTGATCAACGATGGTAACTTTACCATCAATACCGGCGACGATGGTATTGCCGCCTCATACACAACAGACAATACCATTGACCCTTATGTAACCATAAACGGTGGTACTTTTGATATTACAACAACCGAAGGAGAAGGTATTGAAAGCAAGAGTACGTTAACCATCAACGACGGCATACTGAACATCAATGCCTACGATGACGGGTTAAATGCGGGAACAGCTTTATATATCAACGGAGGCACCCTGTACATATATAGTCAAACGAACGATGGTATTGATTCCAACGGTACGCTCACGATCACCGGCGGTAAAACCATTGCAGTAGGCGCCGGCAATCCGGAAGAAGGTTTTGATTGCGACAACAATACGTTTAAAATCACCGGCGGCGTAGCGGTGGGCATCGGCGGCGCTACCAGCATGCCCACTGAAAATGTAAGCACACAAAGGGCTGTACGCCTGGACGGCGGTTCAGCTAATCACTTGATCCATATTGAAGCCACCGACGGTTCGGCGGAAGCGCTTACTTTCCTTATTCCGCGTACTTATAACACGATGTTGTTTTCAAGCCCCAAATTAGTGTCCGGCATTTCCTATACTATATATACCGGCGGGTCTGTTACGGACGGCGTTGATATCAACGGCTTATATACCAGCGGCACTTACGAAAAAAGCGGTGCAAAGGCCGGCACTACCTTCACAACTACCGCCATGGTAACTACCGCAGGCGGCAGCGCAGGCCCTGGCGGCGGACCCGGCGGCAGATAAATAATATTGGATAAGAAACCAGATGACTGCGTTTCGGGTTATCCCGGACGGATAGAAAGGATACCAACTTAACGGCAAATTATTTTGTTACCTGTTTTAATTTTTTCTTATGTTCAAAACCGGGTTTATTAGTTGCATTCTTACAATATCCCTCAAAAGAAACATCCTGTTGGGTTGCGGAATGGGAGCATTGCTGTTCTTTTCTTCCTGTAAAAAAGAGCTTACCGACAGCGCTGTCAACCATACGGATACCACCGTCACAGCAATCGCCAACAGCGAGGTGAATGACACGGCATGGGCATATGCGCAGGAAATTTATCTTTGGTACAAATATCTTCCGGCCAGCCTTAACCTGCAAAGCTATAATGATCCCGATGGCGTAATGGAAGCAATCCGTGCGTACAGCACCGAATCCGGCTTTAGTGATCCGGTGGATAAATGGAGCTTCGCGATCCGGCAATCGGAATGGGATGATGTAAGCGCCGGCATCAGCGGAGACTTCGGACTGGGTATATTTTTTAATGCGGTCAATGACCTTAGGGTGTCTTATGTTGAACCTGCATCACCCGCTGCAGCCGCAGGCATAACCAGGAGCTGGCGCATATTGTCGGTTGACGGGAATGCCACCATTAATACGGAAGACGCCACTATTGACAGGATCGCTGCGGCCGTATTTAACAGTTCCGAAACGGAATTTATTTTCAGGCGGCCGGATAACACCGACACCACGATCACATTGGAAGCGGCAATTTATACTTCCCAGCCTTTTTTATTAGATACGGTTTACAATACCGGTTCGAAAAAGGTGGGGTACCTGGTATTTAATTCCTTTTTAGGAGACATCACTACGGTGAAGAACCGGTTCGGCGCCTTGTTTAATGATTTTATCGGCAAAGAAGTGAATGAACTGATAGTGGATCTGCGATACAACAGTGGGGGATACGTTGACTTGCAGAACGAGCTGGCCAACTACCTGGTGCCGGCTTCGGGAAACGGAAGCGTTATGCTTACAGAAGAGTTTAATGACAAATACAGCAGGTATTACGATACCACTATCTATTATACGAAAAAAGGTGCGCTTGATCTTTCCCGGATATTCTTTATAACGGCAACGAATACCGCCTCGGCAAGTGAATTGCTGATCAATAGCCTGAAACCCTATATGGATGTGAAACTGGTGGGTGGAGATACTTATGGTAAGCCGGTGGGTTATTTTGGTATTCCCGACGGAGATTGGTATCTCTTCCCCGTTTCATTCCGAAGTGTTAATAGAAACGGGGAAGGCAATTATTTTAACGGTATGACACCGGATGCGATTGTAAATGACGGACTGGACAAGCAATGGGGTGATGTATCGGAAGACTGCCTGGGCAGCGTATTGAATTACATCAGCAAGGGCAGTTTTTCCAATATCGCTCCACGCCGGGCCTCCGAAGCATGGATCAAGCCGGTCAATAAACAACTCGGCGCCCACCGGTTTAACGGTGCGGTAATTAACCGGCAATTCGCGCGAACGAAGTAACAAGCGATAGACGCTCCTTCACCCGATCACACAGTCAAGGTTTGTTGTCTTTGAAGAGCATGGATTAATTATGATACAGGGTTTCCAACCTTCAAAAGGTTGGAAACCCTGTGACACATTATTCGTAGAAATAATTACCGCGAATATTTTATTATTAAGTCCTCTTATAACCATAGCCCAACGGTAGAGAGGCATATTCAACAACGATGTACTTCCGCGGCTGCAAAGCTTCTCTATCAAGCCAGGTATTTCTTCCGGGTTATTGCCTTGTGTACCCAAACCGGCTACCTGGTTTTGTAAATCCTCCGGCAATCCCCATTAAAAAAGCCATCCCGGGGGATGGCTTTAACTATGTACGGAATGATCCGGTAATTACGCAATTTCCACTTCAGCTCCGGCTTCCTTCAGCTTGGCTGCAACATCGTCAGCTTCAGCTTTGGCAACACCTTCCTTAACGGCCTTGGGTGCGCCGTCCACCAGGTCTTTCGCTTCCTTCAGACCTAATCCGGTCAATTCTTTTACGATCTTCACTACGCCCAGCTTGTTAGCGCCGGCAGCTTTCAATACCACATTGAAAGAGGTTTTTTCTTCAGCGGCGGGAGCGCCCCCTGCGGCAGGACCGGCAGCTACTGCTACCGCGGCTGCAGCAGGTTCAATGCCATACTCGTCCTTTAAAATAGTTGCCAGTTCGTTTACTTCTTTCACTGTCAGGTTTACCAACTGCTCAGCGAATGCTTTTAAATCTGCCATTGTGTTCAAATTTTTTCCGCCTTCATTGCCTGTGCTCCGGCGGAGTCATTAAAAAAATTTGGTTGTATATTATCCTCAGGCCGGGATAATTAATTTGAAAATGGATCAATTTGAAAATTTGAAAATGATCTGCGAGTCATAAAAAACATCATTTTCAAATTACCTAATTTTCAAATTGTCACATTAGTTCGCTCTTTCTTCCAGTGCTTTTACCAGCGACGCCAGCTTATTACCGGCATTGAGGGCACTGATAACATTCTTAGCCGGAGATTGCAATAAGCCTATAATATCCCCGATAAGATCCTGCTTACTCTTCAATGCGGTCAGAGCAGCAAGCTGGTTATCCCCTTCAAATACATCGCCGTCAATAAACGCCGCTTTTAGTACGGGTCTGTCTTTATTGCTTTCTTTTCTGAAAGCGCTGATGATCAGAGCGGGCTCCTTGGGACTTTCGGAAAAAAGCAGGGCTGTTACATTATTCAGCGACTGATATACCCCCGCATATTTTTCATTGTCCAAAGATTCCAAAGCTTTCCTGATCAGGGTGTTTTTAGCCACTTTCATTTCCACGTTTTTATCGAAGCACGTGCGGCGCAGCTTAACCACCTGTTCTACGGTCAGCGATTCCGTATCCGTTACGTAAAAATTATTATATTGAGAGAACTTGCCTTTCAGCAATTCAATCACTTCGTTTTTTTCCTGTTTGGTCATACAAATAGATTTTTGTGCCGTATCAGCATTAGTTCATAATGGATTTGGTGTCAATAGAAATACCCGGGCTCATGGTGCTGGCCATGTAAGCACTTTTCAAATAAGTGCCTTTGGCAGTAGCCGGTTTTGCCTTAATGATAGCATTGATAAATTCCTGGCTGTTTTCCGCTATCTTTTCCGGGGTAAAGCTTACCCGTCCAACAGAAGCATGTATAATACCGGCCTTGTCCACCTTAAACGCTATCTTTCCACCCTTCACCTCTTTCACGGCAGCGGCCACATCATTGGTAACGGTTCCTGTTTTAGGGTTAGGCATCAGATTGCGGGGACCCAGGATCTTACCTAACTTACCAATTTTCGGCATCACGGAGGGAGAAGCGATGATCACATCTACGTCCACCCAGCCGCCTTCTATTTTACTTACAAACTCATCCAGCCCAACATAGTCGGCGCCCGCTTCTTTTGCCGCATCTTCCTTGTCGGGCGTACAAAGTACCAATACTTTTTTCGTCTTCCCGGTGCCGTGCGGTAAAGTAACGGTACCACGGATGGCCTGGTCGGCCTTTTTGGGATCAACGCCGAGGCGGAGATGGATGTCCACCGAACTGTCGAATTTTGTCGTATTCACTTCTTTTACCAGGGAGGAAGCTTCCTTCAGTGAATACAATTTATTTTTTTCTATTTTAGCTTCCGCTGTTTTTCTTTTTTTACTGATTGCCATTTTCATTCAGTTTTGGAAGTGAAGGTTTAATTTTCCCAGGGAGCTTTACCATCAACGGTAATGCCCAGGCTGCGGGCTGTACCTGCTACCATGCGCATTGCGCTCTCCAGGGTAAAGCAATTCAGGTCAGGCATCTTATCTTTAGCGATCGCTTCTACCTGCTCCCAGTTCACTTTACCAATTTTGGAACGGTTGGGCTCTTTAGAACCCTTTTGCGTTTTGGCAGCTTCCATTAGCTGAACGGCTGCGGGGGGCGTTTTAATTACAAACTCAAACGACTTGTCTGAAAAAACAGTGATTAGAACGGGAAGCACTTTTCCCATTTTGTCTTGTGTACGGGCATTGAACTGCTTGCAGAATTCCATGATATTGATACCCTTGGAACCCAATGCAGGGCCCACCGGTGGAGCAGGATTGGCCTGTCCTCCTTTTACCTGCAGCTTTACAAAGCCGGTAATTTCTTTTGCCATATTATTACATTTTTTGGTGATAGCGTCGCGCAGATGGCGTGACTCCCAAATTCAAAATAAGAACTTTTGGGGGTGCAAAGGTAAGACCTCAGTTTGAAATTTCAAATTTGAAATTTGGGATTGATCATTAATTTTCCAATATTTCATCCAATTTCTGCAGCAACTGTTGACCGCGAAGGTTTTTAGCAATGATCTTTCCCGAAGGATCCAGCAGCAGGTTTTGCGGAATGGACTGGATGCCATACAACACGGCTACGGCATTGTTCCACCCCTGCAGATCACTTACATGCGTCCAGGTGAGCCGGTCGTCGTGGATAGCCTTTAGCCAGGCATCCCTTGCTCCCGGGCGGTCAAGCGAAACACCCAACACCGAAAACCCCCTTGATTTATAAAGGTTATAGGCGGCAACCACATTGGGGTTTTCCGCCCTGCACGGCCCACACCAGCTCGCCCAAAAATCCACCAGCAGATATTTTCCCCGCAGCGAAGAGAGCTTTACCGGTTTATCCAGGGTGTCGTTTTGCGTGAAATCCATCGCCATTTGACCAATACTGATTCTTTTTGCCATTTCCAGCCTTTCCCTGAAACGCACCGCAGACGGATACGATTTTAACACCGGTGAAAGTTGGTTGAACAAAGGCGCGATCTCATTAAAATTGATATCATTCCCGGCATATTCCTGCAAAAGGATCAAAGACACCGGGGATTGGGGATGCGATTGAATGAAGCCCCGGAAAACATTTTCCCGGATGCTGCTTTCAAGACGCCCACCCTGCTCCTCAATTCTTTTCATGCCTTCCATATTCCCCTCATCGCGATATTGGCGAAATGCCGCAGAAAGCGCCTGCATGCTGTCGTAAAACGGGCGGCTGAGACCTTCAAATCGCCGAAAATCGGCATGCGCCTGTGAACCCTGAATCCGGATATCGGAAAATGAATCCAGGCTGGTAACCTGCATCTCCCCCGGTTCTATAAAAATCACGGTTCTTTGTTCTTTCGGATCGGACTTTGTTTCTCCACCGGCAACCGGGTTTTCTTTGAATACGGCTTTTAGCTGGGCAAGAACCGGCTCGCCAATCCGACCATGGAACCGGTATTTCCCGTCCTGAACCAGCGCACTGTCCGCTACCATGGTATTGTTTATCGCATAATACAGATAGACCCGGTCAACAGTATCCTTCATGTGTTGGAACTCACCCAAAACGGTAAATTCATCCCCCGGCTTTGTTTGGGAAACCACCATAAAAGGAATAAGGAAGAAGGCTAAGATCAGGAACCGTTTCATGAAAAATTAATATTAATTATTTAAACCCCCCGGCAAATCAAACCCTTTCAGCCGGCAAACCGCAGACCGGGTTTGATCTGTTGGAGGAACACGCAAATTACACAAATTGCGCCTTTCCGGGGGTAGTTGGACTGTTTTTCTGACCGCCTCTTTAAGCCCGGATAAGCTGCCTGAAGCCTTTCCGGCGAAATATATCCGCTAAGGAAATAAATTCCTGCCATATAAAATAACCTTGTTTTGTATCTTCGCCCATTACAACTTACTATGAAAGATAGAAACATAGCAAGGGGAAATAAAAAACTACATTTTAAACAAAAAATGCATGGAACCAAATATCTTGTTCATTATAATTGCTGTAGTATGCCTGATCATAGGCGTGGCGGCGGGTAAGCTTATTTTTTCTGCCAGTACCAAAAAGAGGATCGAAGAAGCTGAAAATGAAGCAGCTAAAATTATTGCCGACGCGAAAACCTCCGGCGAAAATCTGAAAAAAGAGAGACTGCTGGAAGCCAAGGAAAAGTTCGTGCAACTGAAATCCGAACACGACAGGGAAGTATTGGAGAGGAACAAAAAGATCAATGATGCGGAAACGCGTATCCGGCAGAAGGAGCAGAGTTTAAATCAGAAAATTGATCATCTTGACAAGCAGGTTAAAGAAAATGAGGTGATCAAGGAAAACCTTAACCGCCAGATTGAGGTGGTAGGGCAGAAACGCAACGAACTGGAAAAACACCAGGAGGAGCATATCCGCCGCCTGGAGAAAATTTCCGCGTTAACGGCAGAGGAGGCAAAGGCTCAGTTGCTGGAAACCCTGAAGCACGAAGCCCAGGCACAAGCCCTGGTGATGCAGCAGGAGATCATTGAGGACGCCAAGATAAGGGCCAATAAAGAAGCCCGGAAGCTGGTGATTCAAAGTATCCAGCGCACCGCTGCAGAACATACCATCGAAAATACCGTAACCGTGTTCAACCTCGAAAGTGATGAGATCAAAGGCCAGATCATCGGGCGCGAAGGAAGAAATATCCGGGCTATTGAGGCCGCGACGGGAGTTGACCTGGTGGTGGACGATACCCCCGAAGCCATAGTGCTTTCCTGTTTTGATCCTTTAAGGCGGGAAATTGCCCGCATCGCGCTGCAACGGTTGGTTACCGACGGACGTATCCATCCGGCCCGTATTGAAGAAGTGGTGGAAAAAACCCGGAAACAATTGGAAGAGCAGGTGCTGGAGATAGGAGAAAGAACCGTAATAGAATTGGGCATACATGGGTTGCACAAAGACCTGGTACGCATCGTCGGGAAAATGCGGTTCCGTTCCTCTTATGGTCAAAACCTGCTGATGCATAGCCGGGAGGTGGCTAATTTATGTGGTATTATGGCTGCCGAACTGGGTCTGAACCCTAAATTGGCCAAAAGAGCCGGATTACTACACGATATCGGGAAAGTGCCCGATGAGGAAACGGAGCTGAGTCATGCCTTGCTGGGCGCCAAACTGGCGGAAAGATACGGTGAAAACCCCGCTGTGGTAAATGCTATCGGCGCTCACCACGATGAGATAGAGATGCAATACGTGATCTCCCCGATCATCCAGGCCTGCGATGCCATCAGCGGCGCCCGGCCGGGAGCCCGCAGGGAAATCATGCAGCAATACCTGCAACGTATCCGGGAGCTGGAAACCCTTGCATTGACTTACCCGGGGGTGGAAAAAGCCTATGCCATCCAGGCCGGCAGGGAGCTTAGGGTGATCACTGAGGCAGATAAAATGACGGATGCCGATAGCGAAAAACTAAGTTTTGAAATTGCACAAAAGATCCAGGCGGAGATGATCTACCCGGGGCAGATCAAAGTTACCGTGATCAGGGAAAAAAGAGCGGTTAACATAGCAAGATAAGCTGCGGCAGGAAACTTATACGGGGTTTACCCGGCGTTGGCGTATTAAAATCAGTACCCTGGTTTCAGGTATATTCATTTTCAAAAACTTTTGGAAATTCAGCTATTGGTATTTACCTTTGCGACCCTTAAAATTGGTAGTTATGAATCAGGCAGTACAGTTTGTACACGAGCAATTGACCGCTTCCAAAACTTTCCCTAAGTTCAAAGCAGGAGACAATGTAACCGTTAACTATAAAGTGGTTGAAGGGAATAAAACCCGTATCCAGAGCTTTAAAGGCGATGTAATTAAGCGTCAGGGTGACGGATTCACGGCTACTTTTACCGTGCGTAAAATCTCGGACGGCGTTGGCGTAGAAAGAACCTTTCCCCTGTTTTCCCCCAACATAGACGCCGTTATTCTTAATAAAGTAGGGAAGGTACGCCGTGCCAAGCTTTATTTTTTACGCAGTCGCAGTGGAAAAAGCGCCAGGATCAAGGAAAAAAGAACCCGCATTTAGTCTTGCTTTTCAAAATATTGAAGTCAAAAGCCCTCTCTTTCACACGGAGACGGCTTTTTGTATTTTCATGCGATTTCCCATCCCGGCAACCAGGGACTTGTTGCAGAAACACCAGTAAATGCCATACCGGAACCCGGGCAATGCGCCGAAAATCCAAAATGGAACCGGTGATCCGTTTCTCTTGTTAAAGTTCGGGTTAATTTTATAATTTAGTGATTCAACCAATTAAAAGTGTAACTTTGTAGGAACAACAATAAACGATTAAAACGATGCTTTTATTGAATTACAATTCATTACTGATATCAATGCCGGGTGGCAGTGAGTGGATATTGATCATCCTTGCCGTTCTGATCCTTTTTGGCGGTCGCAAAATCCCTGAATTCATGCGTGGAATAGGGAGAGGCATCCGTGAATTCAACGATGCCAAAAGCAATGTTCAGAAGGAGATAGAAGACGGGATGAGCGAAAAAGACACCAAAGCGGCCAACCCCGTAAATAAGTAATTGATCCCCGGTCCAGAAAATATTCTACCGGTATAAATTGGTCCTCAGGGGCAATTTATACCGGTAATTTTGTCTATTACGTCCTTCTCTCTTTCCGGTGGCTTTATTCCGGATGCGACCAAGTTGTGGTTAACCCGGGTAACTACCCGCTTGTATATCCCTTCCTTTAGTGCCATTAGTACCAACCGTTTACGATAAACAGGCATAAAAGCACGATAAGCCGCGCTTATCCGTAAAAAGCGCCTCACAGCCGAAAACAGGCAGTCGAAACAACATATTGAAGCCATCCCTGCGTTTATAGTTCAAATTTCCTTTTTATGAAAGCAGTATTCACTTTATTGATCATGATCGTATCGGCAGGAATCGCAGAGGCGCAAACAGGAACCTATCATTATATTTCAAACCAACAGGAACAGCTAAAATATGATTCCCTGAATAAATTATATTTTGTTGACAGCGAATTCAGGAAAGCATCCGGCATCCGTATCGAAAACAATATGATTTCCCTCACCACCCCCGACAATAGCAGCAGCAGCATTTACATTAATAATGAAGATTTGGGATCCCTGCAGAAAAAAGAAAGCTTTACGATAGAAGGCCGGGATAGCCGCAGCGGTCAGCAGGTGAAACTTGGCTTTTGGTTTATCGCCGGTGTATTGGAAGAAGTAAGCTACACGATCGAATCAAACCGGTTCAGCATCGCTTACAAAGATATTTCCGATAATACGGAAGCGGACGGCAGAACCATTGCCTACGCATATTCCTCTGAAAAATAAAAATGTTTTATCCCATTTCACATCCCCTGTTTTAACCCACCGGGAGCATCTGTCGCAGATGCTCTTTTTTTCAAACTTCTTCATTTTTAGCAAACTGCATTTCGTGCAGTTTGGCGTAAAAGCCGCCCAATCCCAATAGCTCTGTATGGGTGCCGGCTTCTTTGATTTCTCCTTTATCCAACACTATTATTTTATCTGCTTTCCGTATAGTGGAAAGCCGGTGGGCTATTACGATAGAAGTACGTCCTTCAACCAGGGTATCTATCGCTCTCTGAATTAATTGTTCGCTTTCCGTATCTACCGATGAAGTGGCTTCATCAAGGATAAGAATGGACGGATTATAGAGTAATGCGCGGATAAAAGACAAAAGCTGACGCTGTCCCAGCGACAGGGTACTGCCCCGTTCCATCACGTTATAATCGTATCCCCCGGGAAGTTGCATAATAAAATCATGCATCCCGATCAGCTTGGAAGCCTGTATCACAGACTCCCTGCTTATGGCCTGGTTGCGAAGCGTCACATTATCCTCTATGGAGCCTGAAAACAAAAACACATCCTGCAAAACCACCCCGATCTTATTCCTGAGCGTGTCCAGTTTATAGTCATCAATATTTACATCATCAATAAAGATGGCGCCTTTCCGGATATGATAAAGCCGGTTGATAAGACTTATCACCGAGGTTTTCCCGCTTCCCGTGTGCCCCACAATAGCAAGCGTTTCGCCGGGTTGGATGGTAAAAGAAATATTCTTCAATACATAATTATCGCCGGCATAGGCGAACCATACATCTTTAAACGCCAGCTTCCCTTTGATATCATCAGGAGCATATTCACCTTCCCTGACAATATAATCCGGATTATCCAGCACTTTAAATATCCGTTCGCTGGCCACCATCCCCATCTGCAACACATTGAATTTATCCGCTATCATCCGCAGTGGCCGGAACAGCAGGTTCAGGTACAATAAAAAGGCAATCATGATACCCAATGTCGCTTCCCCCTGTAGCGCGTCTTTTGCGCTCCACCAGATCATCAAGCCCATAGCCACCGCCATAATAATTTCGACAAAGGGAAAGAAGATGGAATAGGCAAAAATAGCGCTGATATTGGCGTTCCGATGTTCTTTATTTATCTTCTTAAACTTCGCATACTCCCTGTCTTCGGCTGCAAAGGCCTGCACGATAGCCATGCCGGTCAGGTGTTCCTGTGCAAACGCATTGAGCCGGGCAACCGCATTCCTTACCTTTTGAAAAGAAACATTCACACTTTCTTTAAACCACCAGGTGGCCATCAGCAATACGGGCAACACAGACATACACACCAGCGTAAGTTTCCAATCGGTATAAAACATCACCCCCAAAACGGCAAAAATGGAAAGCAGATCAGCAATAATGGAGATGAGACCCTCCGAGAAAATATCGTTTACCGCTTCAATATCATTTATGGTTCGCGTAGTAAGCGTTCCGATGGGCGTTCGGTCGAACTGTGAAAGATTGAGGTGGATTACTTTATTAAACACGGTGATCCGCAAATCTTTTACGACGGTTTGCCCCAGCCATGCCGTCAGGAAGGAAAAATAAAACCGAAGCGCAGTTTCCAACAAAAGCAGCCCGATTTGAATTACCGTAATAATAATAACCGCCCTGGCCAAACCACCCCGGATATATGTATCCACCGTTACCTGTATCAGCCAGGGCCGGAGCGGCGAAAGTACAGCCAGTACAATTGCGATAGTGATGGAAATAAGAAATTGCTTTTTATAGGGAGCGGCATACCGGAATACGCGTTTAAGCAAACTAAAATCAAAAATCTTTTTAGAAGCCGGTTGTATTAACATAATTCAACTGCAAACCTACGTAAATTTTAAAAGCCCCGGTTTAAGGAAACTGCCTGAAAACAGTGAGCCGGAGTAACAATTCGCCTAAAATAAAGGCGATGGCCATTAACGCCAGGGGATAAAACCGCTCTGTATATATGCGGGTATCCGAGATGGTGACCTTTGTTTTTTCCAGCCGGTCAATTTCACGGTAAATAGTGTTGAGATCCCGGTCTTCCTTCGCCCGGAAATACTGACCTCCGGTTTCTGTTGCAATTTCTTTTAGCAGGGATTCATCTATATGCACTTTTTCCTGTTGTATTATCACCTGTCCTTCCGCTCCCCGTACAGGCATACCGGCATAGCCTTCCGACCCCATACCAATGGTATATACCTTTATATGCATAGATTTGGCTATCTCCCTGGCAGTTATGGGGTCTATCAACCCGCCGTTATTTTCCCCATCGGTAAGCAGTATCACCACCTTGCTCCCGGCATCGCTGCTACGCAACCGGTCAACACTGGTGGCCAATCCCGAACCGATGGCTGTACCATCTTTCAAAAAACTGCCATCCGCCTGGCTGATCTGCGCCTCCAATACCGCGTGATCGCCCGTAACCGGACATTGCGTAAAGCTTTCTCCCGCAAAGATCACCAGCCCTATCCTGTCCGTGGGCCGGTTATGTACAAAATCAATGGCCACTTTCCGGGCGGCTTCCAGCCTGTTAGGCCGAAAATCCTGGGCCAACATGCTTCCGCTCACGTCCAGGCAAAGCACTATATCAATTCCTTCTCCCTCTGTCTTCCTTATATCGTTGTGGGTTTGGGGTCTCGCCATGGCCAATATTACAAAACCTATAGCCAGAAGACGAAAAACAAAAGGAAGATGCCGGAGTTTACTTTTAAACGACCGGATATTACGGAAGCTCCTGAGCGACGATACCATCAATGTGCCTTTCAGCCTGTGGCCGTAACTGATGTACCAGCCCGCCAGCACCGGTATAACGAGTAACAGGAATAAGATCCCGGGATTTAAAAATTCTATATGTTCAAAATAATTCCTGAGCAATGCTTATGTTTATTTGATCCAGCGCTTTCAAACCAGCTACCATCGCCTGCCGCGCATTTCCGGGCACTTCCCTTTCGGGCTTATATTTTGCAAACTTAACGGCGTCGGCCATGCGAAGCACCTCTGCTATTACCGGGTATTCATTTTTAATCCCAAGTCCATGGAGAAACACCAGCAATTCATCCGTTGTTTTTTGCATGGCGGGAAAGGCGAATTTTTTTTCAATATAAGTTTTGAAAATGTCTGTTACCCTGCTGTAGTATCCCTTCCATTCCTCATCGCGGATCAACTGCCCGGTAGCCGGGGAACTGAGCTGCTCCAGCGCTTCTTTCAATGGTGATACCGATCTTCCATGGTCGCGTTCCACACCGACGTTTCCGGAACGTTGCCGGATCCACAACACCACCAAAAGCCCCAATGCTATCAACGACAAAATGCCGGCCAGATAATACCACCACGAAGTTTTTGACGGCGGCACCTCGATGATTTCCCGGATATCGTGATAGGCGCTGTCTTTTAATATCGCTGCAATGATCGTCACTGGCAAGGAGTCGGTATGCCGCGTCTTTTTATCTATCACAAACGACATTGCCGGGATCATCCATGTGCCCGGCTCAAATCCGGTGAGGGTGAAGGACTGACGATACGTAATGCGATCTGCAGCGTAGCTTGAATCCCGGGGTGATCTTCCCAGCACTTCAAGGCGATTAAAACGATCCGGCAAAACAATCCATTCCGTAACCGGATGATTCATCCCGGTGTTGATCTCAATATTAAGCACAACCGGTTCTCCAATCAACACATGGTCGCGATCCAGGGAAGTTTTCACCTGCTCCGCCGGCGCCTGGGCAAATACGGTATTGAAAAAAAATGCGAGGGCAATCAACGCCCGAAGTGCAAATACCGCTGCCCGCTTCGGTAGAACCCCGGAGTCCGTTATTTTTCTCAAAAACCCATTTCCCTTAATATGGATATCCTTCTTTTTCACAGGCTGCCGGTTCCGCTTTTATTTTATCACTTTTTTTCTTTTGGCGAAAAACTGTCTCAGGATCCTTACATAATCTTCATCCGTTCTCAGGTACAGCAGGTCGGCGCCGGATTTTAAAAATGACAGCCTGCAGTTTTCTTCGTTGGTCATAAACTGCTGATGATAATTGTATTGCACCATCTTATCATTGGTATCTATCCATTTTGTTGCGCCGGTTTCCATATCCTGCACCTGCACCATCCCGATTTCAGGCAGGTTCATATCCATTTTATCATAAACTTTAATTCCGGTCACATCATGACGATTACCTGCCACTCTCAGGGAGTCATCGTAATCTTCCACCATAAAATCGCTGAGAATGAAAGCTATACTTTTCTGCTTAACCGCCGTATTAAAAAACCGCATCGCTTCGTTAAGGCTGGTGGTTTTACCCTGCGGGGCTATTGTCAGCAATTCTCTTACAATATATAAAACGTGTTCTTTCCCCTTTTTGGGAGGAATATAAAACTCAATTTTATTGCTGAAAAAAATAACGCCCACTTTATCGTTGTTGCTGACCGCCGAAAAAGCCAACACCGCGCACAGTTCCGTGATCAGGTCCTTTTTACGCATCTGTACGGTACCAAACAAAGAGCTGGCACTGATATCCACCAAAAGCATCAGGGTAAGCTCTCTTTCTTCTTCAAACAGTTTGCTGTAAGGGGTGCCCATCCGGGCCGACACATTCCAGTCTATAAACCGCACATCGTCTCCTTCGGCGTATTCTCTCACCTCTTTAAATGCCATTCCCCTGCCCTTGAATGCCGTATGGTACTCACCTGAAAAGAGATGAGTGGTGAGCTTCCTGCTCCTGATCTCAAGCTCTCTCACTTTTTTTAATATGTTTGCTACGCCAGACGCCTGGTCGCCGCCGGGGCGTTTCTTCGTTTTCAAATTCCTCATTTTAAAACCTATTTATGGCACATTCACCGTTGTCAGGATTTCTTCCACCACCGTTTCGGCATTTATATTTTCGGCTTCGGCTTCATAGGTCAAACCGATCCGGTGGCGGATCACATCTTTCGCAATACTCCTTACGTCTTCAGGTATTACAAATCCTCTTTTGTTTAAAAAGGCATGGGCTTTGGCAGCCAGGGCAAGATTTATAGAGGCTCGCGGCGATCCGCCATAGGCAATAAGCGGCTGGAGTTTTTCCAACCGGTATTGAGCCGGGAAGCGGGTGGCAAAAACGATATCCAGGATATATTGCTCAATCTTTTCGTCCATATAGATTTCTCTCACCAGCGCCCTGGCCTGCAGAACCTCCTTAATACTCACCACCTGCGCTACTTCCGGCTCCTTCGCCCTGTTGAGATTTTGGCGGATAATAAGCAATTCCTCCTCCCGCCCGGGATAATCTATCAATACCTTCAGCATAAAACGATCCACCTGGGCTTCGGGAAGCGGATAAGTGCCTTCCTGGTCAATGGGATTCTGGGTGGCAAGTACCAGGAAAGGCTCCTCCAGTTTATAGGTAGTTTCACCAATGGTTACCTGCCGCTCCTGCATGGCTTCCAAAAGAGCGCTTTGCACTTTGGCCGGCGCACGGTTAATTTCATCAGCAAGAATAAAATGGGCAAAGATGGGGCCCTTCCGAACCACTAATTCATGCTTTTGCTGATTGTAGATCATGGTGCCGATCACATCCGCGGGCAAAAGATCCGGCGTAAACTGTATGCGGCTGAATTTAGCATTCACCGCCTGCGCCAACGATTTGATAGAAAGGGTTTTTGCCAGCCCCGGCACACCTTCCAATAGCACGTGACCGTTGCTCAGCAGCCCGATCATCAAACGATTCACCATGTATTGCTGTCCTACGATTACTTTGGCCATTTCCGCTTCCAAACGATCCATAAAGGAGGCGGCATCCCCGATCCTTTCATTTAACCGCTGAATATCTTCCGCTGTGTTTAACATTATTCTTTGTTTTTTGAATCCATTACAATGGTAACCGGACCATCATTGATCAATGCCACTTTCATATCGGCCCCAAAAATACCGGTTTGTATTTTTCTTCCGAGATCCTTTTCCAGTTGAACGATCATTCGGTTATAGAGAGGAATGGCCGTTTCCCTTTTACCGGCACGGATATAAGACGGACGGTTTCCTTTTTTGGTGGAAGCATGCAAGGTAAACTGACTTACCAGCAAAATATCGCCTCCTATGTCTTTCAGGCTTATATTCATGATCCCCTGCGCATCATTAAAAATACGCATATTCACGATCTTCGCACTTATCCATTCGAGATCGGCCACCGCGTCGGCGTCTTCTATCCCCAACAGTATGAGCAAGCCCCTTCTTATTGCACCTGCTACTTTCCCATCCACCTCCACCGATGCTTCCGAAACTCTTTGTATTACCGCCCGCATGATTATTCTTATTTAATGGTTCTCAGAGTATATATCAAATCTTCGCTCCGTTTGTAAGCATCCCGGGCCGGTGACACCGACCGGTAGCGGGTGCTACCGGCGGGTGTCGCCACCCGACGGTGAAATTTGAAATACGCCCGTCACGGATCAAAATTCCAAATTTCCCGACAATTACGTAACTTTTGGTGCAATTCGGGTAATGGCAAAAATAGACGTACATAAAGAGATCAGCTTTAAAACGGCAAGGAGCGGGGGTAAAGGGGGGCAGAATGTCAATAAAGTAGAAACGATGGTGGAAGGGTATTTTGATATCAACGCCTCGGTTTTGCTGGAGGAAGCGCAAAAAAGTTTAATCCGGCAAAAGCTCCGGAATAAGATCAATGCGGAAGGATTGCTGCTTGTCAAATCGCAAACAGCGCGTACCCAACTGGGCAACAAAAAGCTGGTAGTGAACAAAATGAATGAGCTGATCAACCGGTCTCTGACCATTCCCCGTAAAAGAATTGCCAGCACCCCTACCGCAGCCTCCAGGCAAAAAAGACTGGACGAAAAAAAGCTGAAGGCGCAGGTGAAAGAAGGAAGAAGAAAAGTGCAACCGGAAGATTAATCCTCAACCGACCGCCGGCATTGCGCCTGCATAGGGAGCCCCTGTGTCTTCCCGTGCCATCTTATTCTTACTTTTTATATCATAAGCCCCTCCACCAGCATAACCACCATATCTTTTTCCAGTTGTTCGGCAGAAATTTTTTGTTTGGAATGATGCCAGGATTCAATGCCGCTTATGGCATGGAGCATTATCAGCACCGCCGTAGGTGGGTCAATTGCTTTAAACTCTTTTTTTTGCACCCCCTCTTCAATAAGCATCGCTATTCCATGATGATAGTTTCTTCGCTGAACCTTGTAATTGGATAAATAGGGTTCCGACAGCCGCCTCCACTCCCGGTCGGCCACCTGCACCTCGTCGTAATCATTGATCATGTGCCGGATATGAAATCGCAGGATCGCCTTTATTTTATCAATGGAATGCTGCTCTTTTGCCTGGATCTTTTCAAAATGGTCAATGAGGATATTAGCCACCCGAAAGCAAATGATCTGCAGGATCTCTGCTTTGGATTGAATATGGTTATACAAACTGGCGGCTTCCACGCCCACTTCCTCGGCGATATCTCTCATAGAGGTTCCCGAAAAACTCTTTTCCCGGAACAGCTTCGCCGCCTTAGTGATAATAAATGCTTTCTTAGAGCTGTTGCGCTTGGGCTTGATCGTTGGCATCTTAAAAATAGCTTGATAAAAACTTTACTTCGCTGGGCCGGGTGTATTCCAAATGGGCGCAACCATTATTTAACTATGCCGGTCTTCAAATTCCTTATCCCTCCATGCCCACAAATGCATACAGGCATAGGTACGATAGGGCGTCCATTTTTTTGCAATTTTCAGCATCTGCTCTCTGAAGGCTCTCCTGTCTGAGGAGTCCAGCCGGTACAATTCTTTCATCACCATTTGAATACCCAGATCATCCACCGGAAAAACATCCTCTCTCTGCAGCGCAAACATCAGCAACATCTCGGTCGTCCATCTGCCCACACCTTTAATTTGTGTGATATACGCGATCACCTGTTCATCATTCATTTTTCTCAGGGTGTCAGAATCCAGTCCATGATCCCTGGCAAAAGCCGATATGTTTTGTATGTAATTGACCTTGGCGGCGGAAAGCCCGGCCGAACGCAACAGCTCCGGCGGCGTTTCGCTTATCCGGAGGGCGGTTGGTTTTGCACCTTCGTAGAGATCCAGGAAACGGTTATAAATAGCCCCGGCGGCTTTAACGGAAAGTTGTTGACCGATAACCGAGGCGCAAAGCTGAAGGTGGATATCTTTTTTCAGTTTCAATTGAAAAACGGGCTGTACCGCAATCAGCTTCTTTAGCTTTTTATCCTTACTTAAATGCGCTACATACTGCATATTGCACGTTTTATTCTATACTCCAACTTACGCCCCCACCTTTTTCATCCTTTAAAATAATTCCCTGTTGCTGAAGCTCATTCCTGATTTTATCCGACATGGAAAAATCCTTTCTTTGCCTGGCTTCCTTTCTTATTTCAACCAACAATTGCAACACTTTATCCAAACGCCCGTTGTCAACATCCTTGTCCTCTGTCAAACCAAGTACATCTGTCAGGTAAGTATTGAATTGCCGGTACAGTAATTCGAGCGTAGCTTTACTTATTTTGTCGCGGGATAGTTGTCCTCCTTTCAGCCCGTTAATGACAGGTGCAAGTTCAAACATATTAGCCAGGACCTTTGCGGTGTTGAAATCATCGTTCATAGATGCGTCAAATCCAGCGATCCATTCAAGACAACGGTTTTCTGTTTCGCTATCCGAAGCTACGGCGGGAAACTGATCCGATTGCCGGTATAGCCGATCAAGATTCCGAAACGCTTCCCATAGTCTTTTCAATCCTTTTTCCGCAGCCTGCAAGGCCTCATTACTAAAATCGAGTGTACTGCGATAATGGGTTTGCAACATAAAAAACCGCACCGTCATGGGAGAATAGGCTTTTTCAAGGAGCGGATGGTCTCCCGAAAATAATTCGCCGGGAAGAAACCCGTTACCCGCGCTCTTGCTCATCCTGGCGCCGTTAACGGTCAGCATATTGGTATGGATCCAATAGTTGGCGGGGTTTACGTTATAACAGGCTTCCGACTGGGCAATTTCATTGGTATGGTGGGTTGCCGCCAAATCCATACCGCCACCATGGATATCGAATTTTTTACCCAGGTATTTTTCACTCATTGCAGAACACTCTATATGCCATCCCGGAAAACCCATTCCCCAGGGCGAGGGCCATTGCATTAAATGTTCGGGCCTGGCTTTGATCCATAACGCAAAATCGAGGCGTCCTTTTTTTTCATCCTGCCCGCCGAGATCACGGGTGCCTTCCAGCAGTTCTTCCAGCTTCCTGTTGGTCAACACACCATAAGGCTTTTCCTTATCATATTTTTCAACGTCAAAATATACCGTGCCATCAACCTCATAAGCATAACCGTTTTTGAGGATATGCTTTATCATCTCTATTTGTTCCAAAATATGCCCCGTGGCAGCGGGCTCTATATTAGGGGGCAGGTTGTTGAACAGTTTCATTACCTGATGAAAACCAATGGTATATTTCTGCACAATCTCCATCGGCTCTACCTGCTCCAGCCGGGCCTTCTTCGAGAACTTATCATCTCCTTCATCCCGGTCGCCCTCCAGATGACCGGCATCTGTGATGTTCCGTACGTATCGCACTCTATAACCCAGGTATTTGAGATAACGAAAAATAACGTCAAAAGAAATAAAAGTCCGGCAATTGCCCAGGTGAACATCGCTGTAAACGGTGGGTCCGCAAACATACATGCCTGCATAGCCCGGCGTAATGGGAACGAAAACCTCTTTCTGCCTGGTCAATGAATTATAGATCTTCAACTCTGCCATATAGGGATTTGAAATGATATATGTTTATTGCAAATATAAACGAATAATACACCTGCTGATAAAGGAGAAGATCTTAAACAAATTTTTCCATTACCTGTTTTTCAGCGTCACATCGGCCACCACCGGGATATGATCGGAAAGGATAATCGGCACCCGGGTACACTGCAGGATATCAAATGCGGGGTCGGTGAAAATATAGTCTATACGCAGGGTGGGGATCCGCTTCATGAAATTGGATGAAAAATTGAAAAACGTTTGACCAAACCCAAATCCTTTGGCAATAAAAGCATCTCGTTTATTGTTTTTTACCGAAAAATAGGCGTATGAATTGGGTACATCATTCAGATCGCCGCAAAAGATCTCCGGGAATATGCTCCCGTCCAGTTGTTCGCGGATAATATCCGTTTGTACGGCCCGCTTTTGAAAAGCCCCCCTCATTTTCCGGATCACGCTTTTCGAAGCATCTATTCTTTCTTCCGGATTGCTCCTGATCTTTGAAAAATTACTGTAATCGGCCGGCATAAACCGGTAGGATTGTAAATGCCCGGTGAATACC
The DNA here is from genome assembly GCA_023957125.1 of Chitinophagaceae bacterium. Taxonomy (GTDB): domain Bacteria; phylum Bacteroidota; class Bacteroidia; order Chitinophagales; family Chitinophagaceae; genus Agriterribacter. The sequence goes on from JAMLHL010000003.1 coordinate 146,951, forward strand.
CGTATCGTATCGGAAGCATACACGATGTCGGCACTTAACAGGCTTTCAACCTCATCATTTTTATATTGGGGCATGTATGTCTTCGCGGTATCTGCAATAGGGTATTTTGAAAAAATAGCGGTGCCGCTAAAATGAACTTTATTTCTGACAAAATCCCCCGGGAAAAAATGATACCGGTATCCCATGTTCTCAAACCTGGCAATATTATTAAACCATTTGCTTTGGGGGATGGTAGAAAACTCCTGGACAGCCACCACATCCGGATTGTAATCCCGGATCACATTAAAGATCCTGTCTAAATGAGCCACTCTTCCGGCTTTGGTAGGGCTTTCCTCCGACGGAAAAAGCCCTTTTAAATTCCAGGTCATTATCCGTATGGCAGCGGGCTCTTTTATAGCTTTATGAAAAGAATTGAACGGGTGAAAGGCAAAAACAGCGGAGATGTTTTTCCATCCGAGCAACAGCACGGCAACAGCCAGGAAACTCCAGCGGGACCGGGCCAGGAGCCAGCCGATCAGGAAAAGAACCAGCAAGATCAGCAAATAAGGGAAAATAAGCCCCAGAAAACTAAAGGGCCACCATGTAGCCGGGTTAAGCAAAGGAGCAAGACAGGCCGCCAGGAACACAACAACAACTCCCAGGTAAATAAAGACCAAAATACGCCTGATAATGGTACCAATCATGCTTTACAATTAAATATCTTCTTCACTTGCCCTTCGCAACAAGTCCTTTTCTTCGTAAGAAAGACTTTGATAACCGCTTTGATTGATCTTATCCAGGATCTCATCCACCCGCTGCTGACTTAAATGCGATTGTTTACTAAAAGGCGGGGCGCCATGCGTATCATAAAAAAAATCCTGTCTTACGGATTCCCGGTCGGGTTCCTTATCAGGGTTAAACAGGTTAAAGAACCAATCGTATCCGCTGGTCATCCATCTACCCGGATCCCGCCCCCTGTTAAGCAGGTTGATGAACAACAACCCAACCAGGGCGCCGGCTATTTCTGCACCATAAGCCGCGGCATTGCCATAAGAAGTGCCGGCAAAACTAACGATGGCATAGATGATGGTTAAAACCCAAAGCGGAATACCTCCGTTGAGCATAGGAAATATCCGGTATTTAGGCGCGGCAACAGTGGCAGCTACGGCAATGGCCATAATACAGGCATTGGCGCCCGACAAGGCTGCATTAACCATATTTTGCCCGCCCGGAACGAGATTGCTGTACAATACATACACGATGCCTCCGCCAAGACCTCCGTAAATATAAAGCGGCGCTAATTTACGGCTGCCATACAGGCTTTGAATAATAAAACCGAAAGCCCAAAACCAAAGCATATTGGCGATCAGGTTCCAGATATCCAGATGCGAGAACATGAAAGTGATCAAAGTCCAGGGGCGCGAAAGCAATTTGCCGGCATCGGCCGGAAGCACAAACCATGCCGCCACTTCATTCTGAAACCGCAACAAATCAATGTCAGAAAGCTGGTAAACAGAACGTACAAAAAAAAGAATAGCCGTAACCAGGATATTAATGATAATAATCCGGACCAACGCGTCATTATCTTCGCCAAAAAAAACCTTCCTGGATTTCGTCTTTTCTAACACGCCCATATTAATAGATTTATACTTATATCCGAGGGTATAAAATTACTAATAAATTCTTCTGCTTCTGCGGTTCTTCTTATTCCAGTACAAAACCAGTAGAAACCCTACGAGGGCTCCGCCAAGATGAGCCCAATGGGCTACATTATCCCCGGCAGAATTCCGGACCCCCATGAAAAATTCCATGGCGGCGTACATCAGTACAAACCATTTTGCTTTAATGGGTATAAAAAAATACAGGTAAATAAGACTATTGGGGAAAAGATAGCCGAAGGCTGCAAGACAACCAAAAACCGCGCCCGACGCACCTAAGGTGGCAGTGTTGACCTTGAAATTGGGAGAATACAACAGATCTGCCTGCTGCTCAGGAGAAAGAGAATGAAAAAGTTGCATAACGGGCACATTCTCATAATACAAAACGCCCAGGTGAAGGATGCCGGCACCCAGTCCGCAGGCTATGTAAAAAATCAAAAACCGTTTGGGTCCCCAATAGTTTTCCAGCACGCTTCCAAACATCCATAAAGCAAACATATTGAAGAAAATATGACCAAAACTTCCATGCATGAAAAGATGCGTAACCAACTGGTGCGGCCGAAAGTAAACGGAGTGCACATCATGCAGCGCAAAAAGATTTTCCAGGGAAAACAATCCTGTACTTTCAAAAGTCACCTGGGCCAAAAACACCAACCCGTTAATGATCAATAAATTTTTCACAACTACCGGCAATACCTGAAATCCCCCCGGACGAAATTCTGTCATAATAATGCAATTGATTGAGTGCGAAAATAAACCATGCATGATAATAAACCTCAATAAAGGCTTTTTATCACCATTACAATAACATTATCTTAGTTTTAGCTGCACTACATTTTCTATGTGATGCGTATGAGGAAACATATCTACGGGCTGCACTTTTGTTATTGCATACTTTTCGTGCAACAGGTGCAGATCCCTGGCCTGCGTTGCTGTATTGCAGCTTACATACACCACCAGGGGTGCCTGCATTTCCAGTATTTTTTTCACCAGCTTTTCATGCATGCCGGTGCGCGGCGGATCCGTGATAATAACATCCGGCCTGCCGTGCAGGTCAAAAAAGGCATCGTTACAAACATCAATCACGTCACCCGGGAAGAAAGCCGCGTGACCAATTTTATTTAAAGCGGCGTTTTCACCCGCATCACTGATAGCCTCGGCAACCACATCCACGCCTATTATTTTCTGCGCCATTTTACTTACGAAGATACCGATACTGCCGGTTCCGCAATACAGATCATATACGGTTTCCTTACCGGTGAGTTCAGCGAAATTGCGCACTACCTGATATAGCTTCTCAGCCTGCCTGCTGTTGGTTTGAAAAAAAGATTTCGGGCTGATCTTAAAGTCAAAATCTTCCAATCGCTCCACGATGTATCCTTTACCATGATATACAATGGGCGTCAGATCGTGCAGGCTGTCATTGAATTTGGGATTAATGGTATACAGCAAAGTGGTAATGGAAGGAATGCGGACCAGCAAATGATCCAGTAATTTCCGGCGTTCCTCCACTTCATCAAAAGCCATGCTGATATTTACCATCACTTCCCCGGTAGTGCTTATCCGGATGATCAGGTTTCGCAGCCAGCCGGTGTGCTGCCGGATATCATAAAAAGGATAGCCCTGCTGCAGCGAAAAGTCGCGGATGGTATTTTTGATGATATTGGCAGGCTCTGCCATCAGATGACAGGTGCCGATATCTATTACTTTATCAAAAATACGGGGTGCATGGAATCCCAGGGCCGGATCATCCTGCTTGTTATCAGGATCAACATCCCCGGTCATTTCCTCGCGCGGCTTGAACCTCCGGTTGCTGAATGTAAATTCTAATTTATTACGATATCTTACCGTTTCCTCACAACCCAGGATAGGCATTACCGGAGGAAGGGGCAGTTGTCCCAGCCGGCGCAGGTTTTGCTCAACTTCATTTTGTTTATATTCCAATTGCTTTTCATAGGGCAGCATCTGCCATTTACACCCGCCGCAAACGCCAAAATGCCGGCAGAAAGGCGTTACACGCAATGCCGACAAAGTATGAAAATGTATCGCCTTTCCTTCCGCCCAATCCTTTTTATTTTTCCTGAGCAACACATCCACTATGTCTCCCGGCACAGCTCCTTCAATAAAAATCACTTTCCCTTCTACCCGGCCCAGGGATTTCCCTTCAGCGGCGTAGTCTTCCGCCAGCACCCGCTCCAATACCCGGACCTTACTGCTTTTTCTGCTCATGAAGCGCAAAAATAAGTGTAGTTAAAAATAAAAGTTAAGGAAAGACTAATTATTAAAAGAAATCTTATATATTTGGCGTCAAAATAAAAAAGGTCTTCTGTAGAAACAGATGACCTCTAACGATTGCTTGCCATATGAAAAATCTTGATAAGTCTTGATTTGTAAGTGGTTGCAGCTTACTGTAATCATTCGGATGCCTCTAACACTTGCCCGTTTCTACCTCACGATTGCCTGCCTTTCTTCTCATTTCCGATTGATGATGTAAAAGTAAGGCGCGAATTTTTACCCCGCAAAACAAGTTGTTTGTAATTTTATCATGTCAAAAGAGGGAATAAGTTTGTGAAACCCTTTATGGTACTGTGTTTTAGGAAATTTTTTTGATTATGCCCAACAATCTTACCGATGCTTTATTTCAACTGGTTCATTCACTGGAAAAGTCGGAAAAACGACATTTCAAACTATATATAAAAAGAAGTTCCGCAAAAGGCGATCTGAAGATCATACAATTGTTTGATGCGCTGGAGAAGCAGCACGAATATGATGAAAGATTATTGCTGATCAGGCTGAAAGGTGTTACCAAGCCGCAACTGGCCAATCTAAAAGCACATTTATACAAGCAGCTCCTGTCAGCCTTACGCCTGCTCAAAACCACGGATAATACGGATCTTCAACTGAGCGAGCATCTGGATCACGCGCGATTACTTTACAACAAAGGATTGAAGATACAAAGCCTGCGGATCCTGGAAAAAGCCAAGGAATTGGCCAGAGCCAATCAGAAATTCAATTTCCTGGCCCAGGTGATTTCCCTGGAAAAGAAGATCGAGACTTTGCATATCACCCGGAGCACCATTGAAAAAACGGAACAGATCACCCGGGAAGCCCTGGAGATCAGCGCTCATATTGACCGCGTAACCCGCTTGTCCAACCTGGCTTTATTACTTTACCGCTGGTACGTTAAATTTGGTCATGCCCGCAATGAAGAAGATGAAAAAGACATCAAAGCTTTTTTCAGGAGCAATATTCCTCCTTCCATTACGGCTATCAACGGGTTTTACGAAAACCTCTATCTCTATCAAAGCTATTGCTGGTACGCCTTTGTTCGCCAGGATTTTTTAATGTATTATCGCTACAGCGTAAAATGGATCCGGCTTTTTGACCTGCATCCCGGTATGATCGCCGTGGAAACCGGGCATTATATAAAAGGCATACACAATTTACTGAACGCCCATTTTGATCTGCGTAATTTCAGGCAATTCCAGGGCACGCTGCGCAAATTCGAATCATTTTACAAAACACCGGTAGCGCAGCACCACGACAATTTCAGGATCCATACTTCTATTTATATCAATGTGGCCCGGGTAAACTGGCATTTAATGACCGGCACTTTTAAAGAAGGGTTGACCTTAATCCCCGAAATAGAAGCCAACCTCAAAGAATATGCGCTCTTCGTGGATCGCCATCGTATCCTGGTGTTCAACTATAAGATAGCTACCCTTTATTTCGGCGCGGAAGAATACGAGAAAGCCATTGACTACCTTCAGAAGATCATTAATGGCCCGCTGGATCTGCGCAACGACCTGCAATGTTACGCCCGCCTGATGCACCTGATGGCACACTACGAATTGGGCAACGACGATATCATTGAATCGCTTACCAAATCGGTTTACCGTTTTATGGCCAGGATGAAAAACCTGACCGTGGTGGAAGAAGAAATGTTCCGCTTCCTGCGCAATTCGTTTCATGTATCCCCCCGACAGCTAAAGCCTGAACTGGAGAAGTTCCTGTATAAGATCAAGCACCTCGAAAAAAACCGCTTTGAAACCCGCGCTTTTGCTTACCTCGATGTGATCTCCTGGGTGGAAAGCAAAGTTTACGGGAAATCGCTGAGCGATATTATTCATGAAAAACACATGCTGAGTAATCGCAGGGCATTCCGACACCCGCATAATCGGAAATCGCTGGTAGCAGGATAAACATCAGACGCTCGGTACCGCCAGGGCTGTTCAATGCTAAGTAACCTGTGGATAAGAAAAAACTCTTGTCCAATGAAGTGAACTTCCATTTCAATAAGGTTACGCCACTTTTCAGGCAACTCCTCTTAATCCTTTTCCAACCCATAATACTCTGCAACAGAGTTGTAATCTTCCGGGTCGAAAGGAGGATGAATCTTTCTGTTATTGACCACTGAGGGTAGCGCTACAATGACTTTTAGCTTGGTCAGGGGCGTTGTTCCGGTAGTATAGGCGGAACCATCAGAAATCTTCGTTCTGCGAACTACATATTCAATGCTTTTGTTATCATTATTAAGAAGAAAATATTCCTGTAAGAATACCTGACCATCAAGGGTAGGACCTCCTACTTTAATCCATCCCGCATTACCAGTTTGTTGATAATATCCCAAAACCAACAGATCAGCACTAACCGCAAAAGAGGGAGATATTGTAACAGTTTGAGTTGGCAGACCGCTGAGGAATACGAAATTACTAAAGTTATACACCTCCACATTGGCATTTCCCGGGTCACCCTTTGCTCCCTTATCACCCTTTTCTCCCTGAGCGCCTTGTGTACCCTGCGGGCCTACTTCACCTTTTTTGGAACAGCCTGTAAAATTCAATAGGCAGAATAAGAGCAGGCTTGGTAAGATTATTTTTTTCATTGTTTTCATGAAATTGGATTTAGGTTAATAAATATGACGGCAAAAATAAAGCGACACATTTTCATAAGATAGGAGAAAAGGGACAAAATTGCCTATCGCCCGTGAGGCTATCTTGTTTCCGGCTTCCCGTTTTACACACCCATCACCGATCACAGCTCACCGATCTATTCATACTGAATCACGACATCGTCAAATAACGTGGATTCATAAAACCCGCGGGGGGTATAACGGGCATAGCGCTTGAATTCTTCAATCAGGTGAGAGCAGTCGTAAAAACCAAAATCAACGGCAATAGGGGTAAGATTGTTAATGAACCGGTAACGGTCTAAGAAGTTTTTTACCGCGTTGAAACGCACCAGCCGGGCGTACAGCTTGGGATGGATACCGATATAATGTTCAAAGGCCCTTTCCAGGGTTTTTCGGGTCGTATTGGTTTGGCTCCGTATTTCTTTTATCCGGATATTTCCCCGGGTATGGGTAATCAGTTCCAGCGCATTCAGCACATCGTTTCCCCGGTGAGACAGGGAAACGCTCTGTTTTTTACGGATCAAAAACTGTTCTAATAGGCCAACGGATTCTTCAATGGAAGCCGCGGACTTCATCTGATCATAAAGAGAAGGGAACTCCCTGCTCCAGATATCTTCTATGGCAATAGCTCCGTTGGTCAGGTATGCCATGTTGATTCCTGTAATCTTCGGTATTCCGAGTGGTTTGAACCTGATCGTCAATACGTCTATTTCGTTGGGAAAGGTAAGACTGCCGGAATAGGTATATTGGCCGAAAAAATAAGCTACTTTATCCAACCTGTCGGTATGGTCTCTTAGGACGTACTCTCCCGGCTGCAGTTTGAAGTTGAAAGCCATCGTCTGCAGGAGAGGTGTGGCAAAGGTCTGAATGATTGGTGTCTTCACGGCGCTCCTCACATAGCTATAGCATTCTATCACATCAGACAATGCGGGATGTGGTACAAATGTTTTATAAATCATCCGAAATGTTTCTTCTGTTACAAATATACAAGGCTGTTTAAGTTTTGGAAGAATGATTTTCCGGTATTATCTTTGCATTCGCAATGTTGAAAACAGCCGATCATACAAAACGCACAAAGAAACAGTTCCTTGAAAGGAAAGGTTAAAGGGTGTATGGTATGACCAAATATATTCAAGGCCTTTCCGAAACAGGAAAGGCTTTTTTAATACCTTTTTTAGAACTAAAACTATAAAACAAACAAAAAATGAAAGTTGCAGTAGTGGGGGCCACCGGGTTAGTAGGCTCCAAAATGTTACAGGTGCTGGCAGAACGAAATTTTCCCGTTACGGAGCTGCTCCCGGTTGCCTCGGAAAAATCGGTGGGTAAAGAAGTGGAATTCAAGGGGAAGAAATACAAGGTAGTCAGCGCCGCCGATGCTATTGCAGCCAAGCCCGACGTTGCTTTATTTTCCGCCGGCGGAAGCACCTCTCTCTCGTGGGCGCCGCAATTTGCAGCAGCAGGCATTACCGTTATTGACAACTCTTCCGCCTGGCGGATGGACCCTACCAAGAAATTGGTGGTGCCTGAAATCAATGCCGATGCCATCACCCCGGAAGACAAGATCATTGCCAACCCCAATTGCTCCACCATACAAATGGTGGTACCCCTCAATCCGCTTCATAAAAAATACAATATCAGACGAATTGTAGTGAGCACTTACCAGAGCGTAACCGGAACCGGCGTAAAAGCCGTTGAACAGATGCAGGGCGAAAGAAACAAAGAGGTGAAGGGGGCGGCAGGCGAATATCCCATGGCTTATAAGTACCCGATTGACCTGAATGTGATACCGCAGATTGATGTGTTTCTCGACAACGGATATACGAAGGAGGAAATGAAGATGGTGAATGAAACCCGGAAGATTTTGAGAGACGACAGCATCCGTGTAACCGCTACCACGGTGCGTATTCCGGTAGTAGGCGGACACAGTGAAAGCGTGAACATAGAATTTGAAAAAGATTATGATTTAGATGAAGTAAGAGAGATCCTCAGCAATACACCCGGGGTAACGGTGGTGGATGATCCGGCCAATGCGCTTTATCCTATGCCGAAAGACGCCCATGAAAAAGACGAGGTTTTTGTTGGAAGACTAAGAAGAGACGAATCGCAACCCCGGACATTAAACATGTGGATCGTAAGCGACAACCTTCGAAAAGGCGCCGCTACCAACGCAGTGCAGATTGCAGAATATCTGAACGCCAATCGTTTGGTGTAAAACGCGGTTTGTGCCCGAAGCATTTGGAATGGTGAAATATCGCGATGAGAGTTGGTGAAAAAGAGGATTTATTCCTCCACAGCCCTGTTTAAAAAATATACGAGAGGCTGGATGGCATTAAAAGCTTTCACGGTCTGCTTTAATAAGATTTTTGAATGCAAATCCGCATCAGGGATCGCCCGGTCTGCAAACCAGCTTTTGAGTTTCAGATAAGGTGCGGCCGGGTGATCCTTCTCATATCCTTTCGGCACATTCACCAATGAAACCCCGTCCAGCCTTTCGAGTCCGCCGTAAAGTGTTTTGAATGTTCTTGAAGATAGGATCTTATTAAACTCATCCTGGCAATAATCTATTTCCTGCCTTATTTTTTTTGTTTCGTCCGGCATAGGCATCCAGATACCGCCTCCCATAAAGCTATTGCCCGGCTCCAGGTGAAAGTAATAGCCCGCAAAAACAGATTTCCTGCCCCCACGTTTGATACTGGCGGCAAAGTTTTTTTTATAGGGCGCTTTGTTTTTACTGAACCGGACATCCCGGTTAATACGAAACATACATTGCTTTGCTTCAAGAGACGCTATATCCGGGTCTGCTTTACCGAAGGCATCTATTACTGCCTGAATGAAATCTCCAAAGTCCTTTCGCGCCGTTTCGTACTGCGCCCGGTGCGAATCAAACCATAACTTGTTATTATTCTTTGCAAGGTTTTTTAAAAATTTAAGCGAAGCGGTTTGTATCATGTCAGCCAATGGGATTTAAATTTATCCGGATAATCATTCCCTCATACGTTTTCTTATGTTTTCCTGCATCCCCCGGGCATCGCTTATTGACCTCACCAGGTAAATCAAAATGAAAAGCTTGATAATAATGCTTCCCCCGAGATAGGTGGGTTTCAGCGCAGCCGAAATAATAGAGAACACGATAAACAGAAACAAGGCGGATAAGATGGTGGGATACGGATTTCTTACGGCTAAGAGGGCCAGTATGCCAAACAACGATATTTCAATTAAAGTGGTAATGGTAACCGCCCAGGAAAAATGATTGCTGGCCAATATGGAGATAATTTCACCTGCGATAATCAGGCACAAAGTATCCAGGATCACGTTTCTCGTTTTTTTCTCGTCCATTTTTCTATGATGGGGTGGGGTGACCGGCAGGAGAAAAACGGGTCGCCGTATTTCTCCATTCATTTTCCAAACAAAATACAGCAAAATGCCAATTCTCCCAAAAGATTAGAGGTTTCTTTTAAAAACAATTATTTATACATGTTTGCTTTTAACCATGTCTTCTCATTGCCCGGGTAAAGAAGCCGCTTCCGGGAGCCTCCTATTCCGGCAGCGGTATATCCCGTTTCAGCATATCATTGCGGTTTGCCATTTCCCAGGCCGTAAAAAATATGAATTGCGTTCTCTTCTGAAGCAGCGTAAAATTGATCTTCTCCGGGGTATCCGAAGGCTTATGATAGTCGGGGTGTAAGCCGCTAAAATAAAAGATCACGGGCACCCCCTTTTTTGCAAAATTATAATGGTCGCTGCGATAATAAATTCGCTCCGGATCCTGCGGATCATTGTACTTGTAATCCAACTCCAGCTTGCTGTATTTCTTGTTAATGGATTCACTGATGGGCTTCAGATCGGAGCTTAACTTGTCATCTCCTATCACATACACATAGTTGGTAGAATCACCATAGTTGCGACCCGGATCAATGCGGCCAATCATATCAATATTAAGGCTCACTGAAGTTTTATCCAGGGGCAGCGCCGGGTGTTCCGAATAGTAATCGGACCCCCACAGCCCTTTCTCTTCCCCGCTTACGGTCATAAACAAGATGCTTCTCCGCGGCCCCCTGCCGGCAGCCCTGGCTTTTGTAAAAGCCCTGGCCAGTTCGATAACGGCCGAGGTACCCGAACCATCGTCATCCGCTCCAAACCAGATGGTGCCATTGCGTTTCCCCAAATGATCATAGTGGGCGGTAAGCACCACGTATTCATCTTTCAGGTCGGTACCCTCCAGCAATCCGAGCACATTACTGCTTTGAAGATGTACCAGGCTTTTGTTAAAGGTTAATGCTATCTCCGCTCCAATCGTTTGGGTCACAAATGTTTCCTGCCGGGCCGAGGCTTTCAGTTCGTTATAGCGGCTGCCAATAATTTCCCGGGCCAGCTTTTCGCTGATATAATAAGTGGGCAAACGCTGGGTTTTTTGATAGGGATTAACAAACATATTACTCTTAACGGCCGGAGGCGTGATGTTGTTACTGATGACCAAAAGGGCGGCAGCGCCGTTTTTCACAGCCGTCGCTTCCTGCGCATAACTATTATATCTTACAGGTGTTCCGGGCATACGACTACCTGTTGTGTCATCCGACCATACCATCACTAATTTACCTTTCAGGTCGGTTCCTTTGTAATCATCGTGTGCAGCACTGCTTCGCCCATACCCTGCGAGTACGGCTTCGGAAAACCGGAAGGCCGCGGGGTGACTGGACGAAACATTCACCGTGAAGTCTTCCCCTGCCACCCTGGGCATATTATTTAAAGAAAAAGACAGTTCCAGCAAAGAATCTATGAATACCGGGAAATACATCTGGTAGCGGTCTTTATTGCCAGGAGAGAGCCCCAGCGACCGGAACTCGTTTTCAATATAATTAGCTGCTTTCCGTTGTCCTTCGGTAGCCGTTTCCCGGCCTTCCATTTCTGCATCCGCGATGGTAAATAGTTGTCTTCTTAAGTTCTCCACCGTAATGCTTTTCGCAAAAGGGCGGGGATTGGGGATCCGTTGCGACCAGGCAGTGGAGGCTGATAAAATGAACAGGAGAAAGATCAGTCTTTTCATACCGCAAAGTAAATGTATTCGTGAAGAACTTTGACCCATCGGGTGCATTTCAGCTTTTTGCAGGACTGCAGTGAAAAATTGAAATGTCCCCGGGATAACGGGTATCGGAATTGTCATAATTTCGATGTTTATGCAGGATGATATTTATTTTATGCAGCAGGCGCTGAAAGAAGCCCGTAGAGCTTTCGATGAAGAGGAAGTGCCGGTAGGCGCCGTAGTAGTGATGAACCGTACCATTATCGGACGGGGTTATAACCAGGTGGAAAAGTTGAATGATCCCACAGCGCATGCGGAAATGATCGCGCTTACAGCCGCATTTAATTACCTGGGTAGTAAATACTTGCCGGAAGCTACTATTTATGTTACGGTAGAGCCGTGCCTGATGTGCGCCGGCGCCCTGTATTGGTGCAAGATAGGCCGGATCGTTTTTGGCGCCTCCGACGAGAAGAACGGGAGTATCAGCCGTGCGCCTTATAATACACTGCCTCCACAAGCTCCTTTCCATCCCAAAACTACCCTGACGGGTGGCGTCCTGCAGGAAGAATGCGCCGGGCTCATGAAACTTTTTTTCAAAAACCGGAGGTGAGGAAGCATGAAAAATGCCTGCCCTGACGAATAGAAGAGTCATGGCACATACTATAAAACCCACCGCACAAATGGCACATTTGGTTTTGCCCGACACGCAAGCCGACACCTCACAAAACCAAAAGAGCCATTTTTTGCAAGCGCACGGACAGACAAGATGATAATTTTTCAAACACTTTTTATCTTGAAAAACGATATAATCAGAATATAAAAGCTATCTTAGCTGCTTGACTTTTGTCGACATGAACAGAATAAAAGAAGTACTGGAAGAAAAGGGAATCAAGCAGACTTGGTTAGCTGAAAGACTTGGTAAGAGTTACAATATGGTCAATGGCTATGTGCAAAACCGACAACAACCAAGACTTGAAGTGCTTTTTGAAATTGCCAAGATTTTGGAAGTCAACCCAAGGGAATTAATAAAAACTGACAAGCCTGCATAATGATATTAGATAACGAAAATGAGAATTTAAAAGTCCACGAATGGATTTCATCCTATACTGAACAAGGAAAACTAGATATTGTAACCGGGTACTTTACCATTGGTGCACTTGCTTGGCTTTCAAAAAATGTAAATGATAAGATTTTAGATTTTAGACTTGTTCTAGGTGACATTGTAAATGTTGATGCTGTCGACAGCAGACCGCTTGACCTTTTAAATGAAAACATTAGCATTGAAGCCTCTCTGAAATTAAGTAGCTTTTCGAAGGAAGCAGTTAATTTTCTAAAACAAGACAAAGTTATAGCAAAAACTTTAGAGCCGAATTTTTGCCACGCTAAGAGCTACTTATTTAATCCTGACAAAAAAGACGATAGAAATAAGTATTTCATATCAGGCAGTTCAAATCTAACAGAGGCAGGGATTGGACTAAAGCACACGAATAACATTGAATTAAATATTGCCGAAACGGGCAACAACAACCAATACAAGGAACTTGTAGAATGGTTTGATGCTTTGTGGTTAAGACCGCAAGCACACAAAGAAAAAACTTTGGTTTCACCTGATGGTACAAAATCCAAAATCGACTTCAAGCAATATTTGATTAATGAAATTGAACGGATTTTCATCAAATACACTCCGAGAGAACTCTACTACAAGGTATTATTTGAATTATTTGGAAATCAATTATTGGAGACTGAAAATGACCCAGAATTTAATCGTCAAATCGGGCGGCTAGAAAATTCCGTTGTTTACAACACGCTTTATGATTTCCAGAAAAAAGGAGTTTTGAGTTTAATTAGAATGCTTCAAAAATATAACGGAGCAATTCTGGCTGATGCCGTTGGTTTAGGTAAAACATGGAGTGCTCTTGCAGTTATTAAATTTTTTCAACTTCAGGGACGTGAAGTTTTATTGCTTTGCCCCAAAAAGCTTGAGCATAACTGGAGAAGATATTTAAAGCATCAAGATTCTCGCTTCGAAAAAGATCAATTTGATTTTTTCTTACGATTCCATACTGATATGCACGAAGACAGGGTTGAAAAATATGTTGACCGTGCCGACAAATACTTTACCAACGACAAACCAAAATTGATTGTCATTGATGAAAGCCACAATCTCAGAAATGATAAATCAAACCGATATAAATTTTTGCTAGAGCAAATCCTCAAAGAAAATGAAGATGTAAAAGTTCTACTTCTTTCCGCTACGCCAATAAACAATTCACTTAACGACATCCGAAATCAATTCAAATTGATGGTACAAGGTGATGTTGGTGGTTATGAAGAAACTTTAGGCATTAGAAATTTGGATTACACTTTCCGAACAGCCCAAAAGGTATTCAATGAATGGCGGGAAGAACCAAGCCCAAGAATCAGCGATTTCATTAAAAAATTACCAGCCAACTTTTTTACACTTACCGATTCATTAATCGTTGCTCGTACTCGAAAGATGATTGAAGGGCAGCAGATAGGTCTAACCTTTCCCCAAAAGACAAAACCGGTAAATCTTTTTGTTACGCCTAGTCAGCTGGGAAATTTTGAGTCATTCGAAGAATTGTTTGACCATTTTCCTCCTATGCTTTCGGGTTACCAACCTTCTTTCTACTTGGAAGAAGATGATGATGAAGAAAAAGACGTATTGCATGACGAAAGACAAAGAGACCGCTTTTTGGTGAAGATGATGTATATCTTGATGGTTAAGCGTTTGGAATCTTCATGGTATTCATTCTACTCCACCATTGAAAAAATAAAAGACCATCACCAAAATGCTTTAGACAAAATAAAAACCTATCAGGATGGCAAAGCCAATAGCAAACTAAACGAAAAGAGTGAAAACCTTTTTGATGATGATGATTTGCAGGACGATTACGAAGAACTCACTTTAGGTAAAAAACGAAAGATTAGTCTCTCTGATATTGACGCATCAGGAAACTTGGAGAACTTCAAAAAAGATTTAAAGAAAGATTTGGATGCTCTCGACAATCTTTTCATCAACCTCCAAAAGTTTGAAAACAAAATAGACAAGGAAACTGTCCGTCCCGGAAATCTTATTTCAGCAGATGATAAATTACAAACGCTAATAGCTGAAATAAATAAGAAAAGAGCGTCTGGTGAAAACAATGGGAACGCAAAAGTGATCATCTTTACCGTTTATCGTGATACCGCTCAATATCTTTTTAACCAACTGAAAAGTCGTGGTTTCGATAAATTGGCAATGGTTTCAGGTTCTGGCTCAATGACCAGTGATTCAGATGAAGAAACGAAAAACTTTGAACCTATTTTAGAACGCTTTGCCCCATACACCAAACTTTACATGGAAAAGGAATGGGACTTTCAAACACCTAAAAAAGGAATAGAAGCATACCACGAATGGATTTCTTGGGTGGCACAAAACCATCCTAAAACCTATGCTAAAGTTCAACAACCGATTGATATTCTAATTGCCACGGATGCATTAAGTGAAGGGCAAAACTTGCAAGATGCTGATATGGTCATCAATTACGATATTCATTGGAATCCCGTAAGAATCATTCAGCGTTTGGGGCGTATTGACCGTTTGGGTAGCCCGAACAAAAAAATATTCGGCATTAATTTCTGGCCATCTAACAACATCAACTCCTACTTAAATCTACAAGAAAGAATTGAACAACGCATGGCCGCCATGAAGCTGGCTGGTGCAGAAGTGGACGAAAAATTCTCCGAAACCTTCCAAGAAATGATTTATGACGAATCATTAGACCAACGCATGAAAAACCGTATGATGGAGCAAATGCAGGTAACTTTTGATGACTTGGACGGCAATGAATCTTTCGGTTTTGATGACCTTTCTTTAGAGCGATACAGACAAGATTTACTGGAAGAGTTCAATAAGGACAAGGCCAAATATCTTCGGATGCCAAAAGGCGTTTACACAGGTTTTAAAGCCGACACTTCCGTTTGTGCTGAAAATGGTTTAATCGCTTTGCTCGGTTATCCTGCTCGTCCGGCAAAATCACCACAACACGAATACAAAATTTTCGACCTCATATACATCAACAAACAAGGCAAAATGGTATTACTGAATCAAAAAGAGGTATTGGATGCCTTAACCCATCACAAGGACAAGGGCCGTTTCGTGCCTGATGGGGTAGATAAAGGAGATGATGCGGCTATACAAGAATTGGTAAGTGCCATAAAAGCGTGGTTAGACAATCAAGCCTCTGAAGAACAGGTGCAAGAAGACGGCACTACCAAAAAAGTAATGGGAACAGAAGCAAAAGACCTCTTGTCAAAATTGAGAAAGGGAGATAAAGACGCTTTATCTCGAGTAAAGCAAAACGTCAAAGTGGAAGAAAAATTCCAATTGGACAATTTCGATTTAATCACATGGTTTTTGGTTTCGGTTTAACATAAAGTGGTCAAATCTAACCACTTTGAACCCATCAAATTCGATGGATTTTGAAAACAATTAAGATTAAAATATGGCAAGGAATAAAAAAATAGAAATTGATGGCGCTGAGATTGCAATAATAGCACAAGACAAAGAGGATTATATTTCGCTAACAGACATGGCTAGAAGTCAATTGCAAGATGTAGTCATCATTAAGTGGCTTAGCTTAAAAAGCACCATTGAATACCTTGGTGAGTGGGAAGCCTTGTATAATCCTGATTTTAATTATACCGAATTCGGTACAATTAAAAATGCAGCCGGGAGCAACAACTTTGTTCTATCTGTTAAAAACTGGATAGATGCAACCAACGCCATTGGTCTTTCTGCAAAAGCCGGTAGGTATGGGGGCACTTACGGACACAAAGATATTGCTTTCCATTTTGGAATGTGGATTAGTCCAAAGTTTCAGCTTTTACTTGTAAAAGAATACCAACGCCTCAAAGAAGACGAAAACAATCGTCAAAAGCTCGACTGGAACCTGCAACGCACACTTACTAAGGTAAATTATACGATTCATACTGATGCCATTAAGGAACGACTGATTCCCGAGAAACTCACCAGAAAACAAACCTCTTTGGTTTATGCCTCAGAAGCGGATTTACTGAACATGGCACTATTTGGCAAAACTGCTGCTGATTGGCGTGCAGAAAATCCCAATGCCAAAGGAAATATTCGGGATGATGCCACTCTGGAACAACTGGTTGTGCTCTCCAATTTGGAAAGCATCAATGCCGTGCTGATTCGCCAAGGCCTGGAACAATCAGAACGCCTGATACAACTCAACCAAATTGCCATTACCCAAATGACTTCCTTGGTCAATAATGCGAACCTGAAAAAATTGAAATAATAAGCCACGAATGCACGAATATTAATGCATGCGTGGTCAAAGAATATAACGATATGAATGACATCCTTTATAAAGAAGAGTCCTATAAAATCATTGGATTGTGTATGGAAGTGCATAACAATCTTGGTGCTGGCTTCCTTGAAATTGTTTATAAAGATGCTCTGGAGTATGAATTCAAAAAGGCAATCATACCCTATGACCGAGAAAAGAGATATGAAGTCAATTACAAAGGCATCATTTTACCGCATCAATTTTATGCTGATTTTGTAGTGCTGGACAAAATAATTCTGGAAGTGAAATCGGTTCAGGGTATTGCAGATGAATTTGTTGCTCAGGCAATAAATTACTTGAAAGTCTCCGGAAATCGGCTCGCATTGATAACTAATTTTGGAGAATTGAAATTGAACTATAAACGCATTATACTATAAATGGTCACGAATACATAAATGGAATAATGGCCGCAAATACACGAATGAGGTTATTATTCGTGCATTCGCGGTATAAAATGACAAAATCCATTCGTGCATTCGTGGCAAAAAATATTAAACATGAAACTATCTGAATTTAACGAAAATAATTTCCTGCAAGCACTCAAAGCTCTTTTCAAAAATTTGAAAGTGCCCATGAACTACGTGGCAGACGAACCCACTACGGCAAAAGAAATCCTAAAAGATACCTACAAAGAAAACGACAGCTTTCAACTGATGGATGATGTCTATTTTGTAGGCATGGTAGATGATGCAGCCTTTGATGGCAATAAATCTTTGGATTCAGAAAAAATCAAATCGGATTATGACGGCATACTGATTTTTGGAGTAACCCTTAAAAGCAGACCCAACGGACTGCTTCCAACCCGTTCGCAATTAGCAGAAATTTCAAGAGCCTTTAACCGAGAGTTTTACTACACACCTGTGGTGATAGTTTTCAAATACGGAAACTACTTAGCTTTTGCCAATACCGAGCGTTTGAAATACAAACAGGAATGGCGGGAAGGCGAAAAGTCAGGTAAAGTAAGTTTACTGCGTGATATACATATCGAGAAACCACATTCCGGGCATGAACGCATTTTAGCCGAACTGCAAATTCCTACCTCAGGAACCAAGAAAGTGGATTCCTACGCTAAACTATATACCTACTGGCAGGAAGTGTTCAGCGTAAGCCTTCTCAACAAGAAATTCTACCACGAACTTTCCAACTGGTATTTCTGGGCAACACAGCATGTTACCTTTCCGGGTGAGCCGACTATTGCTGATGCCCATCACAAAAACGCCAAACTCGAAGACCTGTTGCAAGAGCACCGAGCCACTAATGTGATTCGGATGCTTACCCGGTTGCTTTTTGTTTGGTTTATCAAAGAAAAGAAACTGATACCCGAAGAACTTTTTGAACTGGATACCTTGCAAAAAGATATCCTGAATGAAATTGAACCTTACCATGAGAATGGTTTGTTCTCAGAAAGAAACAAGGAAAGCATCTACTACAAAGCCATTTTGCAAAACTTATTTTTTGCCACACTCAATTGCCCCATTGAAGCGGATAGTTTAGATAAACGAAAGAGGGGCTTTCGAGGTGAAGGGTATGGCACACATAGAGGTATTGACTACCTGATGCGCTACAAGCAATATTTCAAAAACCCTGGTGTCTTTTTAAAAAAACTGAATCAAACTGTTCCTTTCTTAAACGGTGGACTTTTTGAATGCTTAGATGATAAGTTCAACAACATTTATATTGATGGCTTCTCCGACCAAATGACCAAAGGCCAACAGCTCATTGTACCCGATTACCTGTTTTTTGGTTTAGAAGAAGAAACCGACCTGAGCGACATAGTTGGTATTAAAGATAAAAAGTACAAGCAAGCTGCTGTAAAAGGGCTGATTAACATCCTCAAATCCTATAAGTTTACCATTACAGAAAATACCCCGATTGAAGAAGACGTAGCCCTTGATCCTGAATTATTGGGTAAAGTATTCGAAAACCTGCTGGCTAGTTACAACCCCGAAACCAAAACCACAGCAAGAAAGCAAACCGGCTCTTTTTACACACCACGGGAGATTGTAAACTACATGGTGGACGAAAGTTTGATTGCTTACCTTAAAAACGCCATTTCGGATTGGAAAGGATTGGATGACGAAACTTTGGATAAAGAACTCCATGTTTTGACATCCTTTGACAGCAAAGTACCCTTTGCCGACAATCCGAAATTGCATCGAGAAATCATTACGGCATTAAGTACATGTACCATTTTGGACCCTGCTTGCGGCTCGGGTGCATTCCCCATGGGGATATTGCAAAAAATGGTGCATATCCTGCAAAAGCTCGATCCGGAAAATAAGGTTTGGAAAGAAGTACAATTAGACAAAGCCCGCAAGGAAAGTGAAGCAGCCTTTGAAATTGAAGACAAACAAGCCCGTGAAGAACGATTACTAGAAATAAATGATGCCTTTGACCAAAGCATCAACGACCCCGACTATGCTCGTAAATTATTTTTAATTGAAAACTGCATTTATGGGGTAGATATACAACCCATTGCTACACAGATTTCTAAACTCCGTTTTTTTATCTCCTTGGTAGTAGAACAAAAGGTAAATGCTGAAAAAGACAATTTTGGAATACGGCCCTTGCCGAACCTTGAAACCAAGTTTGTGGCAGCTAATACTTTAATAGGAATTGAAAAGCCAAGTGCACAGTTAAGCCTATACGATACCAAAGAAGTAAAGGCACTGGAAACCAAACTAAAAAAAGTACGTAGTAAACTATTCAGTGCCAAAAGCAAGGAAACCAAACTCAAATACCGAGAAGAAGACAAAGTGCTACGGAATCAAATAGCAGGAGAGTTGGAGAAAAGCGGATGGAAAAGTGATACAGCCCAGAAACTGGCAGGGTGGGATCCTTACGACCAAAATGCATCTTCATCATTCTTTGACCCGGAATGGATGTTTGACGTTCAAGATGGTTTTGATGTGGTGATTGGGAATCCGCCTTACATTTTAATTCAAAATATACCAGGTCCGCTTGAAATTGTGAAGAAAAAATACATGGAATATAAATCCGCTCAGTACAAAGTAGATTTATATCATCTATTTATTGAGCAGGGAATTAATTTATTAAGAGAAAGGGGCGTAATAAGTTATATTACCCCAAATACTTTCATAAAAAATAAACACAACAATCTACTGAGAGAAGTTATTTACAAAAACTGCCACTTAGAAACTGTTGTGTTGTTCTATTCACAAGTATTTGAAAGTGTTTCTGTTGATAATTTAGTGTTTGTTTTTATAAAAGATAGGACAAAAGGTATTTCCAAAATATTTGAGATACGAAAATCAATCAATGACATATCTGAATCTAAAAATGATTTTGATGAGTCTGTAATTCAACCACCAGAGTATGTATTTAACTTTGACATTAATGATGAAAAGTCTATAATTATAGAAACAATTGAAGCAAACTCATATCCTTTAAATCATTTTGGCCGTGCCTATTTTGGGATACAAACATATGATCGACAGCAATACGTATCAAATAGAAAGGAAAATGAATATTGGAAGCCAGTAATTGATGGTGGAAATGTTTTTCGCTACTACCTTACTAAAAATGTTGATTTTATTCATTTTAAACCATCTTCAATAAAAAGTGGGGGGAACCCAGAAGTTTATCTTAAGAACAGAATTGTAGTTCGTCAAATTGGAAAATATCCTGAAGGAGCATTTTGTCCAAAAGGGTTATATACTTTGAATACCATTTATAATATATACTTGAATAACAATCAAATTTCACTAGAATTTCTTCTTGCTCAAATAAACTCACCAGTCATAAAATTTCATTGGTTAGCAAACAACTTTGACAATAAGGAGACATTCCCAAAAATAAAGAAGGCTCCACTTGAATCAATTCCAATTAAAACATCAAGCTCTCATGAAAAACTTGTGAAAAGATTAGTGCTACTAGTTAATGATTTCTCAAGCTCAAAGTTAATAGCCCCAGTGAAGGAAGTTGTTGATGCTTTGATTTTAGATTTACATTTTCATGACCACATGAAAGAGCGGGGCATTGATGTATTGCAGTTTGTGGAGCGAGATATAAACGATGTAATGAAAGGCAGGGAGTTTGAAAAGCTGAGCGATGCAGAAAAAGGACAAGTAATTGAAGCCCTGCACACCAAATGGAGCCACCCGGATAATGAAGTCCGCAACCGCATCAAACTGTTTGCTGTGCGTAGCCCGGAGATTTTAAAACCGTTATTGGAAAGCTGATGAAGAAGATAAAGGAAATTAGAATCCAAAACTTCAAAGCTTTTCAACAAGAGCAGGTTTTTCCAATCAACGGAAAACACGTTTTGGTGTATGGTAATAATGGATCTGGCAAATCCTCTTTGTTTTGGGCGCTATACACTCTTTTGCAGAGCAGTATCAAAGATGATGAGGGCGTAAAAAAGTATTTCAAGAAGTATGTAGCATCGAATAAAGCCACCCATCAAACCTTGAAAAACGTATTTATGGACGAGGATGAAGATTCCTTTATCAAACTTACCTCCATTGATACAAAAACACAACATGAAGAAACCTTTACCATTTCTCATGACTTAATCAATACAAATGATGATACCAGCACGCTGATTCAAGAGTTGAACCTTGCCAGTGATTTCATCAATTATAAGCTTCTGCACAATTTTTATAGAGCATCACACAAACAAGAAGTAAACCTTTGGCCAGTATTTGAAAGAGATATTTTTCCTTTTTTAACCGAAGGCACGCAAAACTGGTTGGATGATATTATCAAAACTCCAACGATGGATGTTCCAAGAACGCCAAAAGGAGCAGTAGCTTCTCGTAACAGAAAGCAGACCTATATTAACGGAATAGATACTTTAAATGAAAAGATTCAGAACTTGCTCAATGAAATTTCCAGTCATGCCAACAAATTTCTAAAAGACCATTTTTTTGAAGGCAAGGAAGTAATCAAAGTTGCTTTAAGTTTTGACAAGAAATTCAAGTTCGACCTCATAAAAAACAAGATTTGGGAGGACAATAAACAAGGTCAACGACATGACCAATTACATATCAAATTGGGAGTTGAAATTTATGATGACCCCATTCCTGAAAAATGGAGAGCCATTGAACGGGTGCAATCGTTTCTAAATGAAGCCCAATTAACCAGAATTGCTATCGGGGTTCGTATCGGTGCATTGCGGACAAGACCTTTGGCAGGTGCGAGATTCAAAATTTTGGTGATAGATGATATGCTTATCAGCTTGGACTTATCCAACCGTATGGATGTGGTTCGCATCATTCTGAACAAAGAAGAAAAGGAAGATTTGAAATTCTTTGATGGCTTTCAAAAGTTCATCCTAACCCACGACAAAGGCTTTTTCAATCTTATTCGCAGAAATACCGATGAAGAAGAATGGGTGTATTTCAATTTCAATAAAGATGAAAAAGACAGTTCAGCTCCTAAAATCAAAGAAGACAAAACCCCATTACAAAAAGCAATCAAAAACTTTGAAGAAGACGAGTTTGATGCTTGCGGAAACGAATTAAGAAAAGAAGCCGAAGCCATTTTAACTGAGTATCTCGACCCGGACATGAAAAAATTGAACGGAGATTTTGAAACCCTAAGTTCGAAATTGGAAAAGGCATTCAACCAATTGACAAGCCAACGACACCAAAAATTCACGCAAAGATTTCTTCTTGACCTGGACTTAGCCAAACTCAAAAAAATCAAAACCGACTATTCAGCAGACGGTACATTAACAGCGGAAGAAATAGCTAATCTCGACAGCATTAAAACCCGACTTTTTGACTTCCTGATTGAGTTTAACGAAAAGAAAAACAGAAAAGAACTTCTCATCACCGAGACCAAAAACATCTTGGACAGAATCATGAATGCAGCTTCACACCATTCAGAGAATCCATTACACCGAGAAGAACTGAAAAACGCCATAGCAAAAATGATAGAATTGAAAGAGCATTTAAAACATGACTAAGCTACCCCTTCACAGCCACACAATTGCTCACGGCTTGTTGATTTTTAATGGTGTTCGTGAATGCTTCACATTTGCCAAGCCGCACCAGTCAACGCTCAAACCAAAACTTGGCGGCAGTGTGAGTCTGCCCCAAAGCACAACCAAAACGACAGAAAACCAAACGGATGAAGAAGAAGCACGATGCCCTAACAGCGGATGAAGTGGTTAAATTCAAGTTCAGTTATTCAATTGGAGCTTTGTGGTAGGTTGACAGTTTTGTGCTCCGAAATCCCGCACACGAACGCCAAGCGCAGAACCGTAACCCGTCAGGTCGGGCCTTCATTAACCAAATGTCTTCCAACCGCAACCTGACAGTTGGATGGACAAAAGCACGACCTCCGTTATGCGGAAAAAGGAAAAAACCGGCCGATATAAATTTAATTGTCCCAACTGGCCAGGACGGTAATGCCTCCTTTCACTGCCTGGTTCAACCGAACATGGGGCCTGGTTCCTACCGGAAGAAGCACATCAACGCGACTCCCGAATTTTATGAACCCTAATTCGGTTCCCTGCTGTACTTCCTGTCCTGGTTTAAGATAATTGACGATACGCCGTGCAACAGCGCCTGCAATTTGCTTCACCAACACGGATCCCTTAGCGGTTTGTATAACCACGGTATGCCTTTCGTTAAGAACGGAGGACTTGGGATCCCAGGCCACCAGATATTTTCCTTTGTGATACTCACTATACACCACCTCGCCGGTTACCGGATTAAGATTCTGATGTACGTTGGCAGGGCTCATGAAAATGGAGATCTGTAAGCGCTTATCCCGGAAATATTCTTCATCAACCGTTTCCTCAATAACCACAACTTTACCGTCTGCGGGCGCCACAATTTTATTCTCATCCAGCGTCAACAGCCGCTTGGGCACTCTGAAAAAGGATATAATGAAAAGGAACAGCAAAAAGGAGAGTACGAAAATGATCCAGGCCAGCCAAACCCAACTGTAGGACAAAAAATAAAACAATACAAGGTTCAGGACTACAAAAAACAAGCCGCTGATCGCTATGGTTTGATATCCTTCTTTATGTACTGTCATGTAAGCATCAGATTGACTCACAAAGGTAGGCAATGGCTCGGGAGCATCAAAATTTTACCCCCTTCATTTCAACACGGTCATGATATACAACCACACCACCGGGGTCGCCAGCAATAAGGAATCAAAACGGTCTAAAAACCCGCCGTGACCCGGCATTATATGCCCGCTGTCTTTCACCCCTGCCATTCGTTTGAGCTTGCTTTCCAGCAGATCCCCCGCAGTACCCACCATAGCCGCAATAGCTGCTATGGTGCATACATGTACAACAAACAGCCCGGTAAGATGAGCCGATATCCCCATTACCGCTACGCACAACACGATACCACCGATGGTTCCTTCCAGGGTTTTTTTGGGCGATGTAGGAGAAAAGGGTGTCTTTCCTATCAATGAGCCGGTGATATAAGCCATCGTATCATTGATCCAGATAGATAATATAATGATAACCGGTAAAACGCGGCCCGTTGTCATCAAACTGCCGCCAGCTATGAATCCGGTATCTTCCAGCGACCTCAGGTTGATCATCAAAGCCCAGCTCAAGGAAATATACAACAGACCAATAACGGAATAGCCTAAGTGTTTGAGGCTAAACTGCTTCGAAAACAAGATTTCGGTGAGGGGTAACGCAAAGGCAAAAATGAGACACAGGAAAAGCCCCACAGCATGTAGTGACAACCCGGCTATCTGAAAACTATTACCGGCAAAAAACAACATCAGCGACCACCCTGCCAGCATCACACCATACGCGTGAAAGAAACCAATTTGACCGTAGGAAGGGTCTATCCGTTTTAGAAGACGCCGGTATTCAATCCAACAACCCCAGTGGATAACCGAAAACAGTACAAAAAAACTCCATCGGTTCCACAATAACCCCGCCAGCATGATCGCCACAAACACCAGCGCTGTCAGCGCCCTGGTTTTAAATATCTGCCAGTTCATTGCCATTTTAAATTGTTTAAAGCTAAATTGCAAACTCACTCTCTTACCCCCTCCCATAGGTCCGGGCAAGCCCTTCCATTCATCAAGACAACCTTGTCAGGTTATCCTTCGGGCGGGTGTTTTCCCATTTTCACGCAATCCATTTTTCCTCCAAAGCCTTATCTTCCGGAGGCGTATATTTTTTGACCGCCTGCGCTGAAACTTTTTTAAACCTCACCAACAATACACACAGCAAAACCGCGCCCAGAATGCCCCACCAAACGGGATAGGTTTCTTCCAGGGCTTCCCTCGGCGCCTTCCCCTGCCGGATGAGGACGTACATTTGCGTAACAGCAAGGGCATTGTTGAAAAAATGTGCTGCAATGCTCAGCCAAAGACTCCGGGAATAATAAAAGATCAGTCCCAATACCAGCCCCAGGCATACCCTGGCAAAAAATCCATAATAAGATAAGTGGATGGCGCTGAAGATAAAACTGGTGAGGAGTATGGCCAGCCAGGGGCGATCGAGCCAGCGCGTAAGCAGGTTTTGCATCCCCCCACGGAAGAAGGTCTCCTCAAAAATAGCCGGCAATAAGGCAACCATAATAAGGGAGATAATGTAATCCCCAAAAGTTCTGATATTGGTTATTGCCTCTACCTGGCTGCTGTAATTATCCTCCAGTGTTTGAAAATATTCCGCAGCCCTTTGAGGCAACGGGATCCATTTATTCAGATCTGCCAGGGCTGCCGCAGCCAGGGCTGCACACAACATGATGCCCATCGCCAATACCAATTGGCTGTAATTGAATCGCATTGTAAATCGCAACAGCTTTGCCGGCTTACGGTTGATGATAAACGCCGTTATAACGGCAGGTAAAAAAAACGTGGTGGCCGTAGTTACCACCTGGATCACCCGGATGGCGTTAACATTTTCGGGACTGAACAGCTCGGTGGACATGCTCATCAGGCCTTTACCGGTCATCGCTACCCAAACGGGTATGCTTAACGCTCCCCCCGCGAAAAAACCAAGTACCCACAAACCGATCAGCAAAAAGAAACCATGGGCGTAAGAGATTCCTTTAGAATGAGCATCATACATAACTTATAAAATTAGTGTGTACCTTTGCAGACTGTTTTAGATGACATAAAAACAGGACCTGTTTGAGAATCAGTTTGTTCTGTTTTAAATTCCCTGGTAGTTGTAACCCTGCCGCGGGAAAGTTCTCTACTCATGCAAGATAACACAGTTCAGGCAATGCCGGTAAAAATTGGCTCCATACCGCTTCCGGATTTCCCGCTTCTTCTGGCTCCTATGGAGGATGTGAGCGATCCGCCGTTTCGTTTTGTGTGCAAGCAAAATGGAGCCGACCTCATGTACAGCGAATTCATCAGCAGTGAAGGACTGATCCGGGATGCCATAAAAAGCAGGCAAAAGCTGGATTTTTCTGAATTTGAACGGCCTTTCGGAATCCAAATGTTTGGAGGGGATGAAGAAGCATTATCACTGAGCGCTAAAATCATAGACGCCGTTCAACCCGACCTGGTGGATATTAATTTTGGCTGCCCGGTAAAGAAGGTGGTTTGCAAGGGCGCGGGAGCGGCTGTATTAAAAGATGTTGACCTGATGGTGCGGCTAACGGAGGCTGTAGTACGATCTACCGCTTTGCCCGTAACCGTTAAAACCCGGCTGGGCTGGGATGAACAGTCGAAAAATATAGAAGAGGTGGCAGAGCGGCTGCAGGATGTGGGCATTAAAGCGCTTACCATCCATGGGCGAACCCGTTCCCAATTATACAAAGGCGAAGCAGACTGGCAACTGATAGGAGCTGTGAAAAACAATCCGCGTATCACCATCCCTGTTTTTGGTAACGGCGATATTGACTCACCCGAAAAAGCCGTTGTTTACAAAGAAAGATACGGGGTGGATGGTTTGATGATTGGGAGATCTGCCATCGGATATCCGTGGGTCTTTCGCGAAATAAAGCATTACCATCAAACCGGCTCCCTGCTGTCTCCGCCCACGATAGAAGAACGGATTGGCGTATGCCTCACGCATCTTCAGAAATCGGTAGAATGGAAAGGCCCTGTTTTGGGTATCCTGGAAATGAGAAGGCATTACGCCAACTATCTGAAAGGACTACCCCATATCAAGGACTATCGCTTGCAACTGGTGCAGGCAAAAACACAGGAGGAAGTAACATCTGTACTGCTTGAAATAAAGGAAAAATACCTGCAACTGAATCCGGTGCAGTCCCGGCCCAATGTTCTGAATCACGTTTCCGATTGCTCCTTCACGGATAAGCCCACCTGCTTTCAGAACAGTGCGGGTTTCACAACGGTTCAATGAAAATCATGAACATCGGGTGCAGCCCAAATCTTCGCTGGCGGGTGGGGACACCCGCCAGTAGAACTCGCTACCGGTCGGTGTCACCACCGACCGGAATCTCACAGGAAAGCGAAAATTTGGAATGCACCCTGAACATTCGTAATACACCTCTATAATGTATCTGTATCGTATCTTTCAACCGCCTCAATGCCCGGCAGTTTTTTGAGCCGCTCTACCAGTTCGTCCAGTTCCTCTTTGTCGTGAACGAAAAGTTTAATATTGCCTTCAAAGAGTCCTTCTTTTGCTTCCACGGTGAGTGCCGCGATATTCACCTTCAACTCACCGGAGATCAGGTTGGTGATTTTATGAATGACCCCTACGTCATCAAGCCCTACGATTTTTACCCCGGTAAGGAAAGAGATTTCTTTATTCTTTGCCCATTTGGTTTTAACGATCCGGTGGCCAAAATTAGACATCAGCCTGGCGGCATTCGGGCAATTGGTCCGATGGATGATTAATCCTTTTCCGGTGCTGACAAAGCCGAATACGTCATCCCCCGGAATAGGTTTGCAGCAATTGGCCAGGGTATAGACGATCTTATCGCTGCTTTCCCCAAAAATGATCAGCTCATTATCCTTTTTGGAAGCCGGCCGACTCCCCTCCGGCTCAGGTGGTTTTATTCCGATTTCGGCCTTCGCAGGCTTCGGTACAACCAGCTTGTCCCCCACCACCTGAAATTCCTCCTTTAATTCCTTGAGATCAATATTTTTTACTGCAATCTGATAATATAAGTCCAGTGGAGAGGCTGTTTTGTAAAAAGACATCAGTTCGTCTATATTCGGCTGGCTGACAGCCGCGCCGAGCCCTTCCAATCTCCGCTGCAAAGTGTATTTTCCTTCTTCCGCTATCTTCCGCTTTTCTTCTTTCAGCGCGTCTTTGATCCGGCTTTTTGCTTTAGTGGTAACAACGAAGTTGAGCCAGTCTTCATGGGGCTTTTGCTTGTTGCTGGAGATGATCTCCACCTGGTCGCCACTGCGGAGCTTATGACTTATGGGAACAAGCTTATGATTTACTTTTGCGCCAATACATTTTGACCCCACCATACTGTGCACGGAAAATGCAAAATCCAGGGCTGTGGCGCCCACGGGCAACATCTTCACATCACCTTTGGGTGTATATACATATATTTCTTCGGCCAGGAAGGAGGTTTTAAAATCCTGGAGAAAGTCTATGGAGCTCACATCCTGCGACAGGGCTTCCCGGATTTGGGTAAACCATTTATCAAAACGGCTTTCATCGCTGGTTCCTTCTTTGTATTTCCAATGGGCCGCCAGCCCTTTTTCCGCAATTTCATTCATCCTTTTCGTCCGGATCTGCACTTCCACCCATTTCCCCTGCGGCCCCATCACCGTAGTGTGCAGGGCTTCGTAGCCGTTGGCCTTGGGATTACTGAGCCAGTCGCGCAGCCGTTCGGGAGAAGGCGTGTACATATCGGTTATCAATGAATAAGCCTTCCAGCAATCTTCCTTTTCTCTTTCGTGCGGGGTGTCCAGGATAACCCGGATGGCAAAGAGATCATATACTTCTTCAAACGTCACCCCTTTCTTCTTCATCTTATTCCATATCGAATGGATGGACTTGGGTCGGCCGTACACTTCCACTTTAAGCCCCGCTTTTTCCAATCCTTCTTTAATAGGTTTGATGAATTCGTTGATGTAGCGGGTTCTTTCCCTGCGGGTTTCAGCCAGTTTCCTTGCTATTTCCCGGTAGATATCCGGTTCCAGGTACTTCATAGCCAGGTCTTCCATCTCCGTCTTTATGGTGTATAAACCCATCCGGTGGGCCAGGGGCGCATATACGTAAACGGTTTCACTGGAGATCTTCAATTGCTTTTCCCGCCGCATGCTGTCTAAAGTGCGCATATTATGCAGCCGGTCGGCCAATTTGATAAGGATCACCCGTGGATCATCGGTGAGCGTAACGAGGATCTTTTTGAAGTTTTCGGCCTGCTGTGACGTATTGTTATCCATCACGTTGGCGATCTTGGTCAGCCCGTCAATGATCCGGGCTATTTCGTGCCCGAAAGTCCTGTCTATATCATCGAGGGTGAGATCGGTATCTTCAACCGTATCGTGCAACAGTGCACAGATGGTGGAGCGAACCCCCAGCCCGATCTCTTCCACACATATCCGTGCCACGGCTATCGGATGAAGAATATAGGGTTCGCCGCTTTTCCGGCGCATCGTTTTATGCGCATCCGTTGCCATCTCAAATGCCCGTCTTAGCAGTTCTCTCTGACCTGGCTTCAATTTAGGCTTCAAACTGCGTAGCAGAGCCCGGTATTGTCGAACAATTTCCTTGTTTTCCTCTTCCTCTGTCAGATTATATACGGGTGTTTTGACCTCTGCTTCCATATAAATTCAAATTTAAGCAAAATCTACTACCTTTGCCGTCCTAAAAAACGAATGGTTCGTTAACATTATTGGGAAAACACAGGCGGGTGTGGCGAAATTGGTAGACGTACCAGACTTAGGATCTGGCGCCGCGAGGCATGGGGGTTCGAGTCCCTCCACCCGCACTTAATTAAAACGAATCCGGCAAATTTATATGAAACCTCCCGGGTTGTTTCCGGGGAATAAAACGACTGATCTTTAATTCAAATATATGGCAACGGTTACCAGAGAAAATATCGGACCCCTCAATGATAAATTAACGGTTACGGTGGGTAAAGAAGATTACCTGCCTTCTTTTGAAAAAGCGTTGAAACAATATGCAAAATCGGCGAATATCCCCGGGTTTCGTAAGGGGATGGTGCCTGCCGGCGTTATCAAAAAGATGCATGGCCCGTCGGTATATACCGAAGAGGTGTTGAGAAGCATCGAAAAAGGACTGGTGGACTACCTGGAGAAAGAAAAGCTGGAAATTTTTGCCCAGCCGCTTCCCGGTTCAGACAACGATGCGGGCACCATTGACATGAACAACCCTGCCGAGTATTCCTTTAATTTTGAAATAGGCTTAAAACCTTCCTTCGAACTCCCCGACTTCAGCACGATACCCTCTCTTACCCGTTATAAGATTGAAGTAACAAAAGAGATGATTGATGAGGAGGTGGACAGGATCAGGGTGAGACAGGGTAACATGACGGAACCGGAGACCGTCTCCACAGACGAAGACGTATTGAATGTAAAGTTTGAAGAGTCCGATGCGGAAGGCAACCCCCTGGAAGATGGTGTTAGCAAAGAAAATTCACTTTTATTAAAATACTTTAGCCCGGATTTTAAAGAACAGTTGAAAGGGAAGAAGAAAGACGATAGCGCAACATTGCAGTTGAAGGCAGCTTTCGAAGAAAAGGAAAGAGAATGGGTGGCCGGCGATCTTGGACTGGATAAAGAAAATCCCGACAGCCTGGAGAAGTATTTCAAAATGACGATTACCAAAATCGGGCGGGTGGAAAAACATGAGCTGAATGAAGATCTGTATGAAAAAATTTATGCCGGTCAAGAGATCAGGACAGAGGATGATTTTCGCAACAAAATTAAAGCGGAGATCCAGGCCGGTTTTGATGCAGAAAGCCGCAGCCATTTCCACCATCACCTGTATCATGCACTATTAGATCATACTTCGGTGCATTTCCCCGAAGGGTTTTTGAAGAAATGGATGGAGCAAAATGACGGGCAGTCAACAAAAACCGCCGAACAGGTAGAAGCGGAATTCCCATCGTTTATAAACCAGTTGAAATGGTCTCTCATAACGGATAAGATCATTGAGGAAAACAAATTGGAAGTATCGCCCGAGGAGATCCGGGAGGCGGTTACCGGGCAAGTGATGGGCTATTTTGGCGCATCGGGGTTAGGGAGAGATGCAGATGGCTGGATCCACAATTACGTGGATCAGCTATTGAAAGACAAACGCCAGGTGGACGGTGCTTACAGAAAGATCATCACCGAAAAAGTGTTTACCTGGGTAGAAGCCAAAACCACTCCCGCCGAGCAGCTCATAAGTCTGGATGATTTCAAAAACCTGTTGGAAGAGCACCAGCATCACCACCATTAGATCTGAAATTTAAGACCGGGGATTGGCTGAAAGGTATGGCATTTTGTCTGTTTTTTTCTTTCGCATGATATTTGGTTTTATAAATGCCATAGATTGCTATTCAAAAACTTAGAAACAGCGGATAATATGAATATTGGAAAAGAATTTGAAAAATATGCCGTTAAGCACAGGGGCATTTCCAGCAATACCCTCAGCGATTTTACCAAACATTATGTAACCGGTCTTACTCCTAATATTATTGAAGAACGCCCTATGAATGTGGCGGTAATGGACGTTTACAGCCGGTTGATGATGGATCGCATTATCTTCCTGGGATATCCCATCTCTGACGAGGTGGGGAATATCGTAACCGCACAATTGTTGTTCCTGGAAAGTACCGACCGTACCCGGGACATCCAGATGTATGTAAACAGCCCGGGCGGTTCTGTATATGCAGGCTTTGGCGTGTACGATACCATGCAATACATTTCACCCGACATTGCTACTATTTGTACAGGAATGGCAGCCAGTATGGCAGCCGTTTTGATGTGTGCGGGCGCCAAGGGGAAGCGAACCGCTTTGAAACATGCCCGTATCATGATGCACCAGCCCAGTTCGGGTGCCGCCGGACAGGCAAGTGATGTGTTGATCACCGTAAATGAGGTGAAGAAGATAAAGGCAGAGTTGTATGAAGTGATTGCATATCACAGCGGACAGGAACAGGATAAAATAGCAAAAGATTTTGATCGCGATTTTTGGATGACGGCAACTGAGGCAAAAGAATATGGACTGGTGGATGAAGTACTGCTGATCAATCCCAAAAAACAAAAAGAAAAATAATACAAAAAGATTAAACGAACCCCGGATATGAACTTATACAACAGGAACCCGGTATATATGGATGATGAAGACAATCCCGAAACCCCGGAGATGCCTTCGATGGAAAAGATGATGAGCGGCTGGCAGTTTGACAAGAAATTCCTTGAACAGAGAAAAGTGTTTTTATGGGGTGGCGTGGACGATAAAAGCGCGAAAGACATTTCTTCCAGGCTTCTTTATTTAGATGCCATTGACCCCGGAAAGGAGATCACCTTTTATATCAACAGCCCGGGAGGCATCGTTACCAGCGGAATGGTGGTCTATGATATCATGCAAATGATAAAATCACCCGTTGCTACCGTTTGTATGGGGATGGCTGCCTCCATGGGCTCGATCCTGCTGAGTGGCGGCAAAAAGGGGAAACGCTATATTTTCCCTCACGGGGAAGTGATGATCCACCAGCCGAGTGGCGGCGGGCAGGGTACCTCCGCCGATCTGGAAATTATGGCCGAGCAGATGCGGAAGGTAAAAGAAGAAAGCGCGCAGATCCTCGCAGACAATTGCGGACAGACACTGGAAAAAGTTATGGCGGATTTTGACAGGGATCACTGGATGAATGCGCAGGAATCGGTAGAATATGGTATTGTGGACAAAATTGTTGACAAATTATAGGGAAAACGCCCTTCATATATGCGCTTCCCCCCTTTCCGGGAACGGATGGATCTTCTTCATTCGGTCAATAGGGCGAAAATTGATATATGTAACCGGAATACTACTGGATTTTACAAAAAAGTTTCTGAATTTTGCAGCTTATTCCTATCCTTTTTGTCTTAGCTAATAGAAGACACTCCTATATCCTTGTCAGCCATCCGATAACGGGCGTATTCCGGACCTTCGCTTCACCTGTGATATACCGGTTGGTGAGACACCAACCGGCAGCGGGTTCTACGGGCGGGTGTCTCACCAGCCTGCGAAAACCCGGGATACACTCCTGATAACAACTATTGATTATTAAACTTATTATTGTAATACAATGGCTAAATCAATCTTACATTGTTCCTTCTGTGGAAGGAGCCGGGACGAGGTTAAAATACTGATAGCGGGTCAGGAAGGGCACATATGCGAAAACTGTGTGGAACATGCCCGGGAGATCATCGAACAGGAGCTGATCCTCAAACACGAATCTTCACATCCCCAATTTAAACTTACCGTTAAAAAGCCGTTGGAGATCAAGAAGTTTCTGGACGAATATGTGATCGGGCAGGATGATGCGAAAAAGGTTCTGGCTGTAGCCGTATATAATCATTACAAACGTCTCCAGCACAAGGCAGCAGAAAATGAGGTAGAGATAGAAAAGAGTAATATCGTGATGGTGGGGGAAACCGGAACCGGGAAAACCCTGCTGGCCAAAACCATTGCCCGCATGCTGAATGTTCCCTTCGCTATCGTGGACGCCACTGTATTTACGGAAGCAGGCTATGTGGGGGAAGATGTGGAAAGCATTCTTACCCGCCTGCTACAGGTATGCAATTACGATGTGGCAGCAGCGGAAAAAGGAATAGTTTATATAGACGAAATTGATAAAATTGCCCGTAAAAGCGACAACCCTTCCATCACCCGGGATGTAAGCGGGGAGGGTGTGCAACAGGGATTACTGAAATTGCTGGAAGGAACCGAAGTGCTGGTACCTCCCCAGGGCGGGAGAAAGCATCCGGAACAAAAACTGATCAAGGTGAACACCCAGAACATCCTGTTTATTTGCGGAGGTGCTTTTGATGGCATTGACCGGGTGATTGCCCGCAGGGTAAATACCAATGCCATCGGGTTTAATGTAAACAAAGAGCAGCAGGAGTATATGAAGAAAAACCTGTTGCAATACGTAAATGCGCAGGATCTGAAATCCTTCGGTTTGATCCCCGAATTGTTGGGGCGCCTGCCGGTGGTAACTTACCTGAATCCGCTGGATGCCGCCACCCTGAGGTCTATCCTCTCGGTGCCTAAAAATGCGCTGATGAAACAATATGTCAAATTATTTGATCTGGAAGGAATTAAGCTGAAGGTGGATGAGGAAGTGCTTGATTTTATGGTAACCAAAGCCATGGAGTATAAATTAGGCGCAAGAGGATTGCGCAGTATCTGTGAAAACATACTTACAGATGCCATGTTTGAACTCCCCTCCTCAACAGAGAAAGAGTTTCATCTTACACTGGAGTATGCGAAGCGTAAATTTGACAGCAGCAAAATGAGTATGCTTAAAGTAGCTTAATGATTGGTGGCGCGCGTTAAAAAGGTAACATTTAAAAACTTACCGATGAAAGAATTAATAGAACGTTTACAAACCGAAGCCGGTTTAACCGAGGAACAGGCCATGAAGGCCATTACCCTCGTTAAAGATTTCGCTAAAGAGAAATTTCCTTTGTTGTCCGGGGCGATCGAGAAGATGTTTACCAAATATTCGCCCAAAGACGACGAAGATTTTCTACATTAAGCGCTCCGCCGTTCCATTACCGGCAGCAGCCGTGGTTTTTCGTAAACCCTGTTTTTTAATCCAGGATCTTTCTCGCTATCACTATCTTTTGTATTTCACTGGTGCCTTCGCCAATGGTACATAATTTACTGTCCCGGTAAAACTTCTCCACGGGATAGTCTTTTATATAGCCATACCCGCCGAAGATCTGTACCGCGTCGTTGGCCGTTTTTACGGCAATTTCACTGGCGTAATATTTAGCCATAGCGGCTTCTTTGATCATGGGCAGCCCTTTACTTTTTTTATAGGCAGCCTGTAGAATCAGCAACTCCGCAGCGCTGATTTCTGTGGCCATGTCTGCCAGCTTGAAAGAAATGCCCTGAAAATGGGCGATGGGCTGATCAAACTGCTGTCTTTCTTTAGCATATTGCAGCGCCGCCTCATAAGCCCCTTTGGCAATGCCGAGAGATAATGCAGCGATGGATATTCTTCCGCCATCGAGCACATAAAGGGATTGTCTGAATCCTTCGCCTGTTTCTCCCAAACGATTGGCATCCGGTATCCTGCAATTGTCGAAGATCATTTCCGCGGTTTCACTGGCGCGCATGCCTAATTTGTTCTCCTTTTTGCCTCCGCTGAAGCCCGCGGTGCCGCGTTCTACTACAAATGCGGTAGCATTATTCCGGGCGCCGGGTTCTCCCGTCCGGGCTATTACCACTGCCAGATCCCCCGATTTACCGTGGGTGATAAAGCATTTTGTGCCATTTAATATCCAGTGATCGCCATCTTTTACGGCGGTAGTTTGCATATTGCCTGCATCGCTGCCGGTACCGGCTTCCGTTAAACCCCAGGCACCGATCCATTCGGCAGTAGCCAGTTTGGGCAGGTACTTTTGTTTCTGCGCCTCGTTTCCGAAAGCCAGGATATGCCCGGTGCACAACGAATTATGGGCCGCCACGCTCAGCCCCACGGAGCCGCATACTTTGGCTATTTCTGTTATAATGGCCACATATTCCACATAGCCCAGCCCGGCGCCGCCATAATTTTCCGGCACCAATACGCCCATTAAGCCTAATTTCCCCATTTCCTTCAATACCTGCACGGGAAACTCCTGGGTTTCATCCCATTGCATTACATAGGGTTTTATGTATTGTTTGGCAAAGTCCGCCGCTGTCTGGGCCACCTGTGATGTTACCTCGTCTCTGTTGAAATCCATACCTTTTAAAGAAGCGGCAAGTTATTGAATAATTACCTAAAGCCGGCGACTCTTAATAACTAATATAAGGTTCCAGCTTCCGCAGCGCGTCATCGGAAAACAGGTGAATCTGTAGCAGATCTTCTCCGCTTCGAAAACGCCCATGCGCCAACCTGTACCGGATAACGGCATTGGCGAGTTGATATTTTATATAAGGATGTGCTTTTAATTCGTTGACATCTGCCACATTGATGTTGATCTTTTTTAAGGCCGGCGTATCGCAGTGTAAACGGCTTTTGATCTTCTGTAAAACGGAATCCTTCAGTCCATATACTTCAGTTAATTGTTCCACTGTATAAAATCCGCCTAACTTCTCCCGGAAACTGATAATACGGTTGGCCAGTTTGCTGCCGATGCCAGGCAGGGTGATGAAGTCCGTAGTGTCGGCAGTATTGATGTCAATAATGCCTGCAATTGGGCGGCTGCGCCTGGCGGCTCCGGCTGTGTATCTTTTCTCTTCCTGTTTTTCCTCAATGCGCACATAAGGCAATAGCCGTTCATAATCCTTCGCCTTCAGCCCATAAATTTTTCCCAGTTCTTCGGGCTTGTAAAACCGGCCCCCTTTGTCTCTATAGTTTCGTATGATGGCCGCGGTTTTGGCGGTTATTCCCAGGCGTTGCCATCCTTCAATGGAAAGCTGGTTCGGATCAAAATAAAAAAGCGTCAACGGTAAAGGAGGGGTGACATTATCGGAGGTGCCGGCGGCTTTAATGAAGTTTTTCCCCTGTTTTTGCGGTGCGGTTTGTTGATTCAACCGTTCAATATCATCCCTGAACGCGACATACCCTTTTTCATCAAACCGCTCTTCCGGAACAAACAGCAAGGGAGCAAACCATATCATTACCAGGATGACGAGCAGGGAAACGATCCCGATACGTTCTTTCCTGGAAAATTCAAAATAGCTTTTCCACGAGTTAGCATTCATAATAAAAACATATGCAGGGGTAAATTACAAAATAATGTAGGGAAAGCCATGATTTGATCCGGGGAAATTAATATTTTGAGTTGCGGTTAGAATATTCAAATGATTTCAATGCAGTATGGAGCAGCTACAAAAAATAGTCATCATAGGCCCCGAATCAACAGGGAAAAGCACACTTAGCAGCCAACTGGCAAACCATTACAATACCCTTTGGTGCGAAGAATACGCCAGACAGTACCTGATGCAGCATGGGAAGGACTATACCTATGCGGATTTGCTGCATATTGCCAAAGGACAGGTGGCGCTGGAAGAAAAAACGATGGAGGCGGTTGCTGACAATCGTTTGCGACAGGCACAAAAGTACCCTCCCCTGGTTTTTATGGATACCGATCTGTACGTTATAAAAGTATGGAGCGAATTTGTTTACCATCGTTGCCACCAGTGGATTTTGGACCAGATAGCGGTTCGCCGGTACGATCTTTATCTTTTATGTGATACCGATCTGCCGTGGGTGAAAGACGAACTGAGAGAATACCCGGATCCCGGAACAAGAAAAGAACTGTATCGAATTTACCGGAACTTAATGGTTCAGCAATCCGTGCCCTGGGTGGAGATCAGCGGCGGCTACGAGCAGCGGTTTGAAAAAGCGAAAAAAGCGATAGAAGAAGAAACGGGCTTCTGACAGCAAAAAACAGTATTTTAGATGGTGCAAAATGGATCATCTTCTTTTATTAAGTCTGCATGGCGGAGGTTACTGAAGAACAAAGGAGCTGTTTTCGGCTTGTGGATCATCGTATTGGCTGTAGCTACAGCCGTTTCAGCCTATTTTATTGCGCCCGACCATTCCCCTGATGCTAATAGGATGATCCTCGAAATTGGCGGACAAAAACCGGGTTTTACCATGCTGTTTCTCCGGGTACCCAAACAGAAGCCGGTGCATAAAGCCGGATTTCTCGACAGGCTGCTTCACGGGCAGGAAGACAGGTTTGATCTTATTCCGATCCGTTCCTGGAAACAACAAGGGGATAGTATGATCGTGCAGCAATACCTGGATGAAGATTTAGAGGAAAGGCGGGCTTATTTTCTGAATGGATCCAGCCAACAGGTGGTAGAAAAAACGTTTTGGCTGGGTACCGACAAGTTTGGCAGGGATATTCTCAGCCGTTTGATCGTTGGGGTGCGGGTGAGCCTTGCCGTTGGACTGATTGCCGTGGTTATTTCGCTGACCATTGGTATTGCGCTGGGTCTTTGGGCGGGATATTATGTCGGCCGTACGGATCGTGTTATCATGTGGCTGATCAATGTAGTATGGAGTATTCCGGCACTACTCCTGGTTTTTGCGATTACGCTGGTGCTGGGTAAGGGCTTCTGGCAGGTATTCGTTGCCGTTGGATTGACACTTTGGGTAAACACAGCCCGGATCATCCGGACCCAGGTGCTGAGCATCCGGGAACTGGCTTATGTGGAAGCGGCGAAAGCGTTGGGGCTGGGCGATACACGCATCATCTTCCGCCACATCCTGCCCAATGTGCTGGGGCCGGTGATGGTAATGGCAACTTCCAATTTTGCTTCGGCCATTATCCTGGAGGCGGGACTGAGTTTTTTAGGTGTGGGGGTACAACCGCCGCAGCCAAGCTGGGGACTGATGATCAAGGAAAACTACAATTTTATAATTACACATAATCCGCTGTTGGCCATTTCACCGGGGATCTGCATCATGCTGCTGGTGCTGGCTTTTAATTTGCTGGGCAATGGTTTAAGAGATGCGCTGGATGTAAGGACGGGAGCAGGATGAAACTCCCCGGCGCCATAGTTTTACTATATCACAACCGGATCACCCTGTCACTGGTTTACCTGAACATTGCGGTTGAAGCTTTCTTCCAGGGAGATCAGCGTCTCCGTTCTTTCTATGCCTTTAATTTTCTGCAGGCCATCATGTAATACCTGTCGCAACTGGGTGATGTCGCGACAGACCACCTCAATGAACATACTGTAATTGCCTGTGGTATAGTTCAGCCGTACAATTTCCGGGATCTTTTTGAGTTCTTTGGCAACCGTGTCGTATAGCGAACTCTTTTCCAGGTAAATACCAATAAAGGCCGTGATATCGTACCCCAATTCCCTGAGGTTTACATTTAGCCGGGTGCCCTTTACTATGCCGCTTTCCTGGAGTTTCTTAATGCGCACATGAATGGTGCCTCCCGATACAGAAAGTTCCTTTCCCAGATCAGCATAGGAAATTCCCGCGTTTTCCATCATGGCAGAAATGATC
This sequence comes from Chitinophagaceae bacterium, assembly GCA_023957125.1. Lineage (GTDB taxonomy): Bacteria > Bacteroidota > Bacteroidia > Chitinophagales > Chitinophagaceae > Agriterribacter. The sequence continues at coordinate 185,914 of JAMLHL010000003.1, forward strand.
TGCAGGTCTAACTTATCTAAATTGATTTTCGAAGCCATATTTCCTCAATTTGCGTACCTAATAATACAATTTTTCCTACAAACAGGAAAAGAATATATCATAATGGATTTATGCGCAAGAGGAAGTCTCACGCAGAGGCGCAAAGAGAAGAAATAGGGTACAGCGGTATTTTCCTCCCACCTTCGCGGCTTTGCGGCTTCGCGTGCAACCCACCCCGCCAACAGTATTTTCTGCGATCGTCCGCGCGATCTGCGGGAGATCTATTTTCACGCAGAGGCGCAAAGAGAAAAGATCGGGGTAGAGCGGTATTTTCCTCCCACCTTCGCGGCTTCGCGTGCAACCCACTCCGCCAATAATATTTTCTGCGATCGTCCGCGCGATGTGCGGGATATCTATTTTCACGCAGAGGCGCAGAGGCGCAAAGAGAAAAGATCGGGGTAGAGCGGTATTTTCCTCCCACCTTCGCGGCTTTGCGGCTTCGCGTGCAACCCACCCCGCCAACAATATTTTCTGCGATCATCCGCGCGATCTGCGGGATATCTATTTTCACGCAGAGGCGCAGAGGCGCAAAGAGAAGAAATAGGGTAGAGCGGTATTTTCCTCCCACCTTTGCGTCTTCGCGTGCAACCCACCCGCCAACAATATTTTCTGCGATCGTCCGCGCGATCTGCGGGAGATCTATTTTCACGCAGAGGCGCAGAGGCGCAAAGAGAAAAGATCGGGGTAGAGCGGTATTTTCCTCCCACCTTCGCGGCTTTCGCGGCTTCGCGTGCAACGCACCCCACCAACAGTATTTTCTGCGATCGTCCGCGCGATCTGCGGGAGATCTATTTTCACGCAGAGGCGCAAAGAGAAAAGATAGGAGTAGAGCGGTGTTTTCCTCCCACCTTCGCGGCTTTGCGCCTTGGCGTGCAACTATTCCCGCGGAACATATTATGCCCCAGCCTGCATCAATGGTGCCGCTATCAGCTCCATTCTTCCCATTTCTTCTCGTTCTTCCTGTGTACCCTGGCAGCAATAATAACGCTGATCTCGTACAGGAGTACCAGTGGAATACATACGATCATCTGGCTGCCCCAGTCGGGCGAGGGAGTAATAATGGCTGCTAATACCAATAAAGCTACGTAGGCATATTTCCGGTAGGTTCTTAAAAATCCGGGGGTGAGCAAACCGATCCGTGCCAGCAGCCAGGAGGCCATGGGCAGTTCAAAAGCTACCCCGGAACCCAGCGTAATATCCATTATAGAATCCAGGTAATCACTCAGCATAGGTTTGTAATCCAGTATATGTTGCGTGCCCAGATCGTAATTGTAAAGGAAATTGAAAGTAAACGGCGCCAGCATGAAATAACCGAAAGAAGCGCCTAAGAAGAAGAAGAAAGAAACCCAGAAAATAATACCCCGCGTATGTTTTAATTCTTCTGTTTTTAATGCGGGCTTCACAAAGCGCCATATCTCCCAGCACAGATAAGGAAAGGCGAGCAACACACCGCCAACGGCAGCGATCGTAATACTCGACATGAATTTCCCGCTTACAGTACTTACCAGGATATTTAAGGACATAGGCGGCATACACAATGAGTCGCCCATACCCAGTTTATGACTCAGGGCGCAAAACATTTTGTAGGAGATAAAGTTCTCCTGAGTCGGTCCCATAATTACGTTGTCAAAGATCCAGTCAACGTTTATAAAAATAGCAATGGCAAATACCAATACTGCGAATACGGAACGTACAATATGCCAGCGCAGCGCTTCCAGGTGATCAATGAAACTCATTTCGGCCTCTTCCTGGTCGTGCTGCCCCCTGATCCTCTTGAAAAACGATTTTCTTTGCGATTCTAAAGTCAAGCTTTCTAAAATTGAGGTAGCAAACCTAATGAAAAAACTGCTTTCACCCATATTTGTGATGGCGGTTAACCGTTTCCTGCCCCGATAAGGTTTGTTAAAGTGTTTTTTCGTCTCACAATGGGTAATTTTGCAGCACCTGAAAAATTGGACTATGACAAAGAAGATAGCATTATCAGCGTTGGATCTGGCCGTGGTGGTGGAAGGCGGCAATGCAAGGCGCGCCATTGAGGGTACAGTGGCGGTAGCACAGCATATAGAGCAGCTTGGATACCAACGGATCTGGCTGGCGGAGCACCATAATATGGAACACATTGCCAGTTCGGCTACGGCTGTATTGATAGGCCATGTAGCCGGCAAAACCAAAACTATCCGGGTTGGTTCCGGGGGCATTATGCTGCCCAACCATGCCCCGCTGATGGTAGCCGAGCAGTTTGGCACGCTTGAAACGCTTTACCCCGGCAGGATTGATTTGGGTTTGGGCCGGGCGCCGGGCACCGACCAGTTAACCGCCTATGCTTTGCGAAGAAGAAATATGACGGCCGAAAATAATTTCCCCACGGATGTGCAGGAGTTACAGACTTATTTTAGCGAAGAGAACAGCTCGGCTAAGGTCCGCGCCTTTCCGGGCGAGGGCTTGAACATCCCGGTCTGGATATTAGGCTCCAGTACCGACAGCGCCTATCTGGCCGCTGCGTTGGGGCTGCCTTATGCTTTTGCCGCTCATTTTGCGCCGGCTCAATTTCATACCGCGATAGAAATATACCGGGATCACTTTAAGCCTTCCGTACACCTCGGGGAACCTTATGTGTTGGCCTGTGTAAATGTAATTGCTGCAGACACGGATGAAGAGGCGGAATTCCTGTCAACAAGCCTCTACAGTATGTTTATGGGGATAATAACCAATAGCCGGAAGCCCTTATCCCCGCCAGCGGATCTGCCTCCTGTTTTTTATCATCCGGAGATACAAAGAGCCGTGAACAGCATGACTGCAAGTACTTTCATCGGGAGTAAAAGCAGCCTGGCAAAAAAACTCGGGGAATGGATTGAAATATCCCGGGTTGATGAGCTGATGATCACCGGCCATATTTATGACTTAGATGCCCGGTTGAAATCCTATACTTTATTCAAAGAAGCGATGGAGAAATACCAGTCCTGAAAGATAGGCGCCGGTCATTTTCACTATATTTACTGGTTGATACCCATTATTTTAAAATCAGGGACTACCTGTGGTTCCTCATTAAAGTTTTTTATCGGTGAAAAAAATATACTGTTCCATCACCCTGTTCCTGTTCATTTGCTATGCAGCAGGTCAAACAATGGAGGATTTTCCTTTAAAACTCAGGATGGGAACCTATAATGTAGGGCATTTCAACCAGGGGATGAAGGGTGGACTGGAATTAAAGGGCAGGTCTGTGAGCGATGAGTTTAGAAGAAACAATGCCGCAATGGAAATGCTGAGTTGGAGAAGATGGATCGGTGAACAAAGTCTGGATTTTTTTATTTTAAATGAATGGAACCGGTATTTCGACGCGGACAGTATCTTTGATGCGGAGCATGAATTACTAAAACCATTTTACAATCATATTCATTGGGGTGATGAGCATACGTGGATTTTTAATGGCATTGCAACCAATTATCCCTTGACTAATGTAAGGCAGAAGTATTGGGGAGGAGATTACTACGCTTTACTTGCTGATTTTAAACTGGGCAGCAAAATAGTTACCATTATTTCAACCCATCTTCCCTGGCAAGAGCAATGGCATGCAAAAGCTGTGGACTCTCTGGTAGTGGAAATGAAAAAATACAAGTATGTGATCTGTATGGGAGATATGAATGCCACGGATGCAGAACAATCCCGCTTTCATGAAGAAGGCTTTAATATTGCCAACGGAGGAAATCAGGGATGGTTTCCTACCGGCAGAAGTTCACTCAAATTAAAAGGAATGTCCGACGGACCGGATCGTCACCTGGATAATATTATTACCAGTAGAAATATCAAGATCATGAACGTTTCGGCTCCTTTCACCGGACTCAATGATTTTGATCATCTGCCGGTACTTGCTGATATTATTATAACGGATGGAAAATGAAAACTAAACTAATACTACCCGTCCTGCTCCTGTTGTGGCAATCCGCTGCTCAGGCAGCCATTGTTGACACGGTTGAAACCTACAGCCCTTCAATGCAGAAAAACATAAAGGCAGTGGTGATACGCCCGGATCAATACATTAAACTGAACGCGTTACCGGTGGTTTATTTGCTCCACGGCTATGGCGGTAATTATGCGGACTGGATCAGCAGGGCAAAGAATATTGAAAAATTAGCAGATCAGTATAATCTGATGATCATTTGCCCCGACGGGAACAAAGGAAGTTGGTATTGGGACAGTCCTGTAGATCCGGCTTTTAAGTATGAAACCTATGTGGCAGGTGAACTGGTGAACTGGATAGATGCCCAATACAAAACCATTAAAGACCGGAAAGGCAGAGCCATTACGGGATTGAGCATGGGCGGGCATGGCGCCTTGTACCTGGCGATCCGGCACCAGGATGTTTTCGGCGCTGCCGGAAGCATGAGCGGCGGCGTGGATATCCGCCCTTTTCCCAACAATTGGGACATGGCGAAAAGATTGGGCAGTTATGCCGGAAATCCGGCAAGCTGGGAGAGCCATACGGTCATCAACCTGTTGCATCTCCTCACACCGGGCGCTCTTTCATTGGTTATTGATTGCGGTACCAGTGATTTCTTTTATGCGGTAAACAAGAACCTGCACGAGCAATTATTATATAGAAATATTCCGCACGATTTTATTATCCGCCCCGGAGCCCACAACTGGGAGTACTGGCAAAACGCGATTGAATTTCAATTGTTATTCATGCATCATTTTTTCAGCCGTCCCGAATAATCTAAGAAGCGGGAGGGATACAAAAACAAAGTGGTACAGAAAAGATATTTATAGCAGTGTGCTGTTAATCCTAAAGTGGCTCACAGATACCCCGGATTTCCACGGATAAAACGAAGCATGATATATACTTCTCACACCGGGGTGTCTATAAGCGTAGCTCCATCCGACCACCCAAAAAACCACAATATACGGCTGAAACGTATCTGTGTTTTTCTGTGTCATCCATGAGCACTTTGTGGTTGCGCATTATTGGAATTAACTTGGCGCTATCATTATTTTCCCTGTACCATTCTGCATCAAAAAACCCAGTGCAGGATTATAACGTAAGATCCCAGCCCTGCCTGTATTCTCTTTTTACAAACTGGTTGGCGGGATCGTAGTTGGTTACTTTCATGTTGGCTGCGTCCCACAACAATTTTTTGCGGCCGTTGTATTTGTCTGCCGTGCGCCTGCCACCCGGATTATCCCTGCACATCCAGCTTCTGAGGGCTACATTGCCTATAAGAATACTTTCCGTAAACGGCCCGGCATATTCAAACGGCGAACTGGTTTGTGCATTCCCATATCCCGCGATACAGGCGTTTACCCATTGCAGGTAGTGGTCCTCGTTGGGCACTCTTTCAATGGTTTCCGGGATGCTCAGCAATTCATTTTCCTTCAACGGCAGCAATCTTGGATTGGCGCCATAACAGTCGGCCAGTAATTTACCCTTAGTACCGATAAACATTACGCCTCCGTCTGAATTACCAAAGGCTTCTCCTTCTTTTAATTCTTCCGGCACCTCCGGCATTACACCTCCGTCAAACCAGCTCACCTTAATATTTCCTTTACCGTCATTACGCGGATAATTCAGGTGAATATTGCTCGAAAACGGCGTCCAGTCGGGGTTGTTATCCGTGTCCTTCAGGATAAAGGTCCAGGTTCCTGCCACGCTGCATTCCACCGAATTGGGATAATCTATAGGCAGGATGCGGAAAACCGGATCCAGGATATGACAGGCCATATCGCCTAAAGCGCCTGTTCCGTAGGGCCACCAGCCCCGCCAGTTCCAGGGCAGGTAATTGGGTTTATAATCCACTTTGGGAGCGGTACCCAGCCACAGATCGAAATCCAGTTCTTTGGGTACTTTGTAAGTGCCGGGGTCGGGTATAGCCTGGGGCCAAACCGGGCGATTCGTCCATGCCAGCACTTTGTCAACATGGCCAATTATCCCGGTGTCGTAGATCTCTTTCATTCGTCTTACGCCGTTGCCGGAACCTCCCTGGTTTCCCATCTGGGTGATCACTTTATATTTTTTAGCCGCCTGCGCCAGGATACGGGCCTCATAAATATCGTGGGTAAGCGGTTTTTGGGTGTAAACGTGCTTGCCTAAGTGCATAGCTGCCAGTGTGGCAACGGCATGGGTATGATCGGGAGTGGAGATAGAGCAGGCATCAATATTGTTTTTTTCCTTGTTCAGCATTACCCTGAAGTCCTTATAATAGTTGGCTTTGGGGAAGTTTTTTCTTGACTCTACCGCCTGGCGGTCGTCCACATCTACCAGCGCCACAATATTTACATTAGGGCTTTTGGCGAATGCGGCGAGGTCGCTTTTTCCTTTACCTCCGGCGCCGATACCTGCAATGTTTAATTTATCGCTTGGGGCAACATATCCTTTGCCCAACACGTGCCGGGGCACTACGAAAAAACTTGCAGCGGCCAGGGAGCTGTTTTTAATAAATTTTCTTCTTGAAGAATTTTTTAAGAGTTTTTGTTTTCCGCTCATGGGATTGCTTTATGGAGTTAAAAATGACTTTTACGGGTACAATGTTGAGAGCCTCCGGGAGGGTGAAAATACTCATTTTATCAGAATAATCAGAGGCCTGTCCCAATATTTAAACCTAAAGCAACGGCTACAAATATCCAGTGCAACACAATAGGCAACCATTTTTTTTCGGCAGAAAAATAGGTGTACCCGTGAAAGGCCGCCAACGGAACAGCACACAGGATCCAGCGTTGGAAATTAGGCGCGAAATTGACCAACGGGATAAGTAAGGTAATGATCAGGTAAAGAAGCATCAAACCCCAGCTTTTACGCACCTGGATGAGCATACGCAACATGTGGTTCTGGATATAGAATCCGCTGACAAAAAAAGGAATAGCCAAAAGAACCATAGCCCCTAACGACCAGATATCCTGCTGCACATCAGGAAGACTGAATGAAATAGACGGGAGATAGGTGAGTGGATTGGAGGTATCGGCAAGAAACAGGAATGCAAACAAAAAATAATAGGGGGTAATAACACCCAGTATCGCCACCAGCCATTCGCTTAAGTTGAAGGGCCGTAAGATGATCAGCGCGGAAAGGATAAGAACAGAAAACCCGATAGCGGGAAAATAGAAAAAAGACGCCACCCCTACGATCAGGCCGGCATTGAATACCTGGGCCTTAGGCCGGGGATGATTAAACAGGCTGCTTAACATGGCCCACACCATTACCATGAGGCTGTTGATGATTAATATGGAGGAAAACAGCCACCATTCGGGAAAAATGGAAGTAATGAGGATATAGGCCAATGCCGGCAGGTAATTAGGTTTGGGCAGGAGCTTTTTGTTGTTGATGAGATGATTAAAAGTAATAGCCTGCGATAAGGTAAGGATTAGAACGAGAAACGGGTACATCACAGGGGCCGACTCTCCCACAGGCGAAAGAAACTGCAGAAGCCACGCATATAAAAATCCGTCTGTAGGCTGGGCAACCGGGATCTGCGGGTATAAAAAAGAGTGCCACTTCAGCACAAGGGCATAGGCAAACAGGAAAAAGATATTGGCATTGGAGTTAGTTTTGAAAGAAGCAATCACAGGAATAGGTTTTAAAAATCAATTTTAGCAAAACAAATATAATTCCTGTAAATGCAGGGCAGTACCACCTGCCTGGCACCTACCTGTTTTCCGTATTTAGGTAAAAACTCATAATTCCTGTCCAGGTTCTTCAGGGTGGGCGCCCGCTTCACCGTTCCGTTGGGCGTAACGCTTTGTTCCGTTAATAGCCTGACCCTCCGTTCCAACTGGTTGTACAGGAAACTGATTTCGCTACCCGTGTTGTAGATCATATAAGACAGCCCGTCGGACGAGTTGTCGTCAAATTGACTTTTATGCAGGATATTGCTCCACTCCATGCTGGCATTGGGATCGAAGGAAAACAGGGCGATGTTTTCGCTGTAATACCGGGTGTTCGACCCATAGTTCCACCGGTTCCAGGGATTGCCATACATCCCGTAGGGGCTCCAGTAACCACCATATGGCGAATAATAAGGATACATACTATATGGACTATAGAGGTAATCATAGCGGTTCCAGCTACTACCCCTGGAGGAAGTGTAGAACAGTTCACTGACGATCATAAATCCCCCGTCCTTTTTAGGCATTACCTGTTTTATGAAATAATCGTTAAAGGCCGTCTTGGCAGACGTGTTTTCAGATTTTGCATCCTCTTTCAGCTCATCGCTGAAAATATTATAATTCTCCGCCCTTATTCTTCCTTCATTTTTATCCCATACCCCGATATAGATGCCCTCTACACTGCCCCTGCGTTGCGTATAATACAGGGAACTGATCAGGTAGGTTTTGTTGATATTGTCGGCCTTGATCTTCACCTCATCAAGAAAATTTTTATCCAGCGGGATGTTGTTGACATGAAAAGTATCCGATTGCGCCGGTTTGATCACCAGGTCCATTTGGGAGATATAGTCCCGGCTGCCGTTACGGCTGCAACGGGTAAATACAAAATCCCCGTCGTTGTCCACCACAAAATCACTGAAAACGGCGTCTTTCTTTGCCATGGTTACCGACATCCTGCTTTTTTTCTTAAACTCCATTTTATCATCGTAAAGGAGCGTGGTAAAAAAATAGTTCCGTTCATTCCTTTTATTGATCTTAAACACCACAATATGTTGTTTATCCTCGCTGTAGATGGTGGAATAAATCTTGTTGTTGCCCGAGCCGCTGATCTGCGTGGTATCAATTTCAACCGGGCCGATCAGCTTTTGTCCTGCGCCATCCATTTTGACCACATTGCAGTAAACGATATTTCTCTTCTGATATTGGTACACGAGGTAAAAGAAATCGGGGTAGGGAATAAAATCTACGTTGATGATTTTATCGGGCAGGAAATCAAGGTTGATCTTGTCCTTTAATTTCATTTCGTTATCGAATATAGACAAATCGTTTTTTGACCTGAAATTTTTGTACACCACGATATTACTGTTCACTTTGCCTATAATTTCAAAGTTTACCTGGCGATAATCGTCTTTTCCCGGGTCAGAATAATAAATACGTTGGGATAAAACCCATAATGGGAGGGCTATTATCACGACAGCTAACAGGATTAGTTTCTTAGGCCCCATGTTTATCATTTTTGTTCTTAAATATACGTATGAATATGCAAATTAGCCGCTTTTTGGCGATTGGCTGCTGCCCTGTTGTCTTTTTAACCAAACTTATAATAATTGCGTTTCTTTCCGGGGTGGCTAAATAGGTGCCTGTGTAACAGACGCCGGTGGTGAAAAGGAGGAGAACCCCGTGCCGGAACTTTCTGCATTGCAATTGTAATTTAGCTTATACCTTTGGCGTTTGTTTCGAATTGATTAATTGATTAATCTGTCTTTTAATAGTGGGCAAACTTACCGATAAAGCCACCGTCGCGGGTCTGGTTATAGCGCTCGGGATCATTTACGGAGATATAGGCACTTCCCCGCTGTATGTGTTTAATGCCATTATCAGTGGAAGAGCTATTACAGAGGATCTGGTGATTGGCAGCCTGTCGTGTATAATATGGACGCTTACCTTGCAAACCACCATCAAGTACGTGGTGCTGGTGCTGCGGGCCGACAATAAAGGTGAAGGCGGTATTTTCGCTTTATATGCCCTGGTACGGAGAAGAAGGAAATGGCTGGTGGTTCCCGCTATGATCGGTGGCGGAGCCCTGTTGGCCGATGGTATGATCACGCCCCCTATCACCATCACCTCCGCTATAGAGGGGTTACAGAAGGTGCCGGCTTTTAACAACCTCAGCCAGTATATTATATATATCGTCCTGTTTATTTTATCGGCTTTCTTTTTCCTGCAGCAGTTTGGAACCGCCTCTATCGGAAAGTTTTTTGGACCGGTGATGGGCATTTGGTTCAGCATGCTGGCTATCCTGGGGATATGGCATGTTTTCGATGATCTCTCCATTTTCAGAGCCTTTAATCCCTGGTATGCCTTTAAGTTGATCAGTCAAAACCAGGGAGCATTGTGGATATTGGGAGCGGTTTTTTTATGTACTACAGGGGCGGAGGCCTTATACAGCGATCTGGGTCATTGCGGGAGAGAGAATATCCGCATTTCCTGGATGTTCGTAAAGAGCTGTTTGCTGTTGAATTACCTGGGACAAGGGGCCAGCCTGCTGCAGAATCACCCCGATGTACCCGCTGCCATACATTCTTCTATCAATCCTTTTTTTGACCTGATGCCCGACTGGTTTGTTATTCCCGGCGTAATTATTGCCACTGCCGCTGCCGTAATTGCCAGCCAGGCAATGATTTCGGGCTCTTTTACCCTGATCGGGGAAGCTATGCGTTTGAACCTATGGCCCCGGTTGAAGATCCGGTACCCGTCGGAAGAAAGAGGACAACTGTTTATTCCCTGGTTGAATATTATGATGTACATTGGTTGTACGGGGGTTGTTTTGTACTTTCAGACTTCTTCGCGAATGGAGGCGGCTTATGGATTGGCCATTATTATCACGATGTTTATGACCACCATACTGTTTGCCAATTACCTGGTTAACCGACGCATAAAATCGGTGTGGATATGGAGCTTCCTGATCGGTTACAGTATTATTGAGGGGGGCTATCTTTTTGCTTTGCTTCAAAAATTCACCCACGGGGGATTTATTACCGTAATTATAGGAGGGGTGATGTTCCTGATCATGTATATCTGGTTCAGGAGCCGCAAAATTAAAAATCGTTATGTGGAGTTTGTGCGGCTGGAAGATTATATTCCCATGTTGCAGGAACTGAGTAAAGATAGTTCTGTTACCAAATATGCCACGCACCTCGTTTACCTTACCAGCGCCAACAATCCGAAGGAAATAGAGTATAAGATCATCTTTTCTATTTTGAACAGGAAGCCGAAACGGGCCGATATATACTGGTTTGTACATGTTGATACGTTGGACAATCCCTATACCTGTGAATATGAAGTGCAAACTATTATCCCTAATGAAGTGATCCGGATAGAGTTCCGTTTGGGTTTTCGTATTGAACCGAGGATCAACCTGATGTTCCGGAAGGTGGTGGAAGATATGGTAGCCAATAAGGAAGTAAATATCACCAGCCGGTACGAGAGCTTACAGCGTAATAACGTGGTCGGCGATTTCCAGTTCATTGTAATGGAAAAATTCCTTAGTATGGACAATGAATTGCCTCTGTGGGAAAAGCTGATCATGAAGGGTTATTTTTTGATAAAAGAGATAAGCCTGTCGGAAGAAAGGGGATTCGGGCTGGATGCCAGTAATGTTACGGTAGAAAAATTCCCTTTGATTGTAGCTCCCTTAACGAGGCTGAACCTGGTGAGGATACACAACGACTGAGCAGGTTGCCTGTGTGCTTTTGTTAACGACAGCAAATGGAAATTGATCCGGTGTTGTAAATGAGGTATGGGGTGGATTCAAAAATGATATAGTATGACGGAGGAACAATTGCGGATTTTAATAACAGATCTGGAATCTGACAGGATTGAAAGAACTATTTCTTTCAGAGAAGACAAACTCGGCCCGGCGGTATGTGCATTGTCTAATGACTTTCCGAATCATCGCCAAACCGGGTATATTCTTTTGGGTGTAAAGGATGACGGCACATTGGGTGGGTTAAGCATTGGAGATGAAGAACTTCAGAAAATCGGTAATATAAAATCAAATGGAAATGTTTTGCCACAACCTTCATTGTCTGTAAGTGAAGTTTTCCACTTCAATGAAGGAGATGTGGTAGTCGTTGAGGTGCGCCCTTCCTTGTATCCTCCCGTTCGTTATGATGGAAGATGCTGGATCCGTGTGGGACCCAGGAAGGCAAAGGCATCTTTGGAAGAAGAACGGATCTTAACTGAAAGAAGGGTATCGTACGCCAAAACCTTTGATCTGGTGCCTGCCTTAGGCTCAAGCGTCAGGGATATTAGTATTGATCTGTTCAAAATTAATTACCTGCCTTCGGCCATAGACAAGGAAACATTAGCTGAAAACGGGCGAACAACAGAAGAACAATTGGCTTCATTGAGGTTCTATGATCCGGGTGAAAAATGCCCTACGTATGCCGGCATTCTCCTGTTTGGGTTAAACCCAGAGTTTTATTTGCCGGGCGCATATATTCAGTATGTAAAGTTTTCAGGCGAGCAGATGACAAGCGATGTAGTGTTCGAGAAGAAATTCTCAGGCGCTTTAATAACGGAGTTACGACAACTTGATGATTTCATAAAAAGTAATATTGTTAAGGACAGGCCCGTTAAAAAGGCCTCTTTTCAGGAAGATATTCTTCGTAATTATTCTTACTGGGCACTCCGAGAATTAATAATGAATGCTGTTATGCACAGAAGCTATGAATCAAATGCCCCTGCTTATATTTATGAATTTTCCGATCATATTGAAATCATAAATCCCGGTGGATTATTCGGTGAAGCTACTCCCGAAAACTTTCCGAATGCCAGTGATTACAGAAATGTGGTAGTGGCCGAGGCGATGAAGGTACTAGGATACGTGAACCGTTTCAATTATGGAGTAAAACGGGCGAAGGACGAATTAATGCGGAACGGGAATGGCGAACCGGATTTCGATCTATCGTTAATTACAAAATTTAAAGTTGCCATACCGATCAATCGGCAATGGTAATGAGAACGATCACATTCTGACCGGGGTTTTAAAATATTAATATGACGATCAGGCAGCAGGTACACAAAAGAAGAAGATGGTTGCGTTGGCTGAATATCATCCTGGTCATTTACCTGGTGGTGGGGGTGGCTTTATTTTGGTTTCAGGATCGCATTTTATTTCATCCTGAAGTATTGCAACCCGGAAAATCTTATGAATTTCCCGAACCGGTAAAAGAAACAAACCTGCCGGTTGACGAAGGTAGTAATATCAATGTGGTACAGTTTCTTACCCGCGACAGCCTCCCCAAAGGGGTGGTGCTTTATTTCCAGGGGAATCAAAAAAACATCAGCCGGTATGCTGCTTACGCACCGGCTTTTACGAAAAGCGGCTATGAAGTGTGGATGGTGGATTATCCCGGTTTTGGAAAAAGTACCGGCACGCTCACGGAACAAAAACTTTACGAAGACGCGATGCAGCTGTATCTTCTGGCACTTTCAAAATTTCCGTCCAACCGTATCGTCCTTTATGGTAAGTCTTTCGGCACAGGCATTGCCTCCTGGTTGGGCGCAAAAAAAACCTGCGAACAAATCATCCTTGAAACGCCTTATTACAGTATGACCTCGCTGGTACAACACTATCTGCCCATCTACCCGGTAAAAACTTTTCTCAAATACAGCTTGCCGGTGTATAAATACCTCAGTTTGGCCAATGCCCCGGTTACCATTTTCCAGGGCAACGCCGATGACGTGATTCCTTATAATAACGCACACCGGTTAACGGAGGTGATGCATCCCAAAGACCGGTTTATTACCATTGAAAAAGGAGGGCATAACAACCTCCACGATTTTCCCGTCTTCCGCCGTGCTTTAGACAGCCTGTTGAACAGCCGCCGGTAGTAGGAGAAAGCAATATCACCCTGACCGTCTTAAATGGCGATAATGTTGGCACTTTTGTTTTTACGGACCTTTTCGGGAATGGAAAGCAGGATGGATGCCCGGAGCGCCTCCAGCAACCGTTTTTTTATGAAATCGCGGTGAACCACTAAGCTTACTTCCCTTACCGGAACAGGGTTTTTAAATCTCCGGATCAGTTGAAGTTGTTTTGCAGGCATACCTAAGGTGGCTAATTCGGGCAGAATGGTGATCCCGTCATTAATATCTACCAGCCGGCGCAGGGTTTCTATACTCCCGGTTTCATAATCGAAATGACTGCCAGACCGGCTCAGTTTTCTTAACGCACAAAGCTTTTCAATTTGCGACCGGAAACAATGGCCCTCCTCCAGCAGCCACAATTTATTGGGGTCAATATCCTGGGGCAAAACATAACTTTTCCTGTATAATGCATTCTTTTTCGATACATAAGCCAGCATCTCTTCATAAAACAATACCCGTTCCTTCATTCCTTTCTGATGCAGCGGCGTTACCAATATGGCGGCGTCTATGGCTCCCTCTTTGAGTGAAAGTATAAGACCGTCTGTGGTCATCTCACTGATTACCAGCTTCACTTTTTCATAACGTTGGGCAAATTCCTGGATAAATAGGGGCAATAAATAGGGTGCAAGGGTAGGAATAATGCCAATCCGGAGTTCGCCGGTAAGGGTTCCCTTTTTATAGGCAACAAGTTCCTGCAGGGCGTCTCTTTGCGACAACATATCTTTAGCCCGGGCGATGATCTCAAGACCGATGGCGGTTGGAATTACGGGTTGCCTGGTGCGGTCAAAAATGGTAACGCCCAGTGCCTCCTCCAGTTTTTGGATCTGCATACTAAGCGTGGGCTGGGTTACATGACAATGATCTGCTGCTAAGGTAAAATGCCGGAGACGATCTAAGGCAACGATATATTCCATTTGAACAAATGTCATCATTCATCAATTTAGGAGGTTAGAGATTTTTAGTTGGGAAGTTTGAAGTTTTTAGTTAGGAGTCAGGAGCCATCAGCAATGAGCCAGATCTGTCAGCCGTGAGCTTTCAGCACCGACTGCTGACTGCGGATAGCTGACACCTTACCGCTCCCACCTAAAAAAAGACCCGGCATTAGAAAATGCCGGGCATCTTGTGTAGATTTTCTCTATACCCTTTATCTATTTAGTGCAACGAAGTTAAGGAAATGTATTATAAAAAATGCAGGAAAAGGACAGCAGGATCGGATAATTTTTCCTTAAAATACAAGACCGTCCAACTCGCGAAACAGGAAGCCTGCCCTTTATAAGTTTAATATCTTTAAAAAGCACGTAGGTTTGCAGCACAAAAAGTTGCAAATGAACAATAAATTGACGGCCCGGTTAGCGGAGGAACTGGAGGATATCCGCCAAAATGGTCTTTACAAAACCGAACGTATTATTAAAAGCCCGCAGGGCGCCGATATTGAAGTGGCTGTTGCGGATGGATCCGGAGTAAAAGAAGTGGTTAATTTCTGCGCCAATAATTACCTGGGTTTGTCTTCTCACCCCAAAGTGATTGAAGCTGCAAAAAACACCATTGATCAGAGGGGATACGGGTTAAGCAGCGTCCGGTTTATTTGTGGCACCCAGGATATTCATAAAGAGTTGGAAAGAAAACTTTCGGAATTCCTGGACACAGAGGATACGATTTTGTACGCCGCAGCATTTGATGCTAACGGCGGGGTTTTTGAACCTTTGTTCAATGACCAGGATGCCATTATTTCGGATGCTCTGAACCATGCCTCCATTATTGACGGGGTGAGGCTTTGTAAAGCGCAGCGTTTTCGCTTCGAGCACAACGATATGGCCGATCTTGAGCGAAAGTTGCAGGAAGCCCGCTCTGCCCGTAGCCGGGTGATCGTAACCGACGGCTCCTTCAGCATGGATGGTACCATTGCACAGTTGGATAAAATATGTGCTTTGGCGGAGCAATATGATGCGGCCGTGATGATAGATGAAAGTCATTCTACTGGATTCCTGGGAAAAACCGGCCGGGGCACGCACGAATACCGCGGGGTGATGGGTAAAATAGATATTATTACAGGTACTCTGGGCAAGGCGCTGGGAGGAGCTTCAGGCGGGTTTACCAGTGGCGCTAAAGCCATCATAGACATGCTGCGGCAACGTTCGCGCCCCTATCTTTTTTCCAATACTTTAGCGCCCGCTATCGTGGGCGGCTCCATTGCCGTATTGGATATGCTCAGCGAAACCACCACGCTTAGAGACAAACTGGAATGGAATACAAAATATTTCCGGGAAAACATGACCACCGCCGGATTTGATATCAAGCCGGGAGATCATCCCATTGTTCCTATTATGTTGTATGACGCCGTGCTGGCGCAGCGGATGGCTTCAATGCTGCTTGACGAAGGTATCTATGTGATTGGGTTTTTCTTCCCGGTGGTGCCCAAAGGCAAAGCCCGTATCCGGGTTCAGTTGAGCGCCGCACATGAACAACACCATCTTGATAAGGCCATCGCCGCATTTATTAAAACAGGTAAGGCGCTGGATGTGCTGAAATAAAGCCTCTCTGACTGTTTTAAATATCATAAATATTAAAGCCCGATTATATAATGACGACAAGGAAGTTTGTATATGCTGCTGCCGGAGCGTTCATCCTGTTCGTGTCTGCTTGTTCCAGGAACAACATAAAACAGGATGATTCCCTGAAAAAATATTTTGATGAACACAATGCGGAAGGAAGTTTTGCGCTTCTTGATAACGGAAGAGGAAGTTTTTTAATTTATAACCTCAGGAGGGATACTACCCGGGTATTGCCGGGATCCACATTTAATATTGTAACGTCATTGATTGCCCTGCAAACAGGAGTGCTGACCACCGACAGCTCCATTATCCGGTGGGATGGCGTACAGCGAAGTGACAGTAACTGGAATCAGGACCTGAGCCTGGCAGGGGCTTTTAAATACTCTGCCGAACCTCATTTCCGGGAATTGGCCCGGCGGATCGGCAGAGATACCCTGCAGAAATGGTTAGACAGCCTGCAATATGGTAATAAAAATATGGGAACTACCGTTGACTCGTTCTGGCTGGACAACGCTCTTTTGATCTCTCCCGATGAAGGATTGGGGCTGGTTAAAAAACTCTATTTCGACCAGCTCCCCTTTAGAAAAGGTGTGCAAAAAACGGTGAGAGACCTGATGCGGCAGGAGGATAACAGTAATTACATTATAAGTTATAAAACCGGCTATGGGTACAATCCGCAAAAGCGTGCGGTAGGCTGGGCTTTAGGCTGGATAGAGGAAAACAGGCATCCTTATTTTTTCGTGTTGAACCTGGAAACAGCCGACACAGGAGCAGACATCAATAGTATGAGCCAGGCCATCTTAAAAGCCATTCTCAAACAGGAGGGATTCTTTGAAGGAAAGATGTAGGCTGATAAACAGGGTTGATTGTAACACTTAACGATATTTTTTTGTTGCGTTTTGAACATACCGGATATTTATTCCTGCTCTTGCTGATCCCCTTGTTGGTATTGCTATATCGCAACGAGCGATTGTGGAAACAGGAGACGATAAAAAAGATCGGCGAAGAGCGATTGGTAAAACAGTTGATCGGGAACTTTTCCGCCCGGAGGCACGCCACCAGGTTCATGATCGTTCTTGGCGCTTTGGGTAGCCTCATTATCGGAGCCGCTAATCTGCAGTCTGGCACCGGGATGGAAAGCATCCATCGCAGGGGAATAGATGTGGTGATAGCGTTGGATGTCAGCAGGAGTATGCTGGCCAAAGATGTTCAACCCAGTCGCCTGGACCGGTCGAAGATGTTAATCACCCGGCTGCTAACCCGCCTGGAGAGTGACAGGGTAGCGCTGGTGATCTTTGCCGGCAAGGCCTATTTGCAGATGCCGCTGACCACCGATCTGAATGCCGCTGACCTGTTTGTTAACAGCGCTGATCCGGAGATGGTGCCTGTACAGGGCACCGTAATTGCCCATGCGCTGCAGGTAGCCAACGGTGCATTCAGCATAGAAGATAAAAAATACAAGGCCATCATATTGATAACAGACGGCGAAGATCACGACAAAGAAGCTGTGAAAACGGCGAAGGAATTGTCGGAGAACGGAGTGGTGATCAATACAGTGGGCGTTGGCTCTCCCGTGGGCGCTACCGTTTGGAATCCTGCAACCGGCGAAACTATGCGGGATGCGCACAACGAAATAGTTATCTCCAAACTTAATGAACAGTTATTGAATGAAATTGCTCAGGAAGCGAATGGCGTGTACCAATCGCTGTCTGATATTGACATCGTGACGGACAATATAAAAAAACAATTGGACGGGATGGACCAAAAACTGATCCGGGATAACCGGTTAGTGAACTACCGGAGTTTTTTTCAGTGGTTCCTGCTGCTGGCTTTTACCGGGCTGACCGTTGAATTATTTATCAGTGAAAAAAAAAGACCGTTATAGCATCAAGGCGCTCCTGTTGAATATGCTGCTGTGGGCTGTGTTGCCCACCTTTTCTCAGGATGTGAACCCACTCATTGGGAAGGGCAACGAGGCCTATCGTTTGAAACAATACGAAAAAGCGCAAGCGGCTTACCGGGAAGCGCTGAAAATTGACCCGGATAATGCCATCGCATTATTTAACCTGGGCAACGCCCTGTTTAAAGACGGGAAATACGACGAAGCGGTCAATAGTTATAACACCGCTTCGAAACACATAGGAGATCCCAAATTACAATCACAATTATATTATAATAAAGGCGTGGCATTTACCAGGCAAAACAAGCTGGATGAGAGTATTGCAGCTTACAAACAAAGTCTGCGGGTGGATGCCTCGGACACCCTTGCGCGGGAGAACCTGCAAAGAGCGCTGAATGAAAAACAACAGCAGGATCAGCAAAATGAAGATCGCAACCGGCAAGCAATGCAGAATCCTCCACCCCGGCCGGGGAAGCTAACGCCACAACAGGTGGAAGAATTGCTGAAGGCACTGGAAGAGCAGGAACAAAAGCTGCAGGATAAAAAGCTGAAGAAGGCGCAGACGACGGGGCAGCCGGCTAAAGACTGGTAACAACCTTACGATTTCAGCCGGTACTTTGAAAAGTTGATCAGCAGCACGCCGGCAAGTATGATCCCCAACCCTGTGAGCTGTAAAACGGTTATCTTTTCCGCTGCAAAATATACCCCCAGCAATACAGCCACCACAGGATTAACATAAGCATGGGTACTCACCTGGGTGGCCGGACGAACTTTTAACAGCCATACGTAGGCGCTGTATCCCAGCAAGGAGCCCATCGTAATAAGATACAGAACCGACCACCAGGCGGAAGCGGAGATCTCCTGCCAGTTAACACTGTTCCAGTCTCCCCTAACACCTCCCACGACAGCAAATGCCAGCCCTCCACCCAGCATCTGCCAACCCGAGTTGAGAGAGCCACTTAAAGTGGTAGTAATATATTGGGTATATAACGACCCTGCTACCCAGGCCACCGAACCAATAACCAAAATACCAATGGAGAATATCTCCCATTTGTGATCCGCGCCGGACCAGGTGCCGCTTACCCTTTCTTTAAACAGGAAGATGATACCGGTAAATCCTACTATTAATCCCGTTATGATGGAAGCATTGGTAAAATTAGCCCGCCATTTATTATAGTCGAGCAATACAAACCAGATAGGAGTGGAAGCCAGGAATACGGCAACCACCGAACTTTCCAAAAACTGTTCCGACCAGGCCACGGCGCCGTTACCTATAAAAAGCAACAGGAAGCCGGTGAACATAGCCGAAAGAACGTCTTTCCGCACAAATATTTTTTCTTTCCTGAAAAACCCCCACCCGGTCATTAGTAAACCGGCGGTCAGAAACCGGAACGAGCCCATTACGGTTACCGGCATATCGCGAATAGCCAGCTGAATAAAGAAATAGGTAGAGCCCCATACAATGAAGATCACCGCAAAAGCGGCTACTACTTTGGGCGTGGAAATTTGGGCATCAGCAGATTCAGGCATTTTTAAACAGATTGAAATTGATCTTCTGCCCGCAGTTCTTTCAAAATATTCCAGATCCTGGTTTGTAAGGTATTGAAATCGGTGTAGCCTTTTGCCGCCGCATAGAACCTGGTATCCGTAACCTGCAGAAAAACAGCCGGGAAGCCCGTTACATGGAGTTGTTTGCACAAGGCAAACTCATAATAGGCCTTTTCTTTATAAGCAGGATCGTGCAATTTTTCAAAAAAAACGCTGGTGTCAATACCGTATTCGTCCAATAAGTGACGGTAGGCTTCATCATCGCAAAGATCCCGGCCTTCGTAATGCAGGGCATATTGAAGATCCGCAGCAAAGGAAAAAGCCCGGGATGGCAGAAGTTCTTTAATGATACACAGGGCAATCGCCGGTTTTTCTGAATTGGGAAACCAGTCGCTCTCCAACGGGTGGTTGATATGCCACAGGTAATCTTTCCCGAACCTGACCCCTGTATGGTTTTCGATGGTGGAATAAGTGTTGCGGATGTGGCTGGCAATAGCGCTGATGGGCCGCGGCGTGTCGGGCAGGATCATGCCCCCTGAAAAAATCTCGAAATCCAGGATACCGCGGAAATGCCGTTCCGTTTTTTGTATAACGGGGCTGAAACCATAACACCACCCGCAATAGGCGTCATAACAATAAATGATCATGGGTTTCATCTTCCTATTCTGCTTCCGCCACCACTTCTCTTACTTCGGGTACCATTCTTTTCATCATACTTTCAATACCGGCTTTCAGCGTGATCATAGAAGAAGGACAACCCGAACAGGATCCCTGCAAGGTGAGGTTGAGCACCCCCGCTCCATAACTTCTGTATTGAATAGCGCCGCCGTCCATTTCAACCGCGGGTTTAACGTAATTATCCAGGATCTCTTTGATCCTTTTTACAATATCATCGTCATCGGCCGCAATATCATTGGTGGCTTCCGGTTTAAGGTTGGCCACCGCTTCCTCATTGATAATATCCTTCCCGTCTTCGAGGTATTCTCTTAAAAAATCCCGGATAAACGGAATCACGTCCCGCCATTCGGTTTCAGGGGTTTTTGTAAGCGTCACGAAATTGCTGGCTATAAACACCGACTTGACAAAAGGAAAACCAAAAAGCTCCTGTGCCAGCGCGGAAGGCCCGGCAGATTCGATATCAGGGAAATCAATACTGTTTCCCGGGTAGAGCAACTTATTGGCCACAAATTTCATCGTTTCGGGGTTAGGCGTCATTTCGGTATAAACACTGATTACTGGATTACCTGTCCGGATCATACGCGCACAATTTTAGAGGCAAAGATAGAAATAAAAGCGCTCCCAAAGCCTTTTTTCGGCGATCTGCCACAGATTAGGCAATCATTTACCGATTGCGTAAATTCGGGATAAGGAACATCGGGAAATGATACTGTTTTGAGTCATATTCCTTTATGATCTTTGGGCGTGGACCCTCATTCTCATTTCTTAAAACTATAAGTTAATGGCGAAAAACAAGTACCTGCGTTATTTGCCCCTGGCCTCCCTGTTTGGCGCTCCGCACAGCAGGGTATTGTTTCAATACAATCCCACGCTCCCTTCCGTCAGGGAGGAAGCGCGGGAAGTAAAAGTGAATGTATATGATTACGATCCAACCCACTACGAAGAGCACCGGTTCAACAACGTAAACGAATGCGCCTCTTTTAAAAATAATAACCGGATCACCTGGATTAATGTTGACGGGTTGCGAAAGCAGGACGTGGAAACCCTCTGTAATGATTTTGGTATTCACGCACTGCTGATGGAAGATATTTTAAGTGAAGGACAAAGACCCAAAATGGACGACATGGAAGGGATCCTGTTTTGCCTTCTGAACATGCTCTATTTTAACAAAACCACCGGGACTGTGGAAACCGAACAGATCAGTATTGCATTCGGAACCGATTTTGTGATCTCTTTCCAGGAAGATGGTACCCGCGATTTGTTTGATCCGCTGCGCAACAAATTGAAGATGGCCAACAGCAAGATCAGGCAAAAAACAACCGACTATCTCTGTTATGCCTTGCTCGACCTGATCGTGGACAACTATTTTATAGTAATAGAAAACCTTGGGGAGCGGATTGAATGGGTGGAAGAAGAGGTGATGCACAATAGTAATTCCCGGTCTCTGGCTCATCTTACCCAGCTGCGAAAAGAATTAATTGTATTGAAACGAAACATAGCGCCGGTGCGTGAGTTGATCAATAGTATTATCCGTAGCGACAGTGACTTGCTGGAAGACAGTACCACGAAATACTTTAAGGATGTATATGATCATATCGTGCAGGCTTATGATTTTACGGAAAACTATCGCGATATGATGATAAGCATGCAGGACATTTATATTAACAATGTCAATTTGCGTATGAATGAGGTGATGAAGGTGATGGCGATCGTTACCTGTTTGATGGCGCCGGCAACGGTTATCGGGGGTATTTTTGGAATGAATTTTATAGATATCCCCTTACTGCATAATCGCTGGGGATTTTATATTTCAGTCGGCGCTATGCTGCTGATCCCTCTGCTGATGTTGTATTTTTTCAGAAAACGGGGATGGTATTGAAAGAAAAAGATCTCGGGGCTGCAAAAGCCGGCAGACACCAATACGCCCGGACGCTTACAACAGGGATCTCACTTTTTCTATCACCTGCCGCAGTTGAGATGCATCCTGCCCCCCCGCTGTCGCCAGTGTTTTTTGACCGCCGCCGCCGCCTTTGATCAGGGGCGCCACCAACTCTTTTATAATTTTAGAAGCGTCCAGTTGTCTTGCCGTGGCCACCGTTTCCGAGATGCCGATGGCAACAAACGGTTTCCCGCCGATATTGGCAGTCAGCACCATCAGGTAATCCCTGAGGTTATTTTTAACATCGAAGCAGATCTTTTTCAGGGCGTCGGGATTGCTGACTTCTATGATATCGCCGATGAAAGTAACCCCGTTGATGATCTCATCTTTATGAAGAAGTTCATTACGGATCTGCACCAACTGCCGGGCTTCCAGTCCATCTACTTTTTTCTGAAGGGCATTTTTATCTTCTATTAATTTTTCAATAGCTCTCAGCGGCTCCTTTGCTTTCAGTAATTCGCTTATATGTTTGTATCCAACAATGCGGTTATAAGCATATCTGAGGGCTGAAGGACCGGTTAAAGCCTCAATACGCCTTACCCCGGCTGCCACCGCGGATTCCGACACGATGGTAAATATCCCGATCATTCCGGTATTGGTTACATGGGTGCCGCCGCATAATTCTATCGAATATTCGGGATCAACGGTAACCACCCGAACCACATCGCCGTATTTTTCACCGAATAAAGCCCTGGCGCCTGATTGTAAGGCCTCCTCTTTCGGCATTTCCCGGATCACTACCGGGATGTTTTCCCGGATTTTTTCATTCACGATCGTCTGCACCTCCCAAAGTTCCTCTTCCGTCATTTTTGCAAAATGAGAGAAGTCGAACCGCAGCTCCTCCGGTGTCACCAAAGAGCCTTTTTGGGCTACATGCGTACCCAACACCTGTGTTAATGCAGCATGCAGCAAATGGGTGGCGGTATGGTTATACATGGTGTACAACCGGTTTTCCAGGTTCACCGAAGCCACCACCGGAAGGGTAATGTCCCCGGGCAGTTTTTCGGTGAAATGGATGACCAGGTTGTTTTCCTTTTTGGTATCTGCAACCGAAATTTCTTCGTTGCCAAACCGGAGGCTGCCTTTATCGCCTACCTGTCCCCCGCTCTCGGCATAAAAGGGGGTGGTTTTTAATACTATCTGGTATTGTTCCTTTCCTTTGGTTTTTATCTTCCTGTACTTAACCACCTGCGTTTCAACCAGAAGATCATGATAGCCCACAAAAGTGGTACCATTGGATTCAGATACCTCCACCCAGTCCTCCGTATCAATGGCGGTAGCCGCCCGGCTCCGGTTTTTCTGTGCCTGCATCTCTGTTTCAAAACCGGCTTCATCCACCTGCAAATGGTTTTCAGCGGCAATAAGCCGTGTTAAATCAATAGGGAAGCCGTAGGTGTCGTAGAGTTCAAAAGCTTCGCTGCCGGAGATGGCTGCGGATATTCCCGAATTCCCAATAATATCGTCTATCCGTTTTAACCCCTTATCCAGGGTCCTTAAAAAGGCCTCTTCTTCCTCTTTCACCACCCTGGCAACAAATTCCTGTTGCAGGTCCAGTTCGGGAAAAACCAATTTAAACCGGGCCGCCAGTTCCGGCACCATTTGGTACAATAAGGGCTGTTTGTAATCAAGATAAGAATAATAATATCTTACGGCTCTCCTCAAAATTCTTCTGATCACATAACCCGCTCCCGTGTTGGAGGGCAGTTGTCCGTCGGCTATAGTAAAGCCAATGGCGCGTATATGGTCGGCCAGTACGCGGAAAGCGACAGCCTGTCTGCTACTCCCCGAATCATAATTTTTCCCGGTGATTTTTTCAATCAGGGAAATGGAGCCGGTGAAGATATCCGTATCATAATTGGAGTTCTTCCCCTGCAGCACTCTTACCAGTCTTTCAAACCCCATTCCGGTATCTACATGACGGGCAGGGAGAGGTTCAAGCGCACCGTTTTTTAAGCGGTTATATTGAATAAAGACATTATTCCAGATCTCTATCACCTGGGGATGGTCCTTATTGACCAGGGTTTTCCCGTCTATGGTGTTTCTTTCCTCCGCGCTGCGGCAGTCTATATGGATTTCGGTGCAGGGTCCGCAGGGCCCGGTATCGCCCATTTCCCAGAAGTTATCTTTTTTCCCGCCGGTTAAAATTCTGTCTTCAGCAATATGTTTTTTCCATTCCGAAAAAGACTCTTCATCCTTAGGTAAACCTTCTTTTTCATCCCCTTCAAAAATGGTTACATAGAGTTGGTCTTCAGGGATCCGATATACGGAGGTCAGCAATTCCCAGCTCCAGGCGATGGCTTCTTTTTTAAAATATCCCTCCTCAGGCCGGGCAGGGTTTCCGAAACTCCAGTTACCCAGCATTTCAAACATGGTGTGATGATAGGTATCCACGCCCACCTCTTCCAGATCGTTGTGTTTCCCGCTTACCCGTAAACACTTTTGGGTATCGGCCACCCTGGGATAGGGTGCATTTTTATTGCCGAGGAAATAGTCTTTAAACTGGTTCATCCCCGCATTGGTAAAAAGCAGCGTGGGATCATTCTTGATTACAATGGGTGCGGATGGTACAATATGATGCCCTTTGGAGCGAAAGAAGTCAAGGAAAGCCTGTCGTATATATACTGAAGTCATCATTGCACCGTTATATTTTTATGGCGTTTGACGGTTTAAAACTTTATATTTGCTTCTACCCCGAAGGGCGGGGTGCGAAGGTAGTTAAATTATAGCTGGTTTTTTTAGCGTTTGAGCTATGCCTGCAACAGATACCTGCTCCATGAAAAAAATTAAGTATTACTACAATACCAATTCCCTCCGTTACGAAAAGCTTGTAGTGCCGCTGCGGGTAAAACTGCTGCGTATCCTGGGTTTTCTGGCTGCCGCCCTGGTCAGCGCCATGATTATTGTGGTGGCCGCTTTCAAGGTGATTGACTCACCGAAAGAAATGCTCATGCGCCAGGAAAATCAACGTATTAAAGAAGATTACCGGCTGTTAAACACCCGGGTAAAAGCCATTCAGCAGCAGATGGCCGAATTGGAAGACAGAGATAACCATGTGTATCGGGAAATATTTGAAGCCGACCCCATTCCGGACAGTGCGAGGGCAAAAAGCCTGGAAAAGCAGAAAGAAGTGGAGCTGGCCGAAAGTATGGGAGAAAACGAACTGGCTTTTTCCATTGCTGCTACCGTTGACAAGATGATGAACCGGATTGCCGCCCAAAGGCGATCTTACCGGGAAATTGAAGCGATGATCAAAAATAAGGAGCGCATGCTGGCCGCCACACCCGCCATACAACCGGTAAGTAATAAAGACCTGAAAAGGATCGCTTCGGGTTTCGGACGACGGATAGACCCTATTTATAAAACGGTGAAATTACATTCGGGGCTGGATTTTGCCGCTCCTCAGGGTACCCCGATCTATGCCACAGCCGACGGGGTGGTTCGCGTTGCGGGGAATACCGGCAACGGCTATGGTAATCACGTGATTATCAATCATGGCTACGGCTATGAAACGCTGTATGGACACCAATACCGTATAAAGGCAAAAGTAGGCCAACGGGTAAAGCGCGGAGAACTGATAGGATGGGTGGGCAGTACCGGTAAATCCACGGGACCGCATCTCCACTATGAGGTGCATAAAAACAAGAAACGTATCAATCCTATCTTTTTCTTTTATAACGACCTCACGCCCGAACAGTTTGACCGGATTGTGAAACTGGCCGAATCTAACAATCAGAGCTTCGACTAAATGTTGATAACTCCCCTGCTGTTTGTTTTTATTAACGGTTAATTTAGCGGTATGGCCAGGCAATTAGACTTGTTTGAATCGTTGGCTGAAAATGAGGATGATAAAAATGTCCCGGTTCAGCGTCCTGAAAACCAGGTAGCTGTTGCTGCAAAAGAAGCCAGCCATCCCGGTGAAACAAGCCCATCTCCTCAATCGTCATCTCAGCCCGTCACCGCATCAAAAGACAACGACCCGGGATCCCGGCCCGCAAAAAAAAATAAGCGCGGACGGAAGTCTTTGAAAGAAATGAACGTTGAGCATGCCCTGATCAGTATACCGGAAGACGAAGTGTTGTTTCAAAAACGATATTATACTATTGGAGAAGTGGCGGAAATGTTTAGCCTGAATACCTCCTTACTGCGTTATTGGGAAACGGAATTTGACATTCTCAAGCCGCGAAAAAACCGGAAGGGCGACCGGTACTTCCGACCCGAAGACATTAAAAATCTGTCTCTTATCCATCATCTGCTTCGCCAAAGAAAATATACGATAGAAGGAGCGAGAGACTATCTCAAAAATAACCAGGCAAAAGCCCGGCAAAATTTCAACCTGATCCAAAGACTGGAAAAGCTTAAAGGTTTTTTATTAGAACTTAAAGCAGGACTGTGAACTTCCAGGAAATTAAAGATTGTATAACAATTCCCGGCTTTTAAATTGCGGCATAACAAAAGTTAAAGAAATAACCGGACACAAATATTTACGCCGAATGTCCGTTTTTTCTCTTATCTAATGGTTGTTATTTATGATTCATCTCATCCGCATCCTTCTTGTCTCTTTGGTTATTTTATTATGTTTTGGTTTCCGGGAACAATCTCATAAATCATTGATTTTCAATAATTTTTCTTCCGAACGCGAAGATACTTCGGTCAACGGGCACCATTCACAAACAGGCGGGGCGCCTGTTAGTTCCGCCTACCGGCTTATCATTAAAAAAGGAAGCTATGAAATGACTGTTTTTGATGAACAGGGCTGGTATGGTACCTACCCGGTAGTTTTTGGAAATAAAAGTTTGGCCGACAAGCGGATGGAAGGCGACCGGCTTACTCCCGAGGGTCATTTCAGGATCGTCGGGAAAAAAGTGCATAAGCAATGGGGTAAATTCCTCCTATTGGACTACCCTACCCGGGAGAGTATTGAAAAGTTTAACAAACTGAAGGCCTCGGGAGCCATTCCTAAGAAGGCCAGCATAGGAGGTGGCATCGGCATCCATGGTACCCGTCCGAATGAAGAATGGGTGATAGACAAGTATATCAATTGGACCGCCGGTTGTATTTCGGTCAGATACAGTGATATGGACGAACTGTACGATATGCTGCCTGTGGGCACAGAGGTGATCATCGAAAAATAATCGGAAATAGAAATTATCCAAATACCGTTTTTTTTATTTTAAATTGCCGGCGGTATTTTCACAGAAGGATACCGGATCTTCCGCGTGAAGAAAACCACAGTGCTGTCCGTATTGCATAGCCTAACTTCTAAAACATATATTATGACTGATAAAGAAACGTTTATTCATCATGTTTTTTTCTGGTTGGACCACCCTGAAAGCCAGGAGGATTTGAGCCGGCTCGCTGCAGGACTGAAAACACTCTCCGCTATAAAAACGATTCGCTTCATCCACATCGGTAAGCCGGCGGGCACAAACCGTGATGTGATAGACCGAACGTATTCTTTATCCCTGATGCTGCAGTTCAACAATAAGGCCGACCACGACAGTTATCAGGCTGATCCCATTCATCTCAAATTTGTAGAAAATTGCAGGCATTTGTGGAAAAGAGTGGCAATCTATGATAGCGTAGATATTTAATGGCTATACCGATGAGTTATTGTGATTTTGTGAACAATTTACCCGGTGGGGAGGAGCTTCTCCATAAGGATTATCACGATCATCAATACGGATTTCCCATAACAGACGATAATGAGTTGTTTGGCAGACTGGTACTTGAAATCAACCAGGCGGGACTGAGCTGGACCACTATCCTGAAGAAGCAGGAGAACTTCAGGAAAGCATACCGCGATTTCGACGTAAAAAAAGTAGCGCGATTTGGGGACAAGGACTATGGGCGTCTATTGCAGGATGCCGGGATAATCAGGAACCGGTTAAAGATCAACGCGGCCGTTGAGAATGCGAAAGTGGTGGTGGCATTGCAAAAGGAATACGGGTCGTTTAAAAACTGGCTCGATCAGCAGCATCCTAAAACCAGGGAGGAATGGACAAAACTTTTCAGGCAAAACTTCAGATTTACAGGGGGTGAAATTGTAAATGAATTCCTGATGAGCACCGGGTACCTGCCCGGCGCCCATGTTCCAGGATGTCCGGTATATAAAAAAGTGGTTAAAAGCAAGCCCCCCTGGATGAGGCTATAACGGCAGCCTTTACTTTGTTTTTCGGAACATTTCATCAATGCTCAGGTAGGCGCCTACGGTGTATCGAACCCAGTTATATTCCCATGAAACCGGTGACATTTTCTCGGCAAACACCACCTGCATCTGTGCTTTCAGAAATTTATACCCCGTTCTTACGGTAAACGCCGGCTCCGCAAAAATATAGTTGGATTCATCAATCCGCCGCCCGCTGCTGTTGATCAGTTCCTGTTCAATAAGGTAATCATCTGTTCTCCCCTTTGCATCAAAATGACTGTATCTGGGATTCGTGATCCTCACGTTAAAAGCGGCGTCAAAAAAGGGCGAAGCAACACCGATGCCCGGTTGTAAAAAAAGACGGTGGATATGCATATCCACATCACTGTTGATCCTTCCCGCCCCATACCCGGCATAACCTTCCACAACCATTTTGAATTTCCTGCCTTTTGCATAGTAACCGCCGACGCCCAACTCCAGTAAATGTGCTTTCCCGTCAACGTTTCCCGTGTTCACATCGGGATGTTCGGGAATGAACCCATACGAACTGTAATTGGCGATAATGCCCAGGTGGGGAATAGGAGACCAGGCTCCCTGTAAATCAAAAACATACCGGAAATCATCATTATCGTAATCGCCGCCGATATTACCGAGGCTTCCCGAGGTATTGAGACGAACCTGCCCACCGTCGGTAAATAAAGGAGTGTTTACCGCGTTGGGACGATAATAATAACGGGTGCAGCTACTGCCGGCAACCAAAACGATGATATAAGCAAGAAGCAATGGTAATGGTTTGTATTTCATAATTAGTCTTTACGGTCAGAAAGCAGGAACCGTTTGGTGAAACGCTGCTTTAACCGATCCGAAACAGGATTTTCCTTTCTCCTGAAAACTTCAAACGAGCCAACAGTAAACCTTTAATATCTTTGCGCCATGCAAGTGGCAAAGAAAACAAATATTCGTGATCTGACGCTCGAAGAACTGCAGCAGTATTTTGAAAAAGCGGGCGATAAGAAGTTCAGAGCCAACCAGGTACACGAATGGCTATGGCAAAAACATGCCCATAGCTTTGAGGAGATGACCAATCTGAGCAAAGTATTGAGAACCAAACTGGGTGAAGATTTCAGTTTGCCGGCCTTAACGGTGGATATGACGCAGTTTTCGACTGACGGCACCATAAAAAGCCGGTTTAAAACCTTTGACGACCGCCTGGTAGAGGGGGTGTTGATCCCGACTGAAACAAGGCAAACGGCCTGCGTATCGTCGCAGATCGGCTGCGCCATGGGCTGTAAATTTTGCGCCACCGGGTATATGGGCCGGATACGCGACCTGCATTTCGACGAGATATACGACCAGGTGGTATATATTCTCCACCAGGCGGAAGTCAATTATCAAAAAAAACTGAGCAATATTGTTTTTATGGGCATGGGAGAGCCCCTGCTCAATTATAAAAATGTATTGAAAGCGGTTGACCGCATTTCCTCACCCGATGGATTGGGTATGAGCCCCAGGAGGATCACCGTCTCCACCGTTGGTATTGCCAAAATGATCAGGAAGCTGGGAGACGACCAGGTAAAATTTAAACTGGCCCTTTCCCTGCATGCAGCCAATGACCAGAAGCGCCACGAGATCATGCCTATCAACGATACCAATAATATTAAATCGTTGACAGAGGCTTTGAATTATTTTTATAAGCAAACGAAAAATGAGATCACGCTGGAATATATCCTGTTGAAAAATTTCAATGACTCTTTGCAGGATGCGGCAGAGCTGGTAAAAGTGTACCGGCAGATCCCTGCCGACCTGGTAAATATTATTGAGTATAATCCTATAGATTTTGCCAGCTATGCCCGGGCAGATGAAGCGGCTACTCATAACTTCCTGCAATTTCTGGAGAAAAACCGGGTTAACGCCAGGCTCAGAAAAAGCAGGGGAAAGGATATTGACGCCGCCTGCGGACAACTGGCTAATAAGAACGCATCCGGCATAAGTTAATTAAATACGATCCGGTGATCAGCTTTCTCAACTAATTTATTTTTATGAGCAAAAAGCCCTTCGAAAAGTTTATCAATAAAGCAGAAAGCGGAGCCAAAAAAAAGGAACGCATCCGGCAGGAAAAAAAACAACTGCGGGCAGAGAAAAATGCCTTTTTTGAAGAAAAGAAAAGGCTCTCGAGGGAAAGAAAATCAGGAGGCGGTGGGCAGGTTGCAGGGAGAAAGTTGCAGGGAACAGGAAGCAGGGAGAAAGTTGCAGGGAGCAGGAAGCAGGTTGCAGGTTACAGGTTGCAAGTTGCAGGGAGCAGGGGGAAGGTTGCGGGGGACAGGTTGCAGGTTGCAGGTCTCAGGGGTCAGGGGTCAGGGAGTGGGGAAGGAGAAAAAAGGAGTGTGGGAAGAAGTCCCGGAAAGCAAAACGCAGGACATAAGCCGGATGTAAAAAAAGAAATAGTACGAAAAAGCAATAGCGCCCGGCGGAATAATACCGGTCCATCAAAGATCATAAGCAAAAAAACAGCTCAACAAACAAGGCAACCCATAACGGGTAAACCATCTTCAGCCGGTAGCGATCCTGCTAAAGATGAAATGCCGCTGAATAAATTTATTGCCTGGAGCGGTGTTTGCGGCAGAAGAGAGGCAGCCGATATCATAAAATCGGGGAAGGTAACCGTAAATAACCAGGTGGTTACAGCGCCGCCATTCAGGGTAAGCCAGGCAGACAGCATCAGGGTGAACGGGAAAAAGATCAGCATTCAGAAGAACCTGGTATATATCCTGCTCAACAAACCCAAAGATTATATTACCACCCTTGACGATCCCGAAGGGCGGAAAACAGTGATGGATCTGGTCAGGCAGGCCACTACGGAAAGAATATTCCCGGTAGGCCGTTTAGACCGCAATACCACCGGCGTTCTTTTGCTTACCAATGACGGGGAGTTGGCCCAGCGGCTTACCCATCCCAAATACGAGGTGAAAAAGATTTACGAAGTGCGGTTAGACAAGCCCGTTACCAAACAACAGTTAGATAAAATTGCCGGCGGCATTACCCTTGAGGACGGGTATATCCGCCCGGATGCGATAGCCTACGCCGATGCCAAAGACAAAAGTATTGTGGGCATAGAAATTCACAGCGGACGTAACCGGATCGTGAGGCGCATTTTTGAACATTCAGGATTTAAAGTAAAGCATCTCGACCGGGTGATGTACGGCATCTTCACCAAGAAGAATATAGACCGGGGTAAGTGGCGCCTGCTGACCGAAAAGGAGATCCGGTTATTAAAACACCTGAACACTTCATTTGGACACAAAAAAACTTCCTGATCCTGTTGAAACCTGAAATAATTTTTGAAAATGATGCTTTTGTAGCTGTTAATAAGCCTTCGGGTTTATTGTCGGTACCCGACAGGGACGGGGATGAAATCTCCCTGAAACAATTATTGCAACAACAATATGGACGGATATGGACGGTACACCGCCTGGATAAAGATACCAGCGGGATTATTGTGTTTGCCAGGGATGAAACCACTCATAAATTCTTATCCGGTTTGTTTGAGAGCCGGGAGGTGGAAAAATACTATATGGGGATGGTGCATGGTGTTCCTGTTCCGGATCCCGGAACGGTGGACGCTCCTGTGGCGACCCATCCTTCAAAAAGAGGGATAATGATTGTTCATAAAAAAGGCAAGCCGGCGCGGACCGATTACCGGGTGTTGGAATCCTTCGGGCCTTATTCTTTCCTGCAATTTCAGATCCACACCGGCCGCACCCACCAGATAAGGGTACACATGAAGCATCTCGGGCACCCTCTCACATGCGACCCGTGGTATGGCAATGGAGAGCCGGTGTTGTTGTCGTCTATAAAGAGGAAATATAACCTCTCCAAAAACCAGGAAGAAGAGCGTCCCCTGTTTCACCGGCTGGCTTTACATGCCGGGCGTTTGGTATTTACGGATGCCATGAAACAGAAGCATGTGCTGGAGGCGCCATTGCCCAAAGACATGAAGGCTTTTTTGCAGCAGTTGAGGAAATGGAAGTAAGCCGGATTTGGCAAAGAGGATTTCCTTATAGCCATCAAACAGCTATTGTGCCCGAAAGCCTCTGATCGTCAATGTTTCATTTCTTTTTGGCGATGGTTTGTGTACTACAAATTTAATTTGCCTGAAGAGTCTTGATTTGAAACCCCATAAAGAACCGCCGCAATACCGGCAGGCACCCGGTTAATTCTGATCGGCTATATAGATAGCATTTACTTCCGCCGCCGTCAACGCCTTATTATATACCCTCAGATCATCTACAAATCCGCTTAGCTCCTTCCGGGTATCACTTCCCGAATTATACTGTCCGGTACCATCTTCCCAGATAGTAAAGGGGTAATCATTGGCGCCGTCCCACAACGGACCCTGCAGAATATTGAGATCCATCGGCGGCACTTTCACAAATTCATGCGCGTCAATATACACATGCAGCAATTTGGCTGCCTGGTCAAGAGATACGGTTACCATGTGCCATTGGTTATCAGCCAACGGGGGGGCCTGGGGTGTCATTTCGTTTGCCCGCCAATCCATGCGGTTACTAACGCCCCCTGCATCTCCGGTTATCTTAACTAACCAGCCGCGTCCTTCGGATCCCGGACCGGTATAAGTTAGAGCGCCATCGGTACAGAAGATAAATCCGGGGTTGTTGCCGCTGTCCCAGTCGGAATTGGCAAACAATACAGGGTCCGAACCGATGGCTTCCAGTTTTGTCCAGAAGCTGAAGGTGAAACCGTTGGTGATTCCCGGCCTCAACAAATCATGCCTGGGCAACACCGCATACGATCCGGCACCAAACGACGCCACTCTTCCCCGTTCCGGATCCGTTACAAAAGTTACGTTAGCTGAAGCCTTTTCTCCCTGCATAGCATCAAACCTGTTCCCACTCACATCGCTCAGATCATTGTCGAAAGGAAGATGAACGATTAGGCTATTTCCACTGCCGCTTGTAGTAGCGAAACTCCAGGATGCAGGTGTCAAAAATCCTTCGAAGGCCTTGCCGTTATCATCCACAATGCTTCCTGCGTCTGCAATTACGTAATAATCAGTAGCAAACTTAAGCGGGGTATTCAGCCTGACTGTTACCTTTTTACCCTCCACGGTCACCGCTTGTCCGCTAACAGGTATTTCGGATACTTTTACATCTCCGGCACTCTCGAATACTGAAATATTCCCGGCTCCTTTTTTAACCTCATTTGCAAAAGTCAGTTCCAGTTTAAACAAAGAGGCATCGGTACTCCCCGGAAGCGGGTTGACGGAAGTGAGCGCCAGTCCGCTTGTTCCAACCGTCTTAAAAGACCAGGTAAATCCATCCGGCATCCCCATATATGGGTTTCCCAACAAATCGGTAACGATTCCTCTTTCCAGGGTAACGGTATAAGGCTGATCTGCTTCCAGTTCAACGGGCGGAACAACGGTTAGTATCCGCCTGTCTTTATCAATAATCACCTGATCCGAATTAACATTAATCAGCACCGAATCCGATTTACCGGCAATAACTATCCTGCCATCTCCTTTTTTTATGTCCTTACTGAAAGTCACTATCAGATTACTGTTCACGGCAACTCCTTCTACAGCTGCCGCTGGATTATAACTAATCACCGTCGGATTCGTGGTATCAATCGTATGATCAAATTTTTCCTTGCACGACAAAAACAGAACCATACCTGATACCACTGTTACAACCGGAAGAAGGAACAGCTTATTCATACCTTTTTTCATTCCTGTATATTTTATTTTTTTGAACTCTCCTGAAGGAGTTTGCGTATATTTTTATATGCGGAAAATACTTTCTGTTTTATTTTACTACTGACGGATAAGGGTTACCTGAAAATCCCCTTTCCCTGTTTCCTTAGTATCTGTGTTTTCCCATCCCATAAAAAATGAAATGGTAAGCGTACCGGAGGAAACCCTGACAGTAAATTCATCTACCGGACCTGCACCGGTCAGATTCACCGTCGCATTGTCTTCTGTGCCTGTAACCGTCCAGTCAGCGGCGCCATCATTACCAAAAATGATCGGGCATTCCTGAGCCAGGAACTTCGAAGGTCTGCCCTCACTATCTGTAGTAAACACCAGGCGCATCTTCCCAAACACGTCTGCCGGCACATTGTCCGGGGTAACCACATTGCCCGGGGTCGTCCAGGTACCGTTCAGTCTGCCGGAGATAAGCTGGTCGGGGCCAGGCACTTCATGCCGCAGCTTATCTTTAGTACAGGAAGCAGATCCTGCAAATCCAGCCACAAGCAGCACTAATAAAAACTTCTTAATTAGTTTCATTACCATATTCGTTTTATTATTATCTCTCTACTTTAAATAACCGGAACGGCACATTCGACTTCAGCACCCCGCCTTCGAGCCCCCAACTACCGTCTGCACGAATTCCTAAATGGCTCAACACATTTATCGCAACATCCGTTAATCCGATCGGATAATAAGGATGACGTTCGGAGGAGCCACTAACAAGCTCGCCGTTATTTCCTTTACCACTATAATCTTTTATAAATGAGCCCCTTACTTCATCCATTTTGAGATAAAGATTCAGTGAGGCCAGATTAGGATGGTCACTATTTTCAATATTCCGCAGATACATATAGTCGCGAATGGTTTGTTCAGGTAACGCATCCGTCCAAATCCTCACTTCATTAAAAGTGCCGGCCCAGTTTGGGTATCCACCGCCATATCTTTCAGTACCTTCCTGACCGAGGCAGATATAGGGGAATGGCGATGTCATATCATCATCGGCCTTATAGGCCATCACATATTCCTCTCCTTTTTCTCCATCCTGGTACACAGCACAACGCTTCGTTTTATCAAAAACCACCGCCAGATGATGCCAGTTCCCGTCTTCTAATACTTTGTTAGAGTAGATATCATAACGCTCCCGTTTGGTGTTGGCTATATTGATCTTCCAGGTTGACCCGCTTCTGCAAATAGTAAAGCCCGGGTTAGCCCCTGAATCCCAGTCTTTGTCTCCCATAATAGAAGGGTCGCTGCTGTTGGGACCGGCTTTTGCCCAAAATTCAATAGTAAATTTGTTCATCCCCTGTAAGGCAGTTCCATTAATAGGGATACGCACATAAGTTTTATCGTTATTGGGCGCTTTGTTTATGGTTAATACGTTGTCTGCATTTTCCCTTGGCTGCATCGAAGTGCTGATCAACTCTTTTTTGTCCACTTCCGAACCCGAAATAATAACGGGTACATCAATCTCTTCAATAGTGCTGTTCAGCGGTACGCCCGATTCCGTTCCTCCATGGGTAGAAGCCATAAAAATATTCCAGTCTTCATTGGCATAACCCGCGCGGGACTGAAGGGCTTCCTGCAATCCATTGATGTATTCATCCGTTTTCTGAATGGCGAGTACATAACGCGCCTGTCGAAGCTGAAAACCTACATCTTCGCCCACTTCTGCCGGACTACTGAATTGTACGAACAAAGCCCCGAGGTCTGACTGCTTCAGCAGGTCTGTGGATTTATTGTACACTTCCTCATCCGAGTCGAATTGAAATTTTTGATCGGCAGACTGGTTCATCTCGGAATTGATATCCGCATTCCGGACCACAGATGCAATCACCAGGGAAGGTATTGCGGTTTTGATTCGATTGACAACAGAAGGATACTGCCCAAACTTATTTCCCGAAAATGATTTATTCGTCTTTACGCCATGCTTTTCCGGAGAAACGCCGGTCAGCATAGTTGCCCATCCGGTACTGGAATAGGCCGGGATGCCGCCAAAGCCGTTCATACTATAAGAGCCGTTGGCTTTGAGTTTCCCGATTCCGGGCGTAGCAGCGTAATCTATTGCAGTATTGATAATGCCGTCCACTCCAATCACCAGTATCTTTTTGCTTTTCGCCGTCTGTGCAAACCCAATCTGACCGGTAATTAAAAAAACAGACAGGATCAGATAGCCGTATTTAAAATATTTTTTCATCCACTTATTTTTTACTTGTATAATCTAATCACATAACTACCCGGAAGTCCTAATACAAAATTGAAATTATAGGACTCGTAATCCACCTGTTCCACACCGCCCTCATCCGTTACTATTTTCCAGGTGCAATAGGTGTCGGACTCCTTCACAGGAAACTGCACATTCCAAATTTCACCGTCATTGGTATCGTCTGCAAAGGTGCCCTTGAATCCTGTTGAACGGCTTTTGGTAAAGTCAATAAAATCACCGGGCAGGGGCTGATCATTTAAATATCCCACAAAACGAATCTGGTTCGGGGAATCGCCTACGCGTTCTATTTCCGGTTGTTTTGCCATCCCTGACGACCATGACAGCACATCAAATTCTTTAAATTCCAGAACAAGCGCATCCTTCAATAATTTGCTTCCCGATTGGTTCGATACCTGAATATCAAAATGATATTCTCCCGCAGGAATAAGGTTTCCTTCCAGAACTTCTAACCTGCCGGTATGTTCATTAATCGTTACAGAAGGAACCATCACGGTATCCGATTTAAGAAGAAGTTCCTCGGGGCTCTCATTGCCCACGATCGCTTCTTTATAGCGAACAACGGGCAACTCCTGAGATAAAGCGCTCACACTTTTACCACTGGGCTCCCGGATATCCATAATTTCGAATTTCAGGGGCAGCGTAGAGGACGAAGATTGAAAATCCCCTATACTTTGCTGTAAGCCTGAAATCGCGAATTGCTTCCTGTTTTTATAGTTGATATCCGGCGCTATACTCCCCTCCTGCGGTATTTTGGTGCAGGCTCCTGTAAGCAGTGTTGCACCTGCAATACCTGCTATTAAAAACCGGAAAATCTTTCTGTTGTTGTATTTCATTTCCTTTGTCTAATTAAATCCAAAAATATGTGCATCAGACTGGAGCACATGAACTATCCCGTTAGTTGACCTGAGATCTGAGGTTTCCACCATTACAGACTGGTACCGATCCGGCGCACCCGGTGTACTCTTGCTGAGGGAAAAGACAATAAATTTAGCGCCCATATTCAGATTCCCGAGATAATCATTCTGAACAATATTAAACCTGGCCTTTGCCCCTCCGAAGGTGGTTACATAACTGTATGAGGTTGCCAGCTGAGCACGCACGATTTCGTTGTCCGGAATAATATAATTTTTGAGTATCTCCGCTATCTCGTCCATTTCCTCCTGCGGAATATCAGCGAATGACGCCGGTCTTTTCTCCGGATCGGGATACATCAGGATAAAATAGTTGCGTATCGAATAGTTCTTCGGCGCCAGGAAGGTGGATCCGTTGGCATTAACTGCCGGTTCCAGCCCACAAAGCGTAATCAGGGTGGTAAGGGTATCAAATATCTCGCCATGGCTTTTCAGGTAATCCATGGTGGTCACACCTAACGTTGCGGCTTCGTCTAAATTCAATTCGCCTCCGTCAGCAAAATAATCACGACTGCATCCGGAAGTAAAAAGAACAACAACGATCGCTATTATGCCAATAAATTTCATTCGGATAACTTTTATTGATTAAACTGCCAGTAATAGGTTTGTTCCATATTGGGATTGTTTGCAAAAGCCTCCCGGCTGACGGGACAGAAGCCGGCGCCATCTTTTTCTCCCTGTTCCGTGATATAGGGATTGAACTCATGAAGCCGCCCCAGGCGGGCCAGATCATACACGCGATGAAACTCGCCCGTCAGTTCTCTCCTCCTTTCCTCCAGCACTTCTTCAATTACGGTGGGTTGGTCATCTCTTGTAAAAAGCGGGATACCCGCACGGGTACGGATGATATTGAGGTTAAGCAGCGCTTCAGCCACATTGCCTAATCTCGCATCCGCCTCTGCTTTGAGAAGCAATACGTCGGCATACCTGAAGATGGGAACCGGGGCCTCCATCAGCGAATAGCTCATATCTTTTACCTTCCTGAATTTAGCAAACATAATTTCTCTTTCTCCATTCTGCAGGGGATCCGGTAAAACGGGTCTCAGTTCATTCCCGCTTACCGAAAAATCTATGCTTTGAAAGAATTCGGGCACTCTTTTATCAGATTTATCTCTTGCATAATCGGGGTATATCTCCAGTATTTTCGATTTGGGTACAGCCAGTGTAAGATTAGTTCTGGAGGTGTAGGGATTGGTGAGATAATAGGTCATGATATGTCCATAATAATCTGAAAACTCGCCCTTTTTGTTGTCATAATACATCTCCAGTATTACCTCTTCCGACTCTCCTTTATCAAACAGATCCCTGAATCCGTCTATCGGCACGATTTTAAAAACATTGGAACCGATGATCTCTTGAACAGTGTTGGATGCAGTCTGGTAATCCTCTAACCACATAGAAGCGTGTGCCTTCAGCGCCAAAGCAGCGCCTCTTGTTCCTCTTGACATAGACTCTTTAATGGTGCCTTTGTTGCGCCAGGGCATGTCGGGCAAAGCAATATTTACTTCATCCACTACCATTTGCATTACCTCTTTAAGAGGCTCTCTTCCCAGTGGCGCAACATTACGGGCGGTAAGATTAATGGGCACATCTCCCCATATCCGCGCAGCATAAAAGTGTGACAAAGCTCTCAGAAAACGGGCTTCAGCCAGCAATTGCTTTTTCCTTTCTTCCGTAAGTCCGTCTGTGATCTGCGGAATCTTCTCTAACACCAGATTACATTGTTCAATGGCCCGGTAATACAAACGCCAGTTAGACAGGGGTTCTATTTCTGATCTTTGAAGCAAATGGTTTTCCATCCATGCTTCCCAGTCGCTGTCATTATTGGGGGTGATCCAGTCTCCCGAGCGGCCGTCTCCCCAGAAATAATAATCTCCCCATTGACCGTACCGGGTAGTTGCCGGTGTGTCGTCTATGGTCAGGCCCGACAGCGCCCTGCGGAAAATTGCAAAAGCCGCCGCCACAGCGCCCTCCGCATCGCTTCCGTTATTCCAGGCCTGATCCTCTGTTACCGTGTTGATAGGTAACTCATCCAGAAATTTTTTACAAGACTCTGAACTGAGGAGCATGATTACCATACTCACCGTAATTAATATTCTATTTTTCATACTCACCTGACTTAATAGTTATTTCTTTAATTATAATCCGATTGAAACGCCAAACAACAACATCCGTCTCATCGGATATCCTCCCGACATATCGAAGCCATCAATGGTAACCAACTCTGCGTCCGGTCCGCTATACTTCTGGAAAGTAATCAAGTTATCCGCCGTACAATACACCCGCACCCGGTCAAATGGTAGACGAGGTATGGTTCTTTTGCTGAAAGTATAGGACAGGGTCGCCGATTTGATCTTGAAATAGGAGCCGTCCTCTATATATTCGGAATCGTATTTGGTGATCTGAGACACATCCCCCCAGGGGTTCAGGGTAGGAAAGCGGGTATTATCGCCACTTTTTTCCCAAATAGAATATTTATCGAAATCGGGTAAAGAAACGCTTCCGGCAAATTCCTTACCCAACTGAAGGCGATCCAGCAGAGCCGTATTCACGATGCTCCTGCCCACAACAAATGTGGACACGATATTAAGGCTGAAGGCTCTGTAAACAAAATCATTGGTCCATCCACCCGTCCATTTTGAGTTGGGGTCTCCGGCGTAGATGCGGTCTGCGGCATCTATGCGGTAATCGCCGTTCTGATCCTTGAAGTTACGGTCACCCACCGTCAATTTCTTATTCTGCAATCCAACCAGCCTCACCCCTGTTTTGGGATCTACCGGGATCTCATTTTCCGCCTGGTAAATCCCCTGCGATTCATAGAAGAAGAAGCCGTTTAATGGTACGCCTATTCGAACAATAGATCCGAAATCCTGTCCGGAAGCGCCCACCTTAACGATGTCGGCATTCCCATCCGGAAGCCGGATCACGCGATTCTTATTATAGGCAAAGTTGAGATTGGTATTCCAGGAAAAATCGTTACCCAGCCTGAAATTGGTCGTCACTGTAAATTCCAGTCCGCGGTTGAGCACATCAGCGGCATTACGATACACTTCATTATAGCCGGAAGTAGTGGGCAAAGAAGTTGATAACAGCAATCCTTTCGTTAGTTTTTCATAAGCATCCACAATGATCTCTACCTTGCTGTTAAACAATCCTAAGTCTAAACCAATATTCGCCATAGCCGTTTTTACCCAGGTGAGGTTATCATTTTTAAACCCATCCAACCAGGTGGGTGTAAAGCCGGATATCCCTCCGTAGGAAATCTGGAGTAGAGAATTATACCGGTCTAATATACCGCCATCCATTACGCCGAGAGCGAGATAGTTGTTATCCCAGGTGGTGCCTGACAATCCATAGCTTCCCCTTATCTTCCCATTGGATAACCAGTCTATATTATTAAAAATCCCTTCTTTATAGAAATTCCATCCCGCTGAAATGGATGGGAAAACTCCCCACCGGTTTGCCTGTCCAAACTTGGACGAACCGTCTGTGCGTATAGAAGCGCCTAGCAGGTATTTTTGTTGAAAGGAATAATCCAGGCGACTGAAATAAGATAATAAGCTGCTGGCAGTGTAATTACTGGTACCAATGTTGTTGCCTTTTGGCCAATTGACGGTTTGCGACAAGGTAGGCGCAGCAGCAACGCTGTTCACAGAAGTTATTTTTGCTTCTGATTTCTCCATACTTTGCCCCAATAATATGCTTAAACTGTGTCCATCGCCCCATTTGGGCGCATAAGTTAAAGTATTTTGAAAAAGTACGTTCTGATTCTCACCGGCTCCACTAACATTCGATGCTCTCAGTGTCCGGCGGGATTCTGAATAGGAATCCTTCATTGACCGCAGGTATTCCAGACTGAGGCTGGCCCTGTATGTCAGATTTTTGTATATGTTTAAAGCTGCTTCGGAGCTAAAGCGGATCCGGTCATTGAGATTAGAAATTTTACCCGGCTGGAATACTTCGCTCCCCTTAACAAGCGGGTTATCAGGAAGCGGCAGCAGGGTCGAATAATTAGTAGAAAGTGCATCCGGATTTTTACCCTGGTCTGTCCGGGAAATAGCCAATGTATTATTAATAACCAAAGCATTATTCTTTAGCGCATTAAAACTGGTATTGGCCATAAGGCTATAACGTTTAAACCCGGTATTGAACAGAATTCCTTTGCTATCCATATAACCCAAACTGATACTGTATTGCCCAAAATCTCCTGCTCCCCGGATAGAACCGTTATAGTCTTGTGTAACGGAAGGATTATACAGGTAACCCTGCCAATCGGAGGAATTGTTATAAAACGGATTGGTTACATCCGAGTACATACCCGGCATATTCACGCCATAGGGCGCATACAGATCATATAAACGTTCCACCTGCTGGCGCTCCTTTAAGCCTCCTGCCACATCCTGCAGTTGCGGAACAAAATTGACCCCTGTACGGATGTTCAGATTGATCTGCGGCTTACCTCTTTTTCCTTTCTTGGTGGTGATCAGGATCACCCCGTTTGCAGCCCTGGAGCCGTAAATAGCGGCAGCAGAAGCATCTTTCAGTACTACCAGGTCTTCAATATCACTGGGGTTGAGATCGGCGAGCACGTTCGTACTGGTGATGGCAAATTCACTACTCATTTTTGAAATAATGGGAATTCCGTCAATCACAAACAACGGCTCGGAAATTGCCGAAGCATCTCCTCGGGTTACTGCGGCCAGCCCCCTGATGATAATAGCGGGCGTAGCGCCCGGCTCACCGGAATTTAACTGGATGTTCACCCCGGCAACTTTTCCCTGCAATAAGGAGCCGAAAGATTCCGCGGCCTGCCCTTCTGCTATCTTATCCATTTTTACGCTGGTAACAGAGCCTGTAATTTCCTGCCGGATCTGGCTTTTGTATCCCGTAACCACCACGTCGCTCAATGTCTTATTCTCTTCAGTCAGGGTAACTGTTAAATCGGCAGCCTTTCTGTACACTATAGTGCGGGATTCAAAGCCAATAGAAGAAAAAACCACGGTGTCCCCTGCACTCACCTGCAAGCGGAAGGCTCCCTTTGCATCGGTAGCTGTACCTCTGTTCTTTCCCTGTACACTGATAGATGCACCGACCACCGGCTTGCCCTCCGAATCATTCACCTTGCCACTCATTACAGATTGTGCGGTTCCGTTCAAGGAAATCATGACTACTGCAAAAAGGAAACAGGCTCCTTTCATTAATGCCTTCATTCAATTTGTTTTTTTCAATTCAACATATAAAAACTCTATCAGGGGTTTGACCAAAAGCTGTTTTGGCCTAATCCATTGCTTTTCATGCTGCCTGCCGAAAGCGGCCACCAGGCAGCGCCTTTATCTACATCCGCCTGGGTAAATTCAGGGATATAGGAACTCACTTTGTCAAACCGTATCAGGTCAAAGAAACGTTGTCCCGTACCTACCAGTATCCGCTGCCTTTCCTGAAGAAGCGCCTCTCCAAAAGCATCTTCACTTAAAGCCGAATAATCTTCTGTAGCGCCTATCGCCGCCGTAATCAGATAAGTTTTAGCCTCTTCAAGAAACCCTGCCTTCCAGGCTGCTTCCGCAAGAAGCAGGTTGATCTCCCGTTTGGGTAATAACTCTAACAAA
The DNA here is from genome assembly GCA_023957125.1 of Chitinophagaceae bacterium. Lineage (GTDB taxonomy): Bacteria > Bacteroidota > Bacteroidia > Chitinophagales > Chitinophagaceae > Agriterribacter. The sequence goes on from JAMLHL010000003.1 coordinate 228,750, forward strand.
CTGGCGTCTTTGATGATCAGGGTAGCCACATTCGTACCGGCGGAAATATTAAACATACTTGTACGGCGCGCATCTCCCTGGGGATAAATAGCATCCAACCGCTCCAGCGGCATACGAAGCACACTGCCGCTCAATGGGCTTTGTGGAATCTCAATGCGTCGGTCAATCCCATTAGAGACACCAAACCCGGATAAACTATCAGCAGTATCTGCCGTAAAAGTACCGGTGAGCAGATCATACGCTTCCTGCCCTTTTCCAAGCCAAAGCTGTTCCTGGGCCAATAGCATCGTAATAGCGGTTTTGTTAAACCGCACCGCCGTTAAAGCAACACTCTCAATGCCATCATCGTTAAGCAGTAACCAGGGTAAGAGACTCTTCGCTTCTGCGGCAAACAAAGCCGACTGGGTTACCGCTTCCTCGTTGGTAAGCGACTTTCCGAAATTATTCTTTTCGGCGGATGGAACGGATCCCCAGATCCGGGCCAGATAGAAATAGGCGATAGACTTCAACGCCAGGGCTTCTCCTTTAAACAAATTGCGCCGGTAAGGATTCAGCGCTTCATCATCGGCCCGGGCAACAATCTCCAAAAGATCATTGGCATCCTTAATAACATCATAAAAATAGCCCCAGTCGGTAACCTGTGCCAAATAGCGGTTATCACCGGTGAGGTGCTGGCCGGCCACCATATCCTGAAAAGAAACCACAGCCTGCAGATCTCCGGCACGCACCTCGCCATACATCGTCCAGGCATAATTAGCCAGTAATGCTCTCCTGAGGTCAACATATCCCCCGATTACTGCCTGCTGAATCTCCTGGAAGGAATTATAATAATCTCCAGGGATCGTTCGGTTTTCCGGCTCAATCGTAAGCGCGCCCTTACTGCATGAAAAAAAGAGCATTATGGCCGCAATGGGTATGTAGTTCCATAATTTCATATCATTCATTTTTTTCGTCATCGTGCTTAAAATACCAGTTTTAATCCCAATGCCACCGAGGAGGGCAGCGGCGTTCCCGTGTAGCTCAAATCGTGCATTCGCGAACCGGTGATATTTTCCTCCGGATTGATGCCGCTGTACCTGGATAGGGTAAGCAGGTTATCACCCCGAACAAATACTTCCAGATCGCTCAACTGTCCCAGTTTTTTTGCTATTGAATTCAAATGATAAGAAACAACGGCTTTGCTCAACCTGAGAAAGCTGCCGTCTTCAATAGTTCTTATCCCCTGATAGACGGTTCTGCCGGTAGCATCTTCACTCGTCAGGTAATAAGGCGTTTCTGCATTTTTAAGCGGGAAAACATTATCTGTCCGGTCGGCATAATATCTACTGCTGAAGGACTCGGCCAAAATGTCTGCTCCCCAGGCATAGGTCAGGGTAAATGCGGCAGAAACATTACCATATCGCAGGGTGTTGGTGAAACCACCGAAGGCCTTAGGATCGCTGTTCCCGATTATTACCGGCTGCTGACTTTTATTGGCAACCAGCGAGGTTACGGCATCTCCCTTTGAGAGCGCTCCGAGATAGGCCAGGCTGGTATTTTCAATTTCATCCGGCAATGATTTCACCTTGTTCCTGTAGGAAGCGAAATTGAGGTTGCTTGTCCAGGAAAAGCGGGTGGTTTGTATCCACCTGGCATCAAGGCTGACTTCTACGCCAGCCAATCCAATCGCTCCCCCCGCTTCATATTCATAATCTATACCACTTATGTTAGGCAGGTATCTTTGATAAGTGAAATTGCGGTAGGTTTTATTAAAATAATCAACAGAAAGGTTTAATGACGAATGGATGGCGAAGGTCAGTCCGAAATCCATCTGGGTAACGCCCACACTCTTTGCACCGGCAAACGCGGGATAAAGCAGTCCCACACCCAGGTAATTGCCGCCATAATATTCCCCATAAGCATCCAGGGCTCCGCCATACACTTCAGGTCTGCTCAGTACCCCTGTTTTCCCGATGGATGCGTTGACCTTTACCGGAATGTTTAACCCGTTCTTCAGATCGTAATGGATGCCCAGGGCCGGATAGAGCGCCCATTTATTTTCATACAGGGAACTCCCGTCCGTACGAAGCACCACGTTTATATCCAGATCTTTTTTATACTTCCATTTCCAGATTCCATAAAAAGACACAAGTTTTTCCTTTTCGTGATCCGACATAGCATTTGTTTGATTAGCGTTATACCCGGTTACTACTTTCACAAAGTCTGATCCACCGTTTTCCATATTCCGTTCGCCATTTACCGAGGTCAGCCTGTCGTCGGTACTTCTGATCTCATTGCCCAGCGTCATATCCAGATGCAACGCATCCGAAAAATCATGCAAATAACTGATAGTGGTATTCACCGTAATCAACTGCCTTTTATATGCAGCGCTTGATGCATAAATATTTCCATCCAGCACATTGGAGGGCGTATATACGTCACGGCTGGCGCCTTCATAAGATATTCCGGCAACAGAACCTGCTTTAAAACCTGATCCGAATTGGTAAGTAAGCCCCATGGAGGAAACAAAGCCCACATTCCGGTTTTTATCCATGAAAAATCCCTCATCGCTGATAACAGGGAGAGGCAGCATCCGGTTAAACTCACCGGCATAGCGGCCGTTACGGTTAGCAAGAGACATATTATTGTAAAAATGTGCCGAAAAACGATTAGTGATATTATATTTTGCATTCAGGAACAAAGACTGGGTACCGAATCCGGTATTTTTTATAATCCCCTGGTCCTGGTGATTACTTAATCCAAACAGATAGGAACCGTAATCCCCTGCGCCGTCCACCATCACGCTCTCTTCATTGATGAAACCTCCGTTGCCATATACCTCCCTTCGGGCAAGTGTATTGAAATTATAAAAGGCATCTTTCCGGTAATCCATATTCTGTAGAAAGTTGACCCCGGCAAATGCACTGCCACGGACATGTATGGATCCGGTTTGCCCCTCTTTCATTATAATGTTGAGGGCCCCGTTTGGCGCCTGCACTCCAAAAGCGGCGAGCTGATCAATATCCTTTATGATTTCGATGCGATCAATCTGCTCAGGGGAATAATAGCCCAACGGGTTGATCCCTGTGACATTTGAAGGACTTGCAAGAACAGGAACACCATTGATAAGGATCAGCGGCATGGTGGAGTGGTCGGTTGGGTTGAGACTCAGTCCGCGAAAATTAAGTGTCGCCTGCGCACCAGGCGTCCCCGACCAGCTTTTTATTCTTAATCCCGCAACACTTCCCTGCAACACATTTTCCAATCCGCTTCTGTTCGACAAGATCATGCTGTCCACTTTCAGGGAATCCTGGGCCAACAAGGTCACATCAGCACCCAAAAACAAGAGAAGAAAAAACAAAATTCTCCCGGCAGGTTTTGGCAATAAATTCATAACTAATTATTTCTGTGTTTAGTTTTACTTAACAAACTATAGGTAATCTACCAGTTATGTTCGTACATGTTTTAGTAATAATAAACTAAATCATAAAGATAAATTAATTTAACAAAAAATTTTTTATAATAAGTTGTTTTTACAATGAGATACCACTACCTATCCTTTGATGTTTAGTATTACTAAACTATTTAATACCCCCAAAGTACTCATGAACATACCTCATTCAAATCCGGGCAATAACCAGGCTTAAGCATTCACCTTTATCATATCCATCTTAATACTGATAACGAGAGTCTGCCGGTAAAAGATTTACACTTGCAAAAAGATACGGTAAAAACAAAGGAGTTGAAAAGCAAGGCGTTCGGAGTCTGGAGACTACCGAACAGCAGATTGGGTAGTATTACTCTGTGCCTGGTCGGACGCGCTGCCAGGCTTTTTCTTATCTTGATTTCTTAAACAGCCGGGGCAAAATAATACGGACTGAATCTATACTCCTTACTGTTATAAAATGAGTAACACCTAAGCACTGGTCTGGCCCACTCATTGCCCTTATTACCATACCAGGTATATATCAAATGAGAAAGCAGGCAAAACAAAGTTCTTTAAATATTCATTTTTTGCTCAACCCGTGACGTCCGAAAACTTTCTCCCGGAATTTCCATTCCACCTCAGCCCATCAACCGCTTACACTCTTTCAGCAATTTATCTTTATCTATAGCCGCAGTACCCACTTCTTCGCATACCAGTCCGCCGGCGATATTGGCGATTTCCGCCATGAGTTTCATGTTTTTTGTAGCGGCATATACCAGGGTGGCCACGGCTATTACGGTATCCCCGGCGCCGCTGACATCGGCAATATTGCGGAGATGGGAAGGGATAATAGCGCCGCTGTTCTGCCGGCGGTAAAAAACCCCCTTTTCGGAAAGCGTGATCAATGAAATCCGGTGATCCAGTTTTTCCGATAAGGCGGCGTGGATAGAATTGAGCAAGGCTTCATTGATCTCTCCGCCGATAATGTTCAGCCCTTCCAGGGCTTCTTTTAAGTTCGGTTTAAAAATATCCACCTTTTTATAGGAAAAAAAATTCCTGCGCTTGGGATCAACTGCGACAATGATATGGTGTTGACGGCAAAGCTCAATGGCATATTGTATCACAGAGGCAGTGAGAACGCCCTTATTATAGTCTTCCAAAATCATTATGTCCGGTTTTTCCCGTGTGATGAACCGTTGTATCGAACGGATCAACAAATTTTCGTCATCCGGGTTCAGATCATCGGTAACCTCCTGATCCAGCCGCATCATCTGCTGGTTGCGGCTGATGATCCGGATCTTGTTGGTAGTTACCCTATTCGCACTCGATAAAGCGTAGGAAGTAATGATGCCCCGTTCTTCCAACATCTCCTGCAAAAAACGACCGTCTTCGTCATCTCCGGTAATGGTCAATACGGCTGCCTTCGCCCCAAGTGAACAGATATTCAGCGCCACATTTCCCGCGCCGCCAATCCGTTGTTCTTTTTTTCCAACCGTAACAATCGGCACGGGCGCTTCCGGGGATATCCGGTCCACCGTTCCCCACATATAAGTGTCCAGCATTACGTCGCCCACTATGCCGACTTTTATCTTCTTAAAGGATTCAAATAAACTTTCTAATTCATTCATACTCAAAAAGGGGTTGCGCTTCTTTGATCTGTTATACTTTTAAATATCTCCTGCGCCAAACACTTTTTCCGTTAAGCTTTTAGTCTGCGTTTGGCTATATAATATACCGGGATACCGGCTAAAATTATGCCTAAACCCGGAACCGTATAGTTGCTTTCAAAAATGAGCAGCAGCAAGGCCAACGCGGCGGCGGCTATAATATACACCATTGGTAATACAGGATAACCAAAGGCTTTATAGCTGCGCGGAACATCCGGCTGTTTGCGACGCAGGATGTAGATACCGGCTATCGTCAGCACATAAAATACAAGTACCCCAAATATTACCATAGCCAGCAGGTCATTGTAGCTGCCGGTGAGGCATAAGGCCGATGCCCACCAACCCTGTATCCATAATCCCCGTCCGGGTACGCTGTACCGGTTCAGGTTTCCGGCGCTTTTGAAAAACAAGCCGTCTTTTGCCATTGTATAATAAATACGGGCGCCCGACAGGATAAGTCCGTTGTTGCAGCCAAAGGTAGAGATCATGATCATCAGGGCTACAATGAGAGATCCGTTGTTGCCGAAGATCTTTTCGGCCGCAGCCACGCCCACCCGATCGTTGGCGGCAAAAGCAATTTCATTGAAGGGCAATACCGCAAGATACATCAGGTTAGTGGCCAGGTATATGATGGTGACGATGAGGGTACCCCAAAAAAGCGAGCGTCCGATATTTTTTCCGGGAGATTTTATTTCCGCAGCAATAAAGGTCACATTGTTCCAGGCATCGCTGCTGAATAGTGAGCCTTTCATGGAAACAGCCACCGCACCAAACAGTGCCAGCCCCGACAGCAGGGTGATGGTGGCTTGTCCGTTTACAGCGGAGATATTGGCAAATTGCCAGGCATTTTCCCAGTTGGCATGCCACACCTCCGCTTTTGCACCTGCCAGGAGCCCTAACAGCGTAAGCCCCAGCAGGGAACCGATTTTAACAAGGGTGAACACCGTTTGGATGAATTTGCCATTTTTTACCCCGCGACTGTTGATATAGGTGAGTAAAAAGATAGAAAAAATGGCCAGTAACCGGGCGCCAGAAACAGTAAAGTTGCCGGCTTTCATTATGACATGCTGTTCGCTGAATACCGGCAGCAGGTAGGCGGTGAATTTAGCAAAGGCCACGGCCACGGCAGCTATGGTGCCGGTTTGAATCACACCAAATTGCGTCCAGCCAAACAGGAAGGCCACAAAGGGATTATAAGCTTCTCTCAGATAAACGTATTGCCCACCGGCTTTGGGATACATGCCGGAAAGCTCGCCGTAGCTGAGGGCGGCTATCAGTGTTACGATCCCTGCCAGTACCCACATCAGCAACAGGGCGCCGGCGCTGCCTACATTACGGGCAATTTCTGCACTTACAATGAAGATGCCTGAACCTATCATGGAGCCGGCTACCAGCATGGTAGCGTCCAATAGTCCAAGGGAGGGCTTAAACTGATGTACTGAATCCGAACGCATAAAAAAACCCGGAACGCCCCGGGCTTTGAAGATAAGTTATTCTGTTACGCTATCTGTTATTTTTTATTCTCCTCTCTCTTATATAAAGCATTCAACCCGGTGATCACCTCTTCGGTGATGTTATACACAGGATCTTCATATAAAAAGATATTCGCATTTTTGGAATAAGAGAAAACGTAAGTATATCCCCGTTCTTTGCAGTACGATGATAAATAGTCATGAATTTTATTAAAGATGTCGTCCCGCATGATCATGGCTTCCTGTTGCACCTCCTGCTCAATTTTCCGCCGCTGGTTTTCCAGGTTTTGCAATTGATTGTCGTATTCCTTTCTAAAGGCGTCTGCCTCGGTTGGCGAAATAGCTTCCCCTTTCTTCAGGAAATTTATCCGGCGGTTGTCCAGTTGCTGGTAAGCGCCGTTCAACTGGCGGTCCAGGCCTTCTTTTTTCTTTTCAAAAGCCTCTATTTTTCCTTTATAAAAGTCGAACCGGGCGTCTATTGAATCCAGGTCCACATAGGCGATCTTCAACGCTCCCGAACGGGCGCTGTCGCTGGAATGCAGCGCATTCACCTGCTCCCGGAGTTTTGTATTTTCCTTCTGGTGCTGAAAAAATATGGTACCTGCTAATAATAAAGCGGCAGCGCTCAAAATCAGAGAAAGGTATTTCATGCCTCTATTTTTCAATTTTTGGAATAAAAAAGGAGCAGGGCTATGCAGACCTACTCCTTTCCAGCTATTTCAAATCATTATTCTTCATCATCAAAACTCATGGCTTCACGGGTGGTTTGTAACAACTCGTATTCTTCTTTGCTGCCTACGATCACCTCGTCAAATTCGCGCAATCCCGTACCGGCAGGTATGGGATGACCGGTAATCACGTTCTCTTTCAACCCGAGCATTTCATCGGCTTTACCCTGTATGGCTGCCGCGCTCAGCACCTTGGTTGTTTCCTGGAAGGAAGCTGCCGAGATCCAGCTATGGGTACCCAGGGAAGCCTTGGTAATCCCCAATAACACCGGTCTTGAGGTAGCAGGATTTGCATCTCTGAACTCTACCAGCTTCTTATCGCTTCTTCTTAAGATGGAGTTTTCTTCGCGCAGTTCTCTTAAGCTTACGATCTGACCCGCACGCAGTTTCGTGGAATCACCCGGTTCGGTAACTACTTTCTTATCGAAGATCCAATCGTTTTCTTCAATAAATTCAAAGCGGTCTTCCAGGTCTTCTTCGAGGAACCTGGTATCGCCCGGCTCCACGATCTCCACTTTTTTCATCATCTGTCTTACGATCACTTCAATGTGTTTATCGTTGATGCGTACCCCCTGTAAACGATACACTTCCTGGATTTCGTTCACCACGTATTCCTGTACTGCAAAAGGACCTTTGATGCTCAGGATATCAGCCGGCGCGGTTTGTCCGTCCGACAAGGGTGTACCGGCTCTCACAAAGTCCCCATCCTGCACCAGTATCTGGCGGGTAAGGGGAACCAGGTATTTTTTCACAACGCCATCTTTGGCTTCAATAATGATCTCACGATTTCCGCGTTTAACGGATCCGAAGGACACCACTCCGTCAATTTCGGATACGATCGCCGGGTTGCTGGGGTTGCGGGCTTCAAACAGTTCCGTTACACGTGGCAGACCGCCGGTAATGTCCCGCAGCTTGCCCAATACCCGCGGTATCTTCACCAATACCTGCCCTGCGTTTACCTGTTCTGTTTCGCTCACCGCAATATGAGAACCTACCGGAAGGTTATAGGTTTTAACATCCTTACCTTCAACGATCAGCATGGGAATCTTCGTTTTGTCTTTGGTTTCAATAACCACTTTTTCACGGTGCCCGGTTTGTTCATCCGCTTCTTCGCGATAGGTAAATCCTTCAATTACGCTGTCAAACTTTACCGTACCGGCCTGTTCTGAAATGATCACATTATTAAACGGATCCCAGTTACAGATGATATCTCCCTTTTGTACTTTCTGTCCGTCTTTTACCAGCAAACTGGCGCCATATGGTACGTTGTTGGTGATCAAAAGCCGGTCGTTCTTCACATCAATAATCCTCATTTCACCGGTACGCCCGATTACGATCTGGGCGGTTTCACCCTGGTTATTTTCGGCAGTTACCGTTCTCAGCCCGTCAAACTGGATGGTGCCGTCGAATTTGGCCACCAACTGGGAATCAACCGTAGCAGAGCCGGCCACACCACCCACGTGGAAGGTGCGAAGTGTTAACTGGGTACCCGGCTCACCAATAGACTGGGCGGCAATGATGCCCACCGCATCTCCTTTTTGCGCTACAGAACCTGTTGCCAGATTAAGTCCATAACATTTCACACAAACCCCATGCCTGCTCTCACAGGTCAGAACGGAGCGGATATCTACGGTTTCGATACCGCTTTCTTCTATAGCTTTGGCTATATCCTCCGTTATCTGGGCTCCGGCGGGAACGATCAGGGCATCGGTTTCCGGATGGTAAATATCATGCAGGGAAGTACGGCCTAAGATCCGGTCGTACAACGGTTCCACGATATCTTCATTATCCTTTAATGCGCTGATAGCAATGCCGCGCAGCGTACCACAGTCTTCATCGTTGATCACCACATCCTGGGCAACGTCCACCAAACGGCGGGTAAGATAACCCGCGTCGGCTGTTTTTAATGCCGTATCAGCCAACCCTTTGCGAGCCCCGTGGGTAGAGATAAAATATTCCAATACATTCAGTCCGTCTTTAAAATTGGACAGGATCGGGTTTTCAATGATCTCGGAACCGGTGGAGCCGCTTTTACGCGGTTTAGCCATCAACCCCCTGATCCCCGCTAACTGTTTTACCTGTTGCTTACTTCCTCTTGCCCCGGAATCCAGCATCATATATACGGAATTGAATCCCTGCTTGTCGGTAGCCATCTCCCGGATAAGGGTTTCGGTAACGCGGGTGTCCACACGCGACCAGATATCAATGATCTGGTTGTATCTTTCATTATTGGTGATAAGCCCCATATTGTAGTTTTCCCACACTTCATCCACTTCATCGGAGGCAGATTCCACCAGGTCCTGCTTCACTTCAGGGATCACCAGGTCATTTATATTAAATGAAAGACCTCCTTTGAAGGCTGTGCGGAAGCCCAACTGTTTGATATCATCCAGGAATTTAGCTGTTTTGGGCGCATCGGTGATCTTAATGATGTCTCCAATGATCTCCCGGAGCGACTTTTTGGTCAACAAGGCATTAACGAAGCCTACCTCCACCGGTACGTACTGGTTGAAGATCACCCGTCCTACGGTAGTGTCTATCAGCCTATTCTCCAGCTCCCCGTTGTCTTTCCGGATGGTGGCGCGAATTTTTATCGTAGCGTGCAGGTCAACTTTACCTTCATTATAAGCAATGATAACCTCTTCGGTATTGTAGAAACTTTTGCCTTCTCCCTTTATCTTTTCTGTTTCCGTTGATTTTTTTGCTTTCGAAATATAATACAATCCCAATACCATGTCCTGTGAAGGAAGAGTAATGGGCGTACCATTCTGCGGGTTGAGGATGTTGTGGGAAGACAGCATCAGCAACTGGGCTTCCAGGATAGCTGCGCTGCTCAACGGTACATGCACCGCCATCTGGTCGCCATCGAAGTCGGCGTTGAACGCAGAACACACCAGCGGGTGCAATTGTATGGCCTTTCCTTCCACCAGCTTGGGCTGAAACGCCTGGATAGACAACCGGTGGAGCGTGGGGGCACGGTTAAGCATTATGGGATGCCCTTTGAGGATATTTTCGAGGATATCCCAAACCACAGCTTCTTTCCGGTCCACCAGTTTCCGGGCGCTTTTTACAGTTTTGACGATTCCCCTTTCAATTAATTTACGGATAATGAAGGGCTTGAATAGCTCAGCGCCCATATCTTTCGGCAAACCGCATTCGTGCAGCTTCAGTTCGGGGCCTACCACAATTACCGAACGCCCGGAGTAGTCCACGCGTTTACCCAACAGGTTCTGACGGAAACGTCCCTGTTTTCCTTTTAACACATCGCTCAACGATTTTAAGGCTCTTCCGCCCTCTGCTTTTACGGCGTTGGATTTACGGGAGTTGTCGAACAATGAATCAATTGCTTCCTGGAGCATCCTTTTTTCATTACGCAGGATCACTTCAGGCGCTTTGATTTCCAGCAGGCGTTTCAAACGGTTGTTACGGATGATCACCCGGCGATACAAATCATTTAAATCGGAGGATGCAAAGCGTCCGCCATCCAGCGGTACCAGGGGACGAAGTTCCGGGGGGATAACCGGTATGTATTGCATAACCATCCATTCGGGACGGTTTTCTATTCTTCCGTTGGCATCACGAAACGATTCCACCACGCTTAAACGTTTTAAGGCGTCGGCCTTACGTTGTTGGGAGGTTTCTGTAGCGGCGGCATTGCGAAGATCATAGCTCAACTGGTCCAGGTCAATCCGCCCCAGCATAGCCTGGATAGCTTCCGCACCCATTTTGGCAATGAATTTCTGGGGATCTTCATCCGGCAGGTACTGGTTATCTTTTGGAAGGTTGTCCAGGATATCCAGGTATTCCTCTTCAGTCAGCAGGTCGCCGGCGTTGAGGTTGCGGTCTTCCCGGATACCCGGCTGGATCACAACAAATCTTTCATAATAAACGATGCTCTCCATCTTTTTGGAGCTGATACCCAGCAAGTAGCCGATTTTATTAGGCAAACTTTTGAAATACCAGATATGCACCACGGGTACTACCAGTTTGATATGCCCCATTCTTTCGCGGCGCACTTTCTTTTCGGTAACTTCTACGCCACAGCGGTCACAAACGATTCCCTTATACCGGATCCGCTTGTATTTTCCGCAGGCGCATTCGTAATCTTTTACCGGTCCGAAGATTCTTTCGCAGAACAAGCCGTCTCTTTCGGGTTTGTAGGTGCGGTAATTTATAGTTTCAGGCTTCAAAACTTCACCATAAGACCTTTCCAGGATAGCGTCCGGCGAAGCCAGGCTAATGGTGATCTTTGAAAAGTTTGATTTGGGACGATTGTCTTTTTTGATAGCCATGATCTTATTTAAGATTTATAATTTGAGATTTGAGATGGCTGATCTTGAAAGGATCAGCCATCTTTTCTGTTACCCGCTTCAGCTCTTTTCTTCTCCATGCTTCAGCTTTCTATTCAAACTTCAGTTCCAATCCAAGTCCTCTCAATTCATGTACCAGCACGTTGAATGATTCGGGTAATCCCGCCCGGGGTATATTATCACCTTTTACGATAGCCTCGTAGGTTTTAGCCCTGCCGATGATATCATCCGACTTGAGGGTAAGCAGTTCCTGTAAGATATTGGAAGCGCCATAGGCTTCAAGCGCCCATACCTCCATTTCCCCAAAACGCTGACCGCCAAATTGAGCTTTACCACCCAGAGGCTGCTGCGTAATGAGACTGTAGGGGCCGATGCTTCTCGCGTGCATTTTGTCATCTACCATGTGGTGCAGTTTGATCATATAGATCACCCCCACGGTAGCTTTCTGGTCGAACCGCTCCCCGGTTTCCCCGTCATAGAGATAGGTGTGCCCGAAAGAGGGTAGCCCGGCCTTTTCAATATAACCGGCAATCTCCTCCGGCTCGGCGCCATCAAAAATAGGTGTTGCAAATTTGACGCCTAACTTTTCGGCAGCCCATCCAAGCACGGTTTCGTAGATCTGGCCGATATTCATACGGCTCGGTACGCCCAGGGGATTCAGTACAATGTCCACCGGAGTGCCGTCTTCCAGGAAAGGCATATCCTCAGCACGTACTATTTTGGCTACAATACCCTTATTTCCATGACGGCCAGCCATCTTATCTCCCACTTTCAACTTCCGCTTTACAGCCAGGTAAACCTTAGCCAGCTTCAATACACCGGCAGGTAATTCATCCCCAATGGAAATATTGAACTTCTCCCTTTTATATCTTCCTAATTCTTCGTTGAACTTGATATTAAAATTATGCAGCAGGATGTTTACCTGGTTATCAATGTGGGCGTCACCGGTCCAGCCCAACGGGTTGATATTCTGATAGTCCAGCCCGGTAAGGTTTTTGGCATTGAACTTAGCGCTTTTACCAATCTGCATTTCACCAAAGTTATTGGTTACGCCTGCAGAGGTTTTGTCTTTCAGCAGCACCTGTAGTTTGCTGATCAGCACGTCCAGTAATTCCTTTTCATTTTGCTCGTGCACCTTTTCCAGCTTTTCAATAGCGGCTTTTTCCCGCACCTTCATGTTCTTATCTTTCTTGGCGCGCTGGAACAGTTTTTTATCAATTACTACACCTTCCGTGCCACTGGGAGCTTTAAGGGAAGCGTCTTTGGCATCCCCGGCTTTGTCGCCGAAAATAGCCCGCAACAACTTCTCTTCGGGAGTGGGATCACTTTCTCCCTTGGGCGTGATCTTTCCTATGATAATATCACCCTCCCTCACCTGGGCTCCGATACGGATGATCCCGTTCTGATCAAGATCCTTGGTGGCTTCTTCCGACACGTTGGGAATATCGGGGGTCAGTTCTTCCTCCCCTAACTTGGTATCCCGCACTTCCAGTTCATATTCAGAAATATGGATGGAGGTAAACAGATCTTCCCGGGCTACTTTCTCACTGATCACGATGGCATCCTCGAAGTTGTAACCTTTCCAGGGCATGAAAGCCACTTTCAGGTTTCGTCCCAAAGCCAGTTCCCCGTCTTTGGTGGCATAGCCTTCGGTAAGGAAATCTCCCTGTTTAACGCGTTGTCCTTTCTTCACGGCAGGGCGCAGGTTAATGCAGGTTTCCTGGTTGGTTTTCATGAACTTCGTCAGCCTGTAAACCTTCAGATCGTCTTCAAAACTTACCAGTTTCTGGGCTTCATCTCTTTCGTATCTTACATGTATTTCGTTGGCGTCCACAAATTCCACTACCCCGTCTCCGTCTGCATGGATCTGGATCCGGGCGTCTCTTGCCGCCTTGCCTTCCAGCCCGGTGCCTACCACCGGCGCCTGGGGAACGATCAGCGGTACTGCCTGGCGTTGCATGTTGGAGCCCATCAGCGCACGGTTGGCGTCATCGTGCTCCAGGAAGGGGATTAGCGAGGCGCTTAAGCCCACGATCTGGTTGGGCGCCACGTCCATAAACTCCACTTCATTTTTTTCCAGAATGGGGAAGTCGCCGGTTTGACGTGATCTCACGGTGGCTTCCACAAACTCTCCATTACCGTTCAGCGGCGCATTTGCCTGGGCTATTTTTGCTTCGTCTTCTTCTTCGGCGCTCAGGTAAGCCAGTTCGTGCATATCTACCTTCCCGTCGTGCACCTTGCGGTAAGGGGTTTCGATGAAGCCCATTTCGTTGATCTTGGCGTGCACACAAAGGGTAGAGATCAGCCCGATATTAGGACCTTCCGGCGTTTCAATGGTACAAAGACGACCATAATGCGAATAGTGTACGTCGCGCACCTCAAACCCGGCTCGTTCACGGCTTAAACCACCGGGACCGAGCGCTGAAATACGCCGCTTATGCGTAATCTCGCTGAGCGGATTGGTCTGATCCAGGAACTGGGATAGTTGTGATGTGCCAAAAAATGAATTAATGACTGAAGACAGGGTTCTTGCATTGATCAGATCCACCGGGGTAAACACTTCGTTATCGCGCACGTTCATCCTTTCCCGGATCGTTCTTGCCATACGGGCCAGTCCCACACCAAACTGGGCAAACAGTTGCTCGCCCACCGTGCGGACACGGCGGTTGCTCAGATGATCAATGTCATCAATTTCCGCCTTGGCATTGGTCAGCCGAACCAGGTATTTAATGATCTCGATAATATCTTCCTTGGTCAGTGTTTTCTGTTCCAGCGGCTGGGTAAGACTGAGTTTGCGGTTGATCTTGTAGCGACCCACTTCCCCCAGGTCATATCTTTTGTCTGAGAAAAAAAGCTTATCAATGATCCCGCGGGCGGTTTCATTATCAGGGGCATCGGCGCCGCGCAGCTGCCGGTAAATATGCTGAACGGCTTCTAATTCCGAATTGGCGCTGTCCTTATTCAGGGTATTGTATATTATAGCATAATCCCCGCTCACTTCTTCTTTCTGAATAAAAACCTCCTTGACGTCCATCTCGGCAATCATGTCTATGGCTTCCTCGTCTAATACCGTATCCCTTTCCAGCACTACTTCGTTTCTTTCGATGGAGACCACTTCCCCGGTATCTTCATCCACAAAGTCTTCTACCCAGGTTCTTAATACCCGCGCAGCCAGGCGTTTCCCCAGGAAGGGTGTCAGCGATTTTTTATCTCCTTTCACTTCATCCGCCATCCCAAACAGTTCCAGGATGTCTTTATCGGTTTCATAGCCGATGGAACGCAGCAAAGTAGTTACCGGGAATTTCTTTTTACGGTCAATGTAAGCATACATCACATTATTGATATCCGTAGCAAATTCCATCCAGGCACCCTTAAAGGGGATCACCCTGGCAGAATAGATCTTGGTGCCGTTGGGATGCAGCGACTGCCCGAAGAATACACCCGGGGAGCGGTGCAATTGAGATACAACCACCCTTTCGGCGCCATTGATCACAAAAGTACCTCTTGGGGTCATATACGGGATATTGCCCAGGAATACGTCCTGGACGATGGTCTGAAAGTCCACATGCTCCTCATCGTTACAGCTTAAACGTAATTTCGCTTTCAGCGGTACCGCGTAGGTCAGCCCCCGTTCCATACATTCCTCAATGCTATACCGCGGCGGATCAATGAAATAATCCAGGAATTCCAGTACAAAGATGTTGCGGGTGTCTGTAATCGGGAAGTTTTCCTTGAAAACTTTAAACAGCCCTTCCACATTCCTTTTGTCGGGAGTGGTTTCTAACTGGAAGAATTCTTTAAAAGACTGGATTTGAATTTCTAATAAGTCCGGCGTTTCCGCTAAATGCTTGATTTTTCCAAAATCAATCCTATTGTTTGCAGCAACTTTTGTTGAAGACATAATATAAAAAGCGCTTTTTATTTGGTTCTATGACAAATACCCACCAGCCTCTGTTTGTACGTTAAACAGAAGAGGTTAGAGATCAGTCACTTATAATTCAATTGAAAAGTCAAATTGTATCCGGCCCAATTTAAGGAGTGCAAAGGTAAAAAATAAAGGCATTATAACAAGTTTTTTTAAATTTTTAACCTGATTTTTAAAGGGGTGATGAAAATGTGGAAAAAAGGGGAAGATGAAAATGCGTGCCCTGACGAACGGAAGGGTGAGAATATGAAAATGTGAGAATATGAAAATGTGAGAATGTGGAAATGTGAGAATGTGGAAATATGAAAATGTGAGAATGCCTGCCCTGAGCTTGTCGAAGGGAAGGATGGGTGAGAATAGCTGCGGTCACACCCAAGACACAAGGGTCGGTGCCGCGGCTATGTGAGAGTGCCCCGATGTTACCGCCTTGGTACGTGTCTCACGTATCAAGGCTTAGTTTCCTTTCGTTATTTTGTCAACGTCAGCAACTGTGTAAGAAGGGCATGCGCCCGGTTGAGAGGCTATGAAGGCCCCCATCTTACATGCAAAATCCAGGGATTCTGCGGGGGGGGAAGATTGAATGAACCGCGAAAGAAAGCCCGCCAGAAATGCATCTCCGCTTCCGATGGTATCCGCGACTTTCACTTTAAACCCATCATGCTCGTACCAGGCGCCGTTTTGCAAAACGGCAGCGCCCCTGTCGCCCCGGGTAACAAGTACGGTGTCCAAATGAAATTTCTCCTGCAGAGCCCGCATCTGTTCCTGCGCATCACCTGCAAACCCAAACCAGGCGCTTATAAGTTCCAGTTCCTGGTGATTGAGCTTCAGCATATCGGTATGCTGCATAAGGTATTCCAATACTTTTTTCTCGTAATGAGGTTTCCGGAGATTGATATCCAGGATCTTAAAGGGTGCTATTTCCAGTAATTCAAAAAGAGTCTGCCTGGATTTTTCGTTCCTGGCACCCAGGCTGCCGAATATAAAGTAATGAACGGCGGGCAACAGCTCCTGCAGTTGCATGTTATTGTGTATGAAATCCCAGGCAACGGGTTCAATGATCTCGTAACTCACATCGTTGTTATTTACGGTTGCCAGAACGGTGCCGGTTGGGTGATGGTCGTCTTTTTGTATAAAAGCGGTAGCTACTCCTTTTGAAGCGATGAACCGCAGAATCTCATCTCCGGGGTCATCCCTGCCTACCCTGCTGATCATGGCGGTGGACACCTGCAATTGATTCAGGTGGTAGGCTACATTCATCGGGGCGCCGCCCGGTAGTCTCGCATCCGGGAGAATATCCCATAAAACTTCTCCGAAACAAACAGCAGTGTAAGGGTTGTGGTTCATGGGAGCAAATTAGGGAAAAAAACCTATATCCAAAGCAGGTTCATAAAATCGGTATGCCCGCGTTATTGGTCGGGATCAATCAGGTGTTGCCATTGCATCGCCTACTCACCGGTTAGCACGCCGGCATAGATATCGGCAAGAGGTATTGCTTCATTGATTGCTTTTATATGAAGCTGGTCTTTTGTAGATCTATATTCTTCCAACTCCCAGCGATGGGTTGCATTCAGGCGGAACGCTTCAATATGCAGATGTTCCGAATCAACCAGTATATATTCTTTTAATGACGGTATATCGCGGTAAAGCATGAATTTTTCGCTGCGGTCGTAATTTTTGGTAGAGGGGGAAAGTATTTCAATGATCACCGCCGGGTTCAAAACATTCCAGTTATCGTTGTTGAGCGTTACCGGTTCGCCGCAAATAACGGAAATATCCGGATAAGTGAAAAGAGTATTGGATTCGATGTGTATGCGTTGATCGCTGCCGTAGGGTCTGCATTTTTTCCCTTTCAATCTGATAGCCAACTCACCAAACAGATTACTGCAAATGGTATTATGCGGCACTTTGGCGCCGGACATGGCAAAAATCTCTCCTTTATAGTACTCGTGTTTTTCAACGGCATCCTCCTCCATCGCCAGGTATTCTCCAACGGTAAACTTTTGTTTGCCGTAAGCAACTAAAGGTTCTCTTACTTCCATTTCCATACCATAAAATTATACAAAATTTTATGATTTCAGATAAGGGTATTTTGCGGGGACCCGATACGCTCGTAATACAAACAGGCAACCGTCAAACAACCAGCAAATTCTGAGCTACTTTTTTACTGATTGATGAACGGACCTTATTCACCTCTATCTCCATAGAACCGTCAAATTCCCGGCGGCCAAGCACCTTGATTTTACTGCTCAACCCCAGCCCCAGCTTAACAACATATTGCAAAAAAGACGAGCTATTATCTTTTACGGCAACCAATTTACAAGTTTTGCTTTCCTCGATTTCAGCCAATGTTTTTCGCTTGATAAACCTGATTTCTCCCTTTTCGTTGGGTATTGGGTCTCCATGCGGGTCTATTTCCGGAAAATCCAAAAACTTCTCCAATTGCTGTACCAACTTAACAGATTGAATATGTTCCAATTGCTCTGCCACTTCATGCACTTCATCCCAGGTAAAATTAAGCTTTTCGTACAGGAAGGTCTCCCAAAGCCGGTGCTTTCGTATAATCTCTACCGCAAGCACTCTTCCTTTGTCAGTTAAACTGATTTTCCCGTATTTCTCATAAGAAACCCAGCCTTTTTCTTTCAGTTTTTTAAGCATATTATTCGCCGTGGCGGGTGTAACATCCAGCATGTCCGCCAGTTCGTTTGTTCCAGCCTCCGTTTTTTCCGGTATGTCACTTGTCAAATGAAATAACGCCTTCAAATAATTTTCCTCTGCTTGTGATACCATAACGTGAAGATAAAAATATTTATCTAATTATATTTGTTAGACATGCCTAACTAAATTAATTTTATGAATAAAATAAAAATATTTAGGTATAAGATGAAAAGGATTCTGTCAGCAATATTGCTCATCCCCTTTGCGGTTTTCTGCCAAACACA
Organism: Chitinophagaceae bacterium; assembly: GCA_023957125.1. Classification (GTDB taxonomy): domain Bacteria; phylum Bacteroidota; class Bacteroidia; order Chitinophagales; family Chitinophagaceae; genus Agriterribacter. Next base: position 247,197 of record JAMLHL010000003.1, read on the forward strand.
GCAAAGAACAATCACGGGGTCAATCAGGGATTTTAATACGAGGCAACCTGTTGCGTTTTGTACTGTAATGCAGGAAAACACAAACAACGGAACTCTAACGGATGAAAATGGAAATTTCAAAATCAGCCTTATTCAAGATGAAAGTACCACCAGGCTGATTTTTCAAAGTGTGGGTTACGAAACAGGTATTTTGCAAATAGATCCCGGGCAAAATGATTACCGTGTTTATTTAAAATCACAATCTTTAAATTTAGAAGAAATTGTAATTACAGGCACAACAAGAGCCACAATGATCAAAGAAAATCCTGTTTCTATTACCCCTGTTTCTGCCAAAAAAATTGATCAAACAGCGGAAAGCAATATCATTGATGTATTGGTAAAAAATGTGCCGGGATTGATAGCCCTGAAAACAGGTCCGAATATTTCAAAGCCTTTTATTCACGGTTTAGGCTATAATCGTGTGCTTACCTTATATGATGGAATTCGCCAGGAAGGTCAACAATACGGAGATGAACACGGCATTGAAATTGACGGCTACAACCTGGAACGGGCCGAAGTTATCAAAGGCCCGGCAAGTCTTTTATATGGTTCGGACGCCATTGCAGGCGTCATCAGCTTATTTCCCTATGTCCCCAAACGGGAAGACGGAAAACTACACGGGAGACTTTTAGGCGAGTATCAAACCAATAACAATTTAATTGGGAACGGACTGCGATTGGATTATTCCAACCAGCATTTTTTATTTGCTTTGAATGGCGCTTACCGGATGGCTAAAAACTACCGTAACCCGATAGACGGCAGAGTGTATCTTACTAATTTCAATGAAAAGAACATTGCGGCTTTGATAGGGTATAAGTCAGACAGAGGTTACACGCATATCAACCTGACTTTATACGACAATCATCAAGGTATTCCTGACGGAAGCAGAGACTCTGTCACCCGAAAATTCACCCGCCAGGTTTTTGATGACGGCGATGACATTTTAAACCGTCCGGCCGTTTCGGATAAAGCGTTAAACTCGTACAGGATCCCCGACCTGTCGCAACGCATTCGGCATTTCAGGGCATATCTACACGGCTTGTACAAAGCAGGTAATGGCGATATTGATGTTTTGTTCGGGGTACAACAAAACATAAGAAGGGAATTTACACATCCGACAGAGCCAATGCAGGCTGGAATGTATATGCGGCTGAATACGCTGAATTACGGGATCAGGTATAACGCTCCGAAATTTGGTGGTATTGAAACTTCGGCAGGAATCAATGGCATGCTGCAAAGCAGTAAAAACAAAGATGCAACAGATTTCCCTATTCCCGATTACCATTTATACGATGGTGGAATTTATTTGTATGGAAAATGGAAACAAGACAAATGGAGTATCAGCGGTGGGGTTCGCTATGATGCAAGACGGGTTCAATGGAACGACTTTTACGTGGGAACAAATTCCATCACCGGTTTTGAACAACAATTCAATGCGAACGATCCCGGCGCCGGTTTACAATTTGAAGCATTTAAGAAAACCTATCAGGGTGTAAGTGGAAGTATCGGTGCGACCTTCCGGGCAAACCAAAATATTGCTCTGAAAGCCAATATCGGGAGGGCTTACCGGGCACCCAATATCACAGAAACAGGAAGTAACGGATTGGACCCCGGAGCACATATTATCTATTTAGGAAACAGAACATTCAGTCCTGAATTTTCTTTGCAGGAAGATTTGGGCATTCACCTGGAATTTAAAAACATATCGGGAGAAGTAAGCATTTTCAACAACAACATCCAAAACTTCATTTATATGTCCGTCTTGGCTGATACGCGGGGAAACCCGATACCGGACCCCCAGGGAAACCGGACCTATCAGTATAAGCAGTCCAAAGCGCAACTGTATGGCGGAGAATTTTGGCTGGCAGTTCATCCAAATCAATGGAAAGGTTTCCGTTGGGATAACAGCATGTGTATTGTTTACGGTTTTAACCGGAAATCCGGTTTAAAAGGAAAAGGGCCGGAAGGCGAATATTTACCGCTTATTCCACCAATGATGATCAACAGCCGTCTATCGCAGGAATTTAATCCGAAATCAAAATGGTTGATAGCCATAACGCCGGGATTTGAAGTGGAATACTCGGCTACTCAAAACAGGTATTCGGGATTAAACGGAACAGAAACCGAAACGCCCTCCTATACACTTTTTAATTGGGGCATAACGGCTGACATCAACTCCGCAGAAAATGGAAGTATCCAGATTTTCTTTCAAGCCAATAATCTTTTTAACGAAGCGTATCAATCGCATCTTAACCGTTTAAAATATTTTGAATATTACGGGCGTTCACCCAATGAGCGATACGGCATTTACAATATGGGAAGAAATTTTGTGTTGAAAATGATCGTACCGTTTTGATTGAAAATGAAAAAGTTGAGACGCTACGGTTTCTAACTCATATAAAAAGCCGGGCACCTGTCTATCCCCTCAAATGATAGGCCTTGGGCTGTACAAAAGCACGGATACCCTGGTACGATAAAGTAGCGCCTAAACCGGAATTTTTACGCCCCGACCATGGAAGTCCGGCGCTCACCCTGTCGCAGCAATTCCAATATACCGTACCCGTATCCATTTGTTTCATTACCGCCTCAGCCCGGTCAAAATTTTTGGAATAAACCGCCGCGGTAAGGCCGTAGGGCGTGTCCTTCATTAATTGAACGGCTTCCTGGTCGTCTTTAACTTTTTGAATGCCGATAACAGGGCCGAACGATTCCTCGGTCATCAGTTTCATATTATGGTTGGTGTTGACCACCACAGTGGGCTCAAAAAAATATCCCTTCGCTCCCGCCTGCTTTCCCCCCAGCAATATTTCGGCGCCTTTGAGTTTCGCATCGGTAACCTGTTCCATAAGCGTCTTCAACTGTTCTTTTCTGCTCAAAGGACCAATTTCGGTTTTTGCATCCAGCGGATCGCCCACAGGCATCTTCCTGGCCTGTTCCACAAAAGCCTGCACAAACGGCTCATAAATCTTTTCCTGTACGTATATCCTTTCCACAGCACAGCAACTTTGTCCGTTGTTATATACAGCGCCCTCCAGCGCGGCGCCGGCTACTACCCTTATATCCTCCACATCATCCATTACATACAAGGGGTCTTTACCGCCCAGCTCTAACTGAACAGGCACCAGCTTACCGGCGGTATGTTCGGCGATATATTTCCCGGTGCGGTAACTGCCGGTAAAGAAATACCCGTTCAGCGGCAGCTCCAGTAAGGTTTGCCCGGCCGCACCTTTGCCGGTGATCACCTGGAACACATTTTCGGGTATCCCCGACCGGTATAACAATCTTTGGATCTGCAATCCGGTGAGCGTAGCGTATTCAGACGGCTTATACAATACCGCGTTGCCCCCGATAAGCGCAGGGATAAATACATTAACGCCTACGAGGTAGGGATAGTTCCAGGCGGAGATGTTGGCTATAACACCCAGGGGCTCATAAACGATTTTTTCCCTGGTTGCGCCTTCCTCTTCAATCCATTCGTCTCCCAGCCATTTTGCAGCGTTTTTTATGAAAAATTCAATCCGGTTCCTGGCGCCATTCAATTCATTATAGGATTGCTGTAAGGGCTTGCCTACTTCGCTGGTAAGGATTTCAGCCAACTCTTTTTTTTCTTCCTCCAAAAGCTGGTAAAACTTACTGATGCAGGCTATCCTTTGATGTAATGGTACGGCAGCCCATGCAGGTTGTCCATCAAGCGCAGCCTGGTATTTTTTTATAATTATTTCCTGTGAATCTTCCGCAATTTCCCGGATCACTTCTTCTGTGGCCGGATTAATGATCTGCATATAATAATGATTTGTTGTATCTGAATAAATGAATCCTTAGTTCTACGGTTTCGGCGCTGCCGCTTCCTGTTTTTTCTGTTGGCAGGCGGCAATAAATGCACCCCTGATTTTTTTTGCAAAATTACTGCCCTGATCTTTCATCCGTTCGGGGTGCCATTGCACAAGGCACAAAAAAGCGCCCTCATCCGGGTTCCTTCTTTCCATAGCTTCAACAATGCCATCAGGCGATAAAGCAGAAGCCACCAGCCGCTGCCCCACCCTGTCGGCACATTGATGATGGTTGCTGTTGATCATTCCTTCTTCTCCTTCCGTAATTTGATACAATTGAGCGTTGGGGTCCGGCTGTATTGTGTGATAGCGGTCTGTATTATCCGGTAATTTGGAATGGTTGAATTTTCCCCATTGCGGTAAATCGGGGATGAGCGTACCTCCAAAAAAAACATTGGCGATCTGCAAACCCCTGCAGATACCCAGTACCGGGATGCCCCGGGCTTCGGTATATTGCAGAACCTGCAACTCAAATTCGTCCCTGATTTCGCTTATATCATCTGCATAACAATAGGGTAAAAGATCCGGCCGGTTATAAAACCGGGGATGTACATCTTCTCCGCCGGTAAGCACTACCCCATCGCACAGCGCCAGGTCGGCCAGGTTTTTACGCGTAGCGCTGAGCTGTATGGTTTCTATATTACCCGGTTTTGAAATCCAGTCGTTATAATTTTTATATTTACTGCAATCCGTAACACCTATTATTATTCTCTTTTCGGACATTATAAGGCTTTTAAATACAATTGTTTGAAATCTTCCCTCGACACCGGTTTGGGGTTATTGGGATGGGCAAAATCCGCAAAAGCAAGATCTGCCAGGGTTTCAATATGGGCTTCGGTTACACCTATGTCCCGCAGGTGATGGGGTATCCCGATTTTGGTGTTCAGATCAAACAGGTATTGAATCACGGCTTCGCCGGTTTCTTTTTTAAGTCCGAGGGCATGAGCCATTTTCTCAAACCTGTCTTCAAATCCGGCGATGTTGTATTCCAGTCCATAGGGAATGTTTACTGCGTTGGCCAGCCCGTGATGGGTGTCCAGCAGGGAAGACAGCGGATGCGCCAGAGAATGTACGACGCCCAACCCTTTTTGGAAAGCTATGGCGCCCATCATAGAACCCAGCAACATTTTACTCCTGGATTCAAGGTCTGGTTTATTGGTAGCAGTTTCCAGCGACTCATGGATCAGCCGCATTCCTTCCAGCGCTATTCCGTCACACATCGGGTTATAATTTTTTGCCAGGAAGGCTTCCATGTTATGCGTCAGCGCGTCCATACCCGTTGCGGCCGTAATGGGTGCAGGGATATTCATCGTGAGCACAGGATCGGCAAAAACGATTTTCGCCATGAGCTTGGGGGAGAATAAGATCTTTTTCTGATGGGTTTCATCGTCTGCAATAATAGCGCTGCGCCCCACTTCGCTCCCCGTGCCTGCAGTGGTGGGTACCGTTATGAAAAGCGGCACCTCATTGGTTACATAAATATCTCCGCCGATCAGGTCGTCGTATTTAAAAAGATCTTCCCGGTGGTTAATGCGTAATAAAATAGCACGGGAAACATCCAAACCGGCGCCGCCGCCAATCCCTACCACACAGTCTCTGTTGGTTTGGTCCCAAACTTCCACCCCTTTATACACATCGGATTTCACCGGGTTCTTGTGAATGTCTGAAAATACCTCTACCGAAACCCCGTTTTGTTGCAGATCTCCAACAATGTCTTTAAAAAAAGGCAGTTGCGCTACGTTCGGATCGGTTACGATCAGGGGCGCCTTTACGTGATTGGCTTTTAAATAAGCGGGTAACTCTTTTACCGCATTTGCACCAAAACGAATAGTAGTTGGAAAGTTGAACTGGTGAATTGTATCGAAAAGCATATAAAGATTAAAGATTTGAAATTTGAAATTTGAAATTTGAGATTGGTGAATTTTTCTACGCTTAAATAATTTCGAGGTACCGTTTCAGTTCCCAATCGGTAACCACTTTTGAAAACTGCCTCCATTCCCATTCGCGGGTTCCGGTGAAGTGGGCAACAAAACTTTCCCCAAACAACTCTTTGGCAACAGGCGACTGCTTCATAGCCTGTGTGGCATCCCGGAGATCGGCCGGCAGTACGCCCAGCTTTTTATCTTCGTAACCATTACCTACGGTGGCGGGTACCGGCAGTTTCATGTTCTTCCGGATACCATATAAGCCTGAAGCCAGGCAGGCAGCCATCGCCAGATATGGATTGGAATCAGAACCCACTACCCTCGTTTCCAAACGCGTGGATTTTTCACCCGTGAGCATGGCCCGTAAGGCAGTGGTACGGTTATCCACCGCCCAGGTGAGAGTGGTGGGCGCCCAGGCTCCTTCCACCAAACGTTTATAACTGTTGACCGTTGGCGCATACATAGGCAGGATATGCGGCAGGCAATACAACTGACCAGCCATGTAGCTTTCCATTACGGAGCTGAAACCGGTTTTGTTGCTCTTATCATAGAACAGGTTTTGTTTGCCGTCGGATGACCACAAACTCTGGTGAACATGTCCGCTGCAGCCCGGCAGATCTTCGCTGAATTTTGCCATAAAAGTGGGTAAAATGCCGTGTCGGGAACCGATTTCTTTCACCCCGCTTTTGAATAAAACGGCCCGGTCTGCCGCTTCCAGGATATCCGAATACATAATCGCGGCTTCGTAAACGCCGGGGCCGGTTTCGGTATGCAATCCTTCAATAGGAACATCAAACCTGTTTAACAGGTCGAAAAGGTCGTTGAAAAATGCACTTTTTTGGGAGGCGCGCAAAACCGAATACCCAAACATCCCGTGGGTCATCGGGCGAAGGTCGCGGAATTTGCCGGCATACAATTCAGCGGTATTATCCAACAGGTTAAACCATTCAAATTCCTGGGAGAAAAAAGAAAGATAGCCGTCTTCCTGCGCCTGCTTATTTATCTTTTTTAATAAGGTTCTCGGGCAAACCGCGGCACAGCCTTCTCCACCGTCATCAAAATCGGCCAGAAAAAACGGCAGATCATTGTCCCAGGGAATACGCCGGTACGTCCGGATATCCACAATGGCATTGGCATCAGGGTAGCCGGTATGCCAGCCGGTAACAGCGGAATTATCGTAGCAAACATCGCCGCTATCCCAGCCAAATACCACGTCACAGAAACCAAAATTACTGCCGGCTATAGATCTGAATTTATCAAAGCTGATCACTTTGCCACGCAGTACACCGTCAATATCGGTTACCGCTAATTTTACTTTTTTAATATTTTGTTCGGAAAGTTGTTGAATAAGATCAGGGGTTGATAATTTTTGTGGCATGCATTGATTTTTTTACAAAAAAGAGGTCAAATATAATGGATAAAACTTTACTGTTATGAACTCATGCTGCCGGGGATGATCATAGCGACCGGCGAAATTATAGTTTTTCTGAGAAGACAGAAAGGAATGCCATGGAAATTTATTATCTTGAACCTATGAAAAACACCCTTCTCTGCCTGCCTGTGGTCTGCCTTTCCTTTCTGCTGCAGGCACAGCAGCCAACACGTTATGACGTGCTTATCCATGAAATCATGGCAAGTCCGCCCGCTTCGTCTCCTTTATTACCGGATTGTAAATATGTGGAACTTTTTAATGCTTCGGGCATTACGTATGACCTGTTTGAATGGAAACTCAGCGATGGTAACAATACCGCAGTGATAGGAGCACATTTTTTATTAGAACCGGGAAAACCGGTTGTACTTTGCTCGTCTGCAAATGCAAAATTATTCCCGGATACCGTTCCGGTGATTGGCTTGTCCCGTTTTCCTACGTTACGGGTCAATGGCGACCTGGTTTGGCTTCTAACGAACACGGATATGCTCATGCACGCGGTGCCGTATAGCCGAAGCTGGTATGGCAACGAGGTAAAAAGCGCCGGCGGCTGGTCGCTGGAAATGGCAGACCGGACAAACCCCTGTGGCGGCGCCGGCAACTGGCAGGCAAGTGTTCACCCGTCGGGAGGTACCCCCGGCGCGCCAAATTCGGTGCAGGCAAATAAAAAAGACAACGATGAACCCCGGTTGCTGAGGGCTTATGCTACGGACAGCATTCATCTAACGCTGGTTTTTGATGAGTCGCTGGACAGCCAATATGCAGCCAACGCAGGAAATTATAAATGCAGTGAAGAAATAGTTATCCGGCAGGCGATACCCCGGGCGCCACTGTTTAATATAGTACAATTAAAGCTGGAAGCCCCCCTGCGGCAAAACAAGGTGTACACCATAGAAGTGAAGAACTTGCCGGATTGCAGCGGTAATATCATTTCGGGCATATCAACGGCAAGAACAGGTTGGGGGCAGTTTCCGGAAGAACGGGACCTGGTGATCAATGAAATTCTTTTTAATCCGCCGGAAGACGGCGCTGATTATGTGGAACTATATAACCGCAGCAGGCACATTATTAACGCAAAGAATCTGGTGATTGCCAATAGAAATTCCGGCGGCGCTCTTAATACCATAAAACCGCTTACCGCTGAGGATATTCTAATATTCCCCGGGGATTATGTGGTGATTTCAGAAGATGCCGCTGCCATACAGCGGCATTACCTGGTGAAAAACCCCGATGCTGTTATTGAACTGGCAACGATGCCCTCTTTTCCAAACACTTCCGGCACGGCAGTATTGTTGAATACGCAGGGTACGGTAATAGACGAAGTTAATTATAGTGAGAAATGGCATTTTGAATTAGTGGTAAACCCAAAGGGGGTTGCGCTGGAAAGAATAGATTACAACCGGCCGGGTCAGGACCGCAACAACTGGCATTCAGCGGCTTCCGGTGTGGGGTACGGAACACCCGGCTATCAGAATTCTCAATACAGGGCAGAGACAGGGCTTAAGGGGGAAGTGAGTGTCAGTCCGCGGGTGTTTTCACCGGATGGTGACGGAAGAGATGATTTTTTGCTTATTCATTATCAGTTTCCCGAACCGGGTTACGTATGCAATATAACGGTGTTTGATGTTTACGGAAGAACGGTGCGCTTCCTGGTACGAAACGGTCTTTGCGGCACCACCGGTTATTTTAAATGGAACGGGCAGGATGAAAAGAATATCCCGGCCGGTACCGGGATTTACGTGGTATTAACGGAGGTATTCAACCTACAAGGAAAGATCCGCCGGTATAAGCACGCGGCAACCCTGGCCAGAATGAGACGATAGGTTTACCGTGTAAATAGGAATATGCACCACTATATATTCGCCGGATTATAGCGACATTTGCGGCATGTTGAACCAGCGACAACTATTCTTACAACACGTGGCTCAAACCTCCGATGCGCCATTGGCCCTGGAAATCGTGAAAGCGGAAGGATCAACGTTGTGGGATGTAAATGGAAAAGCTTATACCGACCTGATAGCCGGCGTGAGCGTATGCAATATGGGACACAGGCACCCGGCGGTAATTGATGCCATCAAAAAGCAGGCGGATCAATATCTTCATCTGCTGGTGTATGGCGAACTGGTTGAAACGCCGCAGGTGGCTTATGCGCATCTGCTGACCCGGCATCTTCCGTCCTCACTCAATTCTGTTTATTATACCAACTCCGGCGCGGAAGCGGTGGAAGGCGCTATGAAGCTGGCTAAACGTTATACCGGGCGCACAGAAATCGTGGCTTTCCGCCAATCCTATCACGGGTCCACCCAGGGCGCCCTGAGCATCATAGGAGACGAACACTGGAGAAATGCTTACCGCCCTTTATTGCCGGGCATACAACACCTGGATTATAATTCCTTTGATGACCTGGAATTTATTACCGGTGCTACTGCTTGTGTTATTGCTGAAACCGTACAGGCGGAACGCGGTGTTGTCGCGCCTTCTTTAGCCTGGATGGAAGCCTTACGCAATAAATGTACAAAAACCGGCAGCCTGCTGGTTTTGGATGAAATTCAAACCGGGTTCGGCAGAACGGGAACCTTATGGGGTTTTGAACAGTTACAGGTGATCCCCGATATTGTGTTGCTCGGAAAAGCTATAGGCGGCGGTATGCCCCTGGGTGCATTTGTGGCGAACCGGCAACTGATGCAAAGCTTTACGCATAATCCCATTCTTGGCCACATAACCACCTTTGGCGGGCATCCCGTGAGTTGCGCCGCGGGTCTCGCTGCCACAAAAGCATTGCTGGAAGAGCATACTATCAAACAGGTTAAAGCAAAAGAAAAACTGTTTCTTTCCTTACTGCAACATCCGGATATCCTGTCGGTACGTTCGGCGGGATTGTTGATTGCGGTTGAGTTTGACAGTTTCGAACGGAATAAGTCCATTATTGACCGGTGTATTGAAAACGGCGTTCTTACCGATTGGTTTCTGTTTGCCGCCAACTGCATGCGTGTTGCTCCTCCGCTTAATATCAGCGATGAAGCCATTGTTTCGGCCTGTAATATTATTGTATCCGCCATAGAAAAAACAAAATGATCGCCAATGAATGACAACAGGACAGTCGTTGAGCGCTTCTATACCGCTTTTCAGCGCCTGAACGCTCCGGAGATGAACGGGCTATACAGCAGCAACGGGATCATATACAGCAATCCTGTATATGGACTCTTAAACAATGACGAGGTGCACTGCATGTGGGCCTTGTTTTGCAGTAGCGTAAAAGATTTTTCATTCAGTTTTTCCGATATTGAGCTGCTGGATGAGGAGTACACCACCTGCAGATGGAATCTCAGTTATACCATACTTCAAACGGGACGAAAGGTTAATATGCGGGCTAAATCGTTTATGCGTTTAAGTGAGGGAAGGATCATTGAACACAGCGATGCCTTCCGGCTCAGTACCTTTATCGGGCAGGCGTATGGCTGGACGGGATGGCTCTTCGGCTGGACCGGTTTTCTGAAAAAGAAAGCACAGTTGAAAGCAAGAAAAAGCCTGGTGGAGTATATCGGAAATGTGGAAACATGAAAATGCGCTGCCCCGACGAATGGAGGGGTGAAAATGCCTGTCCTGACAGATCGAAGGGCCTGCCCTGAGCTTGTCGAAGGGAGGCTGGACGAACGCGAAAAATGAAAACAGGAATATCCGGAACTTACTTCATTTCAACAATCTCGTTTTTGGCTATAATGTGATAGAACTTTATGGTAAGGGCATGAAACAGCAATTTGGCATTGGCGTTTCTTTCAATATAATAAGTGGCTTGGTCCAGTTCTTCTATGATGGCCTGGTGTTGATGAATAGAAATTCTTTTATTCAGCCGTTTTACAAAATCCAACTCTGTCTCGGGTAATTGATCGCTTATACCCGGGATGATCGCTACCCGGATCGCCTGTTGCAATAAATGATTGAAATAAAGCAGGAATTGTTTTTGCTTTTCTCTTCCCATGCGGCTTATCTCCTCTATCCATTTTACCTGGCCGGGAAGGTCGGTTTTTAAGATCACATTTAACCAGTCTCGTATCAAACCCTGCCAGTCGTCCCCGCTGTGTTGTAATAATTGCAGTGCTTCACGGTAGTTCCCTTCGCTGATCAGGGCAATTTGTCGTGCCTGCGTTGCCGTCAGCTTCCCTCTTTCCGCGAGGGCGATCTCTATATCCTTTGATTCCAATGCGGGCACCTTCACTAATTGGGTGCGGGAGAGGATGGTAGGCAAAATAAGCTCCTCATTTTCCGCTACCAGAATAAACAAAGTATCTTCCGGAGGCTCCTCTATCAGCTTTAACAACCGGTTCCCTTCTTTGCCCAGGTATTCCGGCAGCCACATCAATAAGATCTTATACCTGCTTTCAAAACTCTTCAGGCTCAGTTTATGGATGATATCGTTGCACTCATTTACGGTAATATTTCCCTGCTTGTTTTCTGCCCCAATAAATTGCAACCAGTCGTAGTTATTGCCATAAGGATATTGCCGGATGAACTCTCTCCATTCCCGGATGTAGTCAGTGCTGATGGGTTTGTCGCCGCTTTTTTTAGGAATAACGGGATAAGAAAAATGAATGTCGGGGTGAACCAGTGCCGACACTTTCGACCAGCCGGGGTGCTGTTGCATCCACGCATCGGCTTCAGAAGGGGTTTTGATTTCTGACGGTTGGTCATTGGGATTTGCATCTGCTTCTCCGAACAACGATACCGAAGCGGAGCCGCCGGCTGATCCCGAATAAGAAGAAAGGTTGACGTAACCGGCAAAGGCCAGGGCCAAAGGAAGCGCTCCTGATCCTTCTTTGCCTAAAAATAATAAAGCATGGCTCAGCCGGTTCTGATGAACCATTTGCAGAAGCTGACGTTTTACTTCTTCCTGGCCGATAACATCCCCGAATAACATAGGGTGCTAAAATAAGCATTCCCGTGAAAGAAACCGGGGATTGTTGGGGAAGGAGCGGTTTATTTGGAAGCACGAATGGTTTTGGCCGGCTTCGATTGGGTCCTGGAGCTTCTGATTTGAATTTCCCCCGAATTTTCCATTACCAGGGCCGCACACCCGATCAATTCTGCTTCATAACCCAGGGTAGAGATCTTTATTTCCGTATTGATCGCAAGTCTCGGGATACAATGTTCATTAAGCGCCTGTTGTATCGGCGCCTGCCAGATCTTACCTGCGGGCGCACCTCTGCCGCTCAGCACTACGATGCCGGGGTTGAGAAGATGGATCAGGATGGCGATTCCCCTGCCGATGTTATAGCCTGCTTCCGATAGTAATTTTATAGCGAAGCTGTCGCCTTTGCCCGCCGCGATTATAATGGCTTCCGCGTCTTTCTCCAGGTCTTCTTCTTTGCCGGAAAGAAAATTTTTTAAAATAGTAACCTTGCCGCCCTGTATGCCTTCCTTGGCTTTTTCAACCAAAACAAACAGCGAGGTTTCCGTTTCCAGGCAACCGCTTTTCCCGCAACTGCATAACTTCCCGTTATCAAACAGAGGGATATGACTAAACTCTCCTGCAAACCCGGTTTCTCCTCTGAAAAGCGCGCCCTCCAAGATCAGGCCCAGACCTACTCCCCACCCGATATTGATCACCATCGCGTTAGGTTTGCTACGGGCGGCGCCAAATCTTAACTCTGCCAGACCCACAATACCTGAATCGTTTTCAATATAGCAGGGGATGCCGGTTTTATCCGAAATAAAACCGGTAATGCTTTCTCCTTTTGCAGGTAAAAAGGTATAGTTAATACCGGATTGCGGGTCCACAAAGCCCGGCATGCCGATACCGATACCGGCGATCCGCGTTTTATCAATGCCGGATTGTTCTATAACAGCCGTTATATTTTCAGCAAGCTGAGGTAAAGCTTTTGGATTGTCCAGCAGCCGCAGCTCAAACTTTTGCACCGGACAGACATATTGATTCTGCATATCCATTACGGTGATGCGGGTAAAGAACTGATCCATGGCCACAGCCACCACGTAAAGAAAATCCGATTTCAAAGAATACATCACGGGACGCCGTCCACCGCTGGAGGGCGCGTATCCTGTTTCTGACACTACACCCTCTGCAATTAGTTCGTTGAGTATCTTAGTGGTGAGAGAAAGGCTTTTTTCTATTTTCTGACTCAGCTCGGCACAGGAAAGCAGATTCGAAAAATATAATTGTCGTATGATCTTTCTTTTATACAACTGATTTTTTGAGGCCATAGCATAAGTTATAGGATATCCAATTTTATAATGGATTGGGAAGTTAGTACATGTTTTTTACAAAAAAGAAAAACAGGATTTTCATATTTTAACCTCCGGTGAATTTTATCGGGGAATATTCCACTCCGAACTTATCCCTCCTGGCCCATCCACAGGGCGCCACTGATGCTGTCGCGTACGGCCCCGGTAACCGACGCCAACACGTTATTCTCCTGCCTCCAGCGCAAAACGCCCATCAGCGCCATTACCAGCGCCTCCTTAAACTGAATGGTTTTATCATCGGGGATCCACAGTTCAATATTTGAGGCCGACAGCCGGGCTCTGATTTGCTGCATTAAAAAATCATTATAAGCGCCCCCGCCGGTAACCAGCAATTTTGCCGGCTGCTCCTTATCTGTCGCCAACCGCTCCCCGATCAGTTCCACCGCCTTCTCCACCTGGAAAGCAATATGTTCGGTGTAGGTTCGCAACGCGTTTCCCAGCTTCTCTTCTTCCCGTAATACCATGGGAAAAATAAGATCATTCCCAAAATCATTAGACAAGGATTTGGGAAAGGGTTCATCATAGAATGACAGACTGTTTAACTTACTCAGCAAATTTTCATTCACGTTGCCTTGTGATGCCATTAACCCTCCTTCATCATAAGGCTTTCCCACCGTTGAGGCAAGTAAATTCAATACGCGGTTAGCCGGGCAAATATCAAAAGAAACACAGGTGTTTGCTGAATGATAGGAGATATTGGCAATCCCGCCAAGATTTAAACAATAAGCATAATCGTTAAACAACATCCTGTCTCCTATGGGTACGATGGGCGCACCCTGCCCCCCTAAAGCTACATCCAGCGCCCGCAGATCACTCACTACAGGAATGCCCGTACCGGCAGCAACAGCCGCCCCGTTGCCTAACTGAGCCGTCATTTTCTTTGCCGGAAGATGAAAAACCGTATGCCCGTGAGAGGCTATCAGCTGTACCTGGTAATGCAGCTGATATTTGTTAATAAACGCATTCACCTGATCTCCCAAATAATGACCATATTCAGTATGCAGCAACTGGTAATCCAGGGCGTTCAGTTGCGTAGCCGACTGTAATTTTTTTACCCATGCTTCCGGATAAGCATGACATTCAGCGTGTTCTATATCAAAAATCCAGGTCCCCGCTTTTTCATGAAAATGTACATAAGCAATATCCAAACCATCTAATGAACTGCCGCTCATAAGACCAATAGCCCGATAAATCATCAAAGAAATTTTATTTTAATAATTACTCCATTTAGATTTGTTGTGTAAAACTATTGATTTACGCGGAACATTGTAACTTGTCATTCAAACCTGACAATATGAAAGGGGGCCTTTTATTTTCACTGATTTTTGCGGGCGTTGGCGTTTATGCACAGGATCCTCATTTCTCGCAGTTTTTTTCTTCACCGATGACTTTAAATCCTGCGTACACCGGCAAGTTTGATGGTAATTTCAGGGTTTCGGGCAACTACCGGAATCAATGGCCTACTATCAATAACGCTTATACAACGGCTACGGCTGCGGTTGACTTTGCCATCCTTCAAAATCAGATCCCCGAATTTGATACCTGGGGCGTAGGTATTATGGGCCTCAATGACCAAAGTGGCAATAAGATATTAAACAATAATTTCCTTTCCGTTTCTACAGCCTATCATAAAACCCTGGATGAAAACGGGTACCATACGCTTACAGTAGGATTCCAGGGAACCTATGCCAATAAAAGACTGGATCTGACAAAAGCTACTTTTGAAGATCAGCTCACGGCATTGGGTTTTACGGGAGTTACCAGTGAAGTGTTCAGCAACAATGATCACGTGGCGATCAACTATTTTGACGTAAATGCAGGTTTGTTGTACAGCGGTAGCACCAATGGCTTCAATAATTTTTATCTGGGAGCTTCCGTGTATCATATCAATCAGTCCAGGGAATCTTTTAAAGGCGGTAACTATGTTCTTAATCCGCGACTCACCCTTCATGGCGGCGGCTACGTGCCTATGGGGCAAGCCACCACCTTTCACGGCAGCTTTATTTACCAGCGTCAGGCAGGGGCTTCGGAAACAGTGTTAGGGGGAGCCGTAGCTTTTCATTTAAGCGACGACGAAGAGCTGGACGCCAATTTGTACACCGGGTTGTGGTATCGTTTCGGGGATGCTTTTATTCCTTATATAGGGATTGAATTTTCCGGACTCCGGCTGGGGTACAGTTATGATATCAACAATTCCTCGCTCAGCACAGCATCGAACCGGCGGGGAGGAAACGAGATTTCGATCATCTATGTCAGAAGGCCCCCCGATCCGGACAGGAAAAAACTGCGTTGCCCGAAGTTTTAACAGGCAGCGCTAAAGTTTTTCAAGTAGTTCCACCACTTTTTCATTCTTCAGGATAAAATAACCCAGCCGGTCGTTGCTGATGCCATCTTTCAGCTGGTAACTAAATTCCAGCTTATCGTCCAGGACGTTGGTCTCAAAGTATTTGAAGGAAATGGTAGGATGGTTTTTTATCTCTTCCCCGATTTCGTACAGATGGGTTGAGAGAACGAACAAAGAACCTTTGATACGGATCAAGCCTTTTATTACCGCAAGGGAGCATCGCATCGCGTCCTGTACATTGGTGCCTTTGAATAATTCGTCTATCAGCACCAGCCATTTCTTCCCGTTACTGATGGTAAGTATGGTTTTTTTGATGCGTTGTACTTCATTGAAGAAATAGCTTTCTCCTTTAACAATATTATCGGCAACGTTGATATTACTCAGCACACCATCAAACAATGAAAGCTGTAATTTTTTTGCAGGCACTCCCATCCCTAAATGTGCCAGATATACTGCCACGCCCAGGGATTTTATGAAGGTGCTTTTACCGGCCATATTAGCGCCGGTGAGGAACAAAAAATTACTGTTGGGCGATAATTGTATATCATAAGGAACAGGATGCGGCAGCAGGAGATGATAAATTTGTTCGGCTTTTATAAGAGGCTCAGTAGAAACAACAAACTCCGGGAACACTAACCCGTATTGCCGTACAGCCACCGCCAGGCCATACAGTGCGTCTAACTGGTAAAATATTTCGGCCAGTTCTCCCTGGCGGGTATGAAAAGTGTTTCTGAAAAAACGACCATAATATAAATTTTCCTTAACTGAAAATTTTTCGGTACGGTTCTTTTTCAACAGATCCTGCAGCGGTTGATGCATCAGCAGGGATCGGATCCGGGAAGCGAAAGATTGCAGTTTTGCCGGAACGCCGGGCTGATCTGTCAGCGCGGCCAATTGCTGCATCCCGGCAATAAAGTCCCGGAAATGAACCACCGAATACCGGATCAGGCCGTAATCGGCGCCGTGTAGGATTTTATATATCCGGGTATTCACAAAATCTGAAGAACGGGGAATAGGGTCAAGTGGCGTATCGTAAAACCTTTCCATCATGATCATGGTGCCATTGGTGATCTGCATCGGCCATTGTTCCAGTTGAGACACGATGTGCCGGATGATCTCCTGGTTGTCCATGATCTTTTCGAGGGATCCCAAAGGCTCCCGCATTATCCAGCGCAACCATTCCTTTCCGCCATTGGTACGCGTGAAATTAAGCTTATGAAAAACTGAAAATTCTTCTTCTGCATCGAAGACAGAGAGATCGCTGTATGTGGTTTTATCTATCTGCATTACCGTTTAAATGCCAGTCTCATACCTTTATGGGATTCATTCCATACGGGGATTCCACAATTTTGATATACCAGGTTGCCGTTTACAAAGGTATGGCTAAGGGTAGCCGGGAAATCAAATCCTTCCAGCGGGCTCCATCCGCAATGATAAAGAAGGTTTTCGGGGGTAACCGTATCGCCTTTGTTCAGATCGGCTATCACCAGGTCGGCCCAATATCCCTCCCGGATATATCCCCGCTCCGGCAGTTGGAAACAGTCCGCCACCGCATGGCTCATCTTTCGTGCAATGGTCTCGAGGCTGATCCTTCCCTGTTTGTAGTAATAAAGCATCAATTGCAGGGGATGCTGCACCAGGGGCAGTCCGGCATGGGCGTTTTCATAAGATACGCTTTCCGCAGGTGCAAGGCGGCCTTGTTCATTTCTGAAATATCCTTTTTCCCGAAGCGTGTGCGGCGCGTGATCGGTGGCGATCACATCAATCCGGTCGTCGGTAAGCGCTTCCCACAATGCCTCCCGGTTGGGAGCGGCTTTAATGGCCGGGTTGCATTTGATCAGGTAGCCCAGGCGGGCGTAATCACCGGCAGTAAAATGCAGATGATGCACACACACTTCGCAGGTGATCCTTTTGTCTTTCAGGGGCACCCGGTTGCTGAACAATTGCAGTTCTCTTGCTGTTGAGATATGCAGGATGTGCAAACGGCTCCGGTATTTTTGTGCAAACTGAACCGCCGTCTGCGAAGATTGAAAACAGGCTTCTTCATCCCGGATAACAGGGTGGTCGGCGGCGGTTAATACCGGCTTGGTTTCCCTGATCCGGTTATAATTGTCCCTGATGATTTTTTCATCCTCACAATGGGTGGCTATCAATACCTCGCTTTCTCTGAACAGCTTATCGAGCGTTCGGTAATTATCCACCAGCATGTTGCCCGTACTGGAGCCCATGAAGATTTTGATGCCGCAGATATCATTTTGATGCCGGTTTACTTTTAAAGCTTCGTCCGCATTATTGTTGGATGTGCCCATAAAAAAGGAGTAATTGGCCAGGGATCTTTGAGACGCGATGGCATATTTTTCTTCCAGCAATTCCAGCGTAAGGGCATTGGGGATCGTATTGGGCATTTCCATAAAAGACGTAACACCACCCGCTACCGCCGCTTTCGACTCCGAGTAAATATTGGCCTTATGCGTTAACCCCGGTTCCCTGAAATGAACCTGGTCGTCAATAACGCCGGGCAGCAGGTATTTACCTTCGCCGTTTATTTCTTCCACCGGAAACGGCGTTTGTATGGAGGGTGCGACTTTTTCAATCCTTCCTTTTCTCAGCAGTACATCGCCTGTTGAAATGACACCCTCGTTGACGATGCTGATGTTTTTAAGCAGGTAATCCGACATTTGAATGTGTAGAATAAAAATGGAATAATAGTTTTCAACGATGGTCCGGGTACACAGCTCAGATTTTCCCGGAGACCCCCGCAATATCATGCAATTTAAAGCAATAGATCGAATCTTCGGCTGCGGGACATACCCGGGGCGCATCCCATATCCGTATAACTGTGGGCTAAACCTGTTTAGGATGTATATTTGTTTCCAAGTTCAAAATTTCAAAACACAGATGAAAAGGATATTGTTTTTCCTATGGATCATGGGTGGTTCGTTTGGCGTTGGCGCGCAGCAGAAAAAAATGGATATTGACCTGAAGCAGATCTGGAGCGGACATTTTGATGAGCGCAGGTATGTGGTGCATCTGAAGAACCAATCGCCGCATTTTGCATGGATACAAACCGACTCGGCTTCCGGACCACAGGTTATCCTTTCACTGGATTTTAATACGGCCCGTATTGTGGATACGCTGTTTTCGAACCAGATAAAACGGGAAAGCGACTCCCTTCCCATCACCTTCACTTATTTTCAGGATTTCGGGTTTTCGCCCGATGACAGCAAAATCCTTATCCGCACTCAAATTGAGCCGGTGTTTTCACTTTCGGAAAAATCCTTTAATTATGTATGGGACACAGAAAAAAAGATACTGCAGGTGGTTTCCGCCAATGGTAAACAACTGTATCCCAGCTTTTCGCCCGACAGTAAAAAATTAGCTTACATACTCGATGCCAACCTTTACCTGATGGATGTGGAGCAGAATAATACAGTTCCCATCACCATTGACGGGGAAGCAGATCAGTTTATCTATGGCATGGCAGACGCTTTGTATGAAAACGGCTTCGGCATGACGAAAGCCTATGAATGGAGCCCGGATGGGAACCACATAGCCCTGCTCCGTTTTAATGAAAACACGGTGAAAAATTATCCGCTGACTTATTACGGACGGGCCTACCCCGAAGTGAAAAGTCAACGCTATCCTTTGGCCGGGGAAATGGTGCCGGAGGTAAAAGTTTTTGTATATGATATAGCCAACCGGCTGTTTATCCCGATAGATGTGGGACTCAATCCCGATCAGTACATCACGGGTATCCGCTGGAGTCCCGATAATAAAAGTATATGGGTGCAGCGGCTGTCGAGAAGTCAAAAAAGACTGGAATTGCTAAAGGCAGATATTATTACAGGCAACACCCGGGTACTTTACACTGAAGAAAAGCCGGACAGCTATATAACGGTGTTCCCCGAGAACATCCGCTTCGTGGAAGACGGTGCGGCTTTTTTATGGAAAAGTGAAAAGGACGGTTTTAATCATTTGTACAAGATCAATAGTGAAACCGGTGCAGATACGGTCATTACACAGGGCAATTGGGAAGTGTTTGACGTCGAGATGACAGACGATGTACACAATGAGATCTATTATACAGCCAATGAATCGGGTTCCCGTCAAAAACAATTGTATAAAATAAATTATGACGGAAGAGGCAGAACCAAACTTACTTCGGGAGTCGGATACCACGATGTATGGATCAGCAATGACAAGCGTTTCTTTTTTGATGCATACTCTTCTTTGAATGTTCCGCCGGTTTATCAAATCGTTTCCACCTCCGGGAAAGAACAGAAGAAACTAATAGAAAACAAGGAGCTGAACGAACGCTTAAAAGATTATAAGATCCCCAATGCTTCTGTTTTTACGTTCAGCGTTAATGATACCACTACCATAAACGGCTGGCTGATACGGCCGTATAATAACAGCCGGGAAAGATTGCCTTTGATATTATATGTATATGGCGGAGCGTCGCACCAGGAAGTAACGGACCGCTGGGGCGATAAATTTACGCTCACGATGCGGTGGCTGGCCAACCAGGGCTTCGTGGTGGCCTGCATAGACCCGAGGGGAACGCCGGGGAAGGGAGAGCGCTTCCGGAAAAGCAATTATAATAAACCGGGGGATATTGAAATAGAAGATCTGTTGAAAGCAAAGGCTTACCTCGTTAAAAATTATCGTATTGATTCTTCCAGAACAGCGGTTATGGGCTGGAGCTATGGCGGCTACCTGGCGGCGCTGGCGCAAACCAAATATGCCGGCCATTTTAAGAGCGCCATTGCCATTGCCCCGGTTACCAACTGGCGTTTTTATGAAAATGTGTATGCCGAGCGCCTGCTGTCTATGCCGGGCGAAAATGCCGAAGGGTACAAAAATGCCTCCCCGGTAAACTTTGCAAACAATTATACAGGCGGCCTTTTCCTGGTACACGGCACGGCCGATGATAATGTGCATTTACACAACAGCCTGGAATTGAGCAGACAACTTACCGACAACGGCAAAAGCAATTTTGAACAGCATTTCTATACCGATAAAACCCATAACCTGAGCGACGGCACACCCAATATTCTCAGGATGAATTTATATACAAGAATCAGTGAATTCCTGCGCAGGGAACTGAACGTCAGATAATCATTTCGAAACTTATTTGATGAGCCTGAGTGTAAACGGATAACGGTACAGTTTCCCTTCACTCGCTCTGACAGTGGCGACAATGATCAGGATCATAGCAAAAATGCCTACAACCCAAAGCAAAAATATTCCCACTATAGTAATGATCAACAGCAAGCCAACGAGTGAAATCGTGATCTGGAAATTAAGCGATTCTTTTGCATGTGCAGTCACAAATTCCGATTCATCTTTCTTGATCAGGTAAATAATTAAAGGCGCAAACAGCCACACGATTAAGGTAAGGACATGAGAAAGAACAGCTAAAGTTTTTTCATCGCCGGTAGGTGTGTTGAGTGGTTGTTCATCGGTGCCGAGAAGTGAATTTTTTTGTTCCATACCTGTGGTTTTGTATGGTAATATAATTCAATTTGGAGAATTTTCACAATTTAATCTTTCCCCCACGGGTTTAATGCGGTACCGCACCGACGGGCTTATTGACATAAGCATGCATCTTACAGAGGAACCGGTGCAGGGTGCCCATGTCTTCAATATCCTCATGAATGAGAAGGAAATTTTTCCCGGTTTGCTTTAGCCGCGCTTTATGCGTTGCGGTTTGAACATATTGCAATATCCGGTTAAAAATATCGGACTCAAAATAGGGCGAATCGGGATTGTTGATAAAATAACACCTGAGGGTACCGGCTTTGAGCACCATTTTTTCAAACCCGAGATTTACCCCCAGCCACCGGCAACGCACGGTAGTAAAGAGATCTTCCACCTGTGCCGGTATCGGGCCAAACCGGTCGGCCATTTCGGCATGAAATGGTTGCAGGGTTTCTTCATTGTCACAATTGTTCAAACGGGTATATAAAGACAATCTCTCGTTGATGCTTTCCACGTAAGCGTCAGGGATCAGGATCTCAAGGTCCGTATCTATCGTGCAGTCCTGAACAAAGTCTTCCTGCTCCCGGATTTCTTCTTTAAATACTTCGCGGAAGGAGGTTCTTTTCAGTTCCCGGATGGCTTCGTCCAGTATCTTCTGGTACATTTCAAAACCTATTTCGGCCATGAAGCCGCTTTGTTCCCCACCCAGTAAATTTCCTGCTCCTCGGATGTCCAGGTCGCGCATAGCTATCTGGAACCCACTACCCAGGTCGCTGTATTGCTCCAGGGTTTGCAGGCGTTTCCGGGAATCATCCGGCAGGGTGCGCATGGGAGGCGCCAACAGGTAACAAAATGCTTTTTTGTTACTGCGCCCTACCCGGCCACGCAACTGATGCAGATCGCTTAGTCCAAACTGGTGGGCATTGTTGACAATAATCGTATTTACATTGGGAATATCCACCCCGCTTTCCACGATATTGGTGGACACCAATACATCATATTTCTGTTCAATAAAATCCATTATCCGCTCTTCCAGCACATTTCCTTCCAACTGCCCGTGTGCTACGCCCACGCTGAGGTCGGGACATAAGCCGCTGATGATACCGGCTACTTCGTTTAATCCCAGTACCCGGTTGTGAATAAAAAATACCTGGCCGCCGCGTTCCGTTTCAAAATAGATGGCGTCGCGGATGGCATCCTCGTTAAAAACCTGTACCTCAGTCTGTATAGGCTGGCGGTTGGGCGGGGGCGTATTAATAATACTCAGATCCCTCGCTCCCATCAGGCTGAACTGTAAGGTTCTGGGAATGGGAGTGGCGGTAAGCGTCAGGCAGTCCACGCTGGTCTTGAGGGTCTTGATCTTTTCCTTATGCCCTACGCCAAATTTTTGTTCTTCGTCTATGATCAATAATCCGAGGTCTTTGAATTTTACTTCTTTTCCCACCAGGGCGTGGGTGCCGATAATGATATCAATTTTTCCTTCTTTCAGTTTTTGAAGGGTTTCCTTTTTTTCTTTCGAAGATTTAAAACGGTTGAGATAATCTACGGTTACCGGGAAATCCTTAAGGCGGTCCTGAAAAGTTTTATAATGCTGAAAGGCAAGGATGGTCGTCGGTACCAATACGGCAGCCTGCTTGTTGTCGCAGCAGGTTTTAAACGCGGCACGAACCGCAATTTCCGTCTTACCGAAACCCACATCGCCGCAGATCAACCGGTCCATAGGATGAGGCGTCTCCATATCTTTTTTCACATCGGCAGATGACCTGCTCTGGTCGGGCGTATCTTCATAGATAAAGGAAGCTTCCAGCTCGGTTTGCATGTAATTGTCCGGGCTGTGTGCAAAGCCGGGCTGCGCCTTACGCTGCGCATACAATTGAATGAGGTCAAAAGCAATTTCCTTGACTTTTGTTTTTGTTTTCTCTTTTAATTTCTGCCAGACATCGCTCCCCAACTTATTCACTTTGGGGGTGGCGCCCTCTTTGCCGGTGTACCGGGCGATCTTATGGAGGGAATTGATGTTTACATACAGGATATCCGAATCTTTGTAAATGATCCGTACGGCTTCCTGCAGTTTCCCGCTCACCTCAATTTTTTGCAATCCGCTGTATATGCCCACCCCGTGGTCTATATGGGTTACGTAATCCCCCGGTTGCAACTCCCGCAGCGCCCGCAGCGTTAAGGCCTTGTTTTTATTAAAAGCCTGCCTGACGCGATATTTATGATACCGTTGAAAGATCTGGTGATCGGTATAACAAACGGCCTTATGATCGTGATCTATAAACCCCGCATGAATAGATACGGGCACCGGGATGAAATGGATCTCCGCCTTCATGTCCGCGAGGATACTGTGTACCCGTTCCAGTTGACGCGGATTTTCGGCAAACAGGTAAATCGTATATTTCTTATCGGTCCAGGATTTCAGATCCCGGATCAGAAAATCAAACTGCCGGTTAAAAGAGGGCTGCTCTTTGGTGTTGAACTCCAGTTCAAGTCCGCCGAAATGAGCATCGTGTCCGAACGCTACGATATGCCGTAACGACAATTGGTTTTCGAGATCGTTGACCGGTACGAAATCGTTACTATTGACGTCATTTTTTTCCAGGGTATCTTCCTGGTTATTCGCAGATACCATAGTTTCCTGCACCCTGAAAAAAATCTCCAGGTCTTCTTCCTGCACCTGTAATTTCTCTTTAATTACATCCCAGTCCTGCATCCATACCACTGTATTTTCCGGTAAAAACTCCAACAGGGATACCTTTTCACCGGTCTCAAACTGTGTTTCCACATTTGGGATAATGG
This sequence comes from Chitinophagaceae bacterium, assembly GCA_023957125.1. GTDB lineage: Bacteria > Bacteroidota > Bacteroidia > Chitinophagales > Chitinophagaceae > Agriterribacter. The sequence goes on from JAMLHL010000003.1 coordinate 271,302, forward strand.
TTACCTGTAGCAGTTTCCGCTCGCTCAACTGGGTTTCGGGGTCAAAGATCCGTATGGAATCAACATCGTTACCAAACAACTCGATACGATACGGCTTTTCATTGCCGAAAGAATAAATGTCAAGAATGCCGCCTCTTAAGGCAAACTGCCCCGGTTCATAAACGAAATCGGTTCTTTCAAAACCGTAATCCACAAATTGTGAAAGCAGGGCGGCGATATTGATGTTTTCGCCCGATTTGATGTGAATGATATTGCCGGACAGGGTTTTAGGCAGCACTACTTTTTCAAACAGCGCTTCGGGATAGGTAACGATAGCCCCTACCCGGTTGCCCGTAGCCATGGAAAAACGGGTCAGCATTTCGGTGCGCAGCATCACATGCGAGGCATTCAGCTGGCGATAGTTTTTCCTGTTTTTGAAAGAAGAAGGGAAATAAAAAAGATTGAGCGCCGAAGTAAGACTTTCTATGGTATTGTGAAAATAAGCAGCTTCTTCCGCATCATTTAATATAATAAGGTGGTTGAGATCGGAAGCGAGGTCATGATTAAAAACGGAACTGAAAACAAATTGTGAAGCGCTGCCCTGCAGGTTTTTCAGGAAAAGCCGTTGGGGTTTGGACATTACGATCCTGTCCGCAATCTGAAATATGCGGGGATCCTTTAAATAACCGTCCGTCAACGCACTCAAATTCATCTTATGTCAGCTACTGCTCTTATCATTCATATTTTTAAAACCGTGTTGATAAGAGTTTGCAAAGGTAATATTTTTTCAGACATCCGTCTCTCCAACCCCGATGATCCGCGCAATCCGGGAGTCTCCCGCAGATCGCACGGATTTTCGCTGAGGGGTGGTATGTTTTCTGCGCTTATCGGCGAAATCTGCGGGAGAAACTATTTCAAATCTTAAATCTCACACCACCACGTTGATCATCTTATTTCTCACATAGACTATCTTTTTAGGAGCCTTGCCTTCCATCCATTTCCGGACGGTTTCATTGGCAAGTACCAGTTCTTCCACCTGTTGCTGTGTGGCATCCAGGGCAATGCTCATTTCGGTACGGGTCTTCCCATTGATGGCTACCGGGTATGATTTAGAGGATTCAAGAATGTATTTTTCTTCAAACACCGGATAAGCAGCATCAAGGACGATACTATCATTACCCAAATGGTGCCATAGTTCTTCCGCGATATGCGGAGCGTAGGGCGTTAGCAATATTAACAGCGGTTCTAAGATTTCTTTTTTATGGCATTGCAGATCGGTCAGTTCGTTTACCGCAATCATAAACGCACTTACGGCTGTATTAAAGGAAAAACGTTCGGTATCGTCTTCAATCTTTTTGATGGTACGGTGCAGCACTTTCAGTTCTTCGGCAGAGGGTTGCTCCTGCGTCCATACCCGGCCTTTTTGCTCATCATAAAACAAACGCCACAGCTTTTTCAGAAAGCGATGCACGCCTTCAATGCCCTTGGTATCCCAGGGCTTGCTCTGCTCAACCGGGCCGAGGAACATTTCATACATCCGGAAAGTATCGGCGCCGTATTTGGCCACCAGGTCGTCAGGATTGATAGTATTGAATTTGGACTTGGACATTTTTTCCACTTCCACACCGCAGATATATTTCCCGTTTTCCAGGATAAATTCAGCCTGTGCATATTCTCCGTTGCGCCATTTTTTGAAAGCCCCGATATCCAGTTCCACGCCATCCACCATATTCACATCGGCATGGATCTGGTCGGTATCATACTGTTCTTTTAAGCCGGCGGATACAAATTTATTTTCTCCTCTTACCCTGTACACAAACCGGCTGCTGCCCTGGATCATTCCCTGGTTCAGCAACTTTTTGAAGGGTTCATTAAAACCAATATAACCTAAATCGTATAATACCTTCGTCCACATCCGGCTGTACAGCAGATGCCCTACCGCATGCTCGGTGCCACCGATGTACAGATCAACCTGGTTCCAGTAATCAGACGCTTTCCGGTCGCAAAAAATCTCATCATTATGCGGATCCATATACCGCAAAAAATACCAACTGCTGCCGGCATAACCGGGCATGGTATTGGTCTCCCTTACTCCCCCGGGAACAACCGTCCATTCGGTGATATTCGCCAACGGCCCTTCTCCTTCCGGTCCCGGCTTATAGGAATCAACATGGGGCAGTTCAAGGGGCAGCTTGTTTTCGTCTAAAGGCCAGGCAATGCCGTTTTTCCAGATGACCGGAAAGGGTTCTCCCCAGTACCGCTGACGACTGAAGGCAGCATCGCGCATCTTATAATTCACCTTACGCTCCCCGATTTCATTGTCTTCCAGCCACGTCATCACTTGTTCAGCAGCCTCGTTTACCTTCAGCCCTGTGATAAAGCCGCTGTCGTAAATCGTTACATTTTTATCCATAACAGCATTGTCGCCATTGTACAACGCTCCAAAAATATTAGTGATGGGGATATTAAAAAACCGGGCAAATTTATGATCCCGTTCATCGCCGCTGGGCACGGCCATAATAGCGCCGGTACCGTAACCGCCGAGAACATATTCGCTTATCCACACCGGAATTTGTTTACCGGTTAAGGGATTGGTAGCGTAGGCGCCTGTAAAGCAACCGGTTATTTTCTTTTCAGCTATCCGTTCACGTTCACTACGGGTGTTCACGTAGGTTAAATATTCTTCCACTGCCTGTTTTTGTTCCGGCGTGGTAATCTGATTCACCAGTTCATGTTCCGGGGCTAATACCATGAAGTCCACACCGAAGATCGTGTCCGGGCGGGTGGTGTAAACCCTCACCCCCGCCTCTCCCTGCAAGGGGGAGGAGCTCCCGGCTGCAGCTCTTTTCTGAGCGCCGGCGCTTTTAATCGCATCACAGGTATCTTTGATCGTCTTAATTACTTTTTCAACGTTATCCATTACTTGCTCATTGGTAAAGCGCACCGTAGTAAAACCAATCTCTTTCAAAAATGCATCACGTTCCTTATCCAGTTTTTGTTGTTCAGGATGATCGTGATAGCCCCCATCAATTTCTACAATTAACCATGTATCCAAACAAACAAAATCCGCAATACTATTTTCAATAGGATGTTGTCTTCGAAACTTATATCCGGTAGCTTTACCTTTAAGACTGCTCCATAAAAGCCTCTCCGCTTCAGTCGGTTCCTTTCTCATGCGCTTTGCGTTTTCAAAGCTCATTCCGCTGCCCACCTTGTATTTTGCATATCCAAAGCCGGGTGTCGCCTCTTTCTTCTCCCTATTCTTCGCTACGTTCTCCTCCATCTCCTCTCCCCTGCGGGGAGAGATGGAGAGGGGAAATTTGATCTCCATTCCCGTGCTCTTCCCGATCCAGTTGGTTTGCATCTCCTTCATGGCATCACTCCAGTCTAACGTGTTCAGATCGCTCTGGAGCCTGTCGGCATATTCGGTAATCCGCAAATACCACTGCCGCAGTTTTTTCTTTATAACCGGGTATCCGCCGCGCTCACTTACACCGTTCACCACCTCATCGTTGGCCAATACGGTACCCAGTGCTTCGCACCAGTTCACTTCGCCGTAGCTGCAATAGGCCAGCCTGTATTCCATCAGCACGGATTGCTGTGTGGCTTCATCGAATCCCTTCCAGTCGGAAGCCGCGAAAATTCCCGATTTCAAATTTGAAATTTGAAATTTCAAATTCGGGATGGGGTGGTTCGCATTCCCTTCCTTTTCAAAAATCTCAACCAGCTTCTCTATGCTTTCTGCTTTTTGTGCTTTCCGGTTGTACCAGCTCTTAAACAATTGCAGGAAGATCCATTGTGTCCATTTATAATAAGAGGGATCGCAGGTGCGCACCTCCCGGCTCCAGTCGTAACAAAATCCGATATTATCAAGTTGCTTCCTGAAAGTGTTGATATTCCGGGCCGTTGAAATGGCCGGGTGAATACCATGTTCCAGGGCATATTGTTCTGCAGGCAGACCGAAGGCATCGTAGCCCATCGGATGCAATACATTAAATCCTTTGAGCCGTTTATACCGGGCAAAGATATCGCTGGCGATATAACCTAAAGGATGTCCCACATGCAAACCGGCTCCGCTGGGGTAGGGAAACATATCCAGCACATAACACTTGGGTTTGCCTGTTTGGTGATGTACTTTATATACACCCTCCTGCTCCCATTTTTGCTGCCATTGCTTTTCTATCGCTTTAAAATTGTATTCCATAATGTTAAAAATCCCGGATGAAGCCTGCTATTACCTGTTTCAAAAAATAATCGTCCGATCCTGTCGTTAAGTGGGCAGCAAAATTACGGAAAGCAGTCATAAAACCGTTAATTTTGCCGCGTTCTGTCCATTGCATAAGGCATAGAGACGATAAACGATGAGTTGTTTGAAAGTAAAAAGGTTGGATAGCGGCATTGTTCTGCAGGCAGTGCCGGGTGATTACGGAAACTAATTTAATCCTGTTTCATAATGGAAATCAGTAAAACTTCTTTGAGAAGGGGCAAGCCTTCTTATTTTTTCAGTATTCTGGGCGTTGCCTCCCTGCTGATACTCATCGGTATCCTGGGCTGGTTTGTTATCAACGGCAGTAAGCTTGAGCAATATTTCAGGGGAAACGTGCAGGTGCAGGTATATTTAAGAGGTAATGCTCCGCAGGCAGATATTGACAGTCTCGTGTCTTACATCAAATCAAAACCGTATGCTTCCACCGTGGAGCATGTAACCAAGGAAATGGCCAGGGATAAATTCCTGAAAGACGGCAATGAAGACTGGAATAAAGTGCTTGATTATAACCCCTTGCCTGCAAGTATTGATTTCAAACTGAAATCGGAGTTTGTAAATAAAGACACCCTTAACAGTGTTACCGCCGATCTTTCACAAAATATTATAGTGAGCGAGGTCAGGTACCCCGATGAGGTGGTAAGCAACCTCAATACGGTCGTGCGCAAGATCGGCTGGGTATTGCTGGGGGCGGTAACTTTACTGGGCATCCTGGTGCTGATCCTTATTGACAACACCATAAAGCTGGCCATGTTCAGCAACCGTTTCCTGATCAAAACGATGCAGATGGTGGGTGCTACCCAATGGTTCATTTCAAAGCCCTTTGATAAAAAAGCGGTGGTAAACGGCCTGGTGAGCGCCCTGATAGCCATTGCCGTAGTCCTGGTTTTTATAATCGGCGTAGAAAACTGGCTCCCGGAAATTAAAGCCCTGCGCGACTATGCCCTCCTGGCTGTTTTGTTTTTCTCACTCATTATTATCGGCATCGTCATCACCTTCATCAGCACACACCGGAGCGTTATCAAATATCTGAAGATGAAACTGGATGACCTGTATTAAAGTTTTTCCTTTTCTTATCTTCGCGCAATGGAAACATTGCTACAAAAGATTGAAGGCTACCGCCGGGAAATAGAAGGCTATGTGACGAACGGCGCGGAGGCGGCGGAACAGTTTCGCATTGCCTACCTCGGCACAAAAGGACTGGTAAAAAGCCTGATGGGGGAAATGAAACAGGTACCCGCAGACCGGAAAAAGGAGTTCGGGCAAATCCTTAATGAGTTCAAACAATTCGCGGAGGCAAAATACAACAGCCTGAAGACGGTTGCCGGTAAAACCCCGTCTTTAGCAGCAGCAGCTATTGACCTGAGCCTGCCCGGAGATCTTATACCGGTTGGAAGCCGTCACCCCATCAGTATGATGCGCCACCGTATTGTTTCTATTTTCCAGCGATTGGGATTTTCAGTTGCCGAAGGCCCGGAGATTGAAGACGACTGGCATAATTTTACGGCTCTTAATTTACCCGAATACCATCCCGCCCGCGACATGCAGGATACATTTTACGTTTCTACCGACCCGGCCTGGCTTTTGCGCACCCACACCAGTAATATCCAGATCCGGGAAATGGAAAAGGGGGTTTTGCCGCTTCGGATTGTTTGCCCGGGAAGGGTATATCGCAATGAAACCATCAGCGCCCGCAGCCATTGTTTTTTTCACCAGGTGGAAGGTTTATATATTGATGAAGACGTTTCTTTTGCCGATCTGAAACAAACGCTTTATTTTTTTGTAAAAGAAATGTATGGCAACGATGTGAAGGTAAGATTTCGCCCCAGCTATTTCCCTTTCACAGAACCCAGCGCCGAAATGGACATCAGTTGCCAGTTGTGCGGAGGTAAGGGATGCAACGTCTGCAAAAACACCGGTTGGCTGGAGATATTGGGTTGTGGCATGGTACACCCTAACGTATTGACCAACTGTAATATTGATCCGGAAAAATATACCGGTTTCGCTTTCGGTATGGGAGTGGAACGCCCCGCGCTGTTGAAGTATGGGATCAACGACATCCGGTTGTTCAGCGAAAACGATGTGAGGTTTTTAAGACAGTTCTCAGGGGTGGTGTAGATAATTTGAAAATGTGGAAATTTGAAAATTTGAAAATGCCGGCCATGATGAATGGATGACCTGCGGTCAGCACCCGAGGCACGAGGGTCGGTACCGCAGCTATACGAAAACATGAAAATATGAAAAGCGCCGGCCATGATGAATGGATGACCTGCGATCAGCACCCGAGGCACAAGGGTCGGTACCGCAGCTATGCGAAAACATGAAAATATGAAAAGCGCCAGCCATGATGAATGGATGACCTGCGATCAGCACCTGAGGCACAAGGGTCGGTACCGCAGCTATGCGAAAGCGTGAAAATATGGGAAGGGCCTGTCCTGAGCTTGTCGAAGGGAATGATGACTGATCTAAAAAGTCGCCATGAGGCACAAGATAGCAATGCTAACGGAAAGCGCTTCTCATAGTGAAATCTAAAATCTTAAATTTCAAATCTCAAACAATACATCCGAATGGTTTTTGTTACGGGCGGCACAGGATTATTAGGCAGTTATCTCCTGCGAGAACTGGTCGCCCGTGGCAAAAAGGTGATCGCGTTATACAGGAAAGATATACCGCAAGCCGGCTATGCCAATGAGGTGGAATGGGTAAAGGGGGATATTCACGATGTGGTTCTTCTGGAAGAGCTGATGCAACGTGCCGGCCACGTGTATCATTGTGCAGCGATGGTTTCCTTTAATCCCAAAAACCGGTTAGCCATGCTGAAGGTAAATGTGGAGGGAACGACCAATATCGTAAACGCCGCCATAAAAACGGGCGTTCAAAAACTGGTGCATGTGAGTTCCGTTTCTGCCTTAGGACGAAAAAGAGACGGCATGCAGGTTACTGAAGAATCGCGATGGGAAGATGACCGGAATAATTCCAACTACGGTCGTAGTAAATACCTGGCCGAAATAGAAGTGTGGCGCGGAATAAGCGAAGGACTAAACGCCGTTATTGTAAATCCGACTTTTATTTTAGGCGTTGGACAATGGCAAAAGGAAGGTTCCGCCGCTATATTCAAAAAGGCCTGGGACGCGTTTCCCTGGTACACAGATGGGGTCAGCGGATTTGTAGATGCCTCAGATGTTGCAAAAGCCATGATACTGCTGATGGAAAGTGATATCCGCAACGAAAGGTTTATAATTAATGCGGAAAACTGGTCTTTCAGAGAGTTGTTTACGGCAATGGCTACCGCGTTTAACAAACGGGCTCCATACAGGAAAGCCTCCCCCGAAATAACAGGATTACTATGGCGGTTAGAGAAGCTGAGATGTTTTTTTTCCGGAACGGAACCGCTCCTTACCAAAGAAACCGCGGATACGGCCGTCATCAAAGTGCTTTTTGACAACAGCAAACTACTTAAAATGCTACCCGGTTTCACTTTCAGACCTTTAGCGCAAACGATTGAGGCTTATTGTGAAGAATACAAAGCCATGCAATAATTTAGCATCATTGTTGTTATTATATTTTATGTTGTAGCGGCTGAAAACCAGGGCGTCTTAACCCGCGACCGGTTAGGAACGCTTACATAAAACCGTTGCCTGCCGGTCCTCAGATTGTCTAATAACTATCATATGTTTAGAATTATTAAGTTGTTACCGCTTATACTCTTACCATTTTGCGGTTTGGGGCAAACGGGTTTTCGTGTAACCGGTAAAGTGATAGATTCGCTCACACAACAACCCTTACAGGGAGCCTCTGTGTTTTGCCAGAATACTACTATCGGTACGGTAACCAACGCCGAAGGTGTGTTCCGGCTCAATTTAAGCAATGGCGGTTACGACCTGGTGGTGTCTTTTATGGGCTTCGAAACACAGTCTGTAAGGATCAGCAACACGATGCCGGAATCGGCCGACCTGACTATTATGCTGCAACAAAAAGAAAAAAGCCTTGAAGAAGTGGCTATCGTAGCCACCAACGAGGTAACAAACGGATGGGAGAAATACGGCGCCTTTCTCACCGATCATTTTATCGGTAAAACAGAAAACAGTAAAGCCTGCGTGATTGAAAACCCCGAAGTATTACGTTTCTTTTACAGCAGAAAAAGAAAAAGGCTGAAGGTAACCGGAGATTCGGTGCTGGTGATTACCAACAAAGCGTTGGGGTATGTGGTGAAATATCAGTTAGATTCCTTTGTGCATGAATATGATAACGGAAAAACTTTGTATGCGGGATATCCTTTTTACGAACAGATGCAGGGCAGCGATGAGGAAATGCAGGAATGGATGGAGCGGCGGAAAACCGCGTACAACGGATCCGTTCTTCAGTTTCTGCGCGCCTATCACGACAGTACCTTAAACGGCGACGGATACCGGGTGGAACTGATTACCGATGGAAGCAACGCCTCCTCCCCGATTTACAATCCCTACGATGCTGACTATTATGATACACTTGATTTTAACCGGGTGGAATTGTTTTTCCCCGGCAGGCTGCGGGTGGCCTATACAAAAGAGAAGCCCGATCCGGCTTATCTCTCGGTCAACAAACTTCCAAAAAACACACCGGTACAGGTGTCCATCCTTGACCTCGCAAACGGGATCGTTGTTGAAGAAAACGGTTATTATTACGACCAGAAAGATGTACTCACCCTGGGCTACTGGTCATGGGAAAAAATGGCCGACTTCCTGCCTTATGATTATCACCCCGAGACAGATACCATTGAAAATATGAAAGCCCGTTTAAACAGGCAATCGGATGATGAAGAGCCGACCGCGGAAGAAGCTCCGACCGCAGAAGAAGAGAACACGGTAAACAATTACTGATCCTTGTTTTCCATCACCTTTTTCCATAGTTCAGGGATCCGCTTTATCCAGATCAACTCTCTTTTTTTAATCGTAGCTTCAATTGCCGGCGTACCAAAATAAATTTGATCTCTTTTTAAAGAACCGGGTACACCGCTTTGAGCAAGCACAGTTACATTGTCTTCAATAACCAGCGTTTTATTGATTCCCACCTGCCCCCATAAGGTTACCCCATTTCCTATCTCCACCCCACCCGCTATAGCTACCTGGGCGGCAAGCAGGCAGTTTTTCCCGATGATCGTATCATGCCCGATATGCACCATATTGTCTATTTTGGTTCCCTGCCCGATAATGGTATCATGTGTTACTCCCCGGTCTATCGTACAGCCGGCTCCTATCTCCACATCGTTTTCTATCACCACCCGGCCGCAACTGACCATTCGCTTATACCACACCTCACGGTTCTTTTTTTTGTTGTAATAAAATGCGTCCGAGCCAATAACGGTGCCGGACTGGATGACAACATTATTGCCGATCCGGCAATGATCCATTATCGTAACATTGGGACCAATGAAACAATTGTCGCCGATAACCACTTCATGCCCGATAACCACTCCGGGGTTCAAAATGGTATGCTTACCCCAGACTGCAGAGTCGCTGATCGCCTTCGTTAACGGCTGGTAGGGTCTGAAGTGCCGGACTATGGTAAGATAAGCTTCAAAAGGATTTTCAGTGATCAGCAAACTCTTCTCTTCGGGAAAATTGGTTTTGTTATTAATGATGATACAGCTTGCCGGGGATTGAATACACTGATCATAATATTTGGGATGATCTACAAATACAATATCTCCCGGTTCTACCCGGTGGATCTCATTAATACCCGTTACAGAAGCGTTAATATTACCAATGGCATCGGCGTTGATCAGGGAGGCGATCCATTGAACAGAAACCGGGGATGGAAATTTCATGACGAGCGTTTTGGCAAAAGTAAAACAGCCGTTACAACTTTGGCAAACTAAGTTAATATTAAAAAGATCATGCGGTTGGCTTTGTCGTTAAAACGCTTGCTGGCAGGAAACGCAGATGCAGCAATGGGTTTGCAAAATAAAAAAGCGGGTGCATGCATTTAAAAAATGGCGGAAAAGAAAATTGTTTTTTAGGTTTAGCGTTTAAAAGCGCCGGCAAAAAAATAACGGGGTTACACTTTTACGCTCCGAAGAAATTTTAAAACCCCTGATATCCACAATGAGGTGTTTAAAAATGTGTATAAAAATTAATCGAATTTTTTTCTTGTTAGAAAAAATTATTTTTAATATTGTGTTGGGAATTTTTTTCCCGGTACTTATTAACCCATCCATATAATGAAGTCTCCTGCAAAAACAGGAGGCTTTTTTATTAGTAAAAAAATTTAACCCTTGACCACCTCCTCTCTCAACTCTTCGGAAAATCAATTACCTTGCTTTCTAAACGTATTGAAGATATGCTGAAGTCTATGACTGGTTTTGGACGCGCAGAACAAACGATCGGGAATAAAGCTTTTTTGGTGGAGATTAAATCGCTGAACGGAAAACAGTTGGAAATATCACTGAAGATGCCCTCTCTGCTCCGGCCTTATGAATTTGATATCCGGAATTTGCTGTCGGAGCGTCTCCTCAGAGGAAGTATTGAATGTGCGATTACCCTAAAGCAAAACGGCGCCGCCAAACCGGTTGTCATAAACACGGAATTGGCCAAAGCGTATTACCAGACTTTGGCAGAGTTGGCCGAACACCTTCACCTGGACACGGGTTCTGTTTTAAGTTCGTTATTAAAGCTGCCGGAAGTAGTGGCGCCCTCCACCGAAGTGTTGGAAGAAAAGGAATGGGAAGATTTCAGGGAGATCTTGCTCAACGCTATTCAGCACATCAATGCCCACAGGGAAAATGAAGGCGCAGTACTCGAAAAAGACCTTGCGCTGCGGATCTCCAATATTCAGCATTTGCAAAAAGAAGTTGCCGGACTGGAGCCTTTGCGTCAGCAAAAGATAAGGGAAGGACTGGTGAAACTGCTGGAAGAAAAGGTCGGTAAGGATAAATATGACACGAACCGGCTCGAACAGGAATTGATTTATTATATTGAGAAGATAGATATCAGCGAAGAACAGGTAAGGCTTAAAAATCACTGCGATTATTTTAGCACTCTGCTTAAAGAAAAAGAAGAGGCAAAAGGCAAGAAACTTTCTTTTATCTTGCAGGAAATAGGACGGGAAATTAACACTACCGGCGCCAAGGCCTACGACGCAACCATTCAAAAATGTGTGGTGCAGATGAAAGACGAACTGGAAAAGGCCAAGGAACAGGTTCTAAATGTTTTGTAAGTAAAATATATGTGCTTGGAAAAAAGAACGGGGTCGGCGGTTTTGATAACGGCCTTCATTTGGGGAATGGTTGTTTGCGGGTCGTCCTGTAAAACCGTGGATGTGTTTGAAAAGAATGTGAGCATTCCGGGTCAGCAGTGGGAGCATGCCTTTACTCCTGTTATCTCGTTCAACATTTCCGACACCCTGTCGTTGTATAATATATATGTCACCCTGCGGCATACCTATGCCTATAATTACAATAATATCTGGCTTAATCTTCATTTTCAGCTTCCGGGAGATACGGCTAAAGAACAAAAAGTGGATATCCTGCTCGCAGATAATAACAAAGGATGGTTAGGAACGGGCATGGACGATCTGTATGAAGTGAGAAGGTTGATCACCCCGCAACCTTACCGGTTTAAAAATTCGGGCAAATGCACTTTTACGCTTGAGCAGGTCATGCGCGAGAACCCGCTGAAGCATGTAATGAATGCCGGAATACGGGTTGAAAAAGCGGAACGATAATGGCCGGTTTATTGAAAAGAAAAAGACTCGCGGTTATTACCATTGCCTATTGGTTTCTTCTCACATATATTGTTACGGCACTGATATTCTGGTTTCTTTCGCTGGTAAGGCAAAGCCGGCAGATGTCGGACTATAAGCTGCTACAACTCAAAAAAGACGATCCCGGTTATGTGGCCAGAGTAGCGGAGATACAAAATGAGGAAAAAAGAAAAGTAACGCAATACACCGGAGAGGGCGCCACTTTCATGTTGCTGATATTACTGGGCGCCGTTTTTGTTTACCGCGCAGCCCGAAGACAGATACGGTTAAGCGCTCAGCAGAGAAATTTTATGATGGCGGTTACCCATGAGCTTAAAACCCCCATTGCCGTTACAAAACTCAATATCGAAACCCTGCTCAGGAGAAAGCTTGAAGAACAGCAACAGCAGAAGTTGCTGAGCAACACGTTGAGGGAGTCGGACCGGCTCAACGTCCTGTGCGATAATATTTTGCTGGCCTCTCAGTTTGATGCCGGCGACTATCTTCCTGAAAAGGAAATAGTTGATCTCAGTGCGCTGGTACAGGAAAGCGCGGCTTATTTTAAAACACGATTCCCACAACAGCATGTTGCCGAAAACATTGAACCGGATATTTATATGAAAGGCGACCGGTTAATGCTTCAACTCGCGGTGAACAATCTTATAGAAAATGCGATCAAGTATTCCGGCCGGCAGCAACCGGTAGAAGTGGTCCTCTGCAGGAACAAAAAAACGATCCTGCTGAAGGTGAAGGACCAGGGAAAAGGGATATCCCGGAAGGAAAGAAAAAGAATATTTGAGAAATTTTATCGCTCGGGTGATGAAAATACCCGGAATACCAAAGGAACCGGGCTTGGATTGTACCTCACCAAAAGGATCATCTCTAACCACAACGGGCACATTGCCGTACAGGATAATATCCCTTCCGGTTGTATTTTTGCCATATCCTTACACGTAACAGAAAATTCATCATGAGTAAAGGCACAGAAAAGGAATACATTTTATTGGTAGAAGATGAAGAAAACCTGCAGGAGGCATTAAAACTAAACCTTGAACTGGAGGGATATGAAGTAACCTGCGCCGGCGATGGCGCCCGGGCATTGAAAAGTATAGGTGAAGAATATTTTGATCTTATTATAATGGATGTGATGCTGCCTGAAATAGACGGCATCAGTGTTACGGAACATGTAAGATTAAATAATAACGAAACGCCCATCCTCATCCTCAGCGCTAAAAGCGGCAGTGCTGAAAAAGTGCTTGGATTAAAAAAAGGCGCCGACGATTATATAACCAAGCCCTTTAATCTTGAAGAACTCCTGATCCGGGTTAGAAAGCTGATCAATAAGAACAAAAAGCTCCAGGACAAGGCAACCATCGGCGAGCAATACCGGTTTGGCAGGAATTCGATTGACTTTAAAGCACAATCAGCCATCAACTTTCGCGGGGAAACGATTTCCCTGAGCAGGAAAGAGACCATGTTGTTAAAACTCCTGCTGGAAAACAAAAATGATGTGGTAACCCGGGAAAAGATCCTGCAGGCGGTATGGGGCTATAACGTTTATCCCACCACCCGCACGGTTGACAATTTTATACTCAGCTTCCGGAAGTATTTTGAAGAGGACAGTCGTAACCCCCGGTACTTTCACTCTATCAGAGGTGCCGGGTACAAATTCACCAACGGGTAACAGGTGAAATCCCTCTCAAGAACAATTCTGTTTCTAAACCATAGTACCGCTATTTTTCCCAGGTGGTTTTTACCGGAGAGGATACCGGGGGTCTTTACCGGTATTTCGTGCCCGGTTAAAAGATCATATTGCATCGCCCGCGGGCAAATGGCCCCATAAAAAAACAACCAAAGTTTTCATAAAAAAATATTAACAAATTTTTTGCTTATTAAAATGATTTAGTAAGTTTGATGAACATTTTTAAAAGTTGAGAAACTTTTTGAGAATAAAAGAAATCGCTATAAACCTGTTATCCCCTGAGATTGTTTCTATTATTTCTACCCACGAGAAAATGGCAGGATTAAAAAAAATCCTTATTTAGATCGCAGTACCGGTTATTCTGGTTAGAAAGAAAATCGTTTATCGAATTATACCTGTTTGCTCCAAATTAATCTGGCTTATGCAAAAATTGAAGCGCACCCCCCTGACGAATACCGTAACCTTATGGTTGGACCTACGCTTTTATATGTATAATCGGAAGGACGATCCGGCTGTTTTACTTTTTCAAAAATGTTTTGCTTACCGGGAAAATTATCATCTTAAAAATCCTTTCGGGCACCCGGTATAAAATTTTCTGCGGGTCGTCATCACAAAAATTAATATTCTTTCTAAAAAACTTTTTCTTTTATAACCTATTGGCCGTAGGTTATAAAAGTCTGTCGCGAGATTCTGAATAAACCGGTTTATCCCTCTTTTTAAACGGGAACTTTCTTTAACTAAACAAAATTGTTGATTATGACAAAATTGAAGTTACTTATGCTATTTATGATAATAGCCGGCACTCTGTCAGCACAAACCCGCCAGGTAAATGGCCGTGTCACTGACATCAATAATAACGGAGTGCCTTCTGCCACCGTTAAAGTTAAAAGCAGTAATACCCAGACTATTACTGATAATGATGGAAATTTTTCCCTCTCGGTGCCATCAGGAAATGTTGTGCTGGAAATTTCCTCTGTTGGCTATGAGACAACCGAGGTAGATGTATCGGCAAACGATAATAGTGTTTCTGTAATGATGGCAACCAAGTCTTCGGCATTGGAAGAAGTGGTGGTAACGGCATTGGGTATTCAACGAAAGGCAAAAAGTCTGACCTATTCAACTCAAACTATTAAAGGAGATGATTTGACAACGGTCAAGGATGCCAACATGATGAATAGCCTGATCGGAAAAGTTTCCGGATTACAAATTAACAGGAGCTCTTCCGGTATAGGTGGGTCTGTTAATATTACACTCCGCGGGCTAAAATCCCTGCGTAATAATCAGCCGTTATACGTAGTTGATGGATTGCCTATCGTAAACACAGGGGGCAGCGGCCCCACCGGTCCTTTCGGCGGAAATACTGACCGGGGCGATGTTCTTAGTATGCTGAACCCGGATGATATTGTGAGCATCAACGTATTGAAAGGAGCTTCTGCATCTGCTCTCTACGGGAGTGAGGGTGCCAATGGCGCCATTATGATCACCACTAAAAAAGGTACGGCTGGCACCACAAAGGTGGAGGTCTCCAGCAGCGCTATGCTGGATCAGGCATTTTTTCTTCCCAAGCTTCAATTTAGTTATGCGCAATCGCCTTCGGCGAAAGGTGATGCAGAAGAAAGCTGGGGACCCAAGGGTGATTTCAAAAATCATGTAGATGGCTTTTTTAACACGGGTAGTACGTTGATCAATAGTGTTAGCCTGAGTGGAGGAAACTCAAAAAGCCAAAGTTTTTTTTCTTATGCTAATACGACCAATAAAGGTGTTATGCCTACTAATACCTTTAATCAGAATACCGTTACCTTCCGTAATGAAACCAAATTCTTCAATGATAAGCTGATCTTCAACGGAAGTCTGATGTATTCTTCTCAAAAGATTCACAACCGACCAGCATCGGGTTTATACTTCGGGGTGCTGCCCGGTTTATATATGTTTCCGCGTAATCTCGACTTTGACTCTTATAAAGAGAATTTTGAATATTTCTCAACCACGAGAAACCTGTATCTACAGAACTGGTTTGACATCAATTACGATGCCGGCCTCGGCGGTACACACCACGAACAAAACCCATACTGGGCTCTTTATCGCGATCCGACCGATCAAACAAGGTATGACGTGATTGGAGCAGTTAATCTAAAATACCTTCTGAACGACTGGCTGACTTTAACCACGAGGGGTACGCTGAATCAGATGTGGAATAAGTTTGAAAGGAAAGTGTATGCTGGAACACAAGGGGTAATATCGGGACAAAGTACTGCCGCTGGGGTGGATAATGGCAGATACCTCAGGGAGGAAAGCAGTGGACTCAATTTGTATGGTGATATACTTTTAATAGGCGACAGGGATCTCGGAGACAACTTTGCATTGAATTTTACAGCCGGTGCCTCCGTGAGTGATTTTAGGAATACCGGATGGTCCCTGGATGCCAGGAAGCTGAAGGGCGCCAACGCCTTTTTATTGAATGCCATTTATAGGGAAGAACCCAATAGCATCGCATCTTTAATAGAATCTTTTGGAAGACTGCAAAAACAGGCTGTTTTTGGCTCGGCCAACCTGGGTTTTAAGGATATGATTTTCCTTGATCTCACAGCTCGAAACGACTGGTCGTCCTCATTGGCTAATACACCAAGCGAAAAGTCCGGCTACTTTTATTATTCCGGAGGGCTTTCTCTTGTACTGTCTGAATTGATGAAATTTCCCGATTGGAATAACCTGAGTAAGTTGCGTTTTACCTATGCTGAGGTAGGTAATGACATTGCTCAATTTGCATCTATCATTCCGCAGGCAAGGTTTGGCAATGGAAGTGTTGATATCAATAATGCCGGTGTATTTGGTGATGAACCCCTGAAACCGGAATTAAGCCGCAGCTATGAATTAGGTTATGAAGGGCGTTTCTTCAGCAATAGATTGAATATTGATGTCGCCTTGTATAAAACCAATACAATTAACCAATATGTATCCTTCACGGGGCCAAGAGGTCTGTTAAATACCACCCTTTATTTAAATGCCGGTGATGTGGAAAACAAAGGATTGGAAATAGCTCTGAACTATGATGTTATTAAGGGGGATCAGTTTATCTGGTCAACAGGTTTTAACTATACCGCCAATAGGAACAAAGTGTTAGAATTGCATCCGAAATTAGGCGCTACCTACGGAATCGGAGGTAACTTCAATGTATTGAGAGTTGGAGGTTCGTTTGGCGATTTCTGGAGCAAGCCTTTCCTAAGAAACAATAAGGGTAAAATAGTGGTAAGCGATGATGGCACTCCTTTGGGAGATCCGCAGGACGGATACATCGGAACCTCAAATCCAAAAGCTATTGTTGGCTGGGGCAATACATTTGAATTCGGTAGATTTTCTGCAAGTTTAAATATTGACGCCCGGTTTGGAGGCAATGTGATCAGCACCACCATGGGCTATCTCAATTCCTGGGGGTACAGCCAGGAAAGCGCCGATGCGCGTGACAGAGGATATGTAGAGGTGGATGCCGTAAAACAGGATGGTACATCTGTAACACAGGTGCCTCCGCAAAACTGGTATCAGGGCGTTGGTAACAGGGATGGTATTATAGAAGGGCAGGTTTACGACGCTACTAATATCCGGCTTCGTGATTTAGCGTTGGCATACCGGATCCCCCTGCAATCAAACGTAGTCAAAAGTGCAACGATAAGTCTCATTGGAAAGAATTTATTCTTCTTCAAAAACAATGCGCCTTATGATCCTGAATTAAATACTTATACAGGCGTCGGTGGCCAGGGATATGATATATTCGGTTTGCCTACTACAAGGAGTTATGGATTAAATCTTAAACTTACATTTTAAGATACCGGAATATTGTCAATACTTAAAAAATTTAATATGCGTACATTCAAATATTCATTTTGTTTTTTGGCCTGTTCATTACCGCTTCTGGTAATGTTAACCGGGTGTACTAAAAACTTTAAAGATTACAATACCAATCCGCTGAACCTAACAGATGAACAGGTTAATGCGGATTTCACTCTTGTAGCAGCTTTTCTTCAGCAAGCACAGCGGTCCATCATTCCACAGGATGTGGGTACTTATCAGCTCGCAGAAAACCTCACCAGTGATTGTTGGGGCGGTTACATGGGCGCTGAAGCAAATTTCAGATCCAATTCTAACAACATGACCTACGATTTGGTGGATGGTTGGAACTCAAGTATCTGGAACGACAGATATACGAATGTGATGAACCCTGCCTATAAAGTAATCCAACTGGCTGCGGAAAACGAGAGTTATAAAGACCTGGATGCGTTGGCCCGTATCGTCAGGGTGTCGGCTATGGCAAGGGTAAGCGAAAAAATCGGGCCTATTATCTATAGTCAGTATAATGTGCTGAACGATGAAAATTTCATCTCGTATGATGAACAGAAGGATATCTACCCGCTATTTTTCAGCGATCTTGAATCGGCTATCAGTACATTGAAAGGATTGACTGGGTCTTCGGTATCTACTCAGATGAAAAAAGCGGATCTGGCGTATTCCTCAGACAATTACAATAACTGGCTGCGCTATGCCAATACTTTAAGACTCAGGCTGGCATTGCGCCTGGCTTATATTGATCCGACGTTGGCAAAATCTGAAGGAGAGAAGGCGCTGGACCCGGCAAATGGAGGACTGCTGTCAGTAAACAGCCATAATTGTTACATTACCCTCAGCGTAACCCATCCATTGAATGTTATTGGTTATGAATGGAGTGATATCCGGATGGGGGCCCCGATGGAATCTATTATGGGCGGTTACAATGATCCCCGTATCAGCAAATATTTTGTACCCGCTGAAGATCCCGCAGTTTCGGGGCAATACAAAGGGATCAGGTCGGGAATAGATATTGATTCCAAGTCCCGGTATGATTTCTATTCCCAGGTGGTTAAATATCCTGACAAAATGCAGTTAATGGTGGCAGCAGAAGCCTGGTTTTTGAAAGCCGAAGCTGCTTTACGTGGATGGTCAAATGCCGGAGATGCTGAGACCAATTATGAAACAGGCATTGACCGTTCTTTTGAAATGTATGGATTAGACGCTCAGGTAGCTGCCTACAAGAACGATGCCACCAGTAAACCCAAACCCTACATTGATCCTAAATCAGTGACTCCCGGCGAAAATGATATTCTTAATGGTTCACCTTATTTAAGCACCATTACCATCAAATGGGATGACGCCGATAATAATGACCGAAAACTCGAAAGAATTATCACGCAAAAGTGGATAGCTATGTTCCCGGACGGAGAAGAAGCCTGGGCAGAATACCGGAGAACCGGATATCCGATTTTGTTTCCTGTAATTGTGAACCTGAGCGCGGGAAAGATCCCTACTATCCCCGGGGTACGCAGGGTACAGATCCCCATCGCTGAATATAATACCAACAGCGGCGCTGCTGAAGCTGCAGCGGCCAGCCTGGGTGGTCCGGATACCGGAGCTACACGTTTGAGGTGGGATGTGGAAGATAAAAGTTTCTAGAACGGAGAATGCCCCGGGTTGACCACCGTTTATATATCCTGAATTAACGTTACAACCCTTGAAAAGAGGTTGTCTCAGAAAGACAGCCTCTTTTCAATTATTTCCTGTTGTCCTGATGAAATAAAACACGCTTCAACCATTGAGTATTTTTTATTTGTCTCTCGCCGTGGTTCGTGCCTCACGAAATGCTTCTCCGGCCTTCACCAGCAGCGGCAGGTCGTAAGAAACAATAATAAAGAAGATTGGGCTTGCGTTATCTGTTTTTCTTTTGTATAACAAATAACTCTAAATCAGCAGGAATATTCATAGCTTTGAATTAGTTGCATAACTAACTAAATGTCTTTGAATCAATTTAAACGGGGAGAATTATATAGTTTTATCACAGGGCTGGCTTCCACTGCTATCGCCCGGCGCCTGCAGAAAAATTTTAAAAAGCACGGCATAGATATTACAATAGAGCAGTGGAGCGTTCTATACCATCTATGGAAGCAGGACGGAGTAAGCCAGCAGGAACTGGGCAACGCTACCTTCCGCGATAAGCCCAGTATTACCCGGCTGGTGGATAACCTGGAAAAACAAAAACTGGTTAAGCGGGTTCCGGCGCCTGACGATCGCCGTATGAACCTGATCTTTTTGAGTGAAACGGCGGGCGCTCTCCGGGATCAGACCATGGATCTGGCAAACCAAACCCTGAATGAAGCGCTGACCGGTGTATCGGAAAAAGAGATTGAACTGTGTAAATCCGTTTTGCAAAAAGTATATGACAACCTGAAATAATGATAACGCTGATTATTAAAAAACATAAAATAATACCCATATGAGTGCAGAAACTCCCACAGCTTCAACGGCATTAAAAGGAGGCGAATGGATCATTAAAGAATCCAAACCCGAAGACATTTTTGTTCCCGAAGATTTTTCCGAGGAGCAAAAGATGATCCTGGAAATGTGCACTTCTTTTATTTCATCGGAAATACTACCCATCATAGATCGTATTGATGACCTGGAACCAGGGTTGATGCCCGCTTTGCTGGATAAAGCAGGCGAGCAGGGTTTATTAGGTACGGCTATCCCGGAACAATACGGAGGTTTGGGGAAAGATTTTGTAACGGCAACCCTGGTCAATGAAGGGCTGGGCTGCGGCTACTCGTTTTCCGTAGCAATGGCAGCGCACACCGGTATCGGCACACTGCCCATTTTATACTTTGGAACCGATGCCCAGAAAGAAAAATACATTCCCAAGCTCACTACCGGGGAATGGAAAGGCTCTTATGGTCTTACCGAACCCAACAGCGGGAGCGATGCCCTGAGTGCCAAAACAACGGCCCGGCTGAGCGACGACGGGAAATATTATTTGCTGAACGGGCAGAAATGCTGGATCACCAATGGCGGCTTCGCGGATATATACACCGTTTTTGCAAAGGTGGATGGAGACAAATTCACCGCGTTCATTGTAGAACGGGGTACCGAAGGCTTTACCCAGGGGCAGGAAGAGCATAAAATGGGCATTAAAGGTTCCTCTACCGTGCAACTGTATTTCCAGGATGCTAAAGTACCCGTAGAAAACGTATTGGGGGAGATCGGGAAGGGGCATATCATTGCATTCAATATCCTCAATATCGGGCGGCTCAAATTGTGCGCTGCAGCTTTGGGTGGGGCTAAATCGGCGGCTACCACTTCTATTGAATATGCCAATACCAGGGAGCAGTTTAAACAACCCATAGCACAGTTTGGCGCTATGAAACACAAAATTGCCGAAATGGCCATCCGGATATGGGTTGCCGAAAGCGCGCTTTACCGCACCGCCAAATGGATAGATGATAAAGAAAAGGCTTTGTTGCAGAGCGGTAAGCCGTTCAATGAAACCCTCCTGGGCGCGGCAGAGGAATACGCTATTGAATGCGCGATGCTAAAAGTGTTTGGTAGTGAAGCACTGGATTTTGTGGTGGATGAGGGCGTACAGATCCACGGTGGCAACGGGTTCAGTGCCGAATACATCATCTCAAGAGCCTACCGCGACAGCCGTATCAACCGTATTTTTGAAGGCACCAATGAAATCAACCGGTTGCTTACGGTAGATATGATGCTCAAACGGGCAATGAAGGGCAGGCTGGATCTGATGGGGCCCGCAACCGCTGTTCAAAAAGAATTGATGAGTATCCCGGAGTTCGGCTCCGGCGAAGGATCGGCGTTTTCGGAAGAACTGAGGCTGATCGCCAATATGAAAAAGGCAGTTCTGATGGTGGCAGGCGCCGCAGTGCAAAAGCTGATGATGAAAATTGAATCCGAACAGGAAATTTTAATGCATATAGCCGATATGGCCATCAACGTATTTCATGCGGAAAGCGCTTTATTGCGGGCTATCAAAATATCAGACCAGCCGGAAAATTCCGCGCCATACCTTGATATCGCAAGAACCTATTTATACGATACCGCAGACCGTGTCAACAAAAGCGGAAGAGACGCCATCAACGCCTTTGCCAGCGGAGATGAACAACGCATGATGTTGCTGGGGATCAAACGATTTACCAAAGCAGCTCCGTTCAACAGCAAGGACGCGAGGCGACGGATTGCAGACCAACTGATCAGCGACAACAAATACAGTTTCTAAAAATTTGGTTTTTTCCCCGGCTATTGAATGATCTTTGTCTTTTCAACCGGTGTTGGCAGACATTCATTCCATATTACGATCCTACTGGGGCTTCCCGTCTTTCCGCCCATTGCAGGAAGACATTATCCGCGCCGTAATGGCTGGGCAGGATACTTTGGCAATTATGCCTACAGGCGGAGGCAAATCCTTGTGTTTTCAGATTCCCGCACTGGCTTCTGAAGGAATATGCCTGGTGATCACACCGCTGATCGCTTTGATGAAAGACCAGGTTCAAAATTTGAAGGACAGAGGAATACCGGCGCTACAGATCCATTCCGGGATGTCTTTCATGGAAGCACGGAAAACCCTGGACAATGCGCTGTACGGAAACTTTAAATTTCTGTATATCGCGCCGGAACGAATTAATACCAATTTGTTTAAGGAGTATTTGCCCGCTCTGCCGGTCAACCTGATTGCCGTAGATGAAGCGCATTGTATTTCGCAGTGGGGTTATGATTTCCGGCCCGCTTACCTGACGATCGCCACGTTACGCGGGGAAAAGCCCGGAGTAACGCTGCTGGCGCTTACCGCATCCGCTACCAAAGCGGTACAGGATGATATCTGCGATAAACTACAGTTCGGGAAGAAACGGGTGTTTCAGCAATCTTACGAAAGACCCAACCTCTCATACAGTGTATTCAATACCGATGTAAAGGTGGACCGGTTGCTTAAAGTAGTCCAAAAGGTGCCGGGGAGTGGTATTGTATATTGCCGCAGCAGGAAACGCACCAAAGAGATCGCTGAGTTTTTGAAGCTGCATCATATCAGTGCGGATTATTATCACGCGGGGCTGACGCATGACGAAAGGAACGAAAAACAAGAAAACTGGGTCAAAGACCGGGTACGGATCATGGTATGCACCAACGCCTTTGGAATGGGCATAGATAAGCCGGATGTAAGAACCGTCATCCATATAGATATTCCCGACTGCCTGGAAAATTATTACCAGGAGGCCGGACGTGCCGGGAGGGATGGCAAAAAATCGTACGCGGTATTATTATACAGGGAGCAGGATCTTGATGATTTGAAACAACAGCCCGGCATCCGCTATCCCTCACTGGAAACGATCAGGCATATATATCAGTGTATCGTAAATTACATTCAGCTACCTGCCGGCGCGGGGAAGGATCTTTATTTTGACTTTGACCCGGAGGAATTTACGCGCATCTTTAAACTGAATAAATTAACAGCTGTTTACGCCATTAAAGCGCTGGAGCAGGAAGGCCTGGTAGAATTTAACGAACAGTTTTTCAGTCCTTCCACCGTCGTGTTTTGTTGCGGGAAACAAACGCTCCGGCAAACAGAAGCGGATTACCCGGCGCTCACTCCATATATCCATTTTTTGCTCCGTTCTTATGCGGGCATTTTTGACGTGCCCGTACCGGTAAGTGAAAAACAAATAGCGAAGCGTTTGAAAGTGAGCGTCAACGAAGTGAAACAACATTTGTTGCAACTCGGCTCATTGCGTATTATCATTTATGAGCCTCAGAAGGACACACCGCAGCTGCGATTTTTATGGAACAGGATGGCAACCGAAAACCTTCATATAAACGTAGAAAATTATCAAAAAAGAAAAGCTGAATATACAGAGCGGATCAAAGCGGCCACGGGTTATGCAACCAACAGCAAAGAATGCCGCGCACAAATAATTGCACGGTATTTCAATGATCATACTACAAGGCAGTGTATGATTTGCGATAATTGTATCGAAAAGAAAAAGAACAGGCTGTCACGTATGGATTTTTCGGGATTACAATCGGCGATCACCCAAGCGCTGGTGAACGGACCGCTGACAATGAAGGAATTGATGCAACAACTTCAGGCACCGGATGAAGCTAAGGTACGATACATTATCAAACACTTGCTGGAAGAGGATTACCTGGAGATGGGCGAGACCGGTTATGCCGGGAAACTAAGCCTAAAAAAAAAGGGCCAGGATAGAAATCCAGCCCGTTTTTAAAATCCAATATCCTATGAAAAACCGAGTCAAAGATAGGGAGGAATATCGTTACAACAATACCCTTTTAGTGGTATCTACTTAGATTTTTTATATTATAAATGCTAAATAGTTTTCGTATAAACGTAATAACTTGTTATTTGCAAAAGCAAAAGGTTTGTAACCTGTTCAGAACCAACTGGTTTTCTTTTTTGTACTGCTTCTACCACCTAAGCCGAGAGCGCCCAAAAGACTCCTGGTAATAATGGAAGCCGCTGTTCTTTGAACCTGTTTGGAAACCGAGCTGTCTAAAACTTTTTCTAAGACCGAAGGTTCGGGTTTAGACGCACGATTGGCTTTGGCTTTTTCAACCGAACGGGTTTCAGCCTCCGCTAATTTTGCAGATAATATTTCATAGGCGCTTTCATTATCAATGGATTGTGCGTATTTCTTCACCAGTTTGGATTGAGCCACCAATGTATTGATCTCCGTATCGCTTAACACGTCCATTCTCGACCGGGGCGAAGTAAGCAAAGTGTGTACCAATGGAGTGGGAATACCTTTTTCGTTCAGCATAGTAATGAACGCTTCGCCTATCCCCAATTCAGTAATCAGGTCATTCACTTTATAATACTGCGTTTCCGGATAGTTTTCCGCGGCCTGTTTGATGGTTTTACGATCGGCGGCGGTAAATGCACGCAAAGCATGTTGCACTTTCAATCCCAACTGGCTTAAAATGGCGGCGGGTACATCCTGCGGGTTTTGCGTACAAAAGAAAATCCCTACGCCCTTGGAACGTATAAGTTTGATGATGGTTTCTATTTGTTGCAACAACACAGCCGTTGCTTCCTGGAAAACCAGGTGAGCTTCGTCAATAAACAATACCAGCTTAGGCTTATCCAGGTCTCCTTCTTCGGGCAATACTGCATAAAGCTCGGCAAGCAACTGCAACATGAAAGTGGAGAATAGTTTAGGGCGGTTTTGCATATCCGTTACCCTCAGTATGTTGATCATTCCCCTGCCGTCATCACTGACCCGCATCAGGTCGTCCACCTCAAAAGAAGGTTCTCCAAAAAATATTTCGGCTCCCTGCTGCTGCAGTTCTATTATTTTCCGAAGGATCGTACCGGTGCTGGTAGTGGATATTTTCCCGTATTCTTTCTCTATTTCAGCCTTTCCTTCATCACTGATATATTGCAGCATTTTAATAAAGTCCTTCAGATCAAGCAGGGGGATCTTATGGTCGTCGCAATATTTGAAAATCAGCGCTACGAGGCCTTGTTGCGTATCGTTTAAGCCCAGGATTTTTGAGATCAGGACAGGACCGAACTCACTAACGGTTGCCCGCAGCCGAACGCCCTTCTCCTCACTCAGGCTCATTAATTCCACGGGGTAGGGCGCAGGCACATATTCCAACCCCATCTTCCCATATCGTTCTTTGATTTTATCGTTCACAGAACCCGCAGCCGCTAACCCGCTCAGGTCGCCTTTGATATCCATCAGCAATACCGGCACGCTGGCGTCGCTCAGTCCTTCAGCGATCACCTGCAGGGTTTTGGTTTTACCGGTTCCTGTGGCGCCTGCAATCAGCCCGTGGCGGTTCATTGTTCTCAGAGGCAGCTTTACCATAGCCTCTTTCAATACTTCTCCCTGCAGGATTGCGCCTCCTATTGTAAAACTTTCTCCCTTAAAAGTATATCCGTTGTTAACGGATTGTATGAAGGAATCCTTGTCAGCCATATTCAAAAAATTTATTGAAAGATAAACGAATAACCCAACATCCGGGTAATAAAATTTTCTATAATTCCTCCTCTCTTTCCAACATCAAAATAGCGCTTTGCGGCACTATGAAATATTTTTCGTTTTCATACATCACTTCCGTAGCCCCGCTCAGCAGGAAGATAGCTAAGTCGCCCTCCTTGGCCTGAAGAGGGATATACTTTACCTGTTCTTCATCGGTTTTCCAGGGTTCATCTTCTACCGGCATAGGGATCACATATCCCGGGCCGCTTTTTATCACATATCCCTGTTGTACCTTTTCCTTTTCCTGCACGCCCGGAGGAAGGTATAATCCGCTGGCCGTTTTCTGATCCGACTGCCGCGGCTTTATCAGGAGGCGGTCTCCGATCACAATGAGCTTCTTGAATTTATTTTCCGGGGTTAAGCGCATGGGTGAATATTTTATATGCAAAAATAAGATTCGTATATTTAAAGCTCCATTTAACAAAAGATTATCCGGATTTTATTATGAATAGAAAACAAATTATATTTATTTGTCAATAAACGTTAGAATTATGGAAGTACAAAAGCATAAAATATTACTGTGTGAAGACGATCAGAACCTGGGACTGGTGTTAAAAAATTACCTCGAACTCAATGATTATGATGTCATTTTGGAAAGAGACGGCAGATTGGGTCTGGCGGCTTTTCAGCGGGAAAAGTTTGACCTGTGTCTGCTGGATGTGATGATGCCCAATATGGATGGGTTTAAGCTGGCCGAAGAAATCAGGGATATCAACCCGGATGTGCCCTTGTTTTTTATCTCTGCTAAAACAATGAAGGAAGATATTATTCAGGGGTATAAACTGGGTGCGGATGATTATATCACAAAGCCATTCGACAGCGAGGTATTGATGCTGAAAATTAAAGCGATTCTTAAACGGAATGAAGACCTCAATAAAGAATCGGTGAATGTGGAGTACGATTTGGGGAATTATCATTTCAATCCCCGGTTGCGCGAGCTTATTGTCGGCGGGAAAACACAAACCCTGTCGCCCAAAGAAAACGAACTGCTGAAGATGCTGGCGGAATACAAGAATGACTTGTTGCCGAGAGAAATTGCATTAAAGCGCATATGGGGCAGCGATACTTATTTTAACGGGAGAAGTATGGATGTTTATATTGCCAAACTCAGAAAATACCTTAAAGAAGACCCCGATATTGAGATCGTGAACATTCATGGAAACGGTTTCCGGCTTGTGGTCAATGAATAATACCAGTTGTTTGCCCGTTTAACTCAATCCGTATTTTTCTCCCGGGATTGCTTTAATATCTCTATATGCGGATGAAAAGATCATTTGCCGGTTTGTTGTTGATCACGACGCTCATTTCGATGAAAAGCGTTGCCGGAAATGCGGATGGGGTGAGGGAAGGGACGAATGAGCCGGCAACATTAATAACACAGTTCAGCTTTCACCAATTCACCGGCGGTATAATTATCGTCCGGGCTACGGTAGATCAGTATCCGGATAGTTTGAATTTTATTTTAGATACCGGAAGCGGAGGTATCTCCCTCGATTCTACCACCGTGGAGGAATTAGCCATCCCCACCACGCCATCCGAAAGAACCATAAGAGGAATAGCCGGCATCAGAAAGGTGAATTTCCTGTACAATGCCACCCTGCATTTACCGGGGCTTTCTATTGACAGCCTGAATTTCCATGTCAATGATTATGATATTCTTTCCAGCGTATATGGTGTAAAAATTGACGGCATCATCGGGTTCAGTTTTTTCAGCCGCTTCATTGTGCAAATTGATTACGACCAACTGTTGATATCGGTTTATTCGCAGGGCGATTTTAAGTACAAACGGGGCGGGTATGTGCTTAAGCCGCTGCTCACCACCATACCGGTGATGAACGCCGATTTTAAAGATGCCAGGAAAATAAATTCCAGGTTTTATTTTGACACGGGTGCGGGTTTGTGTTTTCTGCTGTCCGATAATTTTAACACGGACAGCGCCGTCCTGCGGCCCAATAAAAAAATAGTGCTTACGCAGGCGGAGGGTATTGGCGGAAAGATGGAAATGCGGCTGACCACAGTAAAAAAAGTAAAAATAGGCCCCTACCGGTTTAAAAGAGTACCCACCTATATTTTTGAAGACGTTTACAACATTACCTCTTATCCTTTTCTGGCCGGCCTGATAGGAAATGATTTACTAAGGCGGTTCAATATAACCTTTAATTATGCAGAGCGCGAAATTCATCTTCTTCCCAACTCACATTACCGCGCGCCATTTGATTACGCCTATACCGGTCTGGGTATTTATGCCATTGAAGGCCGGATATACGTGGAGGATGTTATCCCCGGCTCTCCGGGTGAAAAAGCGGGCTTTAAAACAGGCGATATACTGATCGGTGTGGGCAACAACCTCTCTAATAATATCCAGGTTTATAAAAATCTGCTTCAGGTACCCAACAAAAAACTAAAGATCATCATCAACCGCAACGACAGCCTTATGGAACTGATGCTGAAGCCCGCCAGCATACGCTGACCCCGGCGCATTTAACTCAGGTGAAAACGATTCTCATTGCGGCAAACCACAGATGAATAAATCCCGCGTTGAAAGTCCGGATTTTCGCAGGCGGGTGGGATAGAACGCACTACGGGACGGTGGGCACCTGCCAAAATGTAACAGATGGAACAAAATCCGGGAAACGGGAAACGCCTGCCTCCCTTAGTCTCGTATATTATAGCTAATTTTGCACTCTTTTATTAAGCGAATGAAGTTGTATGATTCAGTTTGAACAGTTTGTTTTGGACAACGGGTTAAGAGTCGTCGTTCATGAGGACCATTCCACTCCTATGGCGGTAGTGAACGTTTTGTATGATGTGGGAGCGAGGGACGAAGACCCCTCGAAAACAGGATTCGCTCATTTGTTTGAACACCTGATGTTTGGCGGTTCGGTTCATATTCCTTCATACGACGAGCCGCTACAGCGGGCAGGAGGAGAAAACAATGCCTATACCACCAATGATTTGACAAATTATTACTGCCAGTTGCCTGCGGAAAATATTGAAACGGCTTTTTGGCTGGAAAGCGACCGGATGCTGAGCCTGGCTTTCGGAGAAAAAAGCCTCGAAACACAACGGAAGGTGGTATGTGAAGAATTTAAAGAGCATTATCTTAACAAGCCTTATGGCGACGCCTGGCATAAAATGCGCGCGCTGGCCTACCGGAAACACCCGTACCGGTGGATGACCATCGGAGCGGAGCTTAGTCATATAGAAAATGCCACGCTGGATGATGTAAAGCAGTTTTTCTTCAAACATTACCGGCCGGTGAACGCTATTCTTACCGTAGCCGGTCACGTTAGTACAAAGCAGGTAGTGGAGCTGGCTGAAAAATGGTTTGGCGATATTCCTTCCGGTGAAAAGTACATCCGCCATCTTCCGGGGGAACCTGTTCAAACGCAGCATCATCAATTGGACATTCATGCCAACGTGCCGGTGGATGCTTTCTATAAAGCCTGGCATACCTGCCCCCGGCTGGATACGCATTATTACGCGATGGATCTGACTACGGAGATCCTTAGCGGCGGCGGATCTTCCAGGCTGTTTCAATCCCTTGTGAAAGAAAGGCAGATCTTCAGCAATATAGGCTGCTACCATTTCGGAAGCATTGATGCCGGACTGGTGGCTATAGAAGGTAAGCTGGTGCAGGGAGTAAAAATGGAGGAAGCCGAAGCCGCTGTGGACGCGGAACTCCGGAAGATAACCGACAGCCCGGTGCAGGAAAAAGAATTGGAAAAGGTGAAAAACAAAACCGAAAGCATCATCGCTTTTGAAGATATGAGCCTGATCAGCCGGGCAGGCAGTCTTTCCTTTTATACGCTATTGGGCGATACCAATATGATCAATGAAGAATTGAAACGATATCAAAAGGTAACCGCCAGGGATCTGCAGGAGGAAGCAGCCGCTATTTTCAGTGCCGATAACAGCAACACCATTTATTATTACGGGAACCACAAATAACCAGAAAGCAGAAAGGATGCCTAACAGACAATCAGCCCCTGAAATAAAAGATGCGATAGCCTATAATCTTGAACTGAAGCCATACCGGCATTTTACACTGGACAACGGAGTGGCGGTGTATGCCATTGACGCCGGTGCGGAAGAGGTGGCGCTGGTGGAACTGGTTTTCAAAGCCGGTAACTGGTACGAAACACAGAACCTGGTGGCTTCGGCTACCAACCACCTGCTCAAAAACGGCACTTCCCGGAAAACGGCTTTTGAGATCAATGAGCATTTTGAATATTATGGGTCTTATCTCAACCGCCATTGTTATCACGAAACGGCCAGCATTACCCTGCACAGTTTAACCAAACACCTGCATCAAACTTTACCCGTAATACAGGAGTTGATCACCGATGCCGTAATGCCGGAGGAGGAGCTTGAGATTTACCGGCAAAATATGAAACAGAAACTCCGGGTCAACCTGGAAAAATGTGATTTCGTTGCCAACAGATTAATAGACGAATATTTATATGGAATTGATCACCCTTATGGAAAATACAGTTCCACGTTTGCATACGATGCCCTGCAGGCGGATCAGCTTCGCAGTTTTTACAAAGATTTTTATGCCAACGGGCATTGCGCCATCTTTGTTGCAGGAAAGCTGCCTGGGAATATTGAGGAGATGATGAATGAGAATTTTGGTCATTTGCCTTTAAACCAAACGCCCCTTCCAGAAGTTATGCATGCGGTAAACGCTGCTGAAGAAAGGAGATACAGGATCAAAAACGATCCGGATGGCATTCAGGGCGCTATTCGCCTGGCCCGCCATTTCCCCGGAAGACTTCATCCCGATTATAATAAAAGCCAGGTACTCAATACGCTGTTCGGCGGTTATTTTGGCTCCCGGCTGATGAGCAATATCCGGGAAGAGAAGGGATATACGTACGGGATATACAGCTATATGCAAAATCACGTGCAACAAACAGCCTGGATGATCAGTACAGAGGCCGGCACGGAAGTGTGTGAAGCTGCCATTGCTGAAGTGTATAAAGAAATGCGGGAACTGTGTGAAACGCCGGTTCCGGAAGAAGAGCTGCTATTGGTGAAAAACTACCTGATCGGTACGCTGTTGGGTGATCTTGACGGGCCGTTCCAGATCATTGCCCGTTGGAAAAATATGATCCTGAATGGACTCGGGGAAGATTATTTCTCCCGTTCGATCCGGGATTTCAAAGAGGTTACTTCAGAAGAAATTCGGGAGTTGGCGAATAAATACTTGCAGCCGGAGGCGTATTATGAGTTGGTGGTGATATAGTTATTTTTTTTGATAAGTAAAATATCAATATAAGTAGACGGTCTTATATAATTTGGCTATTCAAATGCTAAACGCCGGAACATACAAAGTATTGACTTTGTACATTCCGGCGTTTTTATTTTTACTCCATTAATCCGGATGGTATGGGAGTTTTTCTACTTTTCTATGGTTTTAATATAAAGGTACCATTCCCGAAACCACCCTGGTCTACCCCCCACTTTAAGTCCATCGTGATTACTCCGTTACAGGCATCTACGTTCCCGGAGCCTTCTGCATATAGATTAGTATAGGAAAAGAACCAGGGAGCAGGATCAAGTACTCGTTTGGTGACGGTGGCAATAAAAGATTTGAAATCAATCTTAATCTTCATTGAGACTCCCGGAGTTTCATTGATGCCCGTAACCACCAGAACGTCTTCTCCTTCGAGAGTTACCGTAACCGGATAACTGCCTTCCCAGAAGAAAGGATCATCTACCGTTTTGTCGCCAAGAAAGGCTTCTATTTCCAGCGGGCATACTGCATTATACACTACATTGGTTTTTGAATCGGGCCAGCCGTTGATGTCTGACGAAGCCGTATTGGCGGTTTCCCCGTTATTTAGATCCACAAAGCCGGGTATAACCGTTCCGTCCTCCATGGTGAAATCAGCCCGAATTTCAAACCGGTTCCCGGGTACAATATCTGCAACTTCAATTCCGAAAAGAGAAGCCAGATCAGCTCCCGTGATTTCTATAGTAACGGGGAAAGAAGTAATTCCGGATTTCAGTTTTTTTATATTGGTGTAATCGCGATTTTTTGCAACGCTGATATCAGCAGATTTCGGGAGGGTACGGGCGTCTTCCGGAAAGTAAAGATCCAGGGTAAATTTACCTTTGAAATTTTCCGGTTGTTGGATAACCAGATCGGCTGAGGCATCAACAGTAAATTTAGGAACCGGGGCTACATCCATTTTGGGGAAGTTGGGAATTTTGTCCGGCCCATATTCTTTCGAGCAACCCTGGAGAAAAACCAAAGGCAGTGAAACTGCGATCAGGGTGAATGTTTTGAATATATTTTTCATCTTAATTGTTTCTTTATTGTTTTTAAATAAGGTTATGTACACTTATTCTTAGTTCATCCAGAATATTTTAAAGCTTGCCGGAGTTTTCTGGGCCGGTGCATTTCTATTGAGCTCAAGCTCGCGCTGACTCCAGGGCAGGCTAACCGGATAAGAACGGCTGGTGATAACAGGAATGGGGTCCTGATCGTCATCCAGTTCTATATTTCCATCTACGGGGGGTATAAAAAACTTATCTGGAGCCATTTTCGGATTGTTAGGATCAAAGATTACCGGGTAATTCGTCCTCCTGTAGTCGTTATAAGCGTCTACGGAGTTGCCGCCAAACATGGATATCCATTTTTGCGTCATGATGATTTCCATCTGTTTTTCGGCACTGCTGCTTTCAAACCGGGCGACTACCGCGTCAATAAAATCACCGGCTTCATCCGTCCCCGCCAGTTTTGGAACAGATTGATTAACCGTTCCGGCCTTTCCAACCACGTAGTCCACCTGTTCTATCGCGGCATTTAATGCCTCCTCCAATTTATCTTTTGCGGCTGCAGCGCCACCGGGTATTACTCCGGCCTGGATCAGTTCGGCTTCAATAAAGAGCCGGTCAGCATAAGTAAGCAAACGGAATGGTGCAGCGCCGGTTCCGCTGCCTGCGGTAACACCTTTCCCATCCATTCCATTTCCATCATCATAACGTCCGCCGGCAGGATAAATCCCCGTTACTGTAGCAGATTTGTCATGCGATTTATCCCTGTTGACTCCTACGGAACCGAAGACGATGCTGGTAAATCCGCCATCACGGTACTCTAATGGATTACCTTCCACATTCGGCTCATCAGGCGCTAACTGGTTGAAAAAATAATAGGGAACCCTGGGGTCTTCAATCCCGGAAAACACATTAAAATCTTCGGCCATTTCGTTAACATCCATCATGTTATATCCCTTCATGATCTCATAAAACCAGGGGCTTATATTAATGGATCGTTGACTTGCATAATAATCCGCAAAAAACGGGCTTCTCTCGTTTGGCGAAGAGGCCGTGCCATATGGAAAAGCAAAAGATTCATCCGTAGCGCCGATCAGTTTACCCCCCGATACCAATTCATTTACGGGCCCTGAAACATCCTGCACCAGCCGGATTTGATTATAAAGCTTAAGCTTTATCGTATTTGCAGCATTTTCCCAGGAACTGATCTTACCGCCATAGATCAGGTCGTCTGTTCCGGGTTTGTTTGGATTTTCGGCCGCCGAATTATTGATATCGGCTATTCCTTCATCCAGCAGACTGAATAGCTGAGGATATATATCTTTCCCCTGGTCGAAAACAGGAGCGCTGAAACCGGCGCCTCCCTGGTAATCGTTGGATTCTGAAAAAGGAATATCGCCGAAAATATCCACCAGTTGGCTATAGGTATAGGCCTTTAAAATCTTGGCAATTCCGGCATAAATCGTATTCTCTGATTCTTCCGACTTGCTGATGATCTCCTCACAATTACGAATCACTTCGGAATAGATGGTATTCCAGGCTGTATTCAAATTCACTCCTTCTGCGCCATATTTATCCGGATACTCCCGTACAGTGACCTGGTGAGTGTAAACGGATAGTATATAGCTGAAGCCTCCGGCGCCGTCTTCTCCAAACCCCAGATAATCCGCCAGTGACTTCTGCACCTTTGGAAGTAATTTGGATTCTGCCATAGTGGTGGGGTTGTTGGGATCCGTATTCACATCCAGATACCCTTTGGTGCAGGACATTGCGAGTATCAGAAGTCCGGGTAATATATATTTTAAGTGTTTCATATTCCTAAATATTTTATATTCTTAAAGCTTAGAAAGTAATTTTCAGGTTAACGCCCAATCTTCTGGTTGTAGGAGCCGTAGAAAATTCAAAGCCCTGTATGGAACTTGAATAGGTGCTCACTTCCGGATCGAAGTTGGAAGAATGGGGAACATAGGGTGCGTAAAACCATAGATTCCTTCCGGAAAAACTTAAAGTTGCGCCGCCTATAGGTACTTTGTTGAATAAACTCTTAGGCAGATTATATCCTATGGTGAGTTCTCTGAAATGGTACACAGTTGCATCATATACCGACCATTCGTCCTGCCCGTTGATGGCAAAAGTGCCTGCGGTACCGCCGCCCGCGAAAAACAGGTCGTTGGTACTCAGCCTGGTTACATTTTTGATTGACTGTCCCTTGCTGTCTTTTAAAGGAACCAGTTCATCCGGATCGCCGTACACTCCCGGGATGATCCAGGAAGACTCGCGGTCTTCCGTATCCATAAGAACGCCTCGCCCTAACATGGAATTAAGGGTTACGGAATAAAGATCGCCACCTTTGGTAACATCAAAAACGGCGTTCAGGAAGAAGCCTTTATAAGTAAAAGTATTGATCAATCCCGCTTTAAAATCGGGGTTGGGATTGCCGATCATTGCCGGCTCCTTAGCATTTAATACCATCCCGGAACTGGGATCAATCAGTAAATTGCCCTGATTGTCTCTGGCGCTTATTGAACCTCTGATGTAGCCATAGGGCAGTCCTGGTTCAAAATAAGGGCCTACATCTGTAAATACGCCTCCGCGACTTAATCTTTCAAGTCCTTCTGTTAAACTTTCAACTACGGATTTGATTTTCGTAAAGGTACCCCTCACTTCCCAGTTGAAGTTTCTATTCCTTACCGGGCTGCCATGAACCTCAATTTCCCATCCTTTATTACTGACAGAACCAAAGTTGGCATAGGCTGTCTGGTATCCGGTAGAAGAAGGAACGTCTATAGGCGCAATCTGGTTGGTTGATTTCTTTTCGTAATAAGTTACATCAAAGCCTAATCTTCTCGCAAAGAATTCGAGATTAA
This sequence comes from Chitinophagaceae bacterium, assembly GCA_023957125.1. GTDB lineage: Bacteria > Bacteroidota > Bacteroidia > Chitinophagales > Chitinophagaceae > Agriterribacter. Next base: position 305,982 of record JAMLHL010000003.1, read on the forward strand.
CGCCAAACTCCAATTCTGTGGTAAATTCCGGCTTCAGGTTGGCATTAGCCGCAGAAGTAGAAGCTCTTGCGGTTGATTGTCCTAAGAAGGGATCGAGTACGACATAGGTATCTTGCAGAAAATAGGGGTCTGCATCCCTGCCCACCTGCGCCCACGCGGCACGGATTTTACCTAAAGAAAATTTATCACTTTGCATATTGAAAGCATCTGAGAATACAAAAGAAGCAGATGCCGATGGATAGAAATAACTTCTGTTTTCTTTTGGAAGGGTGGACGACCAATCGTTACGTCCGGTGGCATTCAAAAACAGATAATTCCGGTATCCCAGAGTGACATCGCCAAAAACACCCCATAGTCTTCTGATTTCGGAATAGGTGTCTCTGATTGTTTTGTCTTTGGTATTGGCTAAAGTGTAAATACCCGGCGATATAATCTCTTTCCCATTCACTTCAGTCATCTTCTCTGTTCTCTGATTGACATTGTGTCCGATTATGGCTTTTAAAGTAAAGTCTCTGTTTTTTAATTTAGGGTTGATATTCAATAAGAAATTAGATTCCAGCGTTTGGGTGCGGTAATTTCCTTCTACGATTTCCCCCTTCCGCTCGGCCGCCCTTGATCCTATATCTGTTACCTCAAGGCGATTCATCGTGTAGGTATTGCTTCCTATCTGATAGGAGGCGTTAAGCCATTTCGTGATATCGTATTCGAGCGATAAGCCCGCTACATATCTGTCGCTGTTCGTGGTGATTACGTTATGTTCGTTAGACCATCTGGGATTATCGTACTGGTCTTTACTGGTAGAAACCGGTAGTCCGTTCACATCTTCATAAGGAAGATTGAGGTCCCAGTTCCGGGCCAAAAATAATGATCTTGCAAAGGAAGAAGCAACCCCGTCAATCTGGTTTTCGCCAAACATGCTTCCTTTTTGTCCGGTATTGCCGTAACTGAAATTGCCCCTTACGATCAATCCGTTATCCAAATGAGTAACTCCACCGATAGCGATATTGTTTCTTCTGAAATTGGAGTTGGGTACGTAGCCGCTGTGCTGCATCGTGGTAGCGGTGGCATTGAGGGAGGTTTTTTCATCACCTCCGCTTACGGAAATCGAATTTTCCGTTACGATTCCGGTCTTAAACAGGTCTTTTACATTATTAGGATAGGCCTGATATGGCACTTTGGAACCAAACATATCCGGAAAAGCAGCCAGGTAGTCCGGCCAGGTAGCAATGGAATCCAGCGTACCAAATTTCGGTCCCCAGGAGCCATTGGCATTGGAATACGTAAAGGCGCTACCGGCGCCATATGAGTTCTGGTATTCCGGCAGGTTGGCCACATTTTCGAAGGATACGGAGCTGCTATAAGTTACCTCGCTTCCTTTTCTTGTTCTTCCGGCAGAACCGGATTTTGTTTTAATAACCAGAACCCCGTTTGAAGCTCTTGAGCCGTATAAAGCGGCTGCCGCGGAACCTTTTAACACAGATAACGAGGCTATATCGTTGGGGTCTAAAGAGGATAACCCGTTTTGATATGCACCACCGCCTTCAAGCTGGTGGGATGTGTTAAACTGGGCATTATCGTAAGACACGCCGTCCACAATGATCAGGGGCTCGTTATTTCCAAAAAAGGAGGTGTATCCTCTGATATTAATTCGGGTAGCGGCACCGGGGGTACCTTCACCCTGGCGGATATCCACCCCGGCAACCTTCCCCTGTAATCCTTTGAGCATGTCCGGCTCGGAATTTTGTACAAGAGAGCCCGGATTTACCTGGCTCACAGAGTATCCCAGCGCTTTTTCCTGCCGGCTGATCCCGATAGCGGTAACCACCACCTCCTGCAGATTGGCTGCCGGTACCAGCAGGACGGACAAAGTACTTTGATCGCCTACCTGCACCTCCTGTTGCTCAAAACCTGCAGCGCTCACCACTAATACGGCGTTGGGATTGGCAGTAATATTGAAACTTCCGTTTTGGTCGGCGGCGACCCCGGTGGTACTTCCCTTTACCGCTATGGTAGCGAAAGGTACCGGGTCGCCGTTGAGATCAGTAACCTGACCGGTGATGGTTTTTGTTTGAGACCATGCAAATACCGACCAGAGTATAAGCATAGCGACTAGTGATAAAGTTTTTCTCATGTTTTTCAATTTTTAGAAATGAAGCCCCAAAGATAAAGAAATCCTGGCGCTGCCAACCTTTTGTTAAAATTCAATTAATCAATGTAAAATTTATCTGAAAGACAAAATATCATAGGTTTCTGCTGCTTGATTGTGAAGATAACCGCAGCGGCATTTAAATTTTTCAAATGGAACGTGGATGACACGGATGATGCTCACCGCAGAGGGTCGCTGCTCCTGTCTGCCGGAGATCCCGGTACAATGTTTTTGGGGCGGTGCAGCGTTGCCAGCAAAACGGGCAGGAGCACCAGATTGGTAATAGTAGCGGAAAGCAAAGTGAGGGACGTAAGCCAGCCAAGGGCTTTGGTACCGCCAAACCCGCTGAACATAAAAATGCTAAATCCTGCTATCAGCACGAGGGAGGTATAAATGATACTGATCCCTGTTTGATGGATCGTTTGAAGAACGGTAGGATTTACCCGCTGGTTGTTGCCCGGCAATTCCTGCCTGTAATTGACCAAAAACCGGATCGTTACGTCAATAGCAATGCCCAAAGCAATGCCGAATATTAAAACGGTAGAGGGCTTGAGCGGTACCCCGGCCCAACCCATAATGCCCGCCGTGAGCATTAACGGAACAATATTGGGGATCAGGGAGCAAACCAGGATCCGCACCGACTTAAACAGGTAAAACATGCAAAGCGCGATCAGTAAAAAAGCCCACATAATGCTTTCCTTCAAACCACTGATGATAAAACGGCTTCCTTCCAGAAAAGTGATACTGGTTCCCGTAAACTGTACCTTGTAATGGGTGGAATCAAATAACTCATCCGATCTTTTCCTTATGTCTTCCAGGATAAAGGGCAGCTTCTGGCTTCCCACATCGGCCATATTCACACTGATACGGGTTTTTTGCCGGGTACTGTCTATAAAAGCGGTCAGCAATTGCCGGAAAGTATTATTGGAGCTACCGGTATCTTTTTTCACTTTCAGGTAGTCGGCCACAAAAGCACCATCAAAAGCATTGGGCATCGCATAATTGAGGCTGTCGCCATCGTAGAATGCCTGCTTTGCAAACTTCAGCGCCTCAGCCAGCGACAGCGGCCGGGCCATGGCAGGTTGAGCGGCAATATACTGAGAGAGGGAATCAATCTTTTGAAAAATATTCAGGGCCCTCATCCCGGCGATCCCGTTCTTTTTCTTCGTGTCTATAACAATCTCCAGGGGCATGATCCCCTTGAAATTATTTTCAAAAAATTTAAGGTCGGTATATATCTTATCGGTCTGCGGGATATCGTCCACCATATGGCCAACCGATTTCAATCTTAATATCCCCGACACTGAAAATATAATCACCAGTCCTGTAATGAGATAAATCATCCGGGTATGATTGAATACCCATTTCTCTATTATAGTAAGCACGCGGTCCAGCCAGCGGAAATCAAGATATTTTATATGTCGGGAGGTTGGTGCGTGCAGGTAGCTCAATACCGCTGGAATGGCCGTGAGGGAAATCAAAAACAGGCACATAATGCTGATCCCTGCCACCATCCCAAATTCTTTCAGGATGGCGCTTTTTGTTAATGCAAACACCGCGAAGCCAATGGCTGCGGAAATGTTGCAAAACAAAGTCACCACTCCCATACGACCCACCATCTCCACCAGCGCCTTATGCTTTTCTCCTTTGTCCTGCCACGAAGTATGGTACTTATTCAGAAAATAAATGCAGTTGGGTATGCCGATGACCACAATCAGCGGAGGGATGAGTGCGGTTAACAAACTGATATTGTATCCAAAGAGGTGCATAATACCCATACTCCATATCACCCCCGCAATAACAACTCCAAGCGACAGCACCGTGGCGCTGACCGACCGGAAAAAGAGCAACAGGATGATCGCGGAGATCAATACGGACCCGATGAGAAACCAGCGCATTTCCTTTTGCACTTTTATGGCCATATTGGTACGAATAAGCGGCAGCCCGCTGATATGCATCTCAATATTATTCGCATCGCCGAAAGCATAGACCAGGTTTTCAATCTGCCCGATCACCTTTTCCCGCGCTTTTGATCCCAACACTTCCTTATTGATCCTTACGGCAATCAGGTAAGCATTGGTTTCCGGGTTGTATAAGAGTCCCTTATAAAACGGAAGAGTATGAAAAACCGCCGCGGCACTGTCGAGGCCAGCCTGAGATGAAAGCGTTGAGGGGAACACCGGCCGCACATCCAGTTTTTGTGTACTATCATTTTTCACCAGGTTTACAGCATTGGGAATACTTACCAGCCCTTCTACTTTATCGGTTTTTCTAAGTTCCCGGCAAAGGGATACGTAATCTTCGAACAGATCTTTTTCAAACAGGTCTTTGGTTTTACAACCGATCACCAAAGTATTGCCATCGTCGCCGAACTGCTTTTTAAATTCCAGGTATTGTTTGTACAGCGGATTATCAACCGGGATGGTTCTTACAAATTCATAGCTGATATGCACCTGTAGTCCATGATACAGCATAAAGCCGGTAGAAGCGAATAATATAATCAAGAGCGTTAACCTATAGCGTAAAATGAACTGTCCGAGCTTTTGCCACATAATGAACTGGTTGATCTTTACAAAAAATGCAAAGAAACTTATTTTTTCCGGCGAGCTACCTGTTTTTTGGGTGTATCCTAAATTTTCGCTCCATCTGCGGCATTCCGGTCGGTGTCCCACCGACCGGTAGTGAGTTCTACAGGCGGGTGTCTCACCCGCCTGCGAAAATATGGGATGCACCCTGTTTTTTTCCTCCGTATATTTATAGCTTTGGGGTCAATCGTATGGTTTATACTACCAAAGGCATCGTATTGCGTACCGTTCCCTACGGCGACTCTTCTGTTATTGCCACCCTGTACACCGAGTTGTTTGGACTGGAGTCGTATATTATAAATGGCATTCGGAGCAACCGGAAATCTTCCGTAAAAGGCAATTTGTTTCAGCCATCGGCCTTACTGGAATTAGAAGCTTATCATAATGAACTGAAGAAATTGCAGCGTATAAAGGAAGCCCGGTGGCATTATCTTTACCAGCAGTTGTTTTTTAGTGTTCCTAAAAATGCTGTAGCATTGTTTATTACGGAATTATTACAAAAAGTGATCAAACAGCCGGAACACAATCCCGGTTTGTATCATTTTATTGAAGACGCTTATATACAACTGGACAGCGCGGATGTGAAAGTTACCGCAGGCTACCCTTTGTTTTTTGCATTAAACCTGGCGGCGTTTTTCGGTTTCAGCATACGGGATGATTATTCCCCGGAAAAAAATATACTGGATCTTTCCGAGGGGGAGTTTGTTTGTGATGCCCCCATGCATCCTTATTTTATTCAGGGGAAATTATGCGCAGGGGTCTCACAAATGTTGAAGGTGATGCAGCCGCGGGAATTGCATGAAGTATCGCTGTCGCATTCGGAAAGACGGCAAATGCTGGATGCCGTGTTACAATTTTATTCTTTGCATATACAGGATTTTGGAATGATGAAAACCCTGCCTGTTTTGCAGGAAGTGTTGTCTTAACGATAATAGCCTCATCTCAACTTTTCATTATTCCGGTGCCGGAGGGCGTCCCGCCTGTTCTTTTTTTCAAAATTTTTTTCCAGCGCTGCCGTCAGGTCAACGCCCGTTTGATTGGCCAGGCACAGCAACACCCAAAGTACATCGGCCATCTCATCCGCAATGTCCCGGGCGGATTCGTTGTCTTTAAAAGACTGATCGCCGTATTTTCGCACCATCAGTCTTGACAATTCCCCTACCTCTTCCATTAATATGCCCAGATTGGTCAGTTCGCTGAAATACCTGACCCCTAAGGTTTTTATCCAGTGATCCACCTGTTGCTGGGCCTGTTGCAATGTAATGTCCATAATTGATCCGTTAAAAATTAAAAGACTACCCTGAAGCTACCGAAGATGCCAAACCGTTCAAATACTTTTTCAGGTAAAGGGCGGGGCAGCACTTTCCATATAAAGTCGAGCCGGAATACCTTAAAGATATTATCCACCCCCGTTCCGATCTCCATATAGGGGTTTCCGTCAAGACCTTTAAATGCATGTTCCATATTACCAAAATTGTAATCCCTGTTGGCATCGCTTAACCCGCCCCAAACAATTTTGGCATTCCAGAATTGCCTGAATTTCAAGGTGCGGGTTAAGGGTATAAAACGAAAAAGCCCGTTGCCAATATTATGTTCCACATTAATACCGGCATACCAGTCGGTTAAATATTCATAGCGGGTCATCATATTAAAAGCATATTTATTATAATACCACAGGTTGTTACCGGGCGGAATTTCAAGCAGAGGATAAGGCAGGGTACCGAAAACTTTTCCCGCATACAAGTTATAATAAATGCTGCCATAGGGGGCAATTTTCTTATAATCCGAAATACTGCCGCCGATCTTTTGATAGTCATAGCTGCTTTTCAGGACGCCCGAAATACCTTTGGTATAGTGTGCTTCTACAATAGGGAAATCGCTGCCCAGGCTGATCCGGTAAAAATTACCGTCCAGGAATTTTTCAAGATAGGCAAAGCGAAGTTTGATCCCTAACTCGAAGCTGTTTAAAGGACTTCCACCGTTGCTGACCGGGAAACTGTCTTTCACCGGGAGGTTGATCAGCGGTGTAAATTGCCGGCGCTGACTGTTGAGCGTTATCGAAAACCCGCTGTTCCATTCTTTGAAATATTCCAGTTTTTCCTGTTCTACTTTTATATATTTAAAAGATACATTGGGTTTTCTTAAGGCAATGGCAAACAGGTTATCACTGCCTACCTCATCGTAATATACCTGACCGTTGTCTATATCATTGATATAGGAAGCCAGTAGTGTAGAACGGGGCGATTTGTTGAACAGGTAAAGACCTTGGAACCTCCCTTTCAGCTTTTTATCAAGGAAACCATAGGCGAGATAGCCGGTCAGGTATATTTTTTTGTTGAACCCGGTATTGGTGCCCAAATCAAAACGTAAGCGCAGCCCTTCATAGGTATTTGCTGTTATCCAGTTGTACCAGGGTCCGATTTCATAATTCCCAACATTCTTATAACCCGTTCCGAGGAAATACACCAGGTTGGTGAACCGCTTAAAGCTGGGCATCTCCAGCAAGGTATCTATCATTTTATATATACCGCTTTCATTAGCGCTTAGTTCTTCGTGCCGGGCATCGTTCCAATAAGCGTCGGAATGCTTCGAGGCGGAATCGGATATCACCACTTCCTCCCGGAGTTTGTTTTTCTCCAGTTCGCCGGAAACCGAAGTGTCATTGATGAAGATATTCCTGTAGGTGCTGGTTTTGCGACCGATAAAGCTGAGCCGTTTTTTATCCAGGAATACAAAATCTCCGACAAATTTATCTTTGGCTAAAAACCATACCGAGTCATTTACCAGTTGATATTCCTGGATAAGATCCAGTTTTTCGACAAAATTTAAATTAGCCAGTTCCGAAACCCGCAGGTTCATTTTCATTACCGCATAGGAGGAATCCGCGATCCACGCATCGCCGATAAAAGTGCTTTCTCCCTTATGCTTGGGGGTAAACAAAAAATGGAAATACCGCCTGCCGCCGATAAACTGCGTATCGGGTACCTGGTAGCGGTAATAGGCTGAGCCGTTATCACTGATAGGGCTCACAAAGTCCTTGTCAAAAACCGGGATGAAGTTTTTATATACATTAACATTCTGGTACATCCCCCCAAGCAGTTTGCTGATGCTCGGGCTGTTGAACCCCAGGGTTTTAACGGCCTTAAAAACTTCCCGGGTTTTCCGGGGCTTCCTTTGATAATAGTAATCGGAAAGGGTTTCGGTGAGGTAGAGTGGTAAAATCGGTTTGGTTTCGCTGGTGGAGTCAATATTTTTATAAATAACAGACTTAAAAGGTTTCAACAGGGGAAACTTGATCAGTTTATTGTTAGTAGCGTCATTAAGGTCGGCTTCCAGTTTATTATATAATTCGTAAGAAAAGTTGTCGAACCTGGCGCGGTCGTTGTATGGCTTGTGCTGTACTATCTTGCGCCACATAATTAATCCTTTCCCGATTTTACTTTTTATAATTACTTCCGTATTGGTTTTTCCTCTTTCCAGTTCGATGATCACCTGGATCTCTTCCAAGGTGGTGTCAACCGGGAGTACATAATCTTCGTACCCAACATAAGTAACCAACAGGGTATCTGAAGGCCAGTGGGAGAAACGGAAAGAAAAATTTCCGGCAGAATCACTGAGGGCGCCTATGGCGGTGTTTTTAAATTCCAGGGAAGCAAAGGGGATCAGTTCTTCGCTATGGGCATCCCGGATCTGCCCATATAGTTTTTTCACCTGCGCCGATGTTTCCGCGGTAAAAAAGAATAAAATGAAAATACTGCTGACAGCCAGCCATTTAAAACCCATATCCCGCAAAAATAATTACACCACGAGTTTATTATTTAAAATCAGATGTTATTTTTAATATATAGTTCCGCAATAAAACATATTATGAACATAAAACACTCACTGAAATACGCCATACAGGGAATCCTTGTTTTTTTCTCCACTGAAAGAAACGGGCAGATCCAATTAGGGATTGTAATAATAATTTCTATACTTGCCGGGATCTTACATATCAATGCAACGGAATGGCTGATCCTGATCCTTATTATGACGATGGTTCTCGCGTTGGAGATGATCAATACCGCCATAGAAAAGTTAAGCGATATGGTTCATCCCGGCCGGCATCCCCAAATAAAAATGATCAAAGACATTTCCGCGGGAGCGGTTTTATTAAGTGCGGTTGCCAGTGTAATTGCCGGCATCCTGATCTTTTTACCCAAAATACTGAAACTGCTTTAACCTGCCCGAAAGCGCAACCGGTTTAAAAGTCAAGCCCCAGTGAAAAATACCACACCGGTTTACCGCTGAAGAAGCCGCTCATGGGCCACCCTGCATCTACCCTTAAAAAGTAACCTAACAAGGTACTTCTGACGCCGAAGCCATAGCCTCCTACAAAAGGCCCTACGCCGTTGTCTTTAAAGGTAACCTGCACGGTTCGGTCCTGGTTCATATACGAGATGTAAGGCCGGTTCATTTTATTGTAGGCGCCATTCCAGGCAGTGCCCAGGTCAACGAACTGAACCAGTTGAAAGTTTCTTAAGAACGCATTATTAATCGGGCGGCTCAGCAAAGTAGTGAATACCGGCAGCCTGAATTCGCTGTTGATAACCATCGCGTTATTTCCATTGGCAGCGTTTTGCCGGTAGCCTCTCAGGTTTACCGCCAAAGACTGGTAAGTGTAAGATTGATCGGGCGCGGGTTTGTTGGCATCGTTGAATTTAGGAGCGACCCAACTGTCTGTTCCTCCCACGTAATATAAAATTTTCTGACTTCCCCAGGAAATATCAACGCCTCCACGGGCAGCCCATATAAAATTTCTGAAAATGGGATAATAATAGCGAACATCTGCTCCCACGTTAAAAGTTAATTTACCCTGTTTTTCCTTGGTCAGGTCTGTATTGATATCGGTATAAATTTTATACCGCAGCCCGTTCCAGATATTTAATGTGGGATTGATCGTATTGTCGTGCACATATTCTAAGTGGGTAAGCAAGGAGTTCCTAATGGTGTCCGGTGCGGCCAGCGCGTATTCGATAGGAAAATACTGGCTGGTTCTGAAGGCTAACCGGTCGGTTCTGAAAGCTACATTGGCCCGCAGGCTTCTCACTTTATCCCATGGATAGGAAACATTCACCTGGTAAAGATTGGAGAAAAGTTTATTGTCTATATAGCTTCTTGGATCATTGTAGTCAAAAAGAGGATAATTGGTTATGGTGGAACGGTAGTAGGTAAGGCCCCAGTCCAGACGCTTCCGCGTATTGTTGAAGCTGAACAGAACATCCTTATCATCGAGGTTGAGTCCCAAACGGAAACCGCCGATAAAACGAATGTCCTCGAAAAGATCTGCGACACCGATCCTAATAATGCCATTTAAGTTGGAGCTGCCATTGGTCAGGTAAACCGGTCCGTTACCCCCTGTATAAGGCTGCCAGCGGGTCATTAATACCGAATTATTAAAACCGGAAACGGAATATTCGGTGGCAAATTTCATCCGGTAGTCATAAAGCTTTGCCTGCGAAAGCAGGGTTTCCTCCGCCGGCTGTTCGGCTGCTTCAAATACTTGACCCGCATTAGCGGTGTCCGGTCTTTCGTCTTCAAATTCACTTTGGAAAGCTGCGCCCTCGTTGAGGGTGGTGTCCCTGGCTGACGGCAGGTAAATGGTGGCCGCTCCTTTTACCATTTTATCCTGCTCTATCACCTTTTTCATATATTCTGTTGGCCGCACATTGATGTTTCTCCTTTTCAGCGCGTCTTCATTCACTTTCAGTTTGTACAGCATTTTAAGGTTGCCTTCCTGCCGCACTTCAGATACCTGGCCGCCATCGCCCGCTATTCTTGTTTCCTGGAGACCGCTTTGATAGTTGGTAATGGGGAAAGTGTATGCAGAATCGGTTGTAACGGCCATATAACCAACAGAATCGGGTTCGTTTTTATTCCAAACCCGGAGTATAGAGTCCAGTTCTGCGGTTTCCGGGTTGCGAAGCAACTCGTCTCCTACCCTGTATATGGTGTCCACCCCTGCTTTGCGGGTAGTAAAGAAACCGGCATAACGGTTGGCGATCCCCATTTCATCATTTACAAAGGTAAAATGGTTGGTATTGTATTGCATCGGGTAGCGGGCATTGCCATATTTCAAATGGGTGAGCTGGGAGATCTGCCTGAAATCTGTCCGGTTCCAGTTATCCACTAAAAAAACATTGTACCGGTTGTTGGAGGGCAGGGCGGTATCGCTGTTTACTGCATTTCCCGAAGGCCGGTTGGAAGAAAAAATAATGCCGGTCCGGTTGGGGAAGGCTACAAAAGACGGATCAAGGTCGTCATATACATCATTGGTGATCTGGTCCAGCGTTTGTTCCTGGATCTTATATACAAAAATATCGGAATAGCCGTTTTTCACTGCGCTGAACAGAAGCGTATTATCATTCAGCATATATTTAACATCCGTCACCTGGTCAAATTCTTCGGGCAGTTCCTGCCGGGATGTTTTCAGGCGTTTCGCCAGATCAAAAACAAACATTTTCAATTTGTTTTTTTCGCTGTACACCACCACAAGTTTTGAGCCCTTGGGGTCCCAGGCCAATTGAGGATAATTGGGATTGATTTCGTTCTGATTATCAAGCACGCCCGATTTGAGCAGGATCTTTCTTTTAAATCCGAAATCTTCCAGTTCAATGCGGTAGATACCTTTTTTGAATCGTACTACGGCATAGGTACTGTTGCGCGGATTAGGGTTTACCTGGAAACGGTAATAATCAAGGTTTTTATCTACCTCTTCCAGCGCCACCACTGTTCCTTTGGGTGCGTTTCTCCGGCCCCTCAGATCCTTATAATATTTGTCTGCTTCCTGATCCATGAACTCTTTCAGCACTTCCTTGAATTTTTTCTTGGTTACTTTCAGGCTTGCGGAATTCAGGCTTTTGTATATGCGGGCCAGGTAGAGGAAATAAGTAACATTGTCTTTCCGGTAATGCTCTGCTATATAATGCCAGAATGCATGACCCGCTAATTCGGGTTTGTCAAACGCGAACTGGTAAAAACTCCGGTAGTCGCCCGAAAGCAATGCAGATTTCAATTTATCATCCAGCGCGGGGCTCCAGTTTTCAGCGGCATAAAACACATAACCATCGGTCAGCCACTTAGGCAGATCCAGCAGGGCCTGGTTGCTGGCAAATTCTCCCAGGTCATCGCCGAATAATAAATTCTCCAGCAGCACTTTGGCGATCCCCTGCCGGATCTGTATTCTCAGGTTTTCATGATCGCCGTTGAAATAAACGATCATTTTATTGTTAACGAATTTTGTAACCCCACCGGTGTTCTGCCAGTCTATACCCAAACCGATATTGGATTGTTCCAGGTCGTTGAAACTGTTATACACCACAATATTGATCCTTCTCTGAGAGCCGTATTCCACAAAATCTTCCAGTCCCGGGAGTTCTTTTTCGGCCAATTGCGCCGCATATTTTCCCAGCGCCAGGCCGTTTTGGCTAAAGTAGATATTAAAATTCCTGGTTTGGTAATAGCGCCATTTAAATTTCTTATATTGAACCCTGTTTTTCCCGAATTCCACCGAATTGACCTGTGCAACCGCTTCCTGCCCCATAGTAAATGAAAGCGCAGCCAGGGCCATGCATCCGAAATAGTAACACACCCTTTTCCTGAAGATTCCCATAATTTCGTACATTCTAAATAATAAAATTAGCGTTTTTAAGGTACAAAAGCATATTATGTTCACTGTTAAAGTTTTTACCTTTAATCCGGTGCAGGAGAATACCTATCTGCTTTCCAATGAGGAGGGAGAATGTATAATTGTTGACCCGGGTTGCTATTATGACGGGGAAAAAGAGTTGCTGGCATCATACATACAAGATAATGGTCTCCAACCGGGATTATTGCTGAACACCCACTGCCATCTGGATCATGTATTCGGCAACCAATGGGCTTCAGAAAAATATGGATTAAAGCTGCACCTTCACGAAAACGAAAAGCCGGTGTTAGACCATGCCCCCGCGTCGGGATTAATGTGGAACCTGCCTTTTGATAATTATAAAGGTGCGCTGATTTATATACGGGAAAATGACGTTATATCGTTGGGCGGGGATGAGCTGGAAGTGCTTTTTGTTCCCGGACATTCACCCGGCAGCATTGCGTTTTACTGCAGGCGCCAGCACTTTGTTATTGGCGGGGATGTATTGTTCCGGATGAGTATCGGCCGTACCGATCTGCCCGGCGGGGATCACCCGACCCTGGTGAACAGTATCCACAGCCGGCTTTACGCGTTGCCGGACGAAACGGTGGTATATCCCGGTCACGGAGAGCCCACCACCATTGGATTTGAAAAAAAACACAATCCGTTTGTAAGGATATGAGGCGGGGGCTTGTGCGGCAGCGCTTATTCCATCCCGCCCATTTGTTTGGCGTATGCCTTGATAAATAAAGCGCCCAGGTTTTTATACGGAGGTATGTAATTATCAAATCTTTCTTTAGCGTCGCCGGTGGAAAACCGGGCCGACAGATCCCGCCACATAGGCAGCCACTCAACATCCCTGCCACTCATCAGGTCGTCGTTAATGGCCTTGAGGATAGGCTCATTGATGATTTTGGTACCCACTTCTTTTGAGGAAATGATATGGGCGTCGGGGCAGGTTCTCAATACATCATCCAGGTTGTTGAATCCGCCGCAGGAGCCTAAGATCACAATCTTTGAAGAAGGTGGTAGGTTCCTGATGGTGGAGCCAACCCAATAGCTGTGACCGCGGTGAATGGTGATGCCGGGTTGAAGGTGCTGGCTTTCCAGATATTGCTGCAGGTGAAACTGGGCAACGGAGTCGAGCCCTTTCTCGTAATCCAGTGGAAGGTTGGCATAAATATATACCGGTTTACCTTTGGCCGAACTTATTTCCACCCATTCCTTATTACGTTTGATCTTCCATTCGGAACCGGAGAACATGTTCATAAAATTGGCGTACGATTCCTTCCCGTCCTGGTCTCCATAGAAAAACACCTGTTGTACCACCCGGCCGTTGTCGTCTAAAAGATCTTTGTAGTTGACCCGGTAAACGGGCGGTATCCTGAGTTTTGCGGAAACGTCAATACTACTGTCCTGCGAAGACTGGAAAATAACCTGCAGGATATCGTAAATAGCGATTGCCCGTTTGTTATGTTGCACCTTTGCCTGCTGCAGGTTCTTTTCTATTTCCTGGTCTATTAGTTTTTTTACCAGGGGGTTTTTAATACTCCCGTACGAGTCGGCTACATCCACAGCGTCTTCAAGCGTACCGCTCTTTTCAAGCCCTCTTACAAAGGCCATCATCAGGCGTTGGGAATTACTATCGGGCATGGTTTGCAGAAATTCGTCCAGCTTATTGTATCCTGCCGCCAGCCTGATAAATTTCTTAAACCGGTCGAACCGCACGCTCATCAGCAGGCTGTCGCCGGAGGGAACGGCCATTCTTTGCATCATCCGGTTGAAGATCCCTTTATAACTGGAGGTGTACATTACATCTTCTCCCAAAACGATCAGGTAATACAATTCCTCCGGGGTAAGGGGATCAAGTATCTTAAATCTTACATTATCGGGAGAATCATGCAGGGCATTCACTTCTTCAATATAAACGTTTTTAGCCCGGTCTTGCAGTTTGAATAATAATTTATCATAAGCCAGGGCGGTGTCTTTTTTGATCAGCCGTTCCGTATAGCTGATTTGCGTTTTTACCAGCAGCCGGTAGTACATCAGGTTGTCGTCCATAGCGCGGAAGATCTCGGGCATGGTAAGCCGGCCATGAACAATTTCATCCAGGAAGGGATAGTATTGCTGACCGCTTTTACTGTTGGCTATCGCGGCAATCGTTTTCACCAGGGAATCGCTGTTTCGTCCTATCAGGCGCCCGGCCTGGGTGCGGGTGGCCGCCGCATAGTCATATAGCTGGTTGGGATTCCTGTAGGCCGCCACTTTTATAAGGCTGTCGGCAAAGGGTACATTATAGTATTGTTCCATCATGCCAAGGATCCTGTCGGGATATTTGCGGCAGAATTTCCTGAATAGTATAACGCGGGAGGCCTCGAAGCCCTGGTTTTCATACATCGCGCTGCCGCTGCCGTTTATATTGATATTCCCCACTTCATAGGAAGCGGCCTGAACCAGGTTCCGGATATCCTCTTTTTTGATGTCTGCCGCCATCAGTGCCTTGTAGTTTTCCAGTAGTTCACGGGCAAAAACGGCATTGAAAGTATTATTCTTCCAGCCTGTATTAAACCCTTTAAGCAGGTTTTCCACCCCACTCAGGTATTTTACCTTCAGCCTGTGATCCAGGCGGCTGTCTCCTTCAATCGAATCTGTCAGCAGGTTAATATCATTTATCAGCGTATGGGTGATCAGGGTGTTAATATCCCGGTTGCCGGAAGCATTGATCCATTCCCCGTTGCCCCCGTTGAACCGCAGCGCCTGGCGCTGTTCTTTCTCGATGTTTTCGTGGTAACGGATGCGGGCTATATCCACTTTCTTTTTCAAAGTATCCGAATGGGCAGTTGCAAGCATTGACGAAAGAGAGAAAAATAAAAGTATGACTGCTGTTTTGTACATATAATGCAAACTGGCTGTAAAATTAAGAATTATAGATTAGCTGCGGTTGCGACACATTGGGTCAATTAACAAATACAAAAACGACTGTTTTACTAACGGTTTACCCCAAAATTTAGTACCGGAATGGTAAGATAGGTTTTTGCTCCACCCCATCCGGGTGAAATCGCGCCGTTGATCGAAACGGATGATATAATAAATATAACTTACTATTTGCTATAAAAAGAACTCGCCGGGGCGGGTAAAAACACTACATAAAGCATTGCGGTTTTCGTAAAAATACGAGGCAAAACTTACATAAAGAGTTGAAAGTCCTGTTTTTAAACATGAAAAATCTTGCAAAAATCAAAAAACATTGTAATTTAGTCTTAGTTTTCATAGGGTACGGATTAAAAACGGGCCAGGGTTTCCACCCAGGCCCAAATTATTAGTGTGTTTGCTTCATTATTACATTACAAAAAGCGGTCCAATTTCATCCCTCAATTTTCTCGAAAGAATAACCCTGCTTTGAAAAATAGGCGAGTACTTCCGGAAGTGCATACTTCAGGTTATTCCAGGCTTTCTCACTGTCATGAAAAACGATAATACTTCCCTGTTTTGCGGCCAGGACAACATTTTGCAGGCAGGACGCAGGGGTAACTTTGGCATCAAAATCCGCACTCAGCACCGACCACATGATCACCTTCATCTTTAAAGCTTCCCGGATATGTTTTACCTGCCAGGGTGAAATTTTGCCGTAAGGTGGCCTGAACAGGCTGGAATCAATGTATTTTGCGGCAGCGCTGATGTCTTTCAGATAGCTCATATTCCCGGTTTTCCATCCGTTGAGATGATGGAAAGTATGATTGCCCACCTGGTGGCCTTCGTCTATTATACGGCGATACAGTTCCGTGTGATTTGCAACATTTTTCCCGATGCAGAAGAAAGTGGCTTTTGCGTTGTATTTTTTTAATTCATCCAATACAAAGGAAGTAGCTTCGGGGTACGGCCCGTCATCAAACGTGAGATACAATATTTTTTTATCCGTTGGAAATTCCCAAACGCAACTGCTGTACATTTTTTTTAACCACCAGGGTGATTTTATAAAATAAGACATGATATTATTGCTTTAACCGCAGGATAATGATTGCCCGGTAGTTGTATTTTCCCGCTAAGATAATTGTATTCAACAAGATTGATTTATCCGTATTACTTTTGCGCTCTATGGCTGAACTCAACAAAGTACGGGTACGGTTTGCGCCCAGTCCGACAGGCGGACTTCATTTAGGGGGAGTGCGTACGGTTTTATATAATTATTTATTTGCCCGGCAGCACAACGGGCGCTTTATTCTCCGCATTGAGGATACCGATCAGAGCCGCTATGTGCCCGGCGCTGAGGAATATATTTTCAACTGCCTGAAATGGGTGGGACTGGAGCCGGATGAAAGTGTGATTCACGGAGGCTCGTTCGGTCCCTACCGCCAGAGCGAGAGAAAAGCGCTGTACAGGCAGTACGCCGAACAGTTAGTGAAAGAGGGCTATGCTTATTATGCCTTTGATACGCCCGCCGAACTGGAGGAGATGAGAAGCCGCTATAAAACCGATCAAAATCCATCTCCTCAGTACGATCATACCGTACGTTCTGCCATGCGAAACTCGCTGGCCATGTCCGAAAGCGAGGTGCAAAAACTATTAGCGGAAAATGCAAGGCACGTGATACGGATAAAGATGCCAGAAGCGGAAACGGTGCGCTTCACCGACATGATCCGGGGCGAAGTGAGTTTCAATACCGCTGTTGTAGATGATAAAGTATTATTGAAGGCGGACGGTATGCCCACCTATCATTTAGCCGTAGTGGTGGACGATCATTTGATGGAGATCAGTCATGTTTTCCGCGGGGAAGAGTGGTTGCCCAGCGCCCCGGTTCATATTTTATTGTGGCGATATTTGTTTGGAGCGGAAGCGATGCCCCAATGGGCTCATTTACCTTTGATATTAGGTCCTAACGGAAAACTGAGCAAAAGAGACGGTGCAAAATACGGGTTTCCCGTTTTTGCCATGAACTGGACGGATCCGGCCACCGGTGAACTTACGGAAGGATTTAAAGAAAAGGGATTTTTACCGGAAGCCTTCATTAATTTACTTGCGTTACTGGGCTGGAATGACGGTTCGGAGCAGGAGATTTTTTCCAAAGACGAGTTGGTTGAAAAGTTTTCTTTAGAGAGAGTACACAGCGGGGGCGCCAAATTCGATTATGAAAAGGCAAAATGGTTTAACCACGAATGGATAAAGAAGTTGCAGGTTTCAGGTCTCAGGGAACAGGTTAAGCAGGTGCTTGGAAACAGCGGCATTCGGGTAACCGATGAACAGCTTTTGGATAATGTATTAGCGCTGGTAAAAGAACGTTGTACTTTATTAACCGATTTTGCGGAGCAGGCAGGTTTCTTTTTTAAGGCACCCGGGAAATATGATATGGATGCCGTTAAGCCCAAGTGGAATGAAACCAAACAAGCCTTTTTTTTAAAACTCCTACAAGCGTATAATCCAAAAGACAGCTGGAAGCCCGATGAACTGGAAACCCTGTTTAAGGAAATGGTAACCGCACAAAAGATCAAAGTAGGCGAACTCATGTTACCCTTGCGTATAATGCTGGTAGGCGGTAAGTTTGGTCCGGGAGTATTTCAAATCGCCGGATTATTGGGGAAAGAAGAAACGGTATTAAGGATCAGAAAGTTTTTGGACTTATTGCAATAAGGATACAGGCACGGGTAGTTAGAAGCAGCTTTACCAGATCGTTATACAAAGTCTCCGGCTTATATCATATATTTCCCCTGGCGCAGGTGATGCTGACTCACTTGGGTTTCATACAGACAACGGTTATAAAAAGAATGTCGAACTATGGAAAAGGAGAGTCCCTAGTTCAGAGAGTAGGAAAAGTAAGATTGATCGCATAGACCGTGCTATCCGGCTGTGGTCTCCTTTGGTACCGACCGCAACCCACGCGCTGTCCGGAATTGAAATAAACCGAAAAAGCGAATACCCATGCATGCAGGCTGACAAATAGAATTGTTTTTCTTTATTTATTCCCGGGTTCGAAGATATAGGCATATCGAATCGGTTTGATTCTATTCCCTGAAAAAATCCGGTTATATGAAATCCGTAAAAGATGTAAATTCGTTTTTAAGTGCTTATAAATGACTGTAAGTGCTTATAATCGTTTAAGTAACAGAAATCGGGGAGTTACAGGCAAGCGTAGAAAAACGATTTCAAACAATAATCAATGTAAACAGATTTATAAACTTAGCTGTATTTCTGACTTTAAAAATAAGGAATTAAAAAGCTAAAAATTCCACCGCACAAAATAATTTCCCTTTCGCACATTGGCACATTTGTGGCTTTCCTCCCCTACAAATCCAACGCACAAAAGCCGCAAAAGAGCCAATCTTCCAACACCAAAAAGAAAAGACAAGTAAAAAAACAAACTTTTTTTTCGGAAATAGTTGTTTGTTTAAAAAAAGTAGTTACTTTTGCGAGTGAATACTAACTAACATAAAAACAAATTAGACAAGTATGCAAGAATTTACAGACAGACAAATTGAGATAATGGAAGCGGCAACGAATCGAATTTCACAATATGGAATTCAAAATCTGACAATTAAAACATTAGCGGAAGATATAGGTTTGTCTGAACCAGCATTATATCGACATTTTAAAAGCAAAAACGAAATTTTATTAAGTGTTTTGGAGTATTTTAAAACGGAAATGCAAAATCGTATTCAGGCTATTCCATTTAAGAAAGAGGCTACTTATCCTGAAAAACTTCGCATAATTTTTAATTCACAATTACGGGCTTTCACGGATAAACCTGCTATTGTTAGCGTAATTTTTGCGGAAAGTATTTTTCACTTTGATGAGAGATTGAGTAATAAAGTAGCGGAAATAATGGATTTAATGCAAAACTATGTCTCTGAAAATGTAAAAAACGGACAGGAAAATGGGCAATACAGCAAAAAAATTGGTGCTTCTACCCTGACAACAATAATTATTGGCGGAATGAGAATGGCAGTTTTAAAATGGAAATTGTCAGGACATAAATCAAACTTAATAAAAGACGGAAAATCTGTTTTAGATGGAATTTTAAAAATGACCGAAAAATAAAAATTATAAAATATGAAAGAAGTTATTAAACCAAAAGTAAAAACACTTGCAGTTGGCGAGAGTTTTACAACAAAAGAAATGAATGGTAAAAAAGATATGTTTTTACCAGAGCACTCCTCTAACATTGAATCTGTTATTTTTATTCACGAAGGAGAATGTATTTTATTAATCAATGAAAAAGAGGTAGTGATGAAACCAGGAGATGCGTTTATAATTCCTCCATACATAAAACATCAATTCAAAGGAATTACTGATTTCAAAGGAATTCATTTTATGCCTAATGAAATAGCGTTTGAATTTTTTCATTAAAACCTGGAAAATGAAAACAAATCGAAAATTCACAGCATTGCACAGGGTTTTACATTGGATAATGGCAATTGCAATGCCCATTTTATTCATTACAGGTTTTTTGAGAATGTATTGGATGGGAAAACAAGCAGTAGCTGATGCTATTGCTTCACAAGGCATTGAAGTAACTAAAGAACAAGCAAAAGCCGTCTATAAAGTGTTGAGAGAACCAATGTGGGAGTGGCATTTTATTTTTGCCCACGTAATGATTTTTGCGTTTTTGGCAAGAATTATTTATATGCTGATAAAAGGTATTCGCTTCCCCAACCCATTTAAAAATAATCAATCCTTAAAAACACGATTACAAGGATTTACTTATGTCTATTTCTATTTTTTCGTTTTTGTTTCTGCAATTACAGGAATATTTTTAGAAAAGGGATTTTTTCCTGATTGGAAAGGGAATATTGAAACCGTTCATAAATTAGGAGTTTATTGGTTTCCAATATTTATTCTGTTGCATTTTGCAGGAATTGTATTAGCTGAATTTTCAAGCAAAAAAGGGATTACTTCAAAAATGATTAGCGGGGATTAAATTTCATCTAAATAGTTAGCCATAAATATGTTTAATATTATACGGTAATATGCTTAAAGTCATATAATAACAAAAATTACTTTCATAACTTTGCAACAATGAAACGTGTTTTAGCCATATTCTTTTTATTTACCTTTTTATCTGCAAATACCCCATTTGGAGAGGTAATAAAATTGCCGGCATTGATACATCATTATCTGGAACACGAAGACTTGCAAGGTGGAATTTCTTTTCTATATTTTTTAAAGGAACATTATACTAATCCTGGCTCACATCCTGATTTGCCGCATCACCATCACGACAATCTTCCTTTAAAAACTTTAAATGTCCACTCAACTTCCGTTGTAAATTTTTGCTCAAAACCTCAAGTAGTATTTGAACAACATTTTTTTGAAGTTGATAAAACGAATATACCAAGTTATCAAAAGGGAAATTATATCAATAACTACCTCAGCCAAATCTGGCAACCACCCCGTTTGGGTTAATCATTTTAATGGATGAAAGGCACACTTTGCCTTTCTATAACTATGTCTGAAATTAAGACTAATTAAAATTTAATTTAATGATTAATTCAAAAATATGCTTAATAAAATTATTGAGTTTTCCGTAAGGAATAAACTCATCATAGGGCTGTTTACGCTTGCCCTTGTCATCTTTGGTGTGTATGAAACCACCAAA
>JAMLHL010000030.1 GCA_023957125.1 Chitinophagaceae bacterium
TTGCTTAATGGATCATTCATATCTAATAGCTTGCTGGTTGCGCCAAACATCCTCATTTTACCTTCCGGGAAATCCTCAAGATGATAGGGCCGGATAAAACCGGCATAAGCATTATAAATAACTTCATCAATGATACATTCACAATAGTCAGCGCCATAGTATCCCCCACCTTTATTTCCAAACAAGACGCTATCGGGATTGATGGTCCCGCTTAAGGTTATCCCGTCTATATAAAATTCAACTTCCAGGCTATCTGCTGAAAGCGAAGCATTTTCATCCCGGAGAAATTGTGAGAAATCCTTATCAGACGCGAGCACATGCAAACAGCTATAGGCTATATAGCTGTCACCGGATTTTTTTACGCCAAACGAACCCTTTGTAACTGCATTGGCTTTATTTCTGGCATAACAAACCGGCGGGGAATCAATTCCGGTATCCGGAAGCGCTATCAAATCTGTTGTATGTTTTATCTCAATGAAATCTTTCAGATAAAAGGTGTTGTAGTTGATCTGTACTTCCCCTTCCGCTTTTAATTTTAATAACCGGTCCTGCGCCTCGTTATTTGTAAACTCCACCTCTATCCTTTTCTGATATAGTTTTATCCTTTCGTTGAAATAAGTAACGAGGCCGCAGGAAACCACGCCGTTTATCCCCCAGATCTGCGGCCGGTACCTGTCGTATAATTGTTCGGCGATATTATACTGCGATATTTCCGTGTACTTAATGAGCTGATCGGCGCTGTTGAAATCGGTCAGCAGTTTCGGGTCCGACAGTTTCTCCCGGGTTCTCTTAAAACTGAACAGGATATCCAGCAGATCGTGCCAGAATTTGGAACCGAGGCTTAAAAACACCCCCATGGTCAGGTAGCCGGCAAAATGGATCAGTATTTTACCACCGTCCACATGGATAAGCATTTTACAGCAGTTCACCGTCCAGCCACCCTCTTTGAAAGCGCTAATAAAAAACACCACGGTCACGGCCAACCATGTAAAAAACGGCGCGGAAACGAAGCGCCACCGAACGGTTCGTTCGTTCTCTTCCAATTTGGAAAACAGGATAAGAGAAACAGACCACAGGAAAAGAAACAAATAAAACGCGGCCAATATGAATATACCACCATCCAGCTTGTCGAGTTGCCAGCCTAAATTGAAATGAGATCCTTCAGGGTCAGCGTAATTGAGTTCAAAAATATTAATATTAATGAAAGCCGCGCACAGAATGCCCACGATCATATTGATCACCAATATCCGGTATTCCCTTTCTTTCTCGGCCGCCTCCGTAACCTGCTGCTCCGCCAGTATCCGCAATCGGGCTTTCAGACAGTACACCCACTTTCCCCGTTTCCGGTGAGGGATCACAGGAATATAGATCACCTTGTCCTGAAAATATAATTTTATGAAATTGGCTACCCTTTCCGAAATGGTGCTCATTACAAAAACAACACTCGCATAGGCAATTGCCAGTTCAGTAGTATCCATACAGCATCCTGTTTTTTAACTATGACGTAAATACAACTTCAGCCGGGTACGGACAATGAAAAAACCTGTATTTGAAAAGGTCGGAACGGACAGGCTTCAATAGGAAATTACATACCGGGCGACAGCGCCAACAGTAGTACAGGTACAGGAAGGATTTTGTTCTTATCTTCCTCTCAAAATTATTACCTGAGACTGTCTTCATATTCAGGGATACCCATCATATTTGATCAGGAAAAACCATGATTTTTTAACCGGGTGCAGCATGCGGCCATAGCGGCAGGCCAGTTCTCCGGAGAAAACTTTTTTACCGGCGGTAAGCTGTTATTGGGTAAGCGCTGAAATAAAGTTGCCCAGCTCGGTAACCAGATCAGCAACAGAAGCTCTTATACGCTGGTTTTTGAAAGAGGTTAAATACTTCTGTAAGCCATCCTTTAACCAACCGATCTGCTGGCTTCTTGAATAATATCCATATCCGTTGTTCATATCCTCATTGACCCTTATGCGAAGCTGCTTTGTCAGGTTTTCTGCCTGATCGGATTCGTTCATCTGGTCATAGGCAAAGATCAGATCGGGATATACTGAATATCCTACACCCGATTGATTAAAATTTTTAAGTGATGGAAGATAGGCAATCGCTTCGGCATATCTTCCGTCACCAACCAGTTTCTCAATCAACCGCATATAAGCAATGACACTGGTTGAATCAAGCCTGATCGCTCCTTCATAATCTCCCCGCTCTATCTTACCGTCAACCTGTTCCCTGACCCTTAATTTATTCAGCGTTGACGAATCCGTACTAACGGTAGCTTTCAGGTCTTCAATTTTTTCCGTAACCGCTTGATTGCTTTGCTTAACTTCCGCCTTAACCTCCTGCCTGAGTTTTTCAAATGAGGCTGTCAGGTTTCCATCCGCTCCCACCTGTATTTTTGCGGATTGCCAGATGGAGAGTCCTAATAATAAGGTGCCAAACACCGTCATTACTATTGCGCCTACGGGGAAGATCTGTTTCTTCCAGTAAACAAACGTTGCAACAATGATCATAGCGCTCCCCAGGATCATTCCAAGAACAAAAGTTATTAAAGATAAAGTATCCATATAACCAGATTTAAAATTTACACTTTCTACAACCTCAAACCATGCCGGTGGCATCGGTCTTAAATCAATCATATACTATTTCGAAACGGCTGGCCGGCGGTATCTTATCGGGATGGTCTTCTACAAGCCGGGTAAACTTTTTATTAAAAGCCGAGTGTAGTTTTTTTGATCTTTTCGGCGTGTAGTCTGAACTCAGGTAGTTGGGCAACGCAAAAAGGATCCTCGGCGTTTCCAAAATAGTTACCTTACCACAAGCCGGATCAACTTTTATTTTTATCCACCAGGCCGGCTCAACAAAAGGATGGGAATCAATATACGCGATCTCTGTTTGCTGATCAATGGCTGATGATATCTGTGTGAGCTTCTCTTTGGATGCAGGCAGATGTATTTCTAATTTCAACTGACCGGGCTTAACCACCCATTTTCCTGATGAACGGATAAAAGCCACGTCCGTTCCCTGTCTTAATAACGTGGTCAGTTTACCCGAAAAATTCAAAAAATAACTATTGGCAAGGATCTCCGCCAACGATTTTTTATGCGCTTCGTTATTTACACTGTAGAGGATAATCATAATAATAAGGAATATCGCTAACGTTAACGCCAATCCTATCGTTGGATTTTCGATCAGCCATTCCGGCAGGTAATCATTCAGATAGCCGTTTAAATACCCGGTATAGGTTCCAGCAGTTGGGGCGCCGGAGAAAAGGATGTCTTTAACCGTAAGATTTTCTTTTATCGTTTGAAATCCCGGTAGTCTCATAATAGTTTTCTTCAAAAATATCATTTCGCACAAAGTGGGGATTCAGGGTTAATCCCTAAACTTTATCAGGAAAAATCATGATCGTATCGGTGGCTTTTCCGTTTGAATCTTCACTAACTTTAGCCCCTATTATTACATTACAATGACTACCGTAGCCATTGCCGACGACCATCAGATCTTTTGTGATTCCCTGGAAGCGCTTATCAACGATTTTGAAGGCTTCCGGGTGGTATGGTGCGCACAGGACGGGATACAGGCAATGGAGCGGCTGAAACCACCGCAGCCGGCGCCGGATATTCTTTTGCTGGATATTAATATGCCGGGCAAAAACGGGATTGAGGTGGCGGAATGGGTCTTTCAACAGTCCTTGCCGCTGCATATCCTGGCGCTTACGATGGAAAACGACGACAGCAGCGTGATCAAAATGCTGCAATACGGCGTGAAAGGCTATTTGCTGAAAAGCCTTAGCGCCGAAGAACTCTTCCAGGCGCTGCAGGCGGTGGTAAAATACGGTTTCTATTATACGCCGCTGATCACTAAACAGATCGGTAACCGGCTGGCACAAAAGAACAAAGGCCTGGTACCCGAATTAAAAGACCGGGAAAAAGAATTGTTGCAATATATGTGCACGGAAATGAGCTATTATGAAATAGCGGCCAAAATGTTCCTGAGCGAATCAACAGTAGATACGTATCGCGCCCGTCTTTTTGAAAAATTTAATGTAAAGAACCGGATCGGGTTACTACTCAAAGCCCATAATATGGGATTGGTGAAATTGAACGGATCGTGAGGTATTAATTAGAAACGGAAAACGAGAAATGGCACCGGGGTGTCCATTATGTTCTTCCTTCTATAGTGCGTGCCGTCTTTATAACTTCAGCATTCTATTATCTAATTCGGCAATTCAACTTTTTGCGGAATAGTGATCAAAACCTGTGTCCCCTGTCCGGGAACGGAACTGATCTTCAGGTCTCCTTTCAGGTATTCGATCCTGCTACGGATGTTTTTCAAACCCAAAGAAGACGTCTCCACCTGTTCCGGTTCAAAACCGCAACCATTGTCATCCACCGTAGCGGTGATACATTTCATGGTGTTATCAATCATTGCGGTAATGCAGGAAGCTTTACTGTGTTTCGCAGCGTTCAATATCAGTTCACACATGATCCGGTACAGGTTTAACTGCAAATGCCGGTCTGAAATAGTAGTGATGCTGTGTTTAAACCGGATAGGAATCTGATAAATCTCCCGGAGATCACGGATATAATCGGATAAAGAGCCGGCTAAACCTTTTGCCACCAATTCTTTTGGCATTAACTGGTGCGCAATGTTCCTGATCTCCATCATGGAACTGTCAATTATGTCTTCGGTCTTTTCTACCAGGGCGCCGGGGTCCTGATTTTTCATATTTACCCTGACCAACCGCTGAAAGTTTATTTTGATGGCGGCAAGCATAGGTCCTATACTATCGTGCAGCTCGGCAGCAATCCTTTTGCGTTCATTATCCTGCACCATAATCAGTTCTGCCAGGGTCCGGTAGTGTTCATCTTCTAATTTTGCCACCTGGAGCGTTAAATAATTTTTATCGTCTCCCGTTTTTTTAAAAACAGCGAACGTAAGAATGCCTATTTCGGCAATACTCGCAAGCAACATTCCATGATCATTCAGTATCGGGGAATAAAAAAACCCCGAATTGGATAATATCTGTTGTATGGACATCAATACGATTAAACCCAGCGCGAGGGTAAACCACCTGGCTACAATACTCTTTCCAAAAAGCCGTATTACTATCAGCAGAATGACAACAAAAGATACCCCGAAAAAGCCGTTCCATATTACATTAAACCAGGCAGGAACCGGGGAAACTTTCGGTAAAAAAGGATAGGCCAGCACGGTCAAGAGCAAAAACAAACCCGATCCGAAAACAGACCTCAGCAGGACCGTACTGATTTTGTCTTCCTTAAGAAGACGTGGAAAAAGCGTTGCTATTAACCTGCAAAAAAACAACAAAGCGCCCAAAATAGTCAGCGGCTTTATAATGGCATTCAATTCGGGAAAATCCGGATAGACCATAGGATACAGATACCCATAATGTTCCACCAGCCATGCTGTAACACAAAGGATATACAGCGCGTAATAAATTAACGCCATATTATTAAAGATCAACCAGCCCGTTGTCACGATAACGAAAACGATAAAAGCAATTCCGAGATAAAACCAGATCAATCTTTCAAAACCACTGTATAACCGGTCCAGACTGTCGGTGGTCAGTATCTTATATCCTACATTAATATTCCTGCCCTGATCCTGAAAAGCGGCAAGATAATAACCCTCCATTTCACTCCTGGCAATCGGCTGGATATGCCAGACATATTTTCTATGCCGGTTATAGGGTATCAAATTCCCGCCTAAATAAGACCGATGCAAAGTTCCGCCGGCATTCATGCGGAACAACACGACGGAATCAATGCTGGTATTGTCAACAGACATCACATAATCGTCCGAAGCAATGGGCGGTACTTTGAAAACAATATAACACCAGCGACCGGTAACCACTCCAAAATTTACCTTCTGCTCCTCATGAGAAACATAATGCAGTGATGCGGGATTGATATGAATTAAACCGGGTGCAGAATCAGAAACGAAACTGTACATACTGTCGGTAATGACCCGTTGCTCCTGCGAAAATGCAAAATTCCCTGTCAGGAGGGGCAGCAAAACCATGATAAGAAGTTTGGATGAGGGCATCGAAACTGTAATTCTGATTTTTTAAAACAAGCTCGTGCATTCTGATAATAAATGTAATACAAAGAATGAAATTTCGGAGAAGCTTTTTTTAAGTATTTATACAGTGGAAACACATCGCAAAAATATAATGCAAAAATCAGGGCTGAAAAGTCCTCCGGCCGGAATAAAGTTCATTATAGAAAATAATTTATGAAATTTCTTCGTCGTGCTAAAATTCAAACTCTCTCTTCCCGATATTCCACCTCAGCCCTGTTGAAAAGAAGAATTCACTCATTTTCGGCTGCCCTTGTACGTTATAGCTTCGGTTTGCCAGGCTCACATCAATAAATAAATTCTGCAGCAGTTCGTAAGATGCCGAAAAGGAAGCAAGCAGTGATTTTGCCGGTGTGCCGGTGCCAATAAAGAATCCATAGTCCCGCGGACGACTTTCATAACTCCTGAAAATGTCTCCTCCCATATTTACACCTGCCGAATCAAGTCCTTTTTTGTAATACAACAGCTTTCCCGTAAGATATAATTTATTTAACGGCTGGTATTTCACAACAGCTATATATTCCCTGAAGTTGGCGCCGAGCGGGTGTGCCAGCTCGGTGTTATAGTGTGTAAATGCAGTAGTGCTGTCTTTATGTGCATACATAAAAGGCCGCACCAGGTTTATCTCGGCCTGCAGATCAAGATTTTTAACACCCAGTGCATCTATATATTTACCTCCCAGTTGCAAAGCCTGCTTATTCCACCAGCTTCCGCTTCCGTAATTTTTGATGTCCTTAAAAACAAATTCGCCTATTACAAGATTGCCATATAGCTGAAGGGTTTTCAACAGGTTGGATTTTACGTCCACTCCCACCGTGGCTTTTGAGTTGCCGCTTCCCAGTTGCATCTCAACAGCCCTGTAAAAAATTACAGGATTGAAATAACTGAGTTCAATACCATTTCTCCCGTTGTATATCACGTTTTCGTATAAGCCCAGGTTCAGCCAACGGGCCAGTTGCACGCTAAGATGGTGGAACGCCATATAATTTTTGTAGCGTATGGTATCCCTGTTGGGTAAAGGATTGAAAGGAGCGATCAACTCAGCGTACACACTTTTGTAAGCAAACTTACGCAACTGCACATCCATTTGCAGGTAAAGGAAATTATTACTGAAATCGCTCAGCAAAAGGCTCCTGTATCCGTTTCCCAGGAACAGCTTGTCATATCCGAAACGAAAATTGATAAACCTGGAAGCTGCGAAATCTATTCCTCCTCTTGCATCAAAATAATCATATCCTCCGCCCTGCAAAAATTTGAAATAGCCAGCATTGGGAATACCGATGCGCTTCCTAACATACTGCGCCACATAGGCAGGGTCTCTTTCCTGGTTTTCGGTGATATATGTATAAAAGCCGAGCTTCTTCCCGATATTGCCACGCATGGTTATGCCCCTGGCATTTGTATATAATGCTTTATCAACCTCCGAAGATTTTCCGGCCTGCAGGTTGAGTACGGGATCTATAATAAGTGTAAAATCCCTGCTGTATGTTTCATACAGATGCGCCGGCGTTTTGAAAAAGGTATGCCATATCGGCTTGTATGTTTGAAAAGAAACCCCGTGATCTTTGGTCCAATCGGCATTGCTCATCAGCAAACTCCGGATGTTATAACGATCTACCGGGGAAAGCTCTGCCGGCAATTGTCCTGCTTTATCAAGCGAGTCGAGGAATTCCACCCGTTCGGTATATATTTTCCGGTTGTAGGGCTTAATTGCGGAAAAAGACAAAACAGAATCATTTTGTAATTTGATGTCCAGCCGCTCCAGTAACCGGTACTGTTTATCACCCAGGCCGATCCTGTCTGACTGGGCAAAAAGAACGGAAGCAGATATCAGCCACAAAAAGCCGGAAAGCAATGTTTTTTTCAACTGCATTGAATTTTGAGTCTTTGAAAAGATTAAAACGCAGGATCCCATAGTATCGTCTTTGCCCTGCCTGAAAAATCACCTGTTCCGTAGATCCTCACCGGGTACTATCTCAATGTCGGGTCTTTTTCCAACAGTTCTTTTGTCTTCCGGTGATAAGCCTCACTAAGCGGGACAAGGGGTAAACGTACCATATTTTTAATCAATCCAAGATGAGAGAGGAAAGACTTAACACCAGCCGGGTTGTTTTCCACAAAGAGCAATTCATACACCTCCAGCATGGCATCATTGAGTTGTTTGGCATCCTTCAATCTGCCTTCTAACGCCAATCGCACCATGTCAGAAAATTTACGAGGCATACAATTTGCAGCTACACTGATCAAACCATCCATACCACAGGCTAATTGCGGTAAAGCCAGTCCGTCTTCACCACTGCACACCAAAAAATCGTCCGGCCGGTCTTTAAGCACCTGCATACTTTGCATCATATCGCCTGCCGCATCTTTAATACCGGCTACATTGGGAACCTCCCGGGCCAGTCGGATTACTGTCTCCGGAGACAAGCCGCGACCCGTCCTTCCCGGCACATTATACAGGATAACCGGTTTGGGTGCAACCGCCGCGATGGTTTTATAATGCTGAAACAGTCCTTCCTGCGAAGGTTTGCTGTAATAGGGGCTTACACTCAATATGGCCACCACATCATCCAACGGGAAACTTTGCAGTTCCTTCACTAACTCCGCAGTACTGTTGCCTCCTATACCCACGACTACGGGCACACGCTTATTTACTTTTTGAACGGTATATTCTACCAGCGTTCTTTTTTCTTCCTTACTGACCGTGGGCGATTCCCCGGTGGTGCCCATAGATACAATGTAATCCACGCCATTAGCAATCATGTGATCAATCATTCTGTTCAAAGCCTCGTAATCAATACTGAAATCATTGTTAAAAGGGGTAATCAACGCCACTCCGGTTCCTCTGAGTTGTGTTCTTAATGACATACTGCTCTCTTTATAGCTGATAGAAAGTTTGGGCTGCAAGTTACAGGATTCAAATCACACGCAGAACAGGCTAACCAACATTTTGAGCGGGATGAACGGTTTATCTTTGCCCACAGGACCATGGGCCAACAATCAGCGCAGGATTGCAGGAGCACCTATCCCGGCACTTCTTCCCAGAAGCCCATCTGGCTGTATTTTTCAATACGTTGCCGGATCCGTTCTTCCGGGTCTATGGCTTCCAGTTCTTCAATGAGCGGACTGATATATGATTTGAGGGTATCCGCGGTTTCCTGGTAATTCCAATGAGCGCCTCCGTACGGCTCAGGTACCACCTCATCCACCAGGCCAAAACTCTTCATATCCGCCGAGGTTAATTTCAATTGCTCTGCCGCCACTTCTTTTTTCTCCCAACTGCGCCACAAAATAGAACTGCAGTTCTCAGGCGAAATTACAGTGTACCAGGTATTCTGCAGCATCAGCACCCGGTCGCCCACGCCTATTCCCAAGGCGCCGCCGCTGGCTCCTTCACCAATCACCACACAAATAACGGGCACTTTCAGGCGCATCATCTCATAGATGTTCCGGGCAATCGCCTCTCCCTGTCCACGCTCTTCGGCTTCCGCTCCCGGGAAGGCTCCCGGCGTATCTATCAGGGTAACTATCGGTTTATTGAATTTTTCCGCCAATTTCATCAATCGCAAAGCCTTGCGATATCCCTCCGGGTTAGCCATACCAAAATTACGCTGTTGCCGCATTTTGGTATTGATGCCTTTCTGATGCCCGATGATCATCACGGTTTTCCCGTCAATTTGCGCAAATCCTCCTACTATCGCCTTATCATCCTTCACATTCCTGTCGCCATATAATTCTATATAATTGGTACACATCCTTTTAATGTAAGCATGCGTATAGGGACGGTCGGGATGACGGCTCAGTTGCACCTGCTGCCAGGGTGTGAGATGATGGGTTATTTCCCTTCGCTTTTCAATCATAGACTCCTCCAACTGCTGAAGCGTAGCGGAATAATCCAATTTCGGATTCTTCTCCGCTAACTGTTTCAACTGCATCACCTGATCATACAATTCCTTTACCGGTTTCTCAAAATCAAGAAACTGTCTTTGTTTTAATTGCGCCATAGGCTGTTTAAATACGAAGGACAAAAGTAATACTTAATGGGAAAACCGGGAATAATTAAAAACGAAGAGAAAAGAAGGCGGCAGGATTCCGGGTACAAGGGGGACGGCGGGAGTTGCGGTGCCGGGTTTCAGGCATTGACGCTTTTGTCACTCTTTATTTCATACTGCGGACCATCTTGTTCAGGCCTTCCCGTCTGGAATGTCAATGGTCCGGATCGGTGTAGTATGTGGCGTTGCTTCTGTGATCGCTGTGTATTTTAAACGAAGGCAGGCTAAAAGGATCCTTATTCAAAGACTATAACACCCGGTTACAAACCGGTGATCCTTAAAACGAAATACCGTCGCCTCGCCAAAAGAAAATCCGTAGTACACAAACAGGAATTCAAAAAATCAGAGAACCACTACAGGCAAGACTTTACGCCCGGGTAACTGCAATGTGGGTTAAAACTACGCATGGCTCTCCTACCAACTGGTCCAGCCACCATCTACTACAAGATTATGGCCTGTAATATAGCTCGAAATATCCGATAATAAAAAAGCTACCGGACCTGCAATTTCATTAGCAATGCCTATCCTGCCCATTGGTGATTTCCTGGCAAGCCGCGCTATAAAATCAGGATGACTTTGCTGAACAGCCGGGTTGGGAAATGGCCCGGGCGATATACAATTCACCCGCAACTGCTGCTTAGCCCAGTGCACAGCGAGGTATTTCGTCATTTGAATGACGCCGGCCTTACCCACGCCGTACTCCAGCGGGTTCTTATTCATGGGCGCTTCATACACTTCATCGTTGGGAGACACCATGCCATACATGCTGGAAAACAATACAATGCTTCCCCTACCCTTTTCGATCATATATTTCGACACCTCCCTGGCAAATACAAATATAGCAGTGAGCGCGGCATGATTTACCTTATCAAAATCTTCGTCGGAAAGATCGTCCAGTTTTTTAGCGGTAGAGCCAAACGCAAGGTTGACCAAACCATCCGGCCTGCCATGAAGAGCGACCTGCTCTTTCGCGAATTGAGCAATAAAGCCCGTATCGTTAATATTGAAAGAAGCTGTAGCCATCCTGTCGCCAAATCCTGCTTTCTGCGCAAAATCAACAGCCCGGTTTTCCATATCTATACACAATACCTTCGCACCGGTACTGTTTAATAATGCAACCACAGCCTGCCCCAGGTAGCCGGCTCCTCCAACTACCCAAACCAGTTTGTCTTTTAATTGAAAAGTATCATTCATTTCGTTCCTTTTATCCTATGTTAAACGGCTTTGAATAGCTTAGGCAAATGATATAATTTGTCTCAGCGCCGTTCCTCCTGCCAACCGTTCAAAACCTTCATTTACCTCATGCAGGCTAATGGTATGCGACAAAAGCCGTTCAACAGGCAACCTGCGCTGTATCCCGTTTTCATATAAAATTGCAGCTTTTATTTTCATATCGTCAAGCTATTATTATGCATACAACCCGCCATCAATTAAAATATTCTCTCCGTTGATGTAGGCGCCGGCCTCTGACGATAATAAAACGATCAGTCCCTTGATGTCATCGTTGTTGGCCATCCTGCCCAGCGGCACTTTTTTACAATAATTTTCCACAAATTTTTCCGGCTGGTTGTTGAACAGCCCCCCGGGACTGACGCAGTTAAACCGAATGTTTTTCCCTGCATGCGTTTTAGCCATAAACCGGGTAAGCATGATCAACCCCGCGTTGTGGAAGCAATAATCCGGGGCAATATCGCCCATGCCGGGTATGCCGTCGTAGTTAGAATATACAGGTGCATACATCCCCATCATAGAGCTGATGCTGATCACGCTACCTCCGCCAGACCCGATAATCAGATCCGTCATCTCCCGCAGGATCGCCATCATGCCTGTGGCATTTACCCGCATAGATTCGTCAAACTGTTCAATAGGTGCATAATAACCTTTCATCGGCCGGGCTACGGCATTGTTGACGAATACGTCCAGTTTCCCATACCTCTCCCGAATACGTGCTTTCAGCAATGCCACCGAAGCCGTGTCTGCCTGGTCCACCTGCATGCCATGAACATCCAGTCCACCCGCACGAAAACCCGCCGCTGTTTTTTCAATGGCTTCCGTATTCCTGGAAGCGATAATTACGGTGGCGCCGGCTTCTCCAAGTCCTTCTGTAATGGAACGGCCGTAATTACCTGCACCGCCCGTAACCAGCGCTACTTTATTCTTCAAATTGAATAACTGTAGTACGTTCATACCTGACTATTTTACATGAATGATTTTCCCTCCCGAAAGCCTGCTTGCTTCCGCGGCAATCACGGTATTGATTATATTCTTGGTTGTACTGAATT
Organism: Chitinophagaceae bacterium; assembly: GCA_023957125.1. Taxonomy (GTDB): domain Bacteria; phylum Bacteroidota; class Bacteroidia; order Chitinophagales; family Chitinophagaceae; genus Agriterribacter. Next base: position 12,446 of record JAMLHL010000030.1, read on the forward strand.
CCAGCCTTGGTTTTCCTTCTTTCACACTCCTCAAAAATTCTATGATATTATCCCGGAACATGGAATAGGAATTTTTAATATCCGCCATCTGCCATGCCTGTTGCCCGAAGAAACTAAGCTGAAAGGTTCCCGGGATGTCCATAAACAGATGAATAGTGGCGGGTAAACCATTTTCAAAAACAATATGCACCACATCTTTGCCTTTTTCGCCAATGTGCTGCACAGTGGCTGCTTTTGGATCGCCCAGCGTTGCAAACAAAGCTTCTGTCATGTGCACCCCATATTTCAACCAGTCTTTTTTGCCTACTGCTGTTACCAGTTCCAGTTTGCCCAATGCGTCCAGGTTTTGTTTCACTATCCGGCACTCATTGGCATAGCGCATAGACGAGCACGACATAATAAATCTGCCTGCAGCATGCTGATCTTCAAACCAGTCCAGGTCTTCCTGCCTGATCGCTAAGGGCTTATCAATAAAAACAGGAATACCGGCTTCCATAAAGGGTTTGCTCATTTCCACGTGAAATTCCGCATCATCACGGGCAAGTATAACCGCATCTACGTTGCCGGTCATATCTTCAGCTTTTTCCGCTATATGTTCGATGCCCGAAGAAGCCGCAATGCTTTTTGAAACGGAGGCGTCCTGGGTCCATACATGGGTTACTTCAGCCTCCGGCAAACCAAGGGTATCCCGGTTTGCATCCAGGTAGGCAGCAACGGCAGGATAGCCTGTTTTTGAGATCACTTCCCCGTCATATTTCCCGTTTATAATAGATGACCAGGAATAAGGATGGGCATTACCGGCACTCATTCCTATTATTCCGATTTTTATCATTTGAGATTTGAAATTTAAGATTTGAAATTTGTTCCCATAGTTACAAAGGATTGCGGATTGTATAGGAGGGTTTATAGTATCCGCGGTCTGACGCTCCTTTTGTCGCGCACCGACCGCTACATTTTCACATTTTCACATTCCCAAATTTCCACATTCCTTACCTCAGCCATCCCATCTTATCCCAATACGGCAAATCCAGAAAAGCCGGGTCGGGATATGCAAGCGTACGCGCCTGCCGTAAATGGTCTTTATCCATATAATGCCCGTCTGCCGCATTTAAGGCTTCCAGCAAATATGGCTCTTTATCTATACCAATCAATACCGCCGAAACTTCAGGAAACGAGAGCGCAAACTTGACGGCCGTTTTTGGAAGGGATTCCCCATCTTTCAATAGTCCGCCGTATCTTTTGATATGTTCTTCAACCTGCTGAAGCGCCGGGTGCAAGCCGGTACCCCTTGTACTCAGTAGTCCCTTCAGCAACACAGAGCGTACTACTATCCCCACCCCGCTTTTTGCAGCCAGCTCAAATAAGGCTTGCTGCCGCTGATCCATCAGATTAAAAGGAAGCTGCACCACATCCCACACTTCAGATTCAATGGCTCTCCGGGTTTCTTCAACGCTATAGGTGGATACGCCGATGGCTTTTACCACCCCGGATCTCTTAAGCCCCAGCATTTCATCTGCTACTACCTGCCGGTGAAGGATCTCCATATCGGCCTGGTGAAGCATATACAAGTCAATGTAATCCGTTTGTAAGGCCTCCAGGCTTTCTCTTAAAGACAGGTGTACCAGGTTGGGAATATCCCGGTCGGGAGGGAGCGCTCCTTCCGCATTCCTGAAATGACGACACTTGGTGGCAAGCACAATATCCTGCCTGCAATGCTTAAATGCCTTCCCCATTATTTTTTCGCTCACTCCGTACATGCGGGCCGTATCAAAAAAATTAAACCCTTTCGCCACTGCTGTCTGCAACAACGCCACCGCATCTTCTTCTGCGATCATATCATCCCGGCCATTTACTCCAATACCATAAGGCAATCCTATTTCAACACCGCCGAAAGCAATTTCCGACACCTGCAAACCTGTACGCCCCAAATTTCTTTTCTGCATCGCTATTGTTTTTCAATATAGGAATTATTGCCTGCCGGCGAGGAATTGTCAAACGCCTGTAATAAGGAAGTAAAATAATTTTTCAGACCCACCACGTCAGCGCCTATGCTTACCAACCGGTAACCCATCGCATTCAATTCTTTCAGATTAGCGGGACTTCCCACCGTTCCGGCAAACTTCCCGTATTTCTTCGCCACTTCCGCAATTCTCGTTCTGGTTTCCATCAATTTCGGATGGTCCCATACCCCCGGGGCGCCAATTCCCTGGCTGAAGTCGCCCGGGCCAAAAAACAACATATCATAACCGGGTAATGCGGCGATGGCTTCCAGTTCATCTAAGGGTTCGGGGTCTTCTATCTGCAGGATTACAAAACGCTGCTCATTGGCCTGTGCTAAATACCGGTTGAAATCAACACCGGTATAGCCGCCATCGGCGTTGCCCCCATCAATGGCTCGTCTTCCCACCGGGTGGAACCGGGTATGATACACGATTGCTTCGGCGTCGGCAAGACTTAGTATATGGGGCACCATAATACCTGTTGCGTCTAATTCCAGCGGCTTAATGTAATTATTATAGGCGCCCCTCGGAACCCGTACCAGTAAATCGGTATCATGCGCTTTGGTAGCCCAAACAGAAGCTTCCAGCGCCGTCCAGTTCTGGCTGATATGCTCCTGATCCACCCATACACAGTCGAAGCCCGCCAGGGCAGCCATTTCGCATACTCTCGGGTCGGCCAGGTTGATTTTTATACAACTCACGTTACCGCCTGCACGCAGTTTTTTCAACACCCTGCTTTTTCGCATTTCTATCATGATATATAATGTTTTATGCCACGAATGCGCGAATACTTAATGTATTTTGATCCATTCATTCGTGTATTCGCGGCGTATAAATCCAAACAACGGCTAATCATTAAATGATTGTTTTTCAGGAACGATCGGGTTCTGGCTTAAACAATAACCGGTCTGCATAACTTAAAACAATCCCTGCTATAATCCCCGCTGCCAGCGATACCGGCATGATCCACAACACCGTTATTCCAAAAACGCCCCAAAACGCAACGGCAATGGCGATCGCAACAGATATGATCCCCGCCCAAAAGGTTGCCCTTCCGGTTGCAAAAGGTACGAAAAGCGCCATGAAAAAAAGTACAAACAACGGTGCAACAAATAAGTTCACTACTTTCATGACCACATCCAATAAATTTCCCGGCACTTTGTCCACAAAAAAACTCAGTGCCAATACGATCACCCCGGTCAGATAGGAGAGTTTTTTCACCTGCTTCAACGCATCCGGAGCAGGCTCCGTTTTTTTCCGGAACCGCTTTATAATATCTTCGGCAACAACCGAGGAAACACTGTTCAATCCCGACGACATGCTGGACATTGCCGCCGCCAGTAAACCCGCTATTACCAGACCTGAAACGCCGGGTGGCAATCCGATCATAATAAAACGGGGGAAAAGGGTATCCGCCTGGTCATTCAGACCGTTATCACCCGTAAGAAACGCCTGGTGATGATTGAAAAAAGCCAGCATAGCCAGTCCCACTAATGCCAGGAGGAGATAGGCAATAACATTGGAATACAGGGATATACCAAATGATTTACGCGCAGTACGAATATCGCTGGTAGCCAGGTAGCGTTGTACCGCCATCTGATCGGAACCAGACGTACATACATACCAGGAAAAAAGTACCAGCATAGCGTTCCCGATGGTGGTGCGCTCCCGGGGATCAAAACCTAACCGGAATGTGTCCCAGTGCGCCGGCCATTCAGACGGGAATATGGCCGTAAACGAACCGAGGTGAACACATACTACTACAATGCTTAACAAAGCCCCTCCTAAAAAAATGAACGACTGGATAACATCCGTCACTACAACTGCTCTAAGCCCTCCCATAGACGTATAGAAGATCGTGATGATCGTAAGTATGGCGCCAATGTACGGAACATAAATCCGGTCGAACTGTATAACGGAATACAACGCCACATCCACTGTAACATAAATGATGGTTGCCATCCATAACAACCGCAAAGAAAGGAACATGAAAATAGCCAGCATACGCACCCGCAATCCCAACTTTAACTCCAGAATTTCATAGGCGCTGGTAACGTTCATCTTCATAAAACGTGGTATAAGCCACCAGCCCACAATGTAATACACCAAAGGAAAAGCGAGGATTCCGGCAAAAATAGCAGGTCCATGCAGGATCATTTCTCCCGGGTAGGTAAGATAACTCAGCGTACTCATCAGGGAAGCGAAAAGGGAAATTCCAACTGCGGTAGGATTCATTTTTCGTCCTCCCAGCAAATAATCTTCTTTCGTTTTGTTTTTACGGGAATAAATCCATCCTATCAAAAGCATGCCGCCGCCATATAACAGCAAAACGATCCAGTCTAAATGTGTGAGTTGTGTTGCATCAACAGGGCTTTTGAGCAGGCGAAAAATCATTGATCTCTGTTTTGGATATTAAATTTCGGTTATTAATATTATGCCAGGCGTGCGAAACCCGTACGGGCAACCGTTCCATTCAATTCATCGTGCAACCGGTCTTCCTTAATTATTCTTTCAGTTTCAGAAAAGACGCCATCCAATGCTTCCAACAGCCCTGATATATGTGTTTCATTATGTGCAAGCATTAAATAGAAAACAGATGAAACCAGAAATCCTCTTTCCATCATTTTACGCACATAAAGTGTTTTCACTGCCTGTGCATTTTCTGCCGATTGAAAGCCTATGGTGGGCGACGAAGGCATCCCGGCAATCGCCATGTTGCATAAAGGATAGCGACTACCGATTTCCTTCAAGGCCTGTTGAAATTTCAAACCTTTTTCCCATACCGACTGCTGCACATTCAAGTCCTGCATTTTTTTGAGCGTTGCGAGGGCCGCCGCCGTACCCACTCCATCGGTCCAGTAGCTGGAGGAAATAAAACTATCCTCCGCTTCTGCCATCACTTCCTCACGGCCAATAATAGCCGCAAAAGGAAAGCCATTGCTCATGGCTTTCGCATACACCACAACGTCGGGCTCTACCCCGGTTTTTGAAAGCGCACCGGGAAACCCATACCGAAGTCCGCTGGTAATTTCATCTACCACAAACACCGCATTTTCCTGCCTGCACCTATCCCTGATCTTCTCCAAAAAATTACCCCGGGGAAACTGCGACCGCATCGGTTCCATCACTACCGCCGCAAAATTATCACCCAATGCAGCTATCGCTGCTTCAAACGAATCCCAATCGTTGTATTGAAAAGGCACCGAAGTTCCCGCCAGCTCCCGGGGTACGCCTTTGGGTTGCAAGCCCGGCAACAAATGACCATCGAGGGCGTTGGTAGCGTTTATATTGGCCGCAAGATACCAATCGTGCCAGCCGTGGTATCCGCAGAAAGCAATTCCACTTTTACCGGTTGAAGCACGTGCTATACGTACTGCCATGGACATGGCTTCTCCGCCACCCCGTGCATAGCGCACTTTGCCGGCCCACGGATGCAGTTGCAGCAATCTCTCTGCCAGTTCCACCTCCTGCGGGTTCACCAGCGAACAATAGGCGCCGGCTGAGAGCCTTCTTTGCACAGCTGCAGTAACGTCTTCATCCGCATATCCCAACAATACGGCTCCGATGCCCCCGGCAAAATCAATATACCGCTTTCCGGATATATCCCACACTTCACAACCTTTACAACGGGAAAAATAAGCCGGCCAATGCTGCGGATCAAACATCTCCGCGCGCTTGGATAACAACCCGGTACCTCCGGAAATAACAGCACGCGCCTGTTGCCACAGATCTGGCCCGGATACAGTGCGCGGTACTGATGGCTCGGGCAGATGGGGCTTCAGTAAACGAAGGGCATTGTTCAAAAAAATATCTTCCACATCCGCCTTCGTTAAGCCCTCGTCTTCACAGGCTTCGCGTAGTGACAGAAGCGACTCTATGCCAATCAATGTCATACTGCCACTGGTTGGCGGCTGGTAATCTCTTTGAATAAGTTCGGGGTGAAGCCAAAAGAAATAGTTGCCGGTGGTAACGCAGCGACCCCTCATTTCACTAACTGCAAAATCAGACCCCCAAAGTATGCGTTTCGGTCCTAATGTTTTGATAGCCGCCTCAAAAGAGGCGGCCTCGGTAATAGCCGAAGTATCCACCACCACGTTATCTATATCAGAGATAGCGTGTAATCCGTTGCGGGCGTTTCTGTAATTGAAGCTGCGCGCTACATGCGCCAGGATCAATTGTACCCGGGGATAGGCGCGGCATAACCTGCGTATTTCTTCCTGGTTGTTTTTATCATCTATGGCGCCATCCCGAACGATATGCAGCATCATTATGCCTTTTGTTTCGTGCAATATTTCCCACATCCATTCCGGCGCATACTCGGTTATGGAGGCATTCATGGTATCCGGCCGGGACGCATAACAATGATATACCTTGATCCCGCAAAACAAACCCTTCCTTAATTGTTCCGCTACCTTAACCGGGTCATCTGCCGGCGAAACCACCATCAGCGAACGGCTGAGTGTTGTACCCTTTTGCCGGACTTCTTTTTCCACCCAGGCATTCATTGCGTCACGGTCTGCCGTTTTCCTGGGCATACCAAAATAAAGTCCATGAATTTTCACCGAAGGCAGGTAGCGCCGCAACACATCGCGATGCTCACCGCAGCCCAATTGTTCAATGCCCTCCAGGAATGCCCACTCTCCTTTTGGGAAATGAGCGGCGCGATACGGATGGGCATGAATATCAAATACCTCACCGGGGATAAAGTCTTTGAATTTTCCGGCAAGTTCAATATCGGTATTATCCAGGGAAGTCTGAAAAACCATAGCGTTTTATTTGGCTTGTTTATATCCCCTGACCAGGTCAGGGAAGAACATAGAATAATACGAAGCCGGAGACTTCGCGTAGCCGGCTGGCCGGCATTAATTGTTAACAGGCGCCCGCTCACAAATTTTTAAAATGGCATAGGCGGCAGATGCCTGCACATCCGCATCGTCGGCAACAACGCCAACAGGCAATTCATTTCTCAACCACTGCTGCAGCAAAGGTAAATCGGCGCCTGTTCCCTTTGCCACCAGAGCATTGGCTATTTCTATTCTTACAGCTTTTGAACCGGTGGTTGTGTTTTCCAGCAACTCATTACGCAGCCGTTGATACTTTTCTGTTTTTGTATCTCCTGCTTCTGCCAGTATCACCGCCGTCGTCAAAAAATTAAGCCTTCCATCGGCATCTTCAGGCATATCTAATACCTCGTCAGCCAACGTATTCCAGGCTGCTTCATCCGTACCACCGATATAGCGCAGGACGTAAGCAGCGATTTTACGCAACATTATATCTGCTTCCGGATTGGCTATATTGTGTAAAAAATAAGCCTGTGCATTAGCCATAGCGCTATCACCGGTATATGCAACCGCCCAATTGGCATACGCCCGTAAAGCCGGCGTCCCGTCATCCAGCGCCGCCCTGGTTTCTGCCGGATGACTTGCATAAGGTGATATTTTTAATTTACCCAATGTCTCCGCTGCGTGGATCCTGTCTTTACCTGCCGTATCCAAAAACGCATGTAATATTCGCATTTCATGATCTTTCTGTTCCCGGCCGGAAGAAAGTTGTGCCAATACTCTCCGGATACCAATCCTGTATTGCGGCTGATCGCCAAACAGTTCCAACTCTTTTGAGTACACCTCCTTCACGCCTTCAGGATGCCCCGTCCATACCAGGAACTCGGCGGCATGCACTTTTACCCATTGCTGCTGCTTGTGCATAACTGCACGCAGCGTATCAACAGCTTCTTTCCTCCATTCATCTGCGGGCATTTCTTTTGTTTTTTGTCCTGAGTTACAGGCTGTGCACCACAAAATCACTCCCATTCCCCATTGCAACCATTTCTTCATCGGATCCGTTTAAACGTATAATTTTAGCCTACTACCAAATGTACTGCCGGAAAGCCGGATGAATTGATATTTTACTTTATAAATATGGTACTTTTTTTCATCCCGGTTTACCTGATCCATTTTTCTTTCTTCAATATCTCCACCCATTTCCGGTAACCTTCCAGCATTAAATGGATCCCATCCCAGGTATAAGAAGCGCCACCATCAACCGTAAAAATGATATTTTTTTTAACGGGTAACAAAACCTGAGCATTGTTTTTTATCTTTAGCAATATGACAAACACCTCAAGGAACATTGTTCCGCCAATCGGCCGTTTTATTGATCCGCTGACCGACTTCGGCTTCAAAAAAATATTCGGCTCTGAGCCCAATAAGGATTTGCTGATCGCTTTTCTTAATGAACTCTTTAAAGGAAATAAAGTAGTAAAGGACCTGGTATATAACCCGCAGGAAAACAGCGGACCCGCAAGATATTACAGAAAAACCATTTTTGATCTCACCTGTACCGGCGCCGATGGCGAAACCTTTATCATTGAAATGCAGCGGGCAGAACAACAATTTTTTATAGACAGGGCTGTCTTCTATACTGCCGGCAAACTGTATGAACAGGGACCGAAAGGGAAAAAAGACTGGGACTACAGGCTGAAGGAAGTTTACCTTATAGCAGTGATGGACTTCAACTTTAACGGCACCTTGCCCGGGAAATACCTGCACCGCGTACGGTTAGCAGAGAAAGAAACCGGTCAAACCTTTTATAATAAACTGGGATTTATATTTTTAGAACTGCCTAACTTTAACATAGGAGAAAAAGATATAAAAACTGATCTGGAACGCTGGCTATATGTGTTGCGCAACATGAGTAAATTTCAAAAAATTCCGGTAATTTTACACAAGAGAATATTTCAGAAGTTGTTCCACATCTCAGAAGTAGCCAATTTAAAAAAGGAGGAATATATGTTGTACGAACGAGCACTTATGGATAAATGGGATGCATACGCTGTAAAGAAAACAGCGAGAGAAAAACTGGCGAAAGCTATGGAAGAAGGCATCGCGAAAGCTATGGAAAAAGGCATGGAAAAAGGCATAGAGAAGGGCATAGAGAAGGGCATAGAAAAGGGTATAGAAAAGGGTATAGAAAAAGGTGCTGCACAAAAAAGTTATGAAGTTGTAAAAAAGTTGCTGTCGGCAGGGAGATTCACCATAACGGAAATAGCCGACTTTGCCGGTGTTAGCGAAAACTTTGTGCGGAATGCTAAAAAAAAGAGATAAATAGTGCATATCTTTAGTCTTCCCCTTTAATCTTTGCTGCCAGAATGCAGGTTGCAGGGTGCAAGGTCCATGTTTCAGGGGGCAGTAGCTTGGCGTTTCGGTTTTAGTTTTGGGTTAATAGCTGCTGAAAGTTTATTGCTGATGGCCGACTGCCCACAGCCTCACTCCTTTTCCCGTTCCTTATCCAGTTGCTGCATATATTTTTCTTTCGCCTCTTTATCTTCTTTTGCCGATTCTCCCCAATAGATCAGTCCTATAGCTTTTCTAGATCTGTCGGCAGTTGTATTAGCACCGGCACGGTGGATGGTAAGCGAATGATGCACCAATAAATCTCCGGGATTCGCGGGAAATGCAATTTCGGCTTTCACATCTTCCTCTGTTCCAAAATCCACAATACCCTGAGAAAACCCAAGCGTGGAGGTGCGCCCATGCGGTCGCATTCCCTTGAGATGTGAGCCTCTGATATATTTCACACAACCGGTTTCCTCAGTCACTATTTCCAGCGCGAGCCACATGGTAACCGCCTGCTGGGGTTTCAGCATAAAATAATAGCCATCCTGGTGGGGCGGTGTTGCTTTACCGATCTTTGGCGGCTTATTAAAATACTCTACTGTTTTGCATACCACATCTTCATCCAGCAAGACCCTGGCGATGGATTCGAACCTGCTGTTAATTGCCAGGGATTTAAAATAAGGATCATACTTTTCCAGGTCCTGCATTTGCTTGAGCGTGGTTTTATCATTTTTGTCTTCGTAGAAATAATGACCGGTTGACATTTGAGGGAGCTTTTCCGGTATAAACCGATCTATGTTGGTGTTTAATTCCTGCATCTCCGTTTCAGAAAGGAATCCCGGGAGACTGATAAACCCGTCTCTATCGAAGGATGTTTTTAAGACTTGAAAGTCTGGCTTGGACGACATTGTATTTTTGTTTAAGGATTAAACTTTAAGGAATATAAATCGGCATCTTTCAAATAGAATTTTAGCTTCACCGGCTTCCCTTCCAGTGCAGATACTTCTGTTTTCTCATTCCAGGAAACGATACGTTTGATCTCGTTTCCTATTATTTCCGGGCAATCATTAAAGGAAAACCCCGGAATCGGTCTTCCCTTTGCGTCTAATATTTCTACCCGCACGTACCCGGCAGCAGACGTAGCATAGTTAATCTCCAGTTCTTTACCCCTGAAGATCAGGGTTTTTGTGATCGCCTCTCCCTCCTGAAAACCTGCCCTGAGAGAGGCGAAGCCATCCACCCGGAGGCTATATCTTTTTATATGGGCCGTAGGTTGGGCATAGCTTTCATTCACATATACCGATAGCTCCGTTGGACTGGTTTGCACCACGTTCAACACAGGATAATTAGACCTCGATACCCAGTTTTCCAGCCCGATCTCAGGGCGGATAAAAGATTGCATAAAAGTCCTGTCATATACCGATCCTCCCCGCGTACTCATAAAAACGGCATCCGAACAGTCTTTAAAATAGTTAGGATTAACATTCAGCGTTTTGGCCTGCTCTTCTGTTAGTACCTGCCGGTTAGGCATGAACCGGGCGCAAATTGACAAATAAATTTGTGGCGCTCTGAAATACGGGCTGGTTTGGTTGGTATATAAGTGCTCTAAAGGCGTGTTGCCAAAAGTCATTTTAACCGGCGCTGTCCAGTGTATAAAATCTTTAGAAGTAGTTCGGCTTACGGAACGGAAACCTTTATACTGTGTAAAACCTCCGTCGCTCCAGGTGCGGAAATAACACACATACTGTTGCTCGCTTTCCGACCAGAATGATACATTTTGAGAATCAAAAACCCCGGTTTTAAATACAGCAGAATCCTGAATTTTTTGCCAATGAATCCCGTCTGCAGAAACGAAGCCAAACAAGCCTGTTTTATCGGTTCCTCCCAACGCCTTAAATCTTTCCGACGCTTTTGCATTGGGGTTTTTATCAAGAAAGGGGCTGAAATTATGCGTTGCAGGCGCTGCATGCGCCAAAATAACATTATTATTTGTCGTGCCCTCTATCGTATAAATTCCGAGGTTGGGCTTTGTCCAGTTAATGCCATCGGATGATTCTGCATAGCAGGTTACTTCATCTTCATTACCGTCTTTGCCTGCATTCCGTATGCCCCTGTAAAAAAGTTTAAGTTGCGTTCCATCTTTAATAATAGTGCTATACCCGCTAAAATTTCCCTCCCAGGGGTTATCGAACTTTAAAACCGTTCCTTTGTTTTCCGGAGAATGAAGTTCCTGCGACGCATTATTTAACCGTTCTATCAGATATTGATCAACGAAAAGTTCCCGGTTGCTTCCTAACTGCAATGGCCCGGCTGCCTGCGCAAATAGCTGCGTCCGGGCAAGACAAATACATAGAAAACATAATAGTATATTCTTCCGAACAGTCATTGAACTTACTTTGGATAAATCAAAAAATTACTATTGGTCCTCAATAATATGAAAATTGTGTGTTAGAAGCTTTAGAAAAGGAAATATTTGTTTTTCATTTTATTTCCAGTATCGTTCCTGCAATATGCCTGATCCCATTATCCTTATTAAAATAATAAACCACCAGCACCCTGTTCTTATCCAATTGTACCGGCCAGGTATAGCCAATATCTCCACTGCCGCCATCTTCGCGCAACACTATTTCGGGGGCTGTTTTGAAATCAGTACACTCGGCATTTAATATCCGGGCTCTGATACCAAAAGGTTGATGCCGGTAACCATAAGTAAGCAATACACGGTTATCAGGTAAACGCAATGCATTCAGCGGATGCCCCTGAAAGCCCATGGATTCCCATTTAAAAGTTTTACCACCATCTTTGGAACGGGCGATCACTGCCTGATCGTCAAATTTAGCAGTACGCAGGAAACCGATAATGTCGCCTTTGGGAGTTTCATATACCGATGCTTCATTAAAAAGTATGTCAGGGTCTTTGGCTACTTCACCGGTAAACTCCCAGGTTAGTCCTTTATCTCTTGATGTGAGTAAATAATTTGAAGTTTTCCGGGCACTGTCACATGCAGCAACAATCCACAGGATTCTTCCATCTTTTGCCTCATGTAAAGCGCCGCGATTGTAGGCGGGCACTTTCCGTCCATACGCATTATAATTAATTTCAGGAGGAATGGAAGGAGGATAAATCGCTTCACTCCAGGTTTTACCCCCGTCTGTGGAACGCACTAAATATCCTCCCAGAAAAATATACCCGCCCGCTTCAAAATAGGGTTGTTTTAAATTGGGGATCCCATCAGGGCGAACAGCCTGCCACCCATAACTGGTACATAAGATAGTGCCATCCTTCAGTTGCAGCATACAGGGATCCTGCGACCCGCCAAAAGGATGTGCATATATCAGTTCCGGTTTTTTGCTCCAGTGTTCAGCATCTCTTGACTTTACCATAACCAGGTAACTGTTATGATCTACATGATTATTGCCTTTTTCACCGAATATCATTCTGTTGGGCGCCCTTCTGAAAGCCACCAGCAGTTCTCCATCCGGCTTTTTCACTACAGACGGAAAAGTGCTGTAAAATGCAGTGTCTTTGTAAATCAATACATCTTTAATTTTCTTTACGCCGGGAATACTATCCTGTGCAGCGAAGCCTTCGATGGTGGAAAAAATCAGCAACAGGGAGCATGCAAGAAATACTATTCGTTTGTCTTTTTTAATTTTCATATTCATCTCTGATTGATCATTGATTTATTTTGTCATATCATTTCCATGAATTGTTAGTGATAACTTTTCATGCTCAAATCTAACCACAGAAAAAATCATATTCTACTACAATTTTTTACATTCTTAATACTATTTTTCAACAACAGGTACCTGTTGTTATTCCACGGCGTTTAGGGGATTCAAAAATACCCATGCTCTTCCACCGAACCATATTTTAGCACCAGTTCAATACGAAGAATGGTTACATCCACCCGGGTTTTCAAAAAATGAAGCAGATTATTTCCTTTTACTACTACGTCGGGCGGGACTGTAAAAGCGGTGACTTTTTGCTGATCTTTTAATCCCCGGAGTTTATCGTACAATGCCGGATAGGTGGTATCTGCTGTTTGCAATGGTTTCCCATTCATGGCCACTGAAAAGGAGTCAGGTGTATTAGTTCTTACAAACAAAATAACTGCTTCGGGCGGGTTTGCGGTCACCTCGTCACCCACAAAAAAACTTACGTCTTTATCCCCGTCAATCGTCAAAGGCAGGGGGCTATTAAGCGCTAAACCATAGGAACCGGCGCCGTCGGACAAGGCGTATACCTTGTTCCGTTTCTTTAAGGTTTCCAGGTTTCCTAATTCCTGCAACAGCTCGGGCGCTATGGTTCTACAAACTACCGTATTGTCAACCGGTATTAACTGCTGATGCGCCTGGTTGTATCCCGTGAAAAAGTAATTGAACAGATATACGCCTGAAGCGCCCTGAGCCATGGCATGAGACGCCATCCCGCGATACATGCCATGCGACCATACTTCCCTGGGGTTGTAGCCACCATCGTCCAGGGTTGCATACACCGGTACCGCGTTATCTATCGCCTTGATAAATGTTGACACCGCCATAGCTGGGTCTCCCCGCCAGTGTACGCCCATCGTTACAAAATCAATATCACCCAATTGCGCCCATTTTTGTACCTCCAATCCTTTTTTTCGGCAATCGTCCATCATGGCCGGTACACGGGCGGTGAGCAATATCTTTTTATGATGTACCGCCCCCACAGAATCCGCTATTTTGCGTACAGACTGCACCATCTCCGTAATAAGGGGAGCATTTTTTTCCGCCTCGTCTTTTTTGAAATAAACAATAAAACGCATAAAATCCATCTCATAACCATCTATCAATGCGCCATATTTTTCCAACTGCTCTTTTATAATTCCTAATTTATAGGCCCTCACTTCGGCATGTGCAAAATCAAGGGCATTACGGCTATTCCATCCTGTTAAAGCGCTGTCATTGGTCCAGTATTCGGGATGCGCAATCCAAAAGTCGGGGTATTGAATAGAACAATGTGTGCTGGTATCTGCAAAATGTAAATCATTCATGCGAAAACTAATAAAGGCTTCCAGTTTTCTTTCCTTTGCTCTCCTGAGAGAAGCTTCTACAATATCCGTACCCTGTTTTTCCAAAGCCACCGCATTCTGATAAAACCGGTTCAAGGTTTGCGCATACTCTATATTATCGCCACAGTTGCGGGTTCCGTTCTTGTCATCGCCGATAATACTACCGTACTTAGATTTATAGTAAAAGAAATCACTGCCGGAACAAATCATAAATGTGGTTACCTGCGAATTAGCCACCATATCAACGTAGCGATTAACGTCCTCCAACGTTAATGGTCTTTGATCGAACCAGTTATTACCCAAAATCTCGGTACCGTCGTTATTATAGATCAGGCGATGATTGTCTGAGAAGACAGGGACATTGGTATTGCTGCAACCCATGAGGGTAAGAAACAAAGCAGCCATTGCCATTTGGATAACGGTCATTTGATAAAAAAGTTTAGATGATCATTTTATAATTTCAAGCAATGCAGCCCGCACTATGGCTTCCCCGTCTTCGTTAATATGACTGCTCCTGCACCGCCAGGTTTCATATCCTCCTTTTTTGATTTCATGTGCAGGAGGTACATAGCCGATGTATCCGTTCGCCATTGTTACGGTAAAATATTTACCGGTATGAATACTGCGTTTCAGCGAAAGACCCGTTTCTGCAAAAAACTCGCCGCCCAGCGCACCAATACTAACATCACCGATTTTCAAAGCCTGTACCGGAAATTCAATGGTATCCGGATACTCATTCAGCAGCACCTGCTCCCTTGCATATATTTTCGTCATCGCCTCTGGATCAGGATTGATCAGCCGGTAGTCTGTCTGTGACACTGTCTTTTTTGCTTTTTCCAGCTCCGCCAATGAAGGCTTGCGTACTTTTAGACTTACCTCTTGATAGACGGCAGCTAAAGAGGGGTCGGTCTGCCAGGATATATCTTTCATCGCTTCCGTCAATTTTGCAGCAAGGTCCCGTCCAATCATTTCTTTTTTCTGATGCTCCTCCTTCGGATAGCGATCGGGCTGTAAAAAGTCCCAGATATTGGCATCGCCGCTGGTACCATTACTGAGCATAGCTACAAAGTTATCACCGGCACAAAGCATAGCTGCAAGATGCCGGGCAAATACGCCAAAATAGTCTGCCGTAACGGTGCCGTTGGTACAATCGCCTACATAATGCATGGAATAATTTGCCAGCAGCCCGATCCACCTGCCTTCTACGGACTGAACCCCAACAGCGCTCAGTTCAGGATCCACCTCCGACGCTCTCTTATCTATATATGCTTCCCCGCCCGCAGGATTGGTTTTAATAATGTCCAGCTCTCCCGTAACGGGATTAATGGCTTTATAACCAGGTTTCATATAATACCGGCGGCACACCACATGCTCCGGAACATCTACGGATGCAAATCCGATCCTGGCAGGGCGCAATTGCTGCATTGCATCCACAACGGATTGCACGATTTTCTTTAGCAATCCTTTCCGGTAAGGCAAATCACAGGGGCCGCCCAATAAATCAACCACAGATCCTGCATAATGCGTATGCGTAGCGGCTATTAAAATATGTTCGGCAGGAAGGCCGGTAAGCGCCGTCGTTTCTTTCTTTACTTCCTTTATAAACTCCTTATCCATTGCACAGATATCCACCATCACAATGGCAAGCGTTGTCCCGGTATTTTGTAACACCAGTGCTTTTGCATACAAAGGATCATGAATGGTATGCGCGTAAAAAGCTACAAACTCCCCGTTGATAATGGTTCCCAACGGGGGAGTAATTTCAGTTTGGGCAGCGCCGGCGGAAAAGTTATTCATTTGAAATTTGAGATTTAAGAATTGAGAATTGAGAATTAAAGGTGACAGGTTGCAGGGCTCAGGTTACAGGTTGCAGGTTGCAAGGGCTGATAGCTGACACCTATCGGCATTTTCATTTTTCCATCCGTCACATTTTCATATTTTCATATTCTCCTGACCTTCGGTGGTAATATACAAGCCGCAGCGCAGCAAAATATTGATTGTTGCCGTAAATGCGGTCTTCCTTTTCTCTGAAAATTCCCCGCTGTTTTAGCTTTAGTAGTACTGTGAGTTCAGCTATAGAACCCTGACACATTACCCAAACAAGAGGGATCAAATAACTTATCACCGTTTGATTCCACATGTCACCGCTCAATGATTGAAGAGCCGCTAATTGTTTACTACCAATGACAAAAAATATTTTCAAATTCTCTCATTTTCACATTCATACTCACATTTCCACATTTGCAAATTTTCAAATTTTCAAATTACCAAATCATCCCCACGCTTTCCTTAAAAACCTTATCCAGTTTTTATGAAAAACATTTTCAATATCTTCTGCTTTATATCCTCTTCTCAACAGGATTTCCTGGTACTTCTGCAGGCCGGCAATACTGTTCATATCCCAGGGAGATTGTTCCGTTCCGTAATTCCCGTCCAGGTCGGTACCAAAGGCTATATGATTACTATTACCGGCGATCTGGCAAATATGATCCCAATGATCCACCAGGTTCTCCAACCTTATATTCAATTGCCAGGGATCAGAGACTGCATCAATAAAACGATTATCTAACGCCCAGCAATCCAGCATACCGCCGATTACCGCTCCTCTTTCTACCAACAATTTAATCTGTTCATCCGTTAATTGTCTTTGCGTGGGTACTATTGACCTGACATTATGGTGGCTGGCCCAAACCGGGCCATCATACAGATCCATCGCCTGTGTAAACCCTTCGTCTGTAAGATGCGTAACATCGAGTATCAAATTCAGCTTCCCCATCTCCTTCAGCAACGCAACGCCCCGTGTTGTAAGCGGACCTTCCATTTTTGTGCCGGGTGCATAACGGCCGGAACCAAAATGCGCCGGGCCGACCGCTCTCAGGCCATAGTCGTAAGCTTTATGCAAATAGGAAATATCCACCAGGGAATCCGCGCCTTCGAGGCTTAAAATATATCCAATGGGCTTCTTGTCATCGGCTATTGTTTCGTCATTCCACAATTGCAGGTGAGTGTCTAATTGTTGCAGGTTTACGATTGGCACCATTTCGCCCAATATTTCCATCTCTCGGTACCAGGCGAGTTGGGCCTGGGTCATTGCCCATGCCTGCTGCGGAGAATTCCAGCTTGAACCCGGCAGCCCTCCGCCCATCGGATGCACCCTTGCCAATTGGGTAGCCACCACAAGTCCTATTTTGCCTTTGCGTAATTCCGGCAAACAAACCGTTCCCTTCCCCCGGTCGTTTTTATCCGCCAAATGCATTTCCCTGAGCCTTATCTCATCCAACGGGCGGGTGAGATCGCGGTTCCACTCTATGGCATTCATTGCCAGATCAAGATGGGCGTCAACAATAAAACGCTTATTCATTCATCATTACTTTGATTAACTTCAGCCGGCTCTTCTTTTACATACCCAAACGGGTATTTGTCTATGATTGATTGGATATCAAAACTGAATTTCCTGAATTTCTCCTCCCATTCCCTGTATTCCCCCTTTTCATATTTATAAAAACCTTCACCTGCCGACATGCCTGTTTTACCATTACGAACCAATTCTTCAAAAAAAGCGGGGAGCGCTTCTGATTTTGATAGTTCCCGGTTCAGATCCTTCATCACTAACCCGTATGCATAAGTGCCCATCAAATCCATATAACGACAATTGCCGGCAAAGGGCAGGTAATATCCCGCATCGTTCCTGCAGGCTCTGTCAATGTCTTCAATGGAAGCATAGCCATGTTCCACGAGATAAAACGCTTCACGCGCCAAAGCGGCTAACAAGCGGGCCCGGATACTATACCCGCAAGATACCACATAAGGATCTTTATACCAGCAATTACGCGCCGTGGCTTCCATATATTGCAAAACAGACCGGGGCGTCAGTTCGTTGGTAATAATCTCGAGGAAAGCACTGGTATAAGCAGGATCCCTCCAGTTTAAACCGATCACCCTTCCCGGATTTTTCAGTTTTTTTTGCAGATCATGTAACAATACGCTTTCGGTATTGACGCCAATTATGGTTTCCGGAGCCACCCGGTTTTCGATCTGCAAAAGCCTGTGTTGCTTTATACCAGGGTCTTCTTCAGTTATACAAACGGCGATATCAATGCCATTTATCCATGTTTCGGAAGAAATGAATTTGAGTTTTGACACCTCCATTTTTTCACCGCTACGCCATTCACTGTCAGCAATTATTTTACGGATCATATCTTCATCCTCTGCCCTGTCATCCGACAGGTAATATATACTGGCTTGCTGCGACCGGAGACAATTAACGGCAATCCCGGCTGTTGTTCTTCCTTTTCCTGAAATCAATATTTTTTTCCGGTGTGTCGGTTCCATCAAAAACGAATGTTTTTATTTCTTCTGAATCCCTTCTGCGGTTCCGGCAATAACAAGGATTTCGTATATTGAATTTTGTTTTCCGCAGTACTCATCTATGAGGTTACTTTTGAGGTGATGGGGATCTCTTCCGGGTAATTGGCCGCGAGGTGAAAAATGTCTTTGTTGAATGCTTCAAAAGACTGTAACCATCGCTCCGCTTCCCGCTGGGTATAGGTATAAAATCCTCTTCCATTTTGTATTCCCCCTGCCCCCGAATCCATAATCTTCTGCATTTGCGGCGATATACCTTCTTCGTTAGACAAGTGAGGAAATATGTTACGGAAAGCCGTATTATAATCGTCCAGCCCGTCATAATCCATCCTTCTGAAAATCCCCATTAACGTCATCCAGGAACCGGCATCATAACGAAAACATTTATCTGCGTCCTCGAAACCTATAACATTCTTTTCAACAAGATGCAGTATTTCCCGGTAAACGGCATACATCAACCTGTTGGTGATAAATCCCCTGATATCTTTTTTTAATACCGTAGGCTCTTTTCCCCAGCTGATGGCAAGATTAAATATGCTGTCAACCGTTTGCTCATTTGTTTCCCTGCCACAAATGATTTCCAAAAAACGTGTGCCAAATGCAGGCTCGGCCCAGTGGATCCCTATGAATCTCTGAGGATCCGGGATCATTTGCTGGAGAATACTTATCGGAATGGCAGAAGTGTTGCTGGCCAGGATGGCGTTTGCCGGGGTGAATTCAACAATCTTTTTAAAGATCGTCTCTTTAATTTCGATATCTTCCACTATACATTCCACCACTAATCCACAATCGCCCAGGGGATAATAATCATTTGAAACCGTTAGCAGTCCGAGATATTCTTTAAGGGGTGCATTTAACAGATCAAAATCTTCACACAATCTCAGTTGCCTGATAATGCGGTCCAGCCCCGGCTCTTCTTCCCCCGGTAAGGGCGCTATCGCTTTTACGCGATGACCGGCAGCCAGGAGTGAAGCGGTTATGCTGCTGCCCATTAAACCAATTCCAACAATACCTATAACCGGATTTCTGATTCTTAATATGTCGCTCATACTTTCTGTTTCAAAAGTACTTCTTAGGGGTTTTATTACCTGTTATTTTTATTCCTTTTTGTAATACTATTTTTCAATCCGGCACCAGCTATCAAACATCTTTTCCACCCAACACAGGCGGCGTGAACCGGCTTCACCACATTCAAATATTCCATCCGTAAAAAACCCTTCCGCAATTCTATCGATCCTGCCAGCATCAACCAATCTTATTTTGATCATGTGGAATGGATAGTCCAGCAAGCGAAGTCAATGGGGCTACTGATGTCTATAGCTCCCTTGTGGGCGGGTTGTTGCGGCGAAGCAATCCGTAAAACCCTTTTTCATCGGTGAATCAACCTACAACGGCGAACACGATGCATGGGGCTCTCCGGTGCAGGCATGATCCAATAAGGTTATTAAAAATAATAATAAGGGATAATATCAGTTACCCGGGCTGTATCACCATGATGTCCTCCTGTAACACCATTTTCCGGGCCGGTCATTTTCACTGCGCCGTATAACCGCCATCAATAACCAGCGCCTGCCCGGTTATACCCCTTGCAAGGTCATCAGACAAAAAATAAACATAGTTGGCTATTTCAGCGGGATCTAATAATCTTTTTTGAGGCACCAAGGGAAATATAACCTCCTCTAATACTTTTTCCAAAGGAAGATTTCGCGTTTGGGCGATATCCTGCAATTGGTTCCGTACAAGAGGCGTGTCCACATAACCCGGGCAAATGGCATTAACAGTGATATTATATGGGGCCGTTTCCAGGGCCACCACTTTGGTGAGCCCTATCAAACCGTGCTTGGCGCTGTTGTAAGCCGACTTCCCGGCAAAGCCGATAAGACCGTTGACGGAAGCCATATTGATGATCCTTCCAAAGCCTTTTTCTTTCATATAGGGAAGCGCCTGCTTTATGGCCATAAAAGGAGCGGTCAGCATCACTTCCAGCATCATCCGGAACTTTTCCGTAGGAAATTCCTCCACATAAGCCACATGTTGCAACCCGGCATTATTGACCAGGACGTCAATACTTTTGTGTCTTTCGAAGACCTTCTCAAAGATCATCTGAATTTCGTTTTCGTTCGTAACATCACAGGCGAACCCCGTAAAATTTCCATTGTTTATTTCGGCGGTCAGAGCATCAATCTTCTCCTGAAATAAATCCAGTATAACCACCCTGCAGCCCGTTTCAAAAAATTTTCTCGCAATGGAAAGCCCGATGGCACCCGTACCGCCGGTAACGATGATGGTTTTGCTGGTCATATCGCAAATCTATGTATTTCCTTTCGAAAGACATACGTGGCGAAGCAGGAGAAGACAGTGGTAAACAAGTGGGCTGCGACATAAGAAAGATCATTCCCTATGCAGCAGCGCTTCTTTTATTTCACAGAGTAAAACGGAACGCTATATATACCAGACAACACCATTCGTATATTTTTTAAATTATGTAATGGTTTTTCCCAAACCGGCAAACATTCTATGCATGTCTCTCGCTCCTTCCCAGAGTCATTGCGCTACCATGCCACGACTTGATTCAGGTAGTTTATGAAGAATTGAATAGGATGCCGTCAAAAATATCTAGCCTGATAAGTAAAGGTTTTGTTCTTGTAACTTTTAATATATCAAAGGGATATAAATTAAATAAAAACGGGAATTCTCAATGAGACCTTGAAAATTCCCGGATAGTAGCGGGGATGGGAGTTGAACCCATGACCTCAGGGTTATGAATCCTGCGCTCTAACCGCCTGAGCTACCCCGCCAATTAATATCCCAAACACAAAATATTTTCATGTCACTGTATTTGGGGCAGCAAAAATAGGGGTTTTATCAAAATGATGAGTATTTCCCAAACAAAAGATGAAAAGAACCGGCTAATCCTTTTTAATATATACTTCAACGGATCCCGTTTCTCCACTCTTCGGCGCCAAAAAACTGTCAACCCTCTTATAATCAGAGAGCAGGGCATCTCTTACCCCAAAGGGAAAATAGTTGTTCAAAGTTGGTATATATTCAAAAATCACAAGATCATAATAACCCTCATGAATCCTTTGTTCATACATATGTAATTGCTCATTAAACATCCCTACGCCCAAATGGTGCCATAAAGGAGCTTTAGGATTACGTTCAAGCTCATAGGGAATTTCGGCAGCCAAAAAAGTAAGCTCTGAAATATTAAGCACCCGAAGATCTTTCTTCTCCTTGACAATATCCATATCCAGGATCCTCTCGATGCCTTTGATGGTTGCTGCCGGCATTCTCAAGTTCTTTAAGGTATATATGCTGGAAGTAGTTGCCCATTTGGACTCCGAATCATTTTTATCGGTTTTCGAAAGCTTGTAATTATTTATACCCACCATATTTTCGCCTTCAGGGGATAATTCAATCATCCCTTTGGCTTTTTTACTGATAAATAGCCGCTGAAAATAATCCCAGGGCAGTTCACTCCACCATAGCATGGTTCCCCCCAATACCAGGGGCAGAAATACTTTGGGACTGGTTTTTATATTCAGATGAACCATCAGTTCATTTAAAATAAAGGCAAAGGCGAAACTGTGAAAATACATGTTAACGAAAGTAGGCACATAGCTTGTTATCTGCACAATAGCGGCGGAACCTAAAATACCCAGGGTCAGCAATAAAAAGGTCATATACTTCTTATTCTTCAGGATATCATTTCCTTTCTTAAACCTGGTTAGCATCAATAAAACGATGATCAAAAGATAAAACTTCAGCCATTGAGATTCACCTAAAAATCCATTGATAATTTCTCCTGCCATTATCCGGGAACCATGGGGTTTCTGTCCATAGTTGAACCAGTAGCCAAATTCATATTGAGAAAAATAGAGTACAGTAACCGCTACAAAAAACAAAAAACTCCCTAAATAAATCAGTACCGGCAACCATTTCTTTTCTACATAAGTATTGTACAGCAGGATGGCAACGCATATCAGAAAGATCAAACCACCACCATCCTGTTTGGTGAAAAAAGAAAAATATGTAAAAAAACCGGCCGCAATAAGAAGCCACCATATATGTTTGTTTTCATCACTTACCACCAACTTTATGACAAAAGCGAGCGCGACAAAGCCATATACGAACACGGAATGATTATACCAGGGCCAGTAGTTTTGAAATGAATAGGATATACAATACACAAACACAGCCGAAACCCGCGCCAGTGGAGTAACTCCTACGGTTTTTAAAATGGAGCGAAAAGCCAAACCGGAAACAATATTTAAAAAAGCCTGTGTTTTTAATAATGTAATTACCTGGCAACCGAAAATCTTAAAGAAAAGTGCCGGAATAACCCAATATGCTCCCCCTACCGGCGATCCAAAATCACGAAAGGGTATTTGACCTTTGCTGAGGCGATATGCCCCCTCCCACGACAAATAATTAAAGCCTCTGTTCGGCAAAACCAAAAACAGGGGAAAAATACCCACGGCTATAATCATAATGATCTCAAGCACAGATAAATATTTCTTCGTCATAAAATATTAAAGTTAATCGGGAAAGCGTTAAAAGTTAAATTAGGTTGTATTTTAGTACTTAAGAGATGATAAAAATGCCAAATATCAGTAAAATAATGATAATATATGTTATTTTTCCATCATCCAAAATTGTATTTTTCCCAATGCCCATTACATAATTATCAAAATCTAACTATAAATCGTGATCTACCTAAAATTATTGCGCCCCAGGGACTGGGCAAAAAATTTATTTGTTTACCTGCCTTTGTTTTTTTCGGGAGATATCTTTAATCTTATAAAATTTGTAAATGTTTTTGAGGGTTTTATCGCGTTCTGCTGCATTGCCAGCAGTATTTACATCATTAACGATTACGCGGACCTGCAGTCGGATAAAAACCACCCTCAAAAGCGGAACCGGCCCCTCGCTTCGGGAAGAGCTAAGATCAGCATTGCATTCATTATATTATTAATCCTGTTTATGACAGGATTTCTGATCGCCTATCAAATCGGCTTCAATTTTCTTGTACTGTTAAGTATCTACTTTCTCCTGAATATTGCCTATTCTTTCGGGCTCAAACATATTCCTATCCTTGATATTTTTATTATAGCCATCGGTTTCTCATTACGAATAAGATCTGGCGGAGCAATTGCAGGTGTAAGCGTTACGATCTGGATGAATATTATGGTCTTTTTGCTCGCGCTATTCATGGCGGCAGGTAAAAGGCGGGATGATGTGTTACTTACGATCTCCTCCGGTAAAAATATGCGCAGGGCAATAGAAGGCTATACCCTTGATTTTTTGAATATTTTACTTGCCGTGATCTCCTCTGTAATGATCGTCTCCTATTTTATGTACACGATATCAGACCGGGTAATCCTACGCCTGGAAACCAACAGACTCTATTTCACCAGCCTTTTTGTAATGGCAGGCGTAATGCGCTATCTTCAGATCATTTATGTTCATTCGGACGCAGGCTCGCCTACAAAAATATTATATAAAGACCGCTTCATACAGGCATGCATAGTTCTTTGGATGATCAGTTTTTATTTTCTTATTTATCTCAAAAAAAATAGTATCCTGCATTTCCTGAACTTTTAAAAAATTGGCGGTAATTTGTCGCTTATTGTATTCTCAATTCAAATTCAACACGCATGTCCACTGCACTCATTCTCGGAGCAACATCTGACATTGGAATTGCATTAGCAGAGGTATTTGCGGAAAACAAATATAATATCCAGCTGGCGGCAAGAGACTGTACAAAACTATCCGTTTTTCAGACCGATCTTTCTATCCGGTACAATATCCAATGCAGCACCCACCATTTTGATGCGATGGATTTCAATTCTCATCAGTCGTTTTATGAAGCATTGGTTCCCAAACCTGCTGTTACGATATGTGTATTCGGCTATATGAACGATAATGAAATGGCGGTTACCAGCCTCCCTGAAACCCTGAAGATCATTCAAACCAATTTCACAGGAGCGGCAAGTATATTAAACACCATTGCCAAGGACTATGCCGACCGGAAAACCGGATGCATCGTAGGTATCAGTTCCGTTGCAGGAGAAAGAGGGAGACAGAGTAATTACATTTATGGAAGTGCCAAGGCCGGCTTCACAGCCTACCTGTCAGGACTGAGAAATAAATTATATAAGAGTGGGGTACACGTGGTAACTATTTTACCAGGCTTTGTATTCACTAAAATGACGGAACACTTAGACCTCCCCGGACCGCTTACAGCCCAGCCCAACGATGTGGCAAAAGCAATCTTTAATGCAGTCCATAAAAAGAAAAACGTCATCTATGTTAAATGGTTCTGGCGATGGATTATGTATATCATCAAACTTATCCCCGAGCCTGTTTTTAAAAAAATGAAACTGTGAAAAACGCCATCGCCTTCTTCGACTTCGATGGTACCATCACCCGTAAAGATACACTTTTTGAGATCGTACGGTTTCAAAAAGGAAACATTCATTTATACCTGGGACTTATGCAACTTTCTCCCTGGCTGATAGGCATGAAATTAGGCTTGATCACAAATGCAGCAGCCAAGGAAAAGATGCTTACTCATTTTTTTAAAAACACACCCCTGGAAGATTTTCAAAAAAAATGTGACCGATTTATTGAGAAAAGGTTGCCCCTGCTTGTTCGCCGGAATGCTTTGGAAGAAATAAAAAAGCATCTCCAGAACGGCGTTACGGTTGTGGTAGTAACTGCATCAGCCGGAAACTGGATGGAAGGATGGTGCCAAAAAATGAACATCAACTGCATAGCCACCCGGCTGGAGGTAAAAGACAATAAGATTACGGGTAAAATAAACGGCAGAAACTGCAATGGTATAGAAAAAGTCAACCAGATCAGGGCTCATTTCGATTTATCCGGCTTTGATACCATCTTCGCGTATGGCGACACAAAAGGTGACAAGGAAATGTTATCGCTTGCCACCTTCTCGTTTTATAAACCCTTTCGTTAAATATTTACAACCTACATCTTTATGATCTTCATCACCGACCGGTATTGGTAGTCTATCAATACTTCGATGAAATATACACCCTTCAGTAATCCCGACATATCTATCTGCTGGTTCACATAGATATCGTCTTTAATAAATTCCCTTTTAAACACCAGTTTTCCATTTACATCATAAATATTAATACCGGTTCTTCCCTTGGCCGGCCCCTGCAGTTCTACCGAAGCCGTTTCACGAACAGGATTCGGAAAGACTTTAATAAGAGGCGAAAGGTCTTTTCTTGCTCCGGTATTGGCTACCGTAATTTTTACGGTAGCCTTGTCTGTCTTCCCGGTATTGTCGGTAACGGTCAATTCGAACAGGTATTCACCGGCGACAAATTCCGAAACCAGCGCCAGGTCGGATTCGGCATATTCAATTTTTGCCTTTGAAGGCCCGGATAACATCACCCAATTATAGCCAGTAATCGTTCCGAATCGGGCATATGATGATCCCCCATCCAGGAAAACCTCTTCGTCGGTCAGGGAAATGGTCCTTGATTCTCCCGCGTTGGCTACAGGCGGAGGTAACACCACTGCTTCATCAACAACCGTTAAACGGATCTCATCGGTGGCAGAAAGACCTTTAGCGTCTTCCACAGTTAATCTGAATACATATTCTCCCGGTTCGATATCCTGAATGCTCGGTGTGGGCGAATTGGAATTCAGAATAATAAGACTTCCCGGTCCGGAAATCTTTTCCCACCTGTATTCTTTAATCTCCCCACTGCGGGCATAAGACTGACTTCCGTCCAAACCGATGGCGCTGCTGAGTGGAAGCTGTATCGAAATATCCGCTCCGGCATCGGCCACAGGTGGAACAATAGGTGCAGGTTTTACAACCACCGTTACCGTTGCCGTGTTTGAATTCCCGTTATGATCTGTCACTTTTAACTGAAACACGTAGGTTCCCGCTGCAAGTCCTTCAATGGCGGTAACTGCTTTTGAAGCATTCTTAATAGTGCCTGCTGCAGGTCCAGATACTTTGCTCCAGGTATAGGTCTTAATCTCACCCTCAGATGCAGAAGATCCTGACCCATCCAACGTCACTACATTTACAGGCAACGTAACGGACTGTGCGTTCCCCGCATTGGCTACAGGGGGTAAAGGAGCCGGCTGTACGGTAACAAACACGGTTGCGGACGAAGTGACGCCGTTATTGTCTGCTATTTTTAAACGGAACTGGTACTTACCTTCCTGAAGATTATCTACCTCTGATTTAGCCTGCAACGGATTGGCAATATCACCTCCCGACGGACCCGAAACTTTACTCCATTCAAATTTTATAATCGTACCGCCCGGTGCGGATGATTTAGAGCCATCCAGGTTGACCGTATTGACCGGCAGCCTTACAGTCTGATCATTTCCGGCAACAGCTACAGGTGGAGGCGGAGCCGATTCAACCGTCACGGTAACGGTGGCAGTTGCTTTTTCATCCCGGCTATCAGTAACTTCCAATTGAAATATATACACCCCGGCTTTCAATCCGGTAACTTCTGTTATTACGGCTGACTCGTCTGTAATCATGCCCTCCAGCGGCCCGGCAACCTTATTCCAATGATAGGAGGTAATTGTATTCCCTTCCGAAGCCGAGGAAGCACTGCCATCCAGAATTATCGTACCATTTGGTAAAGTGATGGTTTGTGCGTTTCCGGCGCTGGCAACCGGCGGCAAAGAGGCGGCTTCCACCGTAAT
This sequence comes from Chitinophagaceae bacterium, assembly GCA_023957125.1. Taxonomy (GTDB): domain Bacteria; phylum Bacteroidota; class Bacteroidia; order Chitinophagales; family Chitinophagaceae; genus Agriterribacter. The sequence goes on from JAMLHL010000030.1 coordinate 39,679, forward strand.
AACAACAGAAGAAGTTGAACTAACGCCATTATCGTCTGTCACTTTTAATTCGAAGGTATATACACCCTGCGAAAGCCCTTTCACTACTGTAATGACGCTGCTGGGGGCAATAATTACTGATCCCGATGGCCCCGATGTCTTCGTCCATTCATAACCCTTAATAGCGCCCGAAATAGAAGCAGAACCACTACCGTCAAGTTGCACACTGTCAACCGGCAAAGTAATCGTCCTGGCGCCGCCCGCATCAGCTATCGGTGGCAGAGGCGCCGGTTTTACCACAATAGTTACCAAAGCGCTCGAAGTTTCTCCATTACTATCGGTTATTTTTAATTCAAAAATATAAGTGCCCTCCGTAAGATTGTTAACCGTTGTTTGAACGCTCTCCGCCGTTGCAATTACCGCTCCTTCGGGACCGGAGATCTTAGTCCAGTTATAGGTGCTTACAGAACCTGATATTGCTTCGGAAGCGCTGCCATCCAGAATCACACTATTTGATGGCAAAGTGATCGTTTGACCATCGCCTGCATCCGCTACCGGTGGCAGGGGCGCCGCATTCACCGTCACCATAATTAGTGCGGTTGAAGTTCTGCCGCCGCTATCCTCTACCGTTAGTTCAAATATATATATACCTTGCGTCAGCCCGTCAACCGTTGTGACCGCACTTTCCGGGGTGTTGATTATTGCGCCATCCGGGCCGGAAGTTTTTCTCCATTTATAGCTGCTTATAACACCTGAGGAAGCAGTGGAGGCGCTGCCGTTGAGGCTCACCGTGTTCACGGGAAGCGTAACTGCCTGATCCATGCCCGCATCCGCAACAGGCGGCAATGGGGCAGGTTTTACAATAACCACAACCGAAGCTGTTGAGCTGTTTCCATGATCATCCTCTATCTTCAATTCAAATTCATAAGTACCCTCATGAAGATCATTAACGATGGTGATGGCGCTCTCGGGCACAGCGATGATTTCGCCTTCCGGGCCGGACATCTTATTCCATTGATACTTGCTGATATTGCCCGAAGGAGCGGTTGACGCGCTACCGTCAAGCGTTACCTGATTATCCGGCAATTCAATAGTTTGAGCCGTACCGGCATCGGCAACAGGAGGTAATGGCGCAGGCTTTACGGTAACAGATACTGAAGCCGTTGAACTCCCGCCTTTATCGTCCGTGACAGTGAGTTGGAATTTATAAACTCCTTCCGTTAGATTGGTTACCTGGGTAATTTTTTCCTCGGCAATGCTGATCACAGCACCTTCAGGACCCGAAAGTTTTGTCCATTTAAAATTGGTAAGCTCTCCTGACTGAGCCATAGAAGAACTACCGTCAAGGGTAATGAAATCAACAGGGAGCGTTATCACCTGGTCATCGCCGGCAGCGGCAACAGGTGGCAGGGTCTCCTCCTGGTTTACAGTTATGGTAACGATACTCTCAGCCGATAAACCATTACCGTCGGTCACTTTCAATTTAAATTGATAAACACCTTCCTGTAATCCTTTGACAATTGTAACGGCGTCGTTCGGAGAGACGATGTCTTCACCTTCGGGGCCTGAAATCTTGTTCCACTCAAAACTGCTGATAGCTCCGGAAACACCGGTGGAACTATTGCCATCTAAAACAATACTGCCTTCCGGTAACACGATGGTCTTATCTGCACCCGCGTCTGCTATGGGAGGCAATAAAGCTGGCTTTACCGTTATGATAACAGATGCCGTTGAACTCAAGCCGTTGTCATCAGTCACTTTCAGGCTGAAAGTATAAATACCCTCAGAGAAACCCGTAACAGCCGTTATTTCATTCTCCGGAGAATTTATGTCAATACCGGACGGACCAGACAATTTGCTCCATTGATAATGGTTGATGGCTCCCGACCCTGCAACGGATTGGCTGCCATCCAGCATTATAACATTGTCGGGCAACACAATGGTTTGGGCTAAGCCTGCATTTGCAACAGGAGGCAACGGCGCCGGTTTTACCGTAACAGACACCGATGCCGTTGAACTCAGACCATTATCGTCCGTTACTTTCAATTCAAAAATATACATTCCGTCAACCAGTCCTGTTACGCTTGTTTTAGCGCTTTCCGGCGATGAGATGGTATAACCGGCGGCCCCTGACACCAGACGCCAGTGATAGCTGCTGATCGTGCCCGAGGGAGCATTAGAACCCGTACCATCTAAAAGAAGCTGGTTAGTTGGCAATGTGATTGTCTTGTCGGCTCCCGCATCGGCAACAGGAGGCAACGGTGCTGCCTTAACAGTAATAGTAACGGACGCTGTTGAACTTAAACCATTATTATCGGTTATTCTCAACTCAAATATGTACAAACCTTCGGAAAGTTCCGTAACCGTGGTTTTCGCATCATTGGGAGAAGTGATCGTTTCACCCTCTGGACCGGTTTTCTTAGTCCAGCTATATTCGGAAATTGTTCCCGACAACGCAACCGACAAACTGCCGTCAAGCGCAATGCTGTTGTCTGGCAATATTATAGATTGGTCAAACCCGGCGTTTGCAGTGGGGGGCAACGGCGCTGCCTTTACGGTTATGATCACAATAGAGGAGGAAGACAATCCTTTGGAATTGGTTACTTCCAATTCAAACTTATATATACCCTCCCGGAGTCCGTTAACGGCTGTAACCGCTTTCCCCGCATCAGAAATAACAGCATCGGAAGAACCATCCACCTGACGCCACTGATAGCCGCTGATCATATCCCCGGGTGCAGCAGAAGCGCTGCCATCAAGCGTAATGCCGTCATCAGGCAGGGTGATGATTTGATTTTCTCCTGCGTTTGCAACAGGAGGCTGAGGAGCTGCATTAACTGTAATGACAACGGAAGAGGTGGCACTCATTCCATTGTTGTCCGTTATTTTCAACTCAAACTCATAGGTACCCTTTTTAAGTCCGTTAACTTCGGTTGAAACACCGGAGGGTGAACTGATGTTTTCACCTGAAGGCCCTGAGAGTTTCGTCCACTTATAATCCACAATATTGCCTGAAGGGGCAAGCGATCCGCTACCATCCAGGATAATCGTGTTGTTCGGCAGGTCTATGGTTTGATCATTCCCGGCATCAGCGATGGGGGGGACGGGCGCCGCGTTAACGGTAATGCTGACGGTAGCCACAGAACTGCCGCCATTGCTATCTGTTATCTTCAGCTGGAATGTATATACGCCCTCCGTAAGCCCTGTAACCTGGGTTGTGGAAGATGTTGCATTAACGATTGATCCGGAGGGAGGTCCTGAAACCTTTGTCCATTGAAAGGCTGTAATACTACCCGAAGGGGCTGACGATTTCGTTCCATCAAGTGTAATATTATTTACGGGAAGCGTAATGATTTGCATGCTTCCGGCATCTGCTACAGGTGGTAATGGCGCCGGATTTACCTTTATCGTTACAACCGCCGTTGCGATACTGCCCTTACTATCGGTTACTTTTAACTGGAACTGGTAACTGCCTTCGGATAGATTAGTAACCGTTGTTTTACTCCCGGTGGGGGTAGCAATAGCACCGGTGGAAGGACCGGATAATTTTGTCCAGGAATAACTGCTGATCGTACCCGTGGGAGCTGTTGATTTTGTGCCATCCAGAACTACGCTGTTCACAGGCAGGGTAATGGTTTGATTGGCTCCGGCATCTGCAACAGGAGGCGGAGCTGAAACGCCCCCTTTTTTGTGAGACAACATCCATTCATAAACGTTCATCCCGTCTTCCTTAAAACCAGGATCATAGGTTTTCGACCACGCATCATGGCCATTGGCATTAAAAATAGTTAGTTTGGCTTTGGGATTAAGCATCGGATTACAGGTATTCACTGATTTTACACAGGAATCCATTTGCCAGGGTTTTGCCTGCGTATCCCCCGAATTATTAGTAGCCCACATCGCTATCCCGGAGGTTGCAATATTACACGCTTCCTGTCCTCTCGGAGCCACACCTCCGCACACCAATAAAAGTGAAGCGATACGGCTGGCATTGGCCCTGGACGCCCCCGTATATCTCCAGCTCTGATAGCCCCCCAAACTTAATCCGGTCAGATAGACTCTGTCTTCGTCAACTCTATAATTTTTAACACAATATTTTATTAAACTGTCAATTCCGTCAATATAATTTGTCTTTTCTTTATTTTGCGGAGAGATTACAATAAAAGAAAATTTCTCACCTCCAACGGTAAAGGATGCGGGAAATTTCCCCTGGTTGATAAGTTTAGGAGGACCATTTACCAACACTCTTGGAAGTTGTGCCGGAGATCCGTCACCCCGCTCTCCATTTCCATGAAGAAAAACGATCATAGGAAATTTCTTCGTAGGTTCAGAATCGTAATTTACGGGTAATGATTCGTAATAGGCTCTTATGTTTTCGCTAAATGCCCG
>JAMLHL010000031.1 GCA_023957125.1 Chitinophagaceae bacterium
CTGAAGGAAAGACAAGAATATAGACTGCTGCTTACCTATGCCAAAGAGGTAAAAAGCGGCGATAGCGAAAATCATGAAGCCAAAGCCGCTGCTTATTACTGGAAACGGATATTCCCTGATTTCCTGGTATTCAAAAGAGAACGCTACGGCGCGCCTCCCAATAACCTGCTTAATTACGGTTACGCCATTTTACGGGCGGTGGTGGCGCGCAGCCTCACCGCTTCAGGTCTCCTCCCTACCCTGGGCATTCATCATCGCAACCAATACAATGCTTACTGCCTCGCCGACGACATCATGGAACCTTATCGCCCTTTTGTGGATAAGATAGTCTGCCATATCATCCGTGGCAACGGCCGGTTTTTAGAGATGACGCCTTTCATGAAAAAAGCCTTGTTGGAAATCCCTGCGATGGACGTAAAGATGGACGGACAAAAAAGCCCCCTGATGAATGCGGTGCAACGCACCACTGCCAGCCTGGCCAAATGCTACGAAGGAAAAGCCCGGAAGATCATTTACCCGGAATTAATATAAAGAAGTCGGCAATTGACGATAACCGGAGCGTTTCCCGTTTTATAAAATATTCTGTCTTGACCGGCCGTTATTTGTTGGAAACAAGAACCTCGCCCTCTTTTTAAGAGACGGCGGCCATAGTAATGAATGTTTGAACGATTCAATGCATATCGCATCATGTGGGTACTCGTATTTTTTGACCTGCCAACGGAAACCAAGAAAGACCGGAAGATATATGCAAAGTTCCGGAAAGACATCATGGCGGATGGCTTCAATATGTTCCAGTTCAGCATTTATCTACGCCATTGTTCCAGCCGGGAAAATGCGGATGTGCATATTAAAAGAGTGAAAAGTTTTCTTCCTTCCAAAGGGCATGTAGGTATTATGTGCATAACCGATAAGCAATTTGGCATGATGGAGATATTCCGGGGTAAAGAACTCACTGCCGCTCCACCTTTAGTTCAGCAATTGGAATTATTTTAGCCGCGGCGGCAGACCTATAAGGTTTGCCGCGCACGCCCTCGGGCTGCAAACCTTATAGGTCTTGCCCCGGCTGGCCATGAAAATTATCAAAGCCATCTAACCCTCCGAACGCTTCCAGCACCGCCTCGCGCAATAGCCAGGTTGGCTCATTTGAATGCATCGCATGATAGGAAGACCAGTTCCAGGTACTCAAATCGGTGCAATAGCCGTGATGAACCGGATTTCTATGAATGTAGCGCACCGTTGCCCTGAATTGCTCAGTACTCTCAATCTGCTTACGTCGCAAATAATCAATAAACAAACCGCCTTTCCTTCCATACATTTTATTATAGGCTTTTACGTAGCTGTTGAGCAGGTTGGAGAACCGTTCCATCACAAAATCAGGGAGCAGTTCGGCTGAAAAATACTTACTGCCTTTTACTTCATGAAAGTGGTGTTCCAATTGCGGCTCTTCCTTAATGCTAACCATGAAATGAAAATGATTGGGGAGGAGGCAATAACAATAAGTGTCCGCAACCGGTGAAATGTGTTTAATATAACGGGCGAGAAAGAATGGATAATTTCTCTGGCTCCGGAATAATTTTTCATCTCCGACAGCTCTGCTGATCAGATGGTATTTTTCGCCGGGTAGCAGCGGCAGGTGGTAATCAGGCATACATCAAAATACGAAATGACAAGAAGATTTCGTCCAAAAATTCAAAAAAATCCGGATAATTTTCCCGGAGCAGAAATAGAAAAATGGAGCCAAAACTCCATTTTCTCATTCTAAAACTTAGTACAAATACGTTAAAATCAGGCGCTTATGCAATTTCAGTTGTAAAAGATCTAAGCTACAGAATAATTGAAAGCAATTCACAACTGTTTTGAAACAGATGGTTAGAAACGTCTGAGTTGTAAAAGATCTAAGCTACAGAATAATTGAAAGCAATTCACAACGTACCGATCATGTTGGGGTAAAAATCTGTTGTTGTAAAAGATCTAAGCTACAGAATAATTGAAAGCAATTCACAACTTTGAAGCGGCGGAAAAAACATGCCGCCCCGTTGTAAAAGATCTAAGCTACAGAATAATTGAAAGCAATTCACAACCAGCAGCCCGAAACTCCGTCCTGAATCAGGGTTGTAAAAGATCTAAGCTACAGAATAATTGAAAGCAATTCACAACTCAATTTTGGAACAACCTCAAACATCTGGCAGTTGTAAAAGATCTAAGCTACAGAATAATTGAAAGCAATTCACAACTGGGCATTTGTAATTCTATTTAGCATTAGTGTTGTAAAAGATCTAAGCTACAGAATAATTGAAAGCAATTCACAACTGGGCATTTGTAATTCTATTTTAGCATTAGTGTTGTAAAAGATCTAAGCTACAGAATAATTGAAAGCAATTCACAACCTTAATCCCTTGCTTGATTAAGTCTTTCAAGTTGTAAAAGATCTAAGCTACAGAATAATTGAAAGCAATTCACAACTAGTAAAACGCCTGCCCCCAAGTAGGCTGCGTTGTAAAAGATCTAAGCTACAGAATAATTGAAAGCAATTCACAACACTTTTTTGGTATTCTCCATATTTTTGCTCGTTGTAAAAGATCTAAGCTACAGAATAATTGAAAGCAATTCACAACTCGAATGTGGGGGACAATATCGCTTTTGGTGTTGTAAAAGATCTAAGCTACAGAATAATTGAAAGCAATTCACAACGGCTACTGCTCATACACTCGATCGTTAGCAGTTGTAAAAGATCTAAGCTACAGAATAATTGAAAGCAATTCACAACCTGGTTGACACTTGCCTTTGGTTTACAGTGTTGTAAAAGATCTAAGCTACAGAATAATTGAAAGCAATTCACAACTTAGCTTCTATGACGTTGTACCCTGCCTGTGTTGTAAAAGATCTAAGCTACAGAATAATTGAAAGCAATTCACAACTGAAAAATATCTTTTACTTTTACATTATCAGTTGTAAAAGATCTAAGCTACAGAATAATTGAAAGCAATTCACAACTTCAGGCTATTGACGAAACAAACACGCTTAGTTGTAAAAGATCTAAGCTACAGAATAATTGAAAGCAATTCACAACCTAAGATGCGCGCTGATACGATTCGCCAGCGTTGTAAAAGATCTAAGCTACAGAATAATTGAAAGCAATTCACAACTAAGCCGCCGGCCGGGTAAATCCAACTTTTGTTGTAAAAGATCTAAGCTACAGAATAATTGAAAGCAATTCACAACCATTAAGGCTATCTTCTAAATTGCGGTAAGTTGTAAAAGATCTAAGCTACAGAATAATTGAAAGCAATTCACAACAGATCGGCTGCATTTAAAATTGTTGCACCCTTTGCTTCATCTGGGCGGTGAAGACACCGCCCACGGCTGGATGCCCTGGTTGATGTCCCGCCAACCGGCGACAATTTTAAATGCGCCCCAACAGACCATGGTTTAGCCATACAGTTCATCGAGTTCCAATTTTTTTATCCGGGAACGGATTGCTCCTTTTGTGCGTCCGAAATGTTTTGCCAGATCCTTTACGTTAAAGCCTTCACAATACATAATGGTCAGTTCATCGTCAAGTTCCGGTGTCCAGGGCCTGTAAGCACCCTCATGTTTTATTCTTATCTCGTCAACTGAATATGCTTTCTCTGTATCGTTTACCCCTGTTCTCTGTTTTGTTGTCGGAAGGTTCGGTTTTTCTTCCTCTTTTGCAGTTCGTATAAGATGGATCTGTCCCGAAGCCGGAAGCCCCTCAGGTAACAGGGGTTCGGGAATGTAGATGCGGCTTTTTGCCCTTGTGATCGCTACATACAGGAGGTTTATTTCCTCATTAAGTTTCCCCAAATCCAGGCTTTCTTCGTTTATGTCGGATGCAGATTTTTCTAATTTTTCCTCCGTGATAAAGTCGTTCACAATTTGAACCGCGTCGTATTCCATTCCTTTGCAACGGTGGACGGTGGAGAAAATCATTTCGGCATTTTCCTTATTATCATCGTCAATATGCTTCTCTTTAATAGCCTTGATAATGCCCGGAATTTTATTCCCATATTCTTTAACGATTTCCACCATCATGCCAAGTTGCACGTCTTCCGTCTTCACTATATATTCTTCAAGCTCTTCCATGCTTTTCATTTCTTTGATCAGCTTATCTTTAATTTGTCCGCGTCTGTTGTTATACAGGTTCAACACATCATAAAGAGAGGCGCCTTCGCTTGCATAAGTGTATGAATTTATATTGCCTTCAAAATATATGTTTTTAACCTTTTTCTTTTCTGTTACGTATTCTATGGCCTTCAATAAAAGACCCAGGTTCGTTCGTGCGATCACCGTTTTGGAGTTGATTTCGCCTGCTGTTCCCTTACCCGTTATCTGAACCTGTGTTTTTATTCCGATCCGTTTCTTCCATTCCAGAACTTTCATTGCAAGATTGGCTATGTCCCCACCGAAACGGAAACTGGTTGAAAGGTGGAAGGTTTTGAAGGTTGTTTTTTCAAGGGAGTTTATTGCAAAACGCCACCCGTAAATCTGCTGGTGTGTGTCGCCCACAATCACCTTCGTGGCTTTCTGTTTTAAAAAAATATCGAGCATCGCTCCGGACGCGTCCTGCCCTTCATCAAAAAGAATATAATCATAGTTGAGCTGCGGATTCGATAGTTGAAATTTTTTCAGATAGAAATCGTGGATAATTCCAATCTCCCCTTTGTCCATCTTGCCGAGGAGCATTCGGGTTTGTTTTTCAATGTAATTGTAAAAGGTGGAAACGAATGCTTTTGCTTTCGGGTCTGATACGATCTCTAAATAATTCAGTTCCTGAACCTTTGTTTTATCGCTGTTGCAGAAGTAGGATATAAATTTGTTAATATGATTGGCTACAATGAATTTGGCATGCTTTTCACCGTTACCCTCCAGTCCGAGCAGTTCGGCGATTTCGTATGTTTTGTAGCCTTGCGGTCTTACCCGGTAATTGTTTTTGAATACAATATGTTTGTATGCAAGTGAATGAGCGGTTTCAACTTTCACGTTGCTTAAACCCGCAGCGGAAAATTTTTTAGCCGCTTCCAGTTTGACGGATTTGTTGAACGCTATATAAAGTATCTTGCTGGTACTTGGTCTTGCCTTTGCATATTCGATAATAGTGGTGGTTTTTCCGGACCCGGCAACGGCGTTTATTTTGATGTTCCCGGTGGAATGGACAATGTTATATTGTTCTTTCGTTAGCTCCATTTCCTGTCGGCGTCTTGATGTAATGCAAAGCTGATTTATTCATTTCATTTATACATATCACACTATAAGTATTCCTCTGAAGCCTCTTGCCGCGTAATAGGATTCGGCCCCGTTGTGGTATGTGAAAACCCTCCCAAAGCGAAAGTCGCAGAATAGCGCTCCTCCCAGATCCCTGATATTTTTGGGGGTCAGTACCCAACTGGAGGTTTTGCTGTCGAAGTTAGTTAATCTGTGATACTTTTTATATTGTTCTTCAGTCAGTATCGTAATTCCGATTTCCCCGGCCGTATCAATAGCATTAGCAGCCGGTTTATGGGCTTTCCGCGAATCCAGGCCCTCCCGGTCATAACAAAGACTTCTTCTTCCTGCCGGACTTTCTTTGGAGCAGTCAATAAAAATATATTCGTTGGTTGATTTATTGAAATCCACCACATCAGGTTCTCCCCCGGTGCGTTCCATACTGTGTAAGGCCCGTAATTTTAGAGGATTATCTTCAAGCTTTGCCTGTACATTTATCCAGTCAATATTTCTATGCCGGTTTTTGTTCTGCTCAAACCGCTCTTTCAGCGTTTTGAGTATTTCAAGTTTGTTTTGTTTTGTCAATTCTTTTTTCATGGTCTGTCTTTGAAAAACGTTGTTGACCGTTAGCAGCGGTATTTAAAATCTGTCCGCCGGAATTTCGCATACCAATTTAATTTAAAATATTGAATTTCTAACCAAATAGAAAAATGGCGGCGTCGGTCAACTTTCTATTTTGAAACACCACCCCGTTTTGTTTAAATCGTTTCTTGAAACGTTGAATAGGCGCATCTGTTTCCGTTTTTAAAACCAACGATTCATAAATGAAAATTTGTGTTCTTGTCAACGCTTCTCATCTCTGCAGTTGGTACCCAAAAGAGGAAGGTCCGAGGGTACTTCTTCTGTTCCTTTTCTTAATCCACTACAATCTCACTCAAAAATACCCATGCGGGCTTGCCTTTGTTGTTATGCCAGGCCGGAAGAGCGGCAACCGGGCGAACAACAATCTTGAGCAGGTTGATTTCGGCGTCCGACAGGGAAATAGTCTCCTGTAAGGATTTGCGAGGTTCGTTATTTTTTGGTTGAACGGGGGAGCGCTTTCCCAGTAATTGTAGTTTGGAGGGATCGGCGCCGCCCCATACTTCTATCTTAGCGGCAGGAAAAATATGGGCGCCGGTATTTTGCAACATCTGCAGCAGTACCTGCCCCGGATGTATTCTGTCGTTGAAATATAAATAAAATGCGGCTTCATTTTTCTGATATCCCAACCACTCGCCATTGTTGGCGTTGTTGTAATCACCCAGGGCCTTATCCGTCAGCAACGCGGGAGTTTCGGCATTGTATTTGGGGTCGGGCTGTGTTATGAAAGCTATGGAGTCGGCAGTGTATCCCTGTCTTACAAAAACGGACTGAGCGGTGGCGCTGCTGTACCAGCCATCTTTGTAGGCTCTTGCAATAAGCGTTACCGAGCGGTCAATTGTTATGGGTTCTTTGTAGGTGTTTCCGTTCAGGCTGTCCGGTTCGCTGCCATCCAGGGTGTACCGGATCTCCACTCCTTTAAAAGGGTGAGTGATCTCTATGCTGACTGTATTGTTAAAGATACCCTGAGGCGTTTTGATAACCGGCGGGCTAAGCGCCACCATCCCGCCTTCTTCGTTGGTATAACCGGTTTCGATATGTATATTCCGGAACCTATTTCTAAGAGGTTGGATCTGTGCGCTGTCAATAGGGGTATCCCAGATAAACACGGATTTTAATTCGGGAAGCGACAATACTTTTTCAAGCGACGCGGCAGTGACGGCGGTTCCTGAAAGAGCCAGTTCGCGCAGTTTATTCAGATTGCCTAATTGTTCCATGCCCTGTGCCGTGACGTCTGTATAATTCAGAATTAATTTTTCAAGATTACTGAACTGTTGGATATGCTTCAGATCTTCGTCTTTTACGGGAAGACGTGAAAGATTCAATTCCACAACCTGTTGTTTCAGGGGCAGCAGCTCTTCCAGCGCTTTGGAATTGTAAACCGTTTTTCCGTATAAGTTCACCGACAGCGCGGGAACGTTTTTTCCCAAGGGGGTAATTACGCGGTAGTTGTTGTTTAATGCTACAATTTTCTTTTCGTCGGCGGCTTTAAAATCATAAACGGGCGTGGCGGGGCCGGCAGGCTGTAAGTAACCGGTGGCCAATATGCGGAAGATATCCTGTTCGGGCAGGCTGAACAGCAAACTGTCGCTGGTGGCTCCTGAACGGATCCAGGCATACAGCAGGGCTTCTTCGGCTTCTGTTAGCTGCGGCCGCGACGCGGGGGGCATATGTTTTTTATGATCGGTGGGCAAATGTAAACGGGTGATCAGTAAACTGGTGTCGGGCTGTCCCGGAATGAACAACGGTCCTGTTTTTCCACCGGCCAGTACGCCTTCCAGGCTTTCAAGCAGGAGTTCTCCTTTTTGTTTTGATTTCCCATGACAGCCGGTACATTTGCTTTCCAAAATGGGAAGTATAACGTCTGAGAATATCAGGGCCTTTTCAGGAGCGGCTAATGTCCTTTGATTATTTCTAACAGGTGCCAGCACGTAATCTTCACCGTGAGTAAGACCGGCTCCCCAATGACCGGTAACAATAATAACCATTGCGGCAACGATGGTAAAGATTTTTGAAAACAGGGTATGCTTTGCCAGGAAATCGTAATAGGAATAAAACAGGTATCCCAGGATGGCAACAATCACTCCGCCTCTCTTATGCAGGAGCAACAGATTGCCCTCGCCGGCGTCTTCATGCGACAGCAGCATGCCGAATATAGCCGTAAAAACGGCAGATAACGCGGCGATCAACCGCAGTAAATCGAGCCATTGCCGGTTGGTTTCATCTTTCGCCGGTATCCATATTGTAAAAAATGAAAGCAGCAGTAAAACAATGGGAAAATGAAGCAGCAGCGGATGCAGCCGGCCGGCTACCGCAAGCCACGGGGGGATCTCCAGGAAACTTTCAAATACCACCAGGAAAAGAAGAAAGACCATACTCCCGAACAAAATACCACCGCCTGTCTTTTTTACCGAATGCATGTTATTTGCTATGTTTTATGCCTTTGTGAATTTATAGGGATATACTTTGTTGGAGGCCCATTGCGCTACATAGATGCTGCCTTCATCGTCAACACAAACATCGTGTGGATGAACAAATATTTTTTCTGTCTGCGACATCGGCTTTAGCTTGCCGTTTTCATACACAGGTTCGGATCCCCCGATATTGGAAACCACTTTGTTGTTTTTATCAAGGATGGTTACAAAACCGGTTCCTGCGGCATTCAGATCGGGAGAGCGCAGAACGGCGGCGTAAAGGTAATCGCCATGAATGACCGGACGGCAAACACAGGCGCCCGGCAGCTCAATGACTTCGATCAGCTCTCCTTCCATGGAAAATCTTTTGAAACAATTGCGCGTGCGGTCGGTAATCAGTAAAGAGGGAGCGCCCTGCCGGGTGTCCACCGTTATGCCGTGGGCGTTATCTAAATGGGCGGTCGTTTCGCCGCGTCCTCCAAAGAAATGTTTCAGCTTCCCACGTTCATCGTAGTGCATAATGTATTGGGCGCCGTATCCGTCCGCAATATAAAAATCGCCGTTATCGAGCACCGTGGTTTCCGTAGGAACAAAAGCTTCCCGGTTTTTATATACCCCGGTTTCTGCGGGATAATCAATCGTCAATAATATCTTTCCATCTATGGTGGTTTTGTACACCTGGTGTTTAACCGTGTCGGTAATGAACAGGTATTCTTCTCCTCCAGCACGATGAAGGGTTAGTCCGTGAGCGCCGGGAAATTCATGCCCCCAGTTGCCTTTCAGCTTTCCCGATTTACTATAGATCAGGATATTGTTTTTGGTTTCATTGGTAAGCAACACGATATGTCCTTTTTTGTTCTGGATCATTTCGTGGCAGTCGTTGACCGGGTGTTTCCGGGGATTCAATACGCCCCAGTTGACATCCATGCGATAGCGCATATTGTTGTGCCCGTAAACGGGACCTTTTTTCCCTGCAAACATGTCTTTTGTAATGGCTATGCTGCCCAGGGTAAGCCCTGTGTGCTTTAAAAAATTTCTTCTGTTCATAATTTGATGATCGTCTGAATAAAAAAATGGTTGGTCAGGAGATGATGTCTTTCACTACTTTACCGGCCACGTCGGTCAGGCGGTATCTTCTACCCTGGAAACGATAGGTCAGTCTTTCGTGATCAAACCCTAACTGGTTTAAAACGGTAGCATGAAAATCGTTGATATGAACCGGATTCCGGACAATATTATACCCGAAATCATCGGTTTCTCCATAAACGATACCGGGCTTGATACCGCCACCTGCCATCCAGATGCTGAAACTGCGGGGATGGTGATCCCTGCCGTAATTGTCCACGCTCATTTTGCCCTGGCAATAATTGGTTCTGCCGAATTCCCCACCCCAGATCACCAGGGTTTCATCCAGCAATCCTCTTTGTTTGAGGTCGGTAATTAAAGCCGCGGACGGTTGGTCAACATCATGCGCCTGCCCTCTCATTTCATTGGGCAGGTTGCCGTGCTGATCCCATCCCTGGTGGTAAAGCTGAATGAACCGGACACCGTTTTCGGAGAGTTTGCGGGCCAGCAGGCAATTAGCCGCATAGGTACCCGGCATAAGGCATTCTGGGCCGTATAGTTTTACAATATCATCCGGTTCTTTGGATACATCCATGATTTCCGGCACCGCGGTTTGCATCCGGTAGGCCATTTCATATTGCTGAATTTTAGCGGCAATTTCAGGATCGCCAAAATTCTTAAGTTGTATCTCATTTAATTCCGCCACCTTATCCAACATTTTCCTACGGGCGTTCCTGTCCATCCCCTCCGGATCCTGCAGGTAAAGGATAGGATTTTCGCCGCTGCTGAACTGTACTCCCTGGTGAATAGAATCGAGAAAGCCGTTTGACCACAGTTTGGAATAAACGCCCTGCCCGTTTCCTTTACCCCGTGACAGCAGTACACAAAACGCGGGCAAATTTTTATTTTCCGTACCCAGGCCATAGCTCACCCAGGAGCCCATGCTGGGACGGTTGCCCTGTTGGGCCCCGGTTTGAAAAAAGGTTAATGCCGGATCGTGATTGATGGCTTCCGTATGCATGGATCTGATGATACACAGATCGTCCACTATCTTAGCCATGTGGGGGAAAACTTCACTTACCCACGCTCCCGATTGCCCGTGTTGTTCGAATTTATAAAAAGAGCCCACGAGGGGAAACGATTTCTGTCCGGAAGTCATACCGGTAAGACGTTGTCCCTGCCGGATGGATTCGGGAAGATCCTGTCCCATCATAGTGTTGAGCGTGGGTTTGTAGTCAAACGTTTCCAGTTGTGACGGAGCGCCATTTTGAAACAGGTAAATCACTCTTTTGGCTTTGGGTGCAAAATGAGGTATCCCCGGAATGAAGCCGGCTTCTTCCTCTCCCGCAGCGCCATCAAACAGCCCGGGTATGAGCAGGGAACCCAGCGCGGCACTGCCGAGCCCTATGCTTAAACGCGATAAAAATTTACGGCGATTGATGTTCAATCCGTATTGCAATAATTCTTTGTTCATCCGTTTAGGTTTTTGTGATGGCTTCATCCATATTATAAATTACCTGCACCAGTCTCGCCAGGGCAGCCACTTCGGCTCCGGGCGTTTGCTTCATTTTGTATTCTCCCACCCCGATCACTTTTTCAACAGCGGCCGGGTTGGCTTTAAAATACGCTTCCTGATCCTGCAGGTACCCCAGCAAAATATCCTGTTCCTGTTTTGCAGGATGCCGGTTGATGATCCTTAGGAAAGCCTCTGTAACAGCGGCTTCAGGTTTATCTCTTTTTTCTGCAAGATGATCCGCCAGCGCTACCGAAGCTTCCAGTATGGTAGGGTCATTCATCATGATCAATGCCTGCAGCGGGGTGTTGGTTCTGGATCTTTTCACTTCACACTGGTCGCGGTTGCTGGCGTCAAAAATGATCATAGACGGCGGTGGCACGGTTCTTTTGATAAAGGTGTACATCCCTCTACGGTACAACTTGTCGCCATGATCCTGTTTGTAGGTGGACAGCAAACCCCTCCCAGAGGTAGCTAACTCCCATAGCCCCGGTGGCTGATAGGGCTTAACACTGGGCCCACCGATGATGGGCTTTAATAAACCACTGCTGGCCAACGCCATGTCGCGTACCATTTCTGCGTTCATGCGTATCCGTGGGGCATAAGACAGGTAAATATTCTGGGGATCGGCTTTTAGTTTTTCGGGGGTGATCACAGAAGACTGCCGGTAGGTAGCCGACATATAAATTTGTTTCACCAGCCTTTTGATGTTCCAGTTGTGTTCGCGGAAGTCCACTGCCAGCCAGTCGAGTAATTTAGGATTGACAGGAAGATCGCCCTGCATGCCAAAATCATTAGAAGATTTTACGATCCCTCTTCCAAATATTTCCTGCCATATCCTGTTTACAAAAACCCTGGCGGTCAGTGGATTTTTTTTATCAAAAAGCCATTCCGATAAACCATAGCGGTTTTTAGGTAGGTCAGGCGCGAAAGCCATAATGGCTTTAGGCGTTCCCGGCTGCACTTCCTCCCCGTGCTGATCGTATTCTCCGCGGGTAAGCACATAGGTTTTTCTTACCGAATCCTCCATATCCTTCATCACCGATACCTGCAGCCCCGCCGTGTCTGAACTGGTGATGAAATTTAATACCCCTTTCAGGTCTTCCCGGGTAATATCCATGCGCGGATTTTTGGCAAAAGTTTCATGTCCGCCAACAGTAGATTCCAGCCCTACTTCGTTGATATTATTGAAGAAGGCGGAAAGTTCAAAATATTCTTTTTGAGAGATGGGGTCGTATTTATGGTCGTGGCATTTGGAACATTCTATCGTCATTCCCAGGATGGCGGTGCCCAGGGTATTGGTTCGGTCTGCCACGTATTCTACCCTGTATTCCTCATCAATAACACCGCCCTCTTCCGTAATTTTGTGATTGCGGTTAAACCCGGTGGCCAGTATCTGTTCCTTGGTGGCATTGGGGATCAGGTCACCCGCCATCTGCCAGGTTACAAACTGATCGTAGGGCATATTGTTATTGAAAGCGTGGATCACCCAGTCGCGCCAGGGCCATTGCGATCTGTAATTATCATCCTGGTATCCGTGCGAATCGGCATAACGGGCTACATCCAGCCAGGGTATCGCCATTCGTTCTCCGTACTGCGGCCGCTGCAGGAGGGTATCAATCATTTTTTCGTAAGCATTGTCATTCTTATCGTTCACGAAATCCGCTATCATCTCCGGTGTGGGGGGCAATCCTGTAATATCCAGCGCTATCCTGCGGAGCAATCTCTCTTTGTCAGATTCTTCATTGGGAGAAAGCCCCTGCTCTTCCATTTTATTTAAAACAAAGTAGTCTATTTCATTTTTGGGCCAATTCTTATTTTTCACTTTAGGGAGGTCCGCTTTCCGGGGGGGTACAAACGCCCAATGGGGTTCATATTTAGCGCCTTCCTGGATCCACTTCTTAAGAATGGCTATTTCTCCCTGCGTAAGCGGCGGTACGTTGCTTGAAACCGGCGGCATCCGCATGCTGGTATCCGTAGAGGACACCCGGAGAAAGAGTTCGGAAAAATCCGGCTTCCCCGGTACAATGGCATGCGCTTCGGGGTCATCTTCGAGGGCTTTATACGCTTCTTCCTGGATATCCAGCCTCAGGCCTGCTTCCCGCTTGTTGGCATCTGGTCCGTGACAGGCATAGCATTTGTCGGAAAGAATAGGGCGTACCTGGAAATTGTAGCTGATGGTTTCTGCATCCCCGGCAGACGCTGCTGAGGAACCGGAGCAGGACTGAAAAACAAAAAGCCCTGTTGCCATGATGGAACAGAACACGGTAAGTATGAAAATCTTTTTCATATATCAAGCATAGAACCTCGTCTGACTATTTAAAACGGATCAATGGTTTCGGATGTTTTTCATCGTGTGGCTTGTCTGAAACAAACCCCGTTAAATGAAACGTTTCAAAAAACGGACTTAAAGCTACGCATTCTTTCCGGGATTTTGGAAAATAATTGGATTAGAGCCCGTCGTTCATAAAGCGCTGATACCCTATCGCCGTGTAGCTTCCACGGTATTCATAGCCAACGATTGCCCCATAAAAACCATGTTGCAAGTCAGACGGATTAAAATTATATATACACTATCTACAACAATTTGAGAACCAGCGTTTTGTTACGTGGTGGTTTTTATTTGTTTTGCAGGTGTACGCCTGCGGGGCCAATTTGGAGTGCCGTAATAGAGGCGTAGCTTCGAAAGATAAAAACGGGTTTCAACCCGTTTGAGAAAGTGAAAAACTTATTGGGAGCCGTAGATTCGGTTCGGTTTACCATCTCCATCTCCTGCTTCCAACAGCTTATTTTTCTTCAACTTTCAATTTTATGTTTTCCATTATGCTTTCCACGCTTTCCTTTTCCATTTTCGAAAAGGCAAACCATTTCCTACCCAGGTCTTTTAGCGAAGCGCCCAGGTGATACACTTCTTTTCCGTCAATAATCAAAAAACGGTCATGACTCTTAGTAAAAGTTGTCGCCTTAAAATTGCCGTATTGGTCATTTGCTTTTTGCAGATCTAAACTAAGTTGTTTACTGATGTTTTTACAAAGCAACAATACCTGAACTCCTTTTTTCTTTTTACTCAGATGAATAAGCGTAGTTTCGTCAACATAACTATCAATCAAAACAATACTCTGCTTCGCAGAGCGGATAATTTTGGAAGCCAGTTCGTATGCGTCGAAGATTTGTCCGTCGAAGAAAACGCCTTGGGTAGGTATGAGATGTGTGTTTATTTGCACATCAATATGGCTTATTTTGTCAGCCAGATTTTCAATCGTGTTTTCAATGCGGTTCATTCGTTGGTTCAGTGCATAGCCCTTTAGCAAATAGTCTTTCAAGATTTTATTAGCCCAAATCCTAAATTGAGTACCTCGCTTAGAGTTTACCCTGTAACCAACGGATAAAACGGCATCAAGATTAAAATATTCCACATTGTAGGTTTTACCGTCTGTGGCAGTTGTTGCATTTTTTGCAACGACTGATTTTCTATCTAATTCTTCATCTTGAAAGATGCGTTTCAAGTGACGGGAAATCACTGATTTATCTCTTTCAAATAGAGAGGCTATTTGATTAAGTGACAGCCAAAATGTTTCCTTCTCAGCATCTACTCTTACCTCAATACGTTCGGTAAGTTCGTTGAGTTGGTATATTATTATTTCGTCCTTCATATCAGGTCAGCAACTGAAATTAAAATTTCAGCCTGGTAGTACAAAATCTTTGGGGTGCATTTATAATTGTCGCACCGGTTTAGGCGGCATTTTTTATCATACCAATGACCTTTTCCCACTGCCCATTCATCTGAAGAACCCTCAGATTGAGCATGTTTTGAGCTCCGGCATTACTCCATCGCTGCCCTGATTGTTTCATTCTTTTTTGAACTACCGTCCTGTGTGCCGATTCTATTGCGCCTGAGCCTATTATACCAGCACCTATCGTTTTATAAGTCTTATAATCCATCCGGTAGGCATTGGTTGTATAGTAATTGATCAGTGATATGGCTGCTTCACTTTGTGCATCTTGTTTTTGTATGTTGGCTATTACTCTTTCTACCTTGCTGTCTAATAAAAGTTCCTTTTGTCTGTTTACCCATTTTTCCCGGTCGGCGTCTTTAGTAAAAGTAGTTTTGGCAAATCCATGAAGATGCTCGCAAGCATGGTAATAATCTAATATAGATACAGCTTCAGGAAAGGCATCCTCTATCCAGTTTTTTATCCAGGTTCCTCCATCACAAACAAATACCAGGCGATCACCCAGTCTACCATATGATTCTATTAAACCATCCATCTGACCGGTAAAGCACCTGCTATTACCAAGGTGAGCCACATACTGTGAATGCCTTATCCATCCTGATTTCCCGTTGGGATCAATGCAAGACCCGCTGGTAAACATTCTGCCTACTTTTACCTCCTTCCAGCCTTCATCACGAGTTAATATCATTGAACCGTCTGCCTGTACATACAACACTTCATCTTTTTTTACAGGCTCCAATGAGCGGCTTTCATTTACTTGCTTTTCTGCCAATTTTCCGTAACAGTCCGTAACCAAATACACCTGGGTGGAACTTACCTGAACATCAATAAATTTTTTCAAAACCTCGTTGCTCCTTTCATAGCAATCCCACTGACCGGCATAAACCATCAGTTCTTGCAGATACGGGCTTATCTGAAAACCATTTGCCCCGTCACAAAAAGGATGCTCCTTACTTATACTGATTTTTCCGTACCGGGATAGAGTTTTTTTTTCGCCTGTCAGCAGGTAATTCACTTATACTGGCTTCCAAAACCTCTTTACCCAATTGTTGCCATATCTTATCAAACTCTTTTTCGTAATCGTAGAAGTTATCAATTTTGCCCAGAGATTGCAATGAAGCATAACGTTTTTGCGCCATAGCAATAAAAGATGATTCTGTCATGGTTATTCGGTTTGGTTCCTCTAATTTAATCTTTTTCCCGCGACAATTATATATACACTGTCATTAACTAATTCATTTTCAATAAATTAAAATGGTGTATTCTGCTTTGTTGCACCTGAGTGCAGGAAGAATTTTAAATGCACCCCACATAGTCATCATCTTCAATACCTAAAAATTCGCCATATTTTTGCCCAATGATTTCCGCTTTCTTTTCCAGGTAACTATCTTCAAATTTTGCATTATTTAGCCCAATATCAAATGAAAACAAGTCAATAGTTTCTTTCCCTCTTTCAGAGTTCTTGTATAAATTCCAGATGTTTTTATTCATCGTCCGTCAATTCTTGTCGTATGTTTTGGCGGGTGTCACAATATGCTTGCCTGCAACTCTCTGATTGCCGTCGCCAAAACGCTTCCTAACAAATATAAATCTTTTCCCACTGAATTACGCATCGGATTTTTGATAACAAGGGAACGGAGTTGGGGCTCATTTTCCTGTGAAGAAAGATATAGCAGACAGGAAACGAACGCGGGATTATTTCACTGCCGTATTTCCTCCTTTGCACATGCTCAGATCTACCGGGGTATTCTTTTTCCAACTGCCTCTTGTAAAATCCGGGATCTTAATGGGCCCTGATCCGTTAGCTACAGACCAGGAGGAAAGCGGTCCCACGGCCGACCATAGGGCGGCATCGTACACATCCTGATCCATAGGCAGCCCGTTACGCAAACAATCTATCGTTCGCCAGTCCATCACGAAATCCATCCCCCCGTGTCCGCCGATCTGTTTAGCCAGCTCTCCCACCTTTTTCAGGATGGGCGGTTGGTATTTTTCCTGTAAAGCTTTCATCTCTTTTTCTCCCAGCCACTCATCTCCGGTCGCATAACGGCCGGGTTCCGGGTATTTCAAGGCAGCACCTTTCGTACCACTAATCAATTGTATCCGGGAATAGGGGCGCATGGAAGAAGTGTCAAACTGCACCATGATGGTTTTTCCCTTATGAGTTCTGATCACAGAAGTATTCATGTTCCCATTGAATGACCGGTTGGCATAAGGGATATAGAAGTCGTCGGTTGCCGCCATTCGTTGGGCTTCTTTTCCCAACACAAAGTCATCGCCGGATACGGATACCAAGTAATCCATTTTGTCCCCCCGGTTGATATTCATTGCCTGGCATATCGGACCCAGACCATGAGTAGGATAGAGGTTCCCTTTCCGGATGGAATATTCGTTCAACTCCCACATCTGGTAAAAGCGATCTTTGGAAAACAGCAGTTCGGACAGTGGGTGAATATAAGCGCCTTCCCCGTGTATAATTTCTCCAAAAAAGCCCCGTTGAACCATATTCAGCGTAGTCAATTCAAAAAAATCATAACAACAGTTTTCCACCATCATGCAGTGTTTCCGGGTCTTTTCGGAAGTTTCCACCAGGCTCCACAACTCCTGTAAGGTTTTGCCGGCCGGCACTTCTACGCAAACGTGCTTCCCGTGATTCATGGAAAATAGCGCCATAGGCGTATGCAATGCCCAAGGGGTGAGGATATAGATCAAATCAAGGTCTTTTCGGGCACATAGCGTTTTCCACGCTTCCGGATCCGTATGGTATAATTCGGGCTGGTGTCCTGAAGTGGAAACCAGGTCTTGTGCCAGCTTCACTTGTTCCGGTCTTAAATCGCATAACCCTTTTATTTCAACACCTTCTATTTTCGTTAATCTGGCAACCGCGGCCATTCCCCGGTTGCCGATGCCAACAAAACCCACCCGAACTGCATCTAATTTGGGAGCGGCATAACCCGACATATTGAACCTTTGCGGCGGACGATAGGTTGCTCCTTCTTTTATACGGAATAATTCTTCAGGCGTGTTGTGGAAACTACGGTTGCCGACACCTGCAAGACCAACGCCAGCCAGGGTTGATTGTTTGATAAAATTTCTTCTGGAATGCTGCATATGATGGAGATTGGTAAAAAGATGTGGTTGCGTTATTATGATATTGTAGGATCTTTTCGGATTATCGCTATTTTGGTTACAGGCTACCCGCACGATATCCTTTCAGAAATTAATGATTCAAATTAAAAAATTTTTATTTATTGACAGGTAACAAAAATATCATTGGGTTTTACTGTCGGATATAAATGACGATGAAACAGGCTCCGTTCTCAGCTTTCCGGCACCCCGGCTTTGTACAGCACCGCGTTGGATCGGGTGTGCAGAGAATAGGTTTCGCCGGCGCCTGCCAATACCGATTCTCCCTTTTTCAGGTGGATGGTTTCCGTTGTGGCGTCAATATCGGCCTCTCCTTCGGTGAGCAGTAATATTTCTATGGAATAAGCGGTATGATTATAAGAAAATGTTTTATTGATCTCTACCTTGCTTAGCTCAAAATCGGGTACGGGACAGGGGTACCGGGTTTCTGTACCTTTTTTTTCTCCGGTTAGGATCCGGGGGGTAACGCTTTCAAACAAGGTGTGTTTCAGGAGTTCGGCTACATCAACATGCTTGAGAGTGAGTCCTCCCCGTAATACGTTATCCGAATTGGCCATCAATTCTATATTCTGACCTTCAAGATAGGCATGGGGCACGCCTGCACCCTGGAAGATGGCTTGGCCGGGCTGCAGATGCACAATGTTGAACAGGAAAATGGAGAAGATGCCGCGATCCAAATTTTGTATATGATTGTTACCGGTTTCAATAGCCTTCCATGCCCAATAGAATGGCGAGGATTTTGAGAGTTGGCCGGCTCTGTATATAGCTTCCGATTTTAGCAGCGCCGGTTGCAGCAGGTTATCTACGGCCGGTTGCGGAAGCTCCATCACCTGCTTGTATAACCCATAATAGCCTTCCCTTTCAAATACCGGTAAAAGGATTGCTAATCCTTCTGTTCCTTTCAAGGTCTGTGTTATCAGTGCTTTTTCTTTAAAGCCATGCAGCAACCAGAATTCACTCAACGCTACCATTATTTCGGGTTTGTGGTTGCGGTCTTTGTAATTCCGGTGAGGAGCATCCGGCGGAATACCAGCCAGATTTTCCCGGTCGAATCCTTTTTCCGCTTCTGCTTTGGCAGGGTGCACCTGTATGGACAACATATCTTTTACGTCCAGTACTTTAAACAAAAAAGGTAATCCGCCAAACCGGTCTGCAACTTTTTTCCCCAGCAGTTTCTCTGCGTTTTCACGAATGAATATATCCAATTGAATTTTGTGTTCATCGTTTAACGCCACTAATGCCGGTCCATTGGCGTGGGCGCCCATCCAGTATTCCGCGTGCGGTTGGGATAAGTTATTTTCTATTCCCAGCAGTTGTGGAATAAATTTCTTTCCACCCCATGCATAATGTTGCAGTTTGCCGGTGAGTTTAAACATTGATCGGTATTTTATATGCCATATTGTTCGCTTTCATATCCTTCATCCACTGACAGGGATCTGCCATCGGCCGCTGCCGTAGCCAGTTCATCGCAACGATTGTTATACGGGTTATCGGCATGGCCTTTCACCCATATAAATTGTATCCGGTGTTTTTGGGAGAGTGTATAAAATCGCTTCCAAAGATCCTTATTTTTTTTCCCCCCTTTAAAATCAGTAGCCATCCATTTTTTCAGCCATCCCTCTTTTACCGCTTTTACCACATACTGGCTGTCTGAATAAATTGATACCTGCAGGTTGTCTTTAGTCAGGGCTTCAAGGGCGGCAATCACCGCCATCAGTTCCATCCGGTTGTTGGTGGTGAGCCGGTAACCGCGGGATAATTCTTTTTCCGTTGCACCCCATTTTAAAATAGCGCCATAACCTCCGGGCCCGGGATTCCCTCTTGATGCGCCATCGGTATATATAATGAGTGTGGATTGTGCCATTGCAAATATAAAAATGAAATAAATGGAAATCGTTGGGTAACAAAATGGTTGCTTCAAAGGGCATTTTGCCTACACCTGGAAAACCCCGAGTTGAAAGCGATCGGTTGTTTTTTTGTGGTTGGCGGCAGCGATGCCTTCGGAGATCAGTTTCCGGGTATCTGCCGGGTCAATGATATCATCAACCCAGAGACGGGCGGCGGCATAAAGCGGAGAAGTCTGTTTTTCATACCGGCTTTTAATATCTTCCAATAGTTTTTGTTCCACCGCCGGATCCACGGTTTGTCCCTTTGCCTTCATAGCGTTCATCTGGATCTGCAACAGGGTTTGTGCCGCCTGGTCGCCGCCCATCACTGCAATTTTAGCGGAAGGCCAGGCATAAATAAACCGTGGATCGTAGGCTTTGCCACACATGGCATAGTTGCCTGCCCCATAGGAGTTGCCGACGATAATTGTAATTTTAGGAACCACCGAATTAGCGACGGCATTCACCATCTTAGCGCCGTCTTTGATAATCCCGGCATGTTCGCTGCGGCTGCCTACCATAAACCCGGTAACGTCCTGTAAGAAGATCAATGGAATATTTTTCTGGTTGCAGTTCATAATAAACCGGGCAGCTTTATCCGCGCTATCATTATAGATCACTCCCCCCATCTGCATTTCGCCCCGTTTGTTTTTAATGATTTTGCGCTGGTTGGCTACAATGCCCACCGCCCAGCCGTCAATACGGGCGTACCCGCATAAAATGGTCTGGCCGTAATCGCGCTTATATTGATCGAATGCCGAATCATCGGTAATTCTTTCAATAATGTCCAGCATATCGTAGGGCTTTGTGGCGTCGGAGGGAATGATACTGTATATCTCCGAAGGTTCTTTTTGAGGCGGAATACTTTTGATCCTGCTAAATCCTGCTGTTTCTGTTGTTCCCAGTTTTGAGCAGATCCGTTTGATTTCATCCAGGCATTGTTGTTCGGTATCAAATTTATAATCGGCAATCCCGCTGATCTCCGTATGCGTTGCGGCTCCGCCCAGCGTTTCCGCATCTGTTTCTTCGCCTATGGCGGCTTTTACAAGATATGGCCCGGCAAGAAAGATAGAGCCGTTCCCGGACACCATCAGGGTCTCATCGCTCATAATGGGGAGGTAGGCGCCCCCCGCCACACAGGCGCCCATTACCGCCGCGATCTGGGTAATGCCCATGGCGCTCATCCGGGCATTGTTCCGGAATACCCGGCCAAAATGCTCCTTGTCTGCAAAGATTTCATCCTGCATAGGCAGAAAAATTCCCGCGCTGTCCACCAGGTAAATAACCGGTAGATGGTTTTCCATAGCAATCTCCTGCATCCGCAGGTTTTTTTTACCGGTTATGGGAAACCAGGCGCCGGCTTTTACCGTTTGATCATTCGCTACTATTACACACTGGCGGCCCCTTATATAGCCGATACCCGCCACAGTACCTCCGGCAGGGCAACCTCCCTGCTCTTCATACATCTCGTAACCTGCCAGGGCTCCTATTTCTACAAAGGGTTTGTCTGCATCTGTCAGGTAATCTATACGCTCTCTTGCCAGCAGCTTATTTCTCTCTCTCTGCTTCGCGATGGCCTTCTTACCGCCACCCGCATTTATTTCTCCTTTGATCTTTTTCACCTGGCTCAGCGCCAGCTTCAGCCTGTCTTCATTTTTGTTTTTTTCTATATCCATTGCGGTAGCGCGTTAATGCGATTTTAGTTCTTGGCCCAGTAATCTATTACAAGTACTTTATCGAGGTGAGGCGACAGTATATCCACAAAAGCTTTGTGGGCAGGGTGAGGTAAATATACGGCGCGATCGGCTTCGCTTTTAAAACTTACAAAAAAACAATGGGTAAATCCCTGCGCAAGATTTTCAGGACTATTGTTGGTGCCCCATTCGAACCCTTTTACTTCTTTGATCTTTGAAGGCAATGCCCTGAAGGCGTCTTCTATCTTTTTTACATCATCGGCGCTGGAATTGTCTTTGAATTTGAATAAAACTACATGTCGGAGCATTTTTTGTTCTTTTCGGGTTCCTGAAATAAAGGCGGCGGCAAGCAATGCTACCGCGATAACGGCGATTATACTTCTCATTTGACCTGGTTTTAAAAATTAAATAAAAAACAGTTGAAATCCCGGTCAAATATAATCCATAGATACAGAACTGCGGATGCCGGTATGAAATATGCTCCTGATCTGTTCTTCCTTTAAGACCAGCTCGGAGCCGATGGACGGATTTTCACCGGAGGAGATAGCGCATGTGCTATTGTTGCAACACGATCTGACCAATATCGGTAGCTTCCCCGTCTCTTATTGCTACCCCTTCTTTGGTTGCATTTTTGTAAGGCGCATTGGCTTCAATAATTATTTTATAGATGCCGGGTCTGACATTTTTCATTTCAAAGGAGCCGTCGGTAATGCCCGTTTGAAGCGTGTCTGTTGCGGAAACAGCCCATGCCCTGACACCGGCGTCGGCAGGGCTGATCGTGCCTTTAAGCGAACCATTGGCAAGCCGGTTGGCAGCCAGCAATCCTACGATTATTAAACTGACCATTAGTATTGGTAGGGGTATAATTTTCTTCATAGCCGTTGAATTTTTTCAGATCAGATATCCTATTTGTTTTGTTAATAGAAATGAAAAGTGTAGCCTGCCTCAATTTAATAAAAAAAACCAAATTGCCAAAATCACAAAGCGACAGGCATAATACCTATCGCTTTGATCTGGTGTTTAATAGAAAACGGTTGTTAACAGGATCGAAAGAAGCTTATTGTTGTTCTAACGTAATTTCTCCCAGATCCGTAGGTTGACCGTCTTTCACCTCTACCCCTTCTTTAGTAGCGTTCTTATAAGGTTCTTTGGCTTCGATAATTACCTGGTAGGTGCCTGGTTTAACATCCTTGATTTCAAAAGCGCCATCGGAAACAGCGGTATTGAGCGTGTCAGTATCTGAGATGGCCCATGCCCTGGTTCCGGCGTCTGCGGGGCTGACCGTGCCTTTTATTGAACCGTTGTCAATAAAATCAAAAGCAAATAATCCTGCAGCTAAAATAACGATGGCTGCTAATACGAGCTTAGTCTTTTTCATAATGAAATAGTTTAAAATAATTAATAATAGATTCTTGCTTTCTCAATCCTCCCGGGAAAGTGGTGAAGGTGGGCATACTGATAAAGACAATTACTATGCCAAACTGATTTTTAAAAATCTGCAGATCAATAATAAACACGCCGGTTTCCATCCCGAATCTTACATCAGAAATTTCAAATTTTAATTTAATACCTTCCGGTTATACACGCCCCGTGCATATCCCGTCTTTCATCTCTAAATACGATTTATTATATTTGCCGCGTTCTGCAATTACTAAAATAATTAGTATATATTGCGCAATATTTTTGAAAAAGTGAATAAATGGTATGATTGAAGCGAAGCAAAATTTGTTTGATTACACGGAGGACTCTATAAAGTCCCTGGATTGGCGAGAGCATATCCGGCTGCGTCCCGGCATGTATATTGGTAAACTGGGAGATGGAAGCAGTCCGGATGATGGAATTTATGTATTGCTTAAAGAGGTGCTGGATAATTGTATTGATGAGCACATGATGGGCTTTGGAAAGCAGATAGATATTGTAGTGGAAGGTAAAACGGTAACCGTGCGTGATTTCGGAAGGGGCATTCCCCTGGGTAAAGTGGTGGACGTGGTGAGCAAGATCAATACGGGCGCTAAATACGATAGCAAGGCTTTTCAGAAATCGGTGGGATTGAATGGTGTGGGTACAAAGGCCGTGAACGCCCTGAGTAATTATTTTAAGGTGATGGCGATTAGGGACGGGAAGCAAAAGACCGCGGAGTTCGAAAAAGGAATACTGGTTAAAGAGTATAGAGAAGCCAAAACCGGTGAGACAAACGGTACGCTGGTTACCTTTATTCCGGATGATACCGTTTTCCGGAACTTTAGTTTCCATCCCGATTACATTGACAACCTGTTGTGGAATTATTGTTTCCTGAATGCAGGTTTGGTAATCACCTTTAATGGTAAAAAATTCGTGAGTAAGAATGGCTTGCTGGATCTGCTGCAGAGAAAAACGAACGAGGATGAGATCCGCTATCCGATCATTCATCTCAAAGGAGAAGATATTGAGTTGGCCATTACGCATAATAATGATT
The DNA here is from genome assembly GCA_023957125.1 of Chitinophagaceae bacterium. Lineage (GTDB taxonomy): Bacteria > Bacteroidota > Bacteroidia > Chitinophagales > Chitinophagaceae > Agriterribacter. The sequence goes on from JAMLHL010000031.1 coordinate 23,771, forward strand.
ACGGAGAGGAAATTTTCAGTTTTGTAAATGGTCAGTACACTACCCAGGGAGGCACGCACCAGCAGGCATTTCGCGAGTCTTTTGTGAAAGTAGTGCGCGATTTTTTTAAAAAAGATTATGAGGTAACCGACATCCGGCAAAGTATAGTAGCTGCGGTGGCCGTTCGGGTGATAGAACCGGTATTTGAAAGCCAGACAAAAACCAAGCTGGGGTCGCAATATGTTGTGGAAGGGGGGGTGAGTATGAAAAACTTCATGCACGAATTCCTTTCCCGGGAGCTGGATAATTTCCTGCACAAAAATCCGTCCACTGCAGAGGCTTTAAAGAAGCGGATAGAGCAGAGTGAAAGAGAGCGTAAAGATCTTGCGGGTATCAAAAAACTGGCTAATGAAAGAGCAAAAAAGGCCAATCTCCATAACCGGAAACTCCGGGATTGCAGGATTCATTTAAATGATGATCCACCCAACAACAAAGGCAAAGATGCTTTCCGGGAACGGCAGTTAGAAAGTACCCTGTTTATTACAGAAGGAGATTCGGCAAGCGGATCCATTACCAAGGCAAGGGATGTGGAAACCCAGGCTGTCTTCAGCCTGAGAGGTAAACCGTTGAATTGTTTCGGGCTTACCAAAAAAGTGGTTTACGAAAATGAAGAATTCAACCTGTTGCAACACGCTTTAAATATCGAAGAAGGCATAGAAGGATTACGATACAACAACGTGGTGGTGGCAACGGATGCCGATGTGGACGGGATGCATATCCGGCTTTTGTTGCTTACGTTCTTTCTCCAGTTTTTCCCCGACCTGATAAAAAATGGTCACGTATATATCCTGGAAACTCCTTTGTTCAGGGTGCGGAATAAACAGGAAACCATCTATTGTTATAACGAAACCGAGAAGGAAGCAGCCATTAAGAAGCTGGGGCCGAAACCCGAGATCACCCGTTTTAAAGGGTTAGGCGAAATATCTCCGGATGAGTTTGTGAAGTTTATCAGTTCGGATATGCGCAAGCAGCCGGTGCTGGTAATGCCTGAAACCCATTTGCAACAACTGCTCGAATATTATATGGGCAAAAATACCCAGGAAAGGCAGGAATTTATCATTGAAAATTTAAAGGTGGAAATAGACAAGGCGGAGGAAGAGAGGGCGTGACAGAAAAGACGCGCCGCCCGGTTGATAAAGATGTTTTAACTATTTAAAAAAAAATCATGATCCATATCGTTTTTAATGAAGCGGATACAGCAGTGTTAGAAAAAGCGATGGAGTTAGATGAAACGCTGCAAGGGAAAATAGTGCTGGTAAAGGATGATTATTCGGTTGGCCCTGTTTGGAATATTTACCTGGGCGATGGCGTTGCCGCACGGAAAAACTGGTGGGCGCAGGTACTTTCGGAGGGAGACTACAGCAGGAAAGCAGAGGATGAGATGGCGGACGATTATAAAACCGTGGCGGAACTGGTAGGCGCCCTGCGGCGCAATCCGGACGAAGTGTTGTGGATATGGGCTGCCCAGAACAATCATGATGTAAGCGGGTACTACTGGTTGCTTCATTTTGTGAAGGAATTCCAGGGACGGGTGTTCATCCTCTACCTCAATAATCTTCCATTTATTAATGAAAAAGGAAATATTTTTTACCCGTCCTGGCTGCATACCATCCCGCCCAAAGAATTTATAAAAGCAAAAAAACTGGCGCGGCCGATTACGCTGAGTGAATTTGAAACAGACCCCGATGAATGGATCAGGCTGTGTAATGAAAATAAAGGCGTACGTATGCTGGAGGGAGGAAAGAAACTGGTGCAATATGATTACGATTTTTATGATGCCGACCTGAAGCATTATATTACAAAGGACTGGCAGAAAGCGGGCAGAGTCATCAGCCAGTTTTTGTCGAAAAATAAGCATACTACCGGCGAGGCATACCTGTTGTGGCGGCTGAGAGTAATATTAAATGAAGGGGCTTATGAGGTGCAGGGCGAAGCAAAAAACAGGAAGGATTTTGAAGTTAAACGGAAGTCTGGTGTTACGGAACAGGTAAACGAGTGAGATGAAAATAGTTTTAAAGTGGTGGAATAATTTATATGAGTAAAATTGGTTTTACAGGAAATGAATCAGGCATCCAGGGTCAGTATAAAACCTGGTTCCTGGATTATGCTTCCTATGTTATTTTAGAAAGAGCGGTTCCTGCTATAGAAGACGGGTTGAAGCCTGTGCAAAGGAGGATCCTTCACGCGATGAAGGAGATGGACGACGGGCGGTTTAATAAGGTGGCTAATATTATTGGGCAGTCCATGCAATACCACCCTCACGGCGATGCCTCCATAGGCGATGCCCTGGTAAACCTGGGGCAGAAAGACCTGTTGATTGACACGCAGGGCAATTGGGGTGATGTACGTACCGGGGACGATGCCGCTGCCCCCCGCTATATTGAGGCCAGGCTCAGCAAATTTGCCCTGGAGGTGGCCTTCAATCCAAAAACTACCGAATGGCAGTTGAGTTACGATGGCAGAAAGAATGAGCCGGTAACGCTTCCCATGAAATTCCCGTTGTTGCTGGCCCAGGGAGCGGAAGGGATAGCCGTGGGATTGTCCACCCGGATATTACCACATAATTTCTGTGAGCTAATTGAAGCTTCCATCAAACACCTGCGCGGGAAAAAGTTTGAACTGTTTCCCGACTTCCAGACAGGGGGAATGATAGATGTAAGCGGCTATAATGAAGGCAGGCGTGGCGGGAAAGTAAAAGTGCGGGCACACATTGAGGAACTGGATAAAAAAACGCTGGTGATCAAAGATGTGCCTTATGGCGTTACTACCACGCAACTGATGGATTCTATCGTAAAGGCAAATGATCACGGGAAAATTAAGATTAAAAAAGTAACCGACAACACGGCCGCCAGTGTGGAAGTGCATGTGGAACTGGCAGCGGGAATGTCAACGGATATTACCATTGACGCTTTATACGCTTTTACCGACTGTGAGGTAAGTATTTCCCCCAATGCCTGCGTTATCGCCGACCAGAAACCGCAATTTATTTCGGTGCACGATTTGCTCCGGACATCTGCCGGACTCACCAAAGAATTGCTGAAGAAAGAATTAGAGATAAAGCTGGCTGAATTACAGGAGAAATGGCATTACACTTCTCTTGAAAAAATATTTTTCGAGGAAAAGATATATAAGGAATTAGAGAAAAAGCACGAAACCTGGGAAAAAGTACTGGTGGCCATTGATAACGCCTTTGTGCCGTTTAAAAAACAATTGAAACGCGACATCACCAGGGAAGACATTATTAAGCTGACGGAGAAGCCGGTTCGCCGGATCTATAAACTGGATATTGACGAACTGAACGAGCAGATCAGGAATATTGATAAGGAAATCAAACAAGTAAAATACGATATTGATAACCTCACGGATTTCGCCGTTGCCTATTATGAAAACCTGCTGAAAAAATATGGGAAGGGTAGGGAACGTAAAACAGATATCCGGTTGTTTGAATCCATACAGGCCAGCCGGGTTGCTGTAGATAACGTAAAACTTTATGTCAACCGCGCAGAAGGATTTATAGGAACCGGGTTGAAGAAAGACGAATTTGTGGAAGACTGTTCCGATCTGGATGACATCATAGTTTTTACCAAAGCGGGGAAGATGAAAGTGGTGAAGGTGGCGGATAAGGTATTTATCGGGAAAGACATTCTGCATGTGGCGGTTTTTAAGAAGAATGACGACCGTACCACTTATAATATGATCTATGCTGACGGTAAAACCGGCATCAGTTATGCCAAGCGTTTTAACGTAACGGCGGTTACCCGCGACAAAGAATACGATCTCACCAAAGGCTCGGAAAAGAGCCGGGTGCATTATTTATCGGTAAACCCCAACGGGGAGGCGGAAGTGGTGAGGGTGGTATTGAGCCCGGCATCTTCCGCCCGGAATAAAGAATTGTTGTTCTATTTTGAGGAAATGGAGATCAAGGGACGAGGCAGTATGGGCAACCAGGTAACCAAATACCCGGTGAAATCGGTGAAATTCAAAGAGGCGGGCCGATCAACCCTAAGTGGGAGAAAGCTTTGGTTTGACGATACTTTTGGCAGGTTGAATACGGAGGAGAAAGGGCAATACTTAGGGATGTTTGGCGCGGAAGAACGTTTGCTGGTGATCTATAATGACGGGAGTTATGAGGTAACCGATACGGAATTGGGACAGCGCTTTGATGCGGAAAAAATATTGCTGATTGAAAAGCTGGATCCGGAAAAGATAATAACGGCTGTGTATGCCGATATGGAGAAACTGCAATACAATATCAAGAGATTTAAAATTGAAACCACCACGCTTCGCAATAAGTTTTTATTCATTAAAGAAGGGGAGAACAACCGTTTGGAAGCCGTAACTACAGCGCTCGCCCCGGTATTGGTGATGCAGAGCGGGAAGGGTACGCAGATCAGGAAGGCAAAAATAAAGGTTAATAAAGTGGTGGAAGTGATGGGCTGGAAAGCCGTAGGTGCGAAACTCGCCGACTATACCAAAAGCACCCGGATGGAATGGGAGAAAAACGGGACGGAAACCAGTCAGCAACCAGAATTATTTGAATAGACTAACTTTGGCATTAGTATGGCATTAACGGATATGTCTCTGATGAAATGAAGACAGCCTGAACCAGTTTCTTTTTATTTATTATGACCAGAATAACCGAACAACCCTCCCTGTACCGCCATCTCGAAAAGATGAGTGTGGAAGAATTAACAGCCGGTATCAATCAGGAAGATAAGAAAGTGGCGCTTGCGATTGAACAGGCCCTCCCGCAGCTCAATAAACTGATCCATGCTATTGTGGAAAAATTGAAACAGGGCGGAAGGATGTTTTATCTCGGTGCCGGCAGTGGCGGCCGGCTTTCCGTATTAGACGCGTTAGAACTGCCTACCACTTATGGCATACCCGGGGGGATTGTAAACGTGGTGTTGGCGGGAGGCGTTGAACACCTGGCGGAAGCTCCGGAAGAAAAAGAAGATGATGCGGAAGCGGGCTGGATCGCACTGAAAGAACACAATATTTCTCCTAAAGATATCGTGGTGGGGATCTCCGCAAGCGGTACTACTCCCTTTGTGCTGGGGGCATTGAAAGAATGCCGCGCTGCCGGTATTACTGCAGGTTGTATCGTCAGTAACCCGGATTCCCCGATTGCGGCTGCTGCCGCCATCCCGGTGGAAGTGATCACCGGGCCCGAGTTTGTAACCGGCAGTACCCGGATGAAATGCGGCACGGCGCAAAAAATGATTTTTGATATGATCAGTACTACCACTATGATACAGTTGGGAAGGGTGGAGGACAACAGCATGGTAAATGTGTTGCTGATCAATGACAAGATCACCGACCGGGCGGTGAAGATATTAATGGATAAAGCCGGGATACCGGATTACGGCCAGGCCAAGACCATTTTACTGCAGCACGGCAGCGTGCGGAAGGCGATGGACGCGCTTGGAAAATAAACGGATCTGCCCGCTCTGTATATCTGTGCATCAATCCTGTCGCTAACAGCTACTTCAACCCCTGTCCGTCATGGACAAAACTACCCATGCATCATTTTGTGGTTTTGGATTGTCTGACAGTTAATACAACTGTTTTGATTACGTATCACAGAGAAATAACATATATTCTTGTAAAAAATTGCAAACGTTTGCAATTTCCCGGAGCGTGTGCCTGATGGATTAATGTATTATGTTTACCGGTGTTTATTTTTTAACCTCTTAATTTAACTTGGCTTATGATTCAACGATTGCTTTGGTTAATGGTATTGTTGTTACCATTTTATCTGCAACTTCCGGCTCAGACTGCCGGAAGCGTTACCGGAACGGTTAAAACAGAAACCGGTGAAGCAGTGGCGGGAGCTTCTGTTACTGCCGAAAACACAGCTACCAGATCAACAACAACGGTGGTGACAAATGAAAGCGGTGTGTTTGTTTTTTCCGGTCTCTCAAAAGGTAATTATTCTTTTACCGTGAGTTCAGTAGGGCATGCTACAGAAAACTTAACCCGCACGGTTGGCGACGGGGCGTTGCAATTAGTCGTTACCTTAGCGGTAACCTCCCAAAGCCTTGAAGATGTGGTAGTGGTGGGGTATGGTACCCAAAGAAAAAGGGATATAACGGGCTCTGTAAAGTCAGTGAAGGCCGAAGAATTCAATAAAGGGATTGTGAACAACCCCCAACAATTGTTGCAAGGTAAGGTAGCCGGGGTAAACATCACATCTACCAGTGGTGAGCCCGGTGCTTCCATGAACATTGTAATCCGCGGCTCGGGTACGGTAAGGAGCGGAAGTACGCCTTTGTTTGTTGTGGATGGCGTGCCGCTGGATAATGCAGGAACAGGAGGCGGTGATCCGCTGAACTTCATCAACCCACAGGACATAGAGTCTATGGACGTGTTGAAAGATGCTTCCGCCACGGCCATTTATGGTTCGCGCGGCGCCAACGGGGTAGTGCTGGTTACCACCAAAAAAGGCAAGGCGGGAACCTCAACACTGAATTATTCCACGTCACTCGCTGTCGCTAATCCTGCTCGTAAACTGCCTGTTTTTTCAACCGGTGAGTTTAAACAGCAGGTGGCTGCCGTTGGTGGTACACTGGAAGATTTTGGGGCTTCTACCGATTGGCAGGATGAGATTTTCAGAACTGCTAATACATACGACAATAATCTTACTTTAAGCGGAGGCACTAACAAACTAGTGTACTATGCTTCTTTAAATGCTTTGAACCAGCAGGGAATTCTCAAGGGCAGCAATATGAAAAAATATTCGGGCAGGTTTAATGCCACGCAAAAATTATGGGATGACCGGTTAAGCATTGATGTGAATCTCACTGCCACCAATACCGGTATCCGCCGCCCTGATATTAACAGCATGATTGGAAGCGCTATTTCCAATAACCCTACACTGCCGGCAAGAGATCAGGATGGAAGCCCAGCGAAGTTTCAAAATGTAAGCAACCCTTTGTTAGACCTGGAATTGTATAAGGATGTGGCAGGTATCAACAGGGTGTTAGGGAATATTACTCCCACGTTAAAAATCATCCGGGGGCTTACGTATAAGCTGAATTTCGGTATTGACAACGCTACGGGCTCACGGGACTATGTGAATTTTGCGAATGCAGTTCCCCAAAGAGACGGCAGGTTTGAAAACCAGACGACCCTGGTTCGCAACCGGATCATTGAAAACTACCTGACTTATACCACCGATATACAGGATCACAATTTCTCATTGCTGGCAGGACATTCTTATCAGAATATCTTTTATCAGTTCCGGGGGTGGAGTATTAATAAACTGCCTTTGAATGATTTGGATCCTACCTATAACCCGGGTATCGGCCAGGAGCTGACCATTGCCAACAACCAACCCTATGGTAACGCCAACATCAACGAGATCCAGTCTTATTTTGCCCGTCTGAATTATGGATTCGCGAACAAATATCTGGCTACTATTAACTTCAGAATGGATGGCTCCACCAAATTTGGAGAAAACAACAGGTACGGATATTTTCCTTCGTTTTCCCTGGGTTGGAATATTACCGAAGAAGAATTCATGTCTAATTCTGCATTCAGTTTGTTGAAGCTGAGAGGGGGCTGGGGTATTACAGGAAACCAGGAAATAGGACCCAAGCTTACTCAGCCGCTGTTTAAAACAGAGGTAAACTCCAGCGTGAGTTATCCGTTGTACCTGACGGGTGATTACCCTCCGGGTACTTTTTATTCCAGGCTGGCCAACCCGGATTTAAAATGGGAGTCTTCCAAAACAACCAATATCGGAGTTGATTTTGGATTGTTAAACGGTGCGCTTACCGGTACGGTAGATTTGTTTGAAAAAGTGTCGGAGAATATTCTCTTGTCTATTCCGCCACAGGACCCCGTTCAGCCCAGCGCTTCTTATTTTGCGAATATACCCGGCATGACTATAAAAAACAGTGGCGTTGAGCTTGATCTCGCCTATCGTAAAAAATTGTCGGGAAACCTGGGTATCGGCGTAGGTGGTAATGCGGCTTTTATCAAAAACAGGGTCAGCGGCTCCCCTTACCAGGTTATTTTTTCCGGGAATGCCACGGGTTCCGGATTGACCAGCGCCACTATCAATGGTTATGTAAACGGACAGCCTATCGGTACGTTTTATATGCTTGAATTTACTGGCATCGGCGATGACGGCACCAGTAAATATGCCGATACGGATAAAGATGGTATTATCACGCCCAAAGACCGGATATCGGCAGGATCTGCAGTGCCTAAATCGGTATATGGATTCTGGGGTAATGTGAATTATAAAGGCTTTGATTTCAATATAAACTTCAATGGGGTTAGTGGTAATAAGATTTACGACAATACCGCCACTGCCAATTTCTATAAAGCCAAAATTGCTAAAAATTCAAATACAACTGCCGAGGCGGTTAAATATCCTACGGAGTCCATTAATAATCCGGCCAGTATAAGTACCAGGTACCTGAAAGATGGCGGATACCTGAGACTGAACAATTTGGTTCTGGCGTACAACTTCAATACCGACAGGCTCGGCGTGGGAAATTGGATTTCCGGTCTTCGGTTGTCTGTAACTGCGCAGAACCTTTTTGTAATTACCAGATATGATGGATACGATCCGGAAATCAATGCGGATAGAAATATTGATAATGTGCTTTCGTATGGAATTGATTACCTCAATTATCCGAAAGCGCGTACTATCATCTTTGGATTAAATCTGTCATTCTAAAAATCATTATTATATGATCAGGAAAATATTTTTTATACTTTCGATATATACAATAACCGTGGTTGCCGGCGGTTGCTCTAAGCTGCATGAAAGGGTGCTGGACGAAACCTCCAGTACCGGTGAAACAGAAAAGGAGGTTGCCGAAGGTTTAATTGCCCCGGTATATGCCATTTTGCCGGGATTGTTTCAACATACCCAGTTGTTCGCATTGCAGGAAATATCTACCGATGAAGCAATTTTGCCTTATCGGGGTGGAACGGATTGGGGAGATAACGGCATCTATATTTCACTGCACAAACACGAGACGACCAGCGCCGATCCGAATGTAAGAAACGTATGGAATAACCTTACGCAGGGTATTTCCCGCTCCATCCTGGCAATTAATACGCTGCCTGCCAGTTCAGATCCTAATGCCGCATTGTTTTTAGCAGAAGCCAGGGGGATGCGTGCATATTACAATCTCCTGTGTCTGGATTTATTTGGAATCGCTTTTCAGAAAGACGATCCCAAGGTAAATTCAGTTGTTTTGCGTGGAAATGATGCTGTAGAGTATATCAAATCGGAATTGCTGGCTATAGAACCGATAGTAAGGGATGATACCGGGCCCGGCAGGATCACCAAAGCAGCCGTATGGGGGCTGTTGGCAAAATTGCACTTACAGTCGGCGGTCTATCGTGATATATATGGATCTCCCTTCAATTTTACCGGTGATGATATGGATAAAGTGATAGAGTACTGCGACAAAATTATCAACTCAGGTAAATTTCAACTTTCACCCGAATACTTTGCTTTGTTTGATGATGCCAATCATACCAACAAGGAGTTGATCTTTGTGGTGGATCAAAGAGCAGATCTGAATGGCCACAATCGTATGGCCTATTTTTCGTTATCGGGGGATCAGTTTCCACTCCCTGCCTATCCCGGCGCTAACGGAACGGACGGTCCGGGTATCACTTCTGATTATTATCAAACCTGGGCGCAGGCGTATGCGCCGGAGGATCCTGCAGATATGGACAGCCGGTTTTTCAAGAGAAACCTGGATACTACCTTAACCTGCGTTCCGGCAGCCGATTTCAATATAGACCGGGGTATCTTACGTGGTCAACAGTATGGGTTGATCCGGACAAGCGGGGTTTTTGAAAAATGTGATAATGGCGACATGAAGGTAGGGAAGCTTTACAATCTCACCCGCAACAGGCCTGACCTGCCTGTTTATTTTACGGAAAATATTGATTTTACTGTTGCAGGAAGTAACTATAATAATGGTTATCGCGTGGAGAAATACGAATTCAGTAAGGGGTCAGTTAGCGGCAGGAACTTCGGTGAACACGATATTGTGATCCTGCGCCTTGCCGATGTATATCTGATGCGGGCTGAAGCCAAATTGCGTAAAAGTGCTGGTAATGAAGCGGCAGCGTTGGAGGACGTAAATACGGTACGGGCCTCAAGAACTGCCCGGGTAATTCCTCCGCCATTAACTTCCATGGACCTGGATTTGCTGTTTCGGGAAAGAGGGTTTGAATTGTATTGGGAAAATCACCGTCGTACGGATATGATCCGTTTTGGAAAATATGAAGGCGCCTGGACGGAAAAAACAAATACTGATCCACAGAAACGTATTTTCCCCATTCCTCAAAATGCAATAGACGGAGCTTCTAATCTGCCTGATTATCTCGTGCAAAACCCGGGATATTAGCAGTAGGAAATGAGGCGAACGAATTTTCTAACCGGAGATTGGATTGGTAACACCTGTGTACCTTTGCCGATCCCCGGTTTTCATTTGTTTTCTGACTATCTTGCAGGCGTCTCGTGTTTTTAGCCGCCGGAAAGAAAATGGTATATTATGAACTGGAAAATTCTTGAAGATGCCGCGCAACTGCCGGAAATTGTTGAGCGGTCAAAAATCCATCCGCAGCTTATTTATAAACATTCCACCCGCTGCTCCACCAGTACAATGGTCAAAAACAGGCTGGAACGGTCGGCTGCTCCCCCTGATATGGATTTTTATTTTCTCGACCTTATAGCCTACCGCGCCTTGTCTGACAAGATCGCAGCCGATTTTAAGGTAAGGCACGAATCGCCACAGGTATTGCTGATCCGTAACGGGGAATGTATCTATAATGAAAGCCACTACGCCATATATATGGAAGATATAGCGGCAAACAGTGGAGTGTCCTGAATGACACAGTTATCAGTATGACAAACAAATTCAGTATGAGGGCGATTGCCCCGGTGCTATCTCACGCGTTGAAAAGAGGTAATGACGTCCTTTTCCCCTAAAGCCTCATACAAATCGCCATGAGGCGTAGGATCACCAAACCGGTAAATTGTGAAATTTTAGTTGGGATTAATACCTGTAATGCTCCGGTTTGAAAGGCCCTTCTTTGGGAATTCCCAGGTAGATTGCCTGGGAATCGGTGAGTTCATCCAATTCCACCCCTATTTTTTTCAGGTGTAAACGAGCCACTTTTTCATCCAGGTGCTTGGGCAATACATATACCTTGTTCCCGTAGTTTTTGTAATTGTTCCACAACTCAATCTGAGCCAGGGTTTGATTGGTAAAAGAATTGCTCATTACAAAGCTGGGGTGCCCGGTGGCGCAGCCCAGGTTTACCAGGCGCCCCTCAGCCAGCAGGATAATATCCTTTCCTTCAATAGTATAAAGGTCCACCTGCGGTTTAATGGTGTCTTTGGTGTGACCGTAATGCCTGTTCAGCCAGGCTACGTCTATCTCTATATCAAAGTGTCCGATATTACAAACGATGGCTTTGTCCTTCATCAGCTTAAAATGTTCGCCGGTGATCAGATCGCGGCAGCCGCTGGCGGTAACAATGATATCAGCTTCTTTTACTGCGTCTTTCATCTTTTTTACTTCATACCCGTCCATAGCCGCCTGTAAAGCGCAGATCGGATCAACTTCCGTAACGATCACCCGGCAGCCGGCTCCCGATAAGGACGCTGCGGAACCCTTGCCCACGTCTCCATAACCCCCTACCACAGCCACTTTGCCCGCCAGCATTACATCGGTAGCACGGCGTATGGCATCTACCAGACTTTCCTTACAGCCATATTTGTTGTCGAATTTGGATTTGGTAACCGAGTCGTTTACATTAATTGCAGGAATGGGCAAAGTGCCTTTCTGCATTCTTTCATATAAGCGGTGTACCCCGGTGGTGGTTTCCTCGCTCAGTCCCCTCACGTGTTGGATGAGTTCGGGATATTTGTCAAAAACCATGTTGGTAAGATCACCGCCATCGTCCAGGATCATATTCAGCGGGCGATCGGCGCTGCCGAAAAACAAGGTTTGCTCAATGCACCATTCGGCTTCTTCGTTGGTTTGCCCTTTCCAGGCAAATACGCCCACGCCCGTTGCGGCTATGGCGGCAGCAGCGTGATCCTGCGTGGAGAAAATATTGCAGGAACTCCACTTCACCTCCGCGCCTAATGCTGTCAGGGTTTCAATTAATACGGCAGTCTGGATCGTCATGTGCAGACAACCGGCAATGCGTGCTCCTTTTAAGGGCTGCCGATCACGATATTCTTCCCGAATGGACATCAGTCCCGGCATTTCTGCTTCGGCCAATTTTATTTCTTTCCGGCCCCAGGCAGCCAGGCTGAGATCTTTTACCTTGTTGGATAGTGAAAAATCAATGGATTTTGAAACCGCTGACATATTGTAATTGTTTAATTAACCAATAAAATGAATTCAGATTTCGCTGTTTCCACGGCTGCAAAGCTAAGGTTATCATACAAATTATCAGGATTGCGGCGATATTTTAGGAAAAAAGATATGAGATGGCGGTGTGAATTGTCCGAAACGGCCCCGTACAGGAAGAGACAATAATAATTTTTACAATCTTCGTGTACGCAACACAACACAATAGCTTTATTTTTGTTTAAATAGTGTTATAAATTCAGGTGATGAGCGATAACAATTTAATTATTCTGGCTATTGTTATAGTGGTAGTGGTGGGTGGTATCTATCTCTTGTTTTATTTCCGCGAAAAAAAAGGTATGCAAAAACAACAAAAAAAGCCCCCATACAACGCCGGCATACAATTGCAGGCTTATGAGCGGCTCACCATCCTTACAGAACGTATATCGCTGAAGAACCTGATTGCAAGGGTCTCTCCTTCGCAAATGGATGCACGTACCTATCATGCCTTGTTGGTAGAAAGTATCAAACAGGAATACGAATATAATTTGTCGCAGCAGTTGTATGTATCTGCACAGATCTGGCAGGCGATCACCAATCTGAAAGAACAGAATATTTTTATTTTGCATCAACTGGTCAATACCCTGCCCCATAGTGCTACAGGCACGGATCTAAGCAAACGGGTTATTGAATTACTGGAGTCCGGTCCCAACGCCTCCCTGCATACGATAGTCCTGGATTCCCTGCGGTTTGAGGCCCGGCAGGTGATGGCGGGCGCCTGATGGGAGGGAATGGCTTTCTATAAAAATTGTTAATAGAGCCGGCCCCGCACTTCAAAAGAAAATAATCACACTATTTTCACGTTCGGCAAACGGCAGGTAAAGTTGTTTATTTGTCATTACATTTGTTGAATTTTCAACGACATTAAATTATGAGATTGTTTTTTCTACAGGTCGCTCCCGACTCATTGAACAGAGCCTTGGCAAGCCAACATGGTATTCCCGAACCGGGCACCCAAATGAATCTTTGGGAATTATTGCTCGCGGGGGGCTGGCTGATGTTGCCACTGGCGCTGCTGATGGTCATTGCTATCTTTTTCTTTTTTGAGCGGCTGATCGCTATCCGTAATGCCGGGAAGCTGGACTACAATTTCATGAGCATCATCCGGGATCATATTGTTTCGGGAAATGTTACGGCGGCAAGATCGCTCACACGCAACACGTTCAGCCCGGTGGCCAGGATGATTGATAAAGGCCTGCAACGGATCGGGAAACCCATTGATGCCATAGAAAAGAGCATGGAAAATGTGGGAAAACTGGAGATCTACAAGATGGAACGTAATCTTTCGGTACTATCGTTGATTGCCGGGATCGCGCCCATGTTCGGATTCCTGGGTACGATCGTGGGAATGGTGCAATTGTTTTACGGGATTTCGGCTACGGGGGAATACACACTCAACACCATTGCAGGCGGTATTTACACCAAAATGATCACCTCCGCCAGTGGACTGATCATCGGGCTGCTGGCTTATGTGGGCTATAACTATTTAAATGCGCAGATAGATAAAAACGTGAATCAGATGGAGTCGGCAAGTGCGGAGTTTATTGACGTGCTGCAGGAACCAACGAGGTAATTTGAAAGGGAAAATTGCGGTCGGTACCCGAGGTACGAGGGGCAGACCGCAGAAGAAATGTGAAAATGTGGTCCCGAATGTTCGGGATGTGAAAATGTGGAAATGCGTTGCCCCGACGGATGGAAGGGTGGAAAAGCTTAACATGATGAATAGGGAAAGTGCCACTCTGAGCTTGTCGAAGGGTGGTATAAAGAACCAGTCACTTACGTAACGAATACTGAAGTAATGAATCTGAGAAAAAAATTAAGAGAAGGGGCGAAGGTGCATACAGATGCGCTCAATGATATTCTGTTTATATTGTTGCTGTTTTTTCTTATTGTGTCAACCCTGGCAAATCCCAATGTCATCAAGGTGTCGGCTCCCAAAGGCACCAGCGATACCAAGTCGAAACAAACCGTGGTGATCTCCATTGACAGGGATAACCAGGCCTATATTGGCCAGAAAAGAATTTCTATGGATCAGCTTGAAAGTGAACTGCAACTGGTGTTATCGAAATCGCCCGACAAGCCTTCGGTGGTGGTGAATGCCGATACTGCCGGTCATTGGGGAGATGTGTACAAAGTGCTGCAAACGGCAAAGAAATTAGGCGCAACGGCAGTAGCTTCTGTAAGCGCTAATTAAAAAATATTGCCTTTACCATCCGGTCTTTTCCCTGCATATCTTTACGAACCGTCACCTGCGCATAACCCTGCTGAACAAAAATGTTTTTTACAGAGGCTCCCATGGTTTCATGAATTTCCAGGTAGATGCCCCCCCCCGGAAATAGATGTTGCTTTCCAAACACAGCGATAACCGCATAAAACAGTAGTGGATCATCGTCCTGAACAAACAAAGCGGTGTGGGGCTCATGACCGGTTACATTTTTGTTCATCTCTGCTTTTTCTTTTAGGGGAATGTACGGCGGGTTGCTTACAATCATATCAAACAAGGGCAACTTACCGGTCTGTACCGGTTTTAAAATATCGAGGCTTAGAAAATGGATGTCAACCTGCTGCGCCTTCGCGTTTTTCTTTGCGACCGTAAGCGCTTCCGCGCTGATATCAAGCGCATATACTTCAACGTTAAAAAGGCTTTTCTTTAGGGCAATGGCGATGCACCCGCTGCCGGTACCGATATCAAGGATCAGGGGCTGGCGTTCATTTGTAGTGCTTATTGTTTCGCCATCCGTTTCTCTCAACTTGTTGGAAGTTATACTTTGGTCTGGCATACCCTGCTGCCTGCTTCTCAAATCCCCGGCCACCCATTCTACCAGCTCCTCGGTTTCCGGGCGGGGTATCAATACGTTTTTATCCACGTACAGCGGCAGTCCGTAAAACCAGGCCTCGCCCAATACATATTGTACCGGTTCATGCCTGAGAAGTTGAGTGGTATTATTCCTGATTTGGATTTCCTGGTCCTGTGGTAATACAAGAGCTTTCTTCATCAGCCGGTCGGTTTTTTGCAGACCGGTAATTTTTTCTATCACCAGGGCGGCAATATTTCCCGCTTCCCGTTGGTTGTAGATAGGAGTTAATGCGTCTCGGATAAAATGATAACCTTCGTTTACGGTCATACGCAAAGATAACAGGGGATATAATTTAAAAATTTGAAAATGACGGATTGCCTGCCCTGGTGGATAGAGCTTTCAGGTGTGATGTATTAGGTGTCGGGCGTTAGGTTACTGAGACCTGCACCCAGTGATCAGTTATGAGCCGTCAGCCTTCAGGTATGAGGTGTTGGGTATGAGGTATCAGGTGTGACTTAAAATCTGATACCTGTGCCCTGTCACTTGTGCCCTGCAACCTGCTTCCTAACTCCACACTAAAAACTCCACCCTGCCCCCTGTTCCTTGAAACCTGAAACCTGAACCCTGAAACCTGTAACCTGCACCCCGCCCCGGCTTTTAGGCGATCCTTAATTAATAACCGCTTCTTTCAGCCTTTGCCACTTCTGCAAGCACCTGGTGGTAGCCAAGTTTGAGATTGAGATAAGATGCCCTGATCTGACCCGGTACACGGCCCAGGGCGCGAACGAATAAAATGGTATAAACCAAAAAGGTACGGAACCTTGCCGCATTGTCTGCTTTTTGGGGCTTGTTTCTTTCGATCAACTGTTTGGCTATTGCCGAGGACATCTTGTTTCGTTGCGGCGTGTAGTTAAACCACGCAAATTTCTGTCCCGGCTGGTTGACTTCAAAAAAATCAAAACGCTCTTCTGTGTTATCGGCGCGGGTAACGAGAACCCGGAACTGAATGTATTTGGGTCCTTTAAACTTTTCACAGGTGGCAGTCATTCTCTCGCGATTACAGATAAATTCTAAGTTAAATTGCTCATTCATAAAAGTGAAAATTGAATTGAGTAAATAAAACAGAATATTGGAGAGTTTTCCAAAACCAATGCCATATAAAGGCAGGAGAGAATATCGGGAACTGAAAATTAGTAAATGTTTCTGAATTATTAATATAATTTTTGAGACGCCGCTCGAATCCCCGGGGACGGCGAAGGGATACCGGTGAGGGGCAATCATATAGGAAATGATCTGCTGTTCCTGAAAATCAAGCCGGTAAAATCAATGATTTATTAAAATAACTGCCTGGTGCGACAGACAATTGATTTATGTCAAAAAAATATTGCTCTTTCAAAAAAAGAATTTATGCCGCTATCGGGAGGGGCATACTACTGCCCCGGCATGCACCCTACTAACCGGCAGGTTGCATAGATATTCAGCTCAACCGGTTTTTCTCAAACACTTTCCTGGAATTGAACCAGTAAATGAAAACAGCGATAAAGCTGGCGCCGCCGGTGAGCAAAAACATATTGGAAAATCCATACAGGTCGGCCAGCCAGGCCCCCATCAACATGCCGATCCCTATCCCCAGGTCGAATCCGGTAAGGTAGGTAGAGTTGGCCGTGCCGCGTTTGGAGGCGGGCGCCATATCGTTGTAGATGGTTTGTAATGCGGGGAAGAGCGTACCATACCCGATGCCTATCAGCAATGCGGAAAAGCAATAGAAATAGATGTTGTGCAATAAGGCAAAGCCGGCGAACCCGATAGCAATGACCAGGATGGCTGTCACCATTACAATATGCAGGTGGCCCCGGTCCACCATTTTCCCGGAGCTTACTCTCGAAAGTACGATGCCCCCGGCCAGGAACAGGAAGAAAATCCCGGAATTTTTTATGCCTATTTCTTTACCGTACAAAACCGCGAAGGCGACCAGTGTTCCCCACCCGAAGGCCAGGAGTAATTGGTTCAGCAGGATAGGGATCCCTTTCACCAGGATAAACCGGTCCAGGGAAATGGTGTGTGCCCGTTCCTGTTTTTGTTTTTCCGGAACCTGTATCAGCAGGGCGGTGAGTACGGAAAGAAAGCCCATGATCAGCGCCGAGAGGATCAGCGCGTTGAAACCGCGATCATCGTAAATATTTACGGCAATATAAGGGGCAACAGCCATGGCAATATTCATATTCACGCCAAAATAACCGATGCCCTCCGCCCGCCTTGAAGCCGGAATAATATCAATGGCTACGGTATTGGCCGACACGGTGGACAATCCCCAGAAAATGCCGTGAACAAATCGTAAGAGAACAAAGTATAAAACCGTGACTGCGAAGTAATAACCTGTGAATATGAGTACGAACAAAGTAATACCAAACAGGAAGAGTGGCTTTCGCGCATAGGTATCTACGAGATACCCGCTGAAAGGCCGGATCAAAAGAAGTGCAAAAGCATAGGAAGAAAGTACAAGTCCGATCTTTGAAGGGGTTACGCCTAATTCATTTGACAGGTACAATGGAATAGTGGGCATAAACAGGCTAAAGGAGCAGGCAAGCAGAAAATAGGCCACACAGGCGGTAATGAAGTTTTTATTCCAAAGTCGTTCTCTGACAGCGATATTTTTCATGATATGGATGCGCAAAGGTAAGGAAGATTGGATTTTCGAAAAATGTATCCGGTGAATGGTGAATGGGGTATTCAAAATTATCTTACTTTTTTTTCATTCGGGTTTGCTGGTTATTTTTGTTGATATCAATTTTTCTTGAGCAGAGAGAAAATGCATACCGACCGTGCGCTTCTGGCTAAGATAGCTGCAGGAGATGAACATGCATTCACGTTGTTGCTGGATGAGTACCGGGGGCGGGTATTCTCTCATGTGCTCACCTATGTGAAAGTATATGATGAAGCGATAGAAATGGTGCAGGATATTTTTATTAAGATATGGATGCAACGGGAAAGGCTGCCTGAAGTGCAGGATTTTCCCGCTTATCTTTTTATCATTAGCCGCAATTACCTGGTGTCCGCAATACGTAAGCGTGTTGCCGACCGGGTGAGCCTTCAGGATGAAGATATCCTGCTGGAGGTTGCCCGCCCCGACAACACGCTTGAAGCTAAGGAGCTGGAAAAGCATATTGCTGCTGCAATCGCGCAAATGTCTCCGAAGCAACGGATGGTTTTCACCCTCAGCAGGAATGCGAGGCTAAGCCAGGAGGAGATAGCCGCCCAAATGAAGATCAGTAAAAATACCGTGAAATTTCACATGGCGGCAGCCCTCAATTTTATCCGTGTGTTTTTAAAAGGGGCCGATTACGGCGTGGTATTCCTTTTATTTTTACTTCGTTTTTTGTGATCCCAAAAAAAATTGACTTCACACCTATCCCTTGCCTCTTTTCTTGCGTCTTAATAGATAAAGCCTTTATTTTTAAGGAAACAGATGTATGGATAAATCGAAATTTATCAGACTGGTAGATAATTATGTGACCGGGACGCTATCCGGCGAAGAATGGAAACAATTGAAATACGCGCTTGATGACCCTGAGAACCTGGCTTACCTCGATGAAGAGCTGTTGCTGACCTTCCTGAACGATACCTATTTTTTGGAGGAACTTGAGTCGGAGAAGGATGCAATTAATAAGGTGATAATACAGAAGATCAAAAGGCTGAACGAAAGCAATCACCTGGCAGATCATCCGATGGTAACAGCCAGGAAATCTTTTGTCCGGAACTGGCAACGAGCAGCGGCAGTCCTGCTTTTTATGCTGGCAGGGGTGGTTTCCTGGTGGGTCTTTAATAAAAGTAATAATGAAAAGCAGCATATTGATTTCGTTCAGCATACAATAGATGTTCCGCCCGGGAAAAATGGCGCTATCCTGACACTGGCAGACGGAAGGGAAGTAGTATTAGACAGTCTTTCTGATGGTATGGTAGCAACTCAACTGGGAACAAAAGTGGAATTAAAGGATGGCCAATTGGTGTATGATGTGGCGGAAACCAGTCCTGGAAAAATATTGTTCAATACTATGACAACTCCTAAAGGCAGGCAGTTTCAACTGCTGTTGCCTGATGGCACGAAAGTATGGCTGAATGCGGCAAGCTCCATCACGTATCCTGCTTTTTTCGCCGGCGATTCCCGCCGCGTTAAAGTGTCGGGGGAAGCCTATTTTGAGGTGTCCAAAATGAAAGATATGCCGTTTTATGTTGACATCAATGATAAGGCAGAAGTGAAGGTCTTAGGCACTCATTTTAATATCAGTTCTTATGAAGAAGAGCGATCTATAAAAACCACCCTGTTGGAAGGAAGCATACAAACCTCCGTTTTGGATGCAGGAAAAGCCATGGAATATATGGGTTTAGAACCTGGTCAACAGGCAGAGATAACGGATAATAAAAAGATAAAATTGAATGAAGCTGTGAACACAGACCAGGTGATGGCATGGAAAAACGGATTATTCAATTTTGAAAATGCATCTTTAGCGGAGGTAATGCGGCAGCTTGAACGTTGGTATGATATTGATGTGGTGTATGAACAAGGCGTACCACCGATGGTATTTGGCGGTGAAATGAGCCGGAATGTTAGCCTGTCGGGACTTTTGAATGGCCTTGAACGCGCCGGTGTTCATTTCCGGATTGAAGAAGGAAACCGGTTGATCGTAATGCCTTAAAGGGCTGTGGGCTTTCAGCAATGAGCTTTGAGCTGATTGAAAAGACAGCCGGCACTTACTGCTCACGGCTGAAAGCTGATAGCTCACGCCTGATAACCCATAGCACAAACGTCATTTAATAACTAAAACAATCAAACATGAAC
>JAMLHL010000032.1 GCA_023957125.1 Chitinophagaceae bacterium
ATACCCACGAAGGGAATGCAGATCCTGGCCGGTTTGACACATAAATACGGTATTCCCGTTACCTGGCTGACGGATGCCACCACCGGGAAATTGATGCAAAAGGAGATCAATCAGTGGCATGAGGAATTTGGAGATGACGTAGCCATGATCTCCGGGACTGCCGTTCAGCGGGACTCACTAAAGATATTATTCCCCTGGTCGGCAGTCAATGTGATGTCATCCAATCATACGGAAAAAGAGCCTGCCATTGCTCAAAGCCTGGGGGTTAAAGGGATCTGGGGTTCTTGCTGGGAGCAGGAAGGCGTGGATGGCATCACCGATCGGGGCGCGCCCTGGGGATTGTATTATACTTCGGCTGAAAATTATAAAGTGCCGGCCCTGTCGGGGAAGGGCCCTGTTTCTTTAGAGTGGACCTCGCGCGACTTGCTGAAGGCGCTTCATTCCGGACGGGCTTCTATTTATTCAAGCGATCCGAATGATGTGCTGCGCTCGAAGATCTGTAATGCGAAGGATATAAGCTACCTGAAAGCTTTGTTTGACAACTACATTCGTAATATCCGGCACAACAAATTCGTGTTCTTTCAACAGCAGCAGGAATCCCATGAAATGCAATATGACGGGATACTTTTTAAAGTATATCCCCAGGATGTTATTGATGAGTCCATAGCCGTTCTGGATCAGTTTTTTGCCTACGTAAAAACCTATGGGGATCTGGTGAAATATAAAACCCTGCCTGAATCCATAGCACTTTATGAGGAAAATTTCGCAGAAACGGAACCTGCACTGATGCTGGTGGATGATTTCAAAATTAATGAAATCCCCTTTTGGTATGGACGGGAGAATGGGGTAACCGGACCCTGGCCTCAAACTTTACTTTATTACGATAAAGAGGGACAATTTGCCTTTGTAAAAGACCGCTTTGATCCGATCCTTCTCCGGGATTATGTACACAACCGGTCTTTTATAGACAGGGCGTATTACCAGGTGCCGTATGCAGATCATCCAAACTTAAAAGTTGAAGTGCCCTGGGAGGATATTCCGCTGGATGAAGTCCTGATCAAAATAGATGCTCCCAAAGCCATTCCTTATGCCGTGGCATTCTGGTATGATCTAAAAAATTACCGGATCACGAACGTAGATGGAGCACGACTGATGGGCATAGCGGAAGACCAGGCAGCCTTGTTGCGATTAGATTTGAAAAAAGGGAGGAATGATATTGTGGTTCACTTAGCGCCGAAAAAAAGAGGTTGATTTACCCGGCATCGCTGACCTGATTGATCTGTAAAATTTTCTTACCGATTAATCAGGTCAGCATATCCTTTTAATTTAAAAACCTGACAGTAATGCGGGGCCACCGCTACCATTTCAGTTCCATCTTATTATTTTTCCTGTTTACATCCGCCATTCGCCGGGTGGGATCTATTTCTATGAAACGGAGATCCATCAAACGGCGGTCCACTTCAATGGTATAAGTGGGGTGAGTCCATTTCCATACATCCCGCACAGTCCTGGGAATATCATTTTCCTGAGGCTTTTCACCAAACATGCTAAGAAGAGGAATATATACCATCTCTTTTGAGCCGTCTTTGAATTGCAACAACACATCCATGGGCATAGGCACCTGTCCTATCCTGCGTAATCGTATTTTCGTTTTACCATTATCCTCCCACAAACTGTCAATACCGTAATCAATCGTCTTCGTGGTGTTGATCCAGTATTCCTTATACCAATCGAGCTGCAGCCCGCTCACTTTTTCGGCCACCCGGATAAAATCATTCGCATCCGGATGTTTAAACCGCCATTGACGGTAATACTCGAGTAAAGTTTTATTTCTTAAGGAATCACTGATAATATATCCCAATTGCGCCAGGAAAACGGCTCCTTTTGAATAGGCGGCGCGTACATACGCAAAATTGGTATTAAAATGATCGGCATGTGTGGTCAGCGGTTCTTCCAGCCCGCTTTGCACCAGATTAAAATAACCGGCATAAGTTCCTGCATGATACAAGGGCAGATCATTTCCTGCAATATCATCCGCTTCAACAGGTGCAAGCTCCCCGGTACCCGTGGGATTATCTTTCTGCTGCCGGTAATACGTTGATACCATCCCTGAAGCAAAAGACACGAAACCTTCATCCATCCAAGCATACAGGGATTCATTGGTACCCAGCATCATCTGGTACCAGCTGTGCAGCCACTCGTGAAAAGCGGTGCCGAGACCCGGACCGCTGATCAGGGTGGCCATCGGGTATTCCATGCCGCCGTCTCCCCCATGAATAAAAGAGTATTGCCTGTAGGGGTATTCCCCGAAATGTTTTTCCATAAACGGCAACACCGTTACCGCAGCATCTGCCACTTCCTTCCATGCATTGTCATTAGCCGGGTCGTTGGGCTTGTATTTGTATAAAACGTGAATGACCGGTCCTCCGGGGATATCGCGCCGGAGATGTTTAAATTGCGGATCTGCCGCCCATACAAAATCATGCACATTGGGTGCAGAAAACCGCCATGTGAGCACATCGGTTGTCGGCCGCACCGGTTTTGTGCCCCTCTTTTCATAACCATATCCGATTTCCTGCGGATTTTGTAAATAACCGGTGGCTCCTAAAATATAATGTTTGTCAATGGTAATATTCACCTCATAGTCGCCCCATACGCCATAAAATTCACGGGCTATATACGGCGTCGGATGCCATCCTTCCTCATCGTATTCGCACATTTTGGGATACCACTGGCTCATCGAATAACGTACACCGGTATTGGGATTATCCCTGCCCGATCGCCGGATCTGTAAAGGCGTCTGCGCCTCGAAATCCATCTCAAAAACCACTTTCGATTTTGGCAGAACGGGTTTACTCAACCGCACTTCCAGGATCGTTTCATATACTTTGTATTGCTGGGATACACCGTTCATCTTAAGCGATAACACCTTCTGGTACCCGATCTCCTCCGGTGTAAGATGCTCAATCCGGTCGCGCACCCGGTCGTCCCAATCCTTAACCGTTTGATTACCCGCAGTATGAAATTCAATTTTACCCAGTTCGCGGCTGCGAACATCCATCATGCTGTTGGGCTGAAATGCATTCCAATACAAATGATAAAATACCTCGTATAATGTATCCGGCGAATTATTCCAGTATTCCAGTTTCTGCTTCCCGCTAAAGCGGTTGGTTTGTACGTCCATCCGGACGTCCATCACGTATTTCACTTTTTGCTGCCAGTAATTACCCTGGGCAAATCCCGCCAATGATGCACCACCCCATAATAAAGCAACGAATATAATCCTGTTCATCCCAAAAATTTAGTGGCTGCATCCCGGATTTTCGCAGGCGGGTGAAACAGCACTCACCACCGGTTAGTGTGTCACCGACCGGAATGTCACAAATGGAGCGAAAATTCAGGATGCCTCCGGTTTAGTATTTCAACGGCTATAACGCCAGATTGTCTTTTAATAGTTTTCCCTTTTCGCTGAAAAGAAGGTTTTTTTGCTGAATATCCGATTTTGCCACCCGTATCCGGTATTGCAATTTATCGCCGGGTAATTCAATCCGGTAAACGCCTCTCTGTTCCCAATCCGCATACTTACTTTTTTCAAAACCGTCGTTTACCACATCGGGCAGGTCATTTGCCTCCATTTCTCTTTCAGTGCTTAACCACTCTCCTTTTTTATTGAATCTGGCCTCATACTGCTCATCATCCATCTCAAAAGCAACGCTAAAAAAACTCAGCCGGTCTCTCCATTCCACATTTTTTGCTTCACTATATTTTTCGGAAAATGCGTTGGTTACGGCGGCTGGTATTTTTCTGACCTGGGCATGAGCATAATGGATAAAACTCACAAAACTTACCATCACCGACAAAAAAATAATTCTCTTCATATTATTCACTTTTAAAACTCCCGCAATTTCACCCCATAAACTGAAATCACACCCCTACAGACTGATAAAAAAGACTTAAATTGAGATCGTCAACCAATTAAAAAGGAAGATTCTCCACACCAGGGAACAGGCTACCGCCTTTTTTATTTACCGGCCACCACCACCACGATTTCCCCTTTTACGCTCTTCTCTTTAAAATGATCACATACTTCCTTCAAACTGCCCCTGATGTTTTCTTCAAACACTTTGGTCAATTCGCGGCTTACCGAACACCTCCGTTCCTCTCCAAAATAAAGGATACATTCGTCCAGCGTTTTCACCAAACGCATGGGGGATTCATAAAAGACAATGGTTCTTTCTTCTTCGGCAAGCTTTTTAAATAAAGTCTGTCTGCCTTTTTTAAGAGGTAAAAATCCCTCAAAACAAAACCGGTTCATGGGTATTCCGCTGTTGACCAATGCCGGCACAAAAGCTGTAGCGCCGGGCAGACATTCCACACGAATATTATTTTCCACACAAGCTCTAACCAGTAAAAAAGCGGGGTCGGAAATACCGGGGGTACCCGCATCCGTTAGTACGGCCATCGTTTTACCCTCCAATATCTGATGCACCAGGTGTTGCACAATCTTATGCTCATTGTGCCGGTGATAGGGAGTGAGTGGTTTTTGAATATTATAATGCTTCAGCAATACCGAAGAAGTGCGGGTATCTTCCGCCAGAATGAGATCAACCTCCTTTAGAACCGCCACCGCCCTGAAACTGATATCGCCAAGATTGCCTATCGGGGATGGAACAAGGTATAGCATCCCGGTTTCCATTACACTTCGGGAGCCACCGTAATTTCAAAATATTCCATCACCTGGTTTGCCAGTAATTTCCGGGAAGCTTCTTCTGCTATTTCTTTTGCCCTGTTTTCTGAATCGGCTTCTATCCGGAGAACTACATGTTTTCCAATACGAACATTTTGGATATTTTTCAGACCAAGATTACTCAGGCCGCTCTGCACCGCCTTTCCCTGGGGATCAAGTAATTCCTTGAGCGGCATGATATTGATATGTACAGCGTAGGTCATAAAGATGCTTTTTTATTTCTGCGCGGCAAAGATAACAGAATGTAAGTGATAAAAATAAAAGGCACTGCCGCCCATTTGAGTCCTATGATCAGCGCTACCGATATAACCAGTAAAATCCATTTGGGGATATTACGCTTAAAGGAATAATCCCGGAATTTAAGACTCATTACAGGAATATCCGATACCATTAAATAGCTCAGCAGCGCTACTATTATATACCAGGTCCATTTATTTAGAAAAACCGCTGACACCACTGCTGCGGAACTGTGCCAGAAGATCAGGGGAAAGGACGCCACCAATATACCTGCTGCAGGCGTGGGCACTCCTTTGAAACTATAGGTCTGGGTTTCATCTATATTAAACTTGGCCAATCGCCAGGCGGCAGCGCAGGGCAACAGCAAGGCGGGCAGCAACCACAGGAAAGATGCATCCAGCCCGTTTTCCTCCCCCGCCACTGATAGTCTTAAAAACTGGTAAATGATCATCCCGGGCGCTACGCCAAAACTCACCACATCTGCCAGCGAATCTAACTGCTTCCCCATTTCGGAAGCCGATTTCATTAACCGGGCCACAAAACCGTCCAAAAAGTCTATCACAGCCGCCAGCCCGATAAACAAAGAACCCAGGAATATCTGCTCCGGCATATTCATCATCTGAACACCTTCTTCCGTGCGGATCAGGCTGATACCACTTTGCAGGATCACTATAACAGCGAGGCAACCGAAAACCAGGTTAAGGAGCGTAAAAAGATTGGGGATATGCTTCATGAACGGTAGCTTTTGGATTTTTATAAATTCAGGGGATCATGGTTTCATCAGGGCTTCAATCTCACCGGTGGTAATGGGAATATGCTTCATCAAATCCCGGTTGCCGTCTTTGGTAACCCAAAAATTGTTCTCTATCCGTATGCCCATCTGCTCTTCTTCAATATAAATTCCCGGCTCTATGGTAAACACCATACCTTCCGTTATGGCCCCCGTTCTGCTACCCAGATCATGCACGTCTATCCCCAGGTGATGGGATATACCGTGGTATAAATATTTCCTATAAGCCCTGTTTTCCGGATCCTCATTTTTTACATCTCCTCTTGTGAGCAAACCGATTTTCAGAAATTGGGTGGTTGCCTCCTCCCCTACCTTCTCACTGTAATCCGTAAAAAGGATACCTGGCTTCAGGATCGAAGCGGCGTAGCGATGTATCTGCAGACAGGCATCATATACCTCCTTTTGCCGCGGGGTAAATTTCCCGTTCACCGGCACGGTGCGGGTAAGATCGGCACAATAACCGCCATATTCCGCTCCAAAATCCATCAATACCAGTTCCCCGTCTTTACACTCATTATTATTGGACACATAATGCAGGGTCCGGGCTCTGTCGCCACCGGCGATGATAGAGCTGTACGCCGGCCCGGTTGCCCGGTTGCGTAAAAACTCGTGGATAATTTCCGCCTCTATCTCGTATTCCATCACACCCGGCTTTATAAACGACAGCAGGCGCCGGAACGTTTTGTCCGTAATATCCATCGCCTGCTGCATTACCTCCACCTCCAATGCTGTTTTAACACTCCGCAGATCTTTGAGTATCCTGGCACTGCGGCGGTATTCATGCAGGGGATAACGACGGCGCATTTCTTTGGCATACCGGTAATCCCTCACCTGCACCAGGCTGGATTTCCGGTCGTTTTCGTTGGAATTGAGATAGATGATATCCGACAAATGGATCCAGGGTTGCAATAAACCGTCCAGGGTATCCAGCCACACAACGGTGGAAATCCCCGAAATGGCTTTTGCCTCTTCGGCTCTCAGACGGCGACCATCCCATTTTTCCTTCAATTCGGCAGGACGCAGCAGCACCAGCACCTCCCGGTATCTTTTATCGGGATTACCGGGAAAAAGAATAAGCATGGAGTCTTCCTGTTCGATACCCGTAAGCCAAAACAAATCGGCATTTTGTTTGAACGGATACAAGGCGTCTCCGTTGACGGGCAATTCATCGTTGCTGTTGAAAATGGCTATGGCGTTTTTCTCCATGCGTTCCACAAACCGCTGCCGGTTGTGAATAAAGATATCAGGATTTAACGGTAAGTATTTCATCCTTGTATTTTTAACCGGCATCTTATCCGGTAGCCGGTTGATTTATGCTGCAATATCCGTAGAAAATACCGGCTCACAAAAAAGACCCGGACGAAGGGCAGATGAGTGTATCCCAATTTCTTGCCTGGACACCCACTGATAGCCGCTATGTGAAGCGTCTTCGCTTCGCGTTATTCTTTTGTCCCCTCCCGGCGGCTTTGGTTCCGAAGGTTCGGAAGAAAGTTGCCAACCGTTGCGAAACCCGTTTTTATAATATTTTTCGGAGGCTATGCCTCTGCTTCACTAACTTAGCCGTATATATAGCAATCATGTCAACAAAAGACAACAAGAAGACCCTGATCCTGGGCGCTTCGGCTAACCCGGAACGATACAGCTTCCTGGCGCTCAATCGCCTGCTCAATGCCGGCCATGAAGTGGTTGCTATCGGCAAAACAAAGACCGTGATAAACGGCGTTCCCATAAATACGGAACAAAAGCCCTATTCCGGCATACATACGGTTACACTTTACCTGAATCCCGATCACCAGAAAGAATACTACCAGTATATTCTTTCTCTACATCCCAAACGTATCATCTTTAATCCCGGCGCGGAAAATGAGGAATTGCAAAGCCTGGCACAGGAGAAGGGGATTGAAACCATGAACGCCTGCACCTTAGTTTTACTCAGCACGGGGCAATATTAAAAAATAGACTCCGGCAAAATTTCTTCCCGTTTGCCTTTCAGCGACTGCACCGGTTTTGAAAAAAATATTTCTCCGATTCGTTCCGGATTTCAAAAAAAATGTAATTTGGGGAAAGCTATGTACATATGATATGGAGAAGATTTAACGGAGAACGCATCCGCCTCCCTATTAAAGAAGAAGTAAAAGCAGCCATCATCCGGGAAGTAGAAAGGGGGTTTCACCTGAAAGTATGCATCGGCACCGATTCACAGGTAAGAAGCAAAGAAACCGAATTTGCCACGGTCATCGTATTTCTTCGGGAAGGACGCGGAGGCTTCATGTTCATCCACAACGAAAAAACCACCAAACCCTATTCCATCAAGGAACGGATGCTGGTGGAAGTGGCAAAGAGTATTGAGATCGCCTACGAATTATGCGATCTGTTTACGGAATATGATGTGGATATGGAAGTGCATGCGGACATCAATACCAATCCCCATTTTAAAAGTAATGAAGCGCTCAGGGAAGCCATGGGTTATATCCTGGGGATGGGCTTTGCGTTCAAGGCCAAGCCGGATGCTTTTGCCAGCAGTAGTTGCGCCAATAAGATGGTGAATTAACCCGGCAGCCCCGCCGCGTCGGCAGCAGGCCGTCAACAATATACTGGTAAGCGCGATCGTGTCCGAAAGGAAAAACTTGAAGCACACCTGCGTCAGCCACCCGCCGTATATTCCGCATTCCATTGCTCAATGGCATGAAGTATCTTTTCCTTTCCCAGTTTCTTTACGGCGCTGGTAATAAAATGCGGTGGTAGAAATTCCCAGGTCTTTCGCATTGTATCGAGAAAAGCACGCACGTTTTTACCTGCTTC
The DNA here is from genome assembly GCA_023957125.1 of Chitinophagaceae bacterium. Classification (GTDB taxonomy): domain Bacteria; phylum Bacteroidota; class Bacteroidia; order Chitinophagales; family Chitinophagaceae; genus Agriterribacter. Next base: position 8,577 of record JAMLHL010000032.1, read on the forward strand.
CGCCTGGGTGGTTTTATCCGATTTGGTAAACACAATGCAAAAAGGCACTTCCCATTCTCCGAGCCGGTTGATAAAATCCAGGTCTCCTTTTTGCGGCGCATGCCGGCTGTCTATCAGCACAAAGACATTCACCAGGTTTTTTCTTTTTCTCAAATAGGCTTCGGTCATTTTCTCCCAACGTGTTCTTTGCTGTTGCGATACTTTTGCAAACCCGTAACCCGGCAGATCCACAATATACCATTGTGTCGGGCTTTTGTTGGCCGAAGCGCTCTCAACAGCAAAATGATTGATCATCTGTGTTTTTCCCGGGGAACCTGAAGTTTTTGCCAGCTTCTGGTTATTACAAAGCATATTGATCAGGGAGGATTTTCCTACATTGCTTCTGCCGATAAAAGCATATTCCGGACGGTCGGGCTCCGGGCAGCTTTGATAGCCGGGACTGCTGATCAGGTATGTTGCCGAGGTGATGTTCACGGGTGCAAGATACGGGGAGATAATTTGAAAATGCCTGCCCTGACATATGGAAGGGCTGAAATGAACAGCGGTCGGTACCCGACGCAGGAGGGTCAGACCGCTGTAATACCTCAACCAACAGGACGCCAATGCGTGCCGACCAGTTTGCGGTCGGTACCCGTCCCGCCTCAAATTTTAAATTTCAAATCTCAAATAATCTACCGCGATTCCGGCAGCTAAGACGTACATTTGCCGGCAATTATTTACAAAACATAAAAAAGACTGGCATGGCAGAAAAAATCAAAGTGGCTAATCCGGTAGTTGAACTGGATGGTGATGAAATGACAAGGATCATCTGGAAATTTATTAAAGACAAACTGATCCTGCCCTACCTTGATATAGATATTAAATATTTTGATCTGGGCATCGAACATCGTGACGCGACCAACGACCAGGTAACCATAGATGCCGCCAATGCTATTAAACAGCACGGGGTAGGGATCAAGTGTGCAACCATCACCCCCGATGAAGCCCGGGTGAAAGAATTCAATCTGAAACACATGTGGAAAAGCCCCAACGGCACTATCCGCAACATCCTCGACGGCACGGTTTTTCGCGAACCGATTGTGATCAAAAATGTACCCCGGCTGGTGACCAACTGGACGGCGCCCATTATTATAGGTCGTCATGCTTTTGGCGATCAGTACCGGGCAACGGATACCGTTATCAAAGGAAAGGGAAAATTAACCATGACCTTTACTCCGGAAGACGGCAGCGAACCCCAGGTTTTTGAAGTATTTGATTTTAAAGGCGGCGGAGTTGCCCTCAGCATGTATAATACTGACGAAAGTATCAAAGGTTTTGCCAGAAGTTGCTTTAATATGGCGCTCAGCAAAAACTGGCCTTTGTATCTCTCCACCAAAAACACCATCCTGAAGAAATACGATGGAAGGTTCAAAGATATTTTCCAGGAAATTTACGAACAGGAGTTTAAGGCTCAGTATGAAGCCGCAGGCATCACCTACGAACACCGTTTGATTGACGATATGGTAGCCAGTGCTTTAAAATGGAACGGTAATTTTGTATGGGCCTGTAAAAATTACGACGGCGACGTACAAAGTGATTCCATTGCCCAGGGATTCGGCTCTTTAGGCTTAATGACATCCGTGCTGGTAACGCCTGATGGAAAAACGCTGGAAGCAGAAGCCGCCCACGGAACCGTCACCCGTCACTACCGCGCTCACCAGGCGGGGAAACCCACCTCCACCAATCCCATTGCTTCCATTTTTGCATGGACGAGAGGCCTGGCATTTCGCGGCAAACTGGACAACAATCAACCATTGATTGATTTCAGCCACGCGCTGGAGGCCGTATGTATTGAAACGGTGGAAAGCGGTAAGATGACAAAGGATCTGGCCATTTGTATTCACGGCAATAACGTTAAACCCGGCGATTATTTGAATACCGAAGATTTCCTGGAAGCGCTCAATAGTGGCTTAAAACTAAAGTTGAAATAAAAAACGATATCAGGTTGTCAGCCTTTACGAAGGTTGACAACCCTGTTCTTAAAAAATTAAATTGCCTGCCCTCCATAATCTGCAAAGCGTTGGATAGGTTTTCCCCCTATCTTTGCAAAGTCAATGAAAGGGACCGGTATTTTTCAAAAACTTAGTGTCATAGTATTTATGCTATCACTATTAGCCCAAACGTTTCAAAACGAACTGGTATGGGTGGATTACCTGTTGAATACCGATAGCTATGCCGCTCTTTGTGTGAACAAAGCCGCACCGGAAATGAACTGTAACGGTCATTGCCAGATGGCTAAAAAGATGGAGCAAACGGAGGACCAGGACAAGCAGGCGCCACAAACGCAGTCGTTCAAAATAAACGATGTAGTGCTGTATGCCGAAGATGTTTTCTTTTTCGCGACCATTATGGCGGCAGACGATCAAAAACTATATGCGGAACTCCCCGTTCTGAAAACCATCGGCTTTAATAAAACCTTGCTTCACCCGCCGGCAACAGCCTGATATTTATTGGCGGGATCCACTATTTCCAGCGTTCATCAAACGTGATCGTGTATTCCACACGGTTATGCGAACCTGAAACATTCTGGTATCCCAATACAGCCTTTTTTCAATTCAGCTACCTACTTGTTCCCGCAACCGCGTTACGCGATGCGTTACTATGGCGGCTCAGGTTCAATTATTTACAACTCATATTCATATTTGATGCACTATAAAACATTTTTTACGATCATTTTTCTATTGTCGGCCTGTGTAGCCGCCAGGACTCAATCTTATACCATCACAGGCCGTATCTCCGACCTGCAATCTCATCAATTACTGGGTGGCGTTACCATTCAGACAACCGATGGCAGCAGCAGTTCGCTGTCTGGTGATAATGGAATTTTCCATTTAAAAACAGACCGGCCATCAGGTCTGCTTCATCTTTCCTTAACCGGCTACAAGCCGTTGGAAATAAAATACAATCACGGGCAAGACCTTAACATCCAGATGGAGATAGACATCAGAATATTAAACGAAGTGAGGGTTACGGCTTATGGCGATGGGCGGTCTGTTAAAGAAACCGCCGGGGGAATAGCGCTCCTTACAGGTGCGCAGATGCGGGAGGGTGACGGAACCTCTATGCAGCAGGCGATGAACAGTGTGCCCGGCGTGAGGATGGACCATAGCCACGGCGAAGATTCCAGGATCTCGATCCGCGGAGAGGGCGTCCGCTCACCCTGGGGTAACCGCAATATCAAAATTTATGTCAATGATATCCCGTTAACAGAAACAGACGGAACATCCCGGATAGAGGCACTCGACGTGAGCGATCTGGGCCGGGCGGAAATTATAAAGGGCCCGGCGTCCAGCCTGTATGGCGGCGGAGTAGGCGGTGTTATTAAATTTCAACTGGAACGCGCTCCTTACCAGGAACAAAGTATAGAGAGCGCCGCTATGTTTGGAGAATACGGACTGAACAGGCAGACCCTAACCTACCGGAATGGCGGAGAGAGGTTGAACAGCTATGTTTCTATCGGCAGGCAACAAACCAATGGATACAGAGCGCACAGCAGCGACGAACGAAACTTCATCGCCGGCAATTTTCAGTGGTTTCCTTCTTCCAGCCGCACCATCACCATGCTGATCAGCCGAACCATACAAAATGCACTCATCCCCGGCGCTCTGACCGCTACGCAGGTGAAGGAAGACCCAACGCAGGCAGCCACGGAATACAGCGATAAAAATGCCAGCCGGGAGCATAAATGGACAAGAATAGGTATTGGTCAGAAGTACATCTTCAACGACGGGCTTACCAACTCATCCAGTGTTTTTACCTATTTCTACGACTTACATCATCCATTGCCTTTTGGCATTATCAACAGCGCTTACCAGAGTTTTGGCGGCAGAACCCGATTTGATTATAACCCGGGTTTCAAAGCCCTGCCTACTACTTTTACCATGGGCAGCGAGTTTACACAAGCCTTTAACATGGGCAATATCTATTTCAATGAACAGGGAACAGAAAACGGGCTGATGAGTAACACCGATTATCGCAACAAAGGGTATTCCATATTTTACCAATCCGAAACGGAATTAGGAAAGCTGGCAAACCTGGTCTTCGGTATCAGCGTTAACGGATTAACCTACCGGGCATTTAACCGGCTGCATCCCGGCCAAAGCGGTGTAAAAAACTTTGACGCCCAACTGTCCCCACGCATTGCTTTGAGCCACAACTTCGGCAACTGGCTTAGCCTACACGGAACCGTTAGTTCTGGATTTACCAATCCGGCAAGCGACCAGATCCAAAACCCCGACAGGACTATCAACAACAACATCCAGGCCGAAAAAGGCATCAATTATGAAATAGATGCGAAAGGTAACCTGTTTCAGTCACGCCTGGGATATGATCTGGCCTTGTTTGTAATGGATATGAAAGGCGAACTGATCGGTCAGGCGCTTCCCTTTGGGGTGAATGTTTTTCACAATGCCGGAATAACAAAACACCAGGGAGCCGAACTGGGACTTTCCTATCAGCCTGTTCGGGAGACGGACAACCGGTTTGTCAGCAGCCTGTTTGCACATGCGGCACTGACTTATACCCATTTCCGGTTTATAGACTACAAAACCCTGGATGAAGACGGACATATAGCCGCCGAATACGATGGCAATCCGTTAACCGGCATCGCTCCCTATATGTTTAATGGCGGAATAGACATGGATACCAAAGCAGGGTTCTATGCCAATGCCAACCTGTTTTTTAACGACCGATATACGCTCAACGATGCAGCTACCGATTACAACCCGGCTTACATGGTGATTAACGCGAAAATGGGTTATAAAAAAGATTTAGGCGGTCATTTCGGTATCCATCTCTATGCAGGACTACAAAATATAACCAATGAACGATACAGTTCCTTTACGGAGATCAATACGCCCGGTTATGGCGCCGAGCCCGCATATTTTAATCCCGCGCTTCCCCGAAACGCTTATGGAGGATTAAGTTTAAAATATTTTTTTAACGATCATAAATAACATATGGCAATGAAAAACTTAATACGAGGAGGATGCCTGTTAGTCCTTTCTGTTACCGGGATGGCAGCCTGCAATCCCAAACAGGAAAATCAGGACACTGAAAAAGAAACGGCTAAGGCTACCCTGCTCTCCGACCAAAGGAATAAAGCTTCCACCGTTTACCTGACCACCGATGAAAAAGATAATCCCATTGTAAGCTGGACGGAAGAAGACAGCGCGGGCAAAAAACGGTTCTATTTTGCAAGATGGGATACAACCGCCGATAAATTTATGCCTGCGGGAGAAATCCCACTTGCACAAAACGCCGCTATTCATGAAGAAGGAATGCCGAAAATAGCAGTCAGGGGAGATGGCGCTCTCGTAGCCATTTATGAAGCGTCAACGCCCCAACCGGGTCAAAAATGGGGAGTGGGTGATATTTTTTACCTGCAGTCGGACGATGGTGGAGATACATGGACAGAGCCAAAGTCAGTGAACACCCAAAAACAGCCATACACCTCTATGTCCTTCTCCGGTCTTACCCGGCTAAGCGATCGCGAGATTGGTATTTCCTGGTTGGATGCCAACCCCGGCGGTGTTGATCAACCCGGCAGACCCGTGATGTTCGCCCGCACACTCGCCGGCGGGGGATTGGGCGACCCGGTATGGATAGAAAAGGCAGCTTGTGAATGTTGTCGTGTAGCGGTTGCCGGTAGTGGGAACGGCGACATCGCAATAGCCTACCGCGATCTGCAACCGGGAAACATCCGGGACATCTCCATCAGTACTTCCTCCGATGATGGAAAGACGTTTGCCAGGCCGCTGGACTTCAGCAGGGATGGATGGGAGATAAACGGTTGTCCTCACAATGGACCGTCCCTCGCAGCCGGGAACGACAAAATTTGTGCAGCCTGGTACACCGGGGGTAAGGTGCCGGGCGTGCATTATGCGGCCCTGGATTTCAGAGGCAACTTGATAGAAAAGAAAGCCCTGAATCCGAATGCCCGGTTTGTACAACTTACCCTCATGCCGGATGGTACGCCGATCGTGGCATTTAACGAAAGTTATAAGGAAGGGGATTCTGTTTACAGCCGGATCGTGCTGAACAAAATAGAAGAGGGGGGGCTTTTCGCCGCAAAAATAAATTCACCGGGGTTGCACGGCAATTTTCCGATGGTTCAGCCGGTTGACGAAAACAATGTTCTGTTGGCCTGGCGGGATGATGATAAGATTTATTATCAACTCAACCGTCTTGCGGATATTAACCGGCAGATGGAAGAACCGCCTCAGTTGCCGGAAGCCACTTCGCTAAAAGAGATGCATGGAATGAATCATTAAACAGGTGCCCGATAAGCCGTCTTTGCCTGATGTTTGCAGGTCTGTTGCTGCTGTCTCCCGCCCGGGAATGATCAGCGGAAGAAAACCTGGCAGGCTTTCATTGTTGTGTCGGGCACCCGGGCAGTTGGAGACACTCGGTGATCACCAATATACTACTGCCCGTCTTGCCGGGGATTGGGGCATCCAAACAGGATCCGGTCATGAGAGCAAACAATCCGATGCGGCTGAAGATCAGTAACCCCCTTCGCTATAATTTTTAATACACTCATGTGGAATAATCTAAATATGCTACCTTCGCAGTACAACGTCTTGCCAACTTACTCCATACCGACTGAGCTTTGAGATTTTTTTACCACTTTTTTTAATTGTACCATTACTATGGCTGATATTTTCGAAAGACTTACAAAGAACTACGGACCTTTGGGACAGCACCGCAAACGCGCTTACGGATATTTTATGTTTCCGAAATTAGAAGGAGAGATTGGCAGTCACATGAGTTTTCGCGGGAAAGAGATGGTAGTATGGAGCCTGAACAACTACCTGGGGCTGGCCAACCACCCCGAAGTGCGGAAGACGGATGCTGAAGCCGCGGCGCAATACGGATTGGCATTGCCGATGGGCGCCCGGATGATGAGCGGCAACAGTAGTTTTCATGAGCAACTGGAAAGCGAGCTGGCCCGCTTCGAACAAAAAGAAGATGCGGTATTGCTAAACTATGGATACCAGGGTATGGTAAGCATTATAGATGTACTGTGCGACCGTCATGATGTGATTGTTTACGATGCCGAAAGCCATGCCTGCATCATAGATGGTGTCAGGCTGCATGCCGGGCAGAGATTTGTGTTTAAACACAACGATATGCCCGACTTTGAAAAGCAATTGCAGCGGGCGGAAACCCTGATCCGGAAACAGGGAACCGGGGGTATCCTCGTTATTTCAGAAGGCGTTTTCGGAATGGCGGGCGATCAGGGCAGGCTTAAAGAAATTGTGGCCCTCAAAGATAAATACAGCTTCCGTCTGCTGGTGGACGATGCCCACGGCTTTGGTACCTTGGGCAAAACCGGCGCCGGTGTTGGGGAAGAGCAGGGAGTGCAGGACAAAATTGACCTGTATTTTTCCACCTTTGCCAAATCCATGGCTTCAATCGGCGCTTTTGTAGCAGGCGATCAACCCGTAATTGACTATATCCGTTACAATATCCGCAGCCAGATCTTCGCAAAAAGTTTACCCATGCCGCTGGTGATAGGCAACCTGAAACGTCTTGAACTTTTGCGTTCCCATCCTGAATTCAAGGAGAAACTATGGGAAAACGCAACTACGCTTCAAAAGGGATTGAAGGAAAAGGGCTTTGATATCGGGCATACCAATTCAGTGGTAACTCCGGTATATATGAAAGGCGGGGTGGAAGAAGCGACTGCTATGGTCATGGATCTGAGAGAAAATTATGGCGTATTCTGCTCCATCGTGGTATATCCGGTAGTTCCCAAGGGAGATATCCTGTACCGCCTGATACCTACGGCTTCTCATACAAAAGAAGACATTGATCAAACGTTGCATGCTTTTGAAGAAACCAAAAAGAAACTGGTCAACGGCGTTTACCGGGTGGCCGAGATCCCGGCTATGGCAGAAGTGTGAATGCCGTGCCGTTAGCGGCGCTTTTCAATTCCTACACCATGTTATTACCTTTATATCAATCTTTAAGAGCCGCCGACGGAACGGTCGTTTTAGCGGGTGATATTGGTGCAACAAAAACAAATGTTGCCCTGTATAAATTCGAAGACAATGATTTTCATTTAATACGTGACGGAACATTGACCTCCCGGTCATTTAACAGTATAACGGAAATTATTCAGGAATTCACCAAAGATTCACCCCCGCCTCAATCCATTTGTTTTGGGGTAGCCGGCCCGGTGCTCAACGGCATTGCTACCTTGTCCAATTTGCAATGGAACATCAATATTGAGGAATTGTCCGCACTTTACCCGCAGGCAAGAACGCATCTTATCAATGACCTCAAGGCCACCGCTTATGGATTAGCCCTGCTGGACGAAAACGATACTGCTGTTTTACACCCGGGAGAAACGGGCGTGGGAGGAAATGCCGCGGTAATTGCGCCGGGAACGGGGCTTGGAGAAGCGGGATTATATTGGGATGAAAAATCTTATCATCCTTTTGCAACGGAAGGAGGACATGCTGATTTCGCAGCCAGAAGTTCTTTTGATTTTGAACTCTTTAGTTTCTTACAAAAACAGTTCGGGCATGTGAGCTGGGAAAGAGTGATCTGCGGCCCCGGCATTGTAAACATCTACCAATTTTTACGCGATGTAAAAAACATGGAGGAACCGGAGTGGCTGGCGCAAAAGATGTTGACCGGAGACCCGGCCGCAACTATCAGCAATCATGCCGGGCAAAGCCCTATCTGTGAGGAAACGATGAAGCATTTTGTGCGGTTTCTCGCCTACGAGTCAGCCAACCTTGTGTTGAAACTGAATGCTACCGGAGGCTTGTTCATCGGCGGCGGTATCGCTCCAAAAATCCTCCCGTTTTTCAAAAACAACCAATTTTACGATTCCTTCCGTCAAAGCGGAAGATTGAATTTCCTGCTGGAAAAGGTGCCCGTAAAAGTTATCCTTAATCCCAAAACCGCATTGCTGGGAGCAGCCTATTATGCGGCGAAGGCCTAATTCAAATTAACGGTAATGCCCTCCAACTCTTATATTACCTTTTTACATATTAGAATAGATGTTTTAAATTTAATTAAGACCCACAGCGACTATACACAGGGAAAACGGGGCAGGAAAAACTTAGGTCACTTAACAAGAAGCGCAATTGTAATGCTGTGTGCTGCGTGGGAAAGATACAATGAAGATTTGCTACTTGAAAGTATTAAGTATCTATGTGACAATATCCAGGACGCTTCCTTAATAAAAGAGGAAATAAAACGTTTTGTTAGCAGCAAAATCAGAAATGACAGACACGAATTGAAACCTTTTTTTGTAGCTGGTGATGGATGGAAACAAATTTGGTATGAATATGCCAAAGAAGAAATAGAAGCATTGAATACGCCAAAAGAAGGAAATCTTAATTTACTTTTTAAGAATTATTTAAGTATTGAAAAATATTCAAATTTGTGGAAAACTTCAAATCCAAGTGAGATTGACAATTTTGTAAAAGTTAGAGGTGATATTGCACATAATGGAAACAGAGCAGATAATGTTACTATGAAAGATTTGAGGCATTTTCAAGACCTGATTGTTGAAAATGTAATTGAAATTGATGGGAACATCGCTGATGAACTTAAAACTCAATCAGCCAGACGACGGCTACCCTGGACAAAGGACTATTATACCGATTTGAAAAATTATAAGTAAATTTGAGGCTTGATGGCTAAGTTTATAATTACCATACAAAAAGATGGGCTTTATTATTTTCATCTAAAAGCAACCAATGGACAAATCCTTTTAACCAGCGAAGGATACACTAGTAAAATGGGTTGTATGAATGGCATTGAAGCAACCAAATTAAGTTCAGTCAAAAGAGATAGATATATTTTAAAAGAAACTGCTAACGGAGAGTACTTTTTTCACTTAAAGGCAGCAAATGGTCAGGTTCTTGGAATCAGTAAACGATATGCCACTGAAGCAAACAGGAACGCCGCTATTGATTCTATTATAAATATAGGACAGACCAGTTTGGTTTTGGACGCTGCCTAACCCCACATCTTATATATTGTGCTCAGCAAAAGCCTTTTTGAAAACGTTTGTTCCTTCCTTATTCTTCCTTCCCCGCAGGGATCACCAAAAGCGGAACCGTAGTATGATAAGACATTCTCCGGGTGGTGCTTGGATGGAAGATCCTGTCCCATACGCTTCGCTGGTAAGTGATCATTGCCACCATATCAATATCATTTTCGCTGATATAGTCCTGCAAGGTATCTTCAAATCTGTGACCGGACAGGTGACTCGTAACGACAGACCCGGTTTGGAGTTCCTTTTGCAGTATTTTTCCATAACCGGCAATATTCATACTATTTTCCATATACAAAGAAGCATCCGCCGAATCTTCATCGGTGAACACCACCACATGCAATTCTAATTTAAAAATACCAATGAGTCGCCGGATATGTTCCAGCACCTTGTGGTCTTCCTCAAACTGATTCGTAGCCAGCAATGCCTTGTGAGGCGGATTCCAATCGTATTCATAGGGAATGACCATTACGGGTACCTTTGTTTTCCCGGTGAGACCGGCTGTTTTACTACCCCATATCCGGTCTTTCAAACCGTTTATCCCGAAAGTGCCCATTACAATCAGGTCAACATCTTTTTCTTCACTCAGGCTCAGAATATGCTCATCCACCTCTCCCTCCCTGAGAAAGGTGCGTATTTCCAACGATTCTGTTTCCGCAATGCTTGCTTTCGTCTGGTCCAGTTTTTTCTGCGCTTCAATCAGCAGGGCGCTGTATTTTTCCGGAATTACCTCTTCGTCTTCGCTAAACAGCCGGTCGGTTACATCTACCACATGAAGCAGGTTGATTTCGAGAGAAAACAGTTTTGCCGTTTGCACCGCATAATTCAAAGCGTTTGCTGCACAGGAAGAAAAATCGGTTGGTACAAGTATTTTTTTCATTTTAGTATTGAAATTTTATGGATTGGCCTGTTTATGCCAGCCATATACAATAATATGTAAAATTATTAAATGAGAAATGGGGTGAATGTTATTTTAATAAAAAATACACAGATAAAAAAAGGCTCTGCCAACCAAAAATGCAGAGCCTTTATAAAACTAAACCAAGTAGTTATTTCACCTCTATTTGTTTCTTCTCCTTGTTTTTTTTGAGTTCCTCCTTCCGGGGGAGTGAAACATTCAAAACACCATCGTTATATTTAGCTTCTATGCGATCTTCATTGACATCATCAGGAAGATTAAAACTACGGCTGAAGGAAGTGTAATTATATTCCTTCCTGGTAAACTTTTTTTCCTTTTCTTCCTTACTTTCCTCTTTTTCGGAACTGATAGTGATCATGTTCCCGCTGATATCAATTTTAAAATCCTCCCGCTTCAGCCCGGGCGCTGCAAGCGCCACATTGTATCCGCCGGCATCCTCGGTAATATTTACTGAAGGCATAGAAAGGGAGCGTCCCCAGGAATTTTCGTCTTTGGAAAACCATTCATTCCAGGGTTTGAAAAAATCATCAAAAACGGAAGGTAATCCAATGCTTCCGCGTTTTGTTAGTGCAGACATAATGAACCTCCTTGTATTTAATTTTAATAATTGTTTCTGTAAAGAACTAAAGGACGATATCAAAATTAAAGAAGTGAAACGACCCGGTAAAAGACTTACATCAGGAGTAAATATGATTATAATCACTGCGCATGGTCCTGGTTTTTGCGCGCTTCCTTTTGTTGTCTTTTTTCAAGCCTGCGAAAATATCCCCGGACCAGAAAACTATGCTTTAATCCCTCCATCACCTCATTAAAATTCCGGGTGCTTTCACGGATATTTTCGAGGCTTGTCTGAACAGAAAGCACCATAGCAGAGTCTTTGAGCAGGGCATTCACCGGTCCTTTCCCTTCATTGATATCCCGCCTGATCCCCAGCGCCATGAGCGATAACGCATTTGCCAGCGTGTCTGCCTGATCCGCCACCTGTTGGATCCGCATGACGGTATTGTTCAGGTTATCTGCAAAAATGGTATCGGTTAAGACAGCACCGAGAGATCCCTTACCGTTTTTAATATCAAAAACCAGGCCGCTCAACTCTTCGATCAAATGATCTGCCTTCATCGTGGCCGACCTGATACTGGCTGCAGAGGCGCTTAAATTGCCGGGCAACGATTCGTCACCCAATAAACGCCATAAGGCGGCGCTGTTGTTAACTTTTTGTAAAAGGAGTTTGAGTTCAGAAGCAGCGATGGCAAGATCGCTGTTCGTACCGGAAAGCGTGTTTACCATATTTTCAACATCGGGAGAAATCCTGGCTTCCAGAACATCGCCGTCTTCAACCGGATCCGCGTCTTCCGGCAAGGAGGTAATATTGATTACCTTATCGCCCATCAAACCATCCGTTGCAATGGTAACCACAGCATTTTTGCGGATATATGGTTTCATCTTATTTTCAATCAGCATTTCCACCTCTACCTTACCATCATTGAGGATACGGATCCGGTTTACCGTTCCTACAACAATGCCCGAATACCGCACATTATTTCCCGGCGTCAACCCCTGCACATTACCGAAACTGACTTTCAGGGTAAACGTGGAGGCAAAGAGACTTTTGTTTTTCCCTACCATATACAAAAGCAGGATCAATAAAGCCACTGCCGCTAATACAAATATGCCCAGTTTGAAATTCGATACCGTTTTCTTTGCCATAATTTATTAATCAAAAAATGCTTTTACAGCAGGATCTTCTTTTTGCAATAGTTCATCATAGCTTCCCTCTGCATAGTTCCTTCCCTCCATCAGCATGATTACCCGGTTGGCCACCATACGCACACAATCCATATCGTGGGAAATGATCAGGGAAGCTGCGTGATACTTGTATTGAACTTCCCGGATCAGCGCTATGATCTCCCGGCTGGTGATGGGATCCAACCCGGTGGTGGGTTCATCATAAAGGATGATAGCCGGCTTGAGGATCAGGGTTCTGGCCAACGCGATCCTTTTGCGCATCCCGCCCGATAATTCGGCCGGCATCATATCCACCGTGTGCGCCAGGTTAACATCTTCCAGGGCGTTCATCACCATTTCATCTACCTGCTGCTGCGGCATGCTGATGGTATGGCGCCGCAATGGAAATTCCAGGTTTTCTCTCACCGTCATTGAATCGTAGAGGGCGTTGCTCTGAAAAAGAAAGCCCACTTTCATTCTCACCGCATCCAGCTCTTCGCGGGTTATTTCTCCTATATTTTCACCCAGCACTTCAATGAAACCGCTATCGGGTTTTAATAATCCTATGATACACTTGATCAAAACCGATTTGCCCGATCCCGATTTTCCAAGCACCACCACGTTTTCACCGGCGTTCACCGTGACATTAAAATCCCGGAGTACGCTGTTATTACCAAACGACTTGTACAGGTTACGCACAACGATCACCTCGTCCTTGTCTGCAGGCGCCCATCCGGAGGTTGAGGTTTTTTCCTGTGTTTCCATGTTATTCAATTCAATCCCAGGGCATCGGTTATCTGCACGGCCACCAGATCTATTATAAATATAAGTACAGAAGATAAAACCACAGCAGAATTTGCCGATTGTCCCACCCCTTCCGTTCCTTTTTTGGAATTATATCCTTTATAGCATCCTACGATCCCTACCGCAAAGCCAAAAAAGAACGATTTCACAACTGCCGGGATGATATCCCCGTAAGAGAGGTTCCTGAAAATCTTTGTCCAGAAGAGCTGAAAGCTGGTAACACCGTTCATATTTACACCGAGATAGGTTCCATATAAGGCGATCGCGTCTCCAAAAATTACCAGCAGGGGCAGCATTACGGTAGCCGCCAATACCCTGGTTACCACTAAATACTTAAAAGGATTGGTGCCGGATACTTCCATTGCGTCAATCTGTTCGGTTACTTTCATGGAACCCAGTTCTGCCCCGATGCTGCTGCCGATCTTCCCGGCAAAGATAAGCGCGGTAATTACCGGCCCTATTTCTCTGACGATGGCAATACCTACCGCCGCAGGCAATTGCGATTCCACGCCATAATCCACCAAAAACGGGCGCAACTGCATGGTCAATACCAAACCGATAATAAAGGTGGTGAGCATCACCAGCGGAAGAGACTTATAACCGATGATAAAGCATTGCCTCAGAAACTCTGCCGTTTCATACCGGGGCTTGAACCATTGCGAAAATAATTTGCCGGTGAAATGGGCCATTTTTCCTGCTTCTTCAAAAAACGCTCTCCAAAAGGATGATTGCAACATGATTTAAAAATACTCAAATAAATAATCATGGCCACTTATGAGCGCACTTGAATTCTTAGCGGAAGGAACATAAAAAAAATTGCTCCCCGGGGAGACGGATGTTCTACAACCAAATAAATCTCCTCAAAAGCGAGCAATACCGCGTCTCTTAAAATGCAGGCAAAAAAACGGCTATGGAAGTTTTACACGGCGATACCCCAAAAGGTAAACGGTAGCCGTTGCCATAAAAGGAAATATCCCGGGAATCGCGGATTCAATACACTACGATATTATCAACCGTACGGACGCAATCATTTTCTTTGATCGGAAAATCAAAACGAAGTACGCCTGCTTTATATTCAGCCCTCACAAAATCTGCATCTACATTTTTGGGCAACTCAATAGTGTACTCAAAACAATCGCAGGGGAACTCTTGCAGGTAGTACTCCGGTTCTCCGATAAATTGCGCACCCGGACTTAGGGCAAAAACGTTCAGCTTATCCCCTTCACGGGTAACCATAAAGTCTTCTTTATTGCGCCCGGGAATTTCAATTTGAATGCTGTAACTGTCGGAAGTTTCACTAACCACAACCGAAGGTATTTTTACTTTTTCTGTGGTATTATTTAACTGGCGCATAACATTCGTCCAGTTATACAAATGGGGCTGGTAAGCGCCGGGGTATCCGTGAGACTCTTTTCCCGACTGATGTTTGAATAAGATCATATCAATGCGGTTTAATTTGTGAACAATGAGACTGGTAAGCAAAAATGCCGGTATCCATTCTATTCAATGAGCCATGCTACTTAACCCGTAACATTATAATAGACGCAAGTTACAATTTATTATCCACCGAATACATGATCTTCATCCTGAAAGACAATGATCTTCATCAATCTTCGCATTTTGTTAGCGTTTGGTTCGGGGATAAAAAATATTCCCGTTATATTTACACAAAGACGCTACATTGATCACCGGTTCAGGTTACGGGAACGGAGCACAAACTTCACCGAACGCCCGACATAAAAACATCAGCAAAAGTTATACCACGAATAACAATGTGAGGTTTATCCGTGGCGGAGCGGCCTATTTCGGGCAAATGCTCCGGATGATCGAAGCGGCCCGGTTGAGTATTCATCTGCAGACATACATTTTTGACGACGACGAAACCGGTAAAACCATTGGAGACGCTTTGAAAAGAGCCGCGCAAAGAGGCGTAAAAGTATATGTGATGCCGGATGGCTATGCTTCCCGGGTTTTGTCGCGGGCTTATATCAGACATCTCCGGGCGGCGGGGGTACAATTCCGGTATTTTGAACCCCTGATCAGGAGTAAATATTTTTATTTCGGCAGGAGGCTGCACCATAAAATTATTGTTACCGACACCCGGTATGCAATGGTGGGTGGTCAGAATATTACCGAAAGGTACAACGACCGCCCCGGCCGTTCGGCCTGGCTCGACTTTGCCGTGTGGGTGGAAGGAGAGATCGTAAAGGACTTATGTGTACTGTGTTGGAAAACATGGAAAGGGTTTCCGGCAAAAACAGGATCCTTACCCTGCGAACGGGAATTTCTGCTGACCGCCGCCCCGCTACAATCCGGCACACGTGTCAGGATCCGCGTTAACGACTGGGTACGTAATAAAAACGAGATATCCGGAAGCTACCTGAACATGCTTAAAAATGCCCGGTCGCACATTATCATCCTGAGCAGCTATTTCCTGCCCGGCGAGGCTTTTCGAAAACAACTTTTATCGGCAGCTAAAAAGGGAATAGAGATAAAGATCATCCTTGCCGGATTGTCGGATATTATTTTAGCTAAATATGCGGAAAGATACATTTACAACTGGTTGCTCAAAAATAATATAGCTATTTATGAATACCAGGGAAATGTGTTACATGGAAAGGTATCGGTTTGCGATGGCGAATGGGCAACCGTCGGGTCCTACAACATCAATAATATCAGCGCCAGGGCCAGCATCGAACTGAATCTTGAAGTGCTGGATGCCGATTTTGCCCGCGAAATAGAAACCGGGTTTGAAGTCATCATGGAAAAAGAGTGCATCCGGATAACGGAAGAAAGGTTTGCTCAAAAAGCCGGTTTGTTCAAACGCTTTTTATGGTGGTGGTCGTATCAAACAATCAAGGGTCTTATTTTTATTTTTACTTTCTATTTCAGGAAAAAGAACTAACAAAAACAGCCTGTGGAAAGCATCTTCCCAATCTTTATCAATCCTCCAATCACTCAATCATTCTTCTTCCCCTCCTATCCTCCTGAAAAATCTTTCTATTACTTTCCGGTTCCATCCTCTGAAGCGTCCCCGCTGTACCACCAGGGTGTTATCGTCTGAATGATTGAGCAGGTAATGAAAAACGAACCTGCCTTTGGGATCCTGCCATCCCATGATTTGGCCGAAACGGAGGTCATTGAATACCAAAGTGTCGCCCCAAAGCTCGGCCGTATAAAACTGTTGAGAGAAACGGATCAGGTGTTGCAAAGCCTCCTGGTTGGCCACCGGCTTTAACAGGGAATCATTCCGCGGGAAATAGGAAAACTGTATTTGGGGTTGCCGGTCAAACACAGACCGGAAGCCAACATGATAACCACTGTCATTGCCTGCAACCACATACCAAAGCAGGTTGGTAAAAGGTGCAGGGGTAGTAAAATACCTTGTATAAGAGATATGTTGTTGATGCAGGTCCCGTTTCACTTCCTTATCAATAACCGTTTTATTGACGATACATAAACCGAGATAAAGCATAGGAATGAACACGCCGAAGCGCCACCAGAATCTGCGGCGGGGATGAAAACTATGGAGCCTGAACAACATCACCATAGCTATACCCGACCAAATTGAAAAGAGGGGATCCGCTACATAAATAGCATTAAAGGAAATACGCAAATGACTGAAAGGTTCAAACCATCCTACGCCATAATTATTGAAGCCGTCAAGTATTAAGTGGAACAGGATCTCAACAGCAAAAAATATCACCCATTTACTAAAACGGATATTGCGCGGACGATGGATCTTCTCAGCCACCAGGGCCAGCACAATAGAGATGAGAAAACCAAACAGTATGGAATGGGTAAATCCCCTGTGGGCAAGCAGGTTTTCGTCTGTACTGAGCCATAAAAAACCCAAAAAATCTATATCGGGAACGCTTTGCGCCAAAGCCCCCCAAAGCATGGCCTTTTTGCCAAACCCTTTCCCAAAGAAGGCTTCGCCCACACAGGCGCCCAATGCGATATGCGTAATGGAATCCACTTAAACGCTGGGGAGATTTGAAATGTGAGATTGGTGATTTAAGATTTGAAACCGGTAAAGTTCGTTAATGAGCTATGAACACGGGCAGCCTGGTATCCTTCATCAATACATCCGCCATACTCTCCCTGAACCAGCGGGATACGGTACCCCGGCGGTAGGCGCCCAATACGATCAGCGGATATTGTTTTTCCTCCTTCAAAAAATTAATGATCTCTATTTCCGGGATACCTTTCGTTATCTTATACATCGCCTTTGGAAAATGTCTTTTCATGAATTCCTTCATGAGTTTATTGTCCGGCAAATGCAGGGAATGCCCCATCGGCTTCACCGTTAATACCTCTGCAGGGTGCTCTTTTAACGCCGGCAGCATATAGCTGAACATTTTGATGGCAAAAACGGAGGAAGGTTCGCCGTCAAACAACAAAACGATTTTATTAAAAGGCCGGTAATGAGCCGATACCAGCAATACCGGACACTGTATGGAGGGTAGAATGTCCCTCACAAAACGGGTGGGCACTTTTTCCTTCCTGTTGGAAAAGGTTTCATGGGTACCCATCACCACCAGATCGGCATAAATACTTTCCTGCAACAACGCCTGGCTGGCAACTTCCCTATTCCGGCGGACAGTGAAGGTTACCCCTTCCTTTTGACATGCCGACTCAAAATCAGCCACCGCTTTATCTCTCATCTTTTTATCCGCATCCAGGTATTTTTTTTGCTTCCCGGGTGAAATCCCACCTTCCTCGCTTATAAGCTCATAAACCTTATAACTGTGATAGAGGTGATCTTCAAGAAAAAGCCCCACCAAATGCGCCTTGTTTTCCCCGGCGATCTGTATGGCATAATCCCTGGTGCTTTTGGAATACTTCAATCCGTCAAATACAGCGACAATTTTTTTCATTATCAGCTATTTTCCAGTTTATCATTTAACAGTACTATTTGCTGCCCTCCAAGTACATCTTCGTCAACCAATGCCACATCCCCGCCGTTACCCACCACCCTTTCGATGATATCATCTATGATATGCTGCACGCAGGAAAATTTATTGAACCGGCTGCCCGCATGCCCGGGTTGGTCAACCTCTGTTATTTCGGGATTATGTAAAAAATTTTTGGATACGATCAACAACCTGTTTCGGTGATGCAAAACACTTCTGTGAACATCCCGGATACCGCTTACCAACTTACCTTCGGTGGCAGCCTTTTCAAGCTGACGATACAGATGCTTGATCTTGATCTTATCCCAGTCTGTGATATAGCTGCCTATTTCCTTAAACAAGCCTTCTTCCGTTACTTTGCTGAAACTACCTTCCACGTATTCCACTATACTTTTGTTGTTTACGGTTAATGACTTAAAGGAGTCCAGTATTTCTTTGTTTCCCAACACCAGCACGGGACGGGGCATCACCGAGAGCAAAATGGAAAGTCCTTCATCACTATGGCGCAGAAACCGTTTAACAAAAAATTCGCCGGTATCCTCGTCTTTCTCCCTGGTTTTCAAACGGTGGCTTCCAACAGCAGGCGTGTTTCCGATCCCATTGGATTTGATCTTAACGAGACGGGACCCATTGCCTTCATAAACGATGCTCCACTTCCTGTTCAGCACGAGTACAAAATAAGCGGGGATCTCTTTTTTTGCATGAACAATATCCCGTATGATGAAAGACTCGTTGATGGTGACGGTTTCTTCCACGGTCATATCCATATATATAACTTTTTCAAATACGGGCGAAACATATATTGCCAGGCTTTTTTTAAAAGTGGTGAAATTTAGACCGCTTATGATCACTTTCAGCTTCATCATCACCAGATCAACAAGGTCGTCATCATAACCTGTACCCAACTCCCACTCCACCCTTTTCATTATTTTCTGCAGATTCTGCATTAGTTCATCTTTACGCTGAACAACCGGTTCAAACGGAATAATAATAGAAACTGCCGGCCAATGCCGTTTTTTGTCTTCTATCCTGACTATGGATGGAGTGATATTGGTTTGCATGACGAAAAATTGGATGGTTTCAAATTTAGTTACTTCTACAATATACAACAATGATACCGATCATTGTGATTCATGATCTTTCTCAAATGTTATTGGTTTCATATTTTACGCTTCTTTGACAATTAAGCCCGTGATCTGTTTGCAGATATTGCTTTTAATATAATCAAAAAAAGGGAGAAACAAAATAACAACCGTTTAAAACCCGCTTATTACAGTTTAGCAGCCTTGTGAAAACCGGGAATACAAAATCCGGTTTGAATGCACCCGTAACGGGTGCATTCAAAATTTTCGCTTTCCTGTGAGATTCCGGTCGGTGGTGACACCGACCGGTAGCGAGCTCTACTGGCGGGTGTCCCCACCCGCCAGCGAAAATTTGGGCTGCACCTCCCGTAACAAAACTGTATTCACAAAATACTTATATTGTAACGGAATTCAGTGTTCGAACGGAGAGAAAGTGAGGCAAACCCTTTTCACTATTAAAACAGGGATATGCGAAAAACAACAGTATCGGTAATCTGTACCTTGTTATTGGCAACCATGGGCTGGTCGCAAACCAAAGATGTACCTGTTTTTGTATCCGGAACCGAAGGACACAAAAGTTATCGCATCCCCGCCATCATTGGTTTGCCCAACGGCGAACTGCTGGCTTTTTGCGAAGGACGGGTACACGGCGCAGGGGATTTTGGAGATATCAATATCGTACTCAGGCGCAGTAATGACAAAGGTAAATCCTGGAGTCCGCTGCAAACCGTTATAGACGAGGGCACGCTCCAGGCCGGAAACCCGGCTCCTGTTGTAGATCTCACTGATCCGGCTTATCCCAACGGAAGGATCTTCCTGTTTTACAATACCGGGAATAACCACGAAGGGGAGGTAAGAAAAGGAAACGGACTGAGAGAAGTGTGGTATGTAACGTCAATAAACAATGGGCTGACCTGGAGCGCGCCGGTAAATATTACCCGGCATACCCACCGGCCCAAACAACCGCAGGCAAATACAGCTTATAATTTCGGGAACGACTGGCGCAGCTATGCCAATACGCCCGGACATGCCATGCAATTCAGCTCGGGCAGGTATAAGGGACGCATTTTTGTAGCCGCCAACCATTCGGCCGGTGATCCCCAATCACAATTTACCGATTACAGCGCTCACGGATATTATACCGATGACCACGGAAAAACTTTTCATCTGAGTGAAACGGTAAACCTTCCGGGCAGCAACGAATCCACCGCGACAGAACTTTCAGATAACAAACTGATGATGAACAGTCGTAACCAGAAAGGAGATATCCGCGAGAGAATAGTTTCTATCAGCAGTGATGGCGGCGCTACCTGGGACACTACCTATTTTGATGCCACCCTGCCCGATCCGGTAAACCAGGGAAGTATATTAACCGTGGGGATGAAAAAAGGGAAAGCAATTGTGGCTTTCAGTAATGCAGCCAATGCGCAGCGCAGGGATAACCTCACCTTACGCATCAGCTACGACGATGGCAAAACCTGGGCAAAAAATTTTGTGATCGCCAAAAGTGAAAAAGACAAAGGAGATTATGCCGCCTATTCGGATCTTGTGAGAATATCAAAGAATGAGATCGGTGTGCTGTATGAAAAGGGAGATTATTCTACCATTGTTTTTACTGTTGTGAAATGGAGATAATCATGTAAGATCATACTTAACCCGGTTGCATGGCTTTCTCGAAAACTTTAATCCCAATGAGGGATACAGGAAATGGAAAATGAACCCGGTCGGCCTGCATCTCACGCAACCGATTGCATATTTCTTCAACCGGATTTTATCCTATCTTCATATAAATTAAGAAAACATGAACCGCAAAGAGTTTGTAAAAAACGCTGGATTGGCGGCTGCATCGCTGGCAGTATTACCCGGCAGTAATGTATTTGCCATCCATAAAAGCCATGCAGATCCCAAAGTAAAAATGGCCATCCTCGGTGTAGGATTCAGAGGCGAAAGCCATCTTGATCTCCTGTTGAGAAGAAACGACGTAGAGGTTACGGCCATTTGCGATGTGGACGACCGGATGCTCGCCCGGGCAAAAGGAATCATCTCAAAAAGCGGGAAGAAAATGCCGGTCGTATATACCGGCGACCCCTATGCCTGGAAAAAATTATTGGAAAAGGAGAAAGTAGACGGTGTAGTAATTGCCACTCCATGGGAATGGCACAAACCCATGATCATCGGGGCGCTGGAGGCGGGTATAAAATATGTGGGCACGGAAGTGGTCCTGGGGATCACCCTGCAGGATCACTGGGATGTGGTGAAAGCGGCTGAAAAATACAATGCCAACGTGATGATGATGGAAAATGTTTGTTACCGCCGGGATGTGATGGCAGTGTTGAACATGGTTCGCCAGGGACTGTTGGGAGAACTGCTGCATCTGCAGGGTGGTTACCAGCATGATTTGCGGGAAGTAAAATTCAATAACGGCGCCAATCCTCCCGGACGCGGCGTTGAATTTGGGGAAAAAGGCTTTTCAGAAGCCGCCTGGCGTACGGATCACTCGGTACACCGCAACGGTGACTTATATCCCACACACGGAATCGGCCCCATTGCGCACTATATCAACATCAACAGGGGAAACCGGTTCCTTACTTTAAGTTCATTTGCCACCAAGTCGAGAGGACTACACAATTATATTGTTAAGAACGGCGGGGAGAATCATCCCAATGCAAAGGTGAAATTCAGGCTTGGCGACATCGTTACCACGCATATCAGTTGTGCCAACGGAGAAACGGTTTTATTGCAACACGATACCAACTCACCGCGTCCTTATTCCCTCGGCTTCAGAGTGCAGGGTACAGAAGGGTTATGGATGGACGTAAACAACGGCATGTACATAGAAGGTAAGTCGGCAAAAGCACATGAATGGGATGATGCAAAAACCTGGTTAGACAAATATGATCATCCTTTATGGGCCAGGTGGAGTAAAGAATCTGCCGGCGCCGGTCATGGCGGCATGGACTTCTTTGTAGAACATGCGTTGGTTGAATCCATCAAACGAAAAGTACCCACCCCCATAGACGTATATGATTCTGCCGTATGGAGCGCCATAACGCCCCTGAGCGAAAGTTCTATAGAGTTAGGCAATCAAACAGTAGATTTTCCGGATTTCACAGGCGGACAATGGATGTACCGGAAGCCGGTATTTGCGTTGGGAGATGAATATTAGAAACCTTCTGACAAAAGAAGATATCGCCACAAATGCCCGAATATTTCAATGTATTATTCGTGCATCTGTGGCTCTTTTTGTAACGGGATAGTTATATTTCTTTGCGATCATACAGCATCCCCTTTTTATTCCATCATTTTATACAAACCATCCATTTTTTTGCACATAAAGTTTCGCGTTATAGTCGAAATTTGCATCTTATGGAAACCGAGATCAACGAAATAAAAACGATAAAAAGAAGTTTCCCGGTGCTTAATATGAGTTGCGCTTCCTGCGCGGTGAGTTCGCAAACCACACTGGAAGCCCTTCATGGCGTGAAATCGGTAGCTGTAAATTATGCCAATGGAAACGCAATGGTGGAATACTTTCCGTTGGAGATCAGGCCCGAAGATATGAAAGCCGCCTTGCAGGAGATCGGATATGATTTGGTTGTGGCAGAGGAAAATGCGGATGAGATCGTAGATGAAGCGCATGAAAAAGCTTACCGGACACTGAAAACCAGAACTACCTGGGCCATTATTCTTTCCATGCCGCTGGTGTTACTGGGTATGGTATTTATGCACCTGCCCTATGCCAACTGGATCATGTGGCTGCTGGCCACCCCGGTGGTTTTTGTTTTTGGAAGACAATTCTTCACCGGCGCATGGAAACAGTTGAAACACGGCAAAGCCAACATGGATACCCTGGTGGCCATGAGCACTGGAATAGCCTATCTGTTCAGTTTGTTTAATTTATTTTTTCCTCAATTCTGGATTTCGAGGGGTATTACGCCGCATGTATATTTTGAAGCGGCGGGGGTTATCATAGCCTTTATTCTGCTGGGGAAATTATTGGAAGAACGCGCCAAAGGCAATACGTCTTCCGCTATAAAAAAGCTGATCGGGTTACAACCCGATACGGTGATACGCGTGGATACAAAGGGAAATACAGAGGAGATAGCTATAAAAGATGTTTCTGCCGGAGATATTTTACTGATCCGGCCGGGGGATAAAATTCCGGTGGACGGGAAAGTGATTTCGGGATCTTCTTTTATAGATGAAAGCATGATCACGGGAGAGCCGCTGGCGGTAGAAAAAGCAGCAGGGGCGCCGGTGTTTGCCGGCACCATCAACCAGAAAGGCAGTTTCCATTTCGAAGCTCAGAAAGTGGGTAAGGATACCATGCTGGCACACATAATAAAAATGGTGCAAGACGCCCAGGGCAGTCGCGCCCCGGTACAAAAGTTAGTGGATAAGATTGCCGGGATTTTTGTTCCGGTCGTAATCGGGCTGGCCGTACTCAGTATGGTCATATGGCTGATTGCCGGAGGAAGTAATGCTTTAACGCACGGACTGCTTGCCCTGGTAACCGTACTGGTGATCGCATGTCCCTGTGCGTTAGGATTGGCCACGCCTACTGCCATCATGGTCGGCATTGGCAAAGGCGCTGAAGCAGGTATCCTGATCAAAGACGCCGAAAGCCTGGAACTGGGTACTAAAGTGGATACCATCATCCTCGATAAAACAGGTACGGTCACCGAAGGAAAACCGGTGATTGCAGCTACCTTTTGGACCGGCAGGAATTACGAGCGGGAACTGGCTTCGTTGGAGCACCTGTCTGAACATCCGCTGGCAACGGCTGTAACCGACTCTTTACCTAAAAATTACGATACGGTGACCTCCTTTGAAAGCATTACCGGTGAAGGTGTGGAAGGAATAATCGGAAATACAAAATATTATGCGGGAAACAAAAAAATGCTCAGCCGTATGCAGCTATCCCTACCCGTTAGTATAGCAGAAAAAGCCGGATATTTCTCGGAGAAAGCCTATACCCTCGTTTATTTTGCCGACGACCGGGAAGTAAAGGGGATCATTGGAATATCTGACGGGGTAAAATCTACGGCCCACACCGCTATTGCTCAATTGCAAAAAGCAGGTATTGAAGTGATCATGATTACCGGCGACCATGAAGCCACGGCAAAAGCGGTGGCAAAAGAAACCGGTATCCGGGAATACCGGGCCAATGCCAGTCCGTCAGACAAAAGTGATTTTGTAAAAGAATTGCAGTCAAAAGGAAAGGTGGTAGCTATGGTGGGGGACGGCATCAACGACAGCGCTGCTCTGGCACAGGCGGACGTGAGTATTGCCATGGGCAAGGGAAGCGATATAGCGATAGATGTAGCCCGGATGGCTATTATCTCCTCCGACCTGGAAAAAATTCCCCGGGCATTTACACTGAGCCGGCTTACGGTACAGACGATCCGGCAGAACCTGTTCTGGGCTTTTATCTATAACCTGATCGGTATCCCGGTGGCTGCCGGTATCCTGTATCCCATCAACGGATTCCTGTTAAACCCCATGATAGCGGGCGCTGCCATGGCCCTGAGCTCGGTGAGCGTGGTGACCAACAGTTTGAGATTAAGATCAAAACAATTATAATCATACTAAAAACACGATTATGAAATTTAAGACGAACGTGATGTGCAGCAATTGCATAGCCAAAGTAACGCCCTACCTGAACAAACTGGCAGGTGAAAACAACTGGGAGGTAGATATTAAAGATCCCCAAAAAATATTGACCATAAAGAATGCTCAGGTCAAAACTGAAGAAGTGATCCGGTCGGTGGCCGAGGCGGGATATAAGGCGGAAGAGATTGCCCTTCGGTAAACTCAGGGCAGTCCCATCGAATCGCTCCCTTCGGCTGGCTCAGGGAGTGATTCGACAGGCTCAGGGAGCGGTTGCCGAAGACTATTTACCCTGAGCCCGATAAAGGAAACTGATTGAAAAACAAAGACGGGCTTTCAGGAAACGCTTGCCGAAGGGTATTTACCCTGAGCTTGCCGAAGGGAAAATATTGCAACCGGATTAACCGTTATCTTTTAAAACCTCTATTTTTGCAGCGGAAATGAAGAAGCTGGCAGCTATAATACTGATGATGTTGTATTCCTTCGCTACGGTGGGAACTACAATTGCCATGCACTACTGCATGGGCGACAGGATGGGCGCCAGTTTGGGATACAGTGATCAAAAGGTTTGCGACTACTGCCACATGGAAAAAAATTCCGGCGCAGATCGCAATCACTGTTGCAAGGATAAAAATTACTTTGTAAAAGTAACCTCCGACCAGAATATTCCGGTTTTTTCCGGTTTCCTAAAAGTTCCTGCCATCCTTATCCATAGCTTTCTATCAGGAAACGATACGCTCTCTCCCGATCTGCTTTATTCTCACCTGACCGGCGTCAGGATTCATCCACCCGATATCCCGCTTTACCAGCGGCATTGTAATTTCAGGATCTGATATCCCCTCCCCTATTTTGAATGTCATCATTCGCCAGGCGATAGATTGCCTGCTTTTTAGTTTATAACATATCAGGAGAATCCGGTTTGCTGTGGTAAATCACTCAATCCATCTCACTTCATAATTCAATTATATGATTCCAAATCTGATCGCATGGTCACTAAGAAACCGGTGGATCGTACTGTTCCTCGCAGCCGGAGCATTTGCCTGGGGCATTATTAACCTGTTGAGGAATCCTGTGGACGCTATTCCGGATCTAAGCGAAAACCAGGTAATCGTTTTCACCGAATGGCCGGGGCGCAGTCCCCAGATCATCGAAGACCAGGTAACCTATCCATTGGTATCCAACCTCCAGGGTATTGCCAAAGTGAAGAACGTACGTGCCACCAGTATGTTTGGCATGAGTTTTCTCTACATCATTTTCGACGATAATACAGATATCTATTGGGCGAGAACCCGGGTGCTGGAACGACTGACCTATGCCCAGCGACTGTTACCCGAGGGCGTCATTCCTACGCTCGGCCCGGATGGAACGGGGGTGGGACACATTTTCTGGTACACCCTTGAAGCCAGGGATATGAACCTCGGCGAACAACGTGCCCTGCAGGACTGGTACGTTAAACTGGCCCTGCAAACCGTGTCGGGAGTAGCCGAAGTGGCCAGCTTTGGCGGCTTCGAAAAACAATATCAACTGGTGATTGATCCGGTGAAACTGCAGTATTATAATATTTCTCTAACAGAGGTGGTTGACAAAGTAAAAGCCAACAATAACGACGTTGGCGGACGAAAGTTCGAGATGAGCGATATGGCTTATATCGTGCGGGGACTGGGATATATTAAAAGTAAAGAAGACATTGAGCAGGTTCAGGTGGTCATCAGAAATGGCATCCCTGTAAGAGTAAAAGACATTGCTGCCGTGCAGATGGGAGGCGATATCCGTACCGGAATTTTTGACCGCAACGGGAATGGTGAAGTCGTAGGCGGCATAGTGGTGATGCGTTACGGCGAAAATGCCGATGCGGTTATCAAAGCGTTAAAGATCAAATTGAAGTCTGTTGAAGCGGGTCTGCCGCCGGGCGTAACCTTTAAAATCGCTTACGACCGCAGTCACCTGATTGAGGCGGCCATTGATAATATCAAATGGAAATTAGTGGAAGAAATGGCCATCGTAACCCTGATCGTTATTCTCTTCCTTTTCCACTGGCGCAGCGCGTTGAGCATCATTATCCAGATCCCGGTAACCGTTGCCATTAGTTTTATCCTGCTGAATCTTTTTGGCGTAAGCTCTAATATCATGTCGCTTACGGGCATTGCGCTGGCCATTGGCGTGATCGTAGATAATGGTATCATCATGAGCGAAAATAGCTATCGTCATTTGTCAGACTACCAAAACCATAAAAACAACCTGATATGAGGTGGTTCAAAAAATACAGATCCAAAAACTATACGCCCATCCCTAAAGCCAAAAGAATGGCGTTGATAGAACGGGCCTGCAAACAGGTATCCAGGGGAGTATTCTTTTCTACGGTCATTATCATCACTTCTTTTTTACCCGTATTCCTGTTAACGGGTCAGGAAGGAAAATTGTTTCATCCGCTGGCATACACCAAAACTTTCATTATGATCGTGGATGCCGTCCTGGTGATTGTGCTGGCGCCGGTACTGATCTCTTTTTTTATGAAGGGCCGGTTTGTGCCGGAAGGAAAAAACCCGTTGAACCGGTTCCTTGAGCGGGTATATACCCCCGTTATTAAAGCCTGTATCCGGTATCGCAAAACCACCATTGCAGTGAACCTCCTGGCATTGGCTATTAGCGTACCATTGTTGTTCAGCCTGGGCAGGGAGTTTATGCCGCCATTGGACGAAGGTTCCATTTTGTTCATGCCCACCACCCTGCCGGATGTAAGCAATACGGAGATGAAGCGGATCCTGCAGGTACAGGATAAGATCATCAAATCCGTACCGGAAGTGGAGAATGTTCTGGGGAAAGCGGGAAGGGCCAATACCGCTACCGACAACAGCCCGGTGAGTATGATCGAAACCATTATCTTATTAAAGCCGGGGCATGAATGGCGAAAAGGGATCTCCAAACAGGATATCATCGCCGAGCTGGATGCCCGGTTGCAAATTCCGGGCGTAGTAAACAGTTGGACCCAACCCATCATCAACCGGATCAATATGCTGAGTACCGGGATACGCACGGATGTAGGTTTAAAAGTTTTCGGACAAAACCTGGACACCATCTATACCCTCTCGCAACAGTTTAAAAAACAACTGGAAGGAATGGACGGCGTTAAAGATCTGTATGTGGAACCGGTAACAGGCGGAAAGTACATTGACATTTCGATGAAACGGGAGGAACTGAGTCGCTACGGACTAAGTGTGGATGACATAAACCGGGTAATTGAAATTGCTTTGGGAGGAATGCAGATCACGAGCACCATTGAAGGCCGGCAGAAGTTTTCCGTAAATGCCCGTTTCGGGCAGGATTTCAGAAGCAGTATTGAGGACTTGAAAAACCTGCAGGTGCAAACCGGAAGTTTTGGACCCATTCCTTTACAATCGGTAGCGGACGTACAGCTTACTGAAGGGCCATCCATGATCAATTCGGAAGATGCCATGTTGCGGGGCACCGTATTATTTAACGTACGGGGCAACGACCTTGCCAGTACAGTGAATGAAGCAAAAGAGATGATCTCGGAACTGGTGAAAAAATTGCCCAAAGGATATTACGTAGAATGGAGCGGTGAATACGAAAACATGATCCGAAGCGAGCGGACGCTGCTAATGATCCTGCCTGTGGTACTGCTGGTGATTTTTATTTCTATGTATTTCGCATTTCACAGCGCCCGGGAAGCCTTCCTGAGCCTGATCAGCCTTCCCTTTGCTTTGATTGGCGGCGCATTATTGGTGTATTTCTGGGGAGTAAATTTGTCGGTAGCCGTTGCCGTCGGGTTCATCGCCCTGTTTGGACTGGCGGTGGAAACCGGTATTGTGATGGTGATCTACCTCAATGACGCCATGCAGCAACTGGTGGACTTAAAAGGCAATTCGTCCGCCGTTATCACCAAAAAAGACCTGGAGCAATACGTGATCGCGGGCGCAGCCAAAAGATTGCGGCCGAAGATCATGACCGTATCTGTTGCCTTGTTTGCGCTGCTGCCCATCCTGTGGAGCAAAGGAGCAGGCAGCGATGTGATGATCCCGATTGTATTACCCATGGTGGGCGGAGTCCTCACCTCTGCCACGCATATCTTATTGGTAACCCCCCTGATCTTTTTAATGGCTAAAGAATTTGAACTCAAAAAATACGGGAAAATTGAAGTGTTGGAACCTGTTCATTAATCAACGAAGGTGTATGAAAAAAATATTCTTCTTTTCAATTTTAATATTCGCGGGACTTTCAGTCCGGGCGCAGGAAACACTGCCCTTGTCTGCTATAAAAGACATTATTCTCCAAAATCACCCTTCCTTAAAAATGGTAGAGGCCTCCTACCGCGCGGCAGAAGTAAAAGCGGAAGGCGCTTATTCGTGGATGGCGCCCGAATTTGGAGCGGGCTTTTTCCAAACCCCGTATAATGCGGGGAAATGGAAAAGCACTGCCGATATGCCGGGTATGGGGATGTTTATGATCTCCGCGGAGCAGATGTTCCCTAATAAAAAAGCGCAGGAGGCTGAACATGCCTTTCTGAAATCAACCGGAGCCATAGAAATCGAAAAAAAACCGGGTATGCTCAGCAACCTGCTCACCACCGCCAGAACCGCCTACTACAATTTGATAGTGGCCGAAAAGAGGACCGGTTTATATAACGAAAATGAAAAACTGCTGGAGTTTATGATCCAAAGCGCAGAGATCCGGTATCGAAATAACCTGGGTAATATCAACAGCTATTATAAATTAAAAGCCGCCCTCGCAAAATTAAAAACAGCCGAAGCGGTATTATCCGCCCATCAGGCACAACAACAAACCGTCATTAACAACACGATGATGCGGGAGGAAACAACTGCCTTCAATGTTGATACGATATTTTCATGGTATCCTTTTGAGACGCTTTTAACGGATGAAGACGCGCTGACCAAAACCAGTGAGTACCGGGTGCTGGAGAAAACCATCGCTGCCAATAACCTCGAACAACAAGCCGAACTGGCTGCCCTAAAACCTCAGTATGGCATTAAATATGAACACATGGCAGGTTTTGGTCGCCAGCCTCAAATGTTTTCCCTGATGGCGATGGTAAAGCTGCCGCTGGCAAAATGGTCGGCTAAGATGAACAGGGCAAAAGCCGAAAGTATCACGTACGAAAACCAGGGTCTGCAATCACAGCAAAGGGCTTATATCAACGCCGAAAGGGGAAAGAGCAGATCGTTGTTCGCTGAATTACAGGGAATTAAAAATGAACTGAAGATGTACGACGACGAGATCATCCCCGCTCTTCACAAAAATCTACAAACCCTGCAAATCAGTTACGAGCAAAACAAAGCTGAAATATCCGAACTCTATGATGCCTGGCAAAGCCTGCTGGATGCAAGGATGGACTACCTTGATACTTTAGCGAGAGGAATGACCATCCAGTCGGAGTTATTAAACATCTTTCAAATGGTGGATTTATGAAATTGATTTTTCGAAAATACATTATTTCACGGCGGGACGTCAGCCGAAGAATATTATTGGCGGTAGGCTTAACCGTTGGTGTTGCAGCATTCTCCTGTAACCATTCTTCACCTGCATCATCCACCGGTGTCACCTACACCTGTCCGATGCCACAGGACTCCGTTTTCAGCGACAAGCCCGGCAGGTGTCCGAAATGTGGAATGGATCTGGTGCCCATGCACGAAATACATAGCGGTTCGGACCCAACAGAAGCAGCCGGTTCAGGATTTACCTGCCCTATGCATCCGCAGGTACACAGTGATACGCCCGGAGCCTGCTCTATTTGCGGGATGAGCCTGGAGCGGATAAAAACCGGAGATGAGCCGCTCTCTCTTTCCCTGGAAATGCTGCTGAAACCAGCCAACCAGGCGGTAGTAGCGAATGTGCCTATGGTGCACCTGGCCCAGCGGGAAGAAGACCTGGAACTGGAAGTATTGGGAGACGTAGAATACGATCCCCGGTTTTCACAAAGTATTTCCGGTAAGGTCAGCGGAAGGATCACCAAAATGTA
This sequence comes from Chitinophagaceae bacterium, assembly GCA_023957125.1. Classification (GTDB taxonomy): domain Bacteria; phylum Bacteroidota; class Bacteroidia; order Chitinophagales; family Chitinophagaceae; genus Agriterribacter. The sequence continues at coordinate 39,685 of JAMLHL010000032.1, forward strand.
TGTAAAATACCGGTATCAAAAAATCAATGCGGGTCAGCCGATAATGGAAATATATAGTCAGGAGTTGGTAACGGCACAAAACAATTATTTGTTTTTATTACAAAACGATACCGGCAATCATTCCCTGATTGCATCTGCTAAACAAAGATTATTATTACTGGGCATGAGCCCAAAGCAGTTGGAGGAGGTTGCCAGGCAGGGAAAGGCGCGCTATGCCGTGACCATTTTCAGCAGCGCCTCGGGGGTAGCGGATGAAAGCACCGCAAGGGATATTCCATCCCCGGTAGTGAACGCTGCCACCCGGCCCTTATCCATTAAAGAGGGGATGTATATTGAAAAGGGACAATCGCTGTTCACCCTATTCAATCCGTCAAAACTGAGAATAGCTTTGCAGATCTTTCCGCAGCACCAGGAAATGCTGAAACCGGGAGATAAAGTAACCCTACGACCGGAATCAACACCCGGAGCGGAGTTTACGGCTACCATACATGAAATGGTACCCTATTATCAGACACAAAGCAACACCCTGATCGCCCGCATCCCTTTTGACAACAGCAGACAAAAACTTCCGGTAGGCAGCACCGTTAGGGCAACGGTATTCACCGGGTACAAGAATGCCGGTTGGCTGCCTGAAGAAGCAGTGGTTTCCCTGGGACTGGACAAAGTGGTTTTTGTAAGAGAACAGGATGGCTTTCTTGCCCGAAAAGTGAAAACCGGGATCGTGAGCAAGCACCTGGTACAAATCCTGGATGGATTGAAGCCCAATGAAGCGGTGGCTGCCAATGCCGGTTTTTTAGTGGATAGTGAAAGTTTCATCATGACAAAAAATGCAGCACAATGAAAAAGCTGATTATCATAATGGCCGGTTTGTTTTTGTTGATAGCCTGTAACCATTCGAAGGATGACAGCAGTCCCAAAGATTACTATTACACGTGCAGTATGCACCCGCAGATCGTGGATAATCATCCGGGACGCTGCCCAATTTGCCACATGGACCTGATCAAAGTAAAGCGCACCCAATCCGCGCCGGATGAAATTTCGCTCAATGAAGAACAGATCAGGCTGGGAAACATTATCGTGGATACCCTCTCTGTTTCGGCTATGGGTAACCGGCAGATATTAACGGCGATGCTCGCGGCAGACGAAAGCAAAACCAAAGCCGTCGCCACACGGAGCAACGGGCGGCTGGATCGTTTGTATCATAAAACAACGGGAGCATATATACAAAGGGGACAGCCTGTGTATTCCATCTACAGCGAAGAGTTGAATAGTGCAAAACAGGAACTGATTACCCTGGTACAAAAACGAAAGGCTTTGGATAACAGCATTATTAATTTCGATCAACTGATTGACGCTGCCAAACAGCAATTGATTTTGTCGGGCATTTCCAATACACAAATAGAAAGCCTGGTACAAAACGGGAACCCATCCGGCCTCACTACCTTTTACAGCCCGGTTACCGGATACATAACGGAACTAAATGTGATGGAAGGGGATTATGCCAGCGAAGGAACCACGCTGATGCGGATAGCTGACCTTTCACATTTGTGGGCCGAAGTGCAGGTGTACGCTTCCCAGGTTGCACAACTCCCTGAAAACGCGGTGGTGGATCTTGAATTCCCGGATCTCCCCGGAATGAAAGTCCGTGGCAGGGTTTCTTTCATTAGTCCGGAGTTAATACCCGATAGCCGGATCGTTCTGGCGCGGGTTTCTATACACAATCCGGAAGGGAAACTACGTCCCGGAATGGTGGCTTATGTAATCGCCCGGCCGCAGGTGAGCAACCATTTGACGCTCCCGGTAGATGCGGTGATCAGGGATGGACGGCACAACCGGGTATGGCTGCAAACCCGGCCCGGTACTTTCAAATGGCGGGAAGTGGAAACCGGGGCCGAAAGCGATCACCGGATAGCCATCGTTTCCGGACTGGAAGAGGGTGAAAAGGTTGTAACCAGCGGGGCATACCTGCTCAACAGCGAATACCTGCTGAAGAAGGGATATACGGGAGAACACCGCCATTAGGAGATTGGAGATTTGAAATTTTCCCCGGGGTATGGTTTTTCCTCCCTTCATTTCTCTTTCAGCCTTCTGTCCGTTACCGATTCTCCGCCGATACCCCAATTGTCTGTCGGCACTTCTTCTATGATCACCACGGTGGTCTGAGGATTTTTATTCAACACCCTTTGCAGCAGTTCAGTGGCTCCTTTGATCAGTGCGGCTTTTTGCTCTTTGGTTACCCCTTCATCGGTGATCTTAATGTTAATATATGGCATGATAATTTTTATGAAAACCTGGCAGGTTGAGTTCTTATACAATTTTAATAAATGTTCAACAAATATGAATACGATGTATAACTGTCAGGTTGATTTTTAATTTTTATGAAAACCTGACAGGTTGAGTTCTTATATAATTTTAATAAATGTTCAACAAATATGAATACGATGCAGCATAACCTGTCAGGTTGATTTTTAATTTTTATGAAAACCTGACAGTTGAGTTCTTATATAATTTTAGTAAATGTTCAACAAATATGAATACGATGCAGCAAAACCTGTCAGGTTGATTTTTAATTTTTATGAAAACCTGACAGTTGGGTTCTTATACAATTCTAACAGATGTTCAACAAATACGAATATGA
>JAMLHL010000033.1 GCA_023957125.1 Chitinophagaceae bacterium
CCGAGACTACGCCTGAGAAGAAAAAAGATGAAAGGACACTCGGCAGCGAAAAAAAGCATAGCAGTAGTATCCGGCAGATCATGATCCGATAATTTGGAAATGAGAAAAATAACGCGGCAGGGATCAACAACGTTTACACAGGGCGGAACGTTTAAAAAGCACGATCCGAAGGTATAGGCTCTGCTTTATATTGTTACCCCACATTTGGAGGTATTTTCAGAAAACTTAAAAAAATCTCACTGTAAAAGCGGGTTGGGTATCGCCAGCCCTCAAAGGCTACGGTCGGTACCGCAGGTCAGACCGCAGCCTTCCGGAACGGTGTCCTGTGAATATGTGAATTTGCAGATCCGCGATTATTCCGGTTTCAGCAAAAAGATCTGGAAATAGTCTTTTCCATCTTTCTTAATGCGGCGGTTAAACGCTAATATTTTTCCGTTGTTAGACCAGATTGCTGCGCCCCGGGGTGCAAACTCGTCACTGCTCCGCGCGGTAAGCCGCTCGGAAATGTGGGTTTGTATGCCGGTAATAAACACGCTGTTGTCCGCTATATAGGCCACATATTTGTCATCCGGACTGATATTCAAAGGTCCTTTTACCGGGAAAGCATTGTAGCTGATCTGGGTAATTTCTCCGCCATTGGGCGACACGCCGAAAATTTGTACAATCCCGGCTGAATCTTTGGCGGTGAACAAAATAAGGGACCCGTCGGAGGTGGTATGAAGCCAGTGCCGCGGACCTTCAATGCCGCGCAGGGTATGGGTTACTCTTCTTTGTGTGGTTCCGGCAGGCGGATCGGGCCTGGTGAAGGCTGTTCCTTCAAGGTGTTCACCCGGAGAAGCGTTGGTGATGTCTTCCGGGATGTCTGCAACAAATACTTCGGTTACAATTTCATTGTTTTGATTCCGGGTATTGCCCTGGAAAGCAATTGCCCGGTGTTGCCAGCTCCCGTCCGCTTTACGGTAGCCCTCCCTCCCGATCCAGCCTTCATCGAATGCCTTATCAATTTCATCCGTTCCGGGAGTGGGCTTTTCGGTGACCCGGGCAACAACAGCCGAGAAACAGGCCCCGCTGTTGTTCTCCATATTTCCATCGTCGGGAACGGAAACTTTTCCCGGCATCATGGCAACAATAGTACGGAGGTCTTTTACCGAACTGTCTTTTTTTGACAGTTCTTCAATAATATCATCATTATAGGTACAGGAGATCCATTTTCCATCGCCGCTCCAGGTGTGCGCGTGCGTTCCGCCCCGCAAAGCGCCGGGTGTAAAAGGCGCGATCATATTACGGGCATCCATGAAAACCGGTTTGAACGGGTTGTTGACATGAATGGCAACCCCGGTACGGCGGGAAAAGGAGTAAGGCCGTTCCTTATTGGCGTTGCGGATACCATGAATGAATAGTACCGTAGGGTCCACCGGGGAAAATGTAACCGCTCCTACCCCCGGGCCATATTGCGTCTGATTTTCTGTCTGGTACAATACTTTCGTCTTGCCGCTGTTTACATTCACCATCTCAATACTTCCGGTAACGCCTATTCCGCCATCATCGTTCCGGGTATCGTAAACGATCCATTCATCATCAGGGGAAAAAACCTGGGTAGAATTCAGGTAATGACCCTGGTTTCCGTTGGTAAGCTGGGTTTCAGTAAATTGCATGGAGTCCGTATTTTTTTCAGATGAACAGGAAGCCATCAAAAAAATACCGCAAAATAAAAATACCCGGATTCTTTTATTGGGCTTATACATACCCGGTATAGAGCAAAAAAACGGGAAAACATACTGATGGGGATTACCTTGATTTGATCCAGTCTTCCGGATTGAGGTATTTGGGATTATTGCCGACCACCTCGGTTACTACAAAAAGCACCTTCCCGATACCGTCCTCGTCTTCCGATTCGGCTGCCCGGCCGAGCACCTGTCCAAGTTTAATATCCTGGTTTTTTTGCACGGCAATATTAATGAGATTGTAATAAGTGGTAAGATATTTCCCGTGTCTTAAAGTTACCGCGGAAACGGCTCCAAAATTATGTACAGAAGAGACGGTGCCTTCAAATACCGATTTTACCGGTTCCCCGATGTTGGTTTGAATATACACACCGATATTATCCTCAAACAACCGCGTGCCCTCAATTTTGTGTCTCCCGAATTGCCCGGTAATATTGCCTTTTGACACGGGCCAGGGAAGTTTTCTACGATTGTTTTCAAAGCCAACGGAAACGGCGGTTACTTCCGGCGTATTCTCCAGCTTACTGGCAACGCGGGTGGCCGTGGCCGAACTGCCGGCGGCTGGCGTTGTCTTTGCCGTTCCGCCCGCTTTAGCGGCAGCCTCTCTCCTCGCCTTCTCCGCTTTTTCCGCCTCCATTATTTCTCTCCTGATAATGGCTGCTATAGAGTTCCTGATATTGGTTTCTACTTTTCTTTTGGAAGAAAGTTGCTTGTCGAGTTCCTTTTCTTTCCGTTTTAGCTGGGAAACCACTGCATTCTTCTGGTTTTTTTCATCTTCCAGTTTTTTCATTTGCTTACCCTGCTCTTCGAGGGTTTTTGATTTCAGCGTTTTATTTTCCGCCAGCGCCTCGTTTTTCTGGGCCAACAGAAGCTGGGTATGATAGATATTCTCCACCTGTTTCTCCCGGTATTCCCGGTATGCTTTCAGATAGGTAATGCGTTTTATTACATCATTAAAACTCACTGCTGAAAAAATAAAATTCAGCATGTCATAATTGTTTTGGTTTTTGTAAGCGTATTCAAGAGTCCTGGCATATTGCGTTTTCAATGTATCCAGTTCATTTTTCAGCCGGTCTATCTCCCGGTTATTGTTGCTGATATCGTTGTCTATGAGATGAACCTGCCGGTTGATATTTCCTATGATGGCGTCCCTTTTTTTGATCAGGTTTCTGATCCGGGCCAATTGGCCCAGGCTTTCCTGCTTATTTTTCTTGACCACCAGTTGCGATTTCCTCAGCTCTTCGATTTCCCGCTGTATCTGTTTTCTCTGGTTTTCCAATTCATCTTTTGTCTGCGCCTGTAATGATGACACCTGGATACCACCCAACAGGAAAAAAAGTATGAAAAGAAATTTGTGCATGACGGACCATTTTACTTTAAGATCAACCAAAAGGATTATACTGCAAATAACGATACTAAGGAGCTGTGATTGCGCGCTATAATGTTAAAATTCTTTTCCGCGGTAGTTGCGGGGTATATTAAAGGGAAAACTTAACGGGATATCGAATTCTATTTGTTTATAATCAAGACTGATATCCAGGCTCGCCTTTTCGGCTACGGTAATTTTCCGGCTGGTTGAGAAAAGCCTTCCCCCGATGCTTACAAAATCATTATAGGTGAAATCGGCGGTGCGGTTGCGGATCGGGTCCACATCATCCAGTTTGCTATGCAGTATGGCGAAATCTTCTTTCCTCAGAGACAGCAGTTGTTTAAAAAAATCATCCATAGTGGATAAAGAAACCGTTTGTTCTTTTTCCTTATAAAGCAATACCCTGGTGCTGTCCAGATAGACCGGGTTGCCCACGATCAAACTCTGCAGGGTATAAAAGTCCACCGGGAGTTGAATAATATTCCTGATGTATTCCACCGAACGGTATTGAACGCTTTTGTCGAGTTTATCCAAGATCTTAACGCTGTCGGGCGTGATAAGAACCCGGAAAGCTTCGATGCCAAATGCTGCGTTGATAGAGATCCAGATAACGCTGTCTTTTTGAATCCGGACAAAAGCGTTGAAGTCATAATTCCTTTGTCTGCTGTCCCTGTATTGTACTTTGATCTTGGAAGAGAAAGTGCGAAAGTCAATGAGATTATCATTTATCCGGTCGAAGGTTTCATGTACCAGCCTGGCGGAATCTGTTTCCGACGGGTTGATCAGCAGGGTAACAACCGTATCCTTTTTGGTAATGGCCGTTTGCAGTTTTTTTGAACTTCTGCAACCGAACAGGATGAAAATAATGAAGGTGGTACTGATGAAGAGCCGCATGATCGCTTATTAACCGGTTTATTGCTTTCCTGTATGACCGAAACCGCCGTCATTCCTGGAGGTTGCACCAACGCTTTCCGCCGTTTCCCACAGGATTTGTTCTACCCGTTGAACCACCATTTGTGCAATGCGGTCGCCCGGGAGAATTTGCTGCGGTTCAGCGGAGAGATTGATAAGGATGATCTTGATTTCCCCCCGGTAATCGGCGTCTATGGTACCGGGCGTGTTTAAACAGGTGATGCCTTGTTTAACGGCAAGCCCGCTGCGCGGCCGGATCTGTATTTCAAAGCCTTCCGGAATTTCAACATACAGACCGGTAGGGATCAGGGTTCGTTCCATAGGCTGAAGTACGACAGGTGCATTAAGAGACGCCCGCACATCCATACCCGAAGCCCCCGGCGTGGCATAGGCCGGAAGCGCGTTATTGGAACGGTTAACAATTTTAATGATAAGAGAAGCCATCGGGCAAAAGTAAGATTATTTCCAATTGAAGATTTCCGGTTTTATTCCCCGGCTGTATCCCGTTTCAGCAATACGGTAGCATAAGCCATCAATCCCTCTTCCCGCCCCGCGAAGCCCATTTTTTCGGTAGTGGTGGCTTTAATGGAGATATCATGAACATCTATTTGTACAATACGGGCAATTACTTCGCGCATAGCATTCACATACGGTTTTATTTTGGGCGCTTCCAGACATAGGGTGGAATCAATGTTGACAATAACATAGCCTTCTTCGCGGATGAGTCCGAAACTTCGTTGCAAGAGGATCTTGCTGTCAATATCTTTATATTCGGGGGAAGTATCGGGAAAATGAGCGCCGATATCCCCCAGCGACAGGGCGCCCAGCATGGCATCGCAAATGGCATGTAACAGTACATCCGCGTCGCTGTGACCCACCGAACCTTTGTAATGCGGTATTTCGATCCCGCCGATCCAGAGTTTTTTTCCTTCAGCGAGTTGGTGAAAATCCACTCCCAGGCCTATTCTGTAAGACATCTTTTCTGCTAAAATAAAAAGAAAGACCCAACAAGCGGAATAAACCTGTTGGGTCTTAACCGGTTACCATAATATTTTTAGTATTGCGCGCTTCCCCCGGTTTCGACTTCCCCGCCGAAATTAAACACCAGGCTAAAGCGAATCGTATTGGAAAGCGGATTTCTGTTCACCCCGTTCCCCGATGGCAGCAGGTAGGAAAAATTCAGTCCGAAGATATTGTAATTGATCCCTACGCCCATCGTAACGTAGCTTCTTTTACCCATGCTGGCGCTTTCTCCGTAATAGCCTGCCCGGAGGGCAAACTGGTCGTTATAAACGTATTCCGCTCCGGCAGAATAGGCGAGGGCGTTATTGCTGAAGGACTTAAACCAACCGCTCACCACTCCGTCGCTGTTGTATTTGTCAAATTCTTCCTGGGTTACATCATCGCCGGATGGAGGCGCGGGTACGAGTAACTTATTGAATTCTCCGTTGAGAGAAATTTTATGAACTTCATTGGTTACCCAGGTATGCCCAAGGCCTACGCCCAGGTTGGCCGGGATGAAATTCCGCTGAATGGCATCGGCGCTATAGGATATTTTGGAACCGAGATTGCTGAACGCGGCGCCCACATTCCAGCCCTGTCCGTCTTCATCGGCCGTTGTATAATATAAACCCACGTCGCCGGCTACCGCCGTACCCGCTTTATAGGAATACCCGTTGGTTGAAGCGCCTCCCGCAAGATTGGAATAAATATAGCGGAGGGCGACCCCCAGGGATAACTGGTCGGATAGTTTCCGGGAATAGCCGAGATCCAGCCCGAATTCCCGGGGATTAAACCTGTTCAGGTCGTTTCCCAGCGCATCGGTAAATTGTATGTTCCCCAGGCTGAAATAGCGCAGGGAAGCGGATAAAGCCTGCTGGTCGTCAAATTTATAATAACCCGCAAGAGAGGCGAGATATACATCATTTAAGCCAAGGTCTTTTAACCAGGGGGTATAAGTGAGCCCCAGTCCGGCCTCGTTTTTTGCGAAAGGATATTTTGCCACATTATAGAACTGGGCGTTGACATCGGGGGTGGTGGAAACACCCATATCCCCCATTCCCCCCGCCCGGGCATCGGGTGAAATGCGTAAAAACGGCACTGCCGTGGTAACAATATTTATTGGCTCCGCACTTTGTCCGAAAGTACCCGCCGATATACTCATGAGCAGGAGGCCGGCAACAGAAAATCTCCTCATAGAATGTTTCATCAGAAATTGTATTTGAATGAAAAGGAATAAAAAAGTAACATTTTATTCAATATCAGGGATCTGTTTAATGGTTTAATAATGAGTTTGCGAAGTAAAACAGTATTTTTCGTTTTTACAGGCAAAATATTTTTCCGCGCTGTAAAACGGAACAGATTTAACAAATACCATGCCCCCTTCTTTCTCAACATCTTATACAACGAAGCAGGAAAATAAATATTGTTTTGTGTCTGATATTCATCACTTTGGCGTGAAAATGGATAGTAGAGCAGAAGTTTAGCATTTAATAAACACAAAAGTGTTCCCGGCCTTTTGTAAAGTAATTAAATTGCACGTTGTTAATTAGAATATATTCTCGTAAAAGGAGGCTTAAACCTCCTGAATCATACAATAATTGAAGTGTAATACCCGTTATCTTTTTTAGTTTAAATCCAGCAAAATGCATAGACTACTGAATCTGAAAAGTTTGCTTCTCCTGTCGGCCGTTGCTCTGTTCTTCACCTCATGTAAAAACGGACTTTTGGGGAAGAAGAAATTTGATAAATCGGATGTGACCGGTTGGAACTACAACGACAAAAACATGGGTGGTTTCAACGTTTCCAAGGAAAAAGAACAAAATACCGGCCCGGGACTGGTCTTCGTGCAGGGCGGTACCTTCACCATGGGTGCCACGGAAGAAGACGTGATGGGAGATTGGAATAATATCCCCCGCCGGGTAACCGTTTCTTCCTTTTATATTGACCGCACCGAAGTGGCCAATGTGCACTATCGCGAATACCTGCACTGGCTGGAAGCCGTTTTTGATGATCCCGAATATGCTGCTGTGTTGGACGCGGCTAAACCCGATACGCTGGTATGGAGAGAAGAACTGGCTTATAATGAACCGCTGGTAGAATACTATTTTCGTCATCCTTCCTATAATTATTATCCGGTTGTCGGCGTAAGCTGGAAACAGGCCAATGATTTTTGTCTTTGGCGCAGCGACCGCGTAAACGAGAGGATCCTGGTAGAAAAAGGCTATATCAATAAGAATCAGTTGAAAACACTGCAGGGACAGGGGCAGGAAAACTTTAACACCCAGGCTTATCTGAAAGACCTGTATGAACCGCAACCCGGGAAGCCGAAGAAAAATCCGTTAATGGATGCCAATGGCAGACCGCGGCTAAGGGTGAATTTTGAAGATGGCTTCCTGTTGCCGAATTACAGGCTCCCCACTGAAGCCGAATGGGAATATGCCGCTTACGGCTATATCAATCAAAATCCCCGGCCCAAGAAAAAGTCAAACGGTTCGGGCGAAGAGCTGATCAAAGAAAAGCAGGTGTACTCCTGGAGCCAGAACGTTAACGGTTTGCGTGATAACCGCCGCGGAAGCTGGCAGGGGAAATTCCTCGCTAACTTCAAGCGGGGCAGCGGAGACATGATGGGTGTTGCCGGAGGCTTAAATGACAATGCTTCCATACCCGGCCCGGTAGATGCCTTTTATCCCAACGGTTTTGGCTTATATAACATGTCCGGAAATGTGAATGAATGGGTGGCCGATGTTTATCGCCCCCTGTCGAGCCAGGATAATGATGATTTTAATCCTTATCGTGGTAATCATTTTGAGAAATTCAAGAAAAACGACAACAACGAATACGAACGGGATAGCCTGGGCAGAGTTGTAAAAGAATATGTAACGGATGAGGAAAGCAGGAGCCGCCGCAATTACCAGAGAGGCAATGTGATTGATTATCTGGATGGAGATTCCGCTTCCCATGTTACCTATGGTTATGGTCATACGACTTTGATCAGCGATCATGCGCGGGTGATCAAAGGCGGCAGTTGGGATGACCGTGCTTATTGGTTAAGTCCTGGTACAAGGCGGTTTTTGGATGAGTCGCAAAGCAGCAGTACGGTTGGTTTCCGGTGCGCGATGGACAGGGTGGGCAGCCAGGAAGGCAATGGCTTTAAACCGGGTAACACCTGGAGTAAACGCAGACAGAATTCCAGGAAAAACTGATCATAAAATTTCCAATTTTTTAATGAATGCTCTCCCTCGCGGGAGGGCATTTTTTTGTGTATATCGAATCCGTGCGGCTGGCAAGAAATATTTTCAGGACGGGAAACATCAGGCGAATGGCCCCTCCTGCGCAATAGAAACAAAAAGGCGAAAAATAAATTTATTAGTTTCCGTGCTAAATATATTAGTGTTAATAAGTTTATCCCTATCTTTACGTTCAACTGTTAATTTTGAGAACATAAAACCGCATATAATATGTCAAGCAATGAAAAATTGAAAGCGCTTAAGCTAACCATGGACAAAATTGAAAAAGATTTTGGTAAGGGCAGTGTAATGATGATGAATGAAAAAGGCGCCCGGGAAATCGAAACTATTTCCACCGGCTCAATAGGGCTGGATATTGCGTTGGGGGTGGGAGGGGTGCCCAAGGGGCGGATTGTTGAAATATATGGGCCGGAATCCACCGGTAAAACCACGATCGCAATTCATATTATTGCGGAGGCGCAGAAAAAAGGCGGGGTATGCGCTATTATAGATGCGGAGCATGCGTTTGACAGTATTTACGCGCAGAAACTGGGCGTAGATATAGACAACCTGCTGATCTCCCAACCCGATTATGGAGAACAGGCACTGGAAATTGCCGATCGCCTGATCCTGTCCGGTGCTCTGGATGTGGTGGTGATAGATTCCGTGGCGGCGCTGGTGCCAAAAAGTGAACTGGAAGGAGAAATGGGGGATAGTAAGATGGGTTTGCAGGCCAGGCTGATGTCGCAGGCTTTGCGCAAATTAACGGCCACGATCAGCAAAACCAATACCGTATGTATTTTTATCAACCAGTTGAGGGAAAAGATCGGGATTATGTTCGGTAACCCGGAAACTACTACAGGGGGTAATGCGCTTAAGTTTTACGCTTCCGTAAGACTGGATATCCGGCGTATGGCGCAGATCAAGGATGGGGATGAAGCGATCGGTAACCGGGTGAAAGTGAAAGTGGTGAAGAACAAAGTCGCCCCACCATTCCGGGCAGCAGAATTTGATATCGTGTACGGAGAGGGAATTTCTAAAGCAGGCGAGATCATTGACCTTGGAGTAGAGATGAGTATCATACAAAAAAGTGGAAGCTGGTACAGTTATAATAGCGATAAATTAGGCCAGGGCAGAGATGCGGTCAGGCAATTGTTAATTGATAACCCGGGACTGGCAAACGAAATTGAGGGTAAGATCCGGGAGAAGATCCGGGAGTCTCAGGCAGGCTGATATACAGGTATGGCCTGAGGCAGCCAAAGGTGCACGAAAAACATATTTGTCGGACTCCGGATTTTTAGTGGCAAATAACTATTTATATTTTTCAACTCAAATGGCAGACACTCGTATTTTAGATGTGCGTAAAAGGATAGCCCTGGTAGCCCATGATAATAAGAAGAAAGACCTCATGGAATGGGCGGAATACAATAAGGCCGCACTCTCGCGCCATGAACTGATTGCAACCGGTACCACCGGTAAATTGCTGGAAGATGTTTTAGACCGGCCGGTAAAAAAAATGATGAGCGGCCCTTTAGGTGGAGACCAGCAGGTGGGCGCCATGATCGCCAGCGGCGAAATAGATGTACTGATCTTTTTCTGGGATCCGATGGAGGCCCAGCCGCATGATCCGGACGTAAAAGCATTGCTTCGACTGGCTGTGGTATGGAACATCCCGGTAGCCAGCGACCGGGCCAGTTCGGATTTCCTGATGACTTCCCCGCTTATGCACCAGCAATACATAGCGGAAATACCCGATTACGGCAGCTATATAAAACGGCAGCTATAGGAATATTAAGTTTAGTGGGGTTATAACGGCGCATGAAAAATTGTCGCCGGTGGGTGTTCCTTACATGAAGCAAAGGAATGCGTCAATTAATTTTCCGGTCGGTGAGACACCGACCGGTAGCGGAAAGCACCCCGTTTATAGCGGGGGTGCATCCTGAATTGGCCGAGCAGTCGCGCCCTGTATAATTTTCCGGTCGGTGGGACACCGACCGGTAGCAGACGCTACAGGCGGGTGTCACCACCCGCCTGCGAAAATATGGAATGCGCTCTATAGCGGGTTAGATTTCCCTGTCTTATCTTTGTAATATAAGCTACAGAAATATGCAAAAAGTAGAATTAACCAATAAGCAATACCGGGCCTTGCTTCAACTGGTGGCGTTGGGGGTAGATGTTCTTGAAAACGCGGTTGTTGATCAGGAAAAGGATGAAAGCGAGGGATCAGAAGCATTGACCTTATTGGATGAGGCGTTAGAGCTGGAAGACTATCTGATGCAGTATTTCAAAAAATTTGGGGGAAAGGATATCATAGAGGAATGTGTTGATGAGGGCGAAGAGGAAGAATACCTGGATTATACCGGATCCTTCCGGGAAGCGAACCTGCAGATCACCACCGCCGCTTATTTCAATAAGACAACAGAGATCGCTTCCTTTCAATTAGGCCTCAGGGATTTCAGAGAAGCCAGGGGACTGGAAAGTAATGAAGACATTGCAGACTCCGGGGCGCTTTCGGAAGAGATCCTGCCATTTACCACCAAATACCTGAATGAAATTATTGAAAATGGGTTTGACCGGATGTTCATAAAAGATGGCCAGTCGGCCAGGATCATTAATCTTTCTTCCGAATAGCAGATGTCCTTTACATTACATTCTTCCTATACGCCGGCCGGAGACCAGCCGGAAGCCATCCGGCAACTGACGGAGGGAATACAAAAGGATGAAAAAGACCAGGTATTGCTGGGTGTTACCGGATCGGGTAAAACTTTTACCATTGCCAATGTAATACAACGGGTGCAGCGCCCTACCCTGGTACTTACCCATAATAAGACCCTCGTAGCGCAGCTTTATGGCGAATTCAAACAATTTTTCCCTGAAAATGCCGTAGGTTATTTTGTTTCTTATTACGATTATTATCAGCCCGAAGCTTATATGCCGGTAAGTGATGTCTATATCGAAAAAGATCTTTCTATTAATGAAGAGCTTGACAAACTTCGCTTACAGGCTACCGCCCAGTTGCTGAGCGGGAGGCGCGATATCATTGTAGTAGCTTCTGTAAGCTGCATCTATGGCATTGGTAATCCCGATGAGTTTGCAAACGGCATCGTCCGCATTTACAAAGGGCAGGTGATCAGCCGGCAGGGGTTTTTACACGCACTGGTCAATTCACTGTACAGCCGCAGCCAGGGGGATTTCAACCGAGGGAATTTCAGGGTAAAAGGTGATACGGTGGATATCAATCTGCCCTATATGGATTATGGTTATCGCATCAGCTTTTTTGGTGATGAAATCGAAACGATCGAAACGCTGGACATCAGCAGCGGGAAGCGTATCAGCAGCGTGGACAATGCGGCGATATTTCCCGCGAATTTATACCTGGCTCCCAAAGATCAGTTGCAACAGGTTTTATACGAAATCCAGGACGAACTGGGAGCACAGGTTGCGTATTTTAAAGAAGAGGGCAAACTCCTGGAAGCGCAACGCCTGAGCGAAAGAGTGAATTACGATATAGAAATGATCCGCGAACTGGGTTATTGCAATGGCGTGGAAAATTATTCGAGATTTTTTGACCGGCGGAAACCCGGCACCCGGCCCTTTTGCCTGCTGGACTATTTTCCCGATGACTATTTATGTGTGATTGATGAAAGCCATCAGACCATTCCGCAGATCAGCGGTATGTACGGTGGAGACCGGAGCCGGAAATTAGTGTTGGTAAATTACGGTTTTCGTTTGCCTTCCGCATTGGATAACCGCCCGTTGAATTTCAACGAATTTGAATCCATGCTGAACCAGACCATCTATGTGTCTGCCACCCCGGGAAATTATGAATTGGAAAAAACCGGTGGCGTCGTAGTGGAGCAGGTGGTTCGTCCGACCGGGTTGCTCGACCCGCCCATTGAAATCCGCCCGAGCCTGAACCAGATAGATGACCTGCTGGATGAGATTGATAAAAGGGTAACCAAAGGAGATCGTGTGCTGGTAACTACCTTAACCAAGCGGATGGCCGAAGAGATGGATAAATATCTTCACCGGATCAATGTTAAATCCAAATACATACACAGCGAAGTGGATACGCTGGACCGGGTGGAAATTCTCCGGCAATTACGGCTGGGGGAAATTGATGTGCTGGTGGGCGTTAATCTGCTGCGGGAAGGGCTGGATCTGCCCGAAGTATCGCTGGTGGCGATTCTGGATGCAGACAAGGAAGGCTTTCTGCGCAATGAAAAATCGTTGACCCAGACCGCCGGGCGGGCGGCAAGGAATGTGGACGGGCTGGTTATTTTTTATGCCGATAAGATAACCGACAGTATGCAGCGTACCATTGATGAAACCAACCGCAGGCGCGAAAAGCAGATTGCCTATAACATAGAGCATCATATCACCCCCACCACCGTAAAAAAATCAAAAGAACAGGTATTTGCGCAAACCTCTGTGCTGGACATCAAAGGGTATGATCTGAATAAACCCTATGCCATGGCGCCGGATGACGAGCTGGTAACAATGGTAGCAGAAGACCAGGAGATATACAGGACCGTCCCACAAATGGAAAAGGCCATTTTGAAAATCAGGAAAGAAATGGAAAAAGCGGCAAAAGGCCTGGATTTTATGGAGGCGGCAAGACTGCGGGATGAGATGTATGCCATGCAGCAAAAGCTGGCGGAAATGAAATAATTGCATTATTTTTCTGTAAGGCATTCCTTCAGTTGCAAAAAAATGTATATATTCATCCTATGGTTACAATTGCATTATACAATCTTAAAGGAGGAGTAGGTAAAACTGCCTCCTGTGTAAATTTTGCTTATTTAGCCGCCCAGGACGGTTACCAGACCCTTCTTTGGGATATAGATCCGCAGGGTTCTGCCAGCTTTTACTACCAGTCAAAATCAAAGTTCAAGGGAGGTATCAAAAAACTGGTGGAAAAAGGAGCGGATCTTGAAGAAGCCGTTATGTCCACCAACTATGAGAATTTGGATATCATTCCGGCGGATCTGTCCGCTAAGAGCTTTGATGTGATGATGGAAGAAATGAAATCGTCCAAAAAACGGATAAAAACGCTCTTGCAACCCCTGGGCAAAATATATGATTTTGTATTTATAGACTGTCCCCCCGGATTTTCGGTTCTCTCCGAGAATGTGTTCAATGCGGTGGATATTGTTTTAATGCCCGTTATTCCCACTACGCTCTCTATCCGCACCTATCATATGGTAAAGGACTATTTTAAAGAAAAAGATATTGATTTGTCGAAGATGATGTGTTTCTTTACGATGGCCGATCTCCGGAAGAATATGCATAATGAAATAATGGAAACCCTGTTTAAGGACAAGAAGTTTTTTGAAAATTATATTCCTTATCTGTCTGATGTAGAGAAGATGGGTGTTCATAAAGCGCCTGTTGAAGAATTTGCGCCCTCCGGTTATGCCGCCCAGTGCTATAGGGATCTGTGGGCGGAAATCAAAGAAGGACTGATAGAATAAATAATGATCAGGAAATATTTCAGGCTTATGTAAGGACGCCCGTCTTTTAAGCCGTAATATCAATGGTATGAAAAGAGAACTTACTTCCTGGTATAGCCATGCCCTGAAAAAGGAAATGCCAATAGCCATCTATGGACATTATGGATTTTCTGTATTACTGATACCTACTGCTGCAGCCGATTATCTCGAATACGAACGTTTTCAGTTGCTGGATGCTGTTTCTCCTTTTATTGATGCCGGCAAGATTAAAGTGTTTTCCATCAACAGCATCAATAATGAGAGCTGGTTGAACAGGCAAATGGAAGCCGCCCATAAAGGAATCCGGCATAATCAGTTTAATGAATATGTTTTCAACGAAGTGATCCCATTTGTTAAGAACCGTACTTCCTGGGAAACACCGGTGGTCACTTCCGGCGCATCGTTTGGCGCGCTGCATGCCATGAATTTGTTTTTAAAACGTCCTGATCTCATTGACGGCACCATTGCGATGAGCGGCGTGTATGACCTTACGGAATACACCGATGGATATTACGACGAACAGGTTTATTTCAATTCCCCTATTCATTATATTCCTAATCTTACAGACGATTGGTATCTTAGCCGCATTCGTAAAGGGCGGATCATTATAGCGACCGGCAGCGGAGCTTATGAGGATCCCCAGGCTAACCGAAGGTTTTCGGGGGTGCTGCACGATAAAGCCATTCCACACGAGCTGGATGTCTGGGGAAACGATATCACCCACGACTGGCCCACCTGGCGAAAGATGCTGCCACACTTTATTGGATCGAGATTCTGATTTTTGAACACAGGGAAAAATACTGTCATGGCTGTCAAATGATTTCCATGACAACATGTTGAATGTCAATCTATAAATCAGGAGCTGTTTTACCCTCAAAATCCTACCTTAGCGGCATGGACAAAAGGCTGTTTCTTTTAGATGCCATGGCATTGGTTTTCCGCGCCTATTATGCTTTGATCCGCAATCCGAGGATCACCTCAAAAGGACTCAATACCAATGCCCAGTTTGGTTTTACCAATACCTTGCTGGAACTGATCAATAACCAGAAGCCTTCGCACATGGCGGTGTGTTTTGATACACATGCACCCACGGAGCGCCACAACGATTTCGCGGATTATAAAGCAAACCGCCAGGAAACTCCTGAAGATCTCCTGAACGCGTTACCCGATATAAAACGTATCATACAGGGATTCAATATCCCTGTTATTGAATTTGACGGATATGAAGCGGACGATATTATTGGCACTTTAAGTCAACAGGCAGCGGAGGCGGGTTATGCGGTGTTTATGGTAACGCCCGATAAAGATTACGGGCAATTGGTGAGCGATAAAGTGAAAATTTATAAACCGGCTTACCAGGGCGGAAAGCCGGAGCTGATAGGACCGGAAGAAGTCTGCGCCAAATGGAATATCAAATCGGTAGATCAGGTGAAAGACGTATTGGGATTAATGGGCGACAGTGTAGATAATATACCGGGGATTGCCGGGATCGGTGAAAAAACGGCTGCCAAATTGCTGGCAGAATATGGTAGCCTGGAAAATATACTGGAAAACGCAGCGCATATTAAGGGCGCCCTGGGAGAAAAAATAAGGAAAGGAAAAGAGGCGGCTGTATTAAGTAAGAAGCTGGCGACCATTATTACCGATGTGCCGGTGCAATTTCATGAAGAAGATTTCAGGCTCAAAGAATGGAACCGCGACCTGTTGATGGAGGTTTTTACAAGCCTGGAATTCCGGACCATTGCACAAAGGGCATTGGGAGAAACTTTGCCGGTGGTATTCAGAAATGATAAGGAAAAAGCTGCCGGCAGAGTAGTGCAAACGGATCTGTTTGAGCATACGGAATGGAATAAAACTCCGGCGTCATCCGTTCCTGTTGAATATCCAGGGCATACCGGGGATGAAATGACCGCCGTGGTGGTGAAGCTGAAGGATATTCACAGCAGTCCGCATGATTACAGGGCGGTTACCAATGAGAAAGAATTGGAAGACCTGGTTAAAAACCTGTTGGTACAGAAAGAGATTTGTTTTGATACGGAAACCACGGGCCTGGATCCTAATGATTCCGAGTTGGTGGGTTTGAGTTTTGCCTGGAAGCCGGGGGAGGCTTACTATGTCCCCTGCCCTGCCGACAAAGCACGTACCCTGGCGCTTCTTGATCATTTTCATCCTTTGTTTGTAAAAAAGGACATCACCTGGATAGGCCAGAATATCAAGTTCGATATGCTGATCTTAAAATGGTATGGAGTGGAGCTGCAGGGCGGGTTGTTTGATACGATGTTGGCCCATTATGTAATTGAGCCTGAGGGGAAACGGAATATGGATATTTTGAGCGAACAATATTTAGGTTATCAGCCGGTGCATATAGAAGAGCTGATCGGGAAAAAGGGAAAAGCGCAGGGAAATATGCGTGACGTGGAGCTGGAAAAGATAAAAGATTATGCGGCGGAGGATGCGGACATAACCTTACAATTGAAGCTGGCGCTCGAACCTGAATTGAAGACCAAAGAAGTGGAAAAAGTTTTTTATGAGGTGGAAAATCCGTTGGTAAAAGTGCTTACCGACATGGAATTTGAAGGGATACGGGTTGATACGGATTTCCTGCAACAATATTCTACCGAATTGGCAGAAGAGGCTAAACAGGCGGAGGAGCGTGTTTACCAGCAGGCGGGCGTGAGGTTTAACCTCGCTTCGCCCAAACAATTGGGAGAGGTGCTGTTTGAAAAGTTGCGATTGGATCCTAAGGCAAAGAAAACAAAAACGGGGCAATACGCAACGGGGGAAGATGTGTTGCTGAAACTTGCTCAGCAGAATAAAATTGTAGAGGATATCCTGGCCTACCGGGAATTATCCAAGCTGAAATCCACTTATGTGGATGCGTTGCCCCAACTGGTAAATGCTAAAACGGGGAGGGTGCATACCACGTTTGCCCAGGCTGTGGCTGTTACAGGCAGGTTGGCCAGCAATAATCCTAACTTACAAAACATCCCGGTTAGAACGGAAAGAGGCCGGGAGATCAGGAAGGCTTTTATACCGCGTGACCAGGAACATCTTTTGCTGTCAGCGGATTACTCTCAAATTGAGTTGCGCATTGTGGCCGCGCTCAGCGGGGATCCTGCTATGTGCGATGCGTTTCGTCATGGTAAAGATATTCATGCGGCAACCGCCGCCAAAGTATATGGCGTGGAGGAGCTGTCGGTAACCAGGGATCAGCGGCGGAAAGCCAAGAGTGTGAATTTTGGAATTATATACGGACAGGGCGCTTTTGGATTGGCCGACAATCTGGGTATAAGTCGTACGGAAGCGAAAGAGATCATAGATAATTATAAAAAAGAATTTGCCGGTATTGCCAGGTATATGGACGAGACCATACAATTTGCCAAACAGCACGGTTATGTACAAACGATGATGGGCCGTAAACGCTGGCTGCGGGATATCAACTCTTCCAATTTCACGGTAAGAAGCTTTGCCGAACGAAATGCCATTAATTCTCCTATACAGGGAAGCGCTGCCGATATGATCAAACTGGCCATGCAGAAAATTTATGCGGCGATGAGAAAAGAGAAAATGAAAAGTAAAATGATTTTGCAGGTGCATGATGAACTGGTTTTTGATGCCCTCAGAGAGGAGGTGAGGGAACTGGCAGCGCTGGTTATTGACTGCATGCAAAATGCTATGCCCTTACCTAATGAGATACCTGTGGTGGCCGAAGTGGGGCAGGGTGAAAACTGGCTGGAAGCGCATTAACGGGGCTTGTATTGGGAATCCCGTAAAATTTGCACGGCGTCTAATTTCAAAAGCTCGTCAATAGAAGTACCCGGAAACTTCTCCATATATTTTTTGACAATCTGCCATCCTAAAAACAGTGAGATATAACCCGGCGATCCCTCCCCTATTTCCTGTGTAACCGGGCCTTCCTCTACATAAGACTGGATTCTGAGCGGATCACTTTCATAGACCAGGTTATTCTGAAGCAGGTAATTCCAGATGAGTCCTTCGTTGGCGTAGCAACCCTTCAACTGGACTCCGGTATATCCTATTTTAAGGGAGTCTGCGGTATAAGGAAGGATTTTGTCTAAAAGATAAAGGCGTTTTCCCTTGTCAATGGTCAGGTCCAGCAAGGTTTTGTCCTTTGGGTTGGGAGGAAACAGGTCGTCAATGATATTTTTCATACAATTCACCACAATATATGCCGGTCCAAATTTCAGGGAAACATATTCCGGAAACAGAGACTGTGCGATCTGACTCTGGTACAGGCTGGCATTATTTCCCAAATGTAGTTGCAACGCAACAGCCAGGGCATCTTCGGTTATGACGTCCCCGCTTTTACCAAAGCTGGTTTGAAAAATAGCGTCTAAAGGACCAATGAAGGTGATCAGTTTCCCGGGTGTTTTATAGCCCGGGAAATAATACCGGGTAAACTGTAACCCCGATTTTACCTGTTCTTCTATTTTTGAAAAATCACTGAATATTTTAGATGCGGTGTCTTTAACTATTTTGTAATCACGCAGAAATATTTTTATCGCGCTGTCCGACTTACCGGTTTCCCCCGGCGACAGGCCTAAAATATATTGTAGGTAATCGGGAAGAAAGAGCGGGTATTTTTGGTGCAATACCGCTAATCCTGCGTTAATATTGCTGGTGTCAATATTGAAAAAATCCTGTTCAAAATGTTGCACTTCCAGGTTGATCCTGATATCTGCAACATCGGGTACGGTTTTATTGCTGTTGCATGCCGTAAAGCCAGGCAGTATAAGGAGAAGTGAGTAGAACCATTTTTGCATAGCTGTTGTAACGCCGTGACTTAAAAAATGTTGCGGGGCGGGGGAATCATTTGAGGTTTCCCTCCTTATGTAGCCCAGGCCCTGTCTCCTTTTTTGTAGGGGATACAACCCTCATATTTTCCAGGTACCGCCATGTAACGCAAAGCCTGGGTGGCTCCTATTTCGGAAGTGAAATAACCCAGCAGGGTCAGTTCTTTCATCATGCGGAAATAGTGCCTGGGCTCGTCCTGCTTTTTATTAGCCATATACTCTTTTGCTTCTTTGTCAATTTCCGTTAGCAACTCCTTTCGTGCGGAAGGGTCTATTTCCATGAAAGATTTTCCAAATTTCTTTTTACCGGCATCATTCAAAAGTTTCATCCCCTCATGAAAGATCTTTTGATCATTTTCATCGTAACAATCATTGACCATCACGGTCATGAATGCTCCAACCCCTGCGGCTTTGGCACCCGGGGTATCGGTTGTGGGTATGATGGTATCTGCTATCTCATCCAGGTAAGCGGTATCCTTTTCTGTGAACGTTGTGGCAGCGGATGTTTTCTTATCCCCCGGCTGGCATCCTTCCAAAAAAACATGGGCTCCTGCAACGGTACCGCCAAGGATCAGCGCTACTCTGGATAAGGCGTCGCGTCTGTTCATAACTGGTAATTTATTAGGTGATCAAAAATAGTTATTCGGGTTCAAATTTTTATGTTGTTCCGTTCTTATTCAAATACAGGTCAAACATTTCCTTTCTTCAATTCCCGTACCGCATAATCGGCTGCCCTTGCTGTTAACGCCATATAAGTGATCGAGGGATTCTGGCAGGCGGAGGAAGCCATACATGCGCCGTCCGTGATGAACACATTCTTCACTTCATGCATCTGGTTGTTCCCGTTAAGCACGGAGGTTTTAGGGTCGCGCCCCATTCTTGCCGTTCCCATTTCATGGATACAAAAGCCCGGCGCCGGTTTGCTGTCGTAAGTCTTAACATTCCTGAGGCCTGCTTTCTCCAGCATCTCAGCCGCGCTCTCCATCATGTCTTTCCGCATGGCCATCTCGTTGTCTTTAAACTCGCAGTCTATATCAAGCGTTGGCAGTCCCCATTTATCCTTTTTCTCCTTGTTGAGAGAAGCTTTATTTTCATAATAAGGCAGGTGTTCCCCCCAGGAGCCTATACCCATACCCCAATTGCCGGGCTCCAGCAATTGATCCTTCAATTCTGTTCCTACACCATCCGCGGTCCATTGTCTTCCTCTGGAAGCGCCGCCCTGGTAACCGAAGCCTCTTACGTAATCGTTTCTTTTGGTTTTTTCACTGATATTCCTGAACCGGGGGATGTAGATGCCGTTCGGTCTTCGTCCATAATAATATTGATCCTGAAAACCGTCATAACTTCCCGAAGCGCCTACCCCGTAATGATGATCCATCAAATTGTGCCCTACCTGTTCACTGCCGTTGCCTAATCCGTTGGGGAAAGCATCGGATACTGAATTCAGTAAAATGTGTGCGGTGCCTAAAGTAGAGGCATTAAGAAAAATGATTCTGGCAAAATATTCTTCCGTTTTCAAAGTTTCCGCATCCAGGATCCGGATCCCTTTCGCCCGCTGGTTTTCTTTATCGTAGATCACTTCCATTACAATAGAAAAGGGTCGCAGGGTCATATTCCCGGTTTTCATCGCTGCCGGCAGGGTGGCTGAGTTGCTGCTGAAATAGCCGGCATACGGGCATCCTTCATGACAACGGTTCCTGTACTGGCAGGGTCCCCGGTCGCCCACTCTTGCAGTATGATTGGCTGTACGCCCGATGATCATCTTTCTGCCATCCGCAAAGCCTTTATTGATCCTTTCCGCCACGTGTTTTTCAAGGCAGTTCATTTCCATCGGAGGTTGGAATTTCCCGTCCGGTAATTGCGGCAAGCCCTCAAGGGATCCGCTGATCCCCACGAAGGGTTCAACATAATCATACCAGGGCGCAATATCCTTATACCGTATGGGCCAGTCCACCCCGTGCCCGTCCCTGGCGTTGGCTTCAAAATCTATATCGCTCCAGCGATAGCATTGCCGCCCCCAGGTTAAAGATCGCCCTCCTACATGGTATCCCCGGATCCAGTCGAAGGGTTTCACCTGGGTATAGGGATTGTCTTCATCGCTTACAAAAAAGTGTTTGGACACTTCATTATAAGCATAGCATTTACTTTGTACAGGGCTTTCTTTCTTGTTTTCCTGCGTAAGCTGATTGTGGTGTTTCAGTTCCCAGGGATTAAGCAGGGTGCCTGTATAATCTTTAGGATGCACTACATTTCTTCCTCTTTCCAGTACCAGCGTTTTCAGTCCTTTTTCACAAAGTTCTTTAGCTGCCCAGCCGCCGCTGATCCCCGATCCGACTACAATTGCATCGTAGGTGTTTTGCAGGTTGGCTTTGTTATTAATATTCGTGCTATCGTTTGGCATATTTATAAGGTCATTTTAAGCATTCGCAGATCTGTATGTCCGCGTATGCATGTATTAAATATTTCCCTTTTTCAATTCGTTTACAGCATGGTCAGCCGCCCTTGCTGTTAAGGCCATATAACTGAGCGACGGGTTCACGCAGGAGGCGGATGCCATACAGGAGCCATCTGTCACAAACACATTTTGGGCATCCCAAACCTGGTTCCATTTATTCAAAACGGAAGTTTTAGGATCCTTGCCCATGCGCGCCGTTCCCATTTCGTGGATACCCCGGCCGATGGTGCCATCCCCGTCCCAGCTTTTAATATTTTTCACGCCGGCTGCTTCCAGCATTTCCGCGGCGTCATTTTGCATATCCTTTCTCATCTTACGTTCGTTCTCTTTCCATTCCGCGTCAATCGCCAGGACGTTGAGCCCCCATTTATCGGTTTTGGTTTTGTCCAGGGTAACCACATTTTCATGATAAGGAAGAATCTCTCCGAAGCCTCCGATCCTCATGGTCCAGCTTCCCGGTTCCGTCAGCATCTCCTTCAGTTCCAGTCCAATCGCCAGTTCTTCCTGTGAACGGTTGTAGCCTTCGCGACTGCCGCCTCCCTGGTAGCCGAATCCGCGCAGGTAGTCGCGTTTGTCGCCGTTGAGGTTGCGGAAACGTGGGATATAGATCCCGTTCGGACGGCGGCCGTAATAATATTGATCCTCATAACCATCAACCGTACCTCCGGCGCCCACTCCCAAATGATGATCCATCAGATTATGGCCAAGCTCTCCACTACTGCTGCCCAGCCCTCCTGGCCAGATATCCGTTGCGGAGTTTAGCAGGATCCAGGTACTGTTTAAAGTAGAAGCGTTCAGGAAAATTATTTTTGCTTTGTATTCGTAGGTTTGATTGTTTTCCGCGTCCAGCACTTCCACCCCGGTGGCCTTTTTACTGTCTTTATCGTAAATAAGCCTGGTAACGATAGACCAGGGACGCAGGGTGAGGTTGCCTGTTTTTGTAGCTGCAGGAAGGGTAGAAGACTGGGTGCTGAAATAAGCGCCATAAGGGCATCCCAGCCAGCATTTGTTTCTGAACTGGCAACTTTGCCTGCCTTGTTTTTCGTAGGGAACCGTGATGTTGGCCGTACGCCCGATGATCATTCTGCGTTTCCCGGTGTATTGTTTTTCAATCCTGGCCGCAACGTCTTTTTCAACGCAGGTCATTTCCATCGGAGGCAGAAACTGACCGTCGGGTAACTGTGGAAGGCCCTCTTTTGAACCACTGATACCGGCGAATCGCTCCACATAATCGTACCAGGGCGCTATATCTTTATAACGGATCGGCCAATCTGTGGCTATTCCTTCCTTAGCGTTCGCTTCGTAATCGAGATCGCTCCAGCGATAGCTCTGCCGGCCCCAGGTGAGCGACCGGCCTCCTACCTGGTAGCCGCGGAACCAGTCGAATCGTTTTATTTCCGTATAGGGGCATTCACTGTCTTTTACCCAATAATCGAGGTTGGTTTCATTCAGCGGGTAATCGCGTTTCAGTACGGGATAGTCTTTGATCATTTGCTGGGTTCGTCCGCCGCGATGAGGAAATTCCCACGGATTTTTGTTGGCATTCACATACCCTTTTATGTGTTCGATATTGCGACCGCGCTCCAGCATCAGTACTTTCAGCCCTTTTTCAGTCAGTTCCTTGGCTGCCCAGCCGCCGCTGATCCCTGACCCTATGACAATAGCATCGTAAATGTTCTCTGGCATAGCTTACGTTTTTTTATAAATCTCCAATTTTCTTTATTATCATACATCACAAATCGTAACGCCTTCCTTAAGAGATGCCAGTTGTCCTTCGGCATCCTTCGGTGTGGGAATAAATTCCTGGGCTACATAACCATTAAAGCCCAAATCAACAATCGCCTTCATAATTGCCGGGTAGTATAATTCCTGGGAATCGTTGATTTCTCTTCTTCCCGGAACCCCTCCGGTATGGAAATGCGAAAGGAAGGGATAATATTGCCGGATCGTTCGGATCACATCTCCCTCATCTATCTGCATGTGGTATATATCGTATAACAACCTGAAATTTTCTGATCCCAACCGTTTGGCTAATTCCACTCCCCATGCGGTTTTGTCGCACTGGTAATCTTTATGATCTATTTTGCTGTTCAGCAGCTCCATTACCAGGGTCACTTTATGCTTTTCTGCAATTCCAATCACCCGCTTTAATCCGTTGGTACAGTTTTTCCAACCGGTTTCATCGTCCAGGTTCCGCCGGCTCCCGCTGAAGCAGATCAGTTGTTTGTAGCCGGCTTTCGCCACCAGGGGGATCATTTCGGAATAATTTTTAATCAGTGTGGGGTGAAATTCGGGATGATTCCATCCGTCTTCCAGGTTAATTTCCGCGCCATTGCACATGGAAGAGTAAATGCCATGTTTCCGGAGCACCGGCCAATCTTTGGGTCCAACCAGATCAATGGCGCTGAACCCTATTTTTTTTACGCCTATGCAAAATTCTTCCAGCGGAATATTGCCGTAACACCACCTGCAAACCGAATGATTGATATTTCCTTTCATAGTGTGATCGCTTTCCTTATCGTTTATAAAGTTGGGGTTCCGGGAAAACCCATCCCGGGTTGCACTTAGAGCCAGGGAGCCCAAAAAAATATTTTTGATAGCCTGTCTGCGGGAATGTGGTGATTGTTTAGCCATGATCAAACAAAGGTCAAGGTAATAAATGTTTATTAAAAAACCGATTGCGGGTTAAGGTAAATGTTTTACTTTTAAGCCTCTTCTGATTTTTAAAATACCTTAATATTTTTTTCATGAACAGAAAATTACGAATGGGGATGATTGGCGGAGGCAAAGGCGCCTTCATCGGGGCGGTTCACCGTATTGCGGCTAATATGGACGGGCTTATTGAGTTGTCCTGCGCTGCTTTAAGCTCCCGCCCCGAAGTTGCCAGGGAATCGGGTAAAGCCCTGTTTCTGCCGGATGACCGGATTTACGGCAGTTATGACGAAATGATAGAAAAAGAAAGCCGGTTGCCGGCTGATAGGCGGATGGATTTCGTGTCTGTTGTTACTCCCAATTTTGCTCATTTTGACCCCGCGTTTAAAGCGCTCAGCAACGGATTCCATGTGGTTATTGACAAGCCCATAACGTTGACCCTCGCCGAAGCAAAGCAATTACAGAAAAAGGTGGAGGAAACAGGCTTGCTGCTTTGTTTAACCCATACCTATTCGGGCTACCCAATGGTAAAGCAGGCCAAACAAATGATCAGGGAAGGGATGTTGGGAAAGGTCAGGAAGATCTGGGTGGAATATCCCCAGGGTTGGTTAAGCGGCCTTACCGAGAAGGAAGGGAATGCGCAGGCGGTGTGGAGAACCGATCCGGCTAAATCGGGTAAAAGCAGTTGCATGGGTGATATTGGCACGCACGCGGCCCATTTGGCCGAATATATCACGGGTTTAAAAATTACCCGTTTGTGTGCCGATCTGAATATTATGGTGGAAGGCAGGCAATTAGATGATGACGGCAATGTGCTGCTGCGTTTTGACAACGGCGCCACCGGGGTATTGATGGCTTCGCAGGTGGCTGCAGGAGAAGAGAACGCCCTTAAAATAAGGATCTATGGAGAGAAGGGCGGCCTGGAATGGGCACAGCAGGAGCCGAATACCTTACTGGTAAAATGGCTTGACGAGCCTGCCCAGATTTATCGTACCGGAGCCGGCTATCTCGGGCATTTTGCAAAGCACAATACCCGCACCCCGGGAGGACATCCTGAGGGATATCTTGAAGCTTTCGGGAATATCTACCGGAATTTTGCCCTGACATTGTCTGCAAAAATTGCGGGACAAAAACCCACGGAAGAAATGCTGGATTTCCCAACGGTAGAAGAAGGCGTCCGGGGAATGGCTTTCATTGATAATGTGGTGAAAAGCGGTGCGAGTAAAGAAAAATGGACCTTATTTGAAGTGTAAACGAGGTTCGCGTGAAAGGCCGGCCAGAATTTACGAGCGTCGTTTTTACCTTTCCCGCTAAGAAATCTACACTTAATTTATTTTTTCATTATAAAACTTTTTGAATCATGACAAATATCCAGGGCCCTGCCATTTTTCTTGCTCAGTTTTTAGGAGATCAGGCGCCTTTTAATAGTTTAGAAGCTATCTGCAAATGGGCTAAGGAATTAGGGTATAAAGGCGTTCAGATACCCACCTGGGACGGGCGCATTATTGATTTGCAGAAAGCGGCTGAAAGCAAGACTTATGCCGATGAAATAAAGGGCATCGTGAATGCGGCAGGGCTTGAGATCACCGAATTATCCACCCATTTGCAAGGTCAGCTGGTGGCGGTTCATCCTGCCTATGATGATCTGTTTGACGGGTTTGCACCACCCGAATACAGGGGCAATCCTAAAAAACGGACCGAATGGGCGGTGCAACAATTGAAATACGGAGCGAAGGCCTCGAAAAATTTAGGATTAAAAGCCCATGGTACTTTCAGCGGCGCTTTGTTGTGGCATACGGTTTATCCCTGGCCCCAGCGTCCTGCCGGACTGGTGGATACCGGGTTTACGGAATTAGCCAACCGGTGGTTGCCGATCCTGAACACCTTTGATGAAAACGGTGTTGACCTGTGTTACGAAATTCATCCCGGAGAAGACCTTCATGACGGGATCTCCTATGAAATGTTCCTGGAGAAGGTGAAGCATCATCCGCGCGCCTGTTTGCTGTACGATCCCAGCCATTTTGTATTGCAGTGTTTAAATTACCTGGACTATATAGATAATTATCACGAACGGATCCGCATGTTTCACGTAAAGGATGCAGAGTTTAATCCTACCGGTAAACAAGGCGTATATGGCGGCTACCAGGGTTGGGTAGAGCGCGCCGGCCGTTTTCGTTCTCTGGGCGATGGACAGGTGGATTTCAAATCTATTTTCAGCAAATTAGCCGCATATAATTATGATGGCTGGGCTGTGCTGGAATGGGAATGCGCGCTGAAACATCCGGAAGCCGGTGCGGCTGAAGGCGCGCCCTTTATTAAAAATCATATCATACGGGTTACGGAAAAAGCGTTTGACGACTTTGCAGGAACCGGTAGTGATGAAAAATTTAATCGGAAGGTTTTAGGACTGGCGTAAAATTTATTCGGATATTTACGTCCGATTTTTAACAAGAAGAAATTAAACAGATTACAGTATGAAAAAGGTGATTGCCTTATTTTCCATTATTGCTTTAGCTTATGCCTGTGGCAGTGGGCCAACCGAAGTTAAAAAGCCCATTAGTGTAAATGTAAATCCGCAAATTGGAGGGGATCAAAATGAAGCGGTATCTTCTGCTTCGCCGGCTGCTCCATCGTCCGCCGCCACACCGGCTGCTGCGCCGGCAAAGGATGGGAAGGCTTTGATAAGCAGTTCTGATTGCCTGGCCTGCCACAATGAACACAATAAACTGGTTGGACCGTCCTATGCAGACGTTGCCAAGAAATACAAAGAAGCCGATATTCCCCACTTAGTGAAGAAGATCATTGACGGTGGCGCCGGCGCCTGGGGTGAGATCCCGATGTCTCCCCATCCTACCCTTGCCCAAGATGATGCGGAAGCCATGGTAAAGTATATACTCACTATTAAATAGAAGGTATGAAAATCATCAGATCTTTGGTTCTATCCGGAGTATTGATCGCCGGCAGCGTTTTTCTGAATCAGGCTTTTGCTCAGCAGAAAGATAATACACTTACAAAAAAGGAGAAAAAGCAGGGATGGCAATTGTTGTTCGATGGCAACAGTACGTCCGGCTGGCATTCGTACAACCAATCGGCTTTGGGCAGCGCCTGGAATGTTGAAGATGGCGCTTTACATCTGAATAAAAAATCAAACAGGGATGGTGGCGATGCCGTGACCAATGAAGAGTTTGGGGATTTTGATTTAAAACTGGATTGGAAGATATCACCCAATGGGAACAGTGGTATTATGTTTTTGGTTAAAGAAGACCCAAAGTATGAACGTTCCTATTATACAGGCCCGGAAATGCAGGTGTTGGATAACAACGGGCATCCCGATGCTAAAATAATCAAACATCGCGCGGGCGATCTTTACGATCTGATCACCAGTTCTCCCGAAAATGTAAAACCGGTAGGAGAATGGAATTCAGTGGAGATTAAACTAAAGAATTCGCAACTGGAACTCTGGCAGAATGGAGTTAAGGTAGTATCCACTACGCTTTGGGATGAAAACTGGAATAAGTTAGTAGCGGGAAGCAAGTTCAAAAACATGGAAGACTTTGCCAAATTCCGGTCCGGTCGTATTGTTTTACAGGATCATGGTAATGAGGTGTGGTTTAAAAATATCAGGATCAGGAAATTGTAATTGGACCCGTGGTAAAAAGAATCAACCGGTTGGGCTTCGGGCTTAACCGGTTTTTTGTTTATCGAAGCGTTTCTATCATTTATCGAAGCCGGCGGGTAGTTGGCCGAATTAAGTTTCATAGCCCGGACGGGTTTTAGATATTTGTATTGTCAATGATGACAACGACCTTAACCCGATGAAAAATAACCTATCTGTTGAAAAACTAATTCATCCATGATCCTAAACCCCTGAAGAAAAGCCCTGATACCTTTGAAAGACCCGAACCCGATGAAAAACCCTATGATCCAGCATCGTAAGAAAGGCCTGTGAAGTTTGGCCAGTACCCTTTACAACCGAGAATAGTTGCATTCAACCTCTGACAAAAATTTCAAATCATTGAACCACATCAATTTTGGTGTGGTTTATTTTTTACAGGAAAATTTTTTCTCCGTTTTTCCGGATAGATTCATATACGGCATCAATTATTACCATATCCTTTAGCCCTTCTTCGGCAGTCATTGCAGGATCGGGTGTTCCGTTAAGAATACAATCTGCCAAACCATCCATCTGGGCGGTCTGGTGGGTAATCTCCGGCTGGTTCATGGGGCCGAGGTGAGTTCTTCCAGCAATAGGACCATATCCAAAAGCCGGGCTCAGTTCGGCGAAGCCCTTATCGCCGATAACATACAACCTTTCATAATTATTAAAATTATAAGTGGTTCCACAGGAGGCAAGGGCTCCACCGGGAAAGCCCAATTGGAAAGTAACGGTTTCATCTACTTCCGCAAACTTCACTTTATCTGTTTTTGTCTCCTGTGCGGTTACCCACATGGGTTCTTCCCCGGTAGCATAACGGGCGCCATTAAGCGCATAGATCCCCACATCCATCATAGCGCCCCCGCCGGCTAAAGCTTTTCGTAGTCGCCATTGTGCCGGATCGCCTATACGAAATCCCATGTAGTTATTCACGTGCATGATTTTTCCGAATGCTCCTTCCCGGCGCATGCGGATCAATTCACGGGTATGGGGTTCGAAATGCAAACGGTACCCTACGTAAAACCGGACCCCCGCGTTCTTGCAGGCTGCGATCATTTCCCTGGCCTGCTGTGCGTTGTCGGCAAGCGGCTTCTCACACAGGACGTGTTTTCCTGTTGCGGCGATCTGCAATACATGTTGGTGATGCAGGGAGTTGGGGGTGGTAATATATACGAGATCAATATCCGGGTTATTCGCAATCTGGTGAACGGTGTTATAATTGTAAACATTCTTATCGGGTATGTTATAATTCTTTTGCCATGCAGGGATCTTGGATGGCGTTCCCGTTACTATACCTTTCAATACGGCCAGCTTACAATCCGTCATGGCTCTGGCTACAATATTGGCATAACCGCCTAATCCCATAAGCGCAACACGTAGTTGTTTTCCGGGCCGCTGAAAACCGCTGAAGATTGAAGCCTTAGAGGTTACGGGTGTAAAAGCGGCGGCGCCAATCCCTATAGATAATTTTTGAAGAAAATCACGACGCGATGACATAAAATGCAGGTTTTAAGATTACAAGAATGCCGGTTAAAAACCCCAATCATTATTATAAATATATGGGATTTTAAGGAATTGTATCTGCCGGGATTAATTAGGGATGCACCCATTGGTTAGCCACGGATACATGAATATTTCCTGTTTGCTTTACCTTACAAAGATACCGGGAAGTCTTACCTTTAAGGAAATTTTATCTTATGTCATTGCTGAATCAACAACACAACAAAGGCAAAAAGAAAGGAGGCAAGAAGGCCGCCGCGGGAAATAACCAGGCTTCGAAGTTCATTCCCAAGCCTAAATCAACGGGCTTCGTGAATAAGCAAACCAACACCGGATCTCAAAGAGGAAGTTAAAACCAGTTCATTTTGGAACATTCTGTACAGTTGCCTATACGGGCTATTCAGCATATTGGTATCCCGGTAACCGATATTTCCCGGTCGGAAGCTTTTTACCGCGGGTTGGGCTTTGACAATGTAATGCAGGCGCCGTTTGAACACAACGGTCAAGCGGGTACCTGTATTATGATGAAGCGCAACCAGGTGGTGATAGAATTGTACCGGTTGCCGGATCCGGAATTGGCGGCTATCCGTAACCGGAAAGATGGCCATATAGATCATATTGCATTTGATGTACCCGATATCGAGGAAGCTTTCAACATACTGAAAGCCGGCGGCTATCACATTTTTGAAGAAGCGCCTGTTTTTTTACATTTCTGGAAAAACGGTTGCAGGTATTTTAATATCAGCGGGCCGGATGGCGAAAGGCTGGAGTTCAATCAGGTGCTATAGGCGTGATGTAGTATGGCGGGGTTTTATTTCTCTCATTAGTCAAAAAGCTATGCAGGTTTTAAAAAATCTATTCCAGGTAGGCGGTGATATTAACGGAATTACTTTTGATCTTCAGGATGCGCTGTGGAACGATGGCAATTCTTATATTTTAAAAACTGAGGACGGATTGATCATGTTCGACTGCGGTTGTGGCGATACGATGGAGCAGATCTTCCGGAATATGCAGTATTGGGATTTGTGTCCCGATGATATAAAATATTGCGTGTTAACGCACCCGCATTTTGACCATGCCGGAGGGGCGCATCTTCTTAAAAAGAGAGGCGTGAAATTAGTGGCTATCGGGGAAACAGCCGAAGCCATTGCTGCGGGTGATGAGCGTTGCTGTGGGTATTTATACCATAAGGTCTTTACTCCGGTGGAAGCGGATCGGTTGGTGAAGGACGGGGAGACGCTGAGCTTATTAGGGTTAGAAATGGAAGTGATGCATTTGCCGGGGCATAGTATGGGTTGCACGGCCTTCCTGTTTGACTGGACGGGGAAAAGAGTAGTGGTGAGTGGAGACGTAATAGGCACTTTACTCGTTGGTGATTTCGGCTGGGACGGCTCTATTGATTTCAATAAAAAAATATACATAGAATCGCTGCGGCGGTTTGCTAAAGTTGATTCAGATATTATGTTGCCCGGGCATGGCATGATCTATTTTCACAAGCCCCGCCGGCGGGTGGAGCAGGCGCTGAATTCGGCCTTGATGCAATGGCGGTAGGTTCATGATGCTATGTGCAAATGCGTTTTCCTGTAATTCACGATGTAAACAATGCCTTCAACTTCAATCGGGAATACCTGATGGAAACCACGGAAAATAGTTTTTGGCAATATGATGTTGCCTTCTGGTTCGGGCAACGTCACAGTTCCGAGGATGGACTGTCACAGGAGGAAGTGAACCGGATACTTGCAGACAGAGGAATGGGTTCAAAGACCAGGTCCGTTGTTAAAAAGAATACGCTGCTTTTTCTGGCACAATTCAAGAGTCCGCTCATGCTTCTGCTGATCGCTGCAGTAATACTTTCTGCATTTCTGGGCGACGTTTCCGATGTATTGATCATTCTTTCCATTGTGGTTTCAACGGGTTTGATCAGTTTTTTTCTGGAAAGAAATGCAGGCAATATCGTTGAAAAGCTCCAATCGCTGGTGGCTATAAAAACAAGGGTGTTACGGAACGGGGTCTTACAGGAGATCCCCTCCGAACAAATTGTCCGGGGTGATATAATTGTGCTGAAGGCCGGCGACAGGCTACCTGCTGATTGTCTGATTATTGAAGCCAACGAATTGCATGTGAATGAATCCGGTTTAACCGGTGAATCTTTTCCGGTTAGAAAAGAGCCGGGGGTTCTGGAAGCGACTACTCCCCTGGCTGAACGAACAAACTGCCTCTGGGAAGGAACTCATGTTGTAAGTGGAGACGCCAGGGCGCTGGTGATGCTTACCGGCGCACAAACCTTGTTTGGCAGCATTGCTCAAAGCGTTTCCCGGGTTTCTGAAACCACTTTTGAAAAAGGGATAAAAGACTTTGGTTTTTTGTTGATGAAAATAACCATAGTGCTGGCCTTTTTTATTCTTCTCATCAATCTCCTTAATCATGAAAAGGTAATTGAATCCGCGTTGTTTGCCCTGGCATTGGCGGTGGGCATGGCCCCGGAACTATTACCGGCTATTACCACTATCGCCATGAGCGCCGGTGCTAAGAGACTATTTGCAAAGGGCGTGATTGTAAAGAAACTGGATGCTATTCAGAATCTGGGGGAAGTAAACTTATTGTGCACCGATAAAACGGGAACGATCACTGAAGGTGAGATCAAAATAATGGGTTTAATGGATGGAGAAGGAAATGAAAGTGAATTTGTTAAGCAACTGGCTTTCTGGAATGCGGCATTGGAAAATGGATATTCCAATCCTATTGATGAAGCCTTAAAACGTCTTAAACCGGTTGCCGCTCCGGTGGTGCAAAAGATCGGGGAGATACCGTATGGGTTTATCCGGAAAAGATTAAGTGTTGCCGTAAGTTGGCAACAGGAAAAAATGCTGATCAGCAAAGGAGCATTTGCTCAGATCCTGGGCATTTGTTCAAAGATCAGGTTGGATCATGAAAACATTGAAGAACTTTCTTTTCACAAGCAAAGATTAGAAGACCGTTTTGCGGAATATGGCAGAAAGGGCATCAGGGTGATAGCCATTTGTTATAAATATATTGATACGGAAGATATTTCAAGGGCGCTGGAGAACAACATGATTTTTGCCGGTTTCATCCTGATGGAAGATCCTGTAAAACCAGTGATGCCCGATACCTTAAAGGAATTGCGCCAACTTAAAGTGGGATTAAAGATCATTACGGGCGACAACAAAAATATAGCTGAAGCCATCGCCTTGCAAACAGGCATTAAAAAGCCGTTGGTAATGACCGGGGCAGAGTTGCTTACCACCAGCCCGGAAGCACTCCGTCAACGCGTAAAAAGAGTGCATGTGTTTGCTGAGGTGGAACCGCAGCAAAAAGAAAGGATCATCCTGGCGCTTAAGAAGTCTTATGCGGTAGCCTACATGGGAGATGGGATTAATGATGTTTCCGCGCTCCATGCCGCTGATGTGGGTATATCGGTGGACAATGCGGTAGATGTGGCCCGTGAAGCCGCCGATTTTGTGCTGATGGAGAAAAATCTGATGGTACTGGCAGAAGGTATAAAGGAAGGAAGAAAAACTTTCGCCAATACCCTGAAGTATATTTATATCAATACCGGAGCTACGTTTGGAAACATGTTCAGTATGGCATTTGCCTCGTTGATATTACCGTTTTTACCGATGCTCCCCAAACAGATATTGTTGACCAATTTCATTACCGATCTTCCCTTTCTTTCCGTGTCTTCTGATAATGTAGATCAGGAACAATTACATAAACCGGGGAAATGGGATATCAGGCTGATCCGCAGGTATATGATATTTTTCGGTATTCACAGCTCCCTGTTCGATGTCATTACTTTTCTAAGCCTGCTGTATATTTTTAAAGTTGGAGAAAGCGCTTTTCAAACCGCCTGGTTTGTGGAATCCGTATTAACGGAATTATTAATTTTATTTATCATCCGGACTCACGAAAATTTTTTAAAGAGCAAACCCGGAAGATTGCTCCGCGTTCTGGGATTGACCGGGCTTTTGGTCGCCCTGGCGCTGCCTTATTCACCTCTGGCCAAAGATCTGGGGATGACCCCGTTACCAATGATGATCCTGGTGGCTATGTTACTGATCGTAGCGGCTTATGCTATTACTGCGGATCTGCTGAAAATCTGGTTTTTTAAGCGATTTCAGCGTCATTAGTTAACGGCATCCGCTGACCGGAAGAGACAGATCCTCCCGGATTATAGAAAAACCAATGTGGCGGACTGATATTTTCCCTTTTGATAATGTCGTGCGGTGAGCCCTACCAACCCAATATCCACGCAAAGATCAACGGTGCTACAATGGTGGCGTCGCTCTCTACGATGAATTTAGGCGTGTTGATATCTAACTTCCCCCAGGTGATCTTTTCATTCGGCACAGCGCCGGAATAGGAACCATAAGAAGTAGTAGAGTCGCTGATCTGGCAGAAATAGCTCCAGAAGGGAACATCGTGCCATTCCAGGTCCTGGTACATCATGGGCACCACGCAAATCGGGAAATCGCCCGCTATGCCACCGCCGATTTGAAAGAAGCCTACGCCTTTTCCCCCGCTGTTGTTGCGATACCAGTCGGTAAGCCAGGCCATGTATTCAATACCACTTTTCACGGTGCCGGCTTTCAGTTCCTTTTTGATCACATAGGAAGTGAAGATATTGCCCATCGTACTGTCTTCCCATCCAGGAACAACGATAGGAATATTCTTTTGCGCTGCGGCCAGCATCCAACTGTTCTTGGGATCAATTTCATAGTATTGTTCCAGGACGCCGCTCAATAATAGCTTATACATATATTCGTGAGGGAAGTAACGCTCCCCTTTTGCTTCCGCATCCTTCCATATTTTTGAGATATGGGTTTGTATTCTCCTGAAAGCTTCTTCTTCAGGGATACAGGTATCGGTTACCCGGTTGTAGTGGTTTTCCAGCAGCTCCCATTCTTCTTTCGGGCTGAGATCCCGGTAATGAGGTACCCGTTTATAATGGCTGTGCGCTACCAGGTTCATGATATCTTCTTCGAGGTTTGCCCCGGTGCAACTGATGATATGCACTTTGTCCTGCCGGATCATCTCAGCCAGGGAAAGTCCGAGTTCCGCGGTGCTCATGGCGCCTGCGAGTGTGATCATCATTTTGCCGCCGTCTGACAAATGCGTTTCATAACCTTTGGCAGCATCCATCAGCGCTGCCGCATTAAAGTGCCTGTAATGATGCTGGATAAATTGGGATACCGGGCCTTTATTCATAATCGTTCCGTTTTTAATCAGTCGCAAAAATAGAACAATTGAATGGGATAAAGGAATACGAAGCAACAGCCCCGGAAAGGATTAAAAGATCACCGTCTTATTACCGTTTATCATTACCCGGTCTTCCAGTACCAATTTCAGCGCTTGTGCCAGCACCATCTTTTCAATGCCTCTGCCGGCTCTTGCCATATCCGGTGCGCTGTGCGAATGGTCTATAGAAATTACATTCTGGCAGATAATGGGTCCTTCATCCAATTGGTCGGTAACGAAATGCGCCGTGGCGCCAATGATTTTTACCCCGCGGTTGAAAGCCTGGCGGTATGGGCGGGCGCCGATAAAGGCAGGTAGAAAGGAGTGGTGGATATTGATGACCTTCCCCCGGTATTGTTGCGCGAAACCAGGGGTGAGGATACGCATGTAACGGGCCAATACGATGTAGTCCGGCGCATACCGGTTAATGATTTCAGTGAGTAATTGCTCATGTTCTTCACGGGAACAATTGTCTGCCGGTACGTGGTGAAAGGGAACATCAAACCGCTCCGTAAAATCTCTCAGCAAATCGTGATTGCTGATCACGGCGGTAATTTCCGCGTTCCATTCATTAAAGTGATTGCGTATGAGCAGGTCGCCGAGACAATGATTTTCTTTAGTAGCCAGTATTACCAGTTTTTTCTTCTTCCCGGTTATTACTTCCACTTTGCTGTTGGCCGGAAGGATTGCTGTCAACGCCTCCGTTAAGGCTGATTCGTTGGTTGTGCCTTCGGCTTCCGTACGCATAAAGAAGTGGTCAGACTCCTGATCCACAAACTCTCCGTTTTTCACAATATTCAGCCCGTTTTCAAATAGTATGCGGGTGATCCTGTAAATTAAGCCGGTTTCGTCCGTGCAGTTAACCAGTATAGTAAACTGTTTATCCATAGTGCCGGGGCATTAAATGCCCGATTTTTTGCAAAATAAAGCTATCTGATCCGGTAGTAAAAATAAATTCGGGAATCCATTATTGATCAAACGAATATTATCAGAAATAAAATATCATTAGTTCAAGGGAAAAAAATTTTGCATCGTAATCCGTATCGTTCATTTATGTTTTAATTTTTCTTTTAGGGCTTCGCACTGTTCTTGCGATTGGCGGAAATTTGCAATTTACCTTTTTAACGATGCTGCGTTTACCCTTTCCCAAATCCACTCCTGAAACCTTGATGGAGAAATTGCTTAGTTCGACTTCCGTCAACCCTAATTCGTCTGGCAGGAAAGAAGTTGCATGGTAATCAATTTGTACGCCCCAGTCATTCTTCCGGAACCAGGTCGGCAGTTCTTCACCGCCGCCGCCGAATAAGACAACCTGGCTTGCAGATAGTTCCAGATAATGGGCCTTACCTAAAAGAGAAAGTGCGGTACGGCCGCCTGGATGAACCGTAAGTCCACCTTGTCCCTGCATGGCATATATAGCACCTTCATAACCAACCTTATCATTGGTACGGGCGAATGCGCCTGTGCCAATGGATTTCAGCCAGTGGCTTTTCTTGTAGCGTTGCTGCAAGTCATGGCTATATCCCTTCCCTACCATCCAGGAAGAGAGCATGACGGTGCCGGGCGGCTGCGCATTCGTCCGTAAATTCAAAAAATAAGTACATAAAAAATCCCCAAACGCTTTACTGTATTGCATTTGGGGTTATTTGTCGGGTGGTGTGGGGCGGGATCGTTCCGAAGTTTCGGAACGCCGACACAAGGATTTTCACTGAACATTTATATTAAATTTCTGAAAAATAGTTGAGCAGAACTGCTGATAAAACAATTCATCATCAATCAGCTTTCTGACAAATATTTTCGATTTCATGGATTTGATATAACGCTCGATCGTCCTCGCTTCGGTCCGGTTGGCTACACTTATTTGTTTAACGACCTGCCAGTCATCAGTGTAGGCGGTGCTTGCTCCGCTGAAAAATCTCTTTTGATGCTGCTCCAATCTGACCGCAACATTTTCCGATTCTCCAATGTAAAACTTGTCAAAGTCCTCCGAATATAAAATATAGACGTAATGCATAAAAAAACCACTCCAGGTTTAGATTGAAGTGGTTTCTGTGGTGTGGGGCGCACTATAACTTATTGCATTTAGTTTAAATATTATATTATCATAAAATATTACATAACTGATTTACAGTAATACTTTATATTGCATTTTACTTTAATGGTTAAAATAAATATCACAAAACCGTCCGTAAAACCGTCCGTAAATTTTATCTTTACCAAAATGTAGTGCATTTTACACCAAAAATACGGACATGGCAGACGTGAATTTTTACCTTGACAATGTGAATGAAAAGACCAAAACGGCAAACATTCGTTTACGTTATAAATTCAACGGCAGGACGTTAAATTTTTCTACCGGGCAGACCGTAGCGCTTAAAGATTGGAGCGCAAAAAAGCAAAGGGTAAAAAGCAAAACGCTAACCACTAAAGACGGGAAGTATAACCTCAATGATCTGCTGACTAATCTACGCAAAGAATGTACGACCGCATACAACAGCATGATCGAAACCGGGATACCTACCCCGGCAATGATTAAAGAAAAGCTACAGGCGTTTATTGACAAGCACCATCATGCAGAAATTGTAGAACAAAGCCGCACCACATTTTTAAACCTGCTGGAACGCTTCATTACAGGCGAAATAAAGCACAAAGGCAGAGATAAAGCCCCTAACACCATAAAAACGTATAACACGCTTAAAGGGCATTTAATTGCGTTTCAGAAAAAGAATAAAGCCCTATACCCTGATGGCTTAGATTTTAAAAACATTGACCTTGATTTTTATTACAAATACACGTCCTTCCTGAAAAGAAAAGGACTTGGTGTAAATGCAGTATCAAAAGATATTCAGATTTTAAAGGTTATAATGAGGGAAGCCATAGACCTTGAACTAACAGACAATGCAAGGTTTATGAATAAAAAGTTTGCAGTAAACAGGATTGAAACAGACGCCGTTTACCTTGCAGATAAGGACATTTTAACTTTGTACAACTACGACCTTACCAACAATAAGAGGCTGGAACAGGTGCGGGATTTATTTGTATTTGGCTGCCATGTAGGATTGAGGTTTTCAGATTACAGCACGGTACAACCGGAAAACATTGTGCAAATTGACGGTGAATATTACATAAAGCTGATAACCAAAAAAACAAATGACCTTGTTATAATTCCATGCAACCCGATTGTATTACAGATATTCAAAAAATACGAAAATAACCCCAACCGGCTACCCAAAACAATCAGCAACCAAAAGTTTAATGATTACATCAAAGAAGCCTGCAAAGCGGCAGGATTAACGGAAACGGGGCGCTTATCTACTAACCCAAAGGCTGAACTATGGGAATGCATAAGCAGCCATACAGCCCGCAGGAGCTTTGCCACAAACTTGTATTTAGACGGCTTCCCAACCCTTGACCTGATGAAGATCACCGGGCATAAAACAGAAAAAGCATTTTTAAAATATATCCGCATTGGTAAGCTGGATACGGCAAAGCGGCTAAATGAACACATAAAAAAGAATTGGAGTGCAAAAATTTTAAAAGTAGCATCATGAAACAACAAAAGGCAATACCGCCTAAAGCGGACGAAGGCGTAATGTTCATTATAGAGATGGAAAATAAAACCAAAGCAGAGCATGAGGCAAAAAGGAAGCAAATCAAAGACGGGTATACCGCTTTGATTAAAAAGTCATACAACTTCAACCTGGATTTAAAGCAAACAGAATTGCTGAAACGCCAAATACAGCAGGCTATTGACATTTACCAGTATGCAAAAGATAATGATGATCCTTTGTTTGTCCGGGATAATTTAAGTCTACTAAATGAAGCTATCAATCATTTAACCGGAGCGTACGGCAGAGTAATTGAAAGGGTGAATACATTGAAGGAGAATGAAAATAAAGACGCATTGCCGCCTCTACCTAACGATGATAGAGCCGAATATTTTAAACTTCTTTTCAGCAATGCCTTTCCGGCAATTGAACAGCGTTTGTATGATGCAGGGTATATTGACATTAACCGAAAATGGCTAAATACTGCGCATGAGCTTGTAGGGTTTCTACTGGCTGTAAGCGGAGAAAATTATTTCATGAGCATGAAAACTAAAAAACATCAAAAAGATTTTTTTAAATCCCGCTACCAAAAAAATATAGATCAGGCACACGAACCAGACAAACAAAAACCATCCAAACAGCGTAAAGATTATTTTATAAACCTGATAAAAGAAGTGCTAAATTAATACGGTTTTTGGCAACCTCAATACGTTTTTCATTACGGTTTTTTTGACCTATATTCCTATCAAACCATTGCCCACACTGCATTACAGCCGATTTGTCGAAATACGGTTTTTTACTCATTTTTTAATTTCTTTTTTTCTTCGTTGCGCAATTGCGTTTAACCCGCTAACGGAGTAGCTAACCGGTAGCGACAAAGAAAAAAATATGTTTGTAACTTTCGAACAACTGCCCAAAGCAGCAACAGAAATACTTCAAAGGATGGACAGCATAGAGGCAGTCCTTTCCCGGCTGGAAGCCAATCAAAAAAAAGAAAGCGAAAAACTCCTATCGGCAGATCAGGCCCGGAAACTTTTTTCCCCGGAAATATCAAAACCAACGTTGATACGCTGGACGGCGGAGGGAAAACTCATTTGCCACCGCATAGGAGGAAGGGTTTTTTACCGGCAAAGCGAAGTAATGCAGGCAGTTACTAAGCTCAAAAAATATTCACATTAAAAACCCCTATACAATGAGGAAGCATTATACAGGGGTTAAGAAAAAGCAGCCCGAAAATAGGAAATTTCTTTCAGAGAAAAAACGGTTTTTTGATTTCCTACAAATCCAGGTGGCAACAGCAACGCAAGCGGCCGCCGCATTAGGTATTTACCGCCCCAATGCCTGTAGATACAAACGATGGCTGGAAAAAGAAAGTAAACTTTTTGTAGTGAAAAAAGACGTTTGCCCGGTAACGGGGTTCCGTGCGGGGTTCCTTACCACAGATCCGGCAAAAATGCCGAAAAACCTGCAAACATCACTTTTTTAATGATGGCGGCAATGATTGATAATATAACGCTGACGCTGGAAACCAAACCACCGCCACAGCTTCATAAAGCCAAAGGACAGCCGTTTGAGTACAAAGGACAGGTATACTGCCCAAAGTACCGTAACGGGCAGTTATGCAGCTATGAGGCGCAAATAAAAAACCTTCGGCTTTACGTTTACCCTGAACGCATTTATTTGACAAATAGCCTGCATAAATTCCATAAGGGTAATAACTATTCAGATTTTACTAAAAGCGAATTTCGGGCAGCTATTGAAGCAATAAGCGATATAACCGGGATCCGATGGGAGCAAGCAGAAATAAAAAAGCTGGAATATGGCTGTAATATTCCGGGCAATGGTGCAGGCATTAGCGCAACATTGCAGGCGTATAAAGGTAAAGATTACCTGCCAATGGCAAAGAATGGTATCAGGTACGGTGCTGCATGTGAATTTGCGCAATACCGCATAAAGGGGTATAACTGGATAAAACGGTCTTATCCGTGCCACCCCTTTCGGTAAAAGGGTGCCACTCATTT
>JAMLHL010000034.1 GCA_023957125.1 Chitinophagaceae bacterium
GGTGAAAGATGCATTATATGATGTGCCGGCAAATGTTTAAAAATTCGGGTTTAAAACTTTTTTTACGAAGTTCACTTCTCCTGAAGTTTTACAATATACAAACACTTCAAAATGCGGGTTCATAAAGGAAAACAGGTACCATTTATCTGGCTTGAATGGTTCTATTGCATCCTTTATTTCATAACCACTCGTTCCCCATTCAGTATATTTATAAAGTTTCCATTGAAAATATTCATTCTTTTTGGAAAAAAATATTTTCAAATCTTTGGTGTCTTGTAAACTTAGGGAGTCTCTGTGGCGTAATTCATAAGCGAATATCTTCTTGTAATCTTTGGGATATAAACTGACGATACTATCTGATACGTCTAATTCGTAAATAAATAAGCCATTATAACAATAATCAAAAAAAATATAATCAGAGGTAACATCAACTTTACATTCTAAGCTGATTCGATTAAATAAACAACCATTGCAGCTTATGAAAATCAAATAAAAAAAAATAGTCGTTTTCATAGATGTCAGTTATCGAGTTTCCAATATTCTGCCATTTGTTCTTTTGTTTTGCCTCCTCCTGATGCTTCTAATATGGCTTTTTGCGTTCTTTGCTTGAATTGATACCATTTAGGTTCCCAATCATTAAGAGTTATAGCATTTTGATTCCTTGCATTGTTAGGGTCAAGCCCCATCTCTCTTAACTTTATAACCTTGAAATTCTTATATGCTATAGCTGCTCCAAATAATATCCTGATACCCTGTGCTCGATTTACTGCTTCGGTTGAAGCCTTCCTACCTGTAAACTTATCAGTAAAAAGTATCATCCCGGGGGAGTTCCCTGTATTTACAGACTTTAGGTAATCGGCAGCTTTGCTATTCAACCAATTATCAGAGGTTAGAGTTCTTGTGTCTTCAAGCCAGCCTTGGTAATCTATAATTCCATCCTGCATCATATCATGTGTCTTTGAAATGTCGTCGGGTATGTCAATAGGAGTTTGTCCAAAATCGTAAGGATTTCTTTCCACTCTATCCGTTGTATTAGGACCTTGATGATTAAATGCGGGAAGAGGACCACAGGTGGTTATACAGCCACCTCCAGAATATATACCATGATATTCCATCTCAGAAGCGGTTGGAATAATCCCATTGATATCACCGTTCTGTCGCATTTCCCACAGGGGCTCACTTACAGTTCCATCAGGCATGTGATAAACCCATTTAATGCCTCTCCCTTCTTTACCAAAGGATTTGGAGAATTTCGAATAGAATACGCCAGCAGCCATACCATGTGCTTGCCTAATCTGTTCTTCCGTCATGCTTCTGAAATCAATGTAGTTTTTTTTTGTAATGTACAAATTGCCATTTTTATCTTTTGCAACATAGGCATGCACCGTTATGTATTCCAAACCATCTAAATCAACTCCGTCTATCGGTCTATTGGAAGCATATTGGTACGGCGTGAGCATTGGGTATCCTTTCATTAACGGGTCAACAGATAAAAATCGCATTAATCGTGGATCATACATTCGCCTGCCATAATCTATTTGATTACCATTTCCTTTGACTTCATCGTCACTCTCCTTTCCATTAAACCCATAACGGTACCCTTCGGTGTTGCTCAGGGTACCATCCTGAGCTCCACCTCTGAATGTTCGCCCCGGCATCTGCATCCCAAACGGATAATAATCCTGCGCACTCCTCACATTGGCCGTATAGTAATCAATAGTATTATTGTTGTTGCTTACACTTGTTTTTTTATCACTCACGGTTGCCAGTACATTCCCTAAATGAT
Source organism: Chitinophagaceae bacterium (assembly GCA_023957125.1). Lineage (GTDB taxonomy): Bacteria > Bacteroidota > Bacteroidia > Chitinophagales > Chitinophagaceae > Agriterribacter. Next base: position 1,787 of record JAMLHL010000034.1, read on the forward strand.
TGGTCAGTTCAAAGAGCTTTTTATTCCTTTCAAATATAATTAAACTCCCCGTATTTCCATAGCTCAAAATTACCGGCGCTGCCGGGGTTAGGGTAAGATCCTGGTTTCTATTTAGTATGCCCAGCCTGCTGCTGCCATAAAGGTGTAATTCACTTTGGGTGAAATGTCCGTTGTTAACAGTGCTGTTCTGTTCGTAAACACTTAATGTGTTGCCCTGAGCATCTCTTACATACCATGTTTCCCGGCCGTTTACGTTTTTGCCAATCCGGTTGCCGGCAGCATCATACGTATAGGTGATAATGGTGCCGTCTGTTTTGGCAATCTTACCAATCCTGCCATACATTGTCCACTTTATTTCCTCTATGCCTTCCTTCTTGTCTTGTATCAGATTCCCTATTGCATCATAATCATAATTATTGGCCGGCTGATTATCTAAATCCCCCGTATAGTATCCCGCGGGTATTGCATCCTGCACACGTTTGAGTTGATTGGTGCTTGGCTTATAATTGTAAGTAAGATCATCCATCTGTTTCTTCGTGCCCGACTTATTGCCATTTCGCTTATAAGTGAGGATGTTTCCATTGGCATCGTAACTGACCCGCTCCCGGTAATCGTCTAATACAACGGGTGAGAAAGTGTTGTTGCTGTTATTCAGCCCGCCGTAAGCATCCATTCCGGTAATGCGGTTCAACTGGTCATAGCTGTATGCATATACCCGGGCATCACCCAACGCGGGGATGTTCACGGCCATACCGCTGATATTACCGTTGTACAGCGGTTTTGCGGAGGAACGCAAAGCAGTGGTAATGTTAACCAAACTGCCGGTGTTTTGAACAGGCATATAATCCTTGTCGAAATACTGGATACTGAATCCAAAAGCATCCCTTGCTACCCAACGGTTAGGGCTACTACTCAATCCATCCAGACCGGCGTCGTAAATGCCGCTCCCAACGGCGGTGCTGTTGACGCCTTTCAGCCAGCCTTGCAGGGTGTAGGCATAGTCAAGCCCCTGCACCTGCTGGTCGCCCAACACCATCCGGCTGAGGGGGCCATGTTTATAATAACTATAGTAAGCATCGTGTTCCCAATGTACCTGGTCGCTGCTGGTATATACATCCGTTAAACGGTTTTCAGCATCGTAGGCATATTGGTGGTAAAATGCGTCCTGTTGAATAATGTATTGCTTAGTAACGGGATCAAACAGCCGGGGTTGATAACTTACCATATTTATTTTGCCACTGATCAGGTCATAGGTGTAAGCAACGCGTTTATATCTGCCGCCATTTTGAGCCATGAACCCGGTGGCGCCGTAGTCCTGCAACAGGGTATCCACATTGCCGTGGATATCGTAATTGTAAAAAGCAGCGTGATCATAATCGCTGAGATCGCCCTGCCGGCTGAAAACCGTGAAAGATACCCGGTTGCGGAGGTTGCTTCTTTCCCTGAGGATATAGGGAGAGAGGTCTTTATGCAAATAGCTTTCCTTTGCAGGTTGGTCGTATATCGTAAGTGTTACCTGCTCCCGGCTGGCAATATTTTTGTTCATCCAGGCTTGTAATTGCCGTGGATCACGGCTGACGGCAAAACTCATGTCGGCAGATCCATTGTTGATTTGGCCTACTTCGGTTATTCGTCCCAGGTAGTCGTAGCGTGTGTAGCTGTACTTTACGCCGGGACCATCTTCGTTGACTTTAGCCTGCTGTGCATTCTGGCTGATGGCTAACCTGCCTAACCTGTCGTGCCAGAATTTGGACTTTCCCGCATCGGGACTACGCTCCTGCACTATCTTGTTGAGACTATTATAACGGTACTGAGTAGTCATTTCATGAGCGGGTACCATCACCGTTGTGTTCAACCTGGCATCTCTCACCTGCTGCAGCCAGTCCGCATCGTAATTGGGTCTGACACCGGCAGGCGGCACGGTTTTTACCAGATTTCCCGCCTGATCGTAGTAGTACAAGGTATAATGGTATTCGCTCACCGGCTGGCTTACTGTAAAGCTTTCGTTCATAACTGCCCGGAGGCACTTGTTAATGAAGGTTTGATTAAATTCCCCGATCAGGGAATCCCTGTAAGCGGTATATCTTTCATATCCCCGGCTGACAGCAAAATCAAGGCTATCAGCACAGGGGCTTTCCACCCGGGCTTCTATGGGAATAGCCGTAGGCGTGGTATTGCCGCAAAGGAGGCGCCCCGTATTGGCAACCGGCGTGCTCCGGGGCTCACAGGCATCGAGGGGCGCACCTGCAAGTTTATATATGGATTCTATTTCCTGATAAGTATAATTGGTTTGTTGTTTCCGGTTGAAATAATGGGCGAAGGCAGCCTGGCAATCCGAAGGGACTTTACAAATAAAGTCCGTTTTTACGGTTGCGGGATGCGAGAGGTCATTATAATCTTCGAAGAACATGGTATTATCATTGACATCTCCCACTCTCACCCAATCTACGGCGCCTTGTCTGCCCCGTAACCCCAAACCGAAATTTTCCTGATTGCCTATCGGCACTGACGGATCCCTGTTGTATTCAAAAACCTTTTTGTCATTATAATAAAGTTCATATTTATCAGGCTTTATCACTGCCTTTATAGTCATCCAGTTTAAAACAGCATACGCACTGGTATCTACAAGCCTATTTAAAGGGATTGTTACAGTTGGATATCCGGCATTATTATAACCATACAAGTCCACCCTGCTTATATATAGTCCTGTCGGATCTCTAAAAAAAACAGGTTGTATGCTTCTAAACCCGAGATAGAATATGTCTCCATCTAACACATTCTGCAAAAATTTAAATCTACTTTCTATGGAATAACCATTGTTGGTACAAAAAGCAACAAAATCAAATTGGTAATTATTATACGACTCACCTGGTTGTACTCTTATACTGTCAGGAAATTGCACTACACCATTTTCCACAATTTGATCAAGCCCGGTCAGTCTCTGCCCTTCCTGCGTGTTGAGGAAATGAGTTACTATGCCGGGTTTGACATTCATATAAAAGCTATCTGTGAGGCGCCGTAAAGAATCGGCTTTCCCAAAATCGGGAACCGTACAAACATCAACAGGATACCCTGTAATAAGGCGATACAAGGAATCTATCTGCTTAAACGAATACCCGCTTCCTCTTTGCTGGTTGAAATAAGCAGTAAACGCCTGCTCACAACTTACTGCTGGTTGCGGACATAAAAATGAAGGGTCAATGATTTGCCGGGTGTTGTTGGAGAGATAGTCATCAAAAAACACCTGCTTCCCGTTATGATCATAAATCCTGGTCCAATCTAACGCTGCCTGGAAGTGCATGAAGCAAAGGGTAAACCCACCCCAGTTTGTCAGCGGTGCACCGCCTGAAGGCACTTCACGTAGCAATATGTTATTTGCATATACGCTGAAATGGTCCGGAGATATCTCAAACTTCATGTCTGTCCATTCCTTGAAAATCAAATCCGGATCGTTGCTGATCAAGGTAACGTCATTGTTTATATTTACCTTCTTCCCGGTTTCAGGATCAATTCCCCTAATCCGCAACAAAAAGATTCCCTGTCTTTCTACCGGCCCGCTGGCACGTCTGTATAATACAAACTCCCCGTTGGGATCTGTGTAATAGAAAAACTCCTCCCCATCCCGGATATCATTCTTTAAAAATTTAAACCGGAATTCTATGGCGTAGCCATTTTCAAAACAATACCGGGAACCCGCCACCACATGCTGAAAATATTCGAAATAACCCCTGGCTGTATCCCTGATCTCCTGCGGCCAACGTAAGACGCCGTCTGATATGGATTTGCCGATATCATCGTCATAAACTGTAGGATTGAGAGAATTGGATTGCAGGATAACCCTTACTCTCAACGGGTTTTTATCTCTGTTATACCGATCCTTCAATGCTAACAGGCTGTCGCGCTCAGTATCCCTATCGTTAAAAGCACAACTGTCCATAAATGCCAGGTACTCCTGTGCGTATTTATTGAAGCCAAACCGCCGGTTCATAAAATGACCGAACAGTTCATTGATTTTTCCCTGCTGCTCCGTAGCTGATTCAATTGCCGGCAGGTATCCGGGATACCGGACACTAAAATCGTTATACGCTTCGGCCACGGCATTACAGGGTACGCAAACGGCATCCGTACCACATTGCAACGCCGGTGGGATAAATAATGGAGTACCAAGATTACGACATCCGGGATCGTTGTTGCATAATCCCATCAGCGTATCCAAAGCGCCGTTGCTGATGACGGTTTGTAAGGTGCGGAAAATATAGGCTGCAAAATCGGGGTCCATCTGTTCCTGTTCAAAAGCAGTATGCAAAGCAGCTATCCGTTCACATTCACAGGCTTCCGGCCGGGTAATCACAGGCTTGTTGGCTACAACCCCGGGCGTATTATATGATGCGGGGAAATTCAGCAGACTGCCATTACAATCAAGAAGGCTGATGGGATCGTTGGGGTTGCTGTTGTTGTATAATTGCCGGTAGTGGGCCAGCACTTCATCAAAATCCCGGAAGGTATGAGTTGCTCCGGGAGCGATGGATGAAGCGCCCATAATATGGTCTGTATCTGTGCCTTTTTGACAAACCATAATCAGGTCGGCCAATATCTGTGTTTTATACGCCTGCAGTTTCAGGGTATCGCATGGTGTTAGTTTGTTCCACCAAAGTTCCGAATATCCGGTACACGTATTGCCATCGGTATAAAAATTTTCCAGGGCGGCATTCACCCCGGCTTTACTTTCGAGATCGTTGATGCCGGTATTGGCTGTAATGATCGAATGCGGCTCTGCAAAATAAGAATGATACTTTTGGGGATCAAGATAAGGAGCGCCATAAGTATTGCTGTTTACCATTACCCGGATAAGGGAGTCTTTCTTAGCCTTGTACATAGCCCGGAAGGCGCGCCAGGCCATGTCCAGGTCGGCGTCACAGGCATCCGTGCCGAACGGAGTTGCAATCTGTACGCTCATGCAGGCAAGATCGTTCTGATCGTTGCAAAATGCCGACACGGAAGCGGCCATCCAGATATCCAGGTCGGTACCGCCTCCTGATGCCACCTTGTTCATGTAGTTGTGCATCTGGTTGCGCTGCAGATTGTGCATACTGAAGAAAGGATCCCCATGCGCCGGCATGGGAGTAAAGTGACGGGGATGCTTCGCGGTAAAGGCCGGATTGCCGGTTGGATTGAGATAACCTTTCTGCATAGCTTCCGCAAAGGTCTCGGTGGTAATAAAATCTCTGTCCCATTCATAGTTGTCTCTGCCCACTGCCGGCTGGTTAATGGTGATGGGTGTCTGTGTCAGGATATTATATTTAAGAATTTCGGGATGAAGGTTATCCACCAGCGCCTCCGCCCAGGACGGCTGAAAATGTCCGGCAAATTCTTCAACCGTAAGTTGCTGAGGCCGCAGGGACATCAACTGACCGTTGCGCATCACCGTAATGACGGCCGCTTTGCCGTTTGCATCTTTATAGGGGATGGAAGCAATCGTGTACCGGAGCTGGGAGCTGTTTTCAGACACCCTGCCAAAAATGCCGTATTTAAAGTACAGCTTTTGCCCTCCGGTCATTTCAAAGTCAGAAAGATCGGCATACTGCCCATAAGGCGGCGTTACATCCTGCAGCATCAGGATCCGCAACTGATCGGGGTAATTCAATGCAGGGGCAACAGCACACATCTCGCCGCATTGTTTCAGCAATTTTTGATAGGTGGCACGGGCAAGTTCCTGGTCGGATGGAGACTGTGCATCAAGCTGGTTGTCCGTAAGAAATTTTGTTGTGAATTCCTGCTCTGAATTTCCTAACTGAGTCCGGCATGAGGTGCAGGGTGTTGCACAGTTGTTGGTCGCCTCGAGGAAGATGTTCTTCTGCTCCTGAACAAAATCCTGAACGGTTTTGCACAGGTTGGCCCCGGCGAAAGTTTGTTGGTATTGTGCGATGGCTTCATTGCGGATGGTCAACCGTTTGGTAACGGTATAACTGCCTTCTTCCAGCACTTTGTTGAAATTCAGGGTAAATAAAGCCGGCAGATTGGCACAGGCAGCGCTGATATTTCCAACCACCTCTTTATAAACATAAGGCGTTCCACCAAACTGTTTATTCCCGCAGTCGTCACTGATGGTGATCTCCAGGTTGTAGGAACAGCTATAGCATACATCCTCAGCGCTGCAGTTTTGGATATCCACGTTTTCCGGCAGTAAGGAATAGGTAAACTGATGTTCTCCTTTTTGCGTCACCAGTAAACCCTTGCTGCTCTCTATCACCAGTCCGTTAACAATATTATTGGATGGAGAAGTAAGCGTCTTAACCAGATAACCGTTTTGTTTGGATGGAAGGTAGTCCAGCCTGGTAGTGGGCGGAAGATCGCCGGCTAAAGCTGTGGCAATGGTTCGTCCGTGCATATCTAAATAAGAAACACTGTATTGTCCGTTGGCATCGCGCACCATATTTTTAAAATAATGCGAAGCGTTGCCGGCTTCTGTTCCAAACAGGGCATCCAATTCGCTTTGATCGGGATTGCCGTAATAATATTTCGTCTCGTGGCCCGAACCCAACCGGTGTTCTGCGCCCACGCCGCTTTGTGCAGCAATGCGGCCGGTATTGTCACGCAGGTATTTTGTTTCGGTAAAGGGAAAGCCGTTGGCATCGGGGATCAGTTTGTTATTGCCCTCATCTTTTTCAGGATTCAATGGAGAATAATATTGTGCCGTTCCTCCTTTTGCAGGGTCCAAGGCCGGGGCGGCGCCATAGCAATCGTCATTGCCGGGAAGTATTTTATCATAGTTATCTTTATAATAAGCGCTGCTGTTTATAAAATGATTGAACCGGGGCGTGTATTTAATTACACTGTTGATAGTGGGGGATGGTAACACCTGTATAACCGGACGCCCCTGGTAGTCATACATGCTTTCCGCTACCACAATGGTATTGGAGCTATTATCTTTGGTAACGCTCTGCCGGTTACGTAAAGAACCGTCGAAATATTGCAACAACGATTTTCGCTTTCCCTCTTCCGCGAACGCAGTGGACGACTGCCAGTTGAGGTGAGGCTGATGACCGGCAGTATATTCAAAAGAGTTATAATGGCTCCAATGGGTTTCCGTTCGCCTTCCTGATTCTGCCACCTGTACCGCTCTTATCCTGAAAAACAATAGTCCGTCATTTTCATACAGCAGGGGAATTTTATAGCCCGGGGTTTTATAAGTAAGCGTAACGCGGGAGGCATTGTTCTTAAAAATATTTTTTTCAAAGGCTGCAGAGCCGGGCATTCCATAGCGATTACTGTTGTAGGCAGTATTATCTATATATGCCCATTCCAGATCGTATTCATCAGCGCCTTCAGACGCGATCCAGGAAACTTCCAGTTCGTCGGCTTCCGGTTGTGGAGCTGTGTATTGTATAACAGCCACTTTATTGATTTCGCAATCAAAAGCATAAACCCGGCTGATCCTCATCTCATTGGTAAACCTAAGCGCCTGCACCGGATCCCAACCGGAAGCCGTGGTAGTTACACCCACTATTTGCACTCTTACTTTTACTGCATCTTCAAAAATGAAACTGGTCCTCAGCTTGTAAGCGTTAGATGTAGAAGTATCGTAATGGATTTCCAGAACCTGGTCTTCACTTATGGATAATTCTTCTTCAGGGGAAGATTTCAGGTGGTAGTATAAACGATAAGTGAGGGTGGCAATGAAGGGAGCTTTGAGGTAAACGGGTGAACCTTCGTCAATAGAAAAAGTAAGGATGTTTTTAATGACGGTGGAGGTATATTTTTTCGGCGACCGGTTCAGATCGTCAAAAAAATCATTATCCTTTACTTCTGCCGTAGCGTTGGGTAGCAGTTGCCCCAGGCGGCCTTCCAAAGGCGCTACTATAACAGGTTCGTCCACGGCCCGAACTGCAACAGCGGAAAGGATCCCAAAAAGCAATAAAAAGATAGGTTTCAACATAAGCCAGGCATTTTTATTGATGTTTGTTCTTTATATTGATCATTTTATAATTTTTATACGACGATGATAATTCCCATTGGTCTCCCCGCATCTGCACGTATTTCTTCTCGTCAAAAACGGATTCGCTGAAAGTGCTCTTGTTTACTTTTGAAAAAAGCATGGTAATGATGATCCCGTTGGGCCGGGGTTGCCCCTCCTCCATACTTTGTGTTGCCCGTTCTACATAGCTGACTTTATCGGGCTGCCCGGTTTTGCTGTTGTAGGTAATGCTGCACGAACTGTATTTTGCCGAAGGCGTGAAATGGAATTGGATCGTCCGGTTATTACTTTTACCAATAACGGCAACCGAATCTATATACTCAGCCACGAAAGCAGAATCCCAATGACTCATCACAATATTATCCATATCCTCACGAATGGAAGGATTGGAAAGAACAATCAGTTTTTCATTGTTATATACCGATAGCTGTACGCTGTCGTTTTGCATGAGTTCAATCTGATCCAGCTTACAGTGGTAGCGGTTACCTTTTATTCTGTATTCAAAGGAAAGCGTGTCCAGTATCCTGCCGGGCGCGGCTTCTCTCGAATACTGGTATTTAATGGAAAAACTGTTGTAACCGGTATCGGCATATGCATTTTTTATTTTCTGCAATTCTGTTATTATTTCTGCATACTGTTGGGTATTTCCCCGGTTGAAAAATGCGATCAGCAAAATTATCAGCCCGGTTGTTTTTAATATTGTCTTCATATTCTGTTATGTTGCTAAGATTAATAGGTATGATTGTTCTCCCCGTTACTCCTTTCGCAATGTGCTCCTGGTTTCTTTGATGGTTTTAATACCCCTCTCCGTTTCTTTTTTAATCCTGATTAAAGTGCCATCGTCATCGTATTCATAAAAGGACGTATAGTTGTTTTCATCCAGTTCCGCCATCAGTTGCAGGTTAATGGCATGGTACACCCAGGATTTCATGTTGGCATTGTAGGGATGGAACCGCCAGTCGTCAAAGAATATCTTCCCCGTATTGCCATCCCCGGATGCGGCTGTGAAATTTATGTCAGCTTTAACGGCTTCCACCGGGATGCTGATCACTTCCTCTATTCTCTGCCAGCCTTCAATAATGTTCCCTGACGGACGAAGCAGAATCGGCTGTCCCATCGGATTTCCCCATCTATTCCAGAAGACAATTTCAATAGCTGCATTTTCATAGCTTTCGCATTTGCAGTCTTTCGGTTCTTTTACCCAGGCGCTCATTACATAACGGTTACCCGCAGCCGGGGAAAATTCATCGTAGCGGATATTGTCTGAAGCACGGATACCATCCCATCTGATGCAATGAATAGTATTCTTTTGTATGGACGCACTGGCTTCACCCGCATCGTTGTGCAGATTGGCAACGGGAATTTTTACGGGACTTGTAGCTCCGGGCCTGACCCAGTTGAGCAATACCCTTCCCTGTCCCTCATTTTGACGACCCTTTGTATGTTCTATCCGGATTTTATAAATTTTGCCATGATTCAGTTTTACAGGATAGCTGAACAGGGCGGCGTTATTTACATTATTGTAATAAACGGGATCATTGGGGAAGGCATTCAACACCAATTGGTCATCAATCCAAAGCTTAAAAGCGTTGATTGCCGACACGCTGAACCGGTAAATGCCTTCAGGGTCGGTGGTGTTCGTTTGAGCGGTTTTACGAAGCGTCAGATATCCCTCCCAGGTAATTTTGTAATTGACGTCATTATTGGAAAGTCCAAACAGGCTCCGGGTGGCGGCAATTCTTTGATCATAATTAACATCCCTGTCCGGGTATTCTGCCGGCGGCTGCACCGGTACCCGGAAGCCACTGTAATTATATTGCCCCAGACCATAGGTATCATTCGTATAATCATAGTTTTTGTACACGGTTGCTTTCATCCCTGTACCGGCGCTCACCCTGTTGATGGTGATCCGCTCAGACGTATCAATTTTGAATTTAAGTACGGGATCGGGCGAGGTGCGCAGGGTGTCTTCCATAGCTACTACTAAGCGCGCAGCGCTGCCCACGGGAACGCCTAAACTGTACAAACCGCTATGGGCGTCTTCATTGGTTACAAAAGGTTTCAACACTTTTTTATCAATATGCTCCTGTATGATACAACCATCGTTGCAGCGGTTATTGTTATATGCATAATCTTCGAAGCCATCGTATGCCTGTTCGGTATAACGGGCATTCTGTGTTATTGTCACCGGCATGGATTCGTTGTACCCGTATTGGACACTGTTGTACCTGCCCAGCGGATCTTTGTTTTCCAGTTCGTACCCTTTCCTGTTGACTTGTGTGGAACGGCTGTTCCATACCCATTTTATGGTGTCATTGGTTGGTACGATGGTTCCCGCTTTGAACTTCCAGAAAGGGGTAAAATTATTGACCGTACCGTATTCCCGGATATTGGTTTCCGCATCTTTTCCGGCGATCTGGTTTTCCGTACGTTTGTCATAATAGGTATAGGCTTTTTCTAATCGCCAGTTGCCCAGGACACCCCAGCGATAGGGGTTAACAGTAGTGTCGGCAAAGCGCGATAAACAGGTATCCATGGCTACGGTTTTCACGCAATAGAAGGAATCGCATTCCTGTATGAGTGAATATCCGGGCTCGCAGGCGATATATTCAATGGTTAGTTGGGGAGCGGTGTTACAGAAATCTTTTCCGATCCCGGTTCCAACGTTACTGCAGGAGGGACAGGGAATAGCAGCCAATAGCCCATTTACGGAGGGATTGTTAAGCAGCTCAGGCTGCTGTGCCGGTGGCCCGTAAACACTGCAATCCATACTGCGGGAGTTGGCCGACCAGAAACAAAGTTTATTCGTTCCATTGCTGCCGGCGCCGATACCTCTCATCCTGAGCCAGGTATGCTGTTTGTCGGCCCGGCCTCGGGTCAGCGCCACCAGGCTTTTTACATCTATTAAAAAACTGCTTTCTTTATTGGTTGAAAAGATGGTGGAATAAACCGGGCTCAGGCGGTTCGTTGTATTATAAATATTTTTTACCGTGTTGGATCCATCCGCTAAGGTCAACGGATTGAGATAGGTGAGGGAAGTATTAAAATCGAGGTATAAATAAGATTCGTTGGCTTTTTCATTCCGCCCGTTATGGTGAGGTTCGATGCCCGGATGATTCCGGGTGTCGGCATAAGCTCCTCCCCGGATTTCAGTGTGTTGGTCCAAATGCGGATAAAGCGCTAAAGACGCATTTACGATGGATGCGTCTGAAGGCAAGCCGCTCAGATCAAACTTCATCCAGCTTTCCAGTTCGTGGGCATTCCTGGTATCTGTTCCGGAAGACGGCATGTTTTCCGATACTTCAAAGTAGGGGCTGTTGGTGAAGGCCAAATAGTTTTCATAGCTGTTTCCACCTCCGATCCGCCTGCTTTTGTAATCTTTGCTAATGGAAAAAGTATATTCCGGCAAAGGATTCAATACCAGCTTTTTCATCGCGTTCTTTTTAACTGTTACAGTTTTGGGCTGGTACCTGGCGTCTTCCACTTTCCAAAAATCGGCATAAACCGAAGCGGCAGTGTTTACTACTTTGGTGGTGTTATCCAGCACCAGCATCCACTGTCCGTCCACCTCCTGCACAGGGCTTTCAAGACTTACGGTAGATCCCACCGGCATCGCCGGCATATTACGTTTGCCGCTGCGGATGATCTGCAGGGTATTGCCCGACCCGGTAAAGAATTTTCCGTTTTCATCAATAAAACAGATGCCTTTCACTTTTGCATGGCGTTCCCCTTTTGCAGCATCTATCGCCCATATCTTTTTGGGGATCGTCAATGGGGAATAGGAAGGATCGTCACATACGCCAAATCCTGTACAGGGATTAACGCCATTGATATCCGCTGTTTTTTCGAGTCCGCCGGTGACTTTAATTTCATCGCCGCTTTCGAAATAATTTTCGATATTGGGGTAGCCGGGGGCGGATATTATTTTGCCATCTTTTATATTGATTTGTTGGAAAATAGCGCCGATATTATTATACGCCGGTCCCATCCCGCTATATGCCCAATGCGCGGGATAGCTGAACTGATATACGGGGTCGTCAAACTCGTTATTGGTTTGGGTGAGCAATACCTCGCCCGTTTCACCGTCATACAGGAGGTTTTCTGTAGTTACCAGGCTGCCCTTTTCGTACACCATTGTTTTATAGGGTATTCCATACCGTTGTACTATCTTGGTGATGGCCGCAGACCGGTAGCGATTCATTTCGTAATGCGGCATTACCCAGGGCATGGGGATCGTAACAGGGATGATCCCTATCATAAATCCATCCATATTGAATTCCATACTCGCACCCTGCGATATAAACTCCTGCTGCCGCAGATCCGCCATCAGTTCCACTTCTTTTCCGATCTGCACCTGCCTGTTGATATGGCCATTGGCCGGGTCTGCTGTGGCAACGGTATTCGATAGCCGCTTGTGTTCCGCATGCTCGTCTTCTACTTTATAATAATAGCGGGTATAGCCCAAAGGATGTACCGGGTCGTCTTCGGGGTAGGAAGCCTTGCCTTTTATTTTCCCGTTCATATCGTTCAGCTCCACCTGAAAGCCCTGGGAAAAAGCCAGGGCTTTCTTTGAATACAGGTTTAAAAGATTCAACAGGCTCTCCGAATTATACTTCCGGCTTTCCAATGGCGTATGTTCCGTCCGGGTAGGAAAATCATAAGTGGTATAAAATTCCGTTTCTTCAAAACCGGTGGCTGATTTTATTTCCCGGTGATGAATGGTATGAACCCTCACTTTGCTGTACCCGACGGATGGGGAAGGAAAAAACGCCTCCCCTAATGGGAATTCAGAATACATATTATTCACCGGCGCCAGGGGAGCGATCTGCTCTTCATATTCTACAGGTAACCGGAACGGGTTTTCATCGTTGCCGATCTGCGGTTCATAACTGGCTACGCCGCTGCTGATCAGGGTTTCAACACCATCCATACTTTTTACGGTTGTATAATCATACGCCTGTCCGTACGTGGCTTCCTGCTCAATACCCCCGGTCATTTGCCGCCAGTTGTCATAAATGGTGATCCGTTTTACCCTCAGCCCCTCGCCAAATTTTTTACCATCGGGGTTATTCAGCCGTATAAAGGATTGTTTGGGGTTGAATTTTTTGGCCCAGCCTCTCATTCTTGCCTGCACCGGGAATTTCAGAAAAAGTTCCTGCAGATTGAGCAACATAGCTGAGCTGGCCTTTATGATGGCAATCATATCGGCTTCTCCGTTCAGATCGGAATTGGGATAGGCCTTCGAAGGAAGATTCAACCGCAGGGTTTGAATGGCGGTTTTAGCAAGCGGGCTGGCATCTCCATCTCCTCCGGTCAGCATTGCCGTGCCTTTCAGTTTAATCCAGATCACCCGCGGATCAGTGGTGGGCCCATAGTCTTCGTAACGGGCATAAGTGGTTACGTGTTCTTCCCCGCTGCCATAAATATCCCCGGGCATTTCCACCCGCAATTTGAAATAGAGTTTTTCAACTCCGTCTAAGTATTTTCTCCGGATTTCTTTTTTCTGATCTGCCGTAGTATTGGCAACGATGGGCGAAGGCACCCTGACAAATGCATAACGGTAATCTTCATACGATTCATTCCAATCTCCATATAAAACGGTATTTTTCTCGGACAGGCGCTCGTTCTTTCCCATACCTTCAAGGATGCACAACTGCATCGCTCTTTTGTTTTGCACAAAGGCGTAATCGTCTGCTTCGTATTCGATATTCAGCCGGCCGCCGGAGGGAAGGATAACATCACTTAAAGTCCAGGCGGCAGCATTTGTAGCCGCTTTCACGCTGTCCCAATCGCTATTGCCGGATTGCAACACGTAAGGATAGTCGGCATTATTCAACCCGCCGGGATTATCCGACGCGTTTTTATAACTGCCCCACCGGTCGGATCCCCGGGGATGGTAGGAGGGATTAAACGCTTCTTCCGGCGCATTCTCTTCCGTCAATGGCTGATTAGCTTTTGATGGAATATTCCGGGGATGATACAAAAACACATAAGGATTCTTTTGCCCTTTATTATTGCCGTTATAGGTAAACCATATCTTTTTTAAGGTCAGCTTTCCTTTGCCATTGACGGAAGATGGATTGCCAGGGCAGAGTTCATAATTGTACTCAAAGTGAATGGTCTTGACAGGTCTGGCAGCGGTTTTGTTTTTGAGATAATCCGCCTTACTATACAGGTCTATCTGTTTGAGATAGCGAAGCGGTTGTTGCTGATCCGGTCCACCGTTCTCTCCTTTAACGCCGTAAATATCCTCCCGCTTTTCACCCTGAGCCGGATCATTCAGCGTAAAAGCCGCTATCATTGATTTTGATTCCAGGGAATGGAGGTACCAAACTTCCTTCTCGCCATAAATATAACTGCCCTTGTCGTCGCTGTGATCCGTTTTCAGGCCTTCATTGTACTGCGCCAGGTTTTCGGCAAACGGCGTCCTCCATCGAAAAGGATTTGTCTCTCCATAGATTTTGGTGTAATTGAACTTTATGGCGTCTCCCATATCGTCATCGGTAATCCCATCGCCGGTTTTATCTGTATAGTCGGACGATAAAATACCGGTTAGTAAAAAGGAATGCGCATATCCCGGCATCTGTTCGGCTGCATAAAAATTGTCCTTGCCCAGTTTATTATTTACACTGTTGTCAACACCCGGGGTATAGGCTACCTGGCCGGTGGATGTATTGGCGTTGTGTTTCTCTACACTAAAGCTCACATCTTTTTGTATCAGGTTATACACGGGCAACCCATAGATATACCTTCTGCCATCGGGGTTAAGCACCGTTAATTCGGAGATATGATGTTTTTTTCGTGCGGAAGAGATCCGGGACTGGGGAATTATCTTTTGATCACAGTTTATCTCAAAGAAATTGGTGCAGGTATCTTCCCCGCATCTCCCTCCAAAAAACGTATTCACCGGGTAGCTCATGATCCTCTTGTCTAAGGCGAAAAGCGCGGCATCTTCCGCCGGGAGGTAACTGATCACCTGGCTGCGTTTCTCGCGGTTCCGCTTCAGGGTTTGTTGGGCCTCCACTTTAATTTTGTTCCCAACCGGCAGCTTGTTTTTATAGCGTTGTAAAAAGGGAGAAAGTACGGGGTCGTCAAATTGATTCATCACCGCCATCACGGGGTCGGTGTCTCCCATCTGATCGTACCAACGCTGGTCATTAATGGTTTTTTCTGCGGGGTTTTTAAAATATACCGCTTCAAAAACACTGTCCGACTCCACGAAAGGCAATTGCGGTAGTAGCAGGTTCGCTTCTTCCCACTCGGAATTTTGCGTGTTGGCAGTGTTCACGCGGATGTCAAATCCGGCATGAACCAGGTTGCCGGAACCTAAGTCGAGCGAAAAACTTCCATCCTCGCTTTTAGACCGGATTGCAGCATCTCTCATATAGCCGATATCTCCCCGGTAGGGACGAAACATTCCCCCGTTTCCTTCCGCGGTGATGGTATAAATATCGTAGGTATAGATAGGAATGGCGATATGTGGCACCGGTGGATCGGCATGATAGACCAGTTCCTTTTCGCGATTGTAATCGAGCAGCGCATTTGCAATGTTTTTTGCTTTTTGAAAATGCAGGTATCCGTAAGCAGGGAAGGTTTGCGTTTTGTCTCCATCGGCTATATATTGACGTGAGTAAAAACCACCCAGCGACACGTTGGGATGCATCCCGAAAAACTCGGAGCCGGGTTTTGCCTGAAAACCATATTGGTAGCTGGTAAAAGGGATCGGCGCCAACGGCGTATAAGCCTGGTGCGCCAGGGAAATATGAACGATGTTTCCCGAAATGGTTGGGCCCGCTTTGACGGATCCGTTATTCCTGATGTCGTTTGTGTTTTTCTTCACTCCTTTTGAGTGGATGGTTAATGCCTGCAGCCCCGCCCGCGTGCTGTAACCGGAGCTTACCGAAAAGCCGCTGCTCAGAATGCCGGCAGCTTCGGAAACAGCATTTTTAAAAGTCAGGTCAAAAGAAGGAGAAAGCGTGATCCCTGTTTGCGAATTGGTTTGCAAACTCATCCCCGCAGTTAAGGAACCTTTTGCCGGTTGGGAGGCATTAAAGCCCAAAGACAGTCCTGTGGAAAGTCCTAACCCTTTGTAGTTGTTGTAATACAAAGAACCGTTCAGTCCCATATTTAAACCCATACCGGCGTTTGTCGTTTCCAATCCAAACAGCTCCAATCCGAAACCGGCATTTGCCCCGGCCGTCCAGTTGGGCTTCATGGAATGTGTTTTTACCACCAGGTCTTCTCCGTTAAAATCATCGGGCAGTCCGCGCATATTCCTGCTGATGGTACCGGGATTGATGTTCCAGCCCAGTCCTACCCAGCTTGCTTCCTGGTCCATTGTGATGCCGCTGCGATAGTGAATATTCACAGGATAGCCGCCCACATCCAGCAGGGGGATCGTATAGGAAAAATCGCCGGTAAAAAGATCTACCATATCAGCAGCGCCTATGCTTTGAAAGGACTGCATCTCCGGCTGTCCCGGACCGGGACCCGTTGAAACTTTGCTTTCCTTTACAGAGATGGTTTTTTTATTGCCCGGCTCCGGTATGAGACCGGTCCTGTCTAAAAAACGCAATGATTCCGGCCGAATATTCTCCTGTTGGTTTATTTCAAAAATGGAGATAAACTTTTGAGAAGTGAGCGACTGAGGGGCGCCGGTCACGGCAAATGCGGACAACCACCATTCTGAAAAGAATACGGAAAGTAAGATGGAAGCAATTCCTTTTTGGTGCTTTTGTAAAAACCGTTGCATTATGTAGGGGTGTTTTTCAGTGTTTTGAATGGTTTAAAATGGTTAGCTTTTTTCGCCGGCTGTTATTCTTTTTTCACATACCGGAATCGCAGGTTCCATTGCTCCTTCCGGCTGTTAGTCAGTTCCAGCACATACTCCTGCAGATTTTGATACCTGCCGTTATTACCGATTGGTATATCAACAAAATTTTCTCCCTGTTTTAAAGGAATGGATTTCGAATCCACCGGGATTCTCTTTTCATCCTGCAGTAAATAAATATTCACGTGGGCAGTGGAATCGCCGGTTTCATTATTATAGGCAAAACGCATCTTACCCTGGCAGCTATACGATTGCGCATCGTAACCCCTGCTTAAACCTATATAGGCGCTGTTATCTATTATAACAGCGGCAGCATCTTTCTTTATCCGAAAGCGCCAAACTTCCGTTTTCTGCGCATACGCGGCACCATTTTTAGCAACTACCTGCCAGGCATATTGTTTTCCTTTGTCCAATGTTTTGGCAGATGAAGGATAGAGCAAAAAAGGGGCTTCCATATATCGCTGTATATAAAGGGGAGCATTACGTTGTATGGCGTCATAAGCGCTCTGACCGTCTTTCATCTCCACGACCAGGAACTCATATTTCAAATCTGAAAACATGGATAAGGGAGCCGGCGGGATCCAGTTAAAAGCCGGATAAACGGTTTCCACCATTGAAGTGTCCGACGGGGAGATCAGTTGCGGCGGGCTGAGTGGTTCAACTGCTGTATTCAGGCATGCTTCGGAAGACGGAACGCCCAACTTTTCGTCCACACCCGACAGGGTGTAACAGATATTATAAATCCCCGGCATCAGCCAGTTGCCGGTGCCGACGTCCGTAGTAGTGTAGGAGCCTGTATATTGATACCGGACGGGCGCTACATCATCTTCCCTCAACATCGTGGTTCCCTTTTGCAGCAGCAAGGTTGCTCCAAGGCCGGTCAATACCTGTTGTCCGCTTTCACTATCGGTAAGCCATATTTGTATTTGCACATGCTGGGGCAGGCCGGTGTTGTTGACGCAAAGAATATTCCATAGTTGTTTCTTTTGCATCAGCCCCTGTGGCGGGATCTGGGGGTTGATCAACAACTGGCTGTAGCCACAGGTGATGCTGCTCAGGCTCAATAGTGCGATCCATATCCGTGTCATCATTGTTATATTCAGTTTTAAAAAGTTTTGATGTAAA
Source organism: Chitinophagaceae bacterium (assembly GCA_023957125.1). GTDB lineage: Bacteria > Bacteroidota > Bacteroidia > Chitinophagales > Chitinophagaceae > Agriterribacter. The sequence continues at coordinate 19,717 of JAMLHL010000034.1, forward strand.
TGATCCTGCCCATATCGTTGGGTAATAAGGTGCCTTTCAACCCCGGCAGAAAACCATGGTCAAAGGAAAACTCCAGTTCTCCCAATGATTTTAATTTGAGCTGCGTGCTACCGTAATAACCGGCCATATTATTTATCCTGTTCAGCCGGTTCCATTTCATGCCTCCGCCTGCCCGCCACCATTTATTAAATCTTACTATAGCGCCCTGGTCAATAGTTTGCAGACGGTAACCGGCATTATAGCTCAATGCGGCGGAAGTATTCAGTGTCAGTCGCTCACCCATAATACTATGACTGAACAACCAGTTGCTGGCATTGTAGTACATGAATTGCCGCTGATCCCTGTCGTTATAGAATTGATTGAACAGGAGAGCGGTATTCATATAGCCGGCGCCCGTGCGGTACATATAGTTTACGGAAGCCATTAAAGTGCTGAACCGGGTTTCAATAATATCGTCGCCCGATCTATACCATTGAGCGGAAGGCATAAGCGCTGCTGAAATCACCGGCCATTTCTTTAAACGCAGGGTAGTCTGCACCGTAGTGAACAGTGTACTGCTTTTGTAGTTGTAAATGGTATAAGGAGAATTGTACTCATTGGTTTTAACCGATGCGGAAATAAACCAGGCCTTCTTAAACAGGTACTGATCCGCTTTTACCTGCCACGCATTGTAATTGGCATTGATGTTATACACATTAAAGGATTGGAAATGAATGCCCATTTTCTTAAACTGCCCCGATAGCCGCGTTTGGGTTAACGGAATATAAGAAAGGAGTTTAATCGTGTAAGCTTCATTGGTTCGATCCGATAATGCGGGCTTCTTTGAAGCACCGTCCGTATTTTGCAGCAGTGTGTGTGCAGGATAGGTGGACTTAGCAGCTTCCGCAAGAACAAAATTATTTTTATCCAACCTGTATCTCAGTTCCACAGCCAGGCCCCATATATGGTTTACCGCGGGCTCGTTATTATTAAGCCAGGCAGCCTGCTTTTTGCCATGAAACACAGTTGCGGTAATGCCCGATTCATTGATATTTCCTACACCCAGGCGGGCCAACAGCAAATACTGCGGGATCCTTTGCTTTTTGTTCAACATGAAATCCCGGTAACGGTAATCCACCGAACCGCCGCTCAGCGCGAAATATACCCGGTTGCAGTAGGCTGCGTTTACGCCGGTTACGCTGATGTTTTTAGCCGTCAGTTCCGAATAATCCACGCTGCTTCTGCCAACTGCAAATCTTTTTATCGCCATCAGGCGCCGGAACCATTTGAAATTTTTCAGGCTGTCTGATCCGTAGTTTTTTATTTGCCCTAAGAGAATGGAAGGGTCATCGGTTTGGTGAATAAGATATTTCACGGAGTCTATCCGTTGCTTCAGCGCGGTTTGCTCTGCTTTATATTTCCGTTCGAGTGAATCGAGCGCTTTACCGTATTGGTGAAATATTTCTTTCTTTCCGGCATATTCTTTTAAAAACACCACTGCTTTAACTACATTTTCCGGCAGGCTGGTACTGCTTCTTAATCCTGTCGCTCCCGGATTATAACCACCCGCTGCAACAGGCTTGAATTTTCGGGCTTGTTGAAGATAGTTCTGCAATTTTTCTGCCTGGTCATTTTGCCGGAAAGTTTGCCCCATCCTGTCCATCAACGCCTGCATCCTTTTTTCTTTGTTAATGATGGAGCTCCAGTTCGTTTCAGGTAGAAAGCCATCCATGATCCGGCGGCTTTCCACCAATTGCTGTAATTGCTTCCCATCCTGTAGCCAGGATCGTAATTTTTGCCGCCGGTTGTATTGTTCCTGCAATGCGGCTTGTAGTTCTTTTTCGGCGGATTGCCCGGATAAGAATGCCTGCACTTTTTCAAACAGGTTTTGCTTTATCAAAGACCGATACGCCTGCCCGTCAAATTGAATATTGGCGTCTAGGTAATTCCTGAACAGATAGGAATTTCCCTGCCGGGCATTTACCTCTACAACAACAGGGATACTTTTTTTAAGAGTAGCATATATCCGGGTGCTAACAGTATGCTGCATGATGTTCCGGTCGGCGTACGGCGTGTCAACAGCCGAGCGGTAAAAGAAATCATAGCTGACATTACCATGCATTTGTAACCATTGCCTGTCTGATTGGGAGGATCTGTCGGTGGCTTGCTTAGCCACCATTGCTTGCTGCAATTTCACCAGGTCAAATGAAAGCAGTTGCAGCTTACAGATACCTGGTATAAGGTTCAGAAAATAAAAAACACTGTCGGAAGATGGAAAAAGAAAGGGGGTTTTATAAACGTTTGGATCACGGGATATATCCGGGTGCGGGTGGTGATTGTTTGTCCGAAGAGCCGTATCGGAATAATCTTTCTGTTGTCCATATATGCACAATGGAACAAAAACCGATAGCAGTATGATCTTAACCGCGGTCAATGGTGTTTTACAATTATTCGTTAGCAATAAAAGCAGGTTTCGCTACAGGATGGATGGAAATTAAAACAGCAATCGGGGAACGGAGAGGGCGGGACGGATTGTTGGGATAAATGTATGGAAATATTTTTTAAGTTTCCAAATAATTGGCAGGATTTATTTTTTGGCTCTCCCCGCACAGAGCCGGAAGCAGAGACTTGTCCGGGAAGAAGGGGAGTAAAAGATAAAACCTACACCTTGATCAGCAGTTCTTTCACTATTTCCCCTTTTCCATCCGGGGTGGTATAAAAGGGCCGCTTTTCAACTTCATAATTGGTATCGGGGGGGATACCGAGGGCATGGTAGATCGTCTGGTGCAACTGGTCAATCTTAACCGGATTCTCAATCGTCTTGCACGGGCGTTCGTCGGCGGTTTTACCATATACAAAGCCTTTTTTGATGCCACCGCCAAACATCAGTATCGAGCATCCGTCTGTAAAATGACGATGCATACCGTAAAATTTAATATCGTTTAAAATGTCCGGCTGATTCACCTGTTCCTTCACGGTGGCATCGGGGCGGCCTTCCACCATCATATCCCTGCTGAACTCACTGGCTACAATGATCATCGTGCGTTCCAGGTGCCCGCTCTCGTCTAAATCTTTTACCAGCTGAGCGATAGGTCCGTCCACCATTTTTTTCATATCTATCATCCGCGTGTGGCCGTTTTCGTGCGTATCGAATCCTTTAAAAGGTTCGTACTCGGTGGTAACGCTGATAAACCTGGCGCCCTGCTGCGTTAATCGTTTCGCTAATAAACAGCCCAGCCCGAAGCGCCCGGTATTATAAGTATCATAGGCTTCTTTGGGCTCCAGGCTCAGGTCGAAGGCTTTGGCCTCCGGTGAATTCAACAGCATATAAGCCTGTTCCATCGAACGTTTCAACGACTCTTTCTGGTAATCGCTGCCCAGTTTACCGATCGCGCTTTTGCTGACCAGGTCGTTGTATAATTGATTACGTTTTTCAAAACGTTTGGCATCCATCCCTACGGGCGGACGCACACTTTCGAGCCCCTGGCTGGGGTCGGGAATAAAAAACGGGCCAAACTCGTTTCCCAGAAAACCGGCCGTGTGAAAGGCCTTCAGTTCTTCCGCCTCGCCTACGGTCATCCGTTGTCCGATATCAATGAATGGGGGGATCACCGGGTTCTTAGGCCCCAGCTCCTTTGCGATCCAGGCGCCGATATGCGGTGCAGCCACCGTCTGCGGCGGTTCATAACAGGTATGCCAGTGATACTGATGCCGCGAGTGGAGGATATGTCCCAGATCGGCTGCCACATAAGACCGGATCAGGGTGCCTTTGTCCATGATATTCCCGATAGACTGCAATCCTTCAGAAAAGTGAATGCCATCCAACACGGTGGGTACCGGTTTAAACGTACTCAGTACCCGGTTTCCTTCCATGCCCTTTTCAAATGGGGTATAGGCTTTCGGATCAAATGTTTCGGTGTGTGCCATCCCGCCGGCCAGCCACAATAGTATTACCGTGTCGGCGGCGCTGTTGACGCTCAACTTTTTCTCCCCGCCACAACCCGAAAGAAGACCGGCCACCGGCGCTCCCGCAGCCAGTGCCGCAAGGGTGGCGGCGCCGGATTGCTTAATAAAATCTCTTCTGTTCCAACTGGCTTTCATTTCTTTGTTTTTGTTTTATGGTATGCAATGATACCCCTTGATATTTTTTTATGATACCGGCTCCGGTATTTCATGGCGTCTTTGTTGCGTCGCAATCACTTCATCTGTGGTACCAATGGCATCTTTTACGGGCACATCAAATCAGTATCTTCAAATTTAATAAATCAGCTGGAATTCCGGATGCAGGGTCATAGCCCAGAGCAGATCCTGCACAGCCGCTTCATCGGGGTCTTGTCCCAATGCCTCCAGCGCCACTGCTGCTTCAGCAGAAGCCGGTACCCGGCCTAATGCATTCCGGTATATTTCAGTAACCAGTTTCTGTGGATCGGGGTAGGCGCGTTTCCATTTTTCAGCCGCCCGTTTTATGGCGTCATTAAAGCGATCTCCGTTGGTAAGCTCCAGCGCCTGCAGTAAATTGGCTTGTGACAACCGGCTGGTGGACACCGTTTCACGGTTTGGCCGCCCCAGGGCTGTTAAATAACCGTCGTTTTTTACCAGGGCGGCTCTTGGAAAAGGGATCGCGTCCCGGATCCCTTCAGGCAGCAGTTTATATACAATGGCACTATCCCCATATACCGGCTGGATAGATTTGCTCACCGCATCGGTAAACTGTTCCGCGGTTAACCTTCGGCGTAACATCCCGGTAAATACGTATTCGGGCGCTACTACCAGTTCCGCTTCTTTAATACCTACCGATGGTAACTGGTATGTTTTTGAGGTCAGGATTTTATAGATGAGGTTTTTTATATCATATCCCGACGCCACAAAATCGGCCGCCAGCCAGTCCAGCAGATCCTGGCTCCAGGGTTCGCGGTCCATTTCATCCACCGGCTCCACGATGCCGCGCCCCATCAATTGCGCCCATACCCGGTTTGCCAGTGTGCGGTACAGTCTGCCGTCTTTGGGTTGCACCAGGTACTCGGCCAATTGTTTTAATTTTTCCTGTGGGATAGCGTTGGCATCAATTTCTCCCAGTTCTTTATACAGGATGCGGGTAGGCGCCATCTTCCCTGTGGGTTTATCGCACCGGTTGATCTCCAGTGCGCTATCTGAAAATATATTGGCAAAAGCATAAGCGTCTTCCAGTTTCCAGTCGCTGATGAAACTATCGTGGCAGGAAGCACATTTTAAATTCAGTCCCAGGAATATCTGGGATACATTTTGAGCCGCCTGCATTTCGGTACGCTGGCTGGAGTTGATAACGCCGCGCCATTTGATTCCCGCTATAAAACCTTTAGATTGTTCATCCGGGCTGATCAGTTCTTTTACAAACTGATCATACGGTTTGTTATCCCGCAGGGCATTGTACAACCATTTGGTAATATCATGACGTCCCCCGGTGATATAGCCGGTGCCACTGTAATCATTCCGCAGGGCATCGTTCCAAAAGGTAAGCCAGTGTTGTGCATAATCATCGTTCCTGGCAAGCAAACCGCTTACCAGCAATTCCCGTTTGTTGGGGCGGGTGTCTTTCACAAAAACATCTACGGTATCGGGGTTGGGCACCAGTCCTATTACATCGAGATATACCCGGCGTATGTAGGTACGGTCATCTACTCTTTTATTCCATTCCACGCGATGTTTCAAAAAATAATCATTCACAAAAAGGTCAACCGGACTGGTAAGATCACCCGTAGCGGGAGGAATTTCAGGCATGCGCGGTGCCAGTTCGGCTACGCGATAAATACTTTTCAGCGCTCCCGATGGCCAGGGCGCTCCCTGTTTCACCCAATATTCAAGAATGGCAATTTCCTGCCTGGTCAGCATCTTGCCTTTTGTAGGCATTGCCTCCTTGTGTCCGCGGGGTAATTTTATCCTCCTGATCAGCTCACTTTTTTCCGGACTTCCGGGCACAAGGGCCGGCCCGTCTTCCCCTCCTTTTAAAATGGCTTCTTTTGAATCCAGCCTGAGGCTTCCCTTCTGTTTTGCTTCACCATGACAGTTGGTACAGCTATGCGCGAAAATGCTGCGCACCTGCAGGTTGAGCTCCTGAACCTGTTCTTCGTTCAACGGCCCTTCAACATTTGCCAGCACAAATGTGGGTTGATTGGCAGCATATTCAGAAGCGGCAGCAGCCGAAGGCAGGACGCTGGTGAGGTAGTCCTCGCCGTGTGTGATAGAGGCGCCGTAGTGCCCCGCAACGGTAACTACCGCCACTGTAAGCGTCAGGAATGTTTTTTGCAACCCCCTCGATTTCCTGAAATAGGCATAGGTGGTGATGGCCGCCAACACCATAGTGGCGATGCCCGTCCATTGGTGTATCGTCAGCGTATCGCTGCCATAATCTTCGGTATTGATCAGCAGCAAACCAAAAACTACCGAAAGCACGGAAGTGAGGGTACCGATGATCAGCAGCCATTTGAGTGCCGGTCCAAAATCATTGGATTTTCTTTTCCAGACGAGCAGCTCCAGAAACCAGGCCACTACCAGCAATCCTACCGGAAAATGTACCATCAGCGGGTGTAATCGCCCCAGAAAAGTCCAAAGCCAGAAGGATGGTTCCGATACCACGTTGCTTTCATTGGCAAATATGGCAGCCGAAGCGAGAAGCAACAGGCAAAGGAAAACGATAAAACGAGGCTTCAACAATCCGTTGCAATGGGTTTGGGAATGGAACCGGCTCATCAGATTCTGGGTATTACAATCGTTATAAGAATAGCAAATTAAAGTATTAATATTAAACGCAGGTCAGCAACAGTCTCGCCTTATCTCCCCATAAAAAGATGGTTAAAAGATAAATAGCTTTGGCAAGATAGGCAATAAAAAGATCGTGGATATCCTGCTCTGTCCTGCTGCGTCTCAGCGCCGCCATCGCCGCTGTCCGAAGTCTCCGGACTTCGGATCATGTATGTTCTCCCGGGACTCCGTCCCGGAATATCAGCCCGGCTAAGATCCATATCTTAACGGGCGATGTAATCTTTTTTGGAAATGGGTTATTTCTTTTATACTAAAAGCATCGTTCTCCTCGTTCTTGATAACCGAAAGGTTTTACGGCAACTTATCTTTGAAAAAATTGTAACCATAAAAATAAAATCATTCTCCTTCTTAGCATTTCTTGTAGTCGTTTCTTTTATCTCCTGCAAAAAGGATTCCAGCGAAACGCCCAATGTACTTACGGGCAATTATAAGTTTATTAAACTGGTGGCCAGCGCAGTTAGCGCTATCTCCTATACCGAAGATGGAATGGTGTCGAAAGCCGTACCTATTCGGAATATGTCACTAAAAATAATACCGGCAGCCTTGCCATTGACAGCAGAAGCATCAGGTCCACAGGACTTTCCTACTCGATTGATACAACAACAAGAACGGATTTTTATGAAGATGACGAACGGATAGATTCTTTTGAGGCGCCGTTTGAATACAGCGTTTCTGCAACGGACGGGACAACCGACTATAAAATAATAACCGGGGATTCAATATATGTAAGCAGCGGGCTGATATTTTCGGGGAGTGCTACCATCACCCCGGTGCAACCCACCGGTCTGAAGTACAGGATTGAAGGAGATAAACTGATTTTCAATGCCTCCGCAACTGAATCCAAAACGATTCAGCAGTCGGGCATCAATATGAAGCAGGATATAAGTGTAGCCGCCGAAGTAATCTACCAGAAACAATAAACGCTTTTAGGCGCTTTAAATGCCGCCTTTAATTTTTAATTTACAGCTAATCATTCAACACCGGTCTTAACCACAACCGTAGTTGCTCTTCAGTCAGCCGGCTGCGTTGTACGTAATCTTCAAACTGGTCTTCCTTAATTTTACCTATACCAAAATACTGGCTCCTGGGGTGACTGAAATACCAGCCGCATACAGAAGACGCCGGATACATGGCTAAGGAATCCGTTAGGTTTATATGGGTAGTGTTTTTACCACCCAATAGTTTAAAAAGTTTATGTTTTTCAAGATGATCAGGACAAGCGGGATACCCCGGAGCGGGGCGTATTCCCTGGTATCGCTCTTTGATCAGATCTTCCTTCGTTAAATTTTCATCTTTAGCAAAGCCCCAGAATTCTTTTCTAACCCGCTGATGTAAACATTCTGCAAAAGACTCTACAAGACGGTCGCACAGCGCCTGGATAGAGATTTTGTTGTAATCATCGTATTCGGCTTCAAACTTCTTTATATATTTTTCTATTCCTTCAATAGTAACGGTAAAGGCGCCTATGTAATCTTCAATCCCTGTTGATACGGGAGCTATGAAATCGGCAAGCGAGAGGTTGGGTTGCCCGGGGGCCTTTTTAATCTGCTGCCTCAGATATTCCAGATGAATTTCAGCGGTTCCATTTTTAACACGGATAGTATCGGATGCAACAGCATTAGCCGGCCAAAAACCGATAGCTCCATGAGCTGTAAGTCCTTTTTCGGCAATTACCTTATCCAAAAGAGCATTGGCATCATTATATAATTTAGTAGCTTCAACTCCTACTGTTTCATCGGTTAAGATTTGCGGGAAACTGCCATGCAGCTCCCAGGCAATAAAATACGGTTTCCAGTCAATGAACTGCCGGATCTCATTGAGATCGTAGTTCTCAAAAGTTCGTGTGCCCGTGAACGTTGGTGCCGGCGTATTGTATGCTTCCCAGTTTATTTGCACCTTGTTGGCCTGCGCCTCCTCATAGGAAATATATTTCTTTACCGGTTTCTTATTTTCAAAATCAGTTCTCACCTTTTGATATTCCGTCTTAATATCCTCCAGGAATTTCTCTTTTTTTTCATTGAGCAGGGAGCCGGCTACCGTTACGCTTTTGCTGGCATCCGCTACGTGTATCACCCCGTTATCATACTGCGGGGCTATTTTAACTGCCGTATGTATTCTTGAAGTAGTAGCACCGCCAATAAGCAGGGGTATTGTCATGCCCCGGCGTTTCATCTCGTGGGCTACGTGCACCATCTCATCAAGGGAGGGCGTTATTAAACCACTTACGCCTACCATTGCCGCGCCGCATCTTTCCGCTTCATCCAATAACTTGTCGGTAGGCACCATCACGCCCATATCTTTTACCTGGTAGCCATTACAGCCTAAAACCACGCCTACAATGTTTTTACCGATATCATGCACATCGCCTTTTACCGTGGCGGTAAGGATAATGGGGGCATCGGTCACTTCCGTTTTTTCAGCTTCAATATAGGGCGTAAGAATGGCTACCGATTTTTTCATCACCCTGGCCGACTTCACCACCTGCGGCAGGAACATCTTGCCGGAGCCAAACAAATCGCCCACTACATTCATGCCGTCCATCAGTGGACCTTCAATTACGTCCAGCGGGCGGGGATATTTCAACCGCGCGTCTTCGGTATCCATATCAATGAAGTCGGTGATCCCGTTAACCAGCGAATAAGACAGCCGTTCTTCTACAGTGCCTTTGCGCCATGCATCGTCTTTCACCACTTCTTTGCCTTTGGCTTTCACCGTTTCAGCAAAGACAATCAGCTTTTCGGTAGCTTCATTATTATCATTGTTCCGGTTCAAAACCACATCTTCACACAACTGTCTTAACTGCGGTTCTATTTCATCATACACGATTAATTGCCCTGCATTCACAATCCCCATATCTAACCCTGCCTTGATGGCATGGTACAAAAAAACGGCATGCATGGCTTCCCGTACATGGTCATTTCCCCTGAAGGAAAAAGATACATTGCTTACGCCGCCGCTCACCTTGGCAAGTGGCATCAGCCGTTTGATTTCGCGGGTGGCCTCAATAAAATCAACGGCGTAATTATTGTGCTCTTCAATACCGGTAGCTATAGCGAAAATATTAGGATCGAAAATGATGTCCTGTGGCGGGTAGCCTACTTTTTCGGTGAGGATCTGGTAAGCTTTCCGGCAAATTTGTATTTTCCGTTCTTTGGTATCGGCCTGTCCTTTTTCGTCAAAGGCCATCACCACCACCGCGGCGCCAAACATTTTACATATTTCCGCCTCCCGGATAAACTTTTCCTCTCCTTCTTTCATAGAGATGGAGTTAACAATACATTTACCCTGGACGCATTTCAAACCCGCCTCAATGATTGCAAACTTCGATGAGTCAATCATGATGGGGATTTTGGCAATATCCGGTTCGCTTTGCACCAGGTTCAGAAAGGTGGTCATTGCCGTTACCCCGTCCAGCATCGCATCATCCATATTAACGTCCAGCATCTGTGCCCCGTTTTCCACCTGCTGGCGGGCTATACTCAGCGCCTCCTCGTATTTGTTTTCTCTCACCAGGCGGGCAAATTTCTTAGACCCGGTAACATTGGTTCTTTCGCCGATATTAATAAAATTAGATTCGGGACGCACTACCAGCGACTCCAGTCCCGACAAACGGAGATAGGGTTTTATAACTGCCGATTCAGACATAGTTGTATCATTTGCTCTTAGAAATCCGGAAGCCTATCGGCTCTTCTTTTTTCACCAATAAATTTTTCAATACGTTAAAAATAGTTTTTACTTCCTCGTCTTTTTGAGATAAGGCCTGCTCAATCTGTCAGGTTATGGTTGGAAGACCTTCGGTTCCTGAGGGTTCAACCTGACAGGTTAATACCGCCGCGGTCTGACCCTCGTACCTCGGGTACCGACCGCTGGCCATTTTCACATTTCCACATTTTCACATTTTCATATTAACCCCTTCTCCAGTTCCGGCAAGGGTCTGGGTTTTAACTTACGCACACTATCTGCTATGTGTTTAATATGTTCCGGCGTGGTGCCACAGCAACCGCCCACTATATTTACAAAACCTTTTTCCGCCCATTCTTCCAGGAAATGAGCCGTTTCATGCGGGGTTTCGTCGTATTCGCCCATCGCATTGGGCAGACCGGCATTGGGGTAAGCGGATACATAACAGGAAGCGATCTGTGATAACTCTTCAATATGCGACCGCATTTCCTTAGCTCCTAAGGCACAGTTCAGCCCGATACTCAAAGGATTGGCATGCATTACCGACACATAAAAACCTTCGAGGGTTTGCCCGCTGAGGGTACGCCCCGAAGCATCGGTAATGGTGCCGCTGATCATGATCTCCGCCTGGGGCATCTCCGGGTGATCGTGGTAGAATTTCTTAATAGCATAGATAGCCGCTTTGGCATTCAGCGTATCAAAAATCGTCTCAATCAATAAGATGTCAACACCTCCCTCCGTCAGCCCGCTCACCTGTTCATAGTACGCGGCAACCACCTGGTCGAAAGTAACGGCCCGGTAACCGGGATTGTTTACATCCGGGGAGAGGCTGAGGGTTTTGTTCAACGGGCCGATGGCGCCGGCAATCCAGGCTTCTTTCCCCGACTGCCTGACGGCTTCTCTGGCACATTGTACCGCCGCCACATTCAGTTCATGTGCCAGGGATTCCATTTTATAATCGGCCTGTGCGATGGCGGTGCTGCTGAAAGTGTTGGTTTCAATAATATCAGCGCCTGCATTGAGATATTGCTTATGAATTTCGGTAATGATCTGTGGCTGCGTGATGCTCAGCAAATCGTTGTTGCCTTTTACATCCAGCGCCCAGTTCTTAAAGCGTTCGCCCCGAAAGGCGGCTTCGGTGAGTTGGTGTTGTTGTATCATGGTGCCCATAGCGCCGTCTATGATCAGGATACGTTGCTCCAGTGCTTCGCGGATATGCTTCATGTCCCCTGTTTTACATTATACATTCTGATGGATGCAACAACAACTTCCCAACCGGATATCACCCGGAGATATTACGGTAGAATGTCAGCGCATTATACCGCTGCAAAATTGTTGTGAACTGCAAAACGTTGGGAAACCTTGAGTGGAGTTTCTTCGCGTTTATTAGTTCTGCATCTTTAAACAGGCCGAACAATAAACAAATCCGCCTGTGAATTTTGCAAATGTACAACAATTATTGAAAATAGAATCAATGGGAAACATACTTTTCAACCGGCATCCGGTTTTGCAGACTCCTGCCTAAGGTAAGTTCATCGGCATATTCCAGTTCTCCGCCAAAGGATATCCCCCTGGCGATGGTAGTGATCCTTACCGGCCAGGACGCTATTTTTTTCTGTATATAATAGATAGTCGTATCGCCCTGGATAGTGGGGTTGAGGGCAAAGATCAGTTCCTCCACCTCCCCGGGCCGGATGCGTTCTATCAGGGTTTGAATGTTCAATTGATCAGGACCTACCCCGTCCAATGGAGAAATAATGCCTCCTAAGACATGGTACAACCCGTTGTATTGCTGGGTAGTTTCAATGGCAATTACATCCCGGATATTTTCAACCACGCAGATCAACTCTTTTTTGCGGGAGGGATTACTGCAGATGCTGCATACGGCGCCGTCGGAAATATTATGGCAAACAGAGCAAAACAATACTTCTTCTTTCATCCTCCGGATGGTATTGCTGAAACGTTGCACTTCTTCCGTATCCTGCTTGATGAGATGTAATACCAAACGCAGCGCCGTTTTTCTGCCAATACCGGGGAGCCGCGCAAATTCGCCGACCGCATTTTCAAGTAAAGAAGAGGAAATTTGCATCCTGCAAAGATATTGGGAAAGAGGCTATAAAGTTTTTAGTTTACGGTTAGGAAGTTTTTAGTTGGCAAGCCCTTAATTCCACACTAAAAACTAAAAACGTTGCACTTTCCACCCTGTACCCTGCAACCTGTACCCTGCAACCTGCGCCCCGCGCCTTGCACCCTGCAACTTGTACCCTACAACTTGCACCCTGCACCCTGCACCCTGTAACCTGCGCCCCCCTCACTCTCCCATCACGTTGCCAGGAGGATGGGGCGGCAGCTCTATGGTTATTTCGTTATCCCAGTTGGGGCGTATGGTATATTTTTTCCCGTCAGAGACTACCTTTTCGGGTTGGATTTTTTCCCAGTAATTGCCCGTATCCCATTTGTTATTGTTATTGGCATCATAAAGAATGCGTATTTCAAAATCGCCGGGATGAAACAGAGGCAAATTAATTTGTTTATCAATTGCCGCCTGGGATAGCTCTATTTTATCTCCTTTATAAAAAACAAGAACAATATGCTGGGCGGTGTCCAGGTTTTCCAGCCGCAGTTTTAGCCTTCCGTAATCGCTTTCTTTCCTGGTTTTAAAACGGATCGTATCCGCTTTGGTCAACTCCATCCCCGAAGAATCTTTTGCTATATCATTTTCCAGGACAAGCATGAATTCCTGGTCTTCCTGCCAGGGATAACTGAGGGTGAACGACTGGTTCAAAGAGTCGGGCTGAAGGTTATAGCCACTCAGGGGGTGAAACAAAGTGTCGGCAAAAAGCAACTTTGAACGGTCAAATAATTCCAGGGGATCGCTGAAACTAAGTACGAGGTCGCTCAGCAGATCCTGCTGTCCGCCTTCAAGATTCGTATGGTAACTTAATTTCTTTTGTTTTTTTGAGGCGGCGGGTTTTGCGGTAGAGGTAGCCCCCGGTCTTCCCGGTTTTGAACCTTCCGGCTCTTCCTCAAATGCATATAAAACAGGTTCTATATTTTTGTTTTCTATTGTTATAACGCTGTCGTAAAAGGCAAAGAGATCGCTTGCGCGCATATACATTTTCTGTCCGCCGGGATCCTTCAGTGCAAAAATATTATACTTGCCGGGAGCTATGTTTTGAAATGTAAAACGGCCTGCGCTGTCTAAACGGGTGAAATAGCGGGGTTTTTCTTTAGCCACCGCTGAATCTTCAAAATTTCGATGCAGCATAACAATGAGGGTGCTGTCCGGCCGGCCCGATTCAGCAATGATCACCTTCCCGGAAAGGATACTGCTGTCTAAATACGCCCCGGTTGAGAAGAGATAGGTAAACTGTTTGGCCGGATTACCCTCATTGATGTCTTTTAAAGCTTTTCCGAAATTGATGCTATAGGTGGTATTTTCTTCGAGGGTATCTTTAATGCGGATGGTCACCTCTTTAAGCCTGGCTTCAACTAAGGGTTGTATTTTAGGTACCGGAGATACGATCAGTTGCTCCTCCGGCCGTTCCAACTGAACGTATTCGTTAAAGGTGAGCACGATCTTATTGGCGTTAAAGTTAAGCGTTGAATCTTTAGGTGTGGCGTTTAGCATTATGGGAGGAAGGGTATCTCTTGGTCCGCCGGTGGGAGGGATGATCTGCGCGCAGCCGGAGATAAAAAAAAGAAGCTTATAAAGAAGCCACGATCCTATTGCAGCACTAAAAACCTTTTTCATTGAAGATGGCATATCTCTTTCAAATTTGCAAACTTAGCAGGTTTAAGTATAACCCGCTCTCTTTAATTTCCCAATAAATTGACAATTCGGGTAAAAGGTTTATTCCTCTTCCTCATTTATATCATGCAGTGCCACCGCCAGGTTGTTGGATTTAACAAAATTACACCATTCGCAGTCCGGCTTACCGCAACCGGTTTTGAACGCCCGGTTCTGGATTTTCTGCCAGGTAGTAACAATTTGCTGCGTTACGGTTGTAATGTCAGCATCGGTTACTTCCACCAGTTCGGTTTTATAGGCTTCTCCAACCGGTTCAATAAAATCAAACTCGGTGCTTATTACTTTCCAGTCCTGCGTTTTATCGTTGTCTATCAAAATTTTGTAAAAAACAGCCTGCCGCCAGTAATCCCCGCCATTGGGTTCTTTTTCGTTGGGCCGCACCAGTTTTTTCCTGGCATTTTCATATTTCCCGGTTTTATAATCCACCACATTTACCAGTCTGCCGTTAAATTCCAGCTTATCGAGCTTACCGTTTACAGGTACATGCTGAACCGTAACGTTCCGGACGGGTTTTTCTACTACAATGATCTTGTTCCATTTATCAAGATAGTGATCGTAATAAGCGGGCAATATTTTTTCACCATAAGCTGTTTTCAATTTAAAAGCTTCGGGTGTGAAGGCTTCCCGGTTGTTTTTCATGTACCAGTGAAAATCCGCGAGCAGGTCTTCTTTGGGAAGAAATACATCGCCGTTCTCTTTCATCTTTATAAAAAGCCGTTCTATAGACCAATGGATAGCGCTTCCGAATGCCATGTTCTCATTTTTGGCAGCCGGTACGCGGATAAGATTCTGATAATAAAATTTCAGGGGACAGTTCAGGTAATTATTGAGATGTGTAACGCTCAGGGTATAACGCTTCAAAATTTCGTCAATATAGGCTGCCTCTACCAGTTCGATCTCGGGTCTTGCCTTTTCTTTAAAACGCTGCTGCAGGTAATCGGCGAGCAATACATCGGGCACCGATTTGTGAGTAAGCCGCAGCGCGCCATCTTCAAGTAATTCCGTAATAAAAATGCTGGCAGTTTGTTCCTTATCTTTTTCGTCTTTTACCGCGTACGATATATGCAGGTGTATTTTGGCGCGGGTAAGCGCTACATAAAACAAACGCCTGCTTTCTTCTGTGCCCGGCGCCGGCGCACTGTTGCTTACAAGGTTGTCGGGCATTTTATACGACCGGCTGCCCTGTTTGTTATTGTCGTCCCAGATTTTTTGTGTACAGCCAATTACAAATACGTACGCATATTCCGAGCCTTTGGCGCCATGGGCGGTTATCATGTTTACGCCTTCATCGTTTGCCGTAATTTTATACAACGGTATGGGTATCCCGTTGGCCTTCATTCTTTCAATATTTCCTAACCACTCCGTCAAACTTATACCGGGGTTTCGCCGGCTCTCTTCTTTCAAATGATCAAACAACGCGTTCAATACCTGCATCAGCCAGGGTTTCTCCGCGCTTTGCATAACATAGGAGAGCGCTCCCGCTTTTTGGATGACCATTTCCAGCAGTTGCTGTACGGTATTGTTTTGCGAAGCTTTCAATAAGGATTCGAGCGTGTCGCTGATCTCTTTTATGGATCGTCCGTCAGACGGGTTAAACAGGTCGGCTTTCGGCAAAGCGGTTTCAGCTATCATGCGACGTAGTGAAAACACGTCCTCCCTGGCGGCCTTGTTTTTTGCATTTACTGCAATGGTCAGTTTTGCGATCTCAAGCGGATGCAGCGTAAAAAAGTCGCTGTGCAGGAGTAAAAACAAGATGTCATCCCCGCTATAGGGAATATATCTTTCCCTTTCAATCCATTGCAGCAGCAGCAACAGGTTTTGAATAAAAGGCAGTTCCAGGATATCAATTTTTTTCTTTGTATTTACCGGTATATTTTTACCTTCAAGCATTGCGTTGATCTCTTCCACCTGCGCGTGATTGCGATAGATCACCGCTATTTCTTTCCCGCTTATGCCCTGTTGCAAAAGCGTTTCTATCTGTATGGTAATGTCAATAGCTTCCTGCCCGGTGTTGGCGTATTCGACAATAACGGGCTCCGCTGCCGGATCTTTTATTGCCGGGTTGGATGAAAGCAAAGGACTGCTGTCTTTCTTGAGCCGGCCGGTGTTGTGAAGGATAAGTTTATTGGCTGCATTTAATATGGGAGCGGTGGAGCGGTAGTTGTTCACCAGTTCAATCGTGGTCAGATGGTTTTTATGCCGCTCTGCAAATGCCCTTATATTTTCAATATTTGCATCCTGGAAAGAAAAAATGCCCTGGTCGGGATCGCCTACCACAAAGAGGTTAGGCACTTCCCAGTAGCCCGTAAGCTTTTGAAGCAATAAGTTTTGGGAGCGGCTTGTATCCTGGAACTCATCTACCAGAAAATACAGAAAGCGCTCCTGGTAGTCGAGCAGCAGGTTGTTGTTTTTTTCAAATGCGTTCAGTACCCACAATATCATATCGTCGAAATTATACCTGGCGGCAGCCGCCATCATCTCATTGTATTGCGGATAAAGGTTCGCCGCAGCCCGCAGGATCTCCATTTTTTCTGTTTCATCGGCAATCGCCGCAGGTTTGGGATCATTCGCATTGAAGGTTTTATATTTTTTCTTATAAAAAAAACCTTCCTTCACAGGTAGTTCGTTTATATAATCATCAATTTTTTTATTCAGGTATTCCGGTGTCCATGCCTCCTTTTTCATCAGGCTGAATAATGATCTCAGCCTGTCTTTTTCATAATATATGTCTCCGCGGAAGCGCTTCAGCTTATTTTCGGCGGGAATGGTGTCTATCAGTCTGTAAAAAAGGTCAATTTCCTCCAGGTCGCCAATAGGTGAAAGATTGAGCTTTCCGAAATAAGTGAGATTGTCCTGTATCACCTCATTACAAAAGGAATGGAAAGTGTGTATGCGGATGCCATATGCAGCGCTGCCTATGATACGCAGCAGGCGGTTGCGCATCTCCACGGCGCCATTGTCGGTATAGGTCAGGCAAAGGATATTATTGGGATGAGTATCCGTTTGTTGTAAAATATTGGCTATGCGTAATGCCAGCACCTGCGTTTTTCCTGTTCCGGGCCCGGCATCCACTAAAACGGCGCCTTCTATCGTGTCAACGGCAAGCCGCTGCTGTTCATTCAGCCGGGTATATTCCTCTTTGAAGTTGAATTGCCGCTTATCTGTAGAAAAACTCATGTTTCAAAGTTAACATGTTGGTGATGAAATTCCTTTTTTCCCGACGATAGTTTACTTATACTATACAATAGTATATAACCTTTTTGAAGTATAGGTGGATAACTACATTTGCAATAATTTTGCAATGTTGTATTAGACACAGCCGTTGAACTAACTAACAGCCACATCCGGTCCCGGCAGTATCGGATGTAAAGCTTTTAATACAAAAATCTTATTGTTAAGCCTACTTCATGCAAAAATTCCGCCATGCTGCCTCAGCGGGGTTTTTGCATTTTTCATGTAAACCGGGGAGTTTTTATCCCGGGATCCGGCTTATATATTTTTCAATCTGTTTGATCTGGTCCACCACCTGGGCTGTAGTTGGCTTTTGTTCTTTGGCCCGGCGGAAATAATCCTTAGCGGCGCGAAATTCTCTTTTAGTAATAAAAATCTGGCACATTTGCAGGTAGGCGGCAGCCGTATTTTCCTTATCGGGTAAGCCGGCCCGGATGGCTTTACGAATGTATTCTTCCGCCTGGCGGATATTGCTTTTTTGCATGGCAATGGTTCCCAACTGGAAATAAGCGGCGCCTTCCGTCTCTTTCATCGGCACGCCCAGGCTCAAACTTTTTTTCATCAGGGATTCAGCGCCGTCAAAGTCCTGCCCGAACATGGCCAGGTTGGACTTCAAAAAATAATATACGCTGCGTACGGGTTTGATCAGCAGCCCCGGAAAACGGATGGAGTCCAGGATTTTCCGGGCGCCGTCAATATCGCCGTCTTCCATATATCCCTGTATCAGCCGCATGGGGCCGAATAGATAATGGCTGACAATGGCTACCAGCGCCACAAAATACAAGGCAAATGCCTGCCAGAATCCCGCATATATATTAACCGCCACCGCCAGCGCTATTGCTAAAAAGCCCAACGGTAACCTGTATTTGATAAGTAAATTGTAAAACTTCATATACGCCTTTTAAACCGGCAAAGATAGGGTTTCAGAAGGAGTAGTGAAATATGGATTTAAATGGGCGGAAACTACTATTTTTGCAACCCGTTATTATCACGGCATAATAACCGGTCCCGTAGTTCAATGGATAGAATAGAAGTTTCCTAAACTTTAGATACAAGTTCGATTCTTGTCGGGACTACCAAGCAGGAATTTTAAGAAAAAAGTGTTATAATCTCACCCCTTCCATCGGAACAGCGTCCACGAGAGAACATGGGAAATCCAGAGTCCGGAGAGTTTGGACAGCGTGGCAAAGATGTGGACGAAGTTATTGCTATAGTAAAAGAAGCCATTGAACTTTACATTGAAGAATTGCAGGAGAGAGGCAAAACGGTTCCGATGACAGCAATACTCCGGAATACGCTTTAAATCTTCAAACTACATGCGCCTAAGTCTCAAGTACCTATCGGGCTTTTAGAACACCAGGGAGTTTTTTTAAATATTTTTCCGCCGGGTTTCCTATATTGTTGACTAAATGGTGAAATTCACTATTAAAATGTCGAAAAATGGGCGTGTACGAACGGTTGGTTTCTGAAAAGATAGTTTGAAACAACACCTGGTATTTATCATGTCTGAATTATCCATCAACCAAAATCCAGAACAAATAGCACGCGATCGCATTGATCGCATGCTAATGGACGCCGGCTGGGTAGTTCAGTCAAAAAAACACGCCCTTATGATAAAACCATTGACGACAATTTTAAAAAATGGATCTTTTTGCAGA
>JAMLHL010000035.1 GCA_023957125.1 Chitinophagaceae bacterium
GTACTTACTAAGGTACAGTCTTTAAAAATCCTTCAGCAAAAAATAAAGAACTCAATATGGGGTCGTAAAAATGTGTATATTGACAAGGATGGCTATTTTGACATTCCGACCAATAATTCAATTTATCCTATTATTGTGCAAATAAAAGGCGGAAAAGCGGTAGCGCATCAATTTCAATCTCCCTCAAATGGCCAGGCTTTTGAATGGTTGAAAGCGCAAGTAGAATAGATTTAATCGTTATGAATAAGTACCTGCATTATATTTTAACATTTTTCTTCTATTTTCTTTTTATTGTTGATTCGAGCGCACAATCAATAAAACAAACTATGGATAAGATAGCTTCGAATCTTGACTCAGTTCAACAAAATAAAAAAACCTCTGTGTATTTGCAGACAAGCAAGGATATTTATGTAAGCGGGGAAGACCTCTGGTTTAATGCATTCGTACTTGATGCTCAATTGTTTACTCCATCCTCACTAGACAAGACAGTGTATATAAAGCTTCAAAATGATAGTGATAGTACTATATGGAAAGAAATGTATCCCATTAAAAATGGAATATCTTCCGGTCATGTCTATTTACCTCTAACCCTACCAGATGGAAACTATCTTTTGAAAGCATATACGGCGCATTCCTTTTCTAATAGCTCTTATTTCTATGCAATTGCTCCTATCAGGATCGTTAAAGAGCTGAAGTCAATAAACATTGGCCAGAAAATAAACGAAACGAACCAAACTCAAAATGGTAAAATTCAGTTTAACTTGTTTCCCGAAGGCGGAGATTTGGTGACAGGGTTGGTAAATCATGTTGCATTTAAAGCAGTAAACGCCCAAGGTAATCCAATGGATATCTTCGGAACTTTGTTAAAAAACGGAGCGCCATTAGTTGACTTCAATACTTCACACGCAGGCATGGGACGGTTTACGTTTTTTCTTGAAAGAAATGCCACCTATCAAATAAAGCTCAATAACAGTGACAGTGTATATGCCTTGCCAAATGTCAGCACTGCAGGCATATTAATGCATTTAACAAAAAATGAGCAGGATACTTTGGTCTTTAAAGTGCTAAGCAATCAGGTTCTCGATAAAAAAAGAATATTTCTCAGATTACAGGTACGTGGTATCGTACAGGCAATTGCAACGGCAACTCTAACTGACAGCATTGAAATTAGGATTCCTGTAAAAAACAGCCTTCAGGGAATTGCTGAGGCAACCATATTTGATGATTCATTACGTCCTTTAGCAGAGCGATTGGTTTATCTACACCCTGAACAACAACTGAGTATTGGCGTTGAAAACGTATCACAAGTATATCCGGTAAAGGGCAAAGTCTCCATTAAAGTGAAAACAACAGGACCAACGGATCAGTCCCTTCCTTCGGTGATCAGTTTGCGCGTCTTTGATCAGCTTTTTTATGATTCAAGCGATGTAAACGACATTGTAAGCCATTATCTTTTGTCCACGCAACTACGTGGCAGCGTTTACAATCCATCGTATTACTTTGACACCACTAAGCATAACCGGATAGAAAACCTGGATATCCTATTGACGACCCAGGGCTGGAGGCGTTATACATGGAATGAAGAGCACTTGTCGAATGCAAAATCCTCCAACAACTCAACCCTTTCAGATAGCCTTAGCGGTTCAGCAAATGCAGCTAGAAATGGAAAAAAAGAAAAGTTTCCACTAACGCTGATGCTATTCAACTACAATAGAAGCAATACTCAAATTTCTGCTACCGATAATACGGGCAGATTTTATTTGACCCCGGAGAACCTATCAATCGCCCCACGTATTTTTATCAAATACTTCTCCGAAAACGATTACCATGTGACAGTTGATGACCCATTTAAAGCCATAGTGAAAGCTGAAAATAATTATAAGCCACAGTGTGTTATCTCAAGGAAGATGATTGACACTGACAATAGCCTGTTATTCGATGCCAGCAATTTGCTTCAGTATGGAAAAGTGCTGGAAACAGTTACAATCGTAGGCAAAGGAAGAGGCTACAACGATAGATATTTAGGCTATCTGGATAGCATAGCGAAATATGAGGGTAATACGGACTATGTAGGAAGTTGTGGATGGTTAAACTGTCCAGCCTGTAACAGCGGAAAAAAACCCGTTGAGGGAGTTACTTACTCCGAGTTGATTGAACCGAAGAGAAGCCAGGTCTCAAGTCATCCGTTTTCATTCAAAACAGATGAAATGCGCAAGGTAGTATATCACTATCCAAAATACACAGAAGAAGAACTTTTAAAAAAGTTCAAAATGACTGTGACCAAAGGATATTATAATACACGGGAGTTTTATGAGCCTAATTATGATATTCAGAAAAGTGATGAGATAGATCAAAGAAATACGCTGTTGTGGAAGCCTCAGATTTTCACAGACGAGAACGGCGAGGCAACCGTTACATTTTTTTGTTCTGACATCACCAGCAGGTTTGTCGGATTTATTGAGGGTGTATCTGAAAACGGACTGTTGGGATTCCAAAAAATAGCTTTTAGCGTTAGAAAATGAGTTTTTTAGCTACATAAACAAATGGACATCTTTAAATCTATTATTCGACAATTAATCTTTCAAAAATGAAAAGCAAACTTGCCTTAGTAGCGTGCATAGCTGCGATGCTTTTTTTCTTTAGCAGTAAAGCCAAAAACGGAAATGACATTAACTTGGAGTCTCTTGTAAAAATAAACACTGCAAGTGCCGAATGCTGTGTTGGTCCAATTCCCTGGGGCCGGTGTACTTTGTTTGCAGGCTGCGTTGGTAATCCGGGTGGTGAATTGAACTGTATCCCCTGTCCTTAATGTTGAGCTAAAACAATAGTTATTGCGCTGGGGCATCGCTTATATTTTGGGGATACGCTTCACAGTTGTGTACTTAAGATATATTGGCGGCCAGATCTGTGTCTAAGTCCTATCTAATCATCCAAAAGCTATTTGAGATGAAGAATATAGCCTTATATATGTATCTAATAGTATTAGGGGGAGCATGTAGCGTAAAAGGTAACGACAAAGAAATGTTATCTAAGGCGTTTGAATATGCCGGTTCCAATGCAAATGAATTGAAGGAAGTATTAGAGCACTATTCCAAAGCACCTGGCGATTCATTGAAATTGCAGGCAGCAACCTTTCTCATCGGAAATATGCCGGGAAAGGGATACGTCAAATATACTGCTGTCAATGACTGTGGAGCTTATACTGAAGACATATTTACCAGAGGCGCTATTGGAGTTGACAGTATAAATAAGCAGAAAAAAAAGATTGAAGATTCCCTAAGATGCGGGGTGATCAGGTTCACAAGTCCCGCTTTTATGCCAGATGCCAAAGTAATTTCAGCCCAGCAGTTGATTGAAGATATTGATTATGCATTCAAAGCATGGAAGTTACCCTGGGCAAAGAACTTAACCTTTGATCAGTTTAAGGAATACATACTTCCCTACAGGGTTCAAAGCGAGCCGCTCCAAAAGTGGAGGAAAACCATTTTTGAGGATAGCAAATGGATGTTTGATAAAATTGGAAATATAACTGATAGAATAAAGATTGCGTCTATCGTAAATGATAGCTTAAAGGTATCCTATCACTATGCACACGATGGCATAAATTACTTCCCCGGTACCTTTACGCTTAAACAGCTTCAGTGCACTCAGGGTGGCAGATGCGAAGATTTAAACATGTTGTTGGGATACCTGCTGCGTGCAATTGGCATCCCTACCGCTACCGAATTTACATCCTATTGGGGCAATAGTAACTACGGGGGGCATTCCTGGTTAAGCGTGCTTGACACCACAGGGAAATTTGTACCAATGAATTCAGTTTATGACAACCCTGTGAGGGATTCCCTGCCATTTAAAGGCGCTCACCTAGCCAAAGCGTATAGAAATACCTATAACATAGAAGGAGTCGAAAACTACGGCGCAGATCCATTTGTTTGTTATTACGATATTACAAAGGAATACATGAATGTCGCTGATTATAAGTTTGATTTAACCTCGCCAATATCATCGAAAGTGTTTTTAGGTGTTCTAAACGGTGAATTTTGGAAGCCTTTGGATATGAAAACTATCAAAAAAAAGGATCGAATTACTTTCCCTAACATGGCCACCGGGGTATTGTATGCGCCTATTGTGGTAACAGATGATCAAAACAAATCAGTTAAAACAGTCGGCCGTCCATTTCTTGTATCTAAAGATGGTAGCATACAGTATTTTGAAGCAAAAAAAGAGTTGCTATCTGAAGTAGCGTTCGATATATCCCAGCTATCTGAAAGTCTTTATAAGAAAAAGTGCCAGGTCGTATATTGGGACAATATTATGCAGCACTGGCTACCTGCAGGCGCCCCACAACAACTTAACGATAATCCTAAAGCGCTTCAACGGATGCATATAAAAAAATACTTCACATTTACGCAAATACCCAACGGCGGGATTTACCGGCTTATTGATTCTGAAAAAGTTCAAGACGATAAGTCCTGGGGACGACCCTTTGTATTTGATGTAAAAGAAGGCGCGTATATTGATTACTAAATCTATAAGAATTGAAGACAGGAAAGATACTGGCAGTTTTGTTTTTAATAACCTTTTTCAATACTCATGCTAATGCTCAAGAGCGACTTATTCGGGGAACTGTTATCGACAGCTCTGATAATGTTCCATTACCCAACTCATTAGTTATTTTGCTCACAGCGAAGGATTCATTCATTGTTGCGGACACCAGGGCAAACGAGTCTGGCAGATTCAGGTTAAACATTCCATCAGACACTGTTAACTATTTTTTATTGATAACTTATCCTAACTATGTCGCTTTGACCAGGAATATCCATTTAAAAGATCCTGCCGGACAGCAAACTGATTTGGGAAGTATTTCCCTGATAAAAAAAAGCAAGCTGCTGGAAGAAGTGGTAATTAAATCAAAGCTTCCAAGTATAAAAATAAAGGGAGATACCACGGAGTATTTAGCGGACAGGTTCAAAGTTCAGCCTAATGCAAACGTAGAGGATCTGTTAAAACAGCTGCCCGGCATTCAAATTGACCAATTCGGCAATATAACTGCACAGGGAGAAAGAGTGAAAAAAGTGCTGGTCGATGGCGAGGAGTTTTTCGGGGATGACCCAACGCTGGTTACACGAAATCTAAGGGCTGACATGATTGACAAAGTGCAGGTATATGATAAAAAATCAGATGCAGCAGCCTTCACAAGAATTGATGACGGAATAAAAGATAAAACCATCAATCTGAAGATAAAAGAGGATAAGAATAACGGCCTTTTTGGAAAAATAGACGCTGAAGCTGGAACCAGCAAACACTACAACGTGCAATCTATGCTGAACTGGTTTAAGGAGAAGAAAAGGATGTCGGCTTATGCTACCACCGGGAATAGCGGACGTACTGGCCTCGGTGCAGCTGACAAATACAAATTAGGCGCCGATGACGCAGGAACGGGAAATTATTCGGGCAATGGCCTACCCAAAGCAGTTTCTACAGGGTTTCACTATGACGGAAAATGGAATGATGATAAAGAGTCTCTAAACAGTAACTATAAATTCAATTTTACGAATGTAGAAGGGGTTGACAATACTGTTTCGCAGAACAATCTGCCAACTGGAATTATACTCAGCAACGCTGACAACAGTTTCAGAAACAACAGTTATAGCCATAACGCCAATACGAAGTTTACACATCGCTTTGATAGCACATCAACAATTTCGGTATATGTAGACCTGACTGCATATACCAGTATGGCGATAAACAATGGCACCATACAAAACAAGAGAGGAGATAGTAGTCTTTTGTACAACAATGAATCCTCAGCTAATAGCGACTACGATATGAAGAGCTATAACCTGAATGTATCTTGGGAAAAAAAATTAAACCGAACAGGAAGAACCATTTCCTATTATCTCAATAATAATTTATCAAAGGATAATGGTAGTGGGGAAAGCAATTCTTTCAGCAAATTTTACGATCACAACAACATGTCCGACAGCACTGCTCAGCTTCAATTGAAAAGGAAGACAAGTGGCGATAAACGTAACTTTCGTTTCAACGCCAATTATACCGAACCTTTATCCTCCAAGATGTCTTTAATCATAACCTATGTACTAAATAATGATCAGAACAATACTGACAAACGATCTTATGATTTGGCCTCCGGATCACCCAACAGTACATTAGATAGCAGTTTTAGCACAAAAATGTATTCTACAACCTGGGCACACCAGGCTGGCGCAGCCTTGAACTATGCAGCAAAGAACACTATTTTGAAAATCGGAAATAATATGACCTTTAATCGGATGAATATTCGGGAAGACTATGCTAAGATTTCGCTGTTGAAAAATTTTACAAATTGGAACCCAAGTGCAAGCCTCATTTTCAAACCGAATAATTATAATGCTTTGAATATTAGCTATAGCGGTAACAGCACAAGCCCTGAAAGCAGTTTATTGATACCGTACAACTACAATAACACGCAATTGGTAACTTATATTCCTAATCTGTCATTAAAAAACTCCTTTAGAAATTTATTATCTACAAACTACCAGATAGTAAAAGCTGCTGCTCAGGAGTATATTACACTTAAGGGAGAGTATGGGATGATTCACAATCCAATTACGCAATCCATAACAGTGAACTCTGAGGGAGCATATACCTATCAGTTTGTAAATATTCCCGGCCGTTCTAACACTAATTATTCTCTGCTGGCTGCCTACTCCAAAAAAGTGAACCTGTGGGATTTGCAGGCAGGCTGGGGACTCGAACTTAATGGTGGGACTGCATATAGCCCTATTAATAATGTGATCAACAAGCTTAACTACAAAACATATTCCACCACTTTGGAGTTGTTTAAAAATAAAATAAGGCAGTACAGTCTTTATTTGATAGCAACTGGGGGATATACCATTAACAAATCATCTTTGCAACCAGAAGCCGTAAATAATTATTTTTCATTTTCGATTCAGCCGTCAGCAGATATTTTCTTTATAAAAAAATTTCGCTTGCACACAGATGCGAACTATTTGTGGCAACAAAAAACGCAGGCTTTCGCGAATAATTTTGACCGGCTTGTTTGGAATGTACGGGTAGAAAGAAGTTTTCTGAAAAAAGATCAACTCAATATAAAAATTTCTTGTAATGATATTCTGAATCAAAATAACGGATATACGCGTACTGCTACAAATACATTTTTCTCTGAAAATAATTACACAACCATCCGTCGTTATTTTACCATTGGAGCTACATGGAATTTTACAAAGTTTAAAAAGTTGAAATAGGATGAGATATAAAAAATTATACAGCCTATTTACATTGTTTCTATTCGCTATTAATTTAGAAGCCCAACACACGGTGTTCCTGAAAAGCGGGAAGGTGTCATTCGAAAGAAAGATAAATATGTATGCAATATTGCCTCCATTTCTAAAAGATACCCGGCAGGTATCGAACGAACAAATTGCTGCATTTATGCTGCAGTACAAGGCTTCGTCACCTCAGTTTCTCATAGATAGTTTTAATCTATTTTTCAACCAGGCCGGAACCGTTTATCAGCCAGCTTCCTCTGACAACTCGACTTCTCAAACAACGATAATACCAATACCAACAACCAACAGCATTACCTCAGACTTCACAGAACAGAAGATCTTTTCAAATAAACAGCTTTTAGACAAATCCTTTTTTATTGCTGATTCGATTAAAAGCATCAAATGGAAGTTAACCGATGAGATTCGGGAAATAGCAGGTTTTCAATGCCGGCGTGCAAATGCGATTCTATTTGATTCAGTATATGTTGTTGCTTTTTACGCAGAGGAAATCCCAACAAAAGGCGGACCAGGTATGTTTAACGGTCTTCCCGGAATGATCCTGGGTGTTGCTCTTCCGCACGAGCATATATCCATTTTTGCTACGAAAGTATATTCAATGGACGTATCTGAAGAAATTAAGAATCTTCCGCTTCAAAGCGCAAATGCCATTCATGCACTAGATGATAATACCTTCAATAGTGAGGTCGCAGAATTGCTTAAAAAGCTTATGACTGAGTCAGGCTGGTTGAAAATAATGATAAACCTATAGATAGTCTCCAATATTGAGATGCAGGAATACGGAAGGAACTCGTTGTCAGAATAACAAATAAAAAAAATAGCCGTAATGAATGGTAGCTACATAAAAAAGTATTTTAGGAGATTAATTTTTTACTTCATCGCTGTTTTAATAGCAATTATTATTTGCAGACTTTGCTTTGTTGATGTATTCACAATCCCGAGTGATTCAATGAAAAGCAAATTCGAAACAGGAGACTATGTCCTGGTAAATAAAGCCCGATACGCCGGGTTGCTGTCTGGTCTTTTTAAAAAGGAAAGGTTTACTCTTCAGCAAAATAGCATCTATGTTTTCACAATAAACAAAGATATTCCAGGCTTTTTTGTTAAGAGATGTATTGGATTGCCGGGCAACGAAATCGAATTACATAACGGCGAGATTTCGATTAACGGAAAATATTGGTCTGAGCCTTTGAGCGTAATGCACTACTACAAAATTTGGTATAATGATTACACCCTTTTAAATCGAAACATTGCGGACCTTAAAATTGACAAATTTGAGCATGGGTTTAGAAAGCTGGATAAATTCATAGTTCTCGCTTTAGACAATAATCTGCTTAAGAGCCTTAAAGATGGAATAGATTCGATAAAGCAATTGAATACAAATACTGATTCAATCAAACGGTTAAATATCCCAAATATCCAGGATAATATTATGGATATGCCTAAAGTTAAAATCCCATTTAAAGGGATGAGAATTTTTTCTAAAGATTCAATTCCTGCTCCATATTACAATACCATCAGGAACTATGAAGATTCGTCCTTTACCTGGAATGGCTTGAACTTTATGACCGGAGACAATAGATCGGATTATTATATTTTTAAAAACAACTATTATTTTATGATGGGGGATAATAGGGACATTGCTATTGACTCGCGCCATTATGGTTTGATACCCCAAAAAAATATAGTCGGTAAGTATCTATTTTCATTTTAGTCCAGGATTGGTGTGCTGGGATAATATTTAATAATCTTCTGTAAACGCTGCGTTTATCAGTTCATCTGCATCAATGATAGTCAGCAGGCTATTATCGCGTGTTTTTTGGTATTGCCTTGCGTTGGCAGCCGTTACAAATGTGTATTTGTTCTCCTGCTTCAACTTTTCTGAATCCGGCGTAGATACAAAAAAACCTGCTACAACAGGGCGGTTCATAAACGTAAGGATAACCGGCTTGCCGGTTGGTGCATATACGCCGGGGTGCTCCGGATCAATTACCGCAGCGATCATTTGTTCCGTCATGCCCAGGCGGCGCAATCGTTCTTCGTATTTATCCAGATACGCCTGTTTCTGATCATCGGGTAGAAAAGAATTTCCGATCATTGTAAATACTGTTTTTCTGCCACTTAACATCTGTGTCAGCAGGCGCTGTACCCGTATAGGTTGTATGCCCAGCTTGTCAGCAAATATTCTGAAATCCGACTGTCCAAAATAACCGTAGCTGCCGTAAAATTTACTATTGTAGCAACCGTGGTAAAGATCAAGCGCCAAATCGCTTTCATTGGGTATGTGCAGCAGCGTGCACATGAGGTCGTAGGCTGGTGATAGCGTATAGTCTCCCATAACCGTTTCAATCAATGAAAAGTTCTTTAAATGAGCGTCTCCATTAGAGAAAATATAGTTAAACAGTACCAGTTTAAATAGCTGCTCCAGTGCCGGCGGGTAGGCTGCAACATATCGTTTTATGAGTGCGCCTATTTCTTCGTAAGTGCCGTCGTATTTAAAATCCTCTCCTGGTTTTGCCGTATGCTTATTTCGCCCGCTTAGCTGTGCCATATCCTCCTGGAGGTATTTTTTACCATTCGGCTTCACATCAAACCGGCGGGTAATGTAGGAAGGCACGCCGTCCTTAAAATAAATGAGCGCATTAGCGGCAGTCTTTATACCAAATACCTGTTCGGCAATTTGCATGGTCAGGTGTTCATTTTCCGGCGCTATTGCCGGGTGCTGAAGCAATGTGCCTGGCGGTATTGGCTTTATAATATATTGCCCACCGGTTTCAACGAGCTTTAGCTCTTTATCCTCCAACCGCAGGGAATATTTTAACTGCACACCCGATATGGACAGCCGTTTGGTCCTTTGCTGATATTCAGCAAGATTATCAACGGCAGGCGCGTCAAATCCTAACAGCGGCGACACTTTAGCGCCTTCGAACAATTTCTTGCGGCATTGTACACAATACCCGTCCACATTCATTTTATAACATCCGGGGCACATAGTTAATCATTTGCTTCTTTAACGGTAATAGCGCCAATGGTATCATCGCCGGCTGTTTTTAGCAGCCTTGTAAAATCATCCTCCTCATCAATTTTGAGCAGGCGGCATTGTATGTCTTTATTAATTCCTTCCGATAACAATCCTGAAAAAAAAGGGAACAGTACATGGCTTTGGTGCTCCCGTTGCTTTTTGGGCAGCGTAAGGCTAATGGAGGGCATTGAAGATTCATCCATATAGGCATGTGTATAGGTAAAACGGTAGTCATCGGGTGCCAGCTTTTTAAGATAGCCTGCCAATACGCCATTATAATAGACCGCACCCTGCGCCATAGTCATTCATTAGCTTTTTTTATTTGTACCAGTATTTCCAACCCGAGGACCAGGGCCAGCTTTTCCAGCGTTTTGAGTGAGGGGTTGCCTACACCCGTTTCCACAATATTAATGGTTCGGGTGGTAATGCCACTCATTTCCGCAAGATCCTCCTGCTTCAGGCTGAGAAACTCCCTCCTTTTTTTAAACAGTGATCCTATTTCTGCAATATCCATCAGAATTATATTTCTTATATTAAACAAAAATATGAATTTTGAAAGACATTTTGATTAAATCAGAATTATATTTCTATTTTACATTAAATTGATAAGATGAGGCTTGCCAGCAAGTGTAACCGGAATTATAATTCCGGTTTTGGCTTTAGCACAAAATAGGCAACAAAAGCTAAGTACCGTCACCAGGTGTTGCAATAAGCTTGCTTGCGATGTCTTTTTTTGCGCCTGCATGTGCTGGGGGGAGCATTTTCCTTACTGCATTTTTCTTTTTTCCGGTAGCGGCTGGATGAACGGTTACTTTTTCGATAGGCTGTTCCTGTTCTGTTACCACATCGGCAGGCGCCTTGTCTTCCCGCATCCCTTCAAATGATGGGTGACGAAAAACACCATCTTCCGTTATTTCTGTGAAGGTGATCTCGCACACCAGCTTTGGTTTTAGCCATGTTGCATCCGCATGCGGCGGATGCGGGCGAAACCTGGAGGGTTTGTTATAGTCAGGCATTTCCACCAACGGGCTGCTCTTTATTACAAGGGGCTTAAACTGCGCCATCATCTTATCATTAAAGCCGGTTCCCACCTTACCCGCATACTGCACTTGCCTTAAAAGGTTCGTCAACAAGTGTTGCTAGCATCGGGGAAAGCTTTTTGGGGAAAGGCGCTGCCGGTGCATTTTTAACTATGGCAGTAACGGATGATTTCTCTGCATCATCTTTCTTTTGTCCGTTTCTTTTAGTTGTTTTTGTTTTCAGCGCTTTTTTTGACGTTGTAATGTTGCTACCATATCTGTGCGTTTTGAATGAATACAAACCTGGGGAATATTATACCTGTTGTAATGCGTTCAAAAACTATTCCTAAAGCGTTTCAGCAAGTGGCAATATTTTAATGATAATTTAGATAAAGTAAGAAGACACAACCGCCAAATCATGCCAACGGAAGACGGGTATTAATACTGCTATTGTATGGCTGATACTTTTACCGAACAC
This sequence comes from Chitinophagaceae bacterium, assembly GCA_023957125.1. GTDB lineage: Bacteria > Bacteroidota > Bacteroidia > Chitinophagales > Chitinophagaceae > Agriterribacter. The sequence goes on from JAMLHL010000035.1 coordinate 11,833, forward strand.
TAAAATGACCGGTATGGAGCAGCTTACCAAAGATGACCTTCTTCAGCTAAGAATGCTATTATTAAGTGATATCAAAAAGCTCGTTGAAAGAAAAATGAAGGCTACCACTATGGAGCAACAGGAATGGCTCAGGAGTAAGTCTGTCCGAAATATATTAGGTATTTCCCCTGGTACGCTCCAAAACTTACGCATTACCGGGAAAATTCGCTATAAAAAGGTTATGGGATCTTACTATTACAATAGAGTTGATCTGGAAAAGCTATTTGGTGATGGAGTGGAGTAGTGATAAATGCTGGACAAGACTTTTGGGGACTGTTGCAAACGATAAGAGACTGAACGTTTGGCATCTCTCACTATTGCATTCCCTGATCCGATTGGCCTATTTGCAGAATGAGCGAAAAATAGTCCATGTAAGCCGGAGCCGCTTAATGGAATTATCACATATAAATACGCCACCAACTTATCATAAATATTTTAAGCAGCTTCAAAATTTCGGATATATAAAATATACTCCTTCCTATCATCCGGGCTACCGTAGTACGGTTGAATTCTTAACACTCTGAAGGAACAAAACCTGTGTAGCGAACACAGGTTTTGTACAATGAGAACTTTATCTTAGATTTTTTAACCAATGATTAATCTCAGATCCTTCAGGTTTCTTTCAATCTCAGCAAGCTTTTCCGTTAAATTGGTCACTTTTGCAGGATCTTGTTTATCTTTTATAGTATTCAGCTCTTTTTCCAGCCGCAAAAGGAATGACATAGCGTCTTCTTTGTCCTCAATTCCAGCTTTTGGTGAAATTTTTTCGCTTAAAGCTAACATTTCTTTACTCACGGTTTCCTGTTCTGTTATCGCGTAATCCTCCGTCTGTTGTACACTGGCATGTCCTAATAGTTCTTTAACAATATGAATGGGGACTCCGTTTTTAAGCGCTACAGTACTTGCAAAAGTTCGCCTTAACCTGTGCGTGTCTAATTTGTATTTGAGATTGATATTGCATAAAGCCTGAATTTCTTTAAGATAGGCATTCATCTTTTGATTTGATCTGACGGGGAGTACGCTTCCCCGTTGGATACAGGTGGGATGATTTTTGTATTTTTCCAAAATCGCCATCGCTTTTGGCAGCAATGGAATATCACATGCAGCATCGGTTTTTTTCCTGCTAATAAAAATCCAGTATTTTCCGTCTTCGCCCAATCCAATATCTTCTGGCACCAGTTTATATACGTCGCAATAAGCCAAACCGGTATAGGCCTGGAAGACACTCACATCTCTCACTATTGATAACCTCTCATTCGGAAGCACTTTAGTTTCGAGTGAGTGAAGCTCTGCTGTAGTTAGAGGTTTCTTTTTGATCTTTGTCTTCTTCCCTGAGAATAATTTAAAGGGATCTTGGGGAATAATTTCATTTTTGACGGCCCGCAGTACAATTTTTTTGAAATTGCTTACATACTTCAACGCTGTATTGTTGGCACAATCTCTAACTGTTCTTAAGTAAATATCATAGCTCTGAACAAATTCATAGTTTAATTCCCGGAATTCAAGGTCATCCTTCCCATACTTGAACCGAATAAAATCTTTGACGTGTGAACGCGCTGTAACATACCGTTCATGTGTTCCTTCGGCATATTGACCCTTTTTTACCAGGGCGGCTAATTCATCATTATGAGTTTGAAATTCCTCCAGTACTTTAGCCTTTGATATTGTTTTGCCTGCAACATAATCTGCAATGAGTTGTGATGTGATAGTGATGTTCTGATTCAGCAATTCGGTTCTATACTGATAAATCTTGGCTACAAGAGAATCCAAAAAGTGATTAAGGATTTTTGCGTCTTCTTTATTGCCAATAGCTTTTCCTGTCCTTTGATCCCAACGATCAATGTCCCATTTCCTTTTAGTGGATTTTTCTTTTTGAATTCCATCGATCGTTACCCGCAGGTAAACCAACCTGCTTTTGCCGTTGTTTCTTGGGGTCTTCAAAAAGAAAAGTAACCCAAAGCTTTGTTCTAACATAATTCAACATTTTAAAGGTTAATAAATGTAGAATCAAAGCGTCTTTGAGTCAAGTCGTTAAGGAGGTTTACAGGTTGATATTCAAATGTTTACGCTATGTTTCGTGGCACATTTTTTTGAATACCTAATGTGCCACGAATGTGCCACAACTTTTTTGGGTGTTTTTGAAAATTTTGATGATATATACCCAAAAAGAAAAACCTGCAATCCTTTGGAATTGCAGGTTTTATCAGCTTTTGAAAGATTTGTTGTGTGATTATCAAACTCTCGCGGCGGAGAGAGAGGGATTCGAACCCCCGGACCTGTGACAGTCAACGGTTTTCAAGACCGCCGCATTCGACCGCTCTGCCATCTCTCCGCCGCAAAAATAGGGGGGCAATAGTAATTGGCAAAAACTATTTCTTCTTCATTATCGCTTTCCTGAATAATCCGCCGAAAACATCAACGGGTGTCCTCATTGTATGCAGGCGATGGGGGATATCGCTCATGCCGGAGATTCCCTAATTCAAAATAACTGTACCTTCGCCGGCAAAAATCTATATACATTATGGACGAAAATGAAATATTGGGGCCCCAAAGACTGGGGCCGCTGACGCCGCTCGTGGGCGAATGGGAAGGGGATGTGGGAATAGATCTTTCCTACCACAACAAAGACGATGAAACTTCCAAAACCTCCTATTTCGAAAAAGCCTGGTTCAAGCCTATTCCCGTGCAGGAAAACGGACAGCAATCAATGGACGGATTGAGCTATCAGTCCACCGCATGGCGACATGGCGAGGAAGCCATGGATCCGTTTCACGATGAAGTAGGATATCTCCTGTGGGACAAGAAAAACGGGCAGGTGATCCGTTCGGTGGTCTTTGGCCGCGGAATTGCTATCCTGGCCGGCGCCGACGCCGGACCCCGTGATAAGGAAATTCACTTCAAAGCTACGTTGGGCGATCCCTGTTATGGCATCCTTCAAAACAAATACCTCATGGGACGCGCTACTCTTAAAAGTTTTGAAAGCACGCTAAAACTTAACGACGATGGATCCATTACGCATTCTTCCGATATCGTTCTGAAACTGGGAGCGCTCAATGGAGAGGAGATGCATCATACGGATGTTAATACCCTGCACCGGGTAAAGCGTTATCACCCGGGCGCCGAACATCAATGATATTTAAAATGGCACTACTATAAGCCCGGAGCCTATTGCTGGTTTCCGGGCTTATCAGTTTTGTATTTTTCCCCGGACGTTGGTGCGGATGGTACTTTTTTCCGGGTGGATATCCCCAGCAGACGCCATACCGGACAAAAATTAATGAGGGCAGTTAATAGTAATACGATGGCTGCAATTAAAAGAACGATTCCCACAGTGCCCGATACCACTCCTGCCATATATAGCACTACAAAAAGAATGGCGAGGAGCACCCTTATGGTTTTATCCGTGTTGCTGATGTTTGCTTTCATGATAAATATATTTTCAAATCAAAAAAAGATATTTCCGATAACGATGGTGCAACCTGGTAAAGGAATTGTAATCATCTTCCGATATCCTTTGCAATAACACACGGTATCTGTTTCTGTATCTGTGGCTCGTGAAGGAAGGTTGATTTAAGTTTTAGTACCTCTAAGATATGATTCTTTTAATTATGGTACAACCGCGTCGGGAAATGGAACGGCTTTTCCCGAAACTCTTGATACGGGCATCTGAGCGCCTCTTTCCTGTAATGTGTTGCCTAATATCAATGCCATCTCTTTTACCTTCTCCGGATATTGGGCTGCCAGATTATCTTGTTCCCCGATGTCGTCTGACAGATCATATAATTCGAACCGCCGGTTCCGCATGTTGTACAACAACTTCCATTTTCCAAAACGCAGGGCGCTGAAATAATTAATACCCAATTGTTCTTCCCGCTGAAGGGGGATCCATTTGTTGGGATAGTGGAAAACGAGAGGACGGTCTCTGCCGGTCTGACGAGGTTTTTTTAAAAAAGGTACAAAACTTTCTCCATCGGTTTCCTGTATAAGTTGTGGGGGCCGGATGCCGGCAATTTCGAGAATAGAAGGGAAAAAGTCTTCTATGATTACCGGCTTGCTGCAAATAGAGTTGGATTTTACCACCCCGGGCCATTTTACGATCATGGGTTCTCTGATCCCTCCTTCGTAAACGGATCCCTTTCCGGATCTCAGCGGATAGTTGTGGGTGTTCACCGGTCCGCCACGTTGGTGATGATCCAGTCCGCCATTATCACTTATAAAGAGGATCACGGTATTATTTTCAATTCCCTTTTTTTTCAGAAAATCCATAAGGTCCCCAAGACTCTTATCCATGCCTTCTATCAGGCTGGCATACCGGGCCTCAATACTGTCCATACCGGCGTCGTAATATTTCTGAACAAACCGTTCATCTGCCGTAATAGGCGTATGCAACGCATAATGGGCCATGTTCAGGTAAAAAGGGATACCCCTGGCGATGGGGTTTTCCAGGGCTTTAACGGCTTCGCGTGTAAGCGCTTCAGATAAAAAAGTACCGGTGTAATAATATTCTTCCAGGTCAGGAACAGCCTGTGGTTGGGATTTTCCGGGTATATTGCCATATCGTTCCTCAGACAGGTAGCTCTGAGGATGCCCTCCGGCATGTCCTGCAACATTAACCATGAAACCCAAATTATACGGATTGGCGCCCGGCGTGCCCATAGAGCCCCAATGCGCTTTTCCCACCTGGATAGTATAGTAGCCGGCTTCTTTCAATAGTTGCGGAAAAGGGGTAGCATATACGGTTCGTTCTGTAGCCGCATCATTACTCAATCCGTTCATGTTCCAATGCAGGGGTAAAAACTGATTGTCTGCCGCATCCGTATCGGTGTTTTTGTTTGGAGAAGTCCAGTTGGTAACATGCGTTCTTGCGGCATTCATCCCTGTGAGAAAACTCACCCGTGAGGGTGTGCAAACCGGTTGTGCGTAGGCATCGGTAAATTTCATACCCTCCCTGGCCAGGCTTTCCATATGGGGCGTATGATAGCTTTTGTTCAAAGGCATGGTGCTGTCGTAAAAAGGAACAGACGTATCCATCCAGCCCATGTCATCCACCATGAAAACGATAATGTTGGGCCGGTTTTGCGCAAAATCTTTTAACGCCGGCAATACACCGAGCAAAAGAAGTAAAGTATATTGAAATGCAGACACAGGTGAAAGAGTTAAAGGTGTGGTTACCTATTTTTTTTCTTATGGATTAAGAATTTATTCATTTGAATACTTCGTGGTTGCGATTCCCTCCCGATTTAAGATAAGCGATCAGGCTCCTCAGCTCATCGGCGTTAAGGCGGTTGATCAGAGCCGGCGGCATCAGGGAAGCAGCTACCGGCTCAATTGAAACCACTTCAGATAAGGGTATAATTTCCGCCGCTCTTTTGATATCCCGGCTATATACTTTGATGAAGCCTTCATCTTTGATCACCAGTCCCTCTAACTGGCGGCCGCTGGTAAGCGTGATATTAGAACTGCTGTACAGATCTGAAATGGTTTTGCCGGGAAAAAGAATGTCTTCAAGAATTTTGTGAGTGGAATACCTGCTTCCTACTGCATCCAGGTCGGGACCAATATTTCCCCCCATCCCGTCAAAACGATGACAGGAAGCACAACCAAGCGCAAAAAATGCGTTCCGTCCGGTTTCAAAATCTTTTAATCCCACCGGGTCATCTGCTTCCCGCAAAGCGGTTTCTATGGTCCAGGATCTTCCTGGTCCTTTTACCGGTTTTATTTCAAAAGGAGGGGCTTTGGCAATGGGTTTATCAATAATACCATGCAGCTCTTCACGTTCATGGTCGGAGGTGCCCGACAGCGCCTCCTCTCTCATGCGTTCTAAAAATCCCCAGTAGCTTTCGCCACCCATCGCATCAGCCGCCTCATTGATCATGTTGAAATATTGCTTTCGCTGGCCGGTTGTCCACCCCTGTTTCATATCCCGCAACATAAACAGGTACTCCAGCTTGTTTACCGGAGGCGGGTGGCTGAGCATTCGTTGGATGGTACCGCCATAATGATTATTGCGCTTAATGGTATTACTCCAATCGGGTGGGGAAGGAGCGGGACTGTTTTCTATTAAATCGAAGGTTTTAGCTATCACATCGGAGTCCTTCAGGTAAACCAGCAGCCGAACCAATTCAACGTTTACGCTTTCATGCTCATCGGGCAGAAACTTCATTAAACGGTTAGCTATTTCCTGCTCCGCTTTCCGCCCGGGGTTTCCCAGCCGCATAAAGCTGAGTGCTAAAGCCCGCAGGTATCCTAATTTTTTCATTTCGTCGAGCATGGCAAAATCCAGTTTTTCAAGGATACCCAGGGCATCGCTCAAATGAGTGGGATATCCTGCCCGGGCCAGTGCCACAGTACCGGTGATCATCGCCTGGGGCCGGGTTTCGGTTTTCAGGCGGCCAATCCAGCCGGATACAGGCTGAAATTCTATGGCTACGCGCGCCGCATTCCTGATCAACCGGTCATCATCTGCAAGATAGGGCCAGGCCGTTGTAACCGCCAGCGGATCGCGACGCCCGTGAAAAGCTTCCAGCCGGTGCCTCGTTTTGCGGGCGGCGAGTCCCTCATCATCGTCCCTGAAGGGCAAAGGCGCGGTGGATTCATCTCCGGTATAGGTTACACGGTATAGCCTCGTGTCATTGGCCCATCCGCCGGTGATAAAATACATGGCGCCGTCTTTCCCGATCAGTGCGTCCACCACGGGCAAAGGAAAACCCGACAGAAACTCTTCCGCGGTAGCGGTATAACCAGCGCCTTTGGGTTTGAGATGAAAGGAATAGATGGTGCCATAAGTCCAGTCCAACCCGTACAATGCCTTTTGATATTTTGCCGGGAATTTTGCCCCGGTGCCAAAGAGTACGCCGGTGGGCGATGCCGGTCCCACATCCAACACCGAAGGTGAACTGTCTTCGTAAAAATCCTTCCATTTGCCGCTGCCACTGCGCCAACCGTAATCGCTGCCGCTCACTACCTGCAATATCCGGGTAGGACGGTACCAGGGCATGCCCATATCCCATTCCATGTCCGAGTCAAAAGTAAAGATCTCCCCGTTGGGATGGATCGCGATATCGTACGTATTCCGGTAACCGATACTGAGAATATCCCAGTTCTTTGCATCCTTGTCTATCCGGGCAACGTAACCCCCCGGCGCCAGGATACCCCTGGCATGACCCTGCGCGTCCCACTGGCGCGACAACAAAATATCTTCTTTCCAGTTGAAAACACGATGGGTATATTTTTCGGGAAGAGGGGTGTGGTTGCCATTTACCACATACAGTCCTTTGCCATCAGCGGTGGGCACTAACGCATGGTTACCATGATCACTGGGACTTTGAGGTCCACCCAAAAATCTTAACTCATCAAATACGCCTTCTTTGTTCCTGCCTGCAATCCGGAACAAACCTTTTCCATTTACGTTCGCATATATATTGCCGTTATACCACGCCAGTCCCTGGGCGCCCGAAGCCGGCAGGATGAATTTTGTAACCTGCACAGACGGTTTTTTCCCCATACTGTCGGTTATCTTTATCTTGTACATGCCCCGGTCGTACTCATCGGAAGCGAACATTTGGCCTTCCTCGTCCATCGTTAGGCTAACCCAGGTTCCCTGGGTGTTACGGGGCGCTTCATAAAGTAATTCCACCTTAAAGCCGGGTAGTATCCGGATGGTATCCGTTGGCTGTTTTTTCTGCAAGTTTAAACCCGCTTCCTCCGCAGGCAGATCCTGTTCGTTATGATCCGCTGTCCCGGTGCAGCCGGATAACAATACCGGCAGGTACAACAGCATCAGCACAGGAAGTTGTGCGGCGTTTCGGATGATATTAAAAATTCTCATTGTCAGGGGTCTTCATTTAAAAACAGATATGCAGGTGAAGGTCAGGGGGGATATGCAGCAGGTTTCTGAAGCAGTATCCCTGTTTTTGCTGTTATTGGATAACTTCATTCATGTTGGTAAACAACGCGTTCTTAAATTCCACTTTCATCGGTGCTCCCTGGTGCAACTGAAAACCGAACCAACCTTTTCTAATTCGATCCCGGGCTTTATCTTCCACTACAGCAACAAGATTGCCGTTTAGTTTTTGGACGATCAGGGAGCCCTTAACGATGAGTTCATAGTCATTCCAGTCGCCATTTTTTACATAGTCACTGATTGATTGGCCGGCGGTAAAAAACGGGAAGGAATAGACGCTGTCTGCTTCCGAAATACGTACCATGTGTCCCTGACTGGCCAATACGGCGCGGTTGCGTTCTTTAAAATTCTCATAGACGATGCCCGTGTATGTGTTTTGCCCGTCTATATCCGCCTGGTAACCCAGCAGATCATCGTATCCGTCCGGACCCCGCTCGCTTCTATAATAAATGCCACTGTTGCCTTTGGGAGATATCCGGAACGAAATGTTCAGGATAAAATCCTCTACTTCCCGGTTCCAGACCAGGAAAGCGCTGTTTTTAATGGGATGATCTTCCGTGGTTTCACCGGTGAGCGTTTCGTTTTCCCAATGCCAGAGATCCGCTGAACCTCTCCACTGGTTCCGGTATTCTTTCCTGAAAATAAATTCCGGGCTGATACCCGATGGATCATGATGCCGCTGTTTGCAGGAGATCATCAATAAAAGAAAACCGGTAAGTATCAGTAATGTAAATTTCATTTTAATACCTTTTTTCTGCATCGTATGAATTATTACGGCTCGTCGGGGGCGAAACAAGAGAACGGTTTTTTCCCGAGACAATAATTTTTTTTGGTGCGATCTTTCCATAAGAGGTCTCCAGGAACGGGGCACCATTTATTAAGCCCACGATCCCGAACCCGGTGGCTGTGCAAAGAAACCCGGTAAAGTCGCCAATTTTAGAATCTATATACAAAGTATCCTCCACGGCGTCGAACCGCACCCCGGTTAACGCCTGTAACAATCCATAACTCGACATGGCCCTGGCATACCAGTGACCGCATTCATATTCGTTGAACGGGTTGCGGATCTTACCATCATACCGGTCTCTGCATATCCTCACTATTTCCAGCCCTTCCTCCACCTGCCCGGACATGATCAGATGAGAAGCCACCTGGTATTCAATACCCGTCCATACTTCATCGCTATATACAAAAGGCAGCGAGAGCTTCCCGCCCTTCGGCCAGGTACACAGCAGCAATCCTCCTTCTTCCCCCAAAGCGTAGGCCGGGCGTTGCGGATTGGCATGCTCACTGAGGTCGGTTTTTAAATTATACCGGTGTATGGCACGTAAATGACGCTTCGTTTTCTCAGCATCAACGGGGGCATCAAGTCCGCATACAAGCGCGATCCAGGCACCCAAGACACCATCCGAAAGGCAGCCCGTACCATATTGATATTTGGGACCTTCCTTTTGCAGCAGTTGCAGCGCTTCCGGAGAATAACTGCCACTGATAGATAAAGAATGCTGCGATTCTCTCACCGGATCAGCGGCGTTCAGGTTTTTATAACTGATCTGTTGAATGAAATATTCCCCATTGAAGAGTTCGGTTTCCATATATTTTTTCCCCTTGGTATAAAGGGTTTCATATGGAGCTACGTCTTTTTTGAGAAACTTTCCCATCTTAATAATGGCAGTGAGCGCACCCAGATAAAAACTGGTACACATCCCATCGGGTCCCCAGAACTCAATATCGTAGGTATTGTGATGTGGCTCTTCCAAAATCCCTTTGTGACGGGGATCCCAGGTAGCGATGCAATAATCCAGGCTTTTCTTTACTAACGGGAACATTTTCTTCAGCCAGTCATTGTCGCCGTATATACGCCATTCGCGGTAGACTTTCATAATGCCCCCTAACTGTCCGTCTGCTGCCGCGTAAAAGTCGTGCTTCACCGGCCGGATGGGAAGATTAGAACGAAACATCTGGTGCCCTTCCTTATTCTGACTTTCACAAAACTCGGTGTGCCGTAAACTACGCTCCAGGGCGGGAAACAGATGGGGGATGGACTGGGCATAATTCCAAACGTGGGTGCAGGAGCCGTGACAGCAGCCGCTGTTGTCGCCACAACCTTCAAAAGTCCACAACCGCCCATCGTATTGTCTTAATACGGTAGGCGACTTTATAATGGTGAGATTGGCAGCAATGGCTTCTGTTACCTCCGGAGGCAGGGTGCCGGCGTAAAAAGCATCGGTAAAGAGCCGGGAATGGTTGTATAAATCCTGATAGTCCTGTTTCCAGTAAGCCGCCACTTCCTCCACGTCTTTGAACCGGCTGCTGTACCAGGGTTTATAATTGGGTGAAGGGTTCTCACTTTTTCCACTATTCATGCCAAGATCCGCTGTCGTAAAACAACAACCTGATGCAGGGTCGCAAGCTTCTCCGGTTTCATCGCCATCCTTCCCGATGTGCATGTCTGATTCCGGCACATACCAGGTCATCATCACCCGGATGGATTTTTCCCCGCCGGGTTTTAATGAAACAGGTACAAATAAAGACGCGCCAGGGGCATCCGACTCAACGGGATCCACCTGCCTGATATTACCATCTTTTATATTGTTCCAGGCCATGGTCAGCGGATCCCACCAGCCGCCGCGAAACCAGCAGTGATCTACCACCGTATCATCGTTGTCTGTGAAGATGGCGAAATCTCCCCGGAGAAAAGGCTTTTCGTCAGGGCCATCCTGCGATAGTATATAGCCGTTGTCTATTTTTTTAATAGTGCCTTTCTGGTGCGATTGCTGCATGAAATTCCTCGAATTGAAGGAAAATACCATATCCAGGCTGGTACTGCCGGTATTTTTGATGGCGTATTCTATTGCCCCTGCGGGTAAACTTGAACGGTCTTCATCCGTAGGGATGAAAGGACTCCAGGCGGTAATCTGAACTTTCAGCGGTAAGTCATTATCTTCGAGGCGGATGGTGCTGAATGGAAACCGGGTAACAAACTCTGCCCGGTGAAAACGCGGTAATCCATAGATAGATCCCGCTGATCCGTTGCCCGATCCCGGCCGTCCGAATTTTTTCCAGTCGGGTACGGGTCCTTCCAGCACCCGGGCTCCTTTGTTGACACCTTTAACGCAAATAGCGGCAAACATTCCCGGCTCGTTAAATATCTCCGGTTTGTTGCGAACCGACATGTGGGAGAAAGCTCCGGTGCCTTCTATACAAAACATGCCTGCACCGATACCGCCGATTGGGAAACCGATTTTGTTAAGGTTTTCACCCGTATAGGATGAATTATATTTATGCGAAGAAGCAGGCTTTTCACCATTACCGGCATAAAATGAAACCTGGTTCTGTTCCGGTTTTTGGGCGAGCAGCGTTCCCGGCATTACGGAAACGCCGAAACTGCTCACCGTTACCTTTTTTAAAAAGGATCGGCGATTGTCTTTTTTCATGTGGCAGACAATTTATTTTTCGTCAAACTTAAATTAATTTATTCATCGGTTATCCTTTCTGTTGCGACAGGTAAGTGATCAGCGATGCAAACTCTTCATAGGAGAGTGAATTTGCCAATCCTGAAGGCATCATGGAAGTTTCCAGTTCTTTCCGCTCACGGATGTCTTTGGTATTAAAGGTGTGTACGCCTCCGGTAATGTCCCGAAGCTCGATCTTATCCGCCGATTCGCTGGTAACGAAGCCCAATATAGTTTTCCGGTCGCGGGTAGTAATCTGCACGGTGGAGAAGCCCTGGGAGATGGAAGCATTGGGTTTCAGGATAGATTCCGCGATTTGCTGGCGGGTCATGATGCCGCCGATCTGCCCCATAAAAGGTCCTTTCATGGGTTCGTTTTTATGGATGCTGTGGCAGGCGATGCACCCTTGTTGTGCAAAGAGTTTTTTACCCAATGCCGGGTCTCCTTTAATTTTGGCTATTGCCAGCATGATATCTTCAATAGAAGATTGCCCGATCTGGCCTTTTTGACTCCTGATCTTGTCCAGGTCAATCCTGGCATCCTGGGCAGCAACCGTTTCTTCCTCACTACCGCCAAACTGCTTCATTCCTAACCTGAATTTTCCGTTGAGTTGGGCATAAAAATCCTTTCCGGCTATATCCGATTTATTCCATTCATCGGTGAGGAAATGGCTGATCTTTTGAGAAGCCTCCCAGGTTATGGCTTTATAGTACGGGCCATGCGTATCCGGACGGGTGCTCCACCAGGTAGTGCCGTCGTAAGGCGCTTCTTTTTGATACAGCCTGGCCAGGGTGATCAATATGTTATTTTTTAGTGCCGGATCCTGTGTTTTTTGATAGGCGGTCATGAGTCCGTCAACTGCCTTTGGATCGTGCATATAGCGCAAGGCCCAGAGAGCAAGTGTAGCATTTTTGCTTTCTATCGCTTTTACGCAGGCATCCACGGCATTCAACTGCACCAGGGCACGAACGGCAAGGTGGGCCGGGATAATGGCGGTGTTGGGAGTGGCGTGGGAGCCCTCTTCTCCCGGGGGTGGGGCAACGAAAGAAGAGGGAACCGGTATTTGTAATAACGCCTCCGCGGCTTCCGGTCGCCCCAGGCGGCCCAGCCCGATGATGGAGGCGATCCGGATGCGCGGCGATGGGTCTTTTAGTCCTTCAAGAAAAATTTCAATAGGTACACTCTCAATATATGGTTCTCTGTCTGTTAGCGCCCGTAAGGCGTATTCTTTCATAGAGTCGTCAGCAACCAGTTCCGCCAGTTTTTTGATGCCCTTTTTCCCTGCTGCCTGGGCATAAGTGTACATCCCGGCCACGCGAACCTCCAACGGCAGGCTTTTATCCGCCGCAAGGTCCCATCCGATCTTTATGGCTTGTTTAGACGACCGGGCCAGTAGCTCCTGCTGGGCGCCCAGCCGGGCCGCGCCACTTTGAGATTTTAATAAGGATCTGAGTTCGTTTAAGGAGATCTTTTTAAGATCAGGGAAGGGTTTGTATTGCCAGTTTTGGGGCACTACCCGCACCACGAATCCCTTCCCGGCGCTGCCGGAATAGCCGGCGCCGTCCCACGCCGAAAGGTACAACCGGCCCGAGCCGTCAACATCTACGTCGGTGATCTGCGGCAGCCGGATAAAATCCTCCTGTTCCTGTGTATAACTGCCGCCCGAGGGGGTTATCCGGTGGATATACAACTGGTTCCTGCCCCAGTCGGCCATCATCGGCACATGATTGTATTTTTCCGGCCAATTGGGATCATCCATAAACAGCGCGCCGGTGCCGGAGCCGCCTCCAAGATCCACCATTGCCGGGATGATCTCCTCCGTAAAATGTTTGAACAAAACGGGATAGCCGTATTCGCCCGATTGCAGCTGGTGGCTGAAACGGATGTTCCATCCACCTCCATCGTTCGTATTGTCCCTTGTAAAAATATTCATGAAAGGATCAATAGCCACATCATAAATATTACGGGTGCCGTGGGTATAAATTTCCATTTCAGTACCGTCGGGACGTACCCTTACTATACCTCCGCCTAACATCGTCAGTTTTTTGCCGCTGCGGTCAATAGCTTCATGAAAACCGAAATCCCCGGTGGCGATATAGATCCAGCCGTCTATGCCCATCCGGATCCCATTGGTGGCATGATCGGTACCCCTGCTTTTTAAAAAGGTTGGATTACTGATATGTTCTATCAGTGGCTTTGCCGGGCCATCGGCAATGCCGTCATGATCTGTATCTTCAAAAACCACCAGATCCATCCCGGTAGCTGTACTATCTGCGCCAAACCGGGTGTGCAAAACAAAAAGCTGATCCCCAACGGGAATGATCCCTCGTGGATTATCCACTACTGCATATTCGGTATAGCTGTCTAAAATACCATCGTTGTTGCAATCCACCAACCGTACGATCCTTCCTTTTCCGGGTTCCTTGCCCAGCGAACCGATCATATCCACTCCTACATATACCTCTCCCGTAGGCGCCGCGGCCAGGCAGGCAGGGCTCGGCGTAAGATTGGGACCGGTAAACCCGGTAATAGATAGATCACCGGGCCAGTTCAATGTGGCTCCCAATGAATCAATAAAAGCAAGCGAAGTATCTTTCTCTCCCGGGATACATGGAGGTTCTTTGGAGGGATTACAACTACAGAAGATCACGGCAAGGGATAGACTAATAAAAACTCTCATCATCAATAAATAGGTGGATAAGTGGATAAAAAGTAGGCTAATATAAGGAAATAAGCGCATGTTGATAAAATGCCGATTGATATATGTTAATTATTTTAACGAAAACCCCTAAATTTGTATTCGTGTTATAAAACATATTGCTATGAAAAAAATCTACCTTCTTTCCTGTGTGTTCTTATTAACCTGTTTGTTTTCTTTTTTTGATAGCATCGGTCAGAACCTCATCGTTAATCCTTCTGCAGAGTTAGAGCCCGTTGGGAACGGGTGGATAGCCGACCAAACCATTGGAACTGATTGTTCTACCAGTAATAATAGTAGTTGGAATATCGAAGGAGACCAGGATGGTTTTCCTGCTGCACATACAGGCACTTATTTTTTCTTTCCGGGATGTGATGGAATAGGAGGGGGCGCGGAATATGAAATATACCAGGCGATTGATATTTCTAATGACGCGGCAACGGTTGATGCCGATGCATATCTGATCAATTTTTCAGGTTATATGAGGTCGGGAGAAAAGGATATAGCTGATGCCACCGAAATAATTTTGGAATTCAGAGGTGTTACCGATAATTTAATAAGTAGTTTTTCCACCGGATCTGCTACCAACACCGATGGATGGGTAGAATTTACTCACTCTCAAAAAGCACCCTCCGGCACCAGGACCATTAGGGTAAGGCTGATTGCTACGTCTAATACCATCGGGGATCCGGTAGATGGATATTTCGATGATCTTTCTCTCACGGCTACGAATACCCTGCCGGTAACCCTGGTTTCGTTTACAGCCGCCTCGTCTTCCAAAGGCAGCAGCCTGCTGAAATGGGAAACAACCAATGAGATCAATAATAAAGGTTTTTATATCGAAAGATCCGTAAACGGGGTTTCATGGGAAACCATTGGTTTTGTAGCCGCTGCGGTGGATAATGAAAATAATCATCAATACCGGTTCACGGATGAAAAACCTGCCGTTGGTATCAACTTCTACAGGTTTAAACAGGTGGATATAGACGGGAGATATGAATACTCACCCACCCGGAACGTTTCCTATCAATACTCGGGCCGCACGGTTATTTTTCCTAATCCTGCCGATAATATCTTAACGATCGTTACCCGCGAGAGCAGGTTTAAAGCGCAAATCATTAACCTTAGCGGGAAGGTGGTAGCTTCTGCTGACAACCAAAAGAATATTATCACCCAGCAACTTCCCTCGGGTGTGTATAACCTGCGACTGATCTATGACAACAGGGTAGAAAACCTGCGGTTTATTAAGAGATAGTGACCTGAAGATAGTCTTAGAAAATATGGATTGTTTACGGAGGTAATAGGTTTTTTATTCTGAAAACTCAGAACTCCTTACCTCTCGCAGTTAGAAAATGCGGAGGTTTTAAATTTAAGTGGTAAATCGGTGCCCGGGAAAATAGTTTCTGTTTGATTTAATATTTGTGTGAGTTTTTCTGCTGCCAGGTTAAGTCTGGGGGCGGACAGGGAGTGCAAAACCACGGTTAATGTTTTGTTTTTATAATCAGGTATCAGGTCTGCATTATTTTGAATGATTTGTTTAACAAGCATTCGCTTTTCCTATGTAAGCACCCGACGAATACCCTCATTGCGATTTCAAAATTTTTCCGTTAAGAGGAGGTGGTGGTTTTCCAGTTTTGCGGCAATAGTTCTTCTATATGGCTAATGCGATGCGCAGCAATACGGTTAAGGATGTTATGTAACCAATCATAGGGATTGATATTATAATATTTACAGGTGGCAAGTAAACTGTAAAACATAGCAGCCCGCTGAGCCGCGGCATGGCTGCCGGCAAACAGGTAATTCTTCCTGCCTACAGCAACGGCTCTGATACTGTTCTCCACCGGATTGTTATCTATATGCAAGATACCAGTGGTGGCATACAGGCTGAGTTTATCCCACCGCTTCAGGCTGTAGGCTATGGCTGTTCCTATGGCGCTGGCAGGCAACACTTTTGCATATTCCTGCTTTAGCCACGATTCCATTTCCCTTAATATAGGAACAGCATGTTCCTGACGATGCTTCCGTTTTGCTTCGTCCGTAACTTCATGCTCCGATATATACCTTTCAATAGCATAGAGTTTTTGGATTTCACCCAGTGCGTACGCTGCCCTGCCTTTATCATTAGCCAGCGCTTCATTAAATTTCCTTCGCGCATCCCGCCGGGCGGGACAGGTCGAGCCATACAGTTCACCTGGATAATCCCCGGTTGATTATTAAATTCATCATAGGTCTGGTGTAAGCCAACGACCAACACGGTATTCAAAGGCATGGTTAAAATTATTATCCTTCCTGTCTTTTCCGATATTGTGGTAATAGTTCATGGATATTTGCGGTGGTATAGCCGTGCATGCGTTCCAGGACATCTTTGAGCCATTGATACGGATTGATGCTGTGAAGGCGGCAGGTGGCCAGCAGGGAATATATCATGGCAGCCCGCTGCGCGGCATCATGGCTTCCGGCAAACAAATAATTCTTTCTACCCACCGCTACAGGGCGTATGGCATTTTCTACCGGGTTGTTATCTATGTTCAGAATGGCATCTGTGGTGTAGAGAGACAACTTCTTCCATCTGGGTAAACAATAGGCGATTGCTTTACCAATAACACTGGCAGGCGTCACTTTGGGATACTGCTCTATCATCCATTGCTCTATCTCTTTAAGAACCGGCACAGCCTCTTTCTGTCTTAACTCAAGCAACTCTTCACCTGACAGATCATCTTTTTTTATGGTACGTTCTGTATCGTATAATTTTTGAAAAAGCCTCAATGCATACTGCGCCCTGCCCGCATCGTTGTGCTGAGCGTCCACAAACTTTCGCCTGGCGTGAGCTATACAATTAAGCATCTTAATGCCGGGTCGTCTTTCAAAATCTTCATATACACTATAGCCATCGGTTTGTAAATACCCACGGTAATCTCTTAGGATGTCATCAGGACCTTCGCGCCCCCGACCTGACCGGTAATCAAACAAGACCATTTTGTCTTTGCTGTTGTGATATACCCAGTAAAAGCCATTATGTGTCGTTCCCTTTTTGGTTTGATCCAACACCCTGATTCCCGTTTCATCTACATGAAGGTAACCGCTCTGCAATACTATCCTTTTATGTGCATCATACAGCGCAAATAAACTCTCCAGGGCTCTTGCGGTGGCGCTGTTCATGGTGGATTGTGCGATCTCAACGCCTGCTCTTGAAAAACGCTGCATCTGGCGATAAAGCGGCAGGTGGTCGCAGTACTTATCTACCAGGATCTGTGCCATCAGTCCTTCGCCAAACATACATTTTTCCATCGTCCTTGCAGGAAGCGATGCGGTGATAACAGTGTCATTGATGTTGCTTACCGGCACTACGTATTTAGGGCGGATGTATTGTTTTACATACAGTTCACCCGCAACCATATCCAGGATCTCCGTTACTTCATCACCTATCTTTTTAAGACCGGTGACATCGGTATCGGGTTGCAAAATAATAGTCTCACGACGCAAATGCTCCGGCAGCGCTGAACGCCCCGGATGGGGTTTATTTGGTGTGGTTTGCGTTTGGGTACGGATGTATTTTACCTGTGCGGCCCCGGTTATTTTACAGGTACTGATGGTGTCAGCAGCTAAATCAAGCGTTAACTGAATGCTGTCCTTCTTTAAGAGATTCTGCGGATCAGCAGCCTGGAAACGCTCGTGCCGGCTGCCAAAGATCATCTTCTTAAGCTGAGCTATTTCATGCTTTAACGACTCCATGGCAAAGTGCAAATCTGCCGTTATTTTCAGCTGTTGTTCGTAGAGCGCTTTATAGTCAACTGTAGTCTGCATTGATAGCTCAAAGATAAGCCTGCAAAGAGATTGAAAAGACATCTATGGACAAGTTGTGGGTAAATCGGCTTCGAAAAATGATTATAAAAAAACACCCGAAAAATTGTGGATAACTCAGGTGATTTTAGAATCAGACCGCTTTTTTATACCGTTTGCGGAACTGTATTGTCTGAAGGGATATGCCTTGCAGGATAAATTGTAGTTGCCGGGCGGTGATGGATACCGAAGAGACCCCATCATTTGCAACAGGGATCTCAAAAGTTCCTTTTTCCAGCCTTTTATAATAAATGGCAAAGCCATCGCCTTCCCACAAAAGCAGCTTTAGCTGATTGCGCTTTCTATTGAAGAAAATAAAAACAGCTTCGTTGAGGGCATCCATCTGTAGCCCGGAGGTAACGATGCCGCACAGACCGTCAAATCCTTTACGCATATCGGTGGGGACACAGCATAGATAGTACGATCGTAAGTCGCTAAGATATAACATGATTAACCCAGTAATGTTTTTATATAATCGGGTTCAACAGCCTGGTGAAAGAACAGACGCTGACCGCCGGGGAAATGAATTTCAATGATGGCGGTTGTTTGCACCGGCTCTTTTATATTGAGCTTTACAAAATCGGGCTCAGCCCGCTGCTGCCTGTTGGCTTGCCTGCGGAGCTTCCTGCACCAATACTGAAATTTATAATAGGAGATGCCTTCCTGCTTACAAAATTGTACCTGAGAAAGGTGGCTCTGTTTCCAGCGTTCGATGATATCCTGCACCGCAGGATGTCGTTCCGGGTGATTATGCATGTCCTTATTTTTACATGCAAAACTATCAAACCCCAGGCTCAGCAAAAAGATGGGGGCGGTCGGTCGCTTACCGCCTATTGCCAATACGATGTTTACATGCGGCTTCATTGTCGGTGCTGCGCACCCAACGGAGCCTTAGTTATTGTACGCCGTTTTACCTGTTCAGAATTATTACTTTTGTACCAGCAAGTCCTATACTTAACATCATAGTTTTACTGTCGCTCATTTTGGCAATTGCTGTAAAATTAATTGCTTCACTCGTAGTAAAAGTTTTTTGTTCAAAAGTCTTCCATCCATCGTTAGTAATTAAAATATCTCCATTTGAATAATAATATGATGGGTCTACCCAATGTAAGCCTATTCCAATACTTTTTTGTTGATTTAAAAAAAGAAGTTTAGTAGTATTAGAAGGGATTGTAGTCGTTGCATAATTATTTTCGAGGTCTACTAAAATATTGCCGTGCCACCCATCTCTTACTAATGTTTTACTTCCTGTGAAGTAAATGTCATATAAATAGTTGGTTGAATTATAGCCTAAACTGTCCCACGAAATTCCACCATTTGTTGTTTTGAAATAAACTCCATTATTTGATGTACTGTAGCCTTCTGTACTATTCTTAAAATTGATGTCCTGAAACATTCTAAATGCGTTGGATTTCATGCTTGTCCATGTCTGCCCACCATCGGTAGTCTTAATAAAAAGATTTTTACCCGTAATAAACCCTGTACTGTTATTTAGAAAATACATTCCATAAGGACATTCAAGAGCGTTTAAATTTTTTACAATCCAATTTTGTCCACCATCAGTAGTTTTCAGAAGAACTCCAAAAGTGTTATCTCCCCCAATTATATATCCAGTTTGGTTATCAGTAAACTGTATTTTTTTGAGTGGTGTAGTTATTGGTAGATTAATAGTAGTCCAGGTGTCACCGCCATCAGTCGTTTTTACAATAAAACCTTGTGTTATTGCAAACCCTGTCGTTTCATTTATAAATGTTAAGTCAGGGTAAACAGCATTTGGAATATTGGAAGTCAATGTTTTTAAACTGTCAAAAGTGAGCCGTGGGCTATTGTCAATTACAGTATTGTTATTCTCTTTTCTACATGCAAAAAGAGAAACTGTTAATATTAATAAATAGCAAATCGTCTTCATAAATTGATGACCCCCGAACTTTAATAAACGTTGCACTAATGGCGTACGGTAAAGCATTGGCGATGTGGCGGTATTCTGTGTTCCTTCTGCCTGGTGCCGCTGTTGATTAAAGGTACAAAAGCTCATTGTTTATTCTGTGCCCAGCGTTATTCGTCTGCCGAAACTGAAGTTGATTAGCGAACAAAAAGCTGAGAATATATTCGTCACCCCGCCATATTGCCAATGCAATGTTAGGCACAGTATTTCTCACGCTATAAGTCTGCAATAGCTGTCTGTATTTGGGCAATTTCCTGTCCGGTTACTTGATTGTTGGCTTGTTGTGTAAACTGCAATCCTGTAGCTTGAGCAAATCTTGAAACTACCATGTTTGTGAATGTTCCATTTATTGTCCTGCGTGAAGAATAACTTATTAGACATGCTGCTTTTGCTCTTGTAATTGCCACATAAAACAGTCTTGCGTTTTCCAGTAATAGACCAGGAGATTGTTGTGTCCTTTGAGTTGGAAATACTCCTTCTTCAAGTCCGGGAATGAATACTACTTTTGAGTCAAGTCCTTTCGAAGAATGAAAAGACATAATTTTTATTTTGTCTTGTGGATTTTGTGCAGGAGGATTATTGCCTTGTTGTTGGTTTGCCCTTTGAAGAATAGAGTCTATGATACTTGATTTTGAAACTTCCGAATCAGTTTCAATATATTCCTTAAGTTCCGAAAGGGTCATTGCCAATGGTAAGTTCTGTATTTGATTCCGCCAGTCAGTGACCTCCGCTTGTGTGAAATTATTCAGAATTATTTGGTCAATGTCTGCAGCCCTATGATTTAGATCTTCATTTAAGCTCCAATTGGTAACAGCATTAATGTTACCGATGGCTTTATTTATAGCATTTACTTCTCTGTTTGTAAAAACTTGATTTGGTAAAGCCTGGTAAAAAATGTTTCTGTAATTCAAATTACTTGCAATTACCTTGGCTTGGGTGTTGGACCGCCTTTTTGAATTCCCTGTAATTTGTCCAAGTTCTCTTTGTTTCTTTTCTTGTTCTTGACGCAATCTGTATTGCTCGTCAAAATCGGCTTTTATTGAGTTATAGTTGTTTTGAGATATTTTTCTGAAATAATAGCTTCGTAAATAGTGCAATTTGACTTAAATGCGTATGCTTTGATATGGTTTCAATTAGTTCAAAGTGATAGTCATTTGTTCCGTCAGCTTTGTCAATTTGTTCAAATGCTTTGTTGTATTCTCCGGCTAAAAATAGTATGCAAAGTCATTGCACCATCTTTCAATGGCTGAAAGTTTGTTGTTTGCGAAGTTTGAAATATCAAGTTCTTCAATTTCTTCTTCGTTAAGTAAGTAGTGTCCTAATTCGTGAATAAGAGTGAAAATCTCTCTTCTGAAAGAAGATTGTTGTCTTTTTAGTACAATTACATTTGGTGCAAGAAAAAAGCCGTCAATATTTGCTTTCTCTTTTTTATTCCAAGTTTCTACAAACTCAAAGAAGCCAAAATATTTTTTTCGGCAAGTTTTGAAATCAATGCTCGTAAAAACTCTTTTGGTATCGGGTTAAAGTCGGGATATAGTTCTTTTCTGATTTTAATAGCAACGGTTTTAGGGTCGTCATTAACAGAAAAGACTGGTAAAGACTTCTGTCAATATTTATCTCAGCTAATTTTGAAATAGCTGATAGCGATATTTTAAATTCTTCAAATTGGTTTACGATTTTCTTAGCCCCTATGTTAAGTTCTGTCCCAAACTTGTTTTTTCTGAAGAAAATGCTGGCATCTTTTGAAACTTCTGGCGTTTTGGGTCTAAATAGTAGTGAAGCCCTTTGTTAAAAACCTTGTCTATTCGTTTTAAGTGGCTAACATTTATCTCATTAGATAAAATATCGTCCTTGGTCAATGGTTTTTTAAGTCCTTCGCTTACAGACAATAACAATTTTTTATTTTTTAATGGTCTGGGGGAACTTCGTTTCATTATGAAGTTATTTGGCTACAAATATAAATGTAGTTATCTGACTACGCAAATTTTTTAGAAAAAATTTCTGTCAGTCGTTAAAATTTTGGGTGGTGGGTGGGCTTGGTCTTGTCTGTCTGTTGATGTTAGCACGGTCGCCTGTTAGCCTTGCTGCCAACTCCTTGATTTCTGCTATCCGACCGGGTGTAAACGCTTATAAACGCTTATAAACGCTTATAATCGTTTCAAATCGCTTTAAACAAATTTACAAATTTTATACAGGAAAATTTAATACCATTAAAGCCGGCCTGATCCGGTATCCCGGCATTTCACGGCAATATAGGGCGCGGAATAACACAAGGGCCTGGGAGACTGGTGAATCAGGGGTTCTATCAATCCCCTTTCGGCACGGAGAAACCCCTTTATAACCATCCGAAATTGTAACATGGATGATCCCTTCCGGGGAAAACGATCACAACCGCCGAATGATTTTGGTGGCCGCCGGTTTTGTTTAAGGGATTCCGAATGTTAACCAAACTTATTCTCAGCCCCGCCTATACATATCCTGGCGGGCGTTCATCCATTCAATTACATTATTGTCAATCCACTTGGTGCGGAACGGCCGGGTGAGCAAAGCATTGGCGGCATTATCGTTGATAAATTCCTGTTTTTGAGCATCCCAATATAAGGCGCTCCCTAATTGAGCGGCATAGAGCCCCATTACGGAAGTCAGGTAAACATTGTACCCCACCGAAAGTGGCTCAATCGTTGGTTTCCCGGTTTCAATCGAAGATAGAAAATCCGCTTTATCGGTTTTTGTATCGGCATAGGAAACTTTGGGTTTGTAATTCAGGATATCGGGTGAACCTGCGGTTAACTTGTCCGGATATTCAATCCTGATCCATCCGTCTTTCCCGTTAAATTTTACAAACGGCACATCAATGGCATAATTCATGGTCATACCATCAGTAAAAGTGTACTGAAGGTCAAAGGCACTCAGGGTGTTCCATAAGCCGGTATCAAATACGCCTTTTCCTTTCACCGCCACCGGCGCCACCCCGTCTTTTTTCATTCCCCAGAGCGCTATGTCGAGCAGATGCGCGCCCCAGTTGGTGATCATCCCGTTGCAATAATCCGAGATCCGCATCCAGCCCGGCCTGCCGTTTATCTTTTTTGGATCGTGCACCCGTTTCAACGTATAAGGCGACGGGAATGCGGGTCCCAGCCACATATCATAATTTAATTCTTCAGGAACAGGCATAGTGGGTTGTGGTCCGGGGGCGCTGCCGTTTAATTCTCCGGGTACCCCCACATCCACATGGGTTAATTCCCCTATTGCGCCGTTATGCACTAACTCAACCGCCCGGTTAAAGGGCCGGAGGGAGCGGAATTCGCTGTCAATCCGGTTAATGACGCCGGTCTTTTTCACGGCTTCTACCACAGCCCGCCCCCAGGCGGGCGCCACGGTAAATGCTTTTTCCATACTCACGTGTTTCCCGGCCAGGGCCGCGGCTATCGCAGCAGGTGCATGCCAGTGATCCGTAGTGGAGATCATAACGGCATCAATATCTTTATCCCCGATCAGCTTTCGGTAGTCATCGTATTGCCTCACTTCCACCGGGCCCTTTTTGTTTGCCGAATAAGATTTTTTGATTTCTTCGGCAGCGTAATTCATCCGCCAGGCATCTGCATCGTTTACCGCCAACACCCTGCAATTACCGAGTGTGAGAAAACCCTCTTTCAAATTTACAAGAACAGCCTGTCGCCCTGTTCCGATCATCCCCACGTTGATCTGGTTGCTCGGTGCGGTTTTGCCAAATACGCTGACAGGCACGATATGAGGCGCTGCTACTCCGGCTATCGCTAAGGAAGACGTTTTCAAAAAGTCCCGTCTCGAATTCTTTTTTTTATCCATGACTTAAAAGCTGCTTTAGAAATATCGTTTAAAGTGGCCTGATCCTGATATTTTTAAACCAGGCTTCAGTGATATGATCCTGTAAAACAATATGCCCCTTACGTTTTTCTATAAAATGAGGAATTTGGGCGAACTTACTGTTTTGATAAGCGGTTTCCAGCTCCGGGGAATCAAAGCTATAGGACAACACATTTACCCCGTTAAGCCAATGTTCTACGTGGTTTCCATTTACAATTAACCTGCTTTCATTAAACGCTCCGGGAGGATTTAGTTGAACGTTGTGAGGAGGCAGAAGATCATATAAAGCGCCCGAAAATTGTGCCGGTTTAAGGTCTTTCCATACCTCGGCGGAATCGTCTATCAACTGGTATTCAAAACCAAGCGCCGCATGTTCGGATCCCTGCGAGACCGACATTTCTTCCGATACATTGTATTTCAGCCCGCTGTTGCCTTCGCTAAAAAGTTTCCACTCCCAGCTAAGTTCAAAATTTTCAAAGGTGCTGTCTGTTATCAGGTCGCCACCCTGTTGGGGTTGTCCGTCGGCTCTTACCGGCACTTTACCCCGGTCTGTTTTTTTTATCATCCCGTCTTCAATTTTCCAGAAGGCGGTAAATACCGAATCACTGCCGAGTGTTCGCCATCCGGTAAAGGTTTTGCCGTCAAACAAATCCGTCCAGTTTTCAGACGTCTGGTTTGCTTCAGGAGATTTGGATCTTTCATTATTATCGGCGTTGTTGCAGGAGACGAGGAGTGAAATTAAAAAAGTTGAGCTGATAATTGTGAACCGGAACAACCAGGAGTTCGCGGCGGATTTCCTGGTCCTACTTTCTTTGAACTGTAACATTGGTTTACGGGATTTGTTTTTTTGAGCAACTTACCACAAAAAGAACAAATAAAAAAGGATGAGCTGAATTTTGTCCGGGTCCGGATTGCGTACCTTATTTCCCAAACTTTTTCTTCAGGGCGCTGAGGGCGTCCGTAAAAGTGGCTCCTGACAGATCGGGTTGCTTCTCTTTCCTTCCGGGTGAAAGGGGATTGCCTTTCCTGAATTCTTTCCGCTGAGGCGCTTCCTGCGTTTGTTTGACAGACAGCGAGATCCGTTTTCGCACCTGGTCCACTTCCAACACCTTTACGGTTACTTTATCATTCAGCTTCAATACGTCACCTGGGTCCTGGATGTATTTGTGCGCTATTTCCGACACATGTACCAGGCCATCCTGTTTTACGCCAATGTCTACAAAAGCACCAAAGCGGGTGAGATTGGTAACAATACCCGGCAACACCATTCCCGGCTGTACTTCTTCAATGCTGT
>JAMLHL010000036.1 GCA_023957125.1 Chitinophagaceae bacterium
CTATGTTCTTCCGGGACTCCGTCCCGCGAAAATATTACTGCTTTAATTCGCCTTTAGTTCTCCGCAGAGTCTCAACTCCGGGCCATTGTGTGCGAGCCGGACTCTGCGGGTCATCGTCACCGTCTTCGTTTCGTTAAATCCATATCCTGCAACAACATGTAGCTGCAGACAGGATACACTCCCTGCTCACCGGCAATATAGTATTTGGCAGAACTGTGTTTATAATCCCCCGCTGTCCGAAGTCTCCGACTTCGGATTCACCATGTTCTTCCGCGGACTCCGTCCCGCAAAAATATTACTGCCTTCTATGGCGGTCTGACCCTCCTGCGTCGGGTACCGACCGCGGCCGGAAAGATCAAACTCCAGTCTTGTGCCACTGCCTTTCACCTGCTGCACTGTCCTGCCGTTTACATCCACCACCTGAACTGTTGCCGCCGTTGTTGGTGTTCGTGGGATGTAATGTGTGCCGGCATCACCAACAAGAAGCGATATTTGATTGGGGTAGATATTTGGAAGAAGTAGCGGTTTTCTTAAAAGCAGAATGGTTATCCTGCTGGTGATAACACCAGGCAGTAGCTGAAATTATATAACACTGGTTCAATTGACTCTCTATTTAGATCCCCCCTTCAAATTTAAAAGATCAATATTCCACCCGGCAGCTATTAATACAGGAAAAACATCCTGTTTAATAGTTCCCCCCAAAGTATTGGTTATATGATTGCGATACCACCAGAAGCCTCTGTCGCGGATTGGTACTAAAAGTGTAACATTCGCTTTTTGATTTCTCTTTTTTCCAAATTTAATATCAAATCCTCCGCCAACGGTGAAGCCTTCAAATTGTAGCCGGCTCTTTTTCCCGGTGGGTCCATTTGCATCTTCATGTTCAACAATGATAGCTGAATTTACTCCCAGCATGGCCGTAAGCATGGGCGTAACCTCCTTGCCAGGCATAATATTATAAATAATACCGCCGTTGCCGTTAAAGCCGGCGAGGTTGTGCCCGCCGCCACCAAAAAGGCCGATATATTTAAAAGGCTGGTATTCTGCTTTGATGCCGAGCCCTCCGTGATCAAGACCTATACCGGGTCCCAGAAAAATGGACTGCTTTTTTTGAGCTGAACAAGTAACAAATGTAATAAAGCAGAGTAATAAGTGAATCGTGTATTTCATGTTTAGGGTTTTACTAATCATTTCAGGGTTTTAAAACTTTATCGTATTGCTGTGATCTTATAACGCCTTCACCACTTTTTATTGATAATCATTTCATTGCTTTTTATCAAAACAAAATAAGTCTCCGACTTCGGACTTCCTATGTTCTTTCCGCGGACTCTCTCCCGTTAGATGCCTTCCACGGCGGTCTGACCCTCCTGCGTCGGGTACCGACCGCGGCCGGAATGAACCCTCAGGTTGCGGTTTGACAATTTCAGTTTTAATTCGCTTTGATCACTTTTTTATTTATCACTGTTTCCCCGGTACGGATGATGATAAAATAGGTTCCTCCCGGCTGACCGGAAAGATCAAATTCCAGCCTTGTGCCGCTGCCTTTCACCCGCTGCACTGTCTTGCCGTTTACATCCACCACCTGAACGGCGGCATTATCTATCGCCTTACTGAAAGTGATATAAAATTTACCCGTTGTGGGGTTGGGATACAAAGCCTCCACTTCTTCAAAGCCGGCGCTCGCGGCTTCCTGTTGTTTAGCCAATTCCGGGTTGGCAATCCGGTTACTGCTGTTGTTGCAATAATACTCTCTTTTAATACGATTGCCGGCGGCATCGTAGGTCATCAGCAAACCGCAACTGCCGGAGGGGATTTCCTGGGAAAATGTTTGCAGGGAGAAGATTGTTAGGGCTATTGTTAAAATCTTTTTCATATATTTTATGTTTATATGGGTTTTTTTTATCTGATCCCTGTCTATACAGATTAGTTTAAATTGCCGGTATGACTGTTTAATCTTAACCTATCTCGGTTGCTGTTTGAAGGTCAGGTTGTGTACTAAGGATGATGTGTTCATGAGCACGCAAATCAGGTTGACCATTTTACGGATCATACACTATTTCCCAGTTCATCGCTTTTATCTCGTCCAAACTGAATTGGTATCTTTTTAAATATCTTTTTTCAGCTTGTACCGTGCTCCAATCGGTGGATATTAACACCCGGATGTCGAATACAAACATTTGTATAATCCCATATTGATTTCTTTCAAAATATTCCTCCCAACATCCCCGATGTAGCCATACCTTATCCTCTCCCGGAAACACTATGTATTCCGGAATTCCAAAGTATGGCTCCCCAGCAACCGAATTTAAAATAGTATCAGGATATGTATCCTCAAATTTCAGGGTAAGGCTGTCTGAAGACCTGTTTATAATATGAAGTCTTTTATCATAACCATTCCGTACCCTGACAGAACAATCAGCATAAGGGGGTTTGTAACAACTGATAACAGCAACGGACAATACGATCCACAAAAAAATATATCTATACATAGTTTATTATTGATTTAGGTTATAAAGCCATGTGTAATAATTGATCTGCCAGCTCGCATACCAGAATGGGAGATAATCCCACCAGGAAGGTCGCACCTCCAAACTATTCAAGATATTCTTATTGTAAGGGCTGTCGTAATCTTCTGATGGGTTATAACCATTGATTGGGTTTTTTTCAAAATCCCATTTAGAAAAGTTTTCATCTCTTTCAGAAAAATACTTAAACGCCAGTTTGTTTGCATCCTGTTCGGTTGGATGATTTGAATGTTTACCTACACTTCTGGCATTGGGGAAACCCACTTTCGGCAAATATGTAAATCCGAAGCGCTGGCTTTGTAAGTAATGTCCGTACTCATGTTGGAACAGTGAATTGGTAGGACTTGCTTCAATAGTCTTATCACCAATTATAAAATTTCCGAGAGTAACTGCGGGTCCGCCGCCGCCCCAAACCAGTCCGTCATGTGTACCCTTTACTACGGTGGCCCCACCATAGTATCTAACACTTTCCACATCCCCTAACATGCTTGCTAACTCCGAACCAGTATATCCGGCAACGGTCTGAATCCCCTGCCAGGTAAACCTCGAAACAACTTCCCATAGCCTGTTCTTAAAATCCTTATTTTCATCTGAATTAAACAATCCTTTAAAAATTCGCCATGAGTTATCTGCATCCCTGTTAGCTGTTTTCCATGCGCTTTTAAATCCTCCTCTAAATAATCCTTTGAAAAATCCATGAACCCAGTCATCAATGACAAAGAAATCCCCGCTCGGATCATTATATTTCACCGGGTTATTCATCGCGTAGGTATAGCGGTTAAAATTCATGGCTTCATCGGGCTTTTGCACGTACTTATCCGGGCTTAACATCCTGCCCACAATTGCATCATACAACCTCGCATTCATGTTGATCAGGCTAAATTCTTTTGCATGTTCATGCCCGGTGTAACCCCGGTTCAGCAGCAACGCCGGTTCAGAGCCCGGGGTATATACGGTCAGGCTTGCCGGGTTGCGCATCCGTCCCCAGGCATCATAGCTGTACTCCGCCTGCAAGGCTTTACTTGCATTGGTAATATGGGTAATGCTGCCGATATTATCCCTGTTGATATACAATAAACGTGTGGTACCATTGTTGTTTTCCAACGCCACCGTAGCGGTATAGGGTGAACCATCAAGATAAAAAATAGTTTTGGTGGTACTGCCCTGCACTGTTTTTTCATATTGCCCGCCGTTGAAATAATACCGGGTATAAGTAAGACTGCCCGAGGTTTTAAATTCCTGCCTGATTCTTTTATACCCTTCGTCATAAGTGAAGTCGAGCGTATAATTGCCTTCCGATAATTGCTTCGGACGGGCAAAGGAGGTATAGGTTACCTGCTGCATTGCAGTAGGTACCGCATTGCCGGAGGGTACGGTTACGCTGCTCATGGCATAAGGCTTTCCGCTGGTATTGTATTTGTAGGTACCTACGTCCGATTTGCTGGTGATATTGCCTGTGGCATTGTTGTAGGCAACCGTTTTTACGTCCCCGGTTTTACCGTAGGTCAGCAGGCGGTCCAAACCATCGTAGGTAAAGCTTTCCGTCAGGTTGCGGGTTTCATCCTTGCGGGAGGTAACATTGCCCTTCAGGTTATCCATGGCATAGGTGAAGTTCTGTATCGCCGTGCTGCCGTTCATACTCTTGATGCCGGTGAGCAAGCCATATGTGTTATAAGTATTGGTTTGCAAAAGACCATTCCCCATCAATACTTCTTGTACCTGCCCGAATACGGTCATTTTATTGATGGTTTTCAAAGCTGTGTTGTTCACGTCAGTGAGCTTGTTAAGATAGCCGTAAGTATTATATAGATAGTTAATAGTATATGCCATAGGTGAATGTACGGTTTTGATGAGTTTGCCGTTGGTATAGGTATAGTCCACCTGGTAAGTTTCTGAGCCGGTGGTTTCTATTGTTTTTGTTACCCTTCCTAAAGCGTCATACGTAAAGGATTTGGAAGAACCGTTGTTATTGGTGATGCTTGCCAGCCTGCCATCGGTATTATAGGCGTATGTGCTGGTGAACTCAACGGTTGTTTTTGTTATAAGGCGGTTATATGCATCAAATGTTGAACTTACGGATTTTCCATTGGCATCGGTAACCTTATTACGATTGCCGGCTGCATCATAGGTGTAACTTACCGTCCCCGCACTGGGGTCAGTAATTTGAGTTTGTCTGCCGAAGGCATCATAGCTGAAGGTGGTAGTGGCGCCTCCCGGAGCTGCAACGGAAGCGGTTTGCCCGTCTGGTTTATAAGTATAGCTTATCGTTCCTGCAGGATTCGCTATTGAGGTGAGCATGCCGGTGGCATCGGTTGTTTTAACCGTTGATACCCCGTTTTTTGATTCGGTTACACTGGTTCCAGTGTAAGAAAGAGTAGTAACAGCGCCAGCGGCTTCCGTGATACTGGTTACCCTGTCATATACATCATAAGCGGTTACATTCCATTGCGGCGAACCTGTTTTATAGGGCAGCGATGTTTTTATCAGCCTGCCCTGGGTGTCATATACATAATCTGTTAATACTTCAGCACCGTCAAAGCCAACCACACTATTTCTTACTTTTCTGTTCAGGGCATCATAGTGAACCCGCGTAATTGGTTTGCCTGTAAATTCTTCTTTTGAATTATAGAGGCGATCACTGCCTGCTGCCTGCCACTCCCAGATGATATTTTTGACTGTACCATCCGGGTTAGTAGCTTTTTTCAATCTTTGCCACCCATCGTATTCATACGTGGTGGTATTGTTTTTAAAATCTTTCTGCGAGGTAAGCGTGGCTGTGGCGCCGGCATATACATAGTCGGTAGCCTGGGAGAGGGCGTTTATCTTTTTTGTCATGAATCTTCCGGCGGCATCGTACTGGTATTGGGTAGTGAGCCAGGCGGTGGCACTGTATGGTTTGTTTTTTTCCTGTGTTACATTCCCAAAGGCATCGTATGTATATTCTTCTGAGGAAGTGGTATTATTGTTGTAAGCGCTGGTTTTAGTAAGCGGTCTGAACTGTGCATTGTAGGTATATGTCTCTTTTAGGGTAACCGAAGCGCCGCCCCTTTCTTTTACCACGGTTTTGGCAGTTACCACGCCTAATACATAAGGTGTGCCGGTGTTATTGGTGAGGGTATGGGTGGTAGTGGTTTTTAATCCCCCGCCATAGTCATCCGCTTCCGAAGTGATATTTCCATAGCTGTCGTAGCCGTAGGTACTGGTAAGGGTCGTGCCTTTCAGCAGGTCATTGACGACCTTCTTGGTAACCCATACTTTTGCTATCCGGTTAGATGCTATAGAAAAATTGTAGGTGTAGTTCGCTGTTGCCGCCGGCGATTCTTCCTTCGTGAGGATGCCGTAGCGAAGCGGGTCATAGGTTTGGGTAAGGGTTTGTCCCTTTAGCTCATTGGTGGTATATACTTTCTCAAAACCGGTAAAACCTAATCCCTGCAGGTGTACCATCGCATTGCTATAGCGATGAGTAGTGCCGCCGATCTGAACATCTTTCAGCCACTGCTCCTTTTGGGTTACTACGGCTATGGGCCCCTGGTAGTTGAGGTAGGGAAACGTTGCGCCGTATCCCTGGGTGTACCAGTCGCTGCTGTTGCCGTACTGGCTGATGCCTTCATTGATCAGCCGGTAACCTGTTTTTGAGATCACTCCCAGGCTGTTGACTACCCCGGTCATCATCCTCTGGGTGTCTTTCAAAACAGCAGAATCTTTTGGAATAACAATATCTTTTGAATGTGCGGCGGCGGAGGAAAAGGCTGTAAGAGCGGCTGAAAGGATTGGGAGTGGTTTCCGGGGTTTCATATATTGCGTAACAGCGAGTTTAAACAGTTAACAACAGGTCGTTAACATAAAATTAACAACGGGAAATCAAATATGCAAGAGAAAAGAGAGATTGTTTTAAAAACCAGGATTTACACTTAGGGAGTGGGGGGTTGGAGTTTAGGAATACCAAAAATTTTCAAACCAAAAACCAAAAACGCTCTCTGCTGCTCTGTACCTGCAATCCTGTGGCCCCTTCGCCGACTACCGGCTGCCGTATTTCTATCTTCCCGTTGGCAGGACAAATTACCCTTCCTATCTTGCATGAAATATCGGATAAATCGTTATGGAAACTGATTTTCTTGTTATAGGATCGGGCATCGCCGGGCTTACGTATGCTTTAAAAGTGGCGAAAGAATGCCCTGAAAAAAAAGTCACCATTTTTACAAAAACCACTTCCGAAGAAACCAATACCAAGTACGCCCAGGGTGGGGTAGCCGGCGTTTGGGATCATCAGAATGATAGTTTTGAAAAACATATTGAAGATACCCTGATCGCGGGGGACGGGTTATGTAATGAGAAAACGGTAGAGATCGTGGTGAAAGAAGGGGTGGACCGGATAAAGGAGATCATTGCCTGGGGCGCGGAATTTGACAAGGAAAAGAACGGGGATTATGCATTGGGGAAGGAAGGCGGACATAGTGAGTTCCGTATCCTGCATCATAAAGATGTAACCGGCAGGGAAATAGAAAGAGCGCTGCTGGAAAAAGTAAAATCGCAATCGAACATTGAAGTAATTACCCATTGTTTTGTAGTGGATATTATCACACAGCATCATTTGGGTTACCTGGTTACCAAATCCACCCCGGACATCCAGTGTTTTGGCGTGTATGTGTTAAATTTCCGTACGGGTAAAATTGAGAAGATAACGGCGGCCATCACCCTGCTGGCAACCGGGGGTAACGGCCAGGTGTACCGCACCACCACCAACCCTGCGATTGCCACGGGAGACGGGGTAGCTATGGTGTATCGCGCCAAGGGAAGGATAGAGAATATGGAGTTTATCCAGTTTCATCCAACGGCCTTATATGAAGCCGGTTTGAAAGGGCAGGCGTTTTTGATTACCGAGGCGGTAAGAGGAGACGGTGGTATCTTACGCAACGATGACGGGGAGGCTTTCATGGCACGGTACGACCAGAGAAAGGATCTGGCTCCCCGCGATATAGTGGCAAGGGCTATTGATAATGAAATGAAGAGAACAGGAACGGAGCATGTATGGCTGGATTGCCGGCACATGGACCAGGAAAAATTCCTGCGGCATTTTCCCAACATACATGAAAAATGTATGTCGGTGGGCATAGATGTTTCAAAAGACCTTATTCCCGTGGCGCCGGCTGCCCATTACAGTTGCGGTGGCATAAAAACAGACGAATGGGCAAGAACTTCTATCCGTCATTTGTATGCTGCAGGCGAATGTGCCTCCACGGGGCTTCATGGCGCCAACCGTTTGGCGAGCAATTCCCTGTTAGAAGCGATGGTGTTTGCCCACCGGGCTTTTTTGGATGCTGTAGGGAAAATAAAAGATCCTTCCAACCCGGGATGGGGAAGCTGGAACCGGAATGCTATCCCCGACTGGCGCACGGAAGGCACTACGGCGCCTAAAGAAATGATCCTGATTACCCAAAGCCTGAAAGAATTACAATTGCTGATGAGCGATTATGTGGGTATTGTAAGAACCGATACCCGTTTGGCCCGGGCCATGCGGCGCCTCGATTTGCTGCATGAGGAGACTGAAAACTTATATAAAACCACGGAAATATCACCCCAGCTTTGCCAGTTGCGGAACATGATTACCGTAGGATACCTGATCGTTAAGTCGGCGGAATTCAGACATGAAAGCCGCGGGCTGCACTACAATACCGATTACCCCGATAAAAGCAGTATGATCCAGAATATTGTGTTGTAACACCTTCGCCATCATTTAAAATCTCAAATCTCAAATCTCAAATTTTAAATCTCCCCATCGCTTCATGTATTACCTCACGCTTGGTCTGTTGTACCTGGTTTCATTTCTCCCCTTATGGATTATTTACAGGATATCCGACGCCATCAGTTTTTTGCTATACTATGTGATTGGTTATCGGAGAGAAGTGTTGATGAAAAACCTTTCCATAGCCTTTCCTGAAAAAACAGAGCGGGAGAAAAAGCGCATCATCAAAAAATTCTACAAAAACTTTGCCGATACTTTCCTGGAGGCAATCAAGTTGCTTTCCATGAGCGAGAGCAGCCTGCGGAAGCGGGTGCAGTTTGATCCCTCTATTTTTAAGGAATTGTTTGCCACCGGTAAAAGTTGCCAGGTACATTTGGGACATAATTTTAACTGGGAGTGGGTGAATGTGCGGGTTGCCCGGGAGTTGCCCTATTCTTTTCTGGTGGTATATATGCCCATCGGCAGCAAGATCATAGACCGGTTGTTTAAATATTTCCGGGAAAAGACAGGCTCCATTCTGCTACCGGCAACGGATATGCGTAACGCTATGATCCCGTACCGCAATCAGCAATACATGATGGGGCTGGTTGCCGATCAAAATCCGGGTAACCCGGCAAAAGCGTATTGGGTAAAATTTTTTGGACGATGGACACCTTTCGTAACCGGCCCGGAAAAAAATGCAAGAGCCAATAATGTGGGGGTGGTATTTGCCCGGTTTTACAAACCCAGGAGAGGCTATTATGTTGTTGAAACAAAGTTAGCCGGTTTGAACCCTGCTGATATGAAGGAAGGGGAGCTAACCCTGCAATATGTGCGTTACCTCGAAGAAGTGATCCGCAAACAACCCGAAGTGTATCTATGGAGTCATAACCGTTGGAAATGGGAGATGAAGGACGCGTATGAATATCTTAAAATAGAAGATGGAAACGAAAGAAATGCCGCTCAATAATCAACGGGCTGTTGTCGTCAGAAGACGCCTTCATACATCTCCCTTAAAACAATAGAAAGGCCAACCGTTTTAATCCTTAATTGTTCGTCCAAATGATTGTATTCCTCAAATTTCCAGGCTCCGTCTGCCTGTTTTCTTCCGGCCCGAACATGATGCTTTGTTGAATCTATCGTTATGTATTCCCTTAGTGTGTCAATTTGCATATAAAAAAAGAACTTCCTGCCCAGATCGTAGTCTTCTGTGGAAGGAGAAAGTATTTCGAAAATAACAGATGGGTTTGTAAGGGAGTCTTTTATGTTATCCGACATCTCCAAAGCACCGCATACAATGCTTGCATCCGGATAAAATAGGATTCACGGGAGGGTACGTAGATCCTCAGATCGCCGGGATAAATATTGCAGGATCTTTCTTTTAAAGAAGAGCCTGTTGTTGCAATAATATTTGACAGAATAAGATTGTGTGCAGGCGAAGCGCCGGCCATGGAAACAATAAGCCCCGACGCATACTCGTGTTTGGTATCCGATTTGCGTTCCCACTCTATGTAGTCCGAGGGACTCATAGAAGTGTAGTATTTAGGCGCCGGTTCTTCGATAATCATAGTGTGAAGATAAAATTAATAAACCGTTTTTAGTGCTCTCCTTCTTCTCATCGGGCCATAAAACTCCTCACGGCATTTCTCAATGAAATGCCGGCAGAGCGATCATCCGGTACATTCCTTACGGATTAGACTCCTTCAGCCGCTGGTGCCGGGCAATGCTGGCAATATACATCGCAAACCCGGCGATCGCCGTATCCTTCAAAGCATTTACCAGGGCCATCTGACGCATAAGCGGATCCCCCGAATGTAAATGATTGGGGATGTGGATCAGCAAAACAAACGCGATCAGCAATCCACACAGGAGATATCCCGCAACAGATACAAACCGATTGGTAAAGAAGGCCAGTGCTGTGAAGATGAAAGCCACGCCAACAAGGTAAACCCAGATGATCCCTTTTGGAAGATACAACGGTACATAGTTGAGCATTTCATTTGGATTGGTGAAATGGATGATACCGAAAATTACCATAACCATGGCCAGCAGCCAGATGGCTATGCGGGAAATCGTTAGGTGTATCATAAAAAGAGCTTTTAGTGTGCTATTAAGATACAACATTTTCGCAAAAAAGCACATAATTATTTGAACGGGACGGGTGAACCGGTATGCCGCAGAATCACTACTCCGGTAAATTAAGACGAAATCCAACGCCGTGTATGGTTTCCAGGTTAACGTCGGCATCGGATTTGAAGTGTTTACGCAGTTTGGTGATAAAAACATCCATGCTCCGTCCCAGGAAATAATCGTCTTTCCCCCAAACGTTAAGCAATACCTCATCTCTTTTTAAGATACGATTGGGATGCTCGCATAAAAACTTCAGCAGGTCGGCTTCCTTTTGCGTTAAATTGGAAATTTCCTCTCCGGCATACATTTTAAGATCGGTGTAGGAAAAGCGGATTTTACCTAAATTAAATTCATGGATATCTTCGGAAAATAATTTTTTGGTACGACGTAAGAAAACATCCATCCGCATCATCAGCTCTTTTATGCTGAAGGGCTTGGTAATATAATCATCAGCGCCGCTGGAAAAACCTTTCAGCTTATCTTCTTCCATAGATTTGGCGGTGATAAACAGGATGGGGACTACGTCGTTCTTTTGCCGGATCTTTCGCGCTACCGTAAACCCGTCTTTCACCGGCATCATTATATCCAGCAAGCAGATATCAAATTCCTCTTTCTGAAAATGTTCCAGCGCCTGGTCGCCATTGGCACAAAGCAATACCTGGTATCCCTCCTGCTCCAGGCTGTCTTTAATTACATACCCCAATGACAGATCGTCCTCTGCAAGCAATACGTTGGCCTTAATAAGTTGCATAACCGGTGAATTTATACGGGTAAAATTATTTTAAATTCCGTTCCGATACCCGGAACGCTGTTCACTATGATCCGTCCTTTATGTGCATCTACTATCTTTTTAACAAAGTTTAAACCTAACCCAAATCCCTTTACATCGTGTATATCGCCGGTAGGCACTCTGTAAAACTTATCAAAAAGGTACTTAAAATATTTTTTATCAATGCCCACTCCGTTATCTTTTATAGCGATAAACTTTTCGGCTCCAAACATGCCCGATTCAATAACGATCAAAGGGTGGGCGGAATATTTAATCGCATTTTCTATCAGGTTAACAATAGCCAGTTCAAGATGTGTTTTATCGGCCATCACTTCTAAGTTTTCCTCTTCCGTCTTTATGTCAACCTTTGCATTCACCCTTTCCAACAGCGGCTGTAGCTTTGAAATGGCTTCCTCTATGAGTACATTCACCGGCGTGGACTTCATTTCTATTTTCAGCGTAGTTTGACCGGATAACGCTGTTTTCAATATCCTTTCTACCTGGTTTTGCAGGTGTTCTGTTTCGTTGGAAATAATGGCGGTATATTTCTCCATTCTTTCCGGTTGTCTGGCTATACCCGGTTGCGCCAGCACTTCAGAGGCAATTTTCATTACCGCTAACGGCGTTTTAAATTCATGCGTAAAGTTATTCACAAAATCTTTTTGTATTTCGATCAGGAACTTTTGTTTGTAAAAATAGAACAGGCTCACCGCCAGTCCGATCAACACCACCGCTAATACAATACTGCCGAAAATCCATAGATCCATTTGTGATAAAATATACTGACTTCTGTCGGGGAAGTACAAAAGAAGATAATGATACGGTGCGGGATAGGTTTCCTGTGGTCTCGGACCTGTGCTGTTATTGGTGGATGAAAAAGCGATGCTTCCCCGGAAAACATACCGGTTTTGTGTGAAGTCGTACAATGCCACATCACATTGCGTTAAGATGTCAAACGCCGTTAGTTCGTGGGTAAGGTAGGTGATCAGGGTGTCCGGGTGGGGGAGGTTTGCTATTTGAACGACATATGCGTTTTCCGCGGGTCGCATGGCGATCATTTTCTGCAGGTGGCCGGAAGGAATATCAGATAAATTGATGTCTTCAAACAGACCCCGGACACTCTTGATAACATTGGTATCGAACTGCTTTTGCTCCAGCTTGTACCGGTGGTTCAGCCAATACAATTGAACAGCAATGATTAAGCTGATAACCACCGCACCTGTGAGTACAATCCATTTTAATGTGGCTGAGCGCATTGCCTGATGCTGGTATGTATGATAAGATACAAATTTGTTTTTAAATCTTTAAAAAACATGCACAGGCGCTTCTTTTATTGTTAAACGACAGTTAACCCCTTTACAAATTTAAAATCAATCTGTCAGATCATAAATGAGCCCGGCGTTTATTCCCATCCTCCGCCGAGCGCGCGATACAGGTTCAGATAAGAATACAATAATTCTTTCTGCGTTGCGGTACGGTTCAATTCAGCCTCCAGCACGCCTTTCTGGGCGGTAATAACTTCCAGATAGCTGGCATAGCCATTGAGATATAATTCGTTTGAGCTACTCACGGCATCGGTTAGTGCCTGTACTTCCGACTGGTTCAGTTCTAAAATTCTAGTGTAGTGTTCAATATCTTTAAGCCCGGTCAATACTTCCCCGAAACCCTGTATAATACGTTGCTGATAATTGTTGAACGCAATAGATTGTTCCGCATGGGTCTTATCGTAGCCTGCCTTCGTTTGAAATTGGCTGAAAAGCGGTTGGGTTATACCGCCCAATAATCCGTAAGCAAGGGAAGCGCCGTCGAATAGTAAAGGCAGTTTAAAAGCATTGATACCCGCATGGGCGGAGATGGTAATGGAGGGCAAAAATGCTTTACGGGCTGCAACAAGATTTGCTTTGCTCGCTTCCAGTTCCTGTTCGGCTTGTTGAATATCCGGGCGATGGGTCAACAGGTCGGCAGGAACGCCGGCGGCGATCTTCACCGGCAGAGGCTGCCATTGAAGCGGTTGGCCTCTGGGCACGGGGGTTTGCGCATAACGTCCCAGCAATCCGTTCAACTCATTTTCCAGCCGGATAATGTCCAGGCGGGTTGTATGTTCAAGGCTCCGGGTATGAAACAGGTTGGCGCTGAATTGTTGTACGGCCAGCGAATTGGATCTGCCCCCTTCCATCTGTGCCTTAACGATTTCCACGGCCCTCTCCTGCAAGGTAATATTCCTGTGGATGATCTCCAATCTGTTGTCTAAAGCCAGCAATTCGTAGTAGTATGAAGCCACCTGTGCCACCAGTTGGGTAGTAAGCCATATCCTTTCCTGACCGGTAGCCTGCAGCGAGTGGTAAGCTGCTCTTTTCCGGTCTTTTAATTTACCCCAGATATCTATTTCCCAAGAGCTTCTTAAACCCAGAAAATAATCCTGGGCGGGATCGGTAACTTTTTGTTTTTCCGAAATATTTGACGAGAGATTGGTATCAAAATTACCTACGCCTGACATGGTATATTTGCCATACCTGTCCATCGCTCCCGCTGCAAAACCATCCAGACGAGGAAGTCTTAATCCCCGGTGCACCAATAAATTTGCCCTGGCTATCAGTATTCTTTCAATGCCCGACTTTAAGCTGAGGTTGTTTTTAATAGCCGTGTCAATCAACTGCTGAAGAACGGTGTCGCCAAAGAACTGTTCCCGGGTAAGCATGCCTGTATTTACCGAATCTGCCTGATTAAGATAGGTTTCCGGCAAAGCTATGAGAGAACCGGTTAAAGCTGCCTGTTTGGTTTTACAGCTTAGTGCCAACAGCATCAGCACGGTATATAACCCCGTTTTATTAAGAATACTGCTTAATTTTTTCATAAACTTTAAAATTTAATTCCTGTCAGTCATACATACACGATCTGCCCGGATAATGGATGCAACCATTCTCCTATATCTCATCCGGTTCTCTTTTCACTTTTAAAGAATGGATTTTCAGTTTCAGTTTTTTCTTCAATCCGAACTTTTCTTCTATCCCTGCAAAAACAACGTATAGGCCCGGTATGATAATGATCCCCAATACGGTTCCGGTAAGCATACCGCCCGCTGCCGCCACGCCTATAGACCGGTTGCCCAGTGCCCCGGCGCCGGTAGCAATGCAAAGAGGGATCAGTCCCGCAATAAAAGCAAACGAGGTCATCAGGATGGGTCTCAATCTGGAAGCTGCGCCCGCAACAGCCGCGTCCGTTACCGAGATCCCCATTTTTTTTCGCTGGATAGCAAACTCCACTATAAGGATCGCGTTCTTTCCCAATAGACCGATCAACATGACCAGCGCCACCTGGGCGTAAATATTGTTTTCCAGTCCCGCCAGTTTCAATGAAAGAAAGGAGCCGAAGATCCCCGCGGGAAGGGAGAGGATCACCGGCAGGGGCAGCAAAAAACTTTCGTATTGTGCGGCCAGGATCAGATAGACAAATACCAGGCAGATTATAAAAATATATAAGGCCTGGTTGCCTGCCAGGATCTGTTCCCGGGTCATACCGGACCATTCATAGTCGAAACCTCTCGGGAGTATATCTTTGGCTATGGCTTCCATTGTTTTAATGGCCTCGCCACTGCTTTTCCCCGGCGCTGCATCTCCATTGATCAGTGCCGAGGTGTACATATTATAGCGGGTGAGTTGCTCCGGACCATTCACTTTTTCCAGTTTGATGAACGTGGAAAAAGGCACCATTTCCCCGTTCCTGTTTTTCACATAAAGGTTCAGCAGGTCTTCTGGCTGCGACCGGTATTGGGAATAGGCCTGCACCATTACCTTATACATCTGCCCAAAGCGGATAAAGTTAGTGGCATAATAACTGCCCAACAGGGTTTGCAGGGTATTCATGGCATTCTCGATGGTTACGCCTTTCTTTGCCGCCATATCCTGGTCAATATGGATCAGGTATTGGGGAAAATTGGCATTAAAGCCGGTGAAGGCATTCGTAATAACGCCGGATGCCGTAGCTGAGTCAATAAGCTCCCGGGCTATGTTCTGGGTTTGTTGCAGGTTTTCACTGCCTGTTTTATCAAGCAACCGGAATTCAAAACCGCTCGAATTACCAAAGCCAGGAACCGTAGGCGGGGGCAGAAACTCAATGCTGGCATCCGTGATATGCCTGGTTTTCTGTTCTAAAACGGCGATCAGGTCGTTTACAGACTCCTTCCTTTCCTTCCAGTCCTTCATATTGATCATAGCCATACCATAGGAAGCGCCGGAAACTTCAGTCACCAGGCTATATCCGGCCAGGGTTGAGATATTTTCAATGGAGGGGATATCCTTTGCGGCCTCCTGTATCTCATCCAGCACTTTACCGGTTCGTTCCACGGTAGATCCGGCAGGTGTGGTTACATTTACGTATATGATCCCCTGGTCTTCCGTAGGAATAAAACCCGAAGGTAAGAGGGAGCTGGTTCCCCAGGTAGCCAGGAAGAAAATAACCAGCAATCCCAGGGTAATGATCTTTCTCCCGGCGAAGCGCTTCATCAGCCCCTGGTATTTGTTTTGCGTAGTATTATAGGCGGTATTAAAACCGCTAAAAAAGCGGTTGATGATCCCCTTCTTTTTGGCAGATCCGGAATGACGCAGCATGAGCGCGCATAGCGCCGGGGTAAGGGTTAAAGCATTAATACCGGAAATAACAATAGAGATCGCCAGCGTTAAGGAAAACTGCCTGTAAAATACGCCCACCGGCCCTGATAAAAAAGCTACCGGAACAAACACAGCCGACATAACCAGTGTAATGGCCAGGATAGCGCCTGTTATTTCCTTCATGGCTGCGATGGTTGCGTCCATTGCTTCAAGATGCTCTTCCGTCATCTTTACGTGAACCGCTTCCACCACCACAATGGCATTGTCCACTACGATGCCGATGGCAAGCACCAGGGCAAATAAAGTAAGGAGGTTTATGGAGAAGCCCAGCGCCAGCATGAACGCCAGCGTGCCCACCAACGCTACCGGCACCGCCAGTGCGGGAATAAGCGTGGATCTGAAATCCTGCAAAAATAGAAATACAACAATGAATACGAGTATAAACGCTTCCGCCAGGGTTATCAATACGGAGCTGATGGAGGCGTCGAGGAATCGCGACACATCGTAGGCAAAATTATAATCCATCCCGGGCACAAATGCGGCTTCTTTCAGCGCCGACATACGATCCTTAATGTTGCCAATCACTTCTTTTGCGTTGGATCCCGGTCGTTGTTTGATCATAATAGAGGCCGAAGGTTTCCCGTCGGTTTTGGATACCATACTGTAACTCTGTGCTCCAAATTCTACGCCCGCTATATCTTTCAGCCGAAGTATGGAACCGTCTTCGTTGGACCGTAACACCACATTTTTATATTCTTCCGGTGTTGAAAATTTACCGGTGTATCGCAATACATACTCCAGTACATTGGATTCCTGACCCGAGTTTTCACCGGTTTTTCCCGGCGCAGCCTCAATATTCTGCCGGCGTAAAGCATCTATCACTTCATCTGCCGATACGTTGTAGGCAAGCATTCTGTCGGGTTTCAACCATACCCGCATGGCGTAATCTTTTGCCCCCATGATCTCCACGAATCCCACGCCTTCGATCCGCTTCAGTTCTTTCAATACATTGATGTCGGTAAAGTTGAATATGAACTGCTCATCCATGGTAGTGTCCTCACTCACAATGTTCAGATAAAGCAGCATACTGTTTACTTCTTTTTCCGTAACCACTCCGGCTTTGATCACTTCCTCCGGCAATTCGTCCAACACGGTGGTAACCCTGTTTTGCACATTCACTGCCGCCAGATCGGGATCGGTACCTACGTTAAAAGCGATGGTTATAAGCGTAACCCCGTTATTGCTGGTTACCGTATTCATATAGGTCATGCCCGGCACCCCGTTGATGGCCCTTTCAAGAGGCGTGGCTACCGCGTCAGCACATACCTGCGCGTTGGCGCCGGTATATCTTGCAGTTACCGTTACGGACGGCGGCACTATATCCGGAAATTGGGTAATGGGTAACGCGAAAAGGGCCAGCACGCCCAACAGGGTTATAATGATTGAGATCACCAGAGATAATATGGGCCGCCTGATAAAAATTTCTATCATAAAACAGGTTGATAAAACAGTTCATTTTTGAATTTACGGGATCCGTCTGCAAAGGCAACACCGGATTGATGATGTATATGGTACTATCATAAAGTGTTTTCTGCCGCTATTGGTTTTGCAGGGACATGGGTTGAATACGTTCGCCTTCCCGAAGGTTCTGAATGCCTTCATATACGATCCGGTCGCCCTCCTTCAATCCATCTTCTATAATATAGTATTGCGCCACTCTCGTTTGAGGTCTCACCGCATGCATCCGCACCGTATTTTCCGGATTCACCAGGAATACATAGCTTTTGTCCTGTATTTCAAACACCGACTTCTGGGGTATGATCAACGCTTGATGCACTTCCGTAGTGAGTCTTACTTTTCCCGATGCGCCGTGTTTAAGTAACCTGGAAGGGTTGGGAAATTTTGCCCTGAATGCGATAGACCCGGTACTTTCGTCAAATTCGCCTTCCACCGTTTCAATGTTGCCCATAAAAGGGTAGTGTGACGCATCCGCCAGTTGCAGCGCCACCCGGGTGTTTCTTTCATTCACATCCGTTTTCCGGTATTGCAGGTATTCACTTTCCGACACATTAAAATAGGCATATACTTCGTGGTTATCCGAAATGGTAGTCAATAAGGCCCCTTCATCCAGTACACTCCCGGTTTTAAAAGGAATACGATTGATGATACCATCGAAAGGCGACCGTATGAATGTGTAGGAAAGATTGATCTCTGCCTTTTTCTGAGCAGCGATGGCTTCTTCTACCTTTGCTTCGGTGGCCTTGAGCCTGGCTTCAGCCATATCCAGTTCGGTGGCGGCTACCACCTGTTTTGCTAATAATCCTCTTACCCTGTGCATCTCAACCTCCGCAGTTTTGGCTTCCGCCCTGGCGTGGTTGGTATTTGCCCTTGCTTTGGACAGTGCAATTTCAAATTCCTGTTCATCCAACTGAAACAGGGGCTGGCCCTTTTTCACTATATCGCCTTCATCTACGTATATTTTATTTAAAAAGCCTTTCACCCTGGTTCGGATCTCCACATTTTTTATAGCTTCTATGCTGGCTACATAA
Source organism: Chitinophagaceae bacterium (assembly GCA_023957125.1). Taxonomy (GTDB): domain Bacteria; phylum Bacteroidota; class Bacteroidia; order Chitinophagales; family Chitinophagaceae; genus Agriterribacter. The sequence goes on from JAMLHL010000036.1 coordinate 18,303, forward strand.
TCCTGGTGCAGGAGGGTATCTTTCAGTGACACCTGCAGAATGGGTAGTTCCGGTAAACTTCTCTCGTTCGGCGCATTTCCTTTAACCGAGCAACCCGCAATGAAAATGCAGGCAGCCCAAATCCATTTGTATTTCATTTGTGCGTTCAATTATTAGTAGTGATATAATAAAATGATAGATTTCGCGAAGTTTAATCTATCTGTATCCATTCGCGTCTGCTCGAAATACCGGCGCCTGACTTCATCTGGTATTCTGTACACGGGTTGCAGCATCGGTGCGAAGCCGGCGGAGGTAAATAAGGTGCCGGACGGGAACAGATAATTATGGATTGCGATGAAATATCGTGGTTCAAAAAGGGGTAAGCCGGAAAATAAAATCGTGATATTGCGGAGTCAAATCTGTCTGAGCATGCGGCGGAATCAGGAAATCCTGCCTGGCTATGTAAAATCCCTGCAGATCAGGGATATCCGGGGGCAATGAAAAATTTTGGAGAAAACAGGTGCTGCCCCCGTTTTTAGGATGGATAAAAAGCGAGTTGAGATCGGGCTGTTCGTAATCCGGTAGATTATTGGTCAACCCCGCCACACTTTCGAGGAAAAACTCCAGGAGGGTTGAAAGTTCCTGTTGATTGTATTCATACACTGCCGGCTCTCCATTGCTGATGGCTCCGGAGGGTACGCTGGCATATCCGCCGTCCAGGTGACTAAACGGAGCAAAGGTCATGATATTCAGGAAGTTGAAAAGCAATAAGCACGCTCCTGCTTTTCTAAACTTCATCAATTTTTGGATCATGGCATAGATACTCGCAATAATGCAAACACAAAGAACAACGAATGCACCAATTACAAAAGATATATTTTTTTAATTTTTTAAAACTGTTTCCGGCAAAAATAATTGCAGCAATTGTACATTATCATTCCAAATGGTTAAAAAATATTAAAAATGTCTCTTGCATTTTTAATAATAAGGACTGATAAGCACATACACTAAAACGCCGGAAATAGCAACATACAGCCAGATGGGCCAGGTGATCCGCGCTAATCGCTTGTGAAGCCGGTATTCCGCGGTTAGCCCGCGATAAGCAACAAACAAAATAAAGGGAAGAATAATGCCCGCCAGCGGAATATGGGTGCCTAAAAGGATATAATAAACGGTTCGCAACGACCCGGTTGCAGCCTTTTCGGCATCGGTTACTATACCGTTGTGGTCCATATCGCCAAACCTCGTGTCTCCGGCAAGAAGATGATGGCAGATATACGATACAAAGAATAATACCGACAGCATGATGGCGCCCAGCATTATTTTTTTATGCAGCCTGTATCTGCCGCGCTTTACGGCAATCAGGCCCGCAATCAATAAGAAAGATACCGTGGCGTTGATGAGGGCGTTGATCAAAGCAAATACATGGATATCAAACCCCAAATCTGCATCTATTTTCACTCTTCCCAGTACAACCACCGCGGCGAATACGATCATTGAAATGACAATAATAAGCACACGGGCCAAGCGGTCATTTTTTTTGAGAGAGGGCAGAGGTTTGTTTTCTATTGCCGTCATGACTTCCTTTTCTTTTTGTCTTTTTCCAGCATCAGCAGCACCACATCATCGGCTAATCTGTTCAGGTTCACGCTGTCCATTCCATTGTACCAGCCGCGGATGATCCGGTCTTTGTCCAACAGGAAAAAATATTCCGTGTGAATAAAGTTGGTGTCAACTTTGGTATCTGCAATATTGGCTTTGAATTCCTTTTTGGCAATATCGTATATTTCGTCTTTATCCCCGGTGAGCATCCACCAGGTATCGTGATTCACCCCGTATTGATCGGCATATTTTTTTAATTTCTGAGCCGAGTCTCTTTTGGGATCCACGGTGAAAGACAGGAAGCGAACAATGGTGTCGGTTTTATTGAAAGCATCCTGTAGTCGTTTCATATTGCGGGTGAGGGTGGGGCAGATGGAAGGGCAGGAGGTGAAAAAGAAATCGGCCACAATGATTTTTCCTTCCAAATCGCTGAGAGAAACCTGTTTGTTGAGCTGGTTGGTAAGTGTAAAATCCCTGACCCTGTGCCAGATGGTATCAGGCGTGGTTTTGCCATAAACCGTATTGAATTGCACGGTATCGTAAAAATAACGGCGGGGCATTACAATTGCCTCCGATGAAAAGTATTTCAATAAAAAAAAACTGATTGCGGGTAGAAGGGCTGCCAGGAAAATGGCCAATAAAGATTTCTTGCTCATCATATCGGCAAAGATAAGCCATCTATTGCTTTAGTATTCTCCTGGACTCGTTGATGGAAGGGCTGCGGATGACCAAAATATATTCTCCTTTAGGAACGCTATACATATCCAAAATTTGCTGCATATAAACACTGGTCTTCCGGATCTGGTATGAACGAATGTTTTTTCCGGTCATATCAAAAAGCAGGCACGAGATCTCCCCGAGCGTTTCATCATCAATGATCAGGGAAGCGTTGTTAAAAACGGGGTTGGGCATGATCGTAATTTGCGTTTTTGATGGTTGCGGGATATGAATTTTGCGGATATCTGAAACAATAGCCTCTTCACCGCTTCTTTCCGTTATCCTGTAAAAGCCGGAGTCGGTGGAAAAAAGCAGATCGGTGTATTGATAATGACTTTCCGGTTGTGTATTATGAATGACCAGTTGATCCAGCAATTGAAAAACTTTCCCGTCGGCCGACCGCTCAACAATGAAACGGAGACTGTCCGGAAGTTCTCCGGAAACCGACCATTTCAGCCTGACTACGCTTTTGTTGATCAGTTCTGTTTCAAAAGAACTGAACCGTAGATTGCCGGAATTGACTTGTGCCTTCCCTTCAACCCCTGCGAAAAGGCAGAGCATCAGGGGAAAAGACAAAAAGAGAATATCCCTCACCAGGCGTTCCATAAAAAATGTAGAATTTGAGATCCGGAAGTGGGCCGCCGGTCAACAGCCGCATTAAAAACTAAAAGAACGACAAAATTGTACGTTTGATATAAAAAAATATCTAAAGTTTTATTAAAACGTGTACGGATGATCGTTACCTCTGCCGGTTGGATCATCCGTACACAAAAATATCAATGGTCTCGCTTACCTTCTGCTTTATTATGGGGCGCTGATCACACCCAGGTAACGTCCCATCCAGTAAGGCAGCAGCCAGATATCGCCGGCGCTGTTTTCACTGGAGCCGTTGTTGCCGCCGTTAAGGGAAAACCGGTTTGCGTTATGCCTGCGGATGGGCAGTTCGTCGGGAGGTAATACCTCCGTGATGGTTTGGTTGCGGAAGTTGGGTTCGATGTGTTCTATATCTTTCCGGTCGCTGTTCACAACCGTCCAGTTAATCAAGTCCAACGGGTATTCCTGTAGATACCATACGGCTTCTTTCAGGTCGAATTCTTTGGCACCGGTAAGCGCGGTAAATATATTCCAGGCGCCGTCTTTTTCAGGACGTTCTGCTTCCCAGTGATCAATAATAGCCTCTTTGAATTTCTGTTTAAGCGTATCGTTAAAAGCGTAACGATACAATCCCCAATATCCTAAGAAATACATTTCATCGTCTGAGTGATTCCAGCTTTCAGAAAGCATCTTGCTCCAATCGTCTGCCTCATGAGCGGCCGGCCCGATCTCTTTCATGGGACGCATCAGGTTTTCCAGGTAACCCTGATTATTCATCAGGTCAAAGGCTTTTTCCCTATATATTTCCTTCTTTGTAAAGTGGTAGGCCGTTTGAAGCATAGCAATGATATTGGAAGAATTGATCTTCCTGTCGCCTACATTTTTGGGCATTCCGTTTACATACTTGGGGTTCCATTTTCCCCAAAGCGTGGGTTGTCCGTCGTGGTCAATAAGGTAAAGGTCGTGCTCCACGATATGCCCCATCAGGGAGTCTATCAGGGCGATGGCCTTCGTTTTGATGGCGTCATCGTCCACGAGTTCCGCCAATACGCCATATACAAAAATATGGCCGATGGCTTCATCACTGCTGGTAGTTGATTTCCAGTCCCATTCAGGATTGGCGGCGGGAAGCCATCTGTCCGGGTCATTCAGCTTGTATCCCCTTCTCTCAAAAGAGCGCGCCGGGAATCCTTTTACCGGGTTGATAGCATAAAGGCGATCCATCGCTTCCAGTGATTCGCGACAATTCTGCAACGCTTCGGGCGAGCGGGTAACAGCATAACGAAAAGCCTCCGCCCCCAGATACATGGAGGTCCACAAGCCATCGTTATCCGAATCCTCCATATGCCCTGTTCCCAAATTACCTTCTTTCATCCCGGTAAGCGTAGCGTTGAAGCCGTTGCGGATATGCCGGAGCCTGACCTGCCTGTCAAAAAAGGCCGCCTTCTCTTCCAGCGTCATTTGTGTAAAACAGATCTTTGACAATCCCGCGCCGGTAAGTATCAACACACTATTGTTACTGCCTTTAGCGATATGTTTTACGTCATCGGAAGGCAGCCATCTTTTAGATGCGTAGTAATTAAATTTCCCATCTTCCTTCAACATAAAAGCCCCCCTGGCTGACCCCAGCCAAAGCCTCCCGTCTATTTCAGCAACGGTCGTAAGATCGGTCCAGGGCAGCTTACGGTTCATTTCTCCTTCCGGCTTCCCGGTAGCAGCGTCAATAATAATATAACCATTATGCGTTCCCACTACAATCTCTTTCCCGTCGCGTGCAAGAGTAAAACAGGTAAGACTGTCTGCGCTATAGATGCTGTTCCATTTTTTTTCGGCCGGAGAAAATGAAAATACCTGCGCAGGAGTCAGTATGAAAAAAGAATGTTTTGTGCTGTCAAAAATAATATCCGTCACCCGGTCGGAGCTCTCCCCCTCCCAAAGTACCTGTGAATCCTTAATATATTGTAAAGCCTGTCCGTCTGATACCAGGAAGGCAAAATCGTCTCCACCGGAAAATACCGAAGCCCCGGGCAACCCATGACGGGAATACAACTCCCCTGCCCAGGCATTGCTTAGCACCGCCTGGTCATCCAGGTACACCAGTTGATGCCGGTAGATGCCGATAGCGCTGATCTTTTTATCCTTTAAAGGACGGTAGCTATCATCGGCAACAAGGGTTCCGGGATAGAGCATTTCGCCCGCATAAGGGTGAAGCAGCCCCCCGGAAGAGAGAACTTGTATAACCCCGTTGCGGTCGGCAAAAGCCTGGTATAAAACAGGTTCATTGTCCGCGATCCCGTATCGGATACTATAGTCCTGCAGAAAAGACCGGTCATCATATTGAGGCTGTTTTTCGCCGGTATTTTTTTCGGTACATGAAAAAAGTAAAAAAACAGAAAATAAAGTGAATAATAATGACTTTCTCATTGTAAAAAACTGAACTTTTAATGATTGTTTTAATCTCAAAGCGATGTTACGCGGGTTAGGCGATTTTGTTTAGAAACCAGACTGGTACGGGGTAAGAGATAGTCCCGGTACTTTTATACTCATAATATCAGTAAAACACAATAGTTCGTGTTTACGGCCCGGACAGGTACAGGTAAGGGGTGCATTTAAAATTGTCGCGCCCTATATAATTTTCCGGTCGGTGGGACACCGACCGGTAGCGGACGCTACAGGCGGGTGTCACCACCCGCCTGCGACAATTATATATACACCGTCATTAACTAATTCATTTTCAATAAATTAAAATGGTGTATTCTGCTTTGTTGCACCTGAGTGCAGGGGGAATTTTAAATGCACCCCGGGTAAGTTTAACGAAGTTGCTGCAAGCAATTTTTGTATCTTGCCCCGGCAAACTGCTGCTGTTTGCGTATTAATTCAATTCCCATGCGCCTGTTAAAAGCTATGGCATATCTCACAGGAGGGGTGTTTATTTTTTTACTTCTTGTTGTTTTCTTTTGCGACCGGGCGGTTTCGAAGGCGGCAAAAGGGAAATTATATTCCGGCACCACAGAGATTCCATACATTAAAGCCGGTCTTTTACCCGGTACTTCCAAATATGTTTCTTCAGGAAAATTGAATCCATATTATGCCTATCGCGTTGAAGCGGCGATCCGTTTGTTAAGATCGGGGAAAATTACCTATATCATTATAAGCGGGGATAACAGCAGCCGGTTTTACAACGAACCGGCGCAGATGAGAGCGGATCTGTTACGTGCCGGCATTGATTCGTCCAGGATTTTTGCAGACTATGCCGGGTTCCGGACCTTCGATTCTATGGTAAGACTAAAAGCTATCTTCGGCCAGGATTCGGTAACGGTGATCTCCCAGCCTTTTCAGAATGAGCGGGCCATTTATATTGCTTCCAGGGAAGGGATCTTTGCCATTGGCTTCAATGCCCGGGATGTGGATACAAGAGGCGGCGTCAAAGTGCAGGTCAGGGAAAAATTGGCCCGGGTGAAGGTATTCCTGGATTATTTGCTCGGCGCGGAGCCGAAATTCCTCGGTGAAAAAATTCCTGTTCCCTGAAAGATCAGCAGGGATGTAATATTGTGTTATGTTATAAAACGGGAAGTAATAATACCGATTTTTCCTTTTCTGTAAGGATCGTGATCATATTTTAAATATACTTGTAAATAATTGCTGTTTGCTTAAAATTTTGACCCCGGTATGAGATATACTAAACCTGTATTTATTGTCATTTTTTTCTTTTTTTCTTCCTTTGCTTTCGCACAGCGCCTTGATCTGTCCAGGGCGGTGATATGGGTGAGTAGCGAAAAAAAAGTATCACTGGATAAGCCGGTGCAGGTATTGCGTGAAGAGATCGAAAAAAGAACGCAACTGTCGTTACAGGTAGTGGAAAAACTACCGAAGGATGTGCCTCCCGTCATTTATATCCTTACGGATGACCGGATTTCCAAGCTTCCGAAAGAATTACGGGAAAAAATAAATGGGGTGGCCGAACCCGGTAATGAGGGTTTCAGGCTGGTGTGCCTCGAAGAGCAAAAGGCGGTGATAATAACGGCGAAGGATGCGCGAAGCGTATTGTATGGTGCAGGTCGTTTTTTAAGAAGGGCCACGATGCGCCGGGGGGTGTTGACCCTGCCGGGAAACCTTACCGTTGCTTCGGCTCCGAAATACCCGGTTCGCGGTCACCAGTTGGGCTACCGGGCTAAAACCAATTCTTATGACGCTTTTACCGTGAAGCAATTTGATCAGTACATACGCGAATTAGCTTTATTCGGAGCCAACAGCATTGAAATTATGCCACCCCGTACCGACGACGACGACAGCAGTTCGCATATGGTGCTTACGCCGGCAAAAATGATGGTGGAACAAGCGAGGATCGCTAAGTCGTATGGACTGGATGTATGGATGTGGTATCCTAATATGGGACCGGATTATACCAACCGGGATTCCCTTAGAAAAGAAATGCAGGAAAGGATAGAGGTGTTTGCAGCTTTGCCCAAACTGGATCATGTGTTTGTGCCGGGCGGGGATCCGGGTGATCTGGAGCCGGATGTACTTTTTGCCTGGCTGGGCAAGATGGCCGTTGCGCTGCATCAGTTTCACCCCAACGCAAAGATCTGGGTTTCGCCGCAGGTGTTCAGGCCCAGTGAAAAATGGTTCAATGATTTTTTCACACATATTAACAGTGGTTATCCCTGGTTAGGCGGCGTGGTTTTTGGCCCCTGGGTTAAGATCCCTCTTCCTGAATTACGCAAAAGGGTGAAGGAAAGTATTCCCATCCGGCGCTACCCCGATATTACCCATAGCCTGAGCTGCCAGTACCCGGTGCCCGACTGGGATGTGGCTTATGCCATCACACTTGGCAGGGAATGTGTTAATCCCCGCCCTATAGATGAAAAACATATCCACAACCTCCTGGCGCCCTACGGCTCGGGCAGCATCAGTTACTCGGAGGGTACCAATGACGATGTAAATAAGTTTATCTGGAGCGACCAGGACTGGGATCCGAACACGCCGGTGCTGGAGACCCTGCGTGACTATTGCCGCCTGTTTATGGGAGAGGATGTTGCGGAAACCGCGGCGCAGGGCATCATGGACCTGGAAAGGAATTTCAGAGGACCCCTGCTGGGCAATGAAAAAGTTGAGCAGACGCTGCGCCAATGGCAGCATATAGAAGCACATGCCAGCCCGGAACTGATCAAAAATTTTCGTTTCCAGATGTGCCTGCTCAGGGCTTACTACGATGCTTATATACAACGGCGGCTGATACACGAAAAAGCGATAGAAGCAAGCGCCCGGGATATCCTGGAGAACGCTACCGTAGAAACCTCTGCATTGGCCATATTGCAGGCGAAAATGATATTGGAAGAAGGCGCCGAAGAACTGGTGGCGCGGTCGTGGAAGGAAAAGTGTATGGTGCTTGCCGATTCGCTGTACAGCAGTATCGGGGCGCAACTTACAGTAGAAAAGCATGGCGCCATGCCGGGGAGAGGGAATTTCATAGATAATATGGATATCCCCCTGAGCGATGCTCCCTGGTTATTGGAACAACTCACCGCATTTGATAAAATAGAAAATGACCGGGAGAGGCTGGGGAAAATAAAGGAGATGTTGCACCGAACCGATCCCGGACCGGGCGGGTTTTATGATCATTTCGGCTCGGTACAGAGCAAATACAGGGTGGTGTCTGATAAAACCTGGCAGGAGGACCCCGGCAGCTTACAGTCTCCAAGGATCAGTTTTGGCGTTGGGGTAATTGGAGAAGAATGGGTTCATGAAGTGAGGTCGCAGGGCTTTTCCGGCCAAACTACCCCGGCCGCCTGGATGAGCCAGATCAATACGCTGTATGATACCCCCTTAAAAATCCGGTATGACGATTTGGATACCGCGGCCACCTATAAAATGCGCGTTACCTATACCGGCAGGTTTCGATCCAGGATAAGGCTGGTAGCTAACGACGGCATCGTTATTCACGATTTCATACAAACCGGTGAGAAACCGGTGTTTGAATTTGATATTCCACACGAAGCTACGGCCGGGGGAAAAGTTGTTTTCACCTGGACCTGCGGGGAAGGACAAAGAGGCTCCCAGGTAACGGAGGTATGGCTGATGAGGAAGTAAACGATTCGAGATGGAAGACCTGAGATGGGAGAATTCGGGGCCGGGGGATTCAGGCTTTGGATTTTCCGGTGATCCAATCCATGATCAAATTGGCTCTTGCCGCCGTTTTGCCTGTGCTGGGGCATTTGCCTTCGCCTCTCAGTTCCTTTACTATGGTCTCTATCAGGGGTTGCTGCACATGCGGTGGATTAGGAATATCGTATTCCGCCAAACCTTCCGGGGTTTCAACCGTTATTATACTGCTTCCAAAAAATGAAAACCCGATCTTCCCCGCAGAACCGATCAATTCCGACCGGTCAAGACGTTGTGATTCGTTTACTGTAAAACACCAGCTTCCTGTTCCCAACACTCCTGATTCAAATTCAAATTCGGCCATTACAATATCATCAGCCGGGTATAATCCCGCCTGGTTCCGCGAAATGCCCCTGGCTTGTTTTACCGGGCCCAAAGCATATTCCAGGAAGTCAAACTGGTGGGAAGCCAGGTCATGAAAATGCCCGCCGCCTGAGATTTCCGGATACACCCTCCACCTGGGTTGTGCCTGTTTGCCGGTTTCTTCCGGATAGGGCGGCCAATGCAGGGCGGTAATGATACAGCGGATATCGCCAATGGCATTATCTTCAATTAATTCTTTAATCTTTAAAAAATAGGGTAGGGTACGCCGGTAGTAAGCCACAAAAAGCGGCACACCCGTTGCTTCACTTATCTTGTTCATCGCCTCACATTCGGCATAGGTTCTGGCCATAGGCTTTTCAACATAAACCGGCTTGCCGGCCCGCATACATTGTTCGGCATACTCCAGGTGCGCATCGGGAGGTGTGGCTATATAAATGGCATTTACAGAAGGATCAAGGATCAGGTCGTCAATATTGTTATACCATTTAGGAACTCCATGTCTTTGGGCATAGTCGGCAGCCTTCTCTATTTTCCGGGCCACAACGGCCACCAGCCCCGAATGATGTGCTTTGTTAATAGCCGGAGCGCCACTTTTACGTTCCGTTACGCTGCCGCAGCCGATCATGCCCCATCTTATCTCATCCATATAAAAAAGTGAAAGTTGAAAAAAGGGGTTTGATGGCAAAGATTCACCCCTGGAAAATCATTTAAGTGATTTCAGATAAGCCAGACTTTGTGGTACCTGTTCCAGTGAACGGGATGATTCATCTTCTATAAAATAATGTTTCACGCCTAACTTTTTAGCCACCTTCATGATGGCCGCTATGCCTACATCCCCGCTACCAAGCACCACGTTGTTTTCTACATCGGTATGACCATCCTGTGTGTTCACGGTGCCGGGCTTACGGTCTTTCAGGTGCATCAGGGGAAAGCGTTTGGGATATTTTTGAAGCAGGGCAACAGGGTCCTGTCCCGGGTGCCTGACCCAAAACACGTCCATCTCAAAATTGGCGTATCGCGGGTCCATGTTTTGAGCCATATAATCAAACAATGTTCCGCCTTCATAGGGCGTAAACTCGTAGCCGTGAGCATGATAACAAAGAGAGATCCCGTTTTCCTTCAGTAATTTTCCGGTGGTATTAAATACGGATACTGCTTTTTTCGCATCGTCTATAGAAAAGGCGCCTTCATGGGGTACCCAAGCTACCATTACATATTTTGCACCATAAGATTTTGCCAGATCAATGGTGGCTTGCGGGTTAGCGGATAATTCGTTGAAGTCTGCCCCTACGCATATCATTTTCAGGTTGTTTTTCTTCAACAGGGCTTTAAATTCATCCATCTGTAAGCCATAGGTTGGACCACCTTCCACTTCCCGGATGCCCATTTTACTTATTTTTTCCAGCATTGCAGGCACGTTCCCGGGCAATTGATTCCGGAAGGAATACAACTGCAGCCCGATCTCCTGGGCAACAACGGGCAGGGTGATCATGATCCCTAAGGTCATCGTAATAAAAATCTTTCTCCCTGTGAAGAAAAGGCTACGATACATAAAAACGAATTTTCAGTTTTAGTAAAGTATAAATATACAAAAGATTTACAGTCCGGAGGCAGGGATCGGGTGCATTTATAATGGTCGCCGGTTGGTGGAGGTCAGCCGTGGGCGGTGGCTCCGCGGCCCACATGAAGCAAAGGGGACGACAATTATAAATATGCCCGATGAATCAACTTTAAAATATAAATCCAATTCCCTGTGTTCTGCATACCATTTGATGAATATATTTGTTTAATAAAAAGACCATGGAACAGTCATTCCATCTTAAAAATGAATGGTACCGGGTTGAGGATATCAACACGATAGATTCTCCTGCATTAGTGCTGTATAAGGAAAGGATAAAAGACAATCTCCGGTTGATCAAAGACATGGTGGGCAATACGGAGAGGCTGCGGCCGCATGTTAAAACCAATAAGATGGCTGAGGTGTGCACCATGATGCTGAAGGCAGGCATCCAGCGGTTTAAATGTGCTACCATCGCGGAAGCGGAAATGCTGGCGATGATCCAGGCGCCTGATGTTTTGCTGGCCTATCAGCCTGTTGGTCCTAAGATAATGCGACTCATCAATCTTGTCAAAGCTTATCCTACCGTTCAGTTTGCCTGCCTGGCCGACAATATAGCAAACGTTCAACAGATCAACGAGGCAGCCGAAGCGCAGCATACGATCATCCCGGTTTTCATTGATCTGAACATCGGGATGAACCGAACCGGCATTGTGCCGGACAAAGCCATGCCTCTGGTGAAATATATCCAGTCGCTCAGCCATATCCGCCTCAGGGGATTGCATGGCTACGACGGTCATATCCACGATTCGGATCTCACCATACGACAGCAAAAAAGTGATGAGGGATTCCGGCAGGTAGAAGCCTTGTATAAGCAGATTGAAAAAGAATTTGGATGGTCGCTGGAGATCGTCATGGGCGGTACGCCCACTTTTTCCACCCATTTGCACCGGCCAGGGGTTGTGTGTAGTCCCGGCACATTTATATTTTCCGACTGGGGATATAAAAATTCGATCCGTGAGCAGCATTTTGATCTCGCCGCGCTGGTGATAACCAGGGTGATCTCTATGGTGGACAAACAAACTATTTGTGTTGATCTTGGTTATAAAGCGGTTGCTGCCGAAAATCCTTTGCCGCGCGTTCATTTCCTGAATGCGGCCGATGCCGTGCCCTTTGCTCAAAGTGAGGAACACCTGGTATTGAAAGTGCCTGATGCGTCCCAATATCCCATCGGCACGGTATTGTACGGATCGCCGGTACATATCTGCCCCACGGTGGCGCTTTATGACAACGCCTATGTAATAAAAAACAGGAAAATCGTAGATCAGTGGGAAGTGACAGCCAGGAAACGGCGGATTAACTTTTGATGGACATGATGTCAAAACCCGCTACCTGTGGTGTCTTTCACAACACATGTTATTCGCGCTATGCGCGGCGTCTTCGCCGCGCATCCGTTTCTTGTAGCCTCCGGCTACCAAAACGTTTACCTGTTCAATAAGAATCATTGAGCGTAATTCGCTCCGCCTGTTTGCATCCGGCGTCATTTACAACAAATCCATTTTTTTAGGCCTCATCTTCGAATTCAGGAAATAAAAACCAAAATCATCGTCTTCACGCTTTGCCCTGATACCTTTGCAGGAAGCCGCTGCCATTCGGTATATGCAATTTTATTATATCATCTGAATAAATCAATCATGGCAAAATATCCGGAAAAAATATTAATCGCTACGCTGTTACCTCCGTCTATAAAACATAAAACGATCTTTGATACTTTTGATCAGTTGGAAGAAGGAGAAAGTTTCATCCTGCGCAACGACCATGATCCTAAACCGTTGCATTATCAGTTGTCCGCAACCAAGGGCGATATTTTTACCTGGGACTATCTGCAACAGGGGCCGGATGTTTTTGAGATCAGGATCGGGAAGAAGACACCGGTTGAAAAAAATGAGGAAACGGAAGGTGGAGAAAAAGTGTTAGACGGAATTTGCCTGGATCCGGCGGTGAAATTCCAGACCATCATGAAAACCTTCAACGACCTGAAGGAAGGTGAAGGCTTTATTTTGAAAAATGATCACGATCCCAAACCCCTGTATTACCATTTGTCAGGAGAACATGGCGATATTTTTACCTGGGATTATTTGCAGGAAGGCCCGGAAGTTTTTAAAATCAGAATCGCAAAAAAGATCCTTACTCATCATGAATCCATAAAACATGATTTCACTGAAGGACCAAAGGAGTTTCACGATCATATTCTCTTCGATAAGAATACGCCTGAAACAGCCCGAACCATTGTAGCCAAAGATCATCGCAAAGCGAGGGTTTTCAGAAAACACGGCTTGGATTATGCCTGGAGGGGCGACAGGCCGCTTTCGGAAGTTTGTAAAGACAGCAGCATTACTGAATCTGTATTGAGAAAGGAACTGACAATGGCAGAAGAAGATTTTTCAGCAGCAGTTCCTTCCATGGATTACTATCACTGGGATATGGCTTTCCTGGCCGACTATGTGCTGCAGACCCATCACCGGTATGTAAGAGATAACGCCCAAAGAATTTCGGAAATAGCCGAAGAGGTGGGCAGGAAACATGGCAAAGATTATCCCGAACTGGCTGAATTGGAAAAAAGTGTACCTCCGATGATAGATGACTTTATCCTGCATATGAGTAAGGAAGAAAACGTACTTTTTCCCGCCATCAAACACATGCTTGGTTTGTTGCAGAAAGAAGAAAAGCAAACGGGTCCCGGCGGCGATATTGCCAGGGGCATTGCCAGGATGGAGGCCGAACACGATGAAACCAGGGCTTACCTCCAACGTTTCCGGGAAATAACCCACGGCTATCAACTCCCCGATGGCGCCTGCGAGGCCCACAAACAGTTATACCGCGATTTGCAATTATTCGAAAACGACACCTGGCTGCACGTGCATCTGGAAAATAATATTCTCTTTCCAAAAACGATTATTCTGGAAAGGAGGATTTCGGGAAAATAGCCGTTGCAACGACAACAACAGGTTATTCCCTGCGACCATTAAATTCGTCACCCTTTGAATGCTGCTCTTCCAATTCGCCTTCATCTTCTTCCACATCTTCTTTCTCCTGGAGGACTTTGCCGTCCTTGTCTCTTTGTAGTTTTACAACCGGGTCTTCGCTGGTTCCCCTAACGGTGAAGGGGATCCCAAATATTCCAAGTGGCGGAAGCCCGAGACGGCCTTTGATATTCAATTCGCCATCGAGGCTTACCTGGCCTTCGAAGCGCGGACGGAAACCCATGATCCGCAGTTTGGTTCTTTCGAGGGTAATGATGTTGTTGTTGACGGTTGTTTTTAAATGGATGCCGGACAGTTCGGGGTCTTTCAGTTCATCCCGTTCGCTACTGCGGCTGACAGCATTCATCAGTTTGAATCCTTTCAATTTCACTTTTTTTAAATTAATGACACCACCGCCTTTAAGCGAAGGATAAACCGGCATCATATTCTGATCGAGTCGCCCGTTTAATGAATAGTTTAATCCTACCATACCCTGCACGCCGGATGCAGAGCTGACCATCTCCCTCAGCAGGGGAATTTCCCGGTAAGCTTTCTCTATGGAAAAGGAATCGGCTTTCACTTTAAAATCAAACCAGCCTTTGTGCGGAGTTACGCCTTCATAAGTGGCATCCATATTGAAGGGCGCGCCTGCTAACCTGAAGTTTGTATTCTGTAACTTCACTTTGCTGCTGTCCACCAATAATTGTCCATTGAAATTGTTTATTCTGACGCTGTTGTAATCCGCTTCTTTAACCTTCGCCGTAAAAAGCAGTGAAATATCCCGGGGAACCAGGATGACACCCGTGCCCGATGAGTCGGTTCCGGCCCTGCTAAAGTCGTCTTCCGGACTTTCAAAGGCTGTAAACTCATCCAGGTTAATTTTGTCTGCAGCGAGCGATAATCTTCCTTTTAGTATTCCATTTTTCTGAAGCGCATAACCAATCACATTGACGAGGTAACCGTTGACTACAAATTTCATATCGCCATAAGAAGATTCAAAACGATCGAAAATCATTTTTTCCCGCGCAAAACGGAAATTGCCGGTATGGATCGCGAGCGGTTTCGGAAACAGGTCCGAGCTCAGGTTAATATCCTTCAATTGCAGTGTTCCGGAATTGTTCAACAGATGGTATCTGCCTGCCATAGCATCGCTTTGTTTTCCTTTCAAAGCCAGGTCTGTTTTGATAAAGCCGGACGCATTGAAGCCGGAAATGCCAAAAACTTTATAGAGTTTTCCGATGTCCAGCGTGCCTTTGGATACGATATCATAACTGATATTTTCCGGGTCATCAAGATTGGCTTTGAGCGTAAAGGGCTGCCCGGCAAACTCAAAACTAACGGGTTGAATTTCCATCGTTGTACCCGACCATTTTCCATTACTGTTTTTGATATCGGCCTCTACTTTTATTTGCTCTATCGGGTCGGGATAATATTCAGTGAGAATTTTGCCATTAGACATGGAGAGGTTTGCGTTGGTGACGGGAAACATTTTATTAGCAACATCATACGTACCCGCCATCTTGATATCCACCGCCATATTCCCCTCCACCTTCATATTTTCCAAAGGCACAAAACGGGCTATTTCACTCAGGTGGATGTCGCCTCTCAGGCTGGCATCTACATGCGGCACATCAGGATTTGTCAGTCTAAAATGACCCTCGAAAACATTTTTCAGTGCGGACAGATGCAGGCTATCTACGGACAAAATCGTATGCCTGTAATTATGGTCCGTGTTGGAACCGTTGATATTAAACCGGATGTTTTGTATTGCTTCCGGAAGTCCGGCAAATTTCAAATACCCGTTTTGCACGCTTGAAGTCAGGGAGAAAGCAGGAATGCTGGTAAGCACCATCGTTCTCCGGATCCTTTTTGGATTCTGCTCTTTTTGGTATTTGCCTTTTGCCTTGAAATCAAGTTTGTATTGCCCTTTCATTTCCACCGACCTCAAACCGATAGCCTGATTCAATTCGCTGAGGTCAAGGTCGGCTTTTGCGGTAGCTTCAATATAAGGATATTCCACACCCACCGACCGGGAACGGGCCCGGAAATACCCTTTCCCCAGGCTAAAATCCAGGGTATCTAATTTTACCAATAAACTGTCGGGATTCAGAGACGGGAGCCGGGATTCCAGATTCAATGCTAAATTTTGAATAGGTTGGGGAGAACCTTTATAAGCAATATATCCATCGTGAATATTCAGATTCAGCAGCAGGTCCGGCATCTGGTTGGTCAGCTTATCATAAATACCCTTCAGTTCAATTTTAAAGACGGCCGGGCCTTTCAGTTTTGTATCTTCGATCCATTCGGTCATGTCGGGCGGAATGGCGGCAACAATGTTCTCCAACCTGGCTTTCCGCGATTCTGCTTTCAGATCCATCTTATAGCCATGCTGCAAAAAATCGAGGCTTCCGCTGAATTTTACCGGCAGGGTATTCACACGAAGCCAGTTGTCTCCGAATACCAGGGAAAGGGAATTAGTATTGATGGCGGTTAATAATTTCGCGCGCAGCTTTTTATTATTCACGTATTGTTCTCCATCATAATTCAGGCTGAACGAGTCAGCGCTAAGCCGGGTGGTGAGGTCAAAAACCTCTTTGGACAAATCGCCGGTCCCTTTATAACTCAGGTTTCGCGCGCTTATCAAAATAGGAACAGAAAGATCGTGATATACGAGGTTTGTGTTTTTAATAACGATGTTTTCCAGTTGCAATCCTGTTTGTGAACCGGAAGTGTCGGCTTTTTCGCCGGAAGAACGGTAAATATCATAGTTCGGGTTTCCCCCCGCATCCACCCGGATATTGATATGCGCGTCCGATAAAAAAACCTGGTTGATCTTTATGGAATTTGAAAATACGGATAACAGGTTCACGCCAAGCGACAGTTCTTTTGCACTGATTAAGGTGTCATTTTGAAAAGGCACGGCGCCGGTGATGCTGACGTCTTCCAATGTAAAGGTGAGTGAAGGGAAATGTTTAAAAAAAGTAAACCGGGTGTTCGTAAAATCCACCTTGCTTACTATGGACTGGTTAATCCAGCCTTTAACGGTGTTGGAAATGGTTTGGGGAAACAGGAAAGGCAAAATAAAAAGCAGTGCTAAAACTGCTCCTGTTGCTACGCCGGATATTTTAAGTGTTTTGAAAAGAATCCTTTTCCACTTCATTTTGCTTGTAATTAATTCGTGCGAAGTTACCTCTATTTGTTATCTGCTTCTTTAGGTCGGTTACTTCCCGATACGAATTTTGTTATTACTGATAAACAACGAGTTATGAATTCAAAGTTGTACAGGGGTTGTACAATTATTTAAGCAGTTCCCAATGCCCTGTTCTGTCACTTCCAACACGCTTTATGATGTTATTTTTTCGTAAACTTCGTATATGTTTATCAATTGCAGTCGTACTAATCCCGATATTTTCGGCCATTTCCTTCTTGGATGTTTTAGGATTAACCTTAATCAGTTCTACTATTTTCCGTTGACTTTCTACCAACCCATCTACCAACCTATCTACCAACTCATCTACCAACCCACCTTGGGGGGTAACCACTTCCGAAGCCGGAAACGTCATGCGGATAAAGTTACCCATAAACCGGAAGTATTCCTTTCCATAACTCTCCAATATCCGTGGCACCCCCGAACCAAGTTGCTCCACCAATTCCAAATCCCGATACACCCGCATCAACTCTCGATTTCTGGGAATGGAGACCCCATCGAAAAAATCCTCCTCGCTCAATCCCTCTGGTAAGGTACCTGCGGAAGTGATTTCGATACGATCGTCAAATAGCTCGAACTTGGGTGGCACTTCACGGGTAAAGTCGTTATGTACGATCGAATTTATCACGGCCTCGCGGATGGCCACCGGATTCCAAAGCCTGCGGTCTATCCTTTCCTTGGATGTAATTTGTGTCGCCGTCCGGTTTTCCAGTTCGATTTTATCCAATACGCTTTTCGTGGCTTTTATGAGCGAACAATAGCCGTATTCGTTATTTTCAATGAGGTCTACCCGATTCGTGCCGCGATATTTTGCGACCTTCATGGAAACACCGTTTTCATCAGCCAATAGGTAGGCTGCGTAGTTGAGCGCACCGTCTTCCGTGAGCAACTCCAAACTTTTCCTGAATTGGCTATTGAGTGGCTTGCGCTTTTCCTCGTAATAAATACGCAGTTGCTCAAAA
>JAMLHL010000037.1 GCA_023957125.1 Chitinophagaceae bacterium
CATTTTCGGGAATGGTGATGTCAATAAACCCAGATAAGGTATAAACAGAAATGGGACCTTTGAAGGTTTTTTCTAATTGAAGTTCGATATTTCCATTCAGCGTTTTGATGCTCAGGGGGCCGGCAATATGCGTGAGTTTAAAATTATCGAACTGGGTGGAAATTTCCACTTCGCTTTTTATCTTATCTAAAGCAATAGTTTTTCCGGGCGTTGAAATAGGCCAACCGCTGTTTTTAACGGACAATGCTACGGTGTTGGGAAGTTTAATGTGCAGGTTTGATCCGCCCGGGCTGCCGACTGGTGTTACAAAAACGTCCGTACCTTTTTCGGAGATATTCAACCGTAAGCCGGTATTGTCAAATCCGTTATCGTTCAGTGTACTCAATCCCTAAGCCCTGGGATCATCGTTGCTGCTTTCATTTTTCCGGAACAGGTTATCTTCTCCCTCATTGTTTAACCGGGTGAAAATAATTTCCTTACCGTCATAGCCTTCCACTTGCAGATTGGAAATGTTGTTTAAAACTAATTTACCGCCGGTTTTAGCCATCCTGTATTCTTTTTGAGCATAAGCGCCGGCATTTATGGTAATCACTAATGCTGTGAAAACTAAAATCTTTTTCATGATGATTTGATTTAAGACTGTTATCGGGTTAATAATGCAAAATATACCTGTTCCTTAACGGGTGGAATGGTGAAGGGATCATCGGATATCTCCACCAGTTTTTTTGTTGTTTCCGGATCGGTGTTGTTTCCTACGGCTCTTACCAGTTCCATCTGTATAAAAGGATCTTTTTGGTTCCGCAATGCCCGGACCAGGCGTTTTTGAACAAGCGGATCGCCCGCATATTGTATCAACACATTCAATGCTTCCAGGTGCACATTGCTGCTTTCATCATCGTTAAAAGTATCATACAGCAGGCTTGTTAACTGGCGATCAGGCGATGTCATGTCACCGATGGCCAGAACAGCTTCAATCCTTCTGGCTGCCGAACTGCTGTCCTGCAAACCGGCATAGATTTCCCGATAGGGCCTGTCATCATTTTTTATTTTCGTTCTGAACCCTGCTGCCGGTACAGCCGCCACCTGCTTTGGCTCCGGTAGTGATTGATGAACTTTCTCCGGGGCAGCAACGGGATTTTCTTTTTGTACAACCACAACGGGAACGCTCTCTTTTATCCCGGGTTGATGAAACGGGAAATAATGGAACAACAGCAGGAAACCTGCCAGGCATGCGGCGACGGCGGTAAAATATTTTGATTTCTTTATCCGTACACTCCGTTTCTCCATTCTTGTCATAATACCCGGCAGCATGTTTTGCGGTACAGCGGCATCGTCAAAATCTGCTTTATGCTGTTGGATATATTCTTTAAAGTGATCCTTTGCCATGGTAGATTTTATTTTTAAGCGCCATAAAAACTTTTTGTTTCATTTATGGATAAACTCAGATACAAGACTTGAAAATGGGTTACTGCTAATTTCAGCAAATATCGTCAACGCCCATCGCCTCTGTTTGTAAGAGGATGCACCCCTTGTAAGGAAGTCGCAAAACGTATTGATTTGTTGCACCGGAAACCGATATTATATTTTTTTAAATATGTCATTCTTTAAAACAAATATTAATTATAAATATCTAAATAAATATTATAAATAATACTATAAAAATATCTAATTTTGATTTTAAATAAAACATATTATATTATATAATGTGTCGAAAATACTAAATATTTTTATTATGCACATGGACAAAAAGCTGGCAATCGTACCCTTTCTTTTATTGATGACAGTGACTATTTTAAGCCTGATTTTAGGACATAACCCGGTAAATATTGTTCCCGATCCGGCACTGGATAAAGGCGATACGGCCTGGTTATTAACTTCCACTGCCCTGGTGCTGATAATGACACCGGGACTTGCTTTTTTTTACGGAGGCATGGTGAAAAAGAGAAATGTCATTTCCACTATGTTACAGAGTTTTATCTGCATGGCCATTGTCACTTTATTGTGGGTGGTCTATGGCTTTAGCCTGGCATTTGGAAAGGATGTCGGCGGCGTTTTTGGTAACCCGGCTACATTTTTCCTGATGAACGGTGTGCTCGATGGTAAACCCTGGTCTTTAGCGCCTACCGTCCCGCTGGTCGTTTTCGCATTTTTCCAATTGAAATTTGCCATTATATCCCCCGCGCTTGTTACCGGCGCTTTTTCGGAACGGGTACGGTTTACTTCCTACATATTATTTATTTTAATGTATTTTACTTTTATCTATGCGCCCCTGGCACACATGACCTGGCACCCGGATGGTATGCTGTATAAACTGGGGGTTTTGGATTTTGCAGGTGGCACGGTGGTGCATTTAAGCGCAGGTGTGGCGGCATTGGCCAGTGCGATATATTTAAAGAAAAGAACGGATCAGGAAATGAAGCCCGCGCGGATCACCTATGTATTGTTAGGGGCTGGTTTGTTATGGTTCGGCTGGTTTGGATTCAATGGCGGTTCGGCGATGGGCGCAAGCGACCTGGCTGCAATAGCATTGGCTACAACGGCCGTGGCTTCCGGCGCGGGAGCGTTTGCATGGATCATTTTCGACGCGCTTAGAAGTAAAAAGCCGTCCGCTATGGGTACCAGCATCGGCGCTGTTGTGGGACTGGTAGCGATAACGCCGGCGGCAGGATTTGTGAGTTTACCGCATGCTTTGGTCATTGGCGTGGTGGCGGCAATCGTTAGTAATGCCATGATGGAATGGCGTACCAAAACCAATATTGATGATACGCTCGATGTTTTTCCCTGTCATGGTATAGGCGGTTTGACAGGGATGATCCTGACAGGCGTATTTGCCAGTCCGGGTGTTAATGCGGCTATAACTGATAAAGGTTTGTTGTTTGGTGAAACCAAATTATTTTTCACACAGGCTTTATCTGCATTGGCAGTATTGGTGGCCGTGTTTTTTATGTCGCTGATCATTTTAAAAATAACGGATTGGATTACTCCCTTACGTGCCAGCGAGGAAGAAGAAACAATAGGTTTGGATATGACCCAGTTAGGTGAAAGTTTGTGAGCCCTTCTTCATCGTGTTGGAGAAATCACTGGTATCTGGAGATATCGTGCTGTTGCATTCTTACTTGTTTCAGCCGCTTCAATACATCCTTTTGCCGGAAAAAAAGCGCTCCGGATAAACAAATGCTGCCCATGAAAACCAGCGCCCATGGTCCCCCTGTATAACCCGCTAAACTGCCGGCTACCAGGCTGCCTATGGGGGTTGTACCCTGTAGGCACACCGTGTAGAAGCTCATTACCCTTCCGCGTTTATCATCATCTACGTGTAATTGCAGCAGGGTATTGGTGGTGGCTGTATGGGTCATCTGCGCCAGGCCGCTGATAGCAATAAAAAAAAGGGATAAAGCCAACCAGTGTGAAGCGCCCAGTCCGATTATCCCCAAGCCTAACAGTATTCCCGTAAAGGATACGATGCGGTGGAGAACCGGATTGGCCCGTCTTTTGGTGAGGAATAAAGCCCCGGTGATTGCACCCACGCCCATTGCAGACATTAAAAATCCCAAGGTGTTGGCGTTCCCCCCCAAAATATCTTTAGCCAGTATAGGGGAGAGTGTACGGATAGCTGCATTGGAAAAACTGATGATCGCTAACACGATAAGCAGGGTCTTCATGATCTTATGCAGCGCTATGTAACGAACCCCTTCCTTAAGTTGACTGAAGATGGCTGGTTTCGCTACCGTTTTCTTCCATTCCTTCTTTTCCGTTTTCATAAAAATGATACTGGCTACTACAATCGCATAGCTGATGGCGTTGGCTATAAAACACCATCCTTCGCCAACGGAAGCGATCAGGATTCCCGCAATGGACGGGCCGATCAGTCGCGATAAATTGAATGCCGTAGAATTCAGTGCGATAGCGTTGGGTAAGGCAAGCCGGTCGCGCTTCACCATTTCCACCACAAAAGACTGCCGCACGGGCACTTCAAAAGCGTTGATGACGCCTAACAACAGGCTCAGAACGATCAGATGCCACACTGCTACAAAGTTGAAAAGTGTCATTAGACCCAGGAGCAGCGCCTGGATCATCGCCAGTGTTTCGATCCTGTATAGCGCCTTACGTTTATCCCACTGATCCGCATACACGCCGGCGAAAGGCGCGATGAACAATACCGGTATCTGTTCGCAAAATCCCACTACTCCCAGCAGGAAGGCAGAATTGGTAAGGCGATATACCAGCCAGAGCATGGCCATCCGTTGTATCCAGGTGCCAATAAGAGAGAAGGTCTGACCCAGCAGAAATAACCGGTAATTCCTGTAACGCAAAGCCGTCTGCTGCTGAAAGAAGGTAGATATCCTGTTGGTGAAGAATGCCATTTACAGCCGCAAAATTAGCCGAATCCGAAATCTATGGATGACGAATCTTTATTCTGCGTTATTTTTACAAAAAAATCAACCTGACAGTTTTGGGGTGCATCCCATATTTTCGCTCCGTCTGCGGCATTCCGGTCGGTGGGACACCGACCGGTAGTGAGTTCTACAGGCGGGTGTGTCACCCGCCTGCGAAAATATGGGATGCACCCCAGGTTTTGCTGCATCATATTCGTATTTGTTGAACATCTGTTAGAATTGTATAAGAACCCAACTGTCAGGTTTTTAAATAAAAAGGATATACTGACCTGATTAATCGGTAAGAAAATTTTACAGATCAATCAGGTCAGCTATGCCGGGTAAATCAACCTCTTTTTTTCGGCGCTAAGTGAACGACAATATTATTCCTTCCTTTTTTCAAATTTAATCGCAACAAGGCTGCCTGGTCTTCCGCTATGCCCATCAGTCGCGCTCCATCTACGTTCGTGATCCGGTAATTTTTTAGATCATACCAGAATGCCACTCCGCTGTCCGGAGTCTCTGACTTCGGAGTTCCTATATTCTTCCGTGGACTCAGTCCCACCCAAATATTCGGGTTTCCCATACACCGGTCTGACCTTCGGTACCGACCGCAGCCTGACCCATGTTGTCTGAACAAAAACTGTCAAACCGGGATACATCGTTTGGTCTTGTCCTGTTCCTGTTGTAACCAACACGTCCCGCAACCTGTTCAAATTTTAAACTAAAAACCCAAAACGCTCCTTTCTCCCCGAAATTGAGTAAATTACACCAATTAGTAAAATGAAATCTATTCTCTTTTTTCTATTCCTGGTTCATTTCCTTCCGGCGGTCACCTTCGGACAGAAAGTGCTTGCCATAGATCTGGATGGCACGATCAATCCCGCCTCGGCCGATTTTATCCATAGTGCCATCGAAAAGGCGGAGAAGAACAACGCTGAATGTTTGATCATCCGGCTTAATACCCCGGGTGGACTATTGAAATCAACAAGGGTTATTGTCAGTGATTTGTTGGTGGCCCAGGTGCCCGTGATTGTGTATGTTTCGCCCGCCGGCGCTCATGCCGGATCGGCCGGGGTGTTTATAACCCTGGCTGCTAATGTTGCGGCTATGGCTCCCGGAACGAATATAGGGGCGGCTCATCCGGTGTCTATGGAAGGAGGAATGGATAGCACTATGAACAGCAAAGCCACCAACGACGCGGCGGCGTTTATCCGGAGTATTGCCGACAAACGGAACCGGAACCTGGAATGGGCGGAAGATGCCGTCCGGAACAGTGTTTCTATTACCGAAAGAGAAGCCCTGGAGAAAAATGTGATTGATATAATAGCAACGGATGAACAAGATCTCCTGAACCAGTTGGATGGCAGGATCATTCAATTGCCGTTTGGAAAGAAGGAGCTAAAAACCAGGGGCGCTTCCGTGGAAGCGTATAGTATGAGCTCCTGGGAAAAAGTATTGGATATTATCAGCGACCCCAGCATAGCCTACATCCTGTTTTTGTTAGGTCTTTTTGGGATCATGTTTGAACTTTACAACCCCGGGGCTATTCTTCCGGGAATTGTAGGTGTAATTAGTATGATACTGGCGCTTTACTCCATGCATTCCCTCCCGGTCAATTATGCGGGTTTGGCATTAATTGTTTTTGCGATCGTTCTTTTTCTGCTGGAGCTAAAAATAGTTTCTCACGGGTTGCTTGCAATTGGTGGAGTGGTTTCGCTGTTGATTGGTTCTATGATGTTGATTCGTGCGTCTTCCGGGCTGGAACTGGCCAGTATCTCCCGTACCGTAATTTTTTCTGCTTCGGTGGTAACTACGCTGTTTTTCCTTTTTGTGGTGGGTATCGGACTAAAGGCGCAGCAGCGGCGGGTGGTTACGGGGCGGGAAGCTTTGGGAGGTATGATGGGGATTGTGATGGAAACCCTCAACCCCACGGGGCTTATCATGCTCGATGGCGAGATATGGAACGCGGAATCTTTGTCGGGCACTATAAAAAAGGGCGAGAAGGTGAAGGTGCGGGAAATGAAAGACCTGAAAGTATATGTTGAAAAGCTAAATCTTTAATTTTAAAAATAAATATCATGGATCAACTTCCCATCGGACTTATTGTACTTATAGTGTTCATTGTTATCATCCTGGCCAATTCCATCCGCATCCTGCGGGAATATGAACGGGGAGTTATCTTCCGGCTCGGGCGCCTGGTGGGAGGGGATGGCGTAAAAGGACCGGGGCTTATCCTGCTCGTACCGGTCATTGATAAAATGGTAAAGGTAAGTCTGCGTGTAGTGGTGATGGATGTGCCTACCCAGGATATTATTACGCGGGATAACGTTTCGGTGAAGGTAAACGCCGTGGTATATTGCCGGGTGGTGGAGCCGCAGAAAGCGGTAGTGGCGGTGGAAAATTACCTGCTGGCAACCTCCCAGTTTTCCCAAACCACGCTGAGAAGCGTATTAGGACAATCGGAATTAGATGACCTGCTTTCCCAACGCGAAAAGATCAATATCAAACTGCAGCAGATCATTGATATGCATACCGAACCCTGGGGTGTAAAAGTTTCTAACGTGGAGGTCAAACAAATAGATCTTCCCCAGGAAATGCAGAGAGCCATGGCCAAGCAGGCAGAGGCGGAAAGAGAACGGAGAAGCAAGGTTATTGCCGCTGAGGGGGAATTCCAGGCTTCGCAACGTTTGGCGGATGCTTCGAAAATACTGGCAGAGCAACCCAGTTCCTTAACGCTGCGTTATCTGCAAACCCTGAGAGAAATTGCCACGGAAAACAATTCAACTACGATCTTCCCCATACCGATAGACATCCTGAAACCTTTTATGGAAAAGAAAGAAAATAAGGAATAGCGATTGATTCGCCTCAAAAAAGGATATATGAAACGTCTTTTTCCGGCTTTCCTGCTGATATGGATAGTGCAGTTTTCCGTGGCCCAAACAGAGCCTACTTATGCCGAGAGGTTGGGCTATCCTAAAGGAGCTAAGGTGATTATCCTTCATGTGGATGATATGGGCATGTCTTACGATTCCAACCTCGGCGGTATTGAGGCCATGACCCAAGGGGTGGCCAATTCCTGCAGCGTGATGATGCCCTGCCCCTGGGTGCCTGGTTTTGTGCATTATATGCAGCAACATCCCGGGCTGGATGCCGGGCTGCATCTTACGCTTACCTCAGAATGGAAAGACTACCGTTGGGGACCGTTGAGCGGAAAACCCGCGGTACCCGGGTTAACGGACGCGGAAGGCGCGCTGTGGCGTAACAATGAAAATGTGGTAAAGCATGCCAGCGCTGATGAAGTAGAGACAGAGATCAGGGCGCAGGTGGAAAGAGCGAAAACCATGGGATTTGAACCTACTCACCTCGACTCACATATGGGTACGCTTTTTGCTTCTCCGGCTTTTATGGAAAGATACATTAAGGTGGGCATTGAATACAGTATCCCGCTGATGTTTCCCGGTGGACATAATACCCTCATCGCGGCTGAATTAAAGAATACTTCCGCTGATATGCAGATGGCCCGGGCCATTGGCAAAAAATTATGGGACGCAGGCCTGCCGGTACTGGATGATTTATTTAATAACAGTTACGATTGGAAACCAACGCCTGATGTTTATGCAAGCGATAAGAAATTGCAATCTTATAAAACCCAAAAGTATATTGAAACCCTGAAATCACTTAAGCCCGGGATCACCATGATCATTATGCATTGCACCAACACCACGGGCGTGTTTGAACACATTTCAGACTCCGGGCCAACCCGTCGCGGCGATTACCTGGCTATGATGGATCCCCGGTTGAAACAGTTTATTGAAAAAGAGGGTATCATCCTTACCACCTGGAGAGAAATGATGGAAAGAAGGAAGAAATTATAGCTTCAAACCAACTTCGCTTCCGTATTTTCTCTTTAGATGAATTTGACAGCCAGCATCCGGCAGAAAGCGAAATCAGCGACTATTTCAGAATACTGACTTCAGATCGTTACACCACGATTTCCGATTATCTCCATCAAAGCGCCACCGTTTTTACTTATAATGAGCCCAGGGAAGAAATGTTGAATATCATGCTCGTTCAGCCGCCGGCTCAAAAAGGTAATTATAGTTTCGGCATTGAAATAGCATTATCAGACGGCCGCATATTTAAAAAAGAGACCCCGGTTATTGAATTGATTTAAATGAAAAGTATCATCCTGATCATAAGTTGCTTTTTTGTTGTCAATGCAATGGCGCAAAACAAACCCCTGAGAAAACAAAGGTTGATCTTTAGTCATGGGGTAGGTTATTCTTTTCTCCTTAATAATTTGCATGTGGATCCGTTTATAGATCAGCTCAATAATTTCAACGCAAAAGGACCGCTCCTGAATTGTTTCACCGTTAACTGGTTTTTGAAGAACAATCTGGGGGTTTCGTTTAAGGCGTATGTTATGCCCGGCACTGATAAACAGGATAGAAATGAAGTGTTGCACCGCATGGTGGAGGAACAATTCGGAGATCATTATTTTTACAGTCCCGCCTATACATCCGGGTCTTACGGGGGTGAAGATTCGCCGGTTTTCATCATCGGTTTGGGATTAAACTATAAAATAGAGAAGGGGCAGTTTACCTATATTCCCGGATTTCAGATAGGAGGTATTGATTTGGTGGCAAGACCGTCTTATTACAGGACATTAAAAGAAAAAAATTCGAATACCCTTTTAAGGTTGGATTACGAATCCCTTTCAGAGACAGGCAGTGCCTTTACTTACGGACCGGAGATCGCTATCATGTATCGTTTAAATACGATAGTAGGAATTAAGGCTAATGTCTCCTATTTGAGATACAAAGCGTTGGTAAATTACGAACGGATTTTAACGGATCTTGCTTTTCAACAGAAATCCGTGAATTATTATCAGCATGAAAAAACTTTAAATCGTCTTCATGCCGACCTGAGCATTGCGATAGGTTTTGGACGAAGAGCGGAACTGGTGGGTAGATAACGGGGAAGTGCGCTCCTCCGCAATCCGGAAAATTCCGGAACAAACATTTTTTCTATACTATAATCAGGGGTGCTGAATAACCGGGGCACTTCATGGGATGTGAGTTAAAATGCGACGCAGTTAAACAGCAGACCCTATTTATATATCCCGGTGCATAATATACTTTTCATTGATCCAGGAAACCCGGTATTTAACCGATAGCCAAATAGCCGGGAAAAGAGAGTAGCGCCTGGCTTGGAAAGCATGAGGTGAAAAAATGATTTTTTTGTTTTTTATATCTTTTATATACTCCAATACTTTCTCGTAAGGTGTTTCTTTATATCGGTATAGTATAAATTTCATTAAGAGTATAGATGTAAACTTGTATCGAAAGTATCGGTTAATTATAATTGTCCCAATTTTTTTCGATGAACGGAGGGTTGTTTGCCGTTGAAGCGGCGTCATTTAAGGATCTCCTTTATTTCATTAAGTTTAAGTAAAGCCTCCACAGGCGTAAGCCGGTTGATATCTATATTTTCCAGGATCTGCCGTATTTGTTGAAAAGCCTCCGTATGAAGGTCAAATATGGAGAGCTGCACACGCGGGGCTGACAATTCTTTTATTGACTTCCCTGCGGTATCGGAGTGGTGATTCTTTTCTAATTGTTTTAATATGGAATTGGCCCGGTCAATCAGGGAGGGCGGCATACCGGCCATTTTTGCCACGTGAATACCAAAACTATGCGTGCTGCCTCCCGGGGCTAATTTTCGCAGGAAGATGATTTTATTACCCGCTTCTTTATTGGTGATGTGATAATTTTTTACCCTTTGCAGTTTGTTTTCCAGCTCATTCAACTCGTGATAATGAGTGGCAAACAGCGTTTTGGGCTTGAAAGGAGAGTTGTGTAAGAATTCGGCGATGCTCCATGCAATGGATATCCCATCGTATGTGGAAGTGCCCCGCCCTATTTCATCGAGCAGGATCAGGCTGCCTGAAGAAATATTATTGATGATACTGGCTGTTTCGTTCATTTCCACCATAAAAGTGGATTCTCCGGCGCTCAGGTTGTCGGAAGCGCCTACCCTCGTAAATATCTTATCGGTAATGGGGATATGGGCGTAGTCGGCCGGCACAAAACTCCCGGTGTGTGCCATCAGGGTGATCAGGGCGGTTTGCCGGAGCAGGGCGCTCTTCCCGCTCATATTGGGCCCGGTGAGGATGATGATCTGCTGATGGCCGGGATCCAGTGAAATGTCATTGGCAATATATTGTTCCCCCGGCGGGAGATAGCGTTCTATCACGGGATGCCGGCTTTCCTTTAATTCCAAAGCGCTGCCTTCGTGCAATACAGGCTTTTTATAATGATACTGCAGCGCGTTATTGGCAAAGCTGATCAAACAATCCAGTATAGCCAGGATATTGCCATTCACCTGCATGGGTGCTATAAAGTCCTGAAGCTCCAAAAGCAGTTTCTCATATAATTCAGACTCTATCTGCAGTATTTTATCTTCCGCCCCGGTTATTTTCTCTTCGTAATGCTTTAATTCGGGGGTGATATACCGTTCGGCGTTGGTAAGGGTTTGTTTCCGTATCCAGTTTTCGGGTACTTTGCTTTTGTGTGCATTGGTCACTTCCAGGTAATAGCCGAATACGTTGTTAAACCCCACTTTAAGCGAGGAAATACCGGTGGTGTGCGTCTCTTTTTGTTGCAGTTCCAGCAAATATTCTTTTCCTCCTTTTGCAATGGATCTGAGTTCATCCAATGCAGGGTCTACACCTGCATTGATAACATTCCCCTTATTGGTCTGAGCCGGGGGATTGTCAGCGATCTCTCTGTTGATCTTTTCAGCAATATACTGACAGGGGTTGAGGGCATCTGCCAGTCTTTTAAGATAACTGTTGTTGCTGGCGCCGCAAACCTTTTTTATTTCTTCAACCTGTTGCAAGCCCCTGGCAATTTGCTTTACCTCCCTGGGATTCACTTTTTTCAAGGGTATTTTGCTGACCAGCCTTTCCACATCGCCGCATTGCCTGATGTGTTGGGTAATCCTGTTTCTGCCATCCGTTTCCCGGATCAGGTATTCGACCAGGTTCAGCCTTTCATTGATCAAACTGATGTCCTTCAGCGGTAATACGATCCATCGTTTCATCAAACGCGCGCCCATAGGCGACACCGTGCTGTCCATTACTTTTTGCAGGGTTTGGCTGCCTTCACCGCTGTTGCCCAATAGTTCAAGATTACGGATGGTAAACCGGTCCATCCACAGATGGTCGTCCCTGTCAATGCGCTGGATGGCGGTAATGTGCTGAAGATTGGGATGTTCGGTATCTTTCAGGTAATGCAAAACGGCCCCCGCTGCTACAATCCCCGCGTGCATATCCTCAATTCCGAAGCCTTTCAGCGAATGGGTCCCGAAATGTTTCAGCAGGCTCTCGGTGGCATACGCCTGGTCAAACAGCCAGCTTTCTAAGGTATAGGTATAAAACTTTGATCCAAAGATTTCTTTGAATTTTTTCTGAAAATTACGCTGGAAGATCACCTCCGCCGGTTTCAGGCTTTGCAACAATTTATCCGCATATTCCGCATTGCCCTCCGCTACAAAAAATTCACCGGTAGAAATATCGAGAAAAGCAGTGCCGATCTTCTGCTCACTGAAGTGTACCCCTGCCAGGAAATTGTTGCTGTTGTATTCCAGCAGTTTATCGTTGGTGGCTACACCCGGGGTTACCATTTCCGTAACGCCTCTTTTAACGATACCTTTAACCTGTTTGGGATCCTCCAGTTGGTCACAGATGGCTACACGGTAGCCGGCTTTCACCAGTTTGTGAAGATAGGTATCCAACGCATGATGTGGAAATCCAGCCAGCTCGGAAGAGGCGGATCCACCATTGTTTCTTTTTGTTAATGTGATGCCAAGCACCCGCGATGTAATGATGGCGTCTTCTCCGAAGGTTTCATAAAAATCGCCTACTCTGAATAAAAGTATGGCATCCGGGTATTTTTGCTTGATTGCCCGGTGTTGTTGCATTAACGGAGTATCTGAAGCAGCTTTTGCCATACAGGTGGCCAAAAATAAGGCAATTGGTTATCTTGCAGCAAAATGAATAAGCCATGGATGGTTTTATCGAAAAACTGGGCATACGTTCCGTAAATCAGGGGATATCTGCAGGACAGCATTACATGGGTTCAACCGGTTCCCTGCTGACTTCTTATTCTCCTGTTGACGGGTCACAGATCGCCCGGGTTTATCTTGCCGATGCCGATGGATTGGATACTGTGGTTAGAAAGGCGGAGGAGGCATTTTTGCAATGGAGAACATGGCCGGCGCCGAAAAGAGGCGATATCGTACGGCAGATCGGCAATAAGTTGCGTGAATTCAAATTGCCTTTGGCTAAACTGGTGTCTTATGAGATGGGGAAAAGCCTGCAGGAAGGACTGGGGGAAGTGCAGGAGATGATTGATATCTGTGATTTCGCAACCGGGTTATCCCGGCAGTTGTGCGGGGTTACGATGCAAAGCGAGCGTCCCGGACACCGGATGTACGAACAATGGCATCCGTTAGGGCCAACGGCCATTATTACGGCCTTCAATTTCCCGGTTTCGGTATGGAGTTGGAATGCGATGATCGCATGGGTATGCGGTAATACCGCTATCTGGAAACCTTCCGAAAAAGCGCCGCTTTGTGCTGTAGCCTGCCAGAACCTGGTGGCCGGTGTTTTTGCCGAAAACCATGTTCCTGAGGGTGTTAGCTGTTTATTGACAGGAGGCCGGGAACTTGGAGAAAGAATAGCCCGGGAGCCACGGATACCCCTGGTTTCAGCCACGGGTTCCACCGCAATGGGCCGATCTGTGGGGGCGGCAGTGGCTTCCCGCCTCGGAAGGAGTATCCTCGAATTAGGGGGAAATAATGCTGTCATTATATCAAAAGAAGCCGATCTGGAACTGGCCATCCGGGCCAGCGTTTTCGGCGCGGTGGGAACAGCCGGGCAGCGTTGTACCAGTACGCGTCGCCTCATTATTCATGAAGCCATTTATGAAAATTTTAAAGAGAAACTGATCACCGCCTATCGGCAACTGAAAATCGGGGATCCTCTGGAGGAGGAAAATCACGTGGGTCCCCTCATAGATAAGAAGGCCGTGGACAATTACCTGGAGGCGATTGAAGCCTGTAAACAGCAGGGCGGCACCTTTGTGGTGGAGGGAGGAGTGCTGCAGGGAGAAGCATTCAAAAGCGGATGCTACGTAAAACCGTGTGTTGCGGAGGTGGCGCCACAGATGCCCATCGTGCAAAGGGAGACCTTTGCTCCCATATTATATATAATGAAATACAGTTCCATTGAAGAAGCCATCGCTTTGCAAAACGGAGTACCGCAGGGATTGTCTTCAGCACTGATAACGCTTAATATAAGAGAAATGGAACTGTTTTTCTCTTCATCCGGCAGTGATTGCGGCATTGCGAATATCAATATGGGTACCAGCGGAGCTGAGATAGGCGGCGCTTTTGGGGGAGAAAAGGCAACGGGAGGGGGCCGGGAAAGTGGCAGCGACGCCTGGAAGAATTATATGCGACGGCAAACCAATACCATCAACTGGTCGGAGAGCCTCCCTTTGGCACAAGGAATCGTATTCGGCGTATAACTTTTTGTTAAAAGGTTTATAAATGAATTATTTATCCACATGTTTCCCGTGAAACGTGCATATCTTTTTTTGGCCTTAAGCGAGTATTTATGTAAAAAACCTCCTTCTTTTCGGGTATTTCAGCTTTCAGCTCCTTATGCGCTTCACCGGTTGGCGAATGCGTCCACCGCTGCCTGGTTTTACGGGCGGATGTCGCCTTCCCGCCCGGCCGTTTCAAACCGGATCCTCGTTCCCGGTTCTGAACGGGCGGCATATAAACCGGGTCATCGGCTCCATCGGTTTCTGCAGTTGGGATGGGAATTCGTTTAAAATGAATCATCATCCGGAAGCAGCAAATTTTTTGAACCGTAAAAGGGCCCCGTATTTTTTTAAAAAAAGCGGAAGTTCCTGAATTACAGGTAATAATCTTAGACGGTTACACGTTATCTTTTTCGTATTTACCTTTTATCCTTTGGAAACAATCCAATGATATGAAAAAGACACTTTTACTCTTAGCAGTTTCTATCCCTTTTTTCAATATTACAATTGCCCAGGTTAAATGGGGGATTGGTGGTGGAATACACAGCAACTCTGTGATTGAAAAAAACAATCTCAATAGCTGGGATCAGCAGTTTAAAGAAAATTATTCCCCGCTCAGTGGTTTTCACGGAGGTATATTTGCGGAGATCAACCTGGATAAAAATGGGAATTGGGCTGTTCAGCCAGCTTTGTTGTACACGAATAAAGGAAGGAAATTTTCGAAGTCCTATGACTCCACCACCTCCTTTCTGAACGACACCTCCACTATCAATGCCTCCTGGAAGATCAGTTATGCTGAGCTTCCGGTCAACCTGGTATATCGCGTTCCCCTCACTTCCAAACTACGGTTTGTGGTGGGTGGCGGTCCGAGGATCTCTTACCATTTAAACAGTAAGGCGATTTATGAAATTCGGAATGCTTCAGGTGAATACAGCAGTTTCGACAACAAACTGGCCACCGGCGATGCCGTAAACAAATACCAGAAGCTGGTGTGGGGAGTAAACGCGCTGGCCGGTCTGGATTTCAACGACCGGGTGATGCTTACGGCTAATTACAGCCGGGATATGTCCGGCTTTTATACGGCAGAATATGGCGGTTCCTTCCGGCATGAGCTTTGGGGAGCCGGCGCCGTGATCTGGTTTACCCGTTCCGCGACAGCCAAACAAAAAGCCGCCGAAAAAGACAGTGATGGAGATGGCGTGCCGGACAAGCTGGATAAATGCCCGGGCGAAATGGGCACCGCCGCCACCAATGGTTGCCCCGACCGGGATGGCGACAATATCCCGGATACGGAGGATAGCTGCCCGGATATACCCGGACCGGTTCAATTCAAGGGTTGTCCCGCTCCGGATGGAGACAAAGATGGTATTCCGGATCATGAAGATAAATGTCCGGAAGTGGCGGGATTGGCCCAATATGGTGGTTGCCCGGCGCCCGATACCGATAACGATGGTATCCCCGATGACAGGGACCTTTGCCCCGAAACAGCCGGCATCGCGAAATACAACGGGTGTCCCGTTCCTGATACCGATGGCGACGGAATAGATGACGAAAATGATAAATGTCCGCTGAAACCCGGCAGGAAAGAAAACGGCGGCTGTCCTATGGTGACAACGAATATGCTGGAAGAAATCACCAATGCCGCACGGAGTATTTTATTTGATGTGAGCAGTGATAACATCAAAACCTCATCCTACCCGGCTTTGAACAAACTTGCCAAAATACTGGAACTGGAATCCGATATTAACCTGGAAATTGAAGGGCATACCGACAACACCGGATCGGTGAGACTCAACCAGGTTCTTTCGGGACGCAGGGCGCTGGCTATCAAAACCTACCTGGTAAATAAGGGTATTGCGCCCGAACGACTGAAAGCGTCCGGTTTTGGCTCCGAACGTCCTATTGCCGACAACAATACGGAAGCGGGCAGAGCCAAAAACAGGAGGGTTGAGTTTAAAGTCAAATATTAGGTAACCTGAAATTTTGTATTGAGGCTGTTTCAAAAACTCAATCCTGAGAATTTTGAAACAGCCTTTTAGCATCCGGTAATTTCCGCTCTCCGTCGTTGCAGGCGTCAATTCCTTATTATAGTTTTGTATTTATAATCCTTCCTGTGATTTTCCGCCTCAAGAACGAAAACGTTTTTAAACAGGCTCTTTAAGATTTCTGCTTTCGATTAACTGCACGATATCCCCGGTGAACAACTAAGTATTTTTATAATTACACTAAGTGTTTCCCGTTATATATGTAAATCCTATCCGCCCTTTTGTAAACTTAAAAATGAATTATATGAGAAAGCTGGATGTACTACTTTTATCGGCTTTGATCCTTTACGATTATGGCGCTCAAACCCTGGTAGATAGGGATATTATAAGTATGGGCAATACGGTTATAACCAGTGCCGGAAGTCTCCTGGAAATGGATCAGGATGAATACCAGGTTGCGACAGAGGCAAATGAATTTGCGGTTCCGGAAAATACCGGGAGCATTGCCGGGGCCACTGCCCCCGACGCAACCCGGGTGAAAAATATTCATTACTACGAATTAGCAAAAGTCAAGTCAGTGGGTTTGACTTCAGAAGAAACCCTGGAAAATAAGTTGACTGCCGTATATATAAGTGTACCGGATTACGCGGCTGAGGCAGAGATGACAGCTCCCGGGGAAGCAGAGACGGAAGCCGTTGCAATGGAAAATACAGCCGCTTTTGCGCTGGCAACTGTAAACACAGCGAGTGATGTATCTGTGAGTGACCTGAGCCGGCTTGAAGTGATCAGTGAAACGGATGAGGGCAAACTGCAGTTTGCCGACTCAGATGGCGACGGTTTATTTAATTATGAAGACCAGTGTCCGGGCATTGCGGGCGTGGCAAGATTTGAAGGTTGCCCGGTTCCCGACAGTGACGGCGACGGGATAAACGACGAGGAAGACCATTGTCCTCTGATCGTGGGAGCGGCATCTAACCAGGGATGCCCGGTAGAGGAGGATGTTGAAAATAATGCAGACAGCGTTGATTTTGCTAACGATCAGACAGGTAGTATTGATAATTCCTCTGTGATGCAATTTGAATTAATGGGGAATGGCGCCCTTTCGAACCATGATTTTAATGTTCTTTTGCAATTGGCAGACGAGATCATTAATAATAATGCAGCCAGGATAGTGGTAGAGAGATCAGGAAACGATAGTGTGGAAGCGCAGACGAATACTGTAATAACCTATTTACAGCAATTGGGCGTAAGGGATCATCAGATCAGTATGGTATCGAAAAATAAAGGAAGCGGTGGACAACTACAGGTTCAATTACGCTATTAAAATCGTTAAGATTCATTTAAAATGTCAGGGAAAACAACCCTGACATTTTTTTTTGCGTCTGTTCCTTTAACTTGTGTCGCCTCGTTACTACTATTGGTATTTTAGCCATATTTGCCAAATCAAATTTTGAAGCATGAAGAGAATCTTTTTATTGGTGTTCTTTGGTTTATCAGTAAGCTACTATAGTATTGCACAAACAGCCACGAAGGATGTGCCCCGGGGATGGCATATGCTTGACCTCCAAAAAGATGGTTATTATGGAATAGACGTTGAAAAAGCTTACAGCGAGCTTCTGAAAGGCAAAAAGAGCGTGCCGGTGGTGGTGGCTGTCATTGATTCGGGGATAGATACCACCCACGAAGATCTGAAGCCTGTACTCTGGCGAAACCCGGGAGAGATCCCCGGAAACGGAATAGATGACGATAATAACGGATATATAGATGATGTGCACGGATGGAATTTTTTAGGAGGCAAAGACGGAAGAAATGTGAATAAGGATTCTTACGAAGCGGCAAGGGTTTATTATAAACTGAAGAAAAAGTTTGGCGACCTGGTACCGGAGGATTCTTTGGCAGCTACCCCGCAGGAATTGGATGAGATCAGGATGTACAAAAAAGTGAGAACCCTGATAGAAGGAGACGCGAAAGAGGCATCCTTAAATGTATTGTTTCTTAAAAATATAGTGGAAAACATGCCCTGGGCCGACAGCATATTACAAAACAGGCTTCAAAAAAAGGAATATAACGGCGATGAATTGCAGCAATTCAAGCCATCTTCTCCCGATGAAAGCAAAGCTAAGAGTACCATAATGGCCTTGTTTCTTGGTTTCCAGGCCAGTGAAATGACCAATAAGCGGCTGCTGGAGATCACCAGCGACTTTTACAACGGAGAGAAATCAAAGGCCGAAGCGGTGTTGACAGAACCGGAAGATTACAGGGGTGAAATTGTAAAGGATAATTATGACGATATCAACGACCGTTATTATGGCAATAACGACATAATGGCCGGTACGCCTATGCATGGAACGCATGTGGCGGGCATTATTGGCGCCGTAAGGAACAACGGCAAAGGAATGAACGGGATTGCGGACAATGTCCGGATCATGATGCTGCGGGCGGTACCCGACGGAGACGAACACGATAAGGACATTGCCAATGCCATTCGCTACGCGGTTGATAATGGGGCAAAAGTGGTGAATATGAGTTTTGGTAAGAGTATTTCTCCCCAGAAACCCTGGGTGGACGAGGCGGTGAGGTATGCCGAATCCAAAGGCGTATTGCTGGTACACGCCGCCGGAAATGACGCTAAAGATTTAGATACGAATGATAATTTTCCCAACCCGGTATTCAAAGACGACAGTACCCGGGCTGACAACTGGATCACCGTGGGCGCCAGTGGCGATCCCGCTGCCGGGGGACTGGTAGGTTCCTTCTCCAATTACGGGAAAAAGGAAGTGGACGTTTTTGCCCCCGGCGTAAAAATTTATTCTACGCTGCCGGGCGGTAATCAATACGGGAACCTGCAGGGTACCAGTATGGCCAGCCCCGTGGTAGCCGGCGTAGCAGCATTATTGATGTCATATTATCCCGATTTATCCATGCCGCAGATAAAGGGTATCATTGAAAAATCGGTAGCGGTTCCGGACATAAAGGTAGAGAAGCCGGGTACGGATGAAGAAGTAAGCATGAAAGATCTGAGTACAACGGGAGGGATCATAAATGTATATCAGGCGGTTTTACTGGCAAATACAATTACGCAGGGCGAAAACGCATCAAATGTTAAAGAACCGCTGAAACCAAAACCGGCGGTGAAAAAGAAATAAGAGAAGATAGATTATCTGGTCTTTTGTGCAGAGGCTGCCGGTTGACTGAACAACATGACATAGCCACACAGATCCTTTTTCTTTTGGGCATTCACCTGAAGGGGTTTTATCATATGGTATTCAGACGTCCTGGGCACATAGGAATATCGTATGATATTTTCCTCCCGATCGTCCCGGGCGTGCTTCTGGTATATCACCTGCTTTTCGTGGTAATCGTACATCCGCACTTCGTATGTATTGGAATTCAGATCCCCGATAAAAACAAATTGATAGCGGGTGCCTTCCTCCATAGGCACAATGATGGGAATATCGTAGTTGCTTTCCATGGTGATGGATGCTTCCCGTAAAATAGAAAAACCCCCGGTGGAAAGGAGAAGTTTTACGCTATCGGCCTGTTTTTGAATGGTTTGATTATCGCAGGGACTTTCAAGAACCTCGGCCTGCGTTTGACCGAAAGACGAGAATCGGAATAAGAGCAGCAAACCTATAACCGGTAGGAATGATTTTTTCATTTTTCTGTTTTCAGGGTGACGGATGGCGTTTCAACCGGAAGATTCACCCCCGGTCAGGGAATCACTTCAGTTCCTGCCGGATATTGAACGCTAATCTGCTGCTTAAATTATTTTTTATGGAAATAAATGCCATCCGCCTGCTGTACCGGGCATACCACCAGGTCGTTAATGCAAACATGCCCGGGAAGGGTTGTGCAGTAATAAATTACATCGGCAACATCTTTGGCGGTCAGCGGTTTGAATCCTTTGTATATCGCATCGGCCTGTTCCGTATCTCCTTTAAACCGCACTACTGAAAATTCGGTTTCCGCCGCTCCGGGATGAACAGCCGTTACCTTAATATTGTGCCGGAGCATATCTATACGCATACTTTGGCTTATGGCCTCAACGGCAAACTTGCTGGCACAATAAACATTCCCCTTTTCGTACACCTGTTTTGCGGCCACCGAGCCGAGGTTTATAATATGTCCTTTATGTTGTTCGATCATAAAAGGCAATACGGCTTTAGAAACATATAATAAGCCCTTCACGTTGGTATCCAGCATCGTATCCCAATCGTCTATATCGGCTTCATCGAAATAGCTTCGCCCAAGCGCCAG
Source organism: Chitinophagaceae bacterium (assembly GCA_023957125.1). Lineage (GTDB taxonomy): Bacteria > Bacteroidota > Bacteroidia > Chitinophagales > Chitinophagaceae > Agriterribacter. Next base: position 20,233 of record JAMLHL010000037.1, read on the forward strand.
CCCGGCATTGTTTACCAGGATGTCAATCGCACGCCAGTCTTCGGGGATATGTTGAATGGCTTTTAACACTTCACTTCGTTTACTCACGTCAAAAGGTAAACAAAGCGCCCGGACAGAAAAATTATCCTCAATTCGCTTTTGGAGTTCTTCCAGCCTCGATGCCCGCCTTCCGTTTATAATTACATTGTGCCCCTCTTCTGCGAATCGCAGGGCGCAGGCCGCTCCGAACCCGGAGGTTGCCCCGGTAATAAAAACAATTTTACTCATTGGAAATGTATGATAAGTACACCACAAAGGTAAAGTGAAAAAAATAGTTTAATGAATCCTGCTTAATTTCGATCATTGTTGATACAAATAAATTATGCGTATGAAGATTGTAATACTTGATGGTTATTCCATTAATCCGGGCGATCTGAACTGGGCTCTTTTAGAGGCCCTGGGTAACTTAACGGTATATGAGCGTTCCGCTCCCGACGAGGTATTGGAGCGGTCAAAGAACGCCGAAATTGTCCTGACCAACAAATCCAAAGTGCCGGGGGAGGTTATCGGGGCGCTGCCCAAATTGAGGTATATAGGCGAACTGGCAACCGGTTTCGATAATATTGCTATCCGTGCGGCTGCACAGCGAAATATTCCCGTGTGTAATGTACCCGGCTATAGCACACAGTCGGTGGCTCAATTAACCTGGGCGCTGATCCTTGAACTAACGTACAATGTTAAACGACGCTCGGATGAAGTGCATGCAGGCGCCTGGACGCGCAGCAAAGACTTTTGTTTTGGTCACCAGGGGCTTTTTGAATTACAGGGAAAAACCATTGCGCTTATCGGGCTGGGGCTTATTGGTTCGGCCGTAGCGAAGATTGCCATGGCTTTTGGGATGAATATCATCGCCGCGGTTCGTAATCCTGCCAAATATAATATACCGGGAATAAGGATCGCGGACATTGATGAATGTTTTGAACAGGCTGATTTTGTCAGCCTGCATTGTCCGCTTACGGAATCCAACCGGCAAATGGTGAATACAGAACTGCTGAAAAAGATGAAACCTTCGGCATACCTGGTTAATACAGCCCGGGGAGGGCTGATCCATGAACAGGACCTGGCAAAAGCCCTGAGGGAAAAGCAAATTGCAGGAGCCGCCGTGGATGTATTATCGTCTGAGCCACCCGCCGCAGATAATCCGTTGTTGAACGCACCCAATTGTGTCATCACACCGCATATCGCCTGGGCCACCAAAGAAGCAAGGGAAAGGCTATTGTTCGAATCTGCGGAAAATATAAAAGCGTTTTTGAACGGCGAACTGAGAAATGTGGTGAATGGCGTAACGAACCTGTAGTTTTTACGGTTGCAATTCAGGTCACCGGCCGGGAAGACAGCCGTTGCTACCCCGATCGCGATGGCAGGTATCTCTCATACAGGTTCCGGGGAGGAAGTTGGAACATACCCGTGGGCAACCTTTGCAGCCGTTTGATCCGAGAACTCATTTATCTTTGCTGGATGCATTATGTTACGGGAGAAGCATTAGGGAAATCTTACGGTATAAAACCTCTTTTTAAAAACCTTACCTTTCATATAGAAGAGGGAGATAAAATTGCTTTGGTGGCCCGCAATGGCTCGGGAAAATCAACCCTGCTGAAAATAATCGCCGGTTTGGAGACGCCGGACGACGGAACCCTCTGGCTACATAAAGAAGTGTCGGTGGCTCTTTTTGAACAGGAACCGGTTTTTATGGATGAGCTTTCGGTGCTCGATAATATTTTTCACCATGATCACCCGGTGATCAATGCTATCAAAACCTACGAAGCGGCAAGTGAAAGGGGAGATGCAGACGCGATAGGTGAGGCCATCGTCAGGATGGATGAACTGAATGCCTGGGATTTCGACAGTAAAGTAAAGCAGATCCTCGGAAAACTGAATGTTCATCATTTTGAGCAAAAGGCAGGCACTCTTTCGGGCGGCCAGCGCAAACGGGTAGCTCTTGCCCGAACGCTCATTGATATCGGGTTTGAGCACCGGCATGTCCTGCTGATTATGGACGAGCCCACCAATCACCTCGATGTTGAAACCGTTGAGTGGCTGGAACATTACCTGAATCAGCAAAACATTACTTTATTATTGGTTACGCACGACCGTTATTTTTTGGATGCGGTATGTAATGAGATATGGGAAATGGATGGGAGCGCTTTATACACTTACAGGGGAGATTATGAAAATTATTTAGAAAAGAAAGCCGCCCGGATAGAACAACAGGCGGCAAGTATTGACAAAGCTAAAAATCTTTACCGGAAAGAACTGGAATGGATCCGGAAACAACCCCGGGCAAGAACTACCAAATCCAAAAGCCGGATAGACGCATTTGACGATGTGGAAGTTCGGGCCAAACAGCGGATACAGGATAACCAGGTGCAGTTGCAGGTAAAAATGAGCCGTTTGGGCGGGAAGGTGGCGGAGTTGAAAAAAGTATATAAATCTTTTGGAAACCAGGTGATATTACAGGGATTCGACTATACCTTTTCAAAAGGTGAACGTATAGGCGTTGTTGGGAAAAACGGCACCGGCAAATCCACGTTTCTTAATATACTGCAGGGGCTCGAAAAAGCGGATAGTGGAAAAATCAATATCGGGGAGACGGTGATCTTCGGATATTACTCCCAGCAGGGGCTTCAGTTTAAAGAAGATATGCGGGTGATCGAATACGTGAAAAATATCGCGGAAAATTTTCCGCTGGCCAATGGCGGTTCATTGAACGCCTCCCAGTTCCTTCAGCTCTTTTTATTTGAGCCCGATCAGCAGCATACTTTTATTTCCAGGCTGAGTGGCGGCGAGAAGAAGCGATTGTTGCTGCTTTCTGTTCTTTTCCGCAATCCTAATTTTCTGATACTGGATGAACCCACCAATGATCTTGATCTGCCTACGCTTACCGTTTTGGAAAATTTTTTAAGCGATTACCGGGGTTGCCTCCTGATCGTGTCGCACGACCGTTATTTTATGGACCGGCTTACCGACCATCTCTTTGTTTTTGAAGGAAATGGCCGCGTCAGGGATTTCCCGGGAAATTATTCCCAATACCGGTTGTGGAAAAAGGAACAGGAATCGGAAATAAAATCGCGGGAGGTTAAGAACACCCGTTTGGAAACGGGAGGCGGCCTGCAAGATGCATTACCGGGGAAACACGAAACAGAAGCCGGGAAAAAAAAGCCGTCCTACAAAGAAAAACGGGAATTTGAAACCTTGCAACGGGAAATAGCAGTTTTGGAAAAGGAAAAGAAAGCTGTTATGGATCAGCTCAGCGACAGCAGCCTGCCTTATGAACAGTTGCAGCAGCTTTCCGGGCGTATTGCGGAAGTATCGTCTTTGCTGGATGAGAAGGAATTGCGGTGGCTGGAGCTGAGTGAGGTAATGGAGAATGATTAGATGTTAAATTTCAAACGCCACATCAAGAACGAAGCCTTTACCCGGAGCGGAGTCCATTGCCACCGTGCCCTGGTATAGCTCAATTCTGTTCCTGATATTCCTGAGGCCCATCCCCTGTCCCTGGTCGGTTGACAGATCGGTTCCCCTTCCGTCATCGGTGATCACCAACGACACTTTGTTGTCTATTTGCTCCAGGTGTACCGTAACGTTGGCTGCGTTCGCGTGTTTAACCACATTATTCAATTGTTCCTGAACAATGCGATAAAGCATCAGCTTTTGTCCGTCCTGAAGACTGGCTTCATCTATATTTTCAATATCAATCCGGATATTGATCGGTTGCACTTCTTCGATCGTTTCGGCTATACTGATCAGGGATTGTTCCAGTCCTAATTCGGCGAGAAGAGGCGGCGCGAGATTCCTGGTAAGATTCCTCAGTTCTTCAATCACTTTATCAATATATTCATTGCTTTTTTTCAAAAGGCTGTCCCTGATGGCATCGTCGGCGATCGCGTGTTCAATATATAACTTAACCACACCTAAAAGTTGATTGACATTGTCGTGCAGTTCTTCGGCTAATTTTTTGCGTTCGTTTTCCTGGGTGTCCAAAACAGTGCGGGCCAGGTGCCGGCGATAGATCACTTCCTTCTCTGCCAGTTGCGCCTGCAGATTTCGTTGTTCGGTTATATCATGCATAGACCCGATCAACCGGAATGCTTTTCCCTCTAAATTGCGTAAGATGGAAATATTGTCAGATACGATCTTGTAGGATCCGTCTTTACATAAAAATCGGTATTCGTTATTAAGGGAGGTCAGATGGGCTATTTCCATTGCCGCATTCATCTTGTCTATTATTTTTTCCCGGTCATCTTCATGAACTTTGGATTTCCAGAATTGGTATCCCTGTTCCAGGTCATGATCGTCGTATCCAAACAGCAGTTTAAGATTTGAATGATAATAATATTGCCCGGTTTCCATGTTCCAGTCCCAGAGCCCTTCCATGGTAGTCATGCTTAAAATACTGTATCGCTTGAGGTTTTCTTTTAATTGTTTTTGCTCCCTGGTTCGGTCCGTAATATTTTCAAGGATCATGATATATACAGTGCCGTTAAGCTTGTCTTTTACCTCACTAACCGAAATATTACAGATCAGTTTTTCTTTTGTTGAGGTGGAGACAACGGCAATATCCTTCATATTCCTGAGTTTCTCCTGTTTCAGCAGCGTATCCCAATACTCCAGTTCAACGTTATTTTCTTTGCGAATGATAGAAGTATAGTTCTTATGAAGCAGTTCATCTTTCGTGTAGCCTGTCAGGGAGCAAAAGAACGGGTTGGTATATAGAAATTCTCCGCGGGTGTTCAAACGGGCAATGCCGAGGCTGGTATCCGAAAGAATGGTTTCCAGTTCGCGATGATTGAACACAAGGGAATCAAATTGCCGTTTGAAATATTTATCGTTACAACGCAGCAGAAGATAAATGGTAACTGCCGTAAGGATCACAAAGGTTGCCCCCTTAACACTTTGCAGGTAGGGATAAAGGACGACCTCTCTCCCAAGGAAACGAAAAAGGATATAATCGGTCAAAAATATCCAAATAAGCGCAATTAAAAGAAAGAAAAGTACAGATCGTATGGTTGATAGCGGACGCCCTTTCATGCTGTTAATTTTTCCTATTACACAGGCTTAAAAACAAAACAATGATCCAAAATAATAGAATATTAATTATTTAACGCTGAAAATATCAGGAAACGTATTTGAATGTTGATCTTTGCAGGCATATCGAAATTATATTATTTATGACGAAGGATCAAATTGACCACGGAGCCGTTTTTTCCGGTTATAATTTCACCGTTGCCGACCGTTTTTGCGACTATGTAAAGATTGATACCCAGTCAGACCCTCAGTCGGACTCCTTTCCTTCCACGAAAAAACAAAAAACGCTCTCGCAATTGCTGGTAAAAGAGTTGCAGGATTTGGGTATCAGGCAGGCAGAACTGGATGAATTCGGCTATGTATATGCTACGCTGCCCTCCAATACTGAAAAAAAGGTACCGGTTATCTGTTTCTGCGCGCATATAGATACTTCATCCGATTGTTCGGGGGAAGGGGTGGAGCCATTGATACACCGTAACTACGACGGGAGGGATATAACGTTGCCCAATGATGCCACCCAGGTGATACGCGTGGAGGATCATCCTTATCTCAAACAAAAAACAGGAGAGGATATCATTACCGCTTCCGGAACCACGCTGCTGGGTGCGGATGATAAATCGGGGGTGGCGGTGATCATGGATATGGTACATTTTTTTGTTACGCATCCGGAGATCAGGCATGGAGATATTAAAATATTATTTACGCCCGATGAGGAAATAGGAAGGGGAGTGGACAAAGTAGATTTGAAAAAGCTCGGAGCCGATTTTGGTTATACGCTCGATGGCGGTGAACGCGGCACACTGGAAGATGAAACCTTTTCTGCCGATGCAGTCACTGTCACCTTTTCGGGTGTGAGCGTTCATCCCGGTTATGCAAAGGGCAAACTGGTGAATGCCATAAAACTGGCTGCTGTATTTTTGGATTCGTTGCCAAAAAATGAGCTTTCCCCCGAAACTACCGGCGGAAGGGAAGGTTTTGTTCACCCGGTATATATCAATGGGATTGCCGAGAAGGTGAGTCTGCAGTTTATTATCCGTGATTTTGACACTTCAAAACTAAAAGACTATGAATCCTTTTTGCAACAGAAAGTAAAAGAAACACTTCAACAGTTTCCCGGCGCTTCGGCGGCTTTTGAAGTGAAAGACCAATACCGGAATATGAAAGAAGTGCTGGACCAATATCCACAGGTGAGCCTGTACGCGGTTGAAGCCATAAAAAGGGCCGGGATAACGCCGGTACTAAGCAGCGCCAGGGGAGGTACAGACGGCTCCCGCTTATCCTTTATGGGACTGCCCTGCCCCAATCTTTTCACCGGCGAAATGGCCTTTCACGGCAAGCACGAATATGTGAGCATCCAGGATATGCAAAAAAGCGTAGAAACGATCGTACATCTCGCTATGATCTGGGAAGAGCGGGGGTAATTTGATAATTTGATAATTTGATAATGTGGAAATGTGATAATGTGAGAAGTGAGAATGTGAGAAGTGAGAATGTGAGAATGTGAGAAAAACTGACAAGTTGGTTTATGAAATGCTTGCCCTGATGGATAAAAGGGCCTGCTCCGATAAATAGAAGTGCCAGCCTTGATGCATAGAAGGGAGAAGTGCCACCCTGAGCTTGCCGAAGGGTGGAGGAATAAAAAACTAAAAACTCCCACACTAAAAACTTCCTAACTTCTAACTCCCATTATCTCGTGTAATTAGGCGCTTCTCTTGTAATTTCTATATCATGCGCATGGCTTTCATTCATGGCAGCCGAGGTTATTTTTATAAAGCGGGCTTTCTGAAGCGCTGCAATATCAGCGGCGCCGCAATACCCCATTCCCGATCGCAATCCGCCCGTGTATTGATATACGATCTCACTGAGATGTCCTTTAAATGCAACGCGTCCTTCGATCCCTTCCGGTACAAATTTTTTCACCTCATCTTCCACGTCCTGGAAATAGCGGTCGCTGCTTCCCTGGTTCATGGCTCCCAACGATCCCATGCCCCTGTATTGTTTGAATTTCCGCCCCTCATAAATGATGGCGTCACCCGGACTTTCCTCTGTACCGGCAAAAACGCTTCCCATCATTACCACATTGGCACCTGCCGCCAGCGCTTTAACCATATCCCCGGTATAGCGGATCCCCCCATCAGCAATAAGGGGAATATTCCTTTTATTCAGCACAGATGCGGCCTCCATAATAGCGGTGATCTGTGGTACCCCCGCTCCCGCAACGATGCGTGTGGTACAGATCGAACCCGGGCCGATACCCACTTTTACGGCGTCTGCCCCGGCGTCAGCCAGTGCCTTCGCGCCGTCGGCTGTAGCAATGTTGCCGGCAATGACGGATAGCTTTTTGAAATTCTTCTTTAACTTTTTAAGTGATTCGATCACTTTAGCACTGTGCCCGTGAGCGCTGTCTAAGCATACCACATCCACACCCATTTGTTGCAGGGCAGATGCACGGTCCATTAAATCGGCGGTGATACCCAGGGCGGCGCCTGTAAGCAGTCTGCCAAAACTGTCTTTTACCGCGTTGGGATGACTCTGCAACTGAAGAAGGTCGCGGTAGGTAACCAGGCCCGTGAGTTGCCCGCTTTTATTGACAACCGGCAGTTTTTCGATTTTATACTGGCTGAGTATTTTTTTTGCTTTCACCAGGTTGGTGCCTTCCGGCGCGGTGATCAGGTTTTCCGAAGTCATCACCTCGCTCACTCTTTTGCTCAGCGAAGTCTCAAACCTCATGTCGCGGTTGGTGAGGATACCTACCAGCTTCCTGTTGGCATCCACGATGGGAATGCCGCCGATCTTGTTTTCACGCATCAGTTTAAGGGCATCGCCAATGGTGGCATCCACCTGCAGGGTAATCGGATCAAGGATTAAACCGCTTTCGCTGCGTTTTACTTTCCTGACCTGCTCTGCCTGTTGTTCAATGGTCATGTTTTTATGCAGGATACCCAGGCCACCCTCCCGTGCCAGGGCAATGGCCAGTTCTGCCTCTGTAACGGTATCCATAGCAGCGGAAAGTAAGGGAATATTCAACGTAATATTGCTGGTAAGCTTGGAAGTAATGTTTACTTCCCGTGGAAGTACTTTCGAGTATGCGGGCATGAGCAGCACATCGTCGAATGTAAGTCCTTCACCAAAAAATCTATCGGAGAGCCTGTGTTTAGCGGAGTTATTGGTTGTTGCCATGAGCAAAGATAGGACAATGGGGGGGTAGCCACCAAATTTTGTTGGTTTACCGGCTCTGCTGTCGCAACAGGTTTTAATAGTAAGGCCGCGGCGCAACCATCATAGAAGTTTGTATAATTTTCCGGGCAACCGGGCTATTATTCCCTGTAGTTCCAGGTTCAGCAGGGCGCCGGCTATCGCGCTGCTGCTGAAATTGCAGCCGGGGGTAATCTCATCAATGGAAACGGATTCCTTTTCCCTGATAATATTCATGATCGTTTTTTCCTGTTCGGTGAGTTCTATAAACAACTCTTTTTGTATGATTTTCCTTTTTTCCAAAGGAGTTCCCCAGTTCATGAATTCAATAATATCTTTAGCGGAGGTGATCAGAGCAGCTTTATTGCTTCTGATCAAAAAGTTACATCCTGCGCTCCTGGGATCGGTGGACCTGCCCGGCAGGGCAAAAACATCTTTATTATAGCCGTTTGCCAGTTCAGCGGTGATCATACTTCCCCCATTGATCTGCGTTTCCACCACTAAGGTAGCATCTGCCATGCCGGCTACAATCCGGTTCCTTCTGGGAAAATTCTGTTTATCCGGTTGGGTGCCCGATTTAAAATCGCTGAGCAATCCCCCGTTTTCCATCATCTCTTTGGCCAGGGATTTATTGGGAGACGGGTAAATGCGATCCAGTCCGTGTGCAAGAACGCCCACCGTGCATAACTTGTTTTTCACAGCGGCCCGGTGTGCCAGTGTGTCTATTCCGTAAGCAAGACCGCTTATAATAAGGATGCCGTACTGAGCTAAATCTTCAATGATTGCGTAGGTCATTTCTTTTCCGTATTCTGTATGCGAACGGGTGCCTATTACGGCTAAAATTTTTGGGGCATTCAGATCGGCATTACCTTTGAAATACAATAACGAGGGTGCGTCGTAGCAGTTTAATAATCGTTTGGGATATGCCGGGTCGGTGTATCGGAGAACGGAAATCTTATATTTTTCAATAAACCGCAGTTCTTCTTCGGCCCTGGAAAATTCTTTGAATGTTTTAATGCTTTTGGAACGGATAGCGCCTATACCCGGCAATGTATCCAGTTTGGCACGTTTGGCGGAGAAGATATTTTCGGCATTGCCAAAAATATCCAACAGCGCCCTGGCATGTACGTCCCCGATATTAGGAACCATGGTCAGCGCAATGTGGTAAAGCAAATCGTTTTGCACAGGAGTCGTCAATTTTTCAGTGTTTTTCCTTAGAAGAAACCGGTGGATTTAAGGTTCCGGCTGTTTTTAAACTAAAAAACCCCCTCCCAACAGGGAGGAGGGCACTAATCTTTTAACCGTTAACCATTAAACCTTATCCTATGAAAGACCGAATATACTTGATTTTCTTCTTTGAAAATTTATTCCGTAAGATTTTTTTTTATCGGGGTGAGATGGTGTGCCATCGGTAGGATTTCCCTTGTAACCGGTTGAGGGTTTCTTCAAAAAATGAAGGGCTGGATAGATATCCTGCCCCCTTTCTAAATCCAATATCCTATGAAAAACCATACATTAGACCAGAATTCTCTACCAAACGTTGCACGTTTTTCCCAGTTTCGAAAAATATTTTACCGAAATGAAGAATCTGATAATGTATTATACAATAGCTTGCGTGATAAATAATTGATTATGAGTTAGATATCGGAATGAGAGGGCTATAAAAAAAGGGCTGGATAGATATCCTGCCCCGTTTTAAATCCAATATCCTATGAAAAACCAAATATATAACGATTTTGCTGGTATATTATTGTCGGGGCAAAAAATTAATTCCAGGTATTGATGAAGTTTTTCCTGTAATCCTCAAAAGAAGTCTTTCCATAAAATCCTTCTCCGAAATACCTGAGAATCAATTCCATATCCGGCGTTTTTAAATATCCGGGGATCAATTGGGGGCGAGAACCGTCTGCCGGAAGAATGATGGTGGTGGGGTAGGAGAGCTGCCCGCCGGTTAGAAGAATAGCGTAATCATGCACCCTGTAATGATCGTTGTATTTGAATTGTTTGCCATGCCAGGTAAGCGTCTCCCTGGTTTCGGCATCCAGCTTAACGGGGTAAAACTTTTCCCGGATGTAACGAACCACGTTTGGATTGGTGTAGGTATTTTTATCCATCACTTTACACCAGCCGCACCAGTTGGTATAAAGATCAATTAGAATATCTTTTTTCTGGAGATTGGATTTTGCTTCGGCTTCGCTGAGGGTCAGCCATTCGATGGTTTCTTTTTTATCTGCGTTGCTAATGGCAGCATGCCCGGTTCCAGACAAAATTCCAGTAGTGAAAGTGCCATAGCCTGACAGGCACAACATAATCATGATGGAAAGAAAAATGCGCGGCATATTCATACGAAAGATTTTGGATCTCAAATATAACTTCCCGGCAAAGAAAAAATTGCAATTGTTGTTACGGTTCCGTTAATTCTTTATACCATTCACTCCCTGTTCCGGAAACAAAATTTTTGTAAATTGGTTTCCTATTGAAGATCAATCACTTCCACACCTGGGTATTTAGCGGTATTGAACACGAAAAATCCGTTATCAATTTTGGCATTGGGTATAAAACTGGAGATGCTGTACAGGTACCTGTTGCCGTTTTTCTCAAACAGCCTTGTTGACACGATGTTTTTAGTCGTTTTATCAACCAGCACCAATACCTTGAAGAAGGTTTTATTCTTGTCTGTAGGCGTTAATTCTATTTCCTGTAATACTTTGTTCCCCGTTTTTTTCTCGCCGTTGAATTTATATAGGAAATCTTTTTCGTAGAAGTTAGTGAACACTTTTTGAGGAGAGAATCCATTGCCGCTTTCATCAAATTTACTGATCTGTACTTCGTTTGCGGCGGGATCGTAGGTCCATATCTTTTGCGCGTTGCAAAAGATCTCCTGTTCATTCAACTCCACTTTATATTGATTGCCTTTCAGGTAGGCGGTTCCTTTTTTTGTACCCTGGATCTTTCCGGCGGCATTTTCAATTTGCAGTACAAACTCAGCTTTTACGGTGGTGTAGGTCTTGAATTTTGCGGTAACGCCATCCAGTATTTTTTTAGCTTCGGGATCGTTGGTACCCAGGCTGTTGCCCGGACTTTGTGCAAAACTTGTATAAGAACATAGGGTAAGAAGGGTGGATAAAATAAATAGTCCTTTCATTATTTGTTATTAGTAGGTATTTTTTTTCAGAGCGCAAAGATACTTAATTCATAGACTGATACAAAAGCCCCGAAGTTTAAAATGAAAAGTCTGTTTTATTTTTTACAGGGCTTGTAAAAACTCTTCCAGTTCCATTTCCGTTTTAAAAACCACATCCCTTGCTTTACTCCCCTGGTTAGGGCCCACAATGCCGGCGGATTCGAGTTGGTCCATCAATCTGCCTGCCCGGTTATAACCGAGCTTCATACGGCGTTGCAGCAGGGAGGTGGAGCCAATCTGGCTTTGTACGATCAAACGTGCGGCTTCTTCGAACAGGGGGTCCCGGTTTCCGATGTCAAAATCTTTTCCTTCCAGCTCTTTTTCATCTATATATTCCGGCAGGTAAAATGGCTGGGGATATCCTCTTTGGGCGCCTATGAACTCCGCAACTTGTTCCACCTCCGGGGTATCCACAAAGGCGCATTGCACCCTTGTAACTTCACCATTGTACGACACCAGCATATCGCCGCGACCGATCAACTGTTCTGCACCGCCGGTATCCAAAATGGTGCGGGAGTCAATTTTGGACGATACCTTAAAGGCTACCCGTGCGGGGAAGTTGGCTTTGATCGTCCCGGTAATGATGTTTACCGACGGACGCTGCGTGGCGATGATCAGGTGGATACCCACAGCCCTGGCTAATTGGGCAAGGCGTGCAATCGGCATTTCGATCTCCTTGCCGGCAGTCATGATCAGGTCGGCAAACTCATCAATCACCAATACGATAAAAGGCAGGAACTGATGCCCTTTTTCGGGATTGAGTTTCCGGGCTATGAATTTTTCATTGTACTCCCGGATATTGCGACAACCGGCTTCTTTAAGCAGGTCGTAGCGGTTGTCCATTTCTATACAAAGTGCATTTAATGTGTGTACCACTTTTTTGGTGTCGGTAATAATAGACTCCTCTTCCCCGGGCAGTTGGGCCAGGAAATGTTTTTCAATCAAACGGTATAAGCTCAGCTCCACTTTTTTGGGATCCACCATCACCAGTTTAAGCTGCGAGGGATGTTTCTTGTATAACAGCGATACGAGGATGGCGTTGATCCCTACCGATTTTCCCTGTCCGGTAGCGCCCGCCATCAGCAGGTGGGGCATTGTAGCCAGGTCCACAATAAAGTGTTCGTTGTCTATTTTTTTCCCCAATGCAATGGGTAGTGAAAATTTGTTTTGTTGAAAACGTTCGGTAGATAAAAGTCCTTTCATGCTCACAATGGCTTTCTTTACATTGGGCACTTCAATACCAATGGTACCTTTTCCGGGGATCGGTGCAATAATGCGTATCCCTAAAGCCGCGAGACTTAAAGCAATATCATCTTCCAGGTTTTTGATCCTGGAGATACGAACGCCCGCAGCGGGCACAATTTCGTATAAGGTAACAGTGGGGCCTACCGTGGCAGAAATATGACGGATATCAATATCGTAGTTTTTCAGCGTGTTAAGGATCTGGCGTTTATTGGCTTCCAGTTCGGATGCGTCCAGCACTATCTTTTCGCTGCCATGGGTTTCAAGCAGGTCAAGCGAAGGATACTGGTAATCCCTTAAATCGAGGATCGGATCATAAGGGGGTAAATTCTGTACTTTTGAAATACCGGACTCAGCGGTTGTTTCGTCTTCCGGAGATTCCTTCTCTTCTTCTTTCAGAGAATTGATCTGCAGTTCCAGGTCTCCCATGTTTTTTTTACCGGTTTTGGAAATAACTTTAGTCGGAGGCGGGGTCGTTTCTGAAAGAGAAAGACCATTGTTGGGATCGCCTTCTTCTGCGGGGTGAATGACCACTACGCCGCCACGGGATTTGGGCGTGTTATCTTTAATGCCGGTTTTGATTTCCTCTTCCAAAAACAGTTTGGCTTCTTCCGAGAACGAATTATCCACCGGCACCAGCCGGTCGCCTTTATGAGGTTGCCTGGCGTCCGGTCTTTTTGACGGAATGGTGAATGCCGGGTTGAACCGCCAGATGAAATAAGCAAAACCGGTGGCGAGCAACAATACAGCCGTTCCAATTTCGCCCAACAAACCCCTGAGCCAGTTGCTGGTGATATTACCGGCTTCACCTCCCCAGGGAAATGCGTGGCTATGGGTAATGAAAGCGAGGGCGGTGCTGAAAAACAGCAGCCCGGTGATCACATACCTGAAATTGCGCCAAAGAGAGAATACGGGTTTGCCAAATAGCAGGTTTACTCCGGCAACAAAGAAGAAACTGCAAAACAAATACGAGGACAAGCCAAACCCCTTAAAGAAGAAGAGGTGTGAAATGTAGGCACCAATTCTTCCCAGCAGGTTGGCTGCTTTTATATTATCGCCAAACAGGAAGGCAGAGAAACCCTGGAGTACTTTATCCTGATCCTGCCGCCAGGTGAAGACATAGGAGGTAAAAGCTATAAAGAGAAAAACGGCAACCAGCAGGAAAAAACTCCCCAGTATCTTATGGGTACGTTCGTCTTTCACTAATTCCTTCATCCTTACCTTTTCAGTTTTGTCATGGGTAAGTTTTTCCGGATCAGGAGATTTGGACTTATTATTTTTTAATCTATTAGCCATGAAACACCAAACACTTGATTAAAGTTAGGCAAAGATAACGGGTTTTGGAAGGGAGTTTTGATTTCCCGGGGAGAGAGTTGAGAAATTTGAAAATGCCTGCCCTGAGGAATGGAAGGGTACGTCTTAACTGTCAGGTTTTTCACATTCTTTTAAAACAATTCCAGGTAAGCTCTTTCCCCCTTTGTTGTTTCATATGCATCAATGGCCGCTTTTATTGCTTTTGAAACTATCTTTTCATTTTCGAGAACAACAGGTTCGCCATTTTTTAACGCACCCCGGAGCCATTCCCCGCTGTTTTTTACCTTGAAAAATTCAAATTCATTTTCACCCGCCGTGTTTTTCAGGAGTACGGTATAAGCTATGATCCGCTCTTTGTTTTTGTATTTAAAGAAAAGAAATTTTACAGGACGGCGAATTCCCACCCGTTTGTTGATGACCTCTGCTACGCCTTTGTTTGCAATTGATAGATAAAACGGTTTCATGATAAGGGTTCAGACCCTCAAAACTATAAAAATTTTCGGGGATAAAAAGTTATAACCGATTAATAAACAATCCATTAACAGATCCAAATGAATTGTTATACCAATAGGTGAGCATCTTCCAACACTTCTAAAATATCCGCAACAAGTCATAACCCATATCATCCGCGAGAATAAAAACAATGTTGGGTATGGATTGCCCCCATGCGGTTAAACAGCCGATAGTGCAAAAAACAACGAAGATGTATCTGATCATAGCCGCGAATATTTTAACCTCTGTATGCAAAATACAAAACATCGTATGGTGCCCCATAAAAAGATCCGCTGCTAAGTAATCCTGATAACGGACGGCACGGAAAGGCCTGGTAAGTTTCATCCTTGAAAACCTGAGGTGTCCTGTGAGCCATTTTGGGTTTACTTCCGCAGGTATATTTTCCCGTTAGTGGTCTGGAGTTTTATTTTTTGCCCGCCTCCGTTGAGTGTACCGTTGAAGGAGGAAGAAATACCCGGATATGAGAGGGAAAACACAGTCTTGTGTTGTACTTTGGCGCGCTTCTTAATAATGGAATTAACGGTATCCTTTTCGATGGTAAACCCCGGCACGGTGATATCAACTCCTGTTTTAATGGTATCTGCCCACAAGTTTAATGAATGGCCTAACATCTCAAATTCCGGTTTATTTTCTTTCACAGGACCTGATGCCAGCTTCAGGCTCTCATCAGCATAAATAGTGCCCGACATCGTGTTCATGGTTAAATCGGCCTTTG
>JAMLHL010000038.1 GCA_023957125.1 Chitinophagaceae bacterium
CTTCAAAGGTTGATATGGATTTGAGTAAAAGTATAACTGTTCAGGTTGAAGCACATTTGGGGCGTAATGATAATGTAAATCCCCAATTGGCACAGGGAGGCAGCAAGACTTCTATTCCTATTATGGGAGCAATGATATGGTCACCCACGGAACCGGTATATGAAGCCGACGGTAAATTTAATCGTTTGGGAATAGGTACAGGTACTATGTTAAATCCTGCGTTAATGACCACCATCCAGGAAATGAATTACAGAAATTTTGGTACCGGTGTTTTAAATTTTAAAGCCAGAATTTTTGAAGGATTAGAATTCAATGCAAAGGGTAATATCAGCTATTCTACAGGAGGAAACCGGGAATTTGAAAGCAAAGATTATAATGGTGTTAATGCAAAGGCTTCTCAAAGTTCATACGAAAGCAAATCCTGGCTGTTAAATGCTTTTCTAAGTTATGCCAAAACCGTTGCCCAGTCTCATAACTTATCTGTGATGGCAGGTTTTGAAGAGACTAAGAATAATTCGCAATCACTAAGTGGCACAGCCAATATCCTGCCACTTGAGTCTGCTGGCTGGTACAACCTGGGATTGGCTACACCAAATATTAGTGTTGGATCAGACTATTCCAATAGCGCCCTGAGATCATATTTTGGTCGGTTAAACTATAATTATGATGCACGCTATTATTTAACAGCAAATTTCAGGGCAGATGGATCTTCCAGGTTCAAAGGAAGTAATCAATTCAGCTATTTTCCTTCGTTTTCTGCTGCCTGGCGATTGTCTAATGAACAATTCATGAAAGATCAGACTGTATTTCAGAATATTAAAATACGCGGGGGATGGGGAATTACAGGTAACCAGGCTATAGGCAATTATGCTACTTACACTACCCTTGGCAGCCGCGGTTTTTATTGGGGAGGTGTACAACAGGCCGGATATTATGCACGTGTAGGCGGCAATCCGGATCTGAAATGGGAATCAACCAAACAATTGAATATAGGGCTTGATATAGTAACACTATCAGGTCGCCTGGCGCTTAGTTTGGATTATTATAAGAAGAAAACAGAGGACCTGCTTGCACCAACATTTGTTGCTGCCTACAATGGAGGGGATTCCGAATATGGTGAAAACAGTGTAATATCCAACGTAGGTTCAGTACAAAACACAGGTTTTGAATTTAGTATTAATTATGACGTTTTACAAAGCGGGGCGTTTACGTATGACGTTAATCTGAATGGTTCTTTTAACCGGAATAAAGTACTTGACCTTGGGGATCAAACTGTAATTTACGGAGAAACTTATGCCAGTGGTCTTAGTGCTATTAGCCCGTTTGCGCTTATTCCCGGGCAACCTATCGGAACAATATACGGCTTGAAATATCTGGGAATATGGCAGGAAAAAGAAGCTGCTGAGGCTGCAAAATATCAGCAACAGCCTGGTGATTACAAATATGAGGATTTGAATAAGGATTATAACTACGGTTCAGCAGACAACCAGGTCATAGGAAAAACGAATCCGTCGTTTACCTGGGGATTTAATAATCACTTCTCATACAAGAATTTCGATCTGAATATATTGTTTGAAGGTGTACACGGACGTGACGTATTGAACTGGTCGTATATGATAGCCGCTGAACGTATTGACTTTAAACAATTATTCACTTTAAGTGAAGGAAGGAATCGTTGGACTGAAGATAATCCTGATGCCAAGTTTGCCAGGATAGGAAATTCTAATAAGCTAACGCCTAATTCTTCTCAATATATTGAAGACGGTAGCTATGTAAAATTGCGCAATATTAGTTTATCCTACCGTATTCCCAGGAAAATAACGTCGTTTGCCGATATCAAAGTTTCTGTAAGCGCTCAAAACATGTTGACTTTAAGTAAGTATTTGGGTTATGATCCTGAAATCAGTTCCTCAGCCGGAGATGATGTAAACTCGGGTATGGATTGGTTTGCATATCCCAACCCCAAGAGCATGTCTGTGGGAATTGCTGTAACATTTTGATTGTGCCTAATAATATATTACAATTATGAAAAAGCTAATATTTTTTTTAATCATTATAGTATCTATAACATCGTGCCAGCGCGATAAGGAATTTTTAATGGAAGATCCGAAAGGGCGATTATTCCCTGATAATTTTTTTAATAATGCAACTGAACTGGAGTTAGCAAATAATTCCCTGTATGCCATTTTTGACCGGGCTATCGGACGTCCGTACCAAAGTATGAGTATTAAGTTTGCCAGTTCAGACGATATAATTGGTACAGGAAATCAGCGGCTTTTTTATAATGAGATGGAAGTTAATTTGGATATTACCGTTGGTGCTGATAATGATATTCAGTTAGGATGGGAACGTGCCTACGACGCCATTAACCAGGCAAATGCTATAATCAATAACTATCATAATGCAGATGGCACGCTGTCAGAAGCAAATTTAAATGCATGGGCAGCACAGGCACATTATATCCGTTCTTTTATGTACTTCTGGTTAGTTCGGTTTTACAATGACATTCCATTGATTACAACTGCATTCGTACCAGATACGAAAAAAGAAGTTACCCTTTCTAAAGCTGCAGATGTTTATGCGCTCATTATTGCTGACTTACAATTTGCGGAAGAATGGCTGCCTGTAACCTGGACGGGGTATATGAAAAAAGGCGGGGCAGCAACAAAAGGAGCAGCTAAATCAACGCTGGCAAAAGTTTACCTGCAAATGGCAGGCTATCCTGTTAACGGCGGTACGGAATATTATGCAAAAGCCCGTGATAAAGCTAAAGAAGTAATTGATAATGCAGGGGCATACGGATATGCCCTCCGTGATCATTTTTATCAGGTATGGGATCCATATTGGAGCGCATATGATATTCCCCAGGACGAAGTGATTCTATGGCTTGAGCATACTTCTGACGATTATACAACAATGGCTCCTTTGCAAAGTCGCCCTATCGAATTGGGGGGGTGGGAGTTTTTGGTAGCTGAAAACGCGTTCTTTAACCGGTTTCCGGCAGGAGAGCGCAAGGATTTTACGTTTATAACTGACTTCTATATTTCCGGGGGAGGACATTATACTTATGCAGATCTGAAAGCCAATCATCCTCTCTATCGTAAGCTGTGGGCAGATGATTTAACTCCGGGATGGGAGTGGGAAAAGAGAAATGAGCCAGGAAACAACTGGAACTCCGGAATGGATAAAACGGCTAACTGGTATAGTGCACGGCCTAATATTCTTATGCGTTACTCAGACATATTGTTGACATATGCCGAAGCTAAAGCCCGAACAGATGGTCCAGATGTGTTAGCGTATAAATGTTTGAATGATGTGCGTAACAGAGCCTACAAAGGAATGGGAACAGATGAGGCTTCAGTAAGCGGACTAAGCAATGAAGCATTTATAGATGCAGTTGTTTGGGAAAGAGCATACGAATTCGCCGGCAGCGAATATTCTTCCCGGTGGTTTGACCTGCAAAGATTAGAATTAGTTGAAAAAGCTACTACAGAATGGCGTGATGAACCGGAAAGTAAATACACGCTTAAAAAACCGTATACAAGGAAAGATTATTTTTTACCGATTCCAAGTAAAGAGGTTTTGTTCAATCCAAACCTCGCGAAGTAATATTTTAATTAGTGCTTATCAAAAAGGAACCTGGTTAATAGCAATTGAAAAAACAATTTGATTGCCGGCCTGGTTCCTTCATTTTTCCTCGTAAATATATCGTTTATCTGCCCAAGGGTTATGAACAATCTAAGGCTAACCTGTCAGAAATAGCTGGCAGGCTTAATCAATAATTAAACCATGAGAAAGAACGAGAAGGAAGAAATTTTAAATTGATTATTTTTTAACATTTGGGTTGTCTCTCAAAAATAAATAGCATGAAAAAAAATAAAATTCCACACATTCTATTTGTGCTGGCTATGATGATATTTAGCGGTTTAAATAGTAATGCTCAAGATAAAGAACTCTTGGATTCATTCTGTACTCATAAGACTATTTGGAACCCCAACAACAAACTGTTGGCTTGGTATAAATCCGATGCGCCCGGTGCGGCCTATACCCATGTGGTCAGGTTGGCTGCTGAGTTTCTCAGGGATATGCCTGATGAGCCGGGGATAGGACTACCCTATTATTATCTCCATCAATCCATTTCCGTGGCGAATGACAACGAGAAACCTTACGAGGGAGCGGGTCTTCACAATCCGGCCTGTGTCTTTGCAGGTTTAACGGAAAGCCTGGCTGTGAATTATAGCATCTTCACGGGAGATGATTCGTACGTGGCTTTGGTTAAGAAAGCCCTCGACCACATGCTCAAAAACGGTTCCACACCAGCCGATTGGACATGGGGCAACTGTCCTTACGCCAGTGCAAAAGGAGGCTCCATCACCTATGAGGGGACATCTAAGGATGGCATATGCGGGCCCGGCGACGGGTTCCATGTCCTCGAACCTGATAAGGTGGCTGAGATGGGTGTGGCCTATCTCCAGTTTTATCAAATGACAGAAGACAAGACCTATCTCGATGCCGCTCTCCATTGTGCAGATGCCTTGGCCAGGAACGTACGTACGGGCGACAACAAGCAATCGCCGTGGCCATTTCGTGTGAATGCGCAAAGTCCTGATAGAAGGGGTATGCTCGTCGAAGAATATGGCAGCAATGTGTTGCCAGCCATCAGACTGTTTGATGAATTGGCTTGCATACAGAGCCGTATTCATCTGAACACGGAGAGGCAGGAAAGCTACAAGAAAGCCCGGGATATAGCCTGGGACTGGCTCTACTCCTGGGATGGCCCGATGAAGACCTATGTGTGGAAAGGCTATTTTGAAGATGTGGAATATGACCACGAAAACCGCAACCGCGTGCAGGTGCAGCCCATGGAAGTGGCCCGCTACCTGATATTGCATCCCGAGTATGACAAGTTCTATAAGGAGAACGTGTCTGCACTTATCCAATGGTGCAAAAGTGTATTCGGCACGCAAAATTCCCTGGGATGGAACGCCCAGTGTGAACAGCTGTGGTGCATGGCTCCTATGGGCAGCCACACGGCTCGTTATGCATCGGTGTGTGCCATGTGGTATGCGCTTAACGGAGGGGAAAGATATAAAGAGGAGGCCTACGAAACCTTCAACTGGGCCACCTATTGCACCTCTAAAGAGGGATTTGTATCGGTTGGTCCTACCTGGAAGTCGTCCTGGTTCTCTGATGGATATAGCGACTACATCAAACATTTCTTTGACGGTATGGCTGCCATTCCCGAATGGGCGCCCGCCGGAGAAAATCACTTGCTGAAATCAACAAGTATCGTGCAAAAAATAAAGTATAGCACTAATAAAATCAGCTACAGTACCTTTTTGCCTACATCCACAGAAGTGCTGCGATTGGTAAGTATGCCCAAACAAGTGTCTATTGACGGCAAAGTGATTAAGCGCGATGATCAGCTTAAAAACGGCGAGGGCTGGTCGTGGGAGAAGCTAAGCAGCGGCGGTGTATTACGCATTAAACACCAAAGCGGAAGAGATGTAGAAATTGCAAGTCGTTAATTATACTCTTGGGTTTGTATAACTTTTTGATTATCTAAAAATGTTAATAATGAAAGGGCGTAAGTTATTTATTGTTCTTGGTTTTGTTTTAGCATCTTCTACGGCTTTTTGTCAATCATCTGGTCGTAGTATTATTAGAGAAGACAGTCTGAAGAGTAAAGTGCTAAACGTAACTCGTAAATATACGGTTTATCTGCCCGGGGGTTATGAGCAATCCAGGGATAAAAAATATCCGGTTTGTATCTCCTTCATGGACACAGCCACAGAAATAATTGTTTTGTCGAAGACGGTAACCTGCAGGAAATAGCTGACAAGCTTATTAAAACGGTTCATCTGCTGAGATGATTATCGTTACGCCGGATGCAAATCGGGTAAAAAATGGCTATTTTGATACAAAGGACTGGTCGTATGAGACATTCTTTTTTGAAGAATTCATTCCATACATTGAAACGAAATACAGGATATCCGGCATTAAATCTTCCAGAGCTGTAGCTGGGTTTTCAATGGGGGGAGGTGGTGCTGTGGTGTATGCCATAAAGCATCCGGATATGTTTTCTTCTGTATATGCCATGAGCTCACTCATGTCATTACCTAAACCGAAGGAACGACCAGCCGCTATGAATCCCAACCCGCAATCCATGGAATTTGGACAGTCAGTGTTAGCAAATGATTGTATAGCGCTAATAGAAAATATAGACCAGACCAGATTGGAGAAATTGCGTAAAATAAAGTGGTTTGTTGATTGCGGGGATGACGATTTTCTGTTAGATGTGAATACAAAGTTTTGCAGGGCGATGAAAGAAGCGAAAGTGCCATTCGAATTGCGTATACGTGATGGCGATCACAATTTTGAATATTGGACTTCAGCTTTGTACCTGGCCCTGCCGTTTGTTTCTGATGGATTTAAAGGTAAATGAATTTTTGAGTAACAATAGTAAAGTAAATATTACAAAAGTACATGAAGATTACAAAAAGAAACAACAACCGTATCAAAAGTCTTCTGTTGATTAAAGTAAGTATTTTATTGCATGCACTTTGCTTAGCCCAGGTCCAACCCCGCATTAAACACATTGTTGTTATAGGCATTGATGGGTTAAGCAGCAATGGATTTAAGTCGGCATATACTCCCTGTATGGACAGTTTGAGAAACACAGGAGCATATAGTTATACAGTTCGAAGTGTATTACCTACCAGTAGTAAGCCAAATTGGAATGCAATGATTTGCGGAGCCGGCCCTGAGGCAACAGGTACAATTGATGAGTCCTGGACATCCGGTGTAACAAACTTCCCTTATACCTCCCTTGATGATTACAAACGATTCCCCAACATCTTTAACGTTATACGTAAGCAAAATACCCGGGCAGAAATAGGAGCGATTTATGACTGGAGTGGTTTTGGAGATCTGCTGAACAAGGAGCAGCTAAATTATTGGGCAGCTTGTGAAACACAAAGAGAAGTTGCACAAAAAGCGGTAACCTATATACTGGAGAAATCGCCAAATTTTCTTTTTATACATTTTGATAACCCTGATCACTTAGGCCATAGTATAGGATTTATGTCTCCGGATTATACCAAAGCTGTGGAAGAAACAGATATGGATGTAAAACTCGTGATAGATGCTATTAATAAAAGTTCCATGGCAGCCAATACTATGGTAATGGTGGTAGCTGATCATGGTGGCATTGCCAACACACATGGAGGTACTTCTTATGAGGAGTTCAATACCCCAATAATATTTTCGGGGAAAGGAATAAAGAAAAATTACCTGATTAAACAGCAGATATACAAATATGATGTTGCGGCAAACATATGCTTCGCATTAGGTCTGAAAGCTCCGCAAGTGTGGACGGGAAGAGCTAACAAATCTGCTTTTGCCGGATTCGGCGAGCCGGATAATGTTTGGCAGGGAGGTGCAGTATTACCACCCCCCTATTTTTCGACAAAAAAAATCATTATCCCCTACGGTGGATTGTTTGTAGATACCCCTGCCATTGTTAATATTCAATTGCCTGTTGATGTAAAAGGTGAAATACGATATACGCTGGACGGTTCAAACCCCGACAGTAAATCATTACTATATACAACGTCCTTTACTTTAAATAAATCTGCCATTGTTACTGCTGCTGTATTTAATGGATCGGACAGGAGTACATTTGTTAAAGCAGAATACAGGGTTGCCAAAAATGATGGAAATCACGGGCTAAACTATTTTATTTATCATCTTGACAGCAACGTTAACAGCCTGCCTGATTTCGGCATCTTGAAACCAGTATATGCCGGTACTTGTTTTGAGTTAGGTGTGAAGAGTCCTGAAAATGAGATTGCTGAAATGGCGGTAAGCCATAGTCTGAATAAATTTAAAACTGGGGTAGGGGTAAGGTTTTCTGGTTGGATTCAGATTGATGAAGACGGCGTATATAACTTTTCCTTATGGTCAACAGGCGCCAGCAAATTATTTATTGGTTCAGAACTGGTAGTAAACAATAATAATAATGGCTCTCAGCACAGAGGCAATGGAGGAATGGTTTATTTGAAAAAAGGGTTTTTTCCTATAAAGCTGGATTTGTTTTATGACGGCAAAAGTGAGAGAGTATTGTTATATGCAGGATATGGAAGTAATAATATGGTTCAAAAAATTATTCCTCCTGAAAAATTATTTAAGAAAAAACAAAATGATGAATAGTTGGCATATAAAAACATGATTGTGAGTATAAATTTAAAATTGAAGACGCTGCTTTTGTTAGCAGCCTTTGTAATGGGGAAAGGATTACAGTATGCGCTTGATAATTCGGGAAATCAAATTCCAATTAACCAGCATTCGAAGATATTGTTAATTGGCCAAGGAATCACATATATTATCAGGGCCGAAACACTATCGCTTTTTTAATATCAATCATAAGGGTAGTGTATGAACAAGCTCCTTTCTGTGTTTGACCGGATGATTGAGCCTTTTGCTGTTTTCCCGGCAGTTATGCTAACCTGGCAGTGGTTTTGATTTTCTTATAATTTTTATTAAAAATGGAATGATTATTCTCTCAACTTAAATATGATATCTAATGAAATTTAAAATCTTTGTTTATTACTTTTTATTGTTAACCCTTGTAAGCTGTTATTCAAAAAAAGCAATGTTACAAGAAGAAGGTTTAAAAACGGAAAAAACAACCTTCCAAACCAGCGGTCCATGGAAGCCGGTTACCGATGTGAGATCGGACGTTGCTATTATATATGGTGTAGACGATGAAGGAATGACTTTCGAACAAAGGGTTCAAAGCTGGCGCGATCGCGGATATACCACACATTTTATGACGGGCATAGCCTGGGGCGGCAGATATAAACCCTATTTCGACGGCGAATGGGACGGACAAAAACATTGGGATGCCGGACAGGTGAACCGGCAGGGAGACACGCTTTGGCATGGAGATGGACGCACTACGCCCTATTTTGTTCCTACCGAAAGTTTCTTAAAATATCTGAAAGAAGTACATATCAAACGGGCTATTGATGCGGGGATTGATGCGATTTATTTGGAAGAGCCCGAATTCTGGGCTAAGGCCGGATACAGCGAGTCCTTCAAGAAAGAATGGGCAAAATATTACGGCTTCGACTGGAGACCACAGCATACTTCTCCTGAAAATACCTATTTGTCGAACAAACTGAAGTATCATATGTATTACCATGCTTTGGATGAGTGTTTTACCTATGCTAAGGAATACGGGAAAAGCAAGGGAATGAATGTCCGTTGTTATGTGCCAACACATTCGCTGATCAATTATGCCCAGTGGATGATCGTAAGCCCCGAAGCCAGCCTCGCGTCTCTATCCAGCGTTGATGGGTACATTGCTCAGGTATGGACAGGAACGTCAAGTGAGCCCAACTATTTTAATGGAGAAATCAAAGAACGGGTATTTGAAACTGCTTATCTGGAATATGGATGTATGGAGGCGATGACGGCTCCTACCGGTCGGAAAATGTTTTTCCTCACAGATCCGATAGAAGACCGGCATTTCGACTGGGCGTACTATAAGAAAAATTATCAGGCAACGTTTACGGCGCAATTGCTGTTTCCTAATATTGACAATTATGAAGTAATGCCGTGGCCAGACAGAATTTACCAAGGCTTATACTATTCCGGCGCCAACAGTGATAAAAAAGAAGGGATACCCCGCTTCTATTCCACTCAAATGCAGGTAATGGTAAACACTCTAAATGAGATGCCTTTCTCGAAAAATGAAATAACGGGCTCGAAAGGCATTAGTGTGCTGATGGCCAACTCTTTGATGTTTCAGCGGGCTCCTGAGCCTATCAATGGCTACGATGATCCGCAGCTTTCCAATTTTTATGGGGAGGCCTTACCTTTTCTTAAAAGGGGAGTTCCTGTAAAAACATTGCACATCGAGAATGCTGCCTATCCCGAAACCTGGAAGGATACAAAAGTGCTGTTAATGTCTTATTCCAATATGAAGCCCCTGTCGGAAGATGCACATGCGCATATTGCCCAATGGGTAAAAGATGGAGGGGTCATAGTGTACAGTTCGAGGGACACAGATCCATTTCAGACAGTCCAGGAATGGTGGAATCAGAATGGGAATAACTTTAAAAGACCTGCCGATCATCTGTTTCAGTTGCTAGGCATTGAAGAAAACCCTAAAGAGGGCGGGTACACTTGCGGCAAAGGAACAATATATGTCATCAGGAAGGATCCTAAGGAATTTGTGTTGACAAAAGATGGCGACCGTGAATTAGTAGCAATTGTTAAAAAGATGTATGAAGAAAAGACTAATGGCGGGCAACTGGAGTTCAAAAATAATTTTTATTTGGAAAGAGGATTTTTCGATCTCGTAGCCGTACTCGATGAAAGTGTGAGCAAAGAACCCTATCTTTTGCAAGGATTGTTTATTGATCTTTTTGATCCAAAACTGCCTGTATTAACCCAAAAAATGGTAGATCCTGGTTCTCAGGCCTACCTGCTGAATATTAATCGGATAGAAGACAAAACAAAGTCTCAGGTTTTAGCAGCCGCATCGCGAACAACTAATGAAAAAAGGACAAAGAACAGTTATTCTTTCACAACAAAAGGCCCACTGAACACAACCGGCATAATGCGTGTGCTGCTGCCCGTAGTTCCAAAATCAACTATTATTAAGGATGCTGAAGGAAAAGAATTGAAAGGTACTACCTGGCAGTGGGATGAAAAAAGCAAAACCTGTTTACTCAGTTTCGAGAACAATCCGGATGGTGTGCATGTGTTATTTAATCTGTAGATTCATGCAATACGCGCAGCCGTAAAGCCCTGCACTCCCGGATAAAAATAAATGCAAAGCAACTTGTAAATATTAATAATTAAGCAAATGGACGCAAATCAAACACGGAGAAAATTTATTGCCACAGCAGTATCAGGCGTTGTAACATCGGCAGTTGCGCCTATGGCATTCGCCGGCAGGCAGCAGAAACCGTCTGCGGAGAAGCCAGCCAGTATTGTCGGACACAATTTGTCCTCCAAGCCGGAGACCTCAGTGCCTGAACGGGTTGCTGCGTCTGAGTTTATTATTTTTCCCTGGGGCGGGATGCCCAACTCTCCTGCAAACACAGCATGGGGCGACATCGCCGACATGAACGCGATGATGAAAGATCTTTACGATTGCGGATTCAATACGAGTGGGTTTACCGGCACACAACATCTCAAACATGTCAGAAAAAACCATCTGGCGGGGATTTTGAATGCAGGCATTGATGCAACTCAAACAACCACGCAGCAAAAAGCAGATGAAAAGATCCGAACCTTTTTGGCATCTATTACCGATCCTGAAGACCGGAAAGCCGTATATGCGATCTATATCCGTGACGAGCCAAATGCCAAACTGTTTCCACAGTTGAATGTATGGTCTGAAGCAGTAAAAAAACAAGGTGTTTTGCCATACATCAACCTTTTTCCCGATTACGCTTCACCAAAGCAGCTCGAAGCTAAGGACTATGAAGAGCATCTTGATCAATATGTAAAAATCTGCAAGCCCCCATACCTTTCTTACGATAATTATTCGCTTTTCGAAGGCGGGCGACTGGACGAAGACAGGTTTTTCGGCAATATCGAATCTATTCGCGGCAAGACGCTTCAGTCCGGTATTCCTTTTTGGAATGTCATTTTATCCAATTCCCATTTCAATTATGCCGAACCTTCGGAGGCAACGCTGGCTATTCAGGTTTATTCAACGTTGGCCTATGGTGGCAAAGGAATCGGGTATTTTACTTATTACACACCACAAGCCGGCAATTATCGCCTTGGGCCAATTGACCGCTTCGGATACCGCACCAAAACCTGGAAGATGATGCGGAACATCAATCTCCAGATTCATTCCCTCGCCGCGGTATACGGCAAGCTAAAAAGCATTAACGTGTTCCATACCGATCATGTTCCACGCAACGGTCATGGGATTGAGTCAGCCAAACTCGTTGAATCGGTTAGCGGCGCTTCATTGTTGGTTGGAGAATTTGTTCATCCTAACGGGAAACCATATGCGATGGTAGTTAACAAGAGTATGCAGTCTTCCGTTAAGTTTGACATTCAATTCAAGAAAAAAGGCCACACTATGATCATCAGCCAGTATAATCAGGGGCTTGTTCCTTTTCAGGGTGAACAAGATTGGCTGGCGCCGGGATGTGGTATCCTGTTAACCGTGGAATAAATTGCTAATAGTGTGGGAATAATATGAAAAGATTACGATCATTGGACGCTTTAAGGGGATTTGATATGTTCTGGATCATTGGAGGACAGGGCGTTTTTGCAGGGTTGGCATCGCTCACGGGCTGGACTCCATTGGTGTGGTGGGAACATCAGTTGCACCATGTAAAATGGCATGGATTCGCGTTCGAGGATATGATCTTCCCTTTGTTCCTGTTCATTGCGGGTATCTCGTTTCCGTTTTCGATGGCCAAACGGGTGGAAAAACACATATCCCGAAGGTCGTTATACATACAGATATTTAAACGCGGGCTGATATTGGTATTGCTCGGGATGATTTACAACGGGTTATTGAATTTCGGTTTTATAAAAACAGGCAGCACCGCAGAAAACGGGATTTTGAGCTTCGATTTTTCCACCATGCGGTTTGCCAGTGTGCTTGGCCGTATTGGCCTTGCATGGATGCTTGCGACACTCATCTTTGTTAATACCGGCAGACACAGCATCCGTATTATCTGGTGTGCCGGCTTATTGATTTTTTACTGGTTGTTGCTCTCGCTTGTTCCTGCACCCGACTATCCCGGTGCGGAAAAATTTTCGGTAGAAGGTAATTTTACCAGTTATTTTGACAGGATGTTCCTCCCCGGCAGGATCACCCTTCACGATCCGGAAGGCTGGCTGGGCATCATTCCTGCTACGGGAACAGCATTACTGGGAATGCTCACCGGACAGTTTGTAATGTGGCGCAAAGAAGGGTTGACCGAAACGAAACGGAGCGGTTATATGGCTATTGGAGGTATAATCCTGGTAATACTTGGACTGTTATGGAACACTGTATTCCCAATCAATAAAAACTTATGGACAAGCTCCTTTGTGTGTTTGGCCGGCGGATTGAGCCTTTTGTTGTTTTCTTTATTCTATTTGATTATTGATGTATGGGGATACAGTAAGTGGACATTTTTCTTCACCGTTGTCGGGATGAATTCCATCACCATCTATCTGGCGCAACGCATGATCAATTTCCGTTACACTTCAGACTACCTATTCAAAGGGGTGATCAATTGGTTTCCTGAATCGTGGATGCCATTTCTTGGGAGTTGTGCTTATCTGGCTGTGGTTTGGACTTTCTTATATTTTTTATACAAAAAAAAGATTTTTCTAAAGGTGTAAATAAACCGCTCTTATTGTGCGTGATATTGGATTATTTAAAGTAATGCTATGATTGTAAACTTCGCAAAACAGTGTTTTAAATTAAAATTCAGCATTGTTACATTGCTTGTTTGTCTGTGTTTTTTTATAAGCTGCAATCGTTTATATGCGCAAAGCCAACAGCAATACAATATATCTGATTACGGCTCCGTAGGTGATGGTAAGGTCTTAAACACTAAACCGATACAAAACCTAATCGATAAAGCAAGTGAACAAGGCGGTGGTATCGTTCTTATTCCGGCAGGTAAATTTCTTACAGGTACGCTTGTAATGAAAAGCAATGTAGAATTGCATTTAGAGAAAAATGCCATTTTGCTCGGCAGCACCAATCCATTCGATTATAAGGAAGTTGAAATGAAAGGGCATCCCGTAAGCCCTAAACAGGATGATAATTCACAATTAGCGCTTTTAGTGGCTTATCAGTCCAATAATATCGCAGTTACCGGATCAGGTACTATAGACGGGCAGGGAAGAGAACTGGCTTTAAATATTGACAGCCTTTATCATGTTGGAATTATTAAAGACCCCAATTATGGAGGCAGGCCCAATGAAACGGTTCGGCCCAAGCTACTTCGCTTTTCAATGTGCAATAATGTAACCATTCGGGAAGCGACCCTAAAAAATTCTGCCTGCTGGGGTCTTTCTTTTGATTTGTGCACGCTGCTTACGCTTAATAAGCTAACAATCATTAACCGTGCTTACTGGAACAATGATGGTGTAGACATTAATGATTGTAAAAATGTACGGATCACAGATTGCGATATAAGCTCGGCAGATGATGGCATTTGCCTGAAATCTTATTATCTCGGTGAGAGTAATGATTCTGTGCTCATTTCCAATTGCACCATTCGGTCTGGAGCGAGTGCAATAAAATTTGGAACGGCGTCTTATGGAGGGTTTAAGAATGTGACAATAGACAATATAAAGATATTTGACACTTATCGTTCAGCCATTGCAATTGAATCTGTAGATGGCGGTGATATTGAAAATATTAAAGTAACAAATATCTATGCGAAAAATACAGGAAACGCCCTGTTTATACGGCTGGGAAACAGGGTTCAGCAAACTCCTGGAAAAGTGGAGAACATTTACTTAGGCAATATTCAGGTACAAGTTCCCTTCAACAGGCCCGATATTAACTATGATATGCGGGCCGCTGAGCCTGGATATCATCATAATCCTTTTCCGTCTTCTATTACAGGCATTCCTGGTTATCATGTAAAAAATGTTATTCTTGAAAATATAGAAATAAGCTATCCGGGTCGTGCTTCAAAAGGACAAGCTTATTTTTCATTAAGCAGGTTAGGCGATTTTCCTGAAAAAATTAATGATTATCCTGAGTTTTCCATGTTTGGGGAAATGCCTTGCTGGGGGCTGTATGTTCGTCATGCTGATGATATTAAGATGAAAAATATTACGCTGAAATTAGATGCTGAAGATTTTCGCCCCGCATTTATTTTTGATGATGTAAAAAATGTTCACATGGACAAAATCAGGCTTCCTCCCGATTATCAAAATGGCCAAATTATCCTGAGAGGCAATAAAGCGTTTTCGTTAAATGGATCAGGGAATATCAAAGCAAAAGAAATTCCTTAGTAGATCGAATTGTTCGTGGGTCGGCAGGACGGTTTGAAAATTTGAATTGTACCAATTTGATTTTGCCGCCAGGTGTAAAAAATAACTTAATAAATAATTTTGATTCTATATAAACGCTAAAACAAATTGTTCTTAGTTATGCCAGGTAAAATATTCATCATCTCAGTGTTTCTGTTGTATAGCACGTTATCGTGGGGACAGCGTACATGGAACGAAGTATCAAAAGAAATCACTGAAGTGGAAATGAAATCTTCTGCTGATGGGTCTACGCAGAAAGCAATGTTATATAAAAGCCCGAAGCCGGGACAGCCGCTTATCGTACATCTTCATGCATGGAGCGCCAGTTACCAAACCATACAGCCGGAGCTTTTCTCCCAAATCCAGTACCGCGACTATAACTATATCTATCCTCATTTTCGAGGCCCGAATAATCACCCTGAGGCTTGCGGCAGCGACCTGGTTATTTCGGATATCGAAGATGCCATTGAATATGCGCTTAAAGCAACCGGCGCAGACAGAAACCAGGTGCACCTTGTTGGTTCATCGGGTGGTGGAGGCACGGTTATGAACTGCTACATGCGATTGAAATACCCTGCAAGAAGTTTTTCCGCATGGTGTGCTATCACGGATATAGAGTCCTGGTATTGGGAAGTGCTTAGCCGTGGTTACAACAAGTACGCCGATGATATTATGAAAAGCACCTCTTCTGCTACCACGCTCAACATTGCGGAAGCCCACCGGCGTTCACCGATGTACTATCCTTATCCCGCAAAGCTCAGAGAAGGAGCCAGTCTGAGCATGTACGCCGGAATACACGATGGCTATATAGCAGATGTACCTGTTACACAGACCATCAATATGTACAATAAAATTGCGAAAGAAAAATATCCGAACGATAAAAACGCAATAGTTCCCGACAAGGACATAATCGCATTGCTTTCCAAACGTAGTTATCCGAATGCGCCCAAGGCAAACATCGGCGATCGTAAGGTGCATTATCACAAACAAGCAGGCGATGTTGAAGTCGTTATCTTTGAAGGCGGGCACGAAAGACTTGACGATCAGGTCATAGGTCTGATGCCGGTTTTGGATAAGGTAAAGCGCAATCCAATCACGTTCTTAACGCTCGGTGATGCAAATGCCACTGCAAAACTTGGCTGGGCAAACCAGTTGGGCATGATATTTCCTTATTCCACGGTTGTTAACCGGTCAATTCCGGGTCAATGCCTTGGGGTTGCTGATGGCTTTCTCAATTCCCTGCATACAATTGATACAACTTTGATTTCGATAAGGGCGGATCCTGATTATATCGTTATCGGCCTGGGTACTAACGATGCCCGCAAAGACTACGCTGCTCAAAGCAAGGCATTTCCTGAACATATGCGGTCATTGATCAGCAAGATCAAGAACAGTGACTTGTATCGTCGTAGTACACCGAAATTGATCATTCTGTCTTGTCTTCCATATGATGAGCATAATGCCGACCAGGAAAAATATAGTGGTGCAAAAAAGCGTTTGGTCGGTTTTAATCGTGCATTAGCAAAAATAACTCGTGAAGAAGGAGCTGTTTATATAGACGCGGGTGCTTTAATCACCGGTTCAGGACGATTGCAGCAAAATGAATTTACCACTTCAGATGGAGTGACTTTAACACCTATAGCAACACGCATCGTAGTTGAAGGTATTGCCGGGGTTGTTGAAAAACAGAAGTAAAAAAAACTGCTTTTTGGAAACTAATTATCAAATACATTCACTATTGTCCGACTAAAATAGCCTAAAAAAATACAAAAAAAGGCAGTTCCGAAGAACCGCCAAATGGTTAAGTTTGATTTACGACAATTAAACTTATTACCAATGAGTGAAGTTAAAGAGTTTACCGGACAGCCGGTGTTATCACAGATATTAAATTTGATTGGCAGTTCTTTGATAAATAAAGCCAACAGGAAGTTTCAAGCCAACAGGTATTACAAAAAGCTACCCTTGCGGGTGCATTTAGTAAGTCTGCTGTATGGTGTGTTCAGTTATTGTAACGGGCTACGGGAGCTTTGTGAAGGACTTTTAGCCTGCGAGGGCAGGCTGGCTCATTTGGGTTTTGATAAAGCTCCGGCACGCAGCACACTTTCCGATGCAAACACGAACAGGAGTTTCCGTGTATTTGAGATGATTTATACCGAACTATTGAAGCATATCATTCGTTTATCTCGACAGCCGGCTAAAGGGATTGAGTATCAGGAACCTTAAGATAATAGATAGCAGTACTATTCAGTTGTTCAGCGAGTTTACGGGGCGTAGGGCGTAACCCTAAAGATGGAAGCCGCAAGAAGGGCGGTATTAAAGTACACACCATGATGGATGCTTTTAGCGGCGTGGCAGAGTTTGTACGCATGACTGCCGCCCGGGAACACGACCGCAACTTCTTGTACAAACTGGACTTGCCTGCCAACAGTTGGTTGGTATTTTGATAAAGCCTACAATGTTTACCGGCAGTTTTCCAAATGGATAGCACAGAGGATATGGTTTGTTACCCGCATGAAAGACAATGCTGTTTTTCATGACCAAGGTTTTGGTGGATAGGACAAAGAAGAGAAATGCAAAAGGCGTATTGAAAGAGCACACATAACAATTGGCGTAAAAGGGGAGCGGAAGCGGAAAGGTTAAAACTCAGACGTATTACTTTTAAAGCCGATGATGCCAAGGTATATGTGTTTATAACGAACAACTTCACTTTGCCCGCAAGCCAGATAGCAACGATTTATAAAAACAGATGGATGATAGAATTGCTGTTCAAACAGATAAAGCAAAACTTCCCTGCGCTACTTTTGGGGCAATAGTGTAAATGCCATTAAAATGCAGGTGTATTGCGTATTGATAGCGCAATTGCTGATGGTGGTGGTGAGAAAAGCTGCAAAATAAGAAATCGTTTGGCAACATGATAACCGTTATCCGGTTGCATCTAATGAGCTATGTATCGCTGTTGGAGTTTATCAAAGACACTTACAAGGCATGGAGAAAAACACACAACGCCTCTTTTGCTTTTGCGACCTAAAAAACAAGGGGGTACTCCCCCGGATTTTGAAACAATGATTCTTTCGGCTGTAACTCTTTACTGTAAAGAATTACAGCCGATTTAACTCCGATTTTAGTCGGACAACAATGATAATTTTTATTGTTGCCGATGATATGGGCCCGTGGACGCTTGGCATTAATAAATCTCCAAATGCTTTTACTCCCGCATTGGATAAACTGGCGCAGGAAGGAGCGATCTTAGACCATTGTTTTGCCAATGCGCCGGTTTGCAGTCCTTCAAGAGCAACGCTTATTTCCGGGCGGTATCCAAGTGAGAACGGCGTCCCCGATCTGATTGGTCAGGGTAAGCCGGGAGGGTTATCTCTTAACCTGAAGACCTTTCCCGAATTACTGCGTTCAAATGGTTACACCACGATCCTGGTAGGCAAATGGCATCTCGGAGAATATAAACCCGAATACCTGCCTACAAAAAGGGGGTATGATTATTTTACCGGCTTTCCCCACGGCGGCCTCAGATCAATGTCTCCGAAAATAGTGATTGATGGCAAACCGGAAATTGCAGCCGGGGCTTATACGCCTGATTTACAAGACTGATGCCATGAAAATCTGCTGGAGGTAAATCCTGCCATTACCGGAAAACCCTTTCTGTTATCGTTGCATTTTTGGGCTCCTCATGCCAACACTGATTTTCCGAAGGAATGGAGCCTGATTATAGCGCCGGTCATGGTTGCTGCTGCGGGACATTGATAAGGCCCGTTGGGATACTATGAAAATTAAACTGCTTGAGCCGGATGCCCCCAACCTGGACACACCTCTTAATATCCGTATGGCAAAAGAATATTATTCAAGTGTGCATGCTGTAGACAGGAACGTTGGCAGATTGATGGATTTCCTGGAAGGGCTATCGCTTGCCGAAAATACGATTGTTATTTTTACTTCTGATCATGGTTATATGATGGGGCAGCACAGTCTTTGGCATAAGGGAAATGGATGGTGGTTAACGAAAGACGGTAAAGATCCCGATGGGATATACGGCGATACAAGATGGAACCTTTACGACTATAGTTTGAACGTTCCCTGCATTATCAAATGGCCCGGGGCAATTACGCCATCCACCAGGTTAGAAGAAACGGTTAGTTTTGTGGACTGGTTTCCCACGATCATGGAAATGTCGGCTACAAAGCCTGCGGCAGGACTATTGACAAGAGGCCGTAGTATCGTGCCATTGCTGAAAGGTGATCGCACTACAGCATGGAATGATGAGTGCTATGCGGAATACGTCAATTTAAGATCACTTCGAACAACGGAATGGAAATTGGTATTGGATTTTTCTTCTGAAAAATTAAATGAGCTTTACCATTTAAAGGAGGATCAGAAGGAACAATACAACCTGTATAACTCCCGGGATCCTGAAATTGAGATACAGAAGAAACAATTAATTAAGCGACTTTTGGCGCATATGAATGCTATAAGAGATCCCCTGGTAAAACAGTTCCCGCAGGGCTCCATTGAGTAAAAGTTTCTGGGCCAAATTTTTTTAACGACGATAGCAGCGAAGCTGCGCCGCCGCAACTATCTATCCATTATTGTACTATCTTTAGACCATGAAAAACACCCAAAAACATACCACGCCGCCAATGGGTCGTTTTATTGACCCGCTCACCGATTTTGGCTTTAAAAGGATTTTCGGATCCGAACCCAACAAGGATTTGTTGATAGCCTTTTTGAACGAATTATTTAAAGGTCGAAAAGTAATAAAAGACCTGGTGTACAACCAGCAGGAAAATAATGGTCCGGTACCGCATTACCGCAAAACTATTTTTGATCTTATCTGTACGGGAGCAGATGGTGAAACTTTTATTATTGAAATGCAAAGGGCAGAGCAAAGGTTTTTCATAGATCGGACTATATTTTATACTTCCGGCAAATTACATGAACAGGGGCAAAAAGGTAAAGGGAACTGGGATTTTGAGTTAAAGGAAGTGTATTTTATAGCGTTGATGGATTTCAACTTTGAGAATACTTCACGTGATAAATACTTGCACCGGGTAAGGCTGGCAGAAGAAGAAACGGGTCAAACCTTTTATAATAAGCTGGGCTTTATTTTTTTAGAATTGCCCAATTTCAACCTGGAAGAAGTGGAAATAAAGACCGATTTTGAGCGTTGGATGTATGTGCTGCGCAATATGGCAAAAATGGAAAAAATTCCTGTAATTTTACACAAGAGGATATTTCAGAAATTGTTTCATATAGCGGAAATAGCGAACCTAAAAAAAGAAGAGTATATGCTGTACGAAAAAGCGCTTTTAGATAAATGGACCGAGTATGCGGTACGGAAAACTGCAAGAGAAAAGATAAGGATCGCAGAAGAACAAATCAAGGCCGCAGAAGAAAAAGTAAAGGCCACTGAAGAAAAAGCAAGGACTGCAGAGAAAAAGGGCGTAGAAAAAGGCATTGAAAAAGGCATTGAGAAGGGCGCAGAACAAAAGAGCTACGAGGTGGTGGAAAATCTCATTGTCAAATTTGGGTTTGACGATGAGCAGGCTGCTGCTGCCGCCGGTATTCCGGTTGCCGTTGTAAAAAAAATGCGCACCGCGCTAAAAAAGAAGAAATAAGCCAGTCTTTAATTTGTAATGTGTGAGCTTATAAAATCAGCCCTGGTCGTGGTGATCTGAAATTGCCTTCGATTCAATGAGACTATTGAGGGTGGAACCCCAAAAATTAGGCCGGCAAATACGGATCAAACTGGCGATGGAAGGATTATATTTGTCAATCCTCCAAAGCATTGGTATGAAGAAATCCTCAAAGATCGCATTGCTTATAAGTTGCTTCTTTGCATTGGCAGTTGCCGGAACGAATGCGCAGTCCTCCCATCCGAATATTGTGGTGATCCTTGCGGATGATCTCGGGTATGGTGACTTAGGTTGTTATGGTCATCCGACTATTCTGACGCCTAACCTTGAAGGCAAAAGCAAAAGAGGTATTTACGGAGATGTGGTAACAGAACTGGATTGGAGCGTAGGACAGGTGCTTCAGACATTGAAAGATTTAAAAATTGATAACAACACACTGGTGATCTTTACAAGTGATAACGGTCCCTGGTTATTATTAGAGGAAGAAGGCGGCTCTGCAGGGTTGTTCTATGAAGGTAAAAACTCCACTTATGAAGGCGGCATGAGAGAGCCGGCCATTGCCTGGTGGCCGGGAAAAATAAGACCTGACATTGTATGCGAAAGCCTGGTTAGCGGAATGGATTTGTTGCCCACTTTTGCGAAATTATCGGGAGCAACCTTGCCTAAAGACAGGGTGCTGGACGGGATGGATATTTCAGATTTACTACAGGGGAAAGCAAACGGCGTGAGAGATATGATATACTATTATATCAACGATAACCTACACGCGGTCAGGAAAGGCCCCTGGAAAGCCCATTTTACTACCCGCCCTTCCTATTCCCGGGAAGCGCCTGTTGTTCACGATCCGCCTTTGTTATACAATGTGGAGGTTGACCCTTCGGAGAAGTATGATCTGTCAAAACAATATCCGGAGATTGTTGAAGCCCTGATAGAAGAATATAAAAAGCAGAAAACGATAATCCCGGCGCCTGCTCAATTGAATGACTAAGCCATGTCTTTCCGCAGCCGGATTTTCTATTGATAAAATCTCTGTTAAAGCCTGAATAATTAAAAGCATGAAGAAAATATATCTATTTGTCCTGCTGTTGGGAGGCATTTCTATCCCTTCACCGGGACAACAAAAAAATACAAGGCCCAACGTACTGATTATTTTGACAGACGACCAGGGCTATCACGATGTGTCGTATTATGGCACTTCCGATTTGCAGACGCCTAATATTGATATGCTGTGCAGATCGGGGATGCGGTTTGATCGCTTTTACGCCAATTCCCCGGTGTGTTCGCCTACACGGGCATCCATTATGAGCGGCAGATACCCGGATATGGTTGGCGTTCCCGGATTGGTAAGATCAATACCGGACGACAACTGGGGCTACCTTAAACCGGATGCCGTACTGCTGCCCAAACTATTAAAACAGGTACAGTACAATACGGCCATTATTGGAAAATGGAATTTAGGACTTGAATCGCCCAATTTGCCTAACGAAAAGGGCTTCGATTATTTTCATGGCTGGCTGGACGATATGATGGAAGACTACTGGACCCATATCCGCAACGGGAGAAATTTTCTCCGGGAAAACGAAAAAGAGATCACGCCCAAAGGACATGCCACCGACCTGTTTTCCGATTGGGCGGTTGACTACATTCGTCAGCAGAAAGGCAGCAAAAATCCATTTTTTCTTTATTTGGCTTACAATGCGCCTCACTTCCCGGTGCAGCCGCCGGACGAATGGCTGGCTAAGGTGAGGGCCCGGGAACCCAATCTTCCGGAGAGAAGAGCAAAATTAGTGGCCCTGATAGAGCATATGGACGATGGCATAGGAAAGGTGATCCAATCTTTAAAAGAAACCGGCGCCTATGAGAATACACTGATCATTTTTTTAAGTGATAACGGCGGCTACCTGCAAAATGGTGCCAATAATGGCAATTTAAGAGACGGCAAGGAAAGTATGTATGAAGGAGGGATCCGGGTGCCGGCTTTTTTTGTATGGCCGAACCATATTAAGCCGGATGTTTCTAATACGCAAACAGCGCTCGCTATGGATATCTATCCTACCATTGCCGATATTACAGGAGCAAAGATCACGCATAAAATTGACGGGATAAGTTTGCTTCCATTATTAAAGAATGCAGATGAAACGCTTCCTCAGAGACCGGTATTTTTTACCCGGCGGGAAGGTAATTTAAGGTACGGTGGTCAAACCATACAGGCTGTGATATACGGCGACATGAAGCTGCTGCAAAACAGCCCTTACGAACCTTACGAGTTGTATAATTTATACCAGGATCCCACTGAACAGCGTAACCTGATCAACTATCAGCTTGATCAGCATAAGAAATTACAACAGCTATTAATGAGGCATATCCAGGAAAGCGGGCGTATTCCCTGGCAAAAGCCACAGGACGATAAATAGGCTAAGCTAATTTGGATAGTGTGCAACATAAAAAGAAGCGGTCACGGACGACACGGAAATGCACAGATAGGTTTCATCCGTGAAAATTTTGTATAGTAAAATAAGCCGGGGATTATGAATGAACCTGCTCTACAGCTATTGAGGATAAAGAATTCAAATTGGGAAATATACAAACGCCTGAGTTGTAAAAAATAGTTTCTCTGTTTTTCCGGAAAAAAAATTAAGCGCCAGGAACGGATCCAACTGGCGTTGGAAGGTTTATATTTGTCCGTCTTGCAAAACAATAATATACAAAATCAGCGAACATCTTTTTACTATGGAATGTAAGCATGCTTTGTGTTCCGGCTTCTTTCGTTCATTGTGTAAACAAGCCGGCGCGGCTATCCTTTTATCCCTGGTTTTTATTTCCGTGAACGGGCAACAAAAAGCAAAAGTATCATCTGAAAATAATAATTTATTATGGCCTGATCCGGTAACAAATCCGATGTCTTCTTTAATGCTTACCGGCGACTGGCTGCCGGCAGAGCCGCATGATATAGATTTTAATGAACTTCCACGTGTCCCTGCCGAACATTCGGTTGTTAGCGATGTTCGCGACGTAAATGGGGTTAACCAACACAATTATCTGGTGCATTACGGCGGAAAATTTTGGATCATGTGGAGCGATGGGCCGGGCGTTGAGGATAAGGTGGGGCAAAGAGTGAAATATGCAACAAGTAAGGATGGATTAAAATGGAGTGAACCCCGATTCCTGACGCCGGAACCTCCCGGATCTGGCAAGGAGTCGCCCTATTATGGTACGCGCACAGATAAGGGTTTCCGGTATATCGCGCGTGGTTTCTGGATACGGGATGGGCAGCTTTTAGCTTTAGCCGCTTTGGATGAAGCGGCCGGCTTTTTCGGAAAAAGTCTTCAGTTGTGTGCTTTTAGCCTGGATAAAAATAAGGAGACGTGGAAAGATGTAGGAATTGTTTTTAATAACACGATCAACAATTTTGCTCCCAAGAAGTTGCCGACCGGGGAGTGGATGATGTCCAGCCGGCAATATAATTATACAACAACAGGCGCTCATTTTCTTATTGGGGGTGGTAAAAGTTTAACGGATTGGCGATCTTTTCCGGTATTGGGTACCAGTGATGAACTTTCTGCCGAAGAGCCTTATTGGTGGGTGTTACCTGATAATAACCTGATGGCATTATTCAGGGATAATAATAAAAGCGGGTATTTGTATCGGGCTTTTTCAATTGATAATGGAAGGAGTTGGAGCAAACCTGTCCGTACTAATTTCCCTGACGCGAGGTCTAAATTCAGTGGATTGCGCCTGAAGGACGGGCGGTATGTATTGGTGTCAAACCCTAACCCGGAGAGGCGCGACCCTTTGGCGATTTCTATAAGCAACGATGGGATGGTATTTAATAAGATGTTCTATCTCGTGGGTGGAAGGCATATAGATTATCCCCATATTATTGAACATCACGGCCACCTGCTGATTGCCTTTGCCGGGGATGCAAAGCAATCTATTGAGGTGCTTAAAGTGAAACTTTCAGATTTGGATAAATTAGATATGGGGAGAAATAAGGATGCGTTTTAATGACCAAGGCAATCTGGTCAATATAATAGATTGTTCTATCAACAAAATAGTGAAAATGGAATTTTGCTTATTTAGTGGAACCTTTTTCTTTTGTCTGGCAGGCTGCATAAGTAACGATAATGTTGTTTTGAAAAGTGACGGCACCATAAAATATGGAACAGAAAAATCTTTAAAACCTGAACTCTGTACCTTGCAACAAACTCAAACAACATCAAAATGAAATACAAAAATATTAGCTTTCTCCTGCTGTCTTTATTTGCACTATTGAGTTATCCCGCCTCCGCTCAATCAGACAAAGCAACGGCTCATATTGCAGACATCTGCATCTATGGCGCCAGTTCTGCCGGAGTGATCGCAGCCTATGCAGCAGCAAAATGCGGCAACAGGGTTGTGCTTATTGAGCCGGGAAAAATGATAGGTGGGCTGACTACAGGCGGACTGGGTAAAACGGATGCAGGAATAAAGGAATCCATTACCGGATTGTCTTTACAGTTTTATCAGCGGGTAGCCCAAAAATACGGGCTCAGCTCCGGAGAGCAATGGACGTTTGAACCGCGCATAGCGTTGGAAGTGATGCAGGACTATATCCGCGAAGGAAAGGTAACCCTGCTGATGGAAACGCAGTTGCTGAAAGTTAAAAAAGAGGGCGCCGTTATACGCTCTGTTAAGCTTAAGGATGCCCGTAACGGGAAATTCATCAGCGTGAGCGCAAAACAGTTCCTCGACTGTACCTATGAAGGAGACCTGATGGCTATGGCCCGCGTTTCCTATTTTGTAGGCCGTGAAGATAACAGCGTGTATAACGAAACGCTCAGCGGTTTTCAACTGCCGGAATACCACAAGCAGTCAGGGTATCACCAGTTCCCCGACGGAGTAAGTCCGTATAAAGTGCCGGGCGACCCCTCCAGTGGGAGGGTGTGGGGCATTACCAAAAATAAAGCTCAGCCAGCCGGCACGGGAGATAAGAAAGTGCAGGCATATAATTTCAGGATATGCCTTACCGATAGTGCAGAAAATCGTATTCCCATTACCCGGCCGGATGATTATGACGCTACCAGGTATGAGCTGATGGCCCGTCTTTTTGAAGCCCAGCCTAATATGAGGGATATCAATCACTATTTTATCTGGAGTCTTATGCCCAACCGCAAAACGGATATCAATAACCGCGGAGGATTTTCGACTGACATGATAGCCATGAACTACGATTGGCCGGAAGGCGGCTATAAGAAAAGGGAAAAAATGTTAAAGGAAGCATTTTCTTATACCAAAGGGTTACTGTATTTTATGACCACAGATAAAAGGGTACCCGATACCTTGCGGTCATTTGTAAGACAATGGGGATACCCCAAAGACGAGTATGAACAGTTTGGTCATTTTACACCGCAGCTCTATGTGAGGGAAGGCCGGCGTATGATTGGTGAGTATGTAATGACTGAACATAACTGCCGCGGTGAAGCGAAGGCAGATGACGGGATAGGCTTTGCTTCTTATGGCATGGACAGC
Organism: Chitinophagaceae bacterium; assembly: GCA_023957125.1. GTDB lineage: Bacteria > Bacteroidota > Bacteroidia > Chitinophagales > Chitinophagaceae > Agriterribacter. The sequence continues at coordinate 26,178 of JAMLHL010000038.1, forward strand.
CACAACTGCGATAGGATAGTGGTGAACGGTATGGTAAAAAATGAAGGAAATGTGGAAGTGCGTGTAGCGCATCCTTATGCTGTTTCTTACCATTCTATTACACCCCGGCAAAAAGAATGCACCAATCTGCTGGTGCCTGTTTGTCTTTCTGCCAGCCATATCGCTTATGGATCCATACGTATGGAGCCTGTTTTTATGGTATTGGGGCAATCCGCAGCTATGGCAGCTTCGCTGGCTATTAAAGAGAATATACCGGTTCAGGAAGTGAATGTGCCTCAATTACAGCAATGGCTTCATGCAGATCCTTTTCTGGAAGAGGGAAGTCATAAGTAATATACCGGGTAAGCACATCACTTATTTAGAGAAAACAGATCCATAATATTTAAATAATTCCGGTAAATGAAACGGCGCACGATAAATTATTGTTGCAAAAGCGGAATGATCGTTTGCGAAGTTCCCTCCGGCCTTTAAAAATATAAAAATAGACGGATGAAAAGAAGGAAATTTATTCAATCTCTTACCCTTGGAAGCGGCATTGTAGCTTCGTCCGGGCTTCCTGCACTGGCGTATGGAACTGCTGAAAGCACCCGGAAATACGATGCAGACATTATCATTTACGGAGGCACGGCGGCAGCCGTTACTGCGGCTGTGCAGGCGGGGAGAATGGGAAAATCTGTCATTATGGTTTCGCCCGATAAGCATCTGGGGGGAATGACATCGGGAGGCCTGGGGTTTACTGATACGGGAAATAAAACGGTAATAGGAGGCTTAGCCAGGGAATTTTATCACCGTATTTATCTGCATTATGACCGTCCGGGATCCTGGAAATGGCAGCAGAAGGATGCCTATGGGAATAAAGGGCAGGGCACTCCGGCTGTGGACGGTGAGAACAGAACCATGTGGATCTTTGAGCCGCATGCAGCAGAAAAAGTGTTTGAAGATTTTGTGAAGGAAAATAATATCCGGGTGTTGCGCGATGAGTGGCTTGACAGGGAAAAAGGAGTCGCCATAAAAAATGGCCGGATCACTTCGATTAAAACGTTAAGTGGTAATATCTATACCGGCAAGATGTTCATTGATGCCACTTACGAAGGCGACCTGATGGCAGCGGCTAAAATACAATATGTGGTAGGAAGGGAAGCCGCCGGTGAGTACAATGAAGAATGGGGAGGAGTGGTTACCGGGGTATTTCATCATGGCCATTATTTTAAGAAGCCTATTGATCCGTATAAAATACCCGGTAAGCCTTCCAGCGGGTTACTGCCCCGCATTTCATCTGAACCTCCCGGCATGTATGGCGCAGGTGATAAAAAAGTGCAGGCCTATTGCTACCGCATGTGCTTATCAAAGCATCCCGAAAACCAAGTGCCGTATGCAAAGCCCGCAGGCTATGATCCCTATCAGTACGAATTATTGGTGAGGGTATTTAACGCCGGATGGGATGAGCTTTTTCAAAAATTTGACCCCATCCCTAACCTGAAAACAGATACCAATAATCATGGGCCATTCAGCACCGACAACATAGGTATGAACTATGCCTATCCGGATGCCTCTTACCGTTTGCGCCGGCAGATCATTGAAGAACACCAGGCCTACCAGGAAGGGCTGATGTATTTTATAGCTACTGATCCGCGCATACCCCGCGAGGTGCAGGATGAATTTAATACATGGGGGCTTGCAAAGGATGAATTTATAGATAATGATAACTGGCCCCACCAGTTGTATGTACGGGAGGCCCGCAGAATGGCAGGGCATTCGGTAATGACAGAGCATGAAATACTGGGAACAAGGCCTGTAACGGATTCCATCGGGATGGGCTCTTATACTTTAGATTCTCACAATATTCAGCGTTATATAACGCCGGAGGGATATGTGCAGAACGAGGGTGACTTTGGTGTACATGTTCCCAAACCGTACAGCATTTCTTATAAATCTATTCTTCCCAAAAAAAATGAATGTGAGAACCTGCTGGTACCGGTTTGCCTGTCGAGCTCGCATGTGGCTTATGGATCTATTCGTATGGAGCCTGTATTTATGATCCTTGCGGAGTCTGCGGCCACCGCCGCGGTCAATGCTATAGACAACCGTATAAGTGTGCAGCAGGTAAATTACGATGAGCTGAGGCGGCAGTTGCTAAAACAGGATCAGCGGCTCGACTGATAGGGGGTGATCATATTGGTCAATTGTATTATCTTTAGGGCTATGAAAAACACCATAAGAAACACCACACTGCCTATTGGCCGTTTTATTGACCCGCTTACCGATTTCGGGTTCAAGCGGATCTTCGGATCTGAGCCTAATAAGAAACTGTTGATTGCCTTCCTGAATGAGTTGTTCAAAGGTCGTAAAGTAATTCGCGACCTGGTGTACAACCAGCAGGAAAACAACGGTCCGGTATCATATTACCGCAAAACCATTTTTGATCTTACCTGCACCGGGTCAGATGGAGAAACTTTCATTATTGAGGTACAGAGAGCCGACCAGAAGTTCTTTACCGACAGGGCTGTTTTTTACACGGCGAGCAAACTATATGAACAGGGGCAAAAAGGTAAAAGCAACTGGGACTTTGAGTTAAAAGAAGTGTACCTGATTGCTGTAATGGACTTTAATTTTGAAAATATTCAGTCCGGAAAATATCTGCACCGGGTGCGACTGGCCGAGGAGGAAACGGGGCAAACCTTTTACAACAAGCTGGGATTTATATTTTTAGAATTGCCCAACTTTAACAAGGGAGAAAAAGAGATAAAAACCGATCTGGAGCGATGGATGTATGTGCTGCGTAACATGGCGAAAATGGAAAAAATTCCTGTAATTTTACACAAGCGGATATTTCAGAAATTGTTTCATATAGCTGAGATAGCCAATTTAAAAAAGGAGGAGTATATGCTGTACGAAAAAGCACTTTTAGATAGATGGACGGAGTATGCGGTAAGAAAAACTGCGGCAGAAAAGATCAAAACTGCGGCAGAAAAGATCAAAACTGCGGCAGAAAAAGTTAAAACAGCAGAAGAAAAAGTTAAAGCAGCAGAAGAAAAAGCTAAAGCAGCAAAAGAAAAAGCTAAAGCAGCAAAAGAAAGCGCTAAAAAGGCAATGAAGGACGGGATTGAGAAAGGTATGGAAAAAGGTGCAGAACAAAAAACCCGGGAAGTAGTAAAAAAGCTTGTCAGTAAACTAGGACTTACTGATGCTCAGATTTCGGATATTGCCGGAGTATCCGTTAACTATGTAAAAAAAATACGTCTCTCATTAAAAAGGAAAAAATAGAAAATTCCCCTGACGTTCTTTAAAATAGGCTGGATTCCATACCAGATATGATCATCCTTACAGCAATGGACTATAGGCCACTAATCCTGTAAAATGACCCGGGAAAGAATAAAATGGATCTGGTTTTTTGTGGACCAGCTTCTACATCTCATAGTGCTGATTATCGTAGTATGGTTTATTGCTCCTCCTGAGTTTGTGTGGCAGCACATCGCAGATCGCCTGCTGATCATAGCCACCGGACTCCTGTTTCTTCTGAAGCCTTCTTCATTGATCATAAAAATGATCCTGTCGAATTGGACGCCGGCTACCGCATTCCAAACCGATAAGATTGAAACGCCTTCTTTATTACATGCCGGTATGATGATCGGATATTTGGAAAGGATCCTGGTTTTTATTTTTATCCTCAACGACCAGTGGGCTGCTATCGGCTTTTTGATCGCCCCTAAATCGGTATTCCGGTTCAGTGATTTAAAATTAGGGCAAGACCGTAAGCTGACGGAGTATATCCTGATAGGCACCCTGCTGAGTTTCGGCATTGCGATAGTCGTCAGTTTACTTACCTTATCCGTGAATTATCAGATGAAAGACTATCTGATCAATTGGCAAAGTACAGCCGGCACAGAGCAGGGACCTTATGATTTGCCTTACGGACTGGACTATATATGCAACAACGGTACGCTGGTTATTAATCGATCGGGCTGAGAGGCATATCCCGAGTCGGAAAACGGGAAGCCAAAGGTGTCGCCGGTTTTAAGGCAGGAGGCACAGGACGATCCCGGCCTGAAGCATATGGAAAATTTTGTGGATTGTATCCGGAGCAGGAGGGAACCTGATTGTAATGCCGCCGCTGGCAGCCTGGTAGCTCAATATACACACATGGGTAATATTTCCCTCAGGGCAGGGGCAGTCTGTTAAGGTGGGATCCATCCGCACATCAGTTTTTAGAGAACAAAGAAGCGAATGCTTTTATTACACCCCGCTACCGGAGCCCGTGGAAGTTTCCGGTGATCAGGGGGTGAACCGGAAGGAACATTGACAGTATTATTTATAGGACTAAGAATATTTTGTACGGCGAAACCACGATCACCTTTAATACCCTGCTGCGAATCTGCGGTTTGCAGAATGTGCCCATGAAATTGCGTTAATCATCTTTTGTGTCCATTATAAGACTATCATCCTGGCCTGTAAATATTTTTCTGTATTCTTTAGGACTTTGACCGGTTATTTCCCTGAACTGGCGGTTGAAATAAGAAAGATTGTTGAAGCCGCTTTCGTAGCAGATGCGCAGGATGTCCCACTCTTCGTTAACCAACAGGTTGGTAGCATGGGTAATACGTACATGATTCACAAATTGTGAAAAGGTTTGTTCGGTGCGGCTCTTGAAATACCGGCAAAAAGCAGCCTCATTCAGGTAGATCAGCTTAGCGGCGGTTTTGCTGCTGATGTCTTCCCTGAAATTTTCCATAATATAATTAATCACCGGTTCCAGCCGGGCCGAATCTTTGTTGGTTAGCTTGATCGCCGACTGGGTGTCATTTAGGATTTTGATTGAAGAAGACGGGTACTGCGAAATCCGGTGCAGCAGTTGGAGAAAGGTGATCAGCTCCTCCATTCCTGTTTGCAGTGCAATATCTTCAAATGATCCGTACAAGCCGGGTGAAGGAGTTTCAATCTTTATTCCGAAGGTTGACTTTGCCAGCACATCCCGGATCTTTGCAAACATGGCATGGTCAAAAAGATGAGCGCCCAGGAAATCTTCTTTAAAAAAGATGGCGATGGCATGGGCTTTCTCTCCGTGATCAATAAATGATTTTTCATTGTAGAAGCAATGTCCGAATCCCGGGCCAAAGAGGTAGATATCCCCTTCCTGGAAATTCATCATGTTTTTGCCCGCATAAAGTTTTCCATAGCTTTTCTTTATCCAGATCAGCTCATACAGATCATGAAAATGATAGGGCGAAGTAAAATAGGTTTGTACATATTCCTTCACTAAAAGCCCCGCGCCCGACGGGTTGGATTGATGTTCGAAGATCACTTTCATACAGCGAACGCTTTGACTACATAGTTAGCCATTATTCCTCAATCCCGCAAAACTATAAAAGTTAATAGTGTATCGGTTTTTGTAAATATGATGATGAACTGCGCACTTAACTGACACATGGTTTACCTGTAAATTCGTCATTATTATTTGGCGTGTAAATATTGTATTGGTATTCGCAAACAATGTGGTGATTATTTGCAATTGCCAAATTTATCTTTGGATAAATAATTATACCAGATTGATACCAGGAAAAATCCTGCTCGGATAGGGTATAAAAAGTTAAGGTCCTATAAAAAATTATTTATTCAACAAAACGAACTTGTCATGAAAAAAAGAAGATTGATTTCTTCCTCAAGAAGACTATTTCCACTTCTGATTTTGAGTGTCGTTACAGGCATTATGGTACAGGCGCAGCAGGAGCTTGCAATAACGGGTACCGTTCGTGATGCCCAATCCGGCAACGCGCTATCAGGTGTTACGGTGACGGGAGCAGGCAGCGCTGTGGTTACCAACGAATCCGGGGTGTTTTCCATCGGGCTCAAATTGCCCGCTAAATTGGTATTCAGTTCGGTAGGTTACACCTCTCTCACGGTAAATGTTACCAATGCTCAACCTTTGAATATTGAATTGTTACAGGAGTCTCAAAGTCTCGGTGAGGTAGTGGTGGTTGGGTATGGAACACAGAAAAAGACCTCTCTAACCGCCGCGGTATCTACAATGAAAGGGAAGGAGTTGACTTCGCTGCCAACAACCAACCTTAGTAACAATCTGGGTGGTCGTATGTCGGGTGTTATTGTTAAGCAACCTGCAGGCGAGCCGGGTAACGACGGTTCTAATATTTTTATCAGGGGGATTTCCACTACAGGCGCTAACCAGCCATTGCTGATTGTGGACGGAGTGCCGAGAGATTTTCAAAAACTGGATCCGAATACTATTGAGTCCTTTACGGTCTTAAAGGATGCGGCTGCGGTTGCACCATATGGGGTCGCCGGCGCCAACGGTGTAATTCTTGTTGCCACAAAAAGGGGAAAGACCGGGAAGCCCATGCTGAACTATAATGGCTATGTAGGTTTCCAGAATCCGACAGTGTTACCTGACCTGGTAAACGGATATGAATATGCTGTATTGAAAAACCTGGCTGCTGAAAACGAAGGCTTGCCAAAGCCTTATACCGATGAAGAAATTCAGAAATTCAAAGACGGCTCTGATCCCGATGCCTATCCGAATTATAGGCCTTTTGATGGATTGATCAGTAAAAATGCATTGCTTCACAGTCACAGCATTGACGTGTCAGGTGGTTCGGACAGGTTCCGGTATTATGCGGGTCTGGGATACCAGTTCCAGGAAGGGATGTGGAAAACCACCGATGCAAACAGGTATAACCTCGCCCTTAACCTCGATGCGGATATTACTCGAACAACGACGGTTTCATTTAATGTTAACGGCAATGTCGAGGAGTTTAAGGCGCCACCTTCGGATATCCCATTTGAATATGGAACTTTAAGAATTTTCGAATTAATAAAGTATGCTCATCCCGGCTTTGGCGGACCTCATGTTTTCAGCAACGGTATGTATGGTACAATTGCAGCTTCAGAGATATTTGGCGGTGGTTATGATAAAACCAATACGACTAATATTTTTACGCAGCTGAGCATAAAACAAAAAATCTCTTTAATATCTGGATTAAGTATAAAGGGAACAGTTGCTTACGACCCTAATATTACCAGAAGAAAAACATGGGTCCCGCCCATCCATGTAGCAACACTAGATAGGTCTCAAACCCCTTATGTGATAAATGATGGCATTTTTGGAGCTACTAAAGCCGTTCTGTATCAAGGCGATCGGCAGAAAAAACAATTGACTTTCCAAGGTGAGCTCAATTACGAGAAAAAAATAGGTGTCCATAATATAAATGCCATTGCAGTTTTTGAAGCGCGTGCTAATAGTAGTGACAGCATCGGAGTATCTCGCAGAAATTACAGCTTACTTATTGACGAAATAAATATGGGTAGCTCAAGCAATGCAGACATGACTACTTTTGGTATTTCAAGTAATGCCCGACAAGTAGGATTGGTGTACAGGGTGGCATATGATTATAAAGGAAAATACCTGCTTGAAACCAGCGGGCGTTATGATGGTCATTACTATTTTGCGCCGGACAGGCGTTGGGGCTTTTTTCCCTCTGCATCTATAGGGTGGCGTATTTCCGAAGAAAAATTTATAAAGGATAATCTTACCTGGCTGAATAATCTGAAGCTGAGGGCTTCCTATGGAGAAGTGGGAGCATTGGCAGGAAGTCCTTTCCAGTATTTAAGTACTTATAATGTTTCGGGGCCCGGTTATGCAATAGGAGGGAACGGTGTGCAGATCGTTACGGAAAGAGCTGAACCTAATCCTTTTATTACCTGGGAGAGAGCTAAAAAGACTGATATAGGAGTAGAGTTATCATTATG
>JAMLHL010000039.1 GCA_023957125.1 Chitinophagaceae bacterium
ACTTTAATAAACGTTGCACTAATGGCGTACGACGTTCGGGGCTTTGTGCAGGTGGGGAATTAGCATTCCGTCTGCCCAGAACCGCTGCTCAATTTATAAATTAAAGTTCATTGTTTTTTCTGTTGCTTGGCATTATTCGTCACGCTGAAACTACAGCCGATGCTTGCACTTAGTTGAAGTAACAACGTCGTGCCCCACTTGCACAAAACCCCATGTTGAACTAAACCTACGGTAGCCTTCCGCAACTATCCGTAAATTTAGCATTCACTAAAATACAATTTATTATGGCAACAAAAAAAAATCGCCGGAAGAACTGAGGTATAATAAATATCTCAATCGTGCCTGCCACGAAGTTAATGGATTTGCAGAACTGCTGCAACGTTTTGAGCGCAACATATCCATCCTCGGCAGAAGTCCACGTACCTTTGATAACTACAGCCGTCACATAGCAGCCATGGCTTTGCACTTCGGCTGCCTGCCAACGGAACTGGACGAAGACCAAATCAAAGACTATCTCTACGAACTGCAACAACGCAGTAAAACTCCATCTCAGACTTATTTCAAACACACCGTTTACGGATTGCGCTTTATGCTCAAAGGCGAAGGGCTGCCCTATAGTCACCTTCATCTTCCTTCTATCAAACGGGATAAAAAACTACCCACCGTACTGAGCAAGCAGGAAGTATGGCAAATGCTCAAGCAGTGCCAGTTGCTCAAACATAAGATGCTCATCGGCCTGTTGTATGGCTGCGGACTGCGGTGTATGGAAGTAAGGAGTATACGATTAAGAGACCTTGACTTTGACCGCGGAATGCTTCATGTAGTACAGAGCAAGGGGCGCAAGGACCGGTATGTTCCCCTGTCTGAGCATCTTATCCGGGGATTAAGAAAATACATCTCTGCCGAACGTCCGGCAGAATGGCTGTTCAATGGTAAACCGGGTGAGCGTGCCGGTGGAGATTTTGATAACCGCTACAGCCAGAGAGGAGTGCAATGGGCAGTAAAGCGAATAGCCAAAGATGCAGGGATCGTCAAGGAAGTATGCGTACACACATTGCGCCACACCTATGCCTGCCATTTGCTGGAAGATGGTATGAACATCGTAACCCTCAAAGAGTTGATGGGTCATGCCAACATAGAGACCACGATGGAGTACCTGCACCTCTGCCAGTTGGATGACCGCAAGATGTTCAGCCCCTTAGATACGCTCTTTGCCCGATGCGTCCCAGTTGTGAAGTAGCCGATGTGCTCAGAAGACTGGGTAATGAAAGAGAACTAATTGGGTTAAACCCGCATCAACAGAGGACTCTCCGGGCTATAGAGGAGTGCAGGACACCTGAGCTCGGCGGTCATGTTGACGTGTGTGATGATTGTGGTAATATCTCTGTCAGCTATAATAGTTGCAGAAACAGGCACTGTCCCAAATGCCAGGGACATAAGCGGGAAGAGTGGATACAAAAGCGGGAGCAGGAACTGTTGCCCTGCACTTATTATCATGTGGTGTTCACACTGCCACAGGAACTGAACAGGCTTGCATTACATCAGCCTAAAATTGTTTATGATGCTTTGTTTAAATCTGTATGGCAAACACTTAACCAGTTTGGCAAAACAGCAGGAATAAACTTAGGGATGATTGCGGTATTGCACACCTGGGGACAGAACCTATCGCTTCATCCACACCTGCATTGCATTGTGCCCGGAGGCGGCATAGACAAAGGGGGTAAATGGCAAAAGCAGGTTCGCGGTAATAAATACTTGTTTTCCGTGAAGGCGCTATCCAAGGTGTTCCGGGCCAGGTATGTGCAGCAGCTCAGAGAAAGAGGTATTACAGATAAGCCATTAATAGAAAGTCTGTTTGGGAAGGATTGGGTAGTGTATGCCAAGCGGCCGTTTGGCGGGCCAAAGCAGGTGATAGAATACCTGGGACGATATACGCATAAAGTAGCCATCAGCAATCACCGGTTGCTGGAGCTAACAGATACAGATGTTTCGTTTTCGTACAAGGACTACCGTGAACAGGGCAGGCGAAAAATAATGCAATTGAGCAACCGGGAGTTTGTTAGAAGGTTCGCTCAGCACATACTGCCACTGCGTTTTATACGCATCAGGCATTACGGAATCCTGAGTAGTACGTGGAAGCGGGGAAAGCTGCAGGCTTTGCAAAAAAAACTAAAAATAAACAGGCCTCAAACAAAAGTAAAAACACTTTTACGTAAATGCCCTTGTTGCAAAACAGGAACGCTGATTACGATCGAAGTGTTTGGCAAGCGCGGCCCACCCAAAAAATATCTTATGGAAAATCAAACTGTCCCTGTCCCGCTTTCATAGCGGCATGGGTAAGGGGTTTTATGCTCTGACAAAACAAGAAATAGCCGCTAACCTATGAATAACGATGCCTTAAAAAAAATCAAGCCTCCATGCTTGACGAAATAACCTCCCTCATCTCCACGACATCTCCATAGTATCCGGTTTCGTTCAACATGCGGCTTCATTGTCGGTGCTGCGCACCCAACGAAGCCTTAGTTGTTGTACGCTGTATTTTACGTCAAGCTTGTTAGGATTTCTTCAAGCTCTAATGTCCTGTCCCTTACTTTATTCATAAAATGAACTGATGACAATATTTGTCCTTCCCGTCCAACTTTCATTCGTAGGTCGTTAAATGAGTACATAAACATTTGGTCAAGTTCGATTTGCTTCTTCCAATTGTCTTGAGATTGAATGAGTTTTTCTTTCTGTTCGGTGTCAATTTTTTGCAAAAGCGAATTATAGATGTTTTCCAACTCCTTATTCCAAAGGTCTAAATGTTTTGAAATACACTCATTCCATTCAATGTTTGTTACCCATTCACATTCATTAAAAGATTTGTCAATCCAATGTTCTCTGTCATCACCTGAACCGTGAAAAATTACTCCACGATTTGCAATTCTGTTCTCTAAGCTGTCAACAATTGCTGGTCCATTGTCAATTACCCATTGTGCATTTCGTTGGTCGTATTCTACACCATGAGCAGCATGATTTAGTGTTGAAATCATATCTTTCAAAACAGTCGTCTCTTGAATTGTAAGAATATTTTTGTTAGCTAAAGCGTCAATAAGTCTTATAACAGAATATTTTTGTGTGTCAATACTGTATTTAGTCGCAATTTCTCTTAATCTTTTTTCAATTTCAATTCGTAAGCTAACTAGAGCCAATTCTTGATTCTTTTCTGCTATTTCAACGAAATAGTATTTTGGTTTGTCTTTATCATCTTCAATTTTAGCTGTTACTTCTTCTGTTGATATTAATCCAACCTTTTTTGCTTCCTTCTCAATTTTTTCTAACTCTTGAAATTCAAGTTTTACTCCGCCTGGTAATTCAACAGATTTAAAAAGTGTCTCAAGCCATGGGATTATTGCAAGTGCTATGAGTACAACTGTAATAATGTCAATACTGACTTTTGGAAAAATAAGATGTGCTACAGCTACAAGTGTCGCACCAATTGAAATTATAAGTTTTATTCTCTTTTTAGCAGTCATTGTGTCAAGTTATTGCAGGACGAAGGGCATGAGTAATATAGCGTACAACGTCCGGCGGCTTTGCGAGGGAGCGGAAAATCGAAGCTGGAAGTTTCGATTTAGCCGTGAACGTAAACAAAACCGCTTGGGCAGTTGCGAACTTACAAAATCTATCGCAAAAAACCAAGCGGTTTTTGCGACAATCGAAGCCGAAACGTTCCCCTTAGCGGCGAATTCCGCTCTCTCGCAAAACCGATGTTGGCAGCACGGGCTTTCTTGGTCAGTCGTCAATGCCTTTTCGGTCAAGTATTTTCTGATAATATTTTTCAATTCGGGTTTGTCGTGTTTGGGATTGTTTGGCTTGATTGAAGTAAAACAAATAGCCTTTTTGTCGTCCGGGTGTTAAAGCATAAAACGCTTTGTTTAATTCCTTATCATCATTTAAAGCCTGTTGAAATTCTTCGGGAATGGGATAGTCGGCAACTTTTTTCAATTCTATTTTCTTTCCCGATTTTTCAATTTCAACGGCTTGTTTGAGGTAGTCTTTAATAACAGATTTTAGTTTTACAATTTGTTCTGCGTTAGTAAATCGGATTTGTCTTGCCGACTGTACATTTTCTGTTTGTTGTATCAAAATGCTTTTCGGGTCTTTCAGCAAAGCTCCTTTGTGAAACAACAAGGCACAATATGCCTTGAAACCGTGAATAAGCACCACGTTTTTCCCTTCAAAAGTGTAGCAAGGGTGCATCCATTTATAATCTTCTTCAAGCGATTTGTTTTCAAGGATAATTTCCCGCAACAAATTATATTCTTCGTTCCATTTTCTGGAATTTTTAAAAAACTGTTCTGCTTGTGCGTTCATAAGGCTGATTTAATTTTTATTGAAAATGATTTTTCTGTCGGTTGGTCTGAAATACCACGACAAAACGGTTACTACTAATAATATCAATGACGGAACGGCTTCTGAAAATGGTTGTCCAACAGTTAAGTGTGAAATGAAAGCCCCCGACATTGCAAAGAAAAATCCTGCATAAGCCCATTCTTTTACCAAAGAAAATCTTGGAATAAGAATAGCAATCACGCCTAAAATTTTCCATACGCCCAATATGGTTAAGAGATATAAAGGATAACCTAATTTTGTTACAATGTCGTTGTAACCGCCAAATTGAAACATTTGTTGTATGCCTCCTGCTGTCATTCCTATTGAAAGGAATATGGTAACTATCCAATAAATGATTTTATTTAACTTCGTTGAGCTCGCAGGCTCGGTTCTCTTTTCCATACTTTGTTATTTTAGTTTGTTGGCGATTTCTTGCAGTCTGTCGTGAGCCATATTCAAACCTTGTGCAAATGCTTAGAAACGGGTGGTCTTGCCGTGTCAAAGTTTGAAGCGATTGCACCTGCTGTCATTGCTTGCGAAGTAACCAATAGTAATATTGCCCGTCTTGTCGGGTCGGCAATGGCTTGAAAAACATCTCGTCTTAAATTCATCAGTTAATTTTTTATTTTTTAATGGTCTGAAGGAACTTCGTTTCATTATGAAGTTATTTGGCTACAAATATAAATGTAGTTATTTGACTACGCAAATTTTTTAGAAAAAATTTCTGTCAGTCGTTAAAATTTTGGGTGGTGGGTGGGCTTGGTCTTGTCTGTCTGTTGATGTTAGCACGGTCGCCTGTTAGCCTTGCTGCCAACGGTAAGGGCTTTGCGCAGGTGTGACATTTGAAATCCGTCTGCCGAAATACTGGATGCCAATTTAAAGTAAAAAATACTGTATTCAGATAATTTCTTTTATGATGTCGTCTGCCTATAGCTGAAGCCCAGATCTGCAATCAGCCGGCAGACTTCCGTCCAGCCACGCTTGTGCAAAACCGAATGTTATGCGTTCGCTTATCTTTCTCATGATAATTGAAGTTGTCTGTTTTCAAGGGTTACGTTGAAACGAATATCTGCTTTCAGCGCTTTGAAAACTTTGATAACTGTGTCAATCGTCGCGCTGTTTGCGCTGCTTTCCAGTTTGGAAATCTGAGCTTTTTGTACGCCCACTAATTTTCCTAATTGTTCTTGTGTCAATTTCCTTTCTTGTCTTGCCTTTTTAATCATGTGACTCAATATTTCCATGTTAAGTTCATATTCGTAATCGTCTCTGTCTTTTGTTCCCACTTTGCCGATGTATTTGTCTTTCATTTCGGCAAGGGTATATGTTTTCATTTGTGTCTTTGACATGATATTATTTTTTGTGTTTGTTCTCAAAATATTTTTTTCTAATGTTCTCTGCACGTTCAATTTCTTTTGCGGGCACTTTGTCGGTCTTTTTTATGAACCCGTGCGTTGCTAAAACAAACGTTTGAGAATTGTCTTCCTTGTCCCAAAATGCAAGCAACCGAATTTCAGTTCCTGAATGTTTTGTTCGTAATTCCCAAATTTCTCCCTTCAGTTTTTTAAAAAGTTTCGGATTGTTTGTCTGCTCGGCAAGGTCAACATTATAAAACACTTTTCTTGCCGCTTTCTGGTCAAGTTTGCCAATGAATTCATCGGCTTCTTCTAAAAATATCGTCTGGAAATATTGCAATTTTAAAGTTTAGACAAAAGTAGTAAATGTTTCTAAATGTAGAAACTTTATTTTACCTGGCAATTTTCGATGGGATATTCGCGCAGGTGACGTACAACGGTACAGGTTGGCGAAGTGCGGATAATAGCGTTCCGTCCTGCCCGGCTACCGAAGTTGATTATTTATTTAAAGTACAAGTTATAAATTTTTGCCGATAGCATTCCGTCAGCCGGAACTATAGCCGAACAAAGAACCAAAAGTTGAAGAACGTTTTCCGTCTGCCCGCATTTGTGCCAACCTGCCTGTTGTAGGCAGTTGAATTGTGTAATTTCTCGATTAAAACAATTCGACTGCTAAAACTTGTCTTTCATTATCAATTTTCCAAGATTTAAAACTGTCCAAAAAAGATTTTCCTAATAATAATGGCTTGCCATTTGAAATAACTGTTGCATCTATACTTTTTATTTCAAAATCTGATATGCTGAAAATCGGTATTCTAATTCTTTCAAGCTGAATAATTGAACCATCTGCCAGCTGATATTTTGCATCACTTAGATGATTTTCTATTCCTAATTGGCCGGAAGATTCAAAATAATCATAAGTTTCCTTATCGATACTCATATCCGAGGCACCAGAATCTAATATATATTTCTTTGTTAGTTTTCCAAATTTTAGATTTAACGAATAAGTTTTTCCATTTCTTATAAGAGGAATTTCTATAATCTTGTTTGATTGAGTAGTAACATTTTGACCTTTAAAGTATTTTTTTATCATAATTAGTGAAAGGTCGCACCAGCCAGAATAATCAGCATATGTAAGTATATTATATTTTATGTCGCCAAGTTTAGGGTTGCTATTGACTAAATAACATGCGTATCCATCATTATTATTATTAAAAGTCTTAAATAAAGCTATTTGCTGGCTTCGATCAACTGGCTGTAGGGTAGTGTCGGTAATATCAAAGAGATAAAATTTTTTACCTAGTGATGTTTCGGGAGTTTTTGAATTCTTTGGTACAAATACTGTCGTCCAATTTTCATTTCCCCATGACCAAAACGGACGGACTCTAAATAATGATAGAATTTTCTTCTTATCAGTTGTGAGACTTTGCGATATTGATAATTCTTTATAAGAATCATATTCTTGATACAGAATGCTAATTTTATTTGTAAAAAAAAAGTCTGAAGAAACTGAAGCATCAATTTCACATAATACCAAATAACTGCCATGGTCATAGTTAATATTTAAAGTTTCCAGTTCATAATTTTTTATTTGCAAAAATGTTTTTACAGCTTGAAAATCTTCCTTTTTGCATAATGTTGTTAAGTCATTGATTTCATCGTAGTCCAGTTGTGCATATATAATTGTTGGGAGGAATAATGCGATTAGGTAGAAAAAAAACGATCTCATAATTAAGTTTTGAATTTAAAATCAATTGTCTACAATGTCAAGGTTTCACTTGGCAGGGATTATTGACTGAATCGTATAATAGATTTTGTAATTTCTTAAAAATCAAGTGTCCAAATACTTTTAATGAAACAGAAATTTTACTGGCTGATAATTGGGGAACCGGAACAACCAGGAGTTCGCGGCGGATTTCCTGGCCCTACTTTCTTTGAACTGTAACATTGGTTTACGGGATTTGTTTTTTTGAGCAAACTTACCAAAAAAGAACAAATAAAAAAGGATGAGCTGAATTTGTCCGGGTCCGGATTATGTACCTTATTTCCCAAAACTTTTCTTCTAGGGCGCTGAGGGCGTCCGTAAAAGTGGCTCCTGACAGATCGGTTGCTTTCTTTCCTTCCGGGTGAAAGGGGATTGGCTTTCCTGAATTCTTTCCGCTGAGGCGCTTCCTGGGTGTTTGTTTGACAGACAGCGAGATCCGTTTTCGCACCTGGTCCACTTCCAACACCTTTACGGTTACTTTATCATTCAGCTTCAATACGTCACCTGGTCCTGGATGTATTTGTGCGCTATTTCCGACACATGTACCAGCCATCCTGTTTTACGCCAATGTCCACAAAAGCACCAAAGCGGGTGAGATTGGTAACAATACCCGGCAACACCATTCCCGGCTGTACTTCTTCAATGCTGTAAATAGCGGCAAATTCAAACTGCTGCACCTCGCTTCGCGGATCCAGTCCGGGCTTCTGTAATTCCTTTAAGATATCTTCAATAGTATGTTCCCCAAACTGTTCGCTGATATATTGCCGGGGGTTGATCTCTTTGATCAGGCTTTCATTACCGATCAGCGCTTTTATATCCACTTTTTTGTCGGCTGCCATGCGTTCCACCAACGGGTAAGCTTCCGGATGAACCGCACTGCAGTCCAACGGATTGTCGCCTTCTCTTATTCTTAGGAACCCCGCGCATTGCTCATAAGCCTTTTCCCCTAACCGCGGCACTTTCAGCAGTTGATCCCGGCGGGTAAAACTGCCATGTTCATTCCTGTATTTTATAATGTTTTCCGCCAGGCTGCTGCCGATCCCGCTCACATAAGAAAGCAGGTGCCGGCTGGCAGTGTTCAGGTTTACGCCCACCTGGTTTACACAACTTACCACCGTCTGATCCAGCCGCTCCTTTAACCGGAATTGATTTACATCGTGCTGGTATTGTCCTACCCCGATACTCTTGGGATCAATTTTTACCAGTTCAGACAGCGGATCCATCAACCGCCGCCCGATACTAACGGCCCCGCGTACCGTAATATCGTGATCCGGGAATTCCTCCCTCGCTATTTCAGACGCCGAATAAATGGAGGCCCCGTCTTCGTTCACCAGGAACACCGGGAGCGCCAGGTTCAGCTTCTTGATAAATTGCTCCGTTTCCCGGCCTGCAGTGCCATCGCCGATAGCAATAGCCTGTATATCATAGGAACCCGCCAAATGCCGGATGGTATGTTCGGCAGCGGTGAGTTTACCGGGTTCATGTATAAAGATCAGGTCATTGGTTTTCAGTTCACCTTTTTCATCTATGCAAACTACTTTACACCCGGTGCGGTACCCTGGATCAATAGCCAGTACCCTTTTCCCTCCCAGGGGGGAACTGAGCAGTAATTGTTTCAGGTTTTCGGCAAATACGTTGATGGCTTCTTCATCCGCTTTTTGCTTCAGCAGGGTGCGGAATTCTGTTTCCAGTGATGGCTGCAGCAAACGCCGGTAGGCGTCCTTTACCGCTTTCCTGACCTGGTTGCTGCATTCACCCATGCCTTTAATATACAGCGCTTCTATCTGTTCTAAAGCCTTTTCCTCTTCCGCCGGGGCGATGCTGATGCGTAACATGCCTTCCACAAAACCCCGCAATACCGCTAACACGCGATGGGAAGGAACACGCATCGCCGGCTCATGGTAATCGAAATAGTCTTTGAATTTTATACCTTCCGATTCCTTGCCGCTGACTACTTTGCTCTGCAGGTCTGCATTTTCTTCAAAGAACCTGCGCATTTTGGAACGCACCGCAGCATCTTCATTGATCTGTTCGGCTATGATATCCCTGGCGCCCTGCAAGGCGTCGTCCATCGTTTCAATTTTTTCCGTGAGATAATTTTGGGCCAAGTCCGTCAGGTTGATTTCTTTTTGTTCCAGTATCCGTAAGGCCAGTGGTTCCAGTCCATTCTCCCTCGCCACCTGGGCTTTGGTTCTGCGTTTGGGTTTATAGGGCAGGTAGATATCCTCCAGTTCAGTCAGGGTGGAGGCCTGGTTGAGTTGCTGTTGCAGCGCTTCCGTCATTTTTTCCTGCTCGGTAATAGATTTTTCGATAGCCGCTTTTCTTTCGCTGAAGGCTTTCAAAGCCTTGGCTTCATCATCAATATGTTGTATGATCACCTCGTCCAGCGCTCCCGTTTTGTCTTTGCGGTAGCGGGCAATAAAGGGGATCGTGGCGCCTTCGGCCAGCAGGTTCAGTACGGCTTCCGCCTGCTGCAGCCGGATGTTCAGTTTGGAAGCAATTACAGGAGCAAATGTTGTCATAGCGCCGCGAAGCTAATAGCTGTTTTGGAAAACAAAAACTTGGAAATCTGGAAGCTAAGAGCTATAGCCGGGGGAATTTGAAAATTTGAAAATTTGAAAATATGGAAATGTGAGAAATGTGGAAATGCTTTCCCTGAGCTTGTCGAAGTGAAGGGTGCTTACCTCTCAGGTTTTGCTGCCTCATGCCGCTATCTGCCGAATATCTGTTTTGGGTTGGATAAGAACCCAATCTGACAGTTTTTTTCAACCCCAACTCCCAACTAAAAACTCACCCTGCATTCCGGATGCGTTTCTGCATAGCGGTATATCATCCCCCGGATGAAATCGTTGTCGTAATATGGGGTCAGCTTCTTTTTTAACCGGTCAATATCCTTTAATTCCATCTCCTGTGAAATGAAGCCCATACCATAGAATTTTCCTTTCTCCACCAGAATACAGCTTCTTTGTCCTTCTTCCACTCCTTCACCAAGAATGGCAAAACTGGGCAGTTCGCTCTGTAAGGACCGTAAAGCAAGCGCTACCTGCCGGTTGTAGGCTGAAGGATCGCTGTATAGAACGGAGGAAGCGCCCTGTCCGGGAGTTTGATCCAGGAAACAAAGCTGGGGCGACAATTGGTAGCGTTTCACCAGGTTCCACAGCAATTGGTATCCTTCCCACAGCAAGCCGAAAGTAAAAACCGGGTGGAGGTGTTTTCTTTTTCGTTCTATCGCTAAGCGGGTGTATCCTCTTTGGTCCTCAAAAACGTATAAACCATATTCAAAACTGATCTGTTTGCGGCTGGTGTTATAAACCGGCCATAATTTTTTGATTTCCGTTTCTTCTAAAATTGCGGCCACTAATTCATTTCCACACAAATTATAACTGATACCATGCACGTTCCTGCTGAATTCCTGTTTTTGTTTCCCCGGACCGTTATGCGTAAAATGACTGCTTACCCGCTTTTTAAGGTTTTTAGCCTTGCCCACATAAATCACTTTCCCTTTTTGATTTCTGAAATAATATACGCCCGGTTTCGAAGGCAATTGTTCAATCTGCTCTCTTTGCAGGTGAAGCGGCAGGTACTGTTCTTTTGAAGATTTCTTTAAAAACTGGTCTATATGCGGTTGCGCATTACGGGACAACAATAATTCGAACAGTTGAACGGTGGCCAGGGCATCTCCCATGGCCCGGTGCCGGTTTTGGATCGGGATCTGCAGAGACCGGCAAATATTTCCCAGGCTGTAGGAAGGCAGACCGGCAAATACCTTCCGGGTAAGCCGGACGGTGCAGAGTTTTTTTGTATCTAATTCATAACCGCAATGCAGGAATTGATGTTTCAGAAAGGAATAATCAAAATTGACATTGTGCGCCACAAATATTTTGTCATTCAGCAGATCGAACAGTTGGGCCGCTATTTCCGAAAACACCGGCGCGTCAGCCACCATATCGTCCGTAATACCCGTCAGCTTCTGGATAAAAAAAGGGATGGGCGTTAAGGGATTCACCAGGGTTTCAAACCGGTCAATTACCCTCTTCCCGTCGTGGATCATCACCGCGATTTCTGTAATGCCGTTTGCAGATGCATAGCCCCCTGTGGTTTCTATATCAACGATTGCGTAAATCAAGATAATTTTTTGATTGACTAAAGGTAAAATCCTTTGTGCATTTTAAAATAGTTTGCTGATAGATTATTGAGATACATAAGGATATAAAGAATAAAATCTTCCATATTTATGATCCGGGTAAACCACACAATAAGGCTTCTTTTTTTTGTCGGAATTGCGTATCTTTGAATAGATTCAAATTTTAAATGATGAAGCCGCCCGCTTCTCCTGAATTTGAATACACTATTTTAACGCTTTGAACTATACCAGCTAAACTAAGTCCCTTTTCTCCTTTGAAAGCTTTAATAATCCGTTCCTGATTTTTTCATCTTAAAATCATCAATTATGAAGCTTTTCAACTCATTACATTTAAGCGAAGGTGTGAAAATCGCTATGATCGTTATTTTGGTTTATGCTACGATTGCAGTAATCACGTACCTCTCCTGGTAAATTTATTTGTCAACTTGTAAAAGAGAAGCGCTTCCGGGTGATCCGGGAAGCGCTTTTTAGTTTATCCCGGAATAAGTCCGGCCATATGGTTTTCTTCAACTGTATGGAGGATATTGCAGGCCTGCCAGCCTAACCTGATATATACCCTTCTGTGTATTCAGCCCTAATTATTTTTTACCTTTGCTCACTTTATGGAACAACTGAGTAAAAACTATATTCCCTCCGCTGTTGAGGAAAGGTGGAACAAACACTGGAAAGAAAAAAAATATTTCAACAGCGTTCCCGATGACCGGCAACCCTACACCGTGGTGATCCCTCCTCCCAATGTTACCGGGGTGTTGCACATGGGGCATACCCTCAATGAAACCGTGCAGGATATCCTCGTGCGCCGCGCCAGGATGAACGGGTACAACGCCTGCTGGGTGCCGGGTAGCGACCATGCTTCCATAGCTACGGAAGCTAAGGTAGTGGCGATGCTTCGCGGGAGAGGCATAGATAAGAACAGCCTGACCCGCGGGGAATTCCTGGAATATGCCTACGAATGGAAGGAGAAATACGGGGGTATCATTTACAGCCAGATAGAAAAATTGGGCTGCAGTGTGGACTGGAACCGGGTAACCTTTACAATGGATACCGGCTATTACCGCGCGGTGATGAAGGTGTTTACTGATCTGTACCATAAAGGTTTGATATACCGGGGTGCAAGGATGATCAACTGGGATCCTTCTGCGATGACAGCCCTGAGCGACGAAGAAGTGGAGTATAAAGATGTACAGGGTAAATTGTATTATATACGGTATCGCATTACGGATGCTTCGGGAAAGGAACTGGAAAACCCTGCTACCGGGGAAAAAGGAATAGTGATCGCCACCCAGCGCCCCGAAACCATCATGGGGGATACCGCCGTTTGCGTAAACCCCAACGATCAACGGTATGTACATTTAAAAGGCGCCCGGGCGGTAGTGCCACTGATCAATCGCAGCATTCCCGTTATTTTTGATGAATATGTAGATCCGGCCTTTGGTACCGGTGCTTTAAAAGTAACGCCCGCACACGATATCAATGATTATAACCTGGGTATAAAACACCACCTCGAGGTGGTGGATACCCTTAACCAGGATGGCACCCTGAGTGAAGCGGCAGAAATTTATATCGGGGAAGATCGTTTTGTGGCCCGCAAAAAAATTGTTGAGGAGTTGGCCCAAAAGGGATTCGTGGTTAAGGAAGAAGAATATGCCACCCGTTTGGGGTACAGCCAGCGCACCGGCGTAGTAGTGGAGCCCCGGATATCCACCCAGTGGTTTTTAAAAATGAAAGAACTTGCCACCCCGGCGTTGCAGGCGGTGCTGAACGGTGATATCAAAATCCATCCCGGAGATAAATTTTTAGCCACCTACCGTTACTGGCTCGAAAATGTAAAAGACTGGTGCATCAGCCGGCAGCTTTGGTGGGGGCAGCAGATCCCGGCCTGGTACGACGGTAAAGGTAATGTTGTGGTGGCTGAAAATGAAGCGGCTGCTAAATCATTGTATTCTGAGCAGTATGGCGTGGACGCAGTTTTAACACAGGATGAAGACGTGTTGGATACCTGGTTCTCTTCCTGGCTTTGGCCGATGGAAGTTTTTAAGGGGATCTCTAATCCCGGAAACGACGATATCGGGTATTATTATCCCACTTCCGTACTGGTAACGGGGCAGGATATTATTTTTTTCTGGGTGGCCCGTATGATCATGGCGGGACTGGAATATAATAAAGACAAACCGGTTGACAAGGCGATCCCTTTCAAAGACGTGTATTTTACCGGGATGGTGCGCGACAAGCAGGGTCGTAAAATGAGCAAGCAGTTGGGCAATTCACCCGACCTGCTGCAGCTCATTGAGGAGTTTGGCGCTGATGCCGTGCGTTTCGGGATTATGATCGCGTCTCCCGCCGGTAATGATCTGTTGTTTGATAATGCTTCTCTGGAACAGGGGCGGCATTTCAATAACAAATTGTGGAATGCGCTGAAGTTGGTAAAGATGTGGGAAGCCAGGGTGGATCATACGATCCCCGCAGCCGACAGCTTTGCCCCGGATTGGTTTGACAGCAGGCTGAACGAAGTGAAAGCGGAGATCGGAAAATTGTTCGCTGAATTTCGTTTAAGCGAGGCCTTGAAGACGCTTTATTCGCTGATCTGGGATGATTTTTGCAGTTGGTACCTCGAGTGGGTGAAGCCGGGTTTTGATCAACCCATTGCCGCGGAAGTGTACGCCAAAACCGTTTCCTTTTTCACCGAACTGCTGCAATTGTTGCATCCCTTTATGCCTTTTATTACAGAGGAAATATATCACCGGCTGGATACCAGGCAGGAAGATTTGTGCGTCGCGCAGTTGAAGTCTCCCGCAACGATTGACAGGGATGTATTGCTTAAGGGCGATTTGCTCAAACAGTCTGTTACCGCTCTGCGGGACATCAGGCTCAAAAATAAACTGGGTCAAAAAGAAACCCTTACCCTGTATATTGAGACAGCGAAACCGGAGGATTATTCTCCGGTCAAAGATATTCTGAGCAGGCAGATCAATGCCGCTGCGGTTCATTTTGGGAGTGGAACAGCATCAACTTCTATTAAACTGGTTGTGGGACGGGATAAATTTTACGTCCTGGCGGATGTTTCGATAGACCGCGGGGAGCAGAAAGAACAACTCCAAAAGGACCTGGCTTATCAGAAAGGTTTTCTCAGCGCTGTGCTTAAGAAATTGGGCAATGAACGTTTTGTGCAAAATGCGAAACCGGAAGTGGTGGAGATGGAAAGAAAGAAAATGACAGACGCGGAGGCAAAGATCCGGGTGATAGAGGAAAGCCTCGCTCAGTTGGAGGAGTAACCCCGGATTTATGTACAGCCCTGTAATATAAAAGACTATCTGCGACGCATACCGGTGGAGGAAGTTTTATGGTAATTCAATACCGGCGTTGGTGTCGCCGGCCGGGATCCCCGGGATGGGTGAAAATTGGCGAAACACCCGGAATAGTTTTATGGTAATTTTGATGAATATTATGAGTATCTGCTACGGGTTTCAGCCTCCTTTGGGGTACCATATGACCCGGCGGAAAATTGAAAATTACGACACGATACTTTGCCGTTGATCTTGCCCGCCGGCAGAAATATTCGTAACCGGGCGTTCTGACCAAAGAAGAATAAATTTCCCCCATGAAAAAGATACTGTTTTTTTTACCCTTATTACTTTCGGTGTCCCTGGTTTTTTCCCAGGGCAAAGCCCCGCTGCCGGAAACAAAATATAAGTTAGCGGTAATTGCGCATCGTGGAGACCACACTAAGGTTCCGGAAAATACACTGGAGGCGGTAAAAGCCGCCATCAAAAGCGGTGCGGATTACGTGGAAGTGGATCTTCGTACTACCAGCGACGGACACCGGGTAATTTTGCACGATGCAGCTGTGGATCGTATGACCGATGGTTCCGGAAAAGTGAAAGAGCTGACGTTGGCGGAGATCCGTCAGTTGAAGGTATCGGATAAGAATCACCCGGTTAAAAAAACCTACCGTATTCCCACTTTCGCTGAAGTGCTGAAGGCTTGCAGGGGAAAGATCAATATCTATCTCGATTTTAAAGATGCCGATGTTGCAGCCACCTACGATCAGATCAGGGATGCCGGGATGGACCGGCAGGTGGCGGTATATGTCAACAGTATCCCCCAATACAAGGAATGGAGGAAGATAGCGCCCGGAGTGCCGGTGATAGCCAGCGCCATTGAAGAGGTGAAAACGAAGGAAGAGCTTGCATTTTTCCTGGATCAGGCCAACCTGGAGGTGCTGGATAATATTTACGACAAGGATATGGTATCCGCGGCAAATGACGCCGGAGTGGCAGTATGGCTGGATGTAGAAAGCAACACAGAGAATGAGTCCGATTGGAACGAGGCTCTGCAGAAAGGTATCCAGGGCATACAAACCGATCATCCCAAAGAACTGATCACCTATCTGAATAAGAACGGGCTGCGCAACGGGTTAGGGAAAGATATAGCCAGGGAAGACCCCTACGCTAAATTCAAAAAGAAGGCCTACCGGGAACTGAAAAATGTGAAATACGGGAATGCGCCGGAAGATCAAAACCGGTTTGATGCTTATTTGCCTAAGGATATGCAACCCAATGCCAAAGTGATCGTGTATATTCACGGCGGAGGATGGACAAAGGGTGACAAAAGTGAATTTCCCCGTCAATTGGTAGAGGAACTGGTGGGCAAAAGAGGATATATAGTGGTAACGATGAATTACCGCCTGGTAAAAGACGGAAACAATCGTTTCCCTGCGCAGATCGAGGATGTAAAAAGGCTATTGAAGCTGCTTACCGAAAATGCGGGCAGATATGGTTATAACGGAAATGAATTTGCCCTGATGGGAGGTAGTGCAGGCGCACACCTGGCAATGCTGTATGCGTATGGTTATGATGAGAAGAAACAGGTGAAGACGGTAATTGATCTTTGGGGTCCTACCGACTTTACCGATAAGTCGGTCCGCCCCGACGGCAGCGATGCTGATAACATTGTGATCAATTTTTTGGGAGAAAAAGATGAAAATGCACCCATCGCAAAAGATGCCAGTCCGTTGCTTAGGCTGAATAAGGAAACCGCGGTACCCACCATTATTTTTCACGGAGCAAAAGATGAACTGGTGAAACCGAGCCAGGCACGGCGATTATATGAAAAACTACAGGAATTAAATGTGCCGGCCCAACTGGAAATTTATCCTGAAGAAAAACACGGGGTAGGCCCCGCCGCAGCGGTAGATGTGTTTGCTAAAACCTTTGCATGGCTTGAAAAATATTATCCGGCAAAATAAAAAAATCACTATGCAGAAATTAATATGGCTATTGGCAGGATGCTTTGTATTACACGGCTGTACGGGCAATAATACCAAAGATGGTAATGCAGGAAAGATTGAAAACCTGATCCTTATTACCACCGACGGTTTCCGTTGGCAGGAACTGTTTAAAGGCATGGACAGCCTGATTGCTTCCGATAGCAGATTCAACCAGGGGCGAAGCGACAGCGCCCGGATATTTAACCGGTACTGGGCCGGCAGTGAAACGGAAAGAAGAAAAAAATTACTGCCGTTTTTCTGGGAAACGATCGTTCAAAACGGGCAGATTTATGGCAATCGGGCTTATGATAACAAAGTAGATGTAGCCAACCCTTATAGTTTCTCTTATCCCGGCTATAATGAAATCTTTACCGGTTATCCGGATACAGCCATCAACACCAATGGCTATATGGCCAATCCCCATGTTACCGTTCTGGAATTCATTAATCAACAGGAGGGATTTAAAAACAAGGTAGCGGCGTTTGGCGCCTGGGGTGCGTTTGACCGTATCCTGAACAAAGAGCGCTGCGGCTTTCCGGTAGTATCGGCTTTTAATCCCACAGGTGGGGAAGCGCCAACGGCAAATGAAAAGCTGATCAATGCCATGCTTAAAGATTCTTATAAACCATTTAATGAAGGAGAATGTTTGGACGTATTCACCCATTATGAGGCCCTCGAGTATCTAAAAGAAAAGAAACCGCGTGTTCTTTTTATCGGATATGGTGAAACGGATGAATGGGCCCATGCCGGCAGGTATAAAGATTACCTGGATGCCGCAAAGCAGGTAGATGCCTGGATAAAAGAGATCTGGGATTATGTGCAAAGCACGCCCGGGTACCGGGATAAGACGGCTCTTTTTATTACTACGGATCATGGCCGGGGAGATTTGAACAAGGATCAGTGGACCAGCCACGGCAGCAGAGGCGTGCCTGATTCTCATGAAATGTGGATGGCTATGGTGGGACCCGGCATCCCGGCTAAAGGAGAGCTGAAGACGGCGATGCAACTGTACCAGCAGCAGACGGCGCAAACGGTGGCCAACCTCCTGGGTCTGCATTACCAGGCCGACCATCCTGTGGCGGAAGCAATTAAAGAAATTAAAGAATAGGCCTGCATTGATATGTAAAAAGCATAATAACCGGTATTGTGTGAAAATGAAAAAACAGCGGTTGCTATAGCAACGCTTTCCTTGTAAAACTTCCTAAATTGCCCGGCGAAATTGTAATTCGTAAAAATTAAATATTTCCAATGATGAAGTTAAAGTACTGTTTCTCAGGTTTGGTAATGCTTTCGTTTGTGTTGATAACACAGGCGCAGAGCCCTAAAGTAGCTACAGCCTCCACAGCGCAACAACCCAAAATTATTGTAGGAATGATGGTAGATCAGATGCGTTGGGACTACCTGTATCGTTTTCAGAACCGATACACCGAAAACGGTTTTAAAAGGCTGCTAAGAGACGGCTTCTCATGTGAAAACACTTTGATTGATTATTCTCCTACTATTACCGCCTGTGGTCATACCTGCGTATATACAGGTTCTGTTCCCGCGATACACGGTATTGTAGGAAACGACTGGTTTGACCGTTCTGCCGGCAAAAATATCGGTTGTGTAGATGATCCTTCGGTACTCCTTGTTGGGGCCACACAGGGTGGAACCGGGGAATCGCCCCGCAATAATTTGTCCACCACCATCACCGACCAATTGCGCATCGCGTCCAATTTTCAAAGCAAAACGGTGGGGATTGCCATAAAAGACAGGGCTTCCATCCTGCCGGCAGGACATGCCGCTACGGCTGCTTTCTGGTACAATGGTCATGACGGGAATTTTGTAACCAGCACCTATTATATGCAGGAGCTACCGGAATGGGCCAAACGCTTTAACGATAAAAAAGTGGTGGATGGATATTATAAGAATGATTGGAACACCCTGTTCCCCATCAATACCTATACCTTAAGCACGGCAGATGATAAATCTTATGAGAATACCGCCAACGGGGAAGAAAAGCCGGTTTTCCCGCACCGGTTGAAGCAATTCATTGGAAAAAATTATGGGGCGGTACGTACCACGCCTTATGGCAATACCCTCACCTTTGATTTTGCCAAAGCAGCCATAGAAGGATACGATATGGGTGGCGGAAAGTTCACCGATTTCCTGGCCATAAGTTTCTCCAGCCCCGATGCCATCGGGCATACCTACGGACCAAATTCCATTGAAATAGAAGACAACTATCTTCGTTTGGACAGGGAGCTTGCCGACTTCTTTTCCTACCTGGATAAAAGATTTGGGAAAGGCAATTACCTTTATTTCATTACTGCCGATCATGCGGTATCTGAATCTCCCGGTTTTTACCTGGAAAATAAAATGCCTTCCGGTGCGATTGCCGGTAAGGACTTCTCTGAAGCGGTTACTAACGGTCTGAAGGAAAAGTATGGCGTTGAAAAACCGGTGCTTTCCTTTGCCAACTACCAGTTGTATATGAACTGGGAAGAATTTGACAAAAAGAATATCAGCAGGGATGATGTGGCTGTTACAATAAAAAATATTTTGATGAACGCAAAGGGGATAGCCAATGTGCTGAAGAATGAAGCGCTGGCTACGGCCGCTATACCTGAACCCATGAAATCCATGCTTATCAAAGGATATAATGCCAAACGCAGCGGGGATTTCGTGGTGGTGCCGCAACCCACCTGGAAAGGAGGAAGCATTAAAGGCGCAACTCACGGCACCTGGTATCCTTATGATGCGCATATTCCACTGGTGTGGATGGGTTGGAAAGTAAAGCCAGGCTATACCAACCGGGTAACGGGGATGGCGGATATTGCGCCTACGCTGGCTGCATTACTGCACATACAAATGCCCAGCGGATCTATCGGGAAGCCTATTACGGAGCTCACCGGCGGCAGATAAACGGGATCATACTTCAGAAAATAACAAATACGGTCGGCTGACACTATGAGGCAGCCGACCGTATCTTTTTGATACCCGTAAAAAATCCATTCTGTTTTAAATAAAACTTAGTTTTCCTTACTGATCCATTTCAGGCAAATCGGCTTGCCCACTTCAATTCGCTTACCGGTATCCGTTAGTAAACCGGTGGTTACGTCTCGTTTAAAAATTACGATGTTGTCGCTTTCCTGGTTCCCGGCCAATAAATAATTGCCGGAAGGATCGAGCACAAAACCTCTGGGAATTTCACCTAATGAAGGTTGATGTCCCACCAGGGTGAGTTTCCCGTCCCGGGGATTGATGGAATAGATGGCGATGGTATTGAATCCGCCGCGGTTGGAAGCATATAAAAATTTTCCATCGGGACTGATATGGATATCCGCGCTGCCGATGAAACCCGTGTCGTTATCCTGAACCGAGGCAATATGCTGTATCTCATCTAATGTTCCGTTATCGTATTGAAATACATCCACAGCACCGCCCATTTCCTCCACCAGGTAGGCATATTTGTTGTTGGGATGAAAAACAAGATGCCGTGGGCCGCCGCCATCGGTGATCTTTGCAAACGGCTGGGGAGCGGGTTTTACTTCGCCGGTGGCTGCATCAAAGGCATAGATCATTACCTTGTCCGTGCCGAGATCAGACACGAACAACCATTTATTATCCCGGGAGAAAATGGTACAATGAACATGCGGCTTTTCCTGACGTTGCGGATTTACCCCCGTACCAGAATGCCGGATGGTAGTAGTGGCTTCACCTATGGTTCCGTTAGCTTCAACAGGCAAAACAGAAAAGGTGCCGCTGCTGTAATTGCCTACCGCTAACCATTTCCCTGTATTATCTTCGTCAATATAACAAGGGGAGTCCCCACCGGACAATTGGCTGTTGATGGGCGTTAGAACGCCGGTATTTTTATCGAAGGAAAAAGAACTCACTTCTCCCCCGTTGTCGTTTTTACCGTTTTCGTTTACCGAAAACACAAATTTTTCATCCGGGGAAACGGTCAGGTAGGATGGATTCGACGTCTTCACATGACTCAGCTCTTTAAAGCTTCCGTCGGTACTATTGAATTCAAACACATAAATCCCTTCGCTCATTCCGCCCGTATAGGTACCTGTGATAAGATAATTTACCGAACCAGTTTTTGTCATACCAGAGCAGGATAATAATGATAAAAAAATAATTAAATAAGCCAATCGTGATACCATGCGGTTATGAATTTAAGGATTGCAGTGTTGCTACAATACGGCTAAACGTTTCTTCCTCACTCAGTTTTTCAGGTATGAATTTTTCGCCGGTTATTTTTTCAAATAATTCAATATAGCGCCGGCTTATGGTTTGCACCCATTCGTCACTCATTTCCGGAACAGTTTGTCCTTCCTTACCCATGAAATTATGGGCAAGGAGCCATTCCCGCACAAATTCTTTGCTGAGCTGGATCTGTTTCTCTCCCGTTTGCTGTTTTTTCTCAAAATCATCGGCATAAAAATACCGGGACGAATCGGGAGAATGAATTTCGTCCATAAGATAAATCGTATTTCCGATTTTTCCAAATTCGTATTTGGTATCTGCCAGGATGAGCCCCTGTTTTTTCGCAAGCGACCGCCCTCTTTCAAACAGTTGCGTGGTATAGGAAACCAGGGTAGCCCATTCCTTTTCCGTAACGATACCCCGGGCTATAATCTCCTCTTTTGAGATGTCTTCATCGTGCCCCTGTTCGGCTTTGGTAGCGGGCGTTATTATGGGCGAGGGAAAGGGGTCGTTTTCCTTCAATCCTTCCGGGAGCGGTACGCCACACAAAACCCTTTTGCCTTCATGGTAGGTACGCCATGCATGTCCTGCCAGGTTACCCCGGATCACCATTTCCAGTTTAATGGGAACACATTTTTTCCCGATTGCCACATTTGGGGCGGGCGTTGCCAGCAGCCAGTTCGGGCAGATATCTGAAGTTGCCTCCATCATAAATGCGGCGATCTGGTTAAGTACCTGGCCTTTAAACGGGATGGCACGCGGAAGAATGACGTCAAATGCCGAGATACGATCACTTGCGATCATTACCAGGTAATCGGTTCCGATACTGTAAACATCGCGGACTTTGCCCTTGTAAAAGGCAGTTTGCCGGGGGAAAGAAAATAAGCGCATACACGAAAGTAAACAGCAGGTTCAATATCACCAATTTTTAGCTTTGAAACCTCCGGACGGTGCTATCCGCTTTTTTCTTCGTTTTTATATTTTTTATAAAAACCTGACAGTGAGTTCTTATACAATTTTAATAAATGTTCAATAAATAGGAATACGATGCAGCATAACCTGTCAGGTTGATTTTTTATAAAAAAACCAGATTCCACCCAGGATGATAAGATAACAACCGTAATTGAACAGATCGTGGTGGTCAAGTGTTCTGAAGTGTGTCCATCCCTGTTTCCATTCTTTCCAGTGGTGTTCCAGGGCCACCATCAGCAAGGCTGTGCGGCAACAGTTGAGCAACCAGATCGCCAGCATTCCGCCGGCGCCCCAGATGATCTTTCGTTTCAGGTTCATTTTGTTGGCAAGAATAAAAGCAGCCCAGAAGCTGAATATCCCCAGCCCGACGCATTGCCAGTTCATAAACAGGCTGTGTCCTCCGGCTCCTACAAGGTACCTCGTATTCACCACCTCCGTATCCAGGCCCACAGCCCGGGTCATCAGGTTGGCGGTATGCATTATGCTTCCGGTGATCCAGTAGATATAATTTAAGCGATCGAAAAAGAAGGCGTTGTACCTTTTGCCGGGGAGGATCATATCAACCGCGTACATATTGATATAATAAAATGCACCAAACAATCCAACGAATTTCAACACGAACGAAAGGTCAAAATACTTATGGATCTCTTTGTTCAGCGATCTTATAAAAACCAACATCAACTTTTATTTAGTAAGCAGTTAAAGCTCTTTTCAGGCAAAAAACAGGGTTATGCTGTTTCTTCAGGGTCGTGTGCGGATTGCTTTTCTTTTTTCCTTTTATCATACGCCTTCTTGGCACCGTAAGCAATACCGGCGGCCACCAGCAGGCTTAGTCCGCCGTCAAGCGGGATTTCGTTGTCGTCTCCGGGTGTCGCCACCGCGAATGCTGACGGCATGTAAAGTAAAAAAGAGGATAGCATCCCAAGAGCAATGGATAAAATAAAGTTCCGTTTCATGATTGTATTTTTAGGTGCCCGATACCGGCAGGTTTATTCCGTCAAAAATAATTACTAAAGTGAAGAATCGGAAATTGGATTTACCGGGCCGTTTTTGCTTGTCCTGAAATAATAATCCGATTATATTTCTCTTATTATACCAACAATGCTTATTTTGCCGTAACATCTTTAACCTAATCTGCCTGTTATGAAGAAAACATACGCATGCACCCTAAGTTTCCTGTTCCTGTTTTTCACCGTCTGTGCCTTTGCACAATCCACTAATACGCTGACCGGAACGGTAAGGAACAGCATTAGTAAAGAAGCCGTCAGCGCGGTTTCTGTTGTTGTAAAAGGTTCTACCGAGGGTACTTTTACAGATCCGCGCGGGAATTTTAAACTGACTACCAATAAAGCGCTGCCCGTTACGCTTGTTTTTTCTTCTATTGGTTTTGAGACCAAAGAATGGGAAGTTACGGGAACCAACGCAGTGGAAGTGGATCTGGTTCCCGCCGCCGTATTGGGCGATGAGATAGTGGTGGCAGCCACCCGAACGGCTACCAGGGCTATGGAATCCCCCGTTACCATCGAAAGAGTAAGCGCAGCCAATATTAATAATTCCCCCGCCACCAGTTATTATGATATGGTGGGGCAGTTAAAAGGAGTGGATATCACCACTTCATCGCTTACCTTCAAAACGCCCAGTACCCGCGGGTTTAATTTCTCCGGGAATACCCGGCTTAATCAACTGGTGGACGGTATGGATAACCAGGCGCCGGGACTTAATTTTTCGGTGGGGAATTTTACCGGGCTTACCGAACTCGATGTGGACAATATGGAATTGTTGCCCGGGGCCTCCTCCGCATTATACGGTTCGGGTGGGGTAAATGGTACGCTGCTGATCAACAGTAAAAGTCCTTTTAAATACCAGGGTTTGAGTTTCCAGATCAAAACCGGGATGAACCACGTGGATAAAAGCCAGCGCGACAAACCGGGCTGGTACAACGACTGGTCGGCAAGATGGGCAAAAGCTTATAATAATAAATTCGCGTTTAAAATAGGTTTTCAACTGGTACAGGCTAAAGACTGGATTGCCAATAGTACCCAGGACTATAACCGGCTTACCCGGAAAGTGCTGCCCGGTAACCGGCAAACCGACCCCAATTATGATGGTATCAATGTTTACGGGGATGAAACCAATATGCGTGATAACGGGTTGAATATGCAAAGCATTGCCCAGTTGGTACAGGGGCAAACACAGCAGGGAATACTGGATGCTACGGGCGGAACGGTGGATATCGTTCAGACCATGAATGCCTTGTTACCGGCTATCCCCACTGCCGCCGAACTTCAGGCTTTCATGGGTAGTTTGCCCTCTTCTCTGGTGGGACCGGTTACCAATCTGCTGCCTTTTTATTTAGGGCTGCGCAATAATATTATTCCTGAAGCCAGCGCCTCGCGTACGGGCTATGCAGAAAGTGATGTGATAGATCCGAATACGGTAAACTTTAAGTTGTCCGGCGGCCTGTATTATAAAATTACACCTGACCTGGAAGTTTCGCTGGCAGGGAATTTTGGAACCGGAAATACCGTTTATACCGGCAGCGACCGCTATTCGCTGAAGGGCGCTAAAATAGGCCAGTACAAACTGGAATTGCATAGCAGGAACTGGTTTGTTCGGGGTTATACCACGCAGGAAAATGCAGGAGAGGCGTATAATGCTACCATCACGGCACGCCGTCTGAATGAAGCCTGGAAGCCCAGTACACAATGGTTTCCCGAATATGTAGCCGCCTACGTTCAGGCTATTGCCGCCGGCGCTAATGAAGGTGCAGCCCATTCCGCTGCCCGGGCCTTTGCCGACCAGGGGCGGCCGCAAGCCGGAACCCCGGAATTTAAGAAGTTGTTTGATATGGTGCGGGCAACGCCTATCCCCGTAGGAGGACTGTTTTTGGATCGCAGTGACCTGTGGATGACCGAGGGGCAGTATAATTTCAAAGAGGTCATTCCTTTTGTGGAGCTGGTAGTAGGCGCATCATGGAAGCAATATGTATTGAATTCCAAAGGGACTTTGTTCATAGATTATGATGGCCCTATAAAAATAAACGAATACGGCGCTTATGGTCAGCTTACCAAAAAGCTGCTGCATGATTACCTGACCCTCAGCTTTTCCGGTCGCTATGATAAGAATGATAATTTCAAAGGAAGGTTTACGCCCAGAGCATCAGCCGTGGTGAAGTTAGCCGCGGATCATAATGTGCGGTTGAGTTATCAAACGGCTTACCGTTTCCCTTCCACCCAGCAGCAATACATCAATCTTGAGATCGGCGGCGGACAATATCTTGTAGGCGGATTGCCCTGGATACAACAAGCCATGCTGGCCGGTGGAAAACCAGGTCCGGGTCTGGGTATTCCTCCGGTTTATCGTCTGAATAATGACATCCAGGTTATTGGCGATTATGAACCCCGCGAATTAAAACCGGAAAGTGTTACTTCTTATGAGATCGGTTATAAGGGACTGATCGCGAAGAAGCTGCTGATTGATGTGTATTATTATGCCGGAGAATATGAAAACTTTATAGGAAGAACCCTGGTAGCTAAACCCATATCTCCAACGCAAAACCAGATCTATTCGATCGTGGAAAATGCAGCAACCATGTCATCCGCAGGCGGCGGTGGCGTGAAAATTGATCCCATAAAGGTGAAAACTTCGGGTTATGGCATTGGACTGGATTACCGTTTAACCGGCGGACTTTCGGTGTTCGGCAATTATTATCACGATGAATTAGGCAATGTGCCTTCCGATTTTGTAGCTGGTTTTAACACGCCGGATCACCGGATTAATTTTGGCGTAGCCCATGCCGGCTTTGGAAAAGATAAGCGGCTGGTATTTAATCTTACCGGCCGCTGGCAATCGGAATTCCTGTGGGAAGCGGACTTTGCCACAGGCACGGTGCCTTCTTTCTTCACCCTGGACGCCATGATCGGGTATCGTTTCCCGGCTATCGGTTCACTGGTGAAATTAGGAGCAACCAATGTGTTGAATAAATATTACATGAATGGCTTCGGTAATCCGGAAATCGGCGGACTCTATTATGTAAGTTTTGCTTACAATATTTTTTAATAACCTCCGTTATTAAAGAAAACACACACTAAAAACGGCCCCGGTGCTTCGAAAAATAAAAGCGTCGGGGCAATTTTTTTCTTTGAGGGGGATGATGGATTTATTTATATGATTTGCCTGTACTTGTTATACATGAACGAAATAATCAAAAGAAGCATTCCCAGGGCTACCAGAACAATGGTTTTTGAAATGGTATCAAGATCGGTTAAGTCGTAGAAGAACAGCTTGATCAGGGTTACGCCAAAGAGACCGATCGCGCCTATCCGAAGATATCTTTTTCTTTTCCAGATGCCTAAAATAACCATGAACAGCGAATAGCAACCCCACAAAATACTTAATCCAAGCTTATAAGATTGCGTTGATCCGGCGATGGTCATCCCGTTAATGAGTTCGCTGCTGGCAATCCACAGAATAGTGATATGCAGTACAAATTCCATTGCGACATGAAGCAGTTTAATTTTTTCCATACGAAGCAGGTATTGGAAACAGGAAAAAAGCGCCAGCGAAATGAAGGCTAATGAAATGTACCTGATCCCGAAAATGTAAGTCGCTTTTTGAGGGAAAAGAGATATTATATCCAGACGGTTTTCCCTTAATTCACTTAAAACATAAAGTCCTTTTGTAAGGAAGGTGAAAATTGCAATAACGGTCAGCGCAAGCATGGATCTGCCTAATGGTATATTTTTAAGTTTGAAGTAATTGAGTACACTAATTACGGAGAAAAACAGCAGGGAGTAATTAATAATCCAGGTAGATTTCATCAACTGGAAATAATCATTTTGCAAATACACCCGGCTCCCCGATTGTTCAGAATCAATTGTACGGTTGGCTTCCGGAAAAAGTCCGTCCCAGTAATTAACAATCTCCAAACGAAAAGCGAAATAGGCGGAGCAGAGCAGCACAAAAGGAATACCTGTGTTAATGATCGCTGGTATTGGTTTTTTAAGTTTCAACATGGGATTGTCAGGTATCCTGAGCTTGAGCAGGTTGATCCAGCCAAATGCAGCAATGCAAAGCAAGGAGGTGAGAAAATGTATGTTTAGCAGTGGCGTTATTTTTGTTTCCTGGTTATATAAGTTATAATTGTTGTAAACTGTTGCCCAGTCGTAAATAAGGCTAAAAAATGCCAGCGCCATTACCGGATAAGACAATTTTTCATAGGCGGAGACTTGTCCGGATCTTCCTATCCGGAATAGTAATGCTGCTTCTCCTGCCCAGAGCAGGGTTACCCAGTTTCCTTCTAATTGAACGGGGATGGCAATGGTGAAAAAAGCCAGCATTAATCCTGAAATAAAATAGAATAGGTTTTTATCGGCCGGTTTTTGTGAGTAGATTAAAACGCTGACAAGTGCATGGATCAGGGCATTACAAAGTGTAAAGAACCCCAGAAGTTGTTTCCCTCCTTCATCATGATATAAAATAGAATACCCTGATCCGTAAAATACAAAAGAATTGGCGAGCAAAAGAAAGATATCATTGGTTTCCAATTTATCTTTCCGGAACAGCTTGTAAGACAGGAAGATCAGATAAAACAAGACGAAAAAGATAGTTAGAAATACCAGCGCCAAATTAAAGTGCGAACTTGTTTTATATTTAAAGAAGTACCATGAACCGAAGATCAGCCAGGTTATTATAAAGGAG
>JAMLHL010000004.1 GCA_023957125.1 Chitinophagaceae bacterium
GAAAAGGCATGGACGACTGACCAAGAAAGCCCGTGCTGCCAACATCGGTTTTGCGAGAGAACGGAATTCGCCGCTAAGGGGAACGTTTCGGCTTCGATTGTCGCAAAAACCGCTTGGTTTTTTGCGATAGATTTTGTAAGTTCGCAAATGCCCAAGCGGTTTTGCTTACGTTCACGGCTAAATCGAAACTTCCAGCTTCGATTTTTCGCTCCCTCGCAAAGCCGCCGGACGTTACCAGCTAAGTTAGTGCATCATTCACAAGGAAGGAGGAATGGACACAACTCAATCTTCGACTTAGGGAAAGGAATTACAGGAAAAATAAAATAGTTAAATCAGGAACAGAGAACGTTTATATCTTTCTATCTTTACCCTTGGAAAAACTCTTTAAAGATGAACACAGCAGATGTAAATATTAACTTGGTTGACAGCTACTTTACGTTGCTGAAGAATTTAAGCCCAAACAATAAATTGGAACTTATTGCACGACTTTCAAAGTCAATGAAAACCACAATAGTGAAAAAAGATACTTCTTGGGAAGCATTGTTTGGCGCTTGGGAACTCGACCAATCTGCTGACGATTTTGTTGAACAATTGAAGAAAGACAGAACTTTCACGCGCAAATCTATTGACTTGTAAAAAGGTATCTTTTAGACACAAATATTTGTGTTTATTTCTTTAACGGACAATTCAACCTTATAGATAAAATCCGTGAAATCGGATTTGAAAATTGCATTGTATCTGAAATAACGATTGCCGAACTCAAATATGGAGTAGCCAAAAGCACCAAAAAAGAAAAGAATCAAAAAGCCCTTGATACGTTTCAATCTAAGATAGAAATTCTTCCAATATTTCCTGCTCTTGACATTTATGCCGTTGAAAAAGCCCGACTAAAATGGCAATTCATTCCACGCTTGACCTCTATCAACAATTGGACGTAACTTTTTGATTTCGCAGGTTACAGTTGCAACCAATTCATCTGCCTTTTCGTTCCCGAATTTTTCTCTGATTTTGGTTCTGATTTTTTCCAACTTTTCCCCTTCTCTCAAAACTTCGGTTACTTTTGCATAAATTCTTACGCCTTTGTAATCTCTTGCTCGTGTTGCAGGTTCATAAACCATAAACACAACAGATTTATTTTCCAAAATGTTATTGAGCGTTATAGACGGGTCATCACTCAATTCAAATTCAATGTTTCCGTTTTCTACAACTCGTGGCGTTCCCATTAACGAAACTGACGGTTCGCCACTTTTGTTTGCTGTGCAAAGCAATTTATCGTGATGATTTTGAAAAAAATCTCTCAATTCTGTCGTTACCAACTCGTTTTGTTTTGTATTATTCATATTCTTTTTATCTTTAAATAAGATACATTTTGTATCTTTATGCAAATATAAAGAGAAAATTTATTTAGATACAGATTGTCTCTTATTTTTGTATCGTAAAAATCAAAAAATGACTAAACAGAAAAATAGCAGAAGACGAGGCAATGATTTGTTAGACAGTTTATACAATGCAACAATTAAACTGACAGACACCGTAAAATTGACTAATTTAACTTTTCAACAAATTGCAGAAGAGGCAAATACGAGCCGAGCAGTTTTATATCGTAGATGGACAACACCGTTTGAATTGTTACAAGAAATTTACAATTACAAAGCCAAAGAATTGTTTGACGGTAGTTTTTTTGACAAACTAAAAGACAATGGTTCTTTACGAAGTGATTTTTTACAATTACTCACTCTTTTTCAAAACACTTACAAAAAGATCGGGGCGGAAATAATCAACAACTATTATTTTTTGAGAACGCAGGACAGCGACAACAGCCAAGAAACCGAAATGCACAAAAATGCTGTTGAAAAGTATTTGAGAACAATGGAAAGAATTTTGCAAAATGCCGAAACGAGAGGCGAGAAAATAAAAAAAGTACATCATGTTACGCTAATGCTTCCGTTTGACCTTATCCGAACAGAAAATTTAATCAGACCTGAAAATATCAACAAAAATCGTTTGGCAACAATGGTAGAGGAAGTATTGCTTCCCGTTTTTACGGAATGACAAAAGCCCAGCTGGTAATATTTTGCGTGGCATCATAACATAATGTGGTTTTTGATCCTATTCTTGATTCCTTCTGTTATCCTAGTAGGTTGGCTAAATGGAAATTTTTTAAAACATACAACCTATCTTTAGCTAATCGGTTTTTTAAACTTTCCTTTTTGAGAGCCAATATGACAAAAGGAAGGATTTTACACGTAAAAGAATCTACGATAACGGTTATCACACAAAACGAAACTGATTTGATCCGTTTACCGGATGTGACCGCAGGGTTTGGTGAAGGTAGCGGGCTAATCGGAAAATAGATAACCAATAAAAACACTTTGCATTTCATTTTGCAATGTGGCTAAATTCCGAATTTCAAACTTACCTTATCAACGAGTTTCAACACCTGAAAGACGATGAAAACAACCAGCTGAAATTAGAATGGAATTTACAACGAACATTAGCCAAAGTAAACCATCACAACGCTTGAGCAACTTCCTGATATTTATTTCAAGCACCTTGAAAGCACGAACAGCCTTTATGAACAGGGTTCAAGAGCAACACAATCAAAGCACAATAGCGGCACCACCGTTAAGTACATCCACTTCACAATCTTACACCAAAGCTGATTGCCCGTAGCTCACAGTTTCCCGCGACGGATACGACTCCCCACCTTCAGTTCAGGCACGGATATCTATGCGCCCCTGCAACCTCCCCCACCCTGCGAAGCATCGTCGCATCGCCCTTCCTGCCCACGGAGAATGAAAAAATTGTAGATGGCAGGAGTTTTCTTTCAGTATCAGTGAAAATTCTTATTTTGCAAATCTTTATGCAGGCTGCATAGCAACCGGCGAGGAAGGTTCTATCGGTCCTGTTATGAAAAAAGTCAGTATTTAAACCATTTTACGGAATAAATCACCCCAATAAAAATGAAGGTTAAAACTAAACCGGGTTATAAGCAGCATCTTTTTAAGTTCGCTGTTTTACTTGTAACGATTACCGCTTGTAATAGTCAATCCAACCAAAAAGCCGGAGACATAACTACCGGAATCAGCGAAAACAACTCCGAATGGACCTATCTTTTTGACGGCACAAGCCTTGAAGGGTGGAGGGGATACAATATGGATTCCCTTCCTCCCGGCTGGACCATAAAAGACAGTACCCTGACTTTTGATACCCGGCTCGGCCTGGAACAGAATTATACCGGCGGCAAGGATATTCTATACGGAGCCGAAGAATTTGAGAACTTTGAGCTGTATCTGGAGTGGAAGCTGCCCAAAGGAGGGAACAGTGGTATCTTCTATCACGTAAAAGAAGGCTACGATGGTCCTCCCGTTGTAGCGCCGGAGTACCAATTGATTGATGATGAAAACTATGCCAAAATCCATGACCTGACAGCATACAATACCAGTCTGGGGTACACAGATCATCCTGAAGAACTTAAACCTTTACAACAAACAGGCGCCGACTATGCCATGCACCCGCCCGATCCGGAAAAAACTTTGCACCCGGTTGGAGAATGGAACAGTTCAAAAATCGTATTTACCCCCGAGAAAGTAGAACATTGGCTCAATGGTAAAATGATAGTATCCTTTGTTCCCTGGGACGACGCCTGGTATGCAAAGAAAAATTCCGACAAGTGGAAAAGCAGTCCCGATTACGGAAAATTTAAGAAAGGGTATATTGCTTTACAGGACCATGCAAGTCCGATCTGGTTCAGAAACATAAAAATTAAAAAACGATAAGCTTCAGATCATGAATAAACGGGAATTTATAAAACAAAGCCTTGCCGGTGCGCTGGGAATGGTGCTGGTACCCTCTTTTTTAAAAGGAGCAAATCTAAAAGAAAAATTAAGAACGGCTCATATCGGCGTGGGCAATATGGGCATGGCGGATCTGAAAGCGATTTCGTCTCACTCCGCAGTGGACGTAGTTGCACTCTGTGATGTGGATGCGGTAAACCTTTCCGTGGCCCACAAAATGCATCCGGGAGCACGGATATTTTTTGACTACCGGAAAATGCTGGAGGAAATGGGCAGCGAAATTGATGCCGTTATTGTTTCCACACCCGACCATACGCATGCCCCGGCTTCCATGATGGCCATGAATATGAATAAGCCGGTATATTGTCAAAAGCCATTGACACATTATGTGTCTGAATCGAGGGAAATGAAAAGATTGGCTGCCGAAAAAGGACTGGTGACACAAATGGGTATCCAGGTACACTCTTTTTATGATTACAAACTGGCCACCCTTTTAATTCAATCCGGTATTATTGGAAAAGTACACACCGTACATGCCTGGTCGCCCAAAAATTGGGGCTATGACGGTCCGCTGCCCGAGGGAGAAGACCCTGTTCCGCAACAACTGGATTGGAACCTCTGGCTGGGCACATCAAAAAAACGACCCTATAAAAAAGGCATGTACCATCCTGCTAACTGGAGAAAACTCATGGATTATGGCTGTGGCACCCTGGGCGATATGGGCGTACATATTTTCGATACCCCGTATAATGCACTGAAACTGGATGTGCCACGAACCATCACCAACGAATGCAGACCATCCAATGGATTTGGCTTTCCTGAACACAATATTGTTACGTACGAGTTTCCGGGTACCCCCTACACGGGTGAATCCTTAAAATGGATATGGTATGATGGTGAGGGCGCTCCCCGCATGTCTGAAGACCTGGTGTTACCTGGCATGGACATAAAAAAGGACAAAAAAAACCAGGTCGCAAACGCTAAGGACAAGATTTCACTGGATGCCGGGGTGACCGCCGAAAATGAATTGCCGGAGCAGGGCGCCATGTTTGTCGGGGAAAAAGGCAGATTGTTGCTGCCCCACTTTATGCAGCTCCCAAAGAAAATCAGTAAGGGTAAGTTCGTGGACATTTCCAAAGAAATCGCTAAGATCTCAAAAGAACACAACCTGGGCGAACCCATCCGGAATTACGACCTTGAAGGACCCAAGCACTACCACCAGTTTATAGACGCGTGCTTGGGCAAAGCCACCACTACAGCTCCCTTTGAATATGCGGCGAGACTGACGGAAACCATTTTGCTGGGAACCATCGCCGGGCGCTTCCCCGGGGAGACATTGCACTGGGATGCAGCAACCGCGAAATTTAAAGAAGAGAAAGCGAACCAATATTTAGCGGGCGATTACCGGCAGTTTTGATCGTTTTGTATCGCGTTGTTGGCGGGCTGCGGTGCCGACCGCGGCCCGCCTGCTATGCGAAGCGTCTTCGCCTCACATTCGTTTTGTTGCTGCCTCCACGGCGACTGCTATCATCCCGGCACCTCTGATCAGTTGAGGGATGATGTATGGCTGCGGTCTGACCTCCGGTGCCGACCGCAGCCCGCCTGCTATGCGAAGCGTCTTCGCTTCACATTCGTTTTGTTGCTGCCTCCACGGCGGCTGCTATCATCCCGGCGCTTCTGACCTGTTGAGGGATGATGTATGGCTGCGGTCTGACCTCCGGTGCCGACCGCAGCCGCAATCCCTATCTCTCTATCAACTTATTGATCTTTCCTTTTCGTTTAACCAGGTCAAAGGCATCAAACAACTCGTCTGCCGATGTGTAGGCGCGGTATTCCAATTTGTCGTTATCTACCGTTATCACCTGGTAAAGTTGGGTATATACCGCCGATTTGTCCATCCAGGTTTCTTTCGCCACATCATGATCGGTCATTTTGGGACCACTTACCGATACCACGTACATCGTACCCGAAACCTCTCCTTTTTTTCCCATTGGAATATTTTTCATACCCCGCGCATAAGTATGGTCGTGTCCCTGGAGTACCAGATCCACTTTATACTTGTCAAACAGCGGCTTGAAGGTTGCCCGCATGCGCTTGTTATCGCGGGTGGTTTTGGTGGAGAATATCGGATGATGAAATACCACGCAGGTCCATTTATTCGGATTATGACTTAATAAACTATCCATCCACCGTTCCTGTTTTTGAAGATATTCATCCGATTCTTCTACCATATACGCATCCAGTGAGATAAAACGCACTCCCTGCACGTCAGAGAAATAACAGGTTTCTTTCAAACCTTCCGGCCCGTTTTCCGGAAGGGTAAACTGGTACCGCCAGAAGGGAGATAAATCTTCCACAAATTCTCCTCTCCCGTAATCATGATTTCCCGGCGAGGGCATGTTGTGCACGGAAGCGTGGATAAACGATCCCGCCTCAAACCATTCTCCCCATTCCTCGTCGTTACTATCCCGGTTTACCAGGTCGCCGGCATGCAGCATGAGTTTAGCTCCCGGCGCACGGGCATAAGCGCCGCGGATGACCTTAGACCACATAGAATGCAAACCGGTTTGCGCATCGCCAAAATATAAAAACGAAAATTTATCGTGTTTATCTGAGGTCGTTCTGAACTGGAGCCATTCACTCCAATGGTCTCCGCTGCCCACCCGGTAGCTATACAGGGTATTGGGCTTTAAATTTCTGAAAACCACCGAATGATAATTGGCGGTTACTCCTTTCCACCTGATATCTTTATAAAAATCATCCCTGGAAACAAGCGTTCCGGTACGGGCAGTCAACCGTTCGGCTTTATTTACAGATAAGGGATTGGCATTTGCCGGTATAATTTCAGCGAAAGCTGCGGTTACCGAAGCGCCGGTTCTCCAGGTTACCGCCGCGGAAGTAGAAGGGTCTTCCGTGACCGTAAGATTAATCCTGTCGGGCATGTCCCCGGGAGTATAAGGATTATGGAGATATTGGGAAGAGGTCATAAAAGGAAGCGCCAATAATACCACGCAATACATCAATTTGCGAAAATGAGTTCCCCGCTCCCCGAGGTTAAAGATCGTTGTAAAATAATTTTTCCCGGAACAATAATCAGACTTAAGCATAAAAATGAATATTAATGATATAATATGAATATCCTGCCAGAGGATTGAAAGCATGGTGTATCGCAGGTTGTAAAAACCCGGTTATTTCAATAATTTAAACCCGTTTACCGCATTTGTATAATAGAGCTTATCCACCACCGTTTTGGGCAGCTTTAATCCGCGGAATACACCGTCAAACGATTTTGAGCGCATCGTGTCTTCTGTACAAAAGAATCGCCAGTCGTTTAACCAGGCCTGGTGAACAAAAGCACTGAATTCTCCGGGCGAATCCGAATCATTTGCAATCCGGTCGGTGCCATAAAGCAGCCGGTCCTGGTACTTCAGGAAAAACTCCCGCACTTTTTCCCGGTCCTTCATAGTCTGGAGTTGCAGGTGAGAGATCCGGGCGGCTAAATCCACAGCCTTACCGGGAAAACGATCCAGCCATTTTGCCAATTCATCGGTACTCCATTCGAGGCTGCTCAGATGAGCGCCGATAAAACCAAGCTGAGGGTTCTGCTCCAGCATACGATCCCGCGCTGCTATCTGATCGTCATAAGACGGGAATTCAGG
The DNA here is from genome assembly GCA_023957125.1 of Chitinophagaceae bacterium. Lineage (GTDB taxonomy): Bacteria > Bacteroidota > Bacteroidia > Chitinophagales > Chitinophagaceae > Agriterribacter. The sequence goes on from JAMLHL010000004.1 coordinate 7,457, forward strand.
ATGTAAATACATGTGAAATTCGGGGTGGCGCGTATAGTACCGTTTATCGGTATTAATGGTCATCTGTTCTACCGGCAGCCAGCAATTCCTGGGTTCACCGAGATGCCCGATCACAGGGAGACGCGCTTCTGTAAGAAAATTCCATACGGGCTTGAATCTTGGATTATCAACCATTACCATCCTGCCCTGCCTGTCTGTCAGCTCCATTCCAATATTCTTATATACTTTCACCGCCACCGCCCCGTCCTTAATCGCCTGCCGCAGGCTGTCTATGGTTGTCTCTGCCCAATCCCCGCTGTCAAAATCCTTCACTGAAAAAGTGGTGGCAAAAGATACTACATCGGGGCGTCTTTTCATTTGATAAATGGCATACTGCTGCTGGGCTTCTATTCCGGGTGCTTCATCCACAACAATGGACAACAACCTGAAATTATCCACCCCGGCCTGGTGCACAAAAGCCGTATCATACGTTCTGATATGCACATGCGCGTCAACTTTCGGCACCCGTGTGAAGTCATCCAACGTGTAAAAGGATCCTTCCGGATGCTTACCGGGTGCTGGTGCACAGGAAATTAAAAACAACAGAAACGCCACCCCCGTCGGCAGGCCGAACCGCTTATTCTTTTTCATACGATACTGTACTATAATTTCGAGATTTTAAGATCACAATTGCTCCAAAGTTTCCTTGTATAATTCCATCAGTGCCGCTAATTTCAATTGTTCGTTTACCCGCATCTCCCGTCGTGGAACACGACAAACAGATGTGATGGGCACCCCTCTTTGCTGCAGGAACATTTTGGCCGACATCGGGTAAAGCAATCCGGCGGTACTATCCATAACCGTTAGTCTCGCGCTCAGCCGGTTCAGTTCTTTTTCGCTCCTCCGCTCATTGACGCCCTTAATTAATGCCACATATAAGTCGGGATAGAAGTTGCCCGCGATCGGTGAAAGTCCGGCCCCGCCATCTTTCAGCGACCCCAGGGCGGTTGGCGTATCCGCGTTAAAAAAAGAAAAAGAGGTGTCTGCTACAACCTTAATTTTCTGTTTTATAGCTTCCGGATCGCAACTGGTATCCTTATGATAAAAAAAACGTCCGCTTTCTCCAAGCCATTTCATCAGTTCGGGCGATAGCAATCTTTTATACGGAGACGGGCACTCATATATCCCTAAAGGAATATTACCGGTAAGTGTCAGCAACTGCCCGGTTCTTTTTTTGAATGTGTCGTCGGTTTCTTCCTTGCCCACCAGTTGGCTGGTAATTAAAACAACCGCGGCCACTCCCGTATCATAAACCTGCTTTATAAAATCGGCGCATTTGTCCACAGAATGACTAAAGGTGCCGGTGGCCACTACCGGTACTTTCCCGCGGGCGGCTTTCAGCGTGGTTCGAATGATCAACAGCCGTTCGGCGTCTGAGAGGGAGTACATTTCACTGGAAGCGCAGTTGGCAAACAAACCACTGGCTCCCGACTGAATATAAAATTCGGTCAGTTTTGTAAGCCCAACTGTATCAACCTCTTTATTATCCAGAAACGGGGTCAACATTACCGACCACAATCCCCCCGGAAGTTTATTTAAATTTCTTTGGGGCAAGTCCCTCCTTTCAAAATCAGCGGCATGAGCCGAAGCGCCAAACGGCAGGTCTTTAAAAACGACCGCGGCGGCGCCGAGCAGGCCTTTTTTGATAAAATCTCTTCTCTCTTTCATGTTTATCTTGTTTCGTATTACTTTTCTGTAAAATGAAATCAATAATGGCTTTTCAATGATTATTTTTCCTGCTGCCGGGGGATCAGCCATGCTTCAGACAACAACGTGCCCCAGCCACCGGTATTCCGCCATTGCTCCTTCTTCACCCTTACAGGCGTTCGCAGCATATGCCCCACCGGCTGATCTGCTTCTGAGATTTCCCCCGGTTCATCATCCGCAAAAAGCGTGGTATCTTTCATCAGCCGGACTTCCAAAACACCCGCTTTAATATAAGAAGCAGGGATCTCAAAACTGAAAAAATCACTCCTGTTTTCCGGTAGCTCCACATTCCCGGCCAACAGTTTATTATTTGCATAAACGGATTGTGTTTTTTGCTTCATCCTGCCGGCATAGCGTTCCTGGAAGGTAGGCCGCACTAATGTCAGCCTCAGCGTATAATCCTGCCCCGGCGGCAAACCGGTATATAACAGCGTTACGCCCTGATCTTCATCCTGGGTAAAATGCATAGACCGTTGGCTGGGCCTGTTTTCTTCCGAAAGCATGGTGGATACATAAGGCTGCCCGTGATCATACGGATAACCTGCCACCACATGAGGAGCCGTATTCCCCGTACCTAAATTATCATACAGCGCACCGGTATTCTTCCCTTCATAGTCGGTAATCATATCTAATAATTCGTTCCGCTGTACTTCCCCGTTTGCCTTTTCCGCTCTTTCCAATTGCCTTTTCAACCAGCCTAACCCAATGTAATCGTGCCGGAGATTAAAAATAGCTTCACTGCGGGTTCCAAAGATATCATTACTTTCTTCTCCCAGCCGAACCGCTTCCTTCCTGAGCCTGATCATTTCCGGCGTTTCATTTTTTAATACCCGGTCAATCTGCCCTGCCAGATCATTCCATTTAATATTTTTTTTGTTTGCAGTGATGTGTTGCTTTATGGACTGTTGTGTTTTCAGCTGCTGGATCAAATCCAGCCTGATGTATGCGTCCAGCGCGCCCTTTTGCATATACATTCTCCATAGCCAGTTGTCTTTCATCAGGTTCGCCGGTATTAACCGGCCGGCTTGCTGAACAGCGGCATAACAGGCAACTATTCCTTTCTTGTTCTGCAAGGGTTCATTTTCCAGTTCCTCCATATTGGATTCCAACTGCAGGATGGCTTTGGTCATTAATGGGGCGGCTGCCCTGCCAAACCAGTTCGTACTGTATTCATTTACCACCCGTTCGACGCTCATACGCGGGTTCCACAACAAGCGCTGCCACATCCATTGATTGAAGTGATCATGATTACCGCTGGAATGAGTGATATCGCCAACGCCGTAAGGCATCAGGTCGTTGAACACCCGGTGGTAATATTGGGGCCATGTAAAAAAGCTAAGCCGGTCATACACCATAGTGAGGGTTTGATCGGGTCTTCGTTCATAAATTTCATGGCTCCAGGCAGGCGGCTGATTCCCGTCTTTATCTGCCCTGGGATACATCTGGATATATCCATGTTGCGAATACTTCCAATGAGTTATTTCATTAAAATATAAAATTTTATGCCGCCCGGGAAGCTGGTGAAGCAATTCCTTAGGATATAAACCATAGGGTCCAAACCCGGGATATCTGAAAAGATCCATCCGGTGGTTTTGGCGATGCCCCGGCTGCCAGGTAGTGGCATCCGATCCGGGACCATACCCCCAGGCCCAAAGCCATTCCCGCGGCTTTTCCTTCAGGTAATCCAGGATGGCAAGGTCGCTTTCGTTATCAAATTTCTGGTTGGTAAAATAAAGCCTTGTTCGGGGATGATAACGGTGTATGATACCCGCAATTTGTTCACACAAATGAATGAAGGTTTTTCCGTAAGGATGGCAAAGGTCACATTCACAACCTCCCCCGTCTCCCCCTTTCAACTGGATGAAATCATAAGCAGGACTATCGCTAAAGAAACGTTCACATTCCCGGAGGATGTATGCATGGGCAGCCGGAACAGAAGGACAGATATAAAACTCCCGTCCTATGGATTCAAAGGCCCGCCATTCCCGCGGGTACTCTTTTTCCGTAATAGCATTGGGAAGGAAGGTACCGCAAACCATCAAATCGTACGACTTGAGGAACCGGATGTCTTCCGTCTCTTCCTCTTTAGACCCTCTGTTAACAAAGAAGGTATTGGCCCCGGCTAATGCCAGATCCATTATGGCCCGCTCTTTATCTTTTTTTGTCCACCGGCGGACTTTTGCTTTTTCCAATGCCACATGGCTTTGTCCGTACTGCGTGCCCCTTACTTCAAAGGCCGGCGCAGACCTTATATCCAACGGGTCCATCTCTATCTTCTCAGACCCTAACCGGCTCTCTCTCAAAAAAGCCCCCACCGCGTAAAGAAGACCCCGGTTATCCACACCCGCCATGATCATTTTTCCCGGAGCCTCCTTTTTTCCCGGGAAATATTTCAACTGGAAGCCTTCGGGACCGGGGTTTTGCCCGGTGAGAATGACCATCCTGTTCTGAATATATAATTCTTCTATGGCGGCATGACCGGCAGCGACGCCAAAGAAGATCCGCAGGGTTCCGGGGTCCTCTTCAATTGATAAAGGTTTATCTCCGGCATGTCGGATATGTATCCCCACCTGTGATTTTTCTTTCACACGTGCGCACAACAGTTCCAGGATATTGTTTTCAATAGCGGAGGGAGAGCCGGAGGTAACCACCACCATTTGTTCAAAAGGCGTCCCGTGTACCGGTATAACGAACGAAAGCATTACAAGCACCGCCAACAGGATGATCTTTTTATAACCTGCAAGCCCACCATCCACAACGGCTCTATAGATACTTCCCGTACTATGTTTGTATCCTGCGAATACCGTGGGTAAACGAAGCAACGCGTTACAATTAAAAAACATACATCCGAAGCTACTAAAAAACAGAGAGGAATATCCGTAAAGGAGCTCCTCTCTGTGAAAAAATACTCAAAAAATTTTTATTTACCACGGTTTACCCGTTCCCTGCAACAGCCATATTTTTGACCACTGGTCATCTACGGCGGGCTCAAGGTTTTGGATGGCTTTATTTACATTCTCTTCGTTAAAATTCTTTTCACTATCTCCAAAATAAAAACGGATGGGTATTTTATCTCCCATGGGGCCATTCACGAGGTTTTTACCTAAATCGGGATAACCCGTTCTCCTCCAGTCAAACCAGGCCTCTATGGTGGTGAACAACGCCACCCATTTTTGTTCCATAACAGGGAGTAATTTATCCGTTGCGTTATTGAACCTGTCCACCATATTGTTCAGAAAAGCATTTTGATCATACGCCTCAATCTGATGCGTTTCAGGATCATATACCCGCATATCCCCGTTTTTCACATCATACTGATCCAGCGATGCAAGGATACCCTTTTTGAAATACTCCTCAGCCGGTCCGGTGATCCAGCCCCTGACGGCAGCTTCGGCCAGGGTGAAGTTCACTTCGGTTGCCGTGAGAAATATGCCGGGGAGATAGGGACTTTTGTTTTCCCTGAACATGGGAGCAAAATAAGATACAAAAGGATTGGCAGCGCCGGCGTTATAAATAGCCGGGTCTAAATTACGGATAGTGCTCAGATCATTCCCATTGTTGCCATTATACGTATCTGGATTCGCCAAAGCAATGGGCAAGCCCACAAAAAGCGAAGTATCTGTGCCCTCCCGGAAAGTCTTTAAAAATTTTTTTACTTTCCCATCGCTGTCTTTCATGATCACCTTATCACCGCCCTTGTCCGCGATAATAGTGGGCACGTCCACGGGTTGAAGCCATACGGTTAATCGCGGATCGCGGGTTTCCTTCAGGAAATCAACAAAGGGGGCGCCGGGTTTTTGACGGCGGTAAGGATCTTCTGTTTTTTGATTAAAAGCCCCCAGCGGATAGCTGTCGGAAGCCGAAGTGCCGGGTAGCTGCACTACGGCATTATCCGCACTGTTAAGGATGACCGGGTATTTGCCCGGATCCGATACGATCCTGTTGAATTCGGCTTTCACATCCACGCCGATATCCATCATCTCACTTGTTTTTTCAGACAGGCGCATCAAAAATCTTAACCGGAGCGAGTTGGCAAAAGCCCGCCATTTATTAATATCACCGTTAAACATAATATCAGCCGACCGGGTGAAGTCGGAAACCGCCTGAACATTGCTAAAGGCGTCATTTGCTTCCTCCAAATAACCTAAAATCCCTTTAAATACATCTTTCTGTTTATCATATACAGGCTTTAGAATATCATCTTCCCCTCTCATGGCTTCGCTGAAAGGCACATCCCCCCAGCCGGAAGTATTAAAACCAAACCAATAGCCCTGCATGGTAAGCGACACCGCCCTTAAAAAAGTGGAATCTTTGGAATCTTTCGCCCGCTTTCCCAGGTAATTACTGTTGGCTAAAGGAAGATAAAAATTACGATATCCCCATCCTCTTCCTTTCCATCCAAAGGTATTTTTGATATTAACGCCGCCTCCCTGGTCCTGCTGCACATATTGCATGGTTGCATCAATGATACACTGGCTGGTATTGCCGGCAAAGCCGGCGAGCACCATCTGCATGGCGCTGTTAGACAGTACATCTGTCATTACAAAACCGGGGTCCACCTCTTCAGCATTTAAGGCATTGGGAGATATATTGGTGTCCGTTAATTGTTTATTACAACTGAAAAAGAACAACGGTAAAATAAGCGTTGAAATAAGTTTAAAATTTTTATATACAGGTTTCATATTTGACATCTTTTAGAATTCAACATTTAATTTTAAACCCAACACCGCGGTCCAGGGATCCATATTGGAACGCTCCCATCCCAAGCTATAGGAGTTCCGCGAGTTTTGTAAAAAACCTGCCGATTCCGGATCTATTCCATTTTTCGCTTTTGTCCAGATGATGAGGTTGCGCATGAAAAGCGAGAGCGACAGCCCCTGTGCTTTAATGCCACCAGCTATTTTGGGAGAAAAGCTATAGGTTAACGCCAGTTCTCTCATCTTTATAAAAGAAGCGTCGTATAACCAGGTTTGAACACCCTGACTGGAAGTATAGCCGGAACCGCCCGCAATATTATCAATAGGAGTATATCGGGTATCCGCTCCGCCAAAATTTTCAACATAATCATCTGTTGCCGCGTCATATCTTACACCGGGAAAGAAAACGCCGTTGTTGAGGCCGGTGGCCGGCAGAAAATAGCCGCCCATTTCTTCTGTTCTTCCTCCCACATAAGTAAGGCCATTCCAGCCATTGTATATTTCCGGGTTATTGCGTATTTCATCAGCGATCTTATTTTGATCTCCTCCAAAAGAGCCCTGGTTTAAAATGCCGGTGAAAGTGCTGGATCCCGGTCCTTTATACCACGACTCCACTTTTCCTCCTTCCGCCAAACGCATCATACTCTCCGAAAAATAGGTGCCTCCCTGGCGCCAATCGAAATTTGCCGAGATGCTGAACCGGTTAAAGGAAACAGAGGTCTGGAAACCCAGCATAAAGTCACTGATCACGTTCCCCATTTTCCGTCTTTCAGGTTCAAGCTGCAGGAGACCATTATCATCCACGATCGGCCAGTCTTTATATTTTCCTTCTTTAACGCGCAGCACATCATTGCCCCATATATCCCCGATATCGCCGCCTACCTGGGTTTCACTATAGGCATTGAAGCGGCTCCAGAACCGGAAGGTGGATATGCCTTCGGGAAGTGCCACCAGTTTGCTTCTGTCTTTTGTAAAAACAAAATTCATGTCCCAGGTCAGGCGGTTCGTTCTAACCGGAACTACATTCAGCTTCAGTTCTATTCCTTTGTTCCTGACAATCCCTGCATTTTCACTGGCATATAAAAAGCCGGTTTCGGTAGGTACCTGCACGCTCATGATCTGCCCTCTGTCTTCCACCTGGTAATAGGTAGCGTCAAAACCTATGCGATTATCCAGGAGAGACAGATCCAACCCCACTTCGGAGGAAACCACGCTTTCGGGCTTCAAATTGCTGTTTGCCATTGTTGGCTGTAAAGAATAAGTGGTTCGGTCGCCCCAGGTATAGCGGTCCAGCACCTGCAGTAATTGATAGGGTCCGGTATCTTTACCCACCCGCGCCCATCCGCCGCGCAATTTCAGTAAGGAAACAGCGGAAGGCAAACGGAGCATATCCGAAAGAATAAGGCTTAATGAGGCTGACGGATAAAAGTAAGATCTGTGGTTAGGTGGTAAGGTGCTCGACCAGTCATTCCTTCCGGTCAGTTCCAGGTAAACCATCCGGTCGTAATCGAAGGAAGCCATTCCATACAAGCCATATACACGCTTCAATGAAAGTGCGCTGTTATATATCAGGGAACCTTTGTCCACATTGCTCGCTGTAAACAAACCCGGTAATACCAGGTTTTCGCCCCCAATATTGGCGCTCGATCCTCTCCGGAACATGGAATTGCCGCCCGCGGAGACAGCTCCCGAAAACTTCTGTATCTTCTTTTTGTACGACAGCAGGAAATCCATGTTGGTTTCCTGCACATTAGACGAGGAATAATTATATCTCCCCAACGGGTACCGGATATCGGAGACGGCCCGTTGCGCGGTTGTGGTGTAGGTTTCACTGAAAGTACCTATACGGGTCATAAGACTCAGATCGGGAATAATATCCCAATCGAGCTTAACATTGCCGTACGGATTTGTTTTTTGAAAACCATCGAGGTTCTGATAGGCGGTAAACCAGGGATTATTGAATCCCGGATCCCACACGTTTTGTTCCATGTTCGCCACCTTCCAGTAATCCTTCACGTCATTGATATCAATATAATTGGGCATCATATACACATCCTCAAACGGATAGCTGTTCAAGCCCAATGATCTTGTCCGGAAATTATTAGACCCCGAGCTTACATATCGCGCATTGGCCGAGACCTTCAGTGTATTGATGATCTTATAGGAAAAAGACATGCCTACGGCGTTTTTCTTCAACTCTAATCCCGGAAAAGTTCCCTTTGCACGGGTATCAGACATAGACAGATTAAAATTTGCTTTTTCTCCGGAGCCGTGAATGCCTACTTCATTGATGAAGCTGTTGCCGGTCTGTACAAAGTTGTTAACATTGTTGGGATAAGCTTTCAGGGGAACCGCCACACCATCCGAATTCCATTGAACAGCGGGCGTTCCCATAGCGGGACCATACCAGCCATCCTGCGAAGCGCCAAAAGCGCCCTGCCGTCCGTTGGCAAACTGATCCTGCAGTTTTATAAAATGATAGGGTTGAGACGCGGTAAAAGAGGAGTTTATAGACACCCCGATCTTATTTTTTGCCCCCTTTCCGCTTTTGGTGGTAACGAGCAATACGCCATTTCCGGCTCTGGAGCCATACAGCGCCGCGGCGCTCGGCCCCTTCAGTACCGAAACGCTTTCGATATCGGTGGAACTGATATCCGATAATACGCTGGCGCTGTTGCCTGTTGGAAGCCCGTCTATTACAATAAGCGGAGCGTCGTTACCCGACAGCGACATCGCTCCCCGGATAATGACCTGCGGATCACTGTTGATATCAGGGCTGGGATTGCCTATCCTCAAACCCGCTACTTTACCCGTAAGCGCGTTCACCGCATTCTCCTGCGGCACTTTACTGAGCTGGTCACTGTTCACCTCTCCTACCGAATAACCCAGCGCCCTCTGCGCCCTTGTGATGCCCAGCGCCGTTACTACAATAGCGTCTCCTATATCGGCAACATCCCGTTCTAATACAATATGAAAGAACGTTTGGCCGCCTACCCTCACTTCCCTCGGTTTCATACCCACAAAACTGAAAACCAGCACCGCGTTTTCAGAAGGAACATCAAGCGTGAATGAACCCAGCTTATTCACGGTGGTACCCTGCTGTGTGCCTTTGATCAATACCGATGCGCCTTCCAGCGGGCTCCCGTCCTTATCCACTACCGTGCCGGTAACTTCAACAGGTGGGGGAGCATCCGGTATGGCCTCCGCACCGGGTACAGGGGTGACGCGTATGGCTTTTTTCGCCTTAGGCAGAATGACAATAGTATTGGATACAATGCTGAAAGTTAAAGGCTCGTTTCTCAAACATTCGGTCAAAGCATCCTCTACAGCCACATCTTTCACGCTGATATCAACAGGCCTGGAACCCTGTATCAGGTCTTTGTCATAAAAAAACATGAACCCGGTTTGCCTTTCAATAGATTTAAAGGCATCTTTAAGTTTTATATTTTTCTTGTTGATGGTAACCTTCTGTGCATAGGTATGCGCACTTACATGGAAGATACAAATCAACAATAAAGGAATCATTAATTTCATAATCATCCCTAATTTTTTCGAACAGAGAGCAGCGCCAATATAGCTTTGGCACCCAACTGTAAAAATCATACTTTTGATTTTTGGGTAATAAAAATTTGTTTCGCAGACAGTTTTTTGCCCGGGGTCGGCGATGTCGGATATCGCTGACCTTCTTTTTCAACTTCGATCATCCTTCCCGGAGAAATTGAATATTCAGGGGCTGAACATTTTTCGATATCTTTTTCTCATTTGGTTTTGTTTTAATGATTAATAATACATGCTATTGAAGAATAATTTTTTTTCCTTCCACTTTAAATTTTAACCCGTTCAATTCCAGGATGTGCAATACATCCGACAAAGGCGCGCTGCGACTTATCTTTCCTTCAAAATGCCGTTTGGACACTTCAGAACGATATTCAATATCTACGTCATACCAGCGGCTGATCTGTCTCATAATGGTAGTAATTTCAGCACCCTCAAACTGGAACAACCCCGTTTTCCATGCAATCACCCCATTCATGTCCACGCTGCTGTCAATCTCCATTTTATCGCCTGTTTTGATCCACAATGCCTGTTGCCCGGGCTCCAGAATTCTGGTTACCTTATTCTTCGTTACTCGCACGCCCCCCTCCAGTAAACTGGTTTTTATTGCCTTCTCATCGTCGTAGGCGTTGATATTGAAGTGAGTGCCGGTTACTTCTACGCGCATATCCCCCACCCGTACCCTAAAAGGTTTCTTTTGGTTATGCGCAATTTCAAAATACGCTTCGCCGGCAAGCTCCACTTCCCGCGTATTACCGGAAAACGCGACAGGAAAGCGCAGCGAGGAAGCGGCATTGAGCCACACCCGGCTGCCATCGGGTAAATTGATACGATATTGACCTCCGCGGGGAGTAGTGAGAATATTGAATACCGGCACTTTGACCACCGGCGACCCGGCATCCCGGTAGATCAGGGAGGTGCCTTCCTTTTTGATCTCCGTATTCCCCTGCTGCGACAGCAACCCGTTTTGCAGGCTGTCTAAAACAACAACACTTCCGTCCGACATGGTAAGGGTTGCCCTGTCTCCACCGGGTAATACAACAGCGGAGGCGCTATTAAAAACCTGGCCGGTTTCTCCTTCCGGATGATCGCTGTTCCAAAACAAAAAAGACATGCTGAAGATCAAAAGGGCGACCGATGCGGCGGCCAGCATCTTCTTCCACGGAGCATCAAACAGGCGCACTGACTTGCCGGGGCTGCTCTCCGGCTGCGCGGGATGAATTATGTTTTCTAAGATGGAAGCAGCTTTTGAGGCGTTCATAACCATCCCTTCGTCCTCGCTGCCGATAACCCCGTCAATCAATGCTCCCACCCTTTCTCTATTAGCGGGGTCGGCAAAAAAGGCCATCAGTTCTTCTTCTTCTTCAGCGCTGCATTGCTGAAGAATATATTTATTAAAAAGAAAAGTCAATCTGGAAGTCAACATAGTAAACTGATCCCTGATAAGAAATGATCTGTAAACTTTATTCTTAGTGAAGATTATTTATACTGGTGTTTTGGGGGAATGGGAGAATAAAAAATATCAGGAAAAAAGGAAAATGCCATAAAGAAAGCCGCCGAATAGCTGGTGAAGATGCAACAAACAATATTTACGCACACTTTTCACGGCGAGCGCCAGGTGCGATTTTACGGTTTCCGGATGAACCCGCAGGAGATGGGCCGTTTCTTCTCTTTTGAGCCCCTGCACTTTCATGAGCGTGTAAACTTTTTTTTGCTGCAGCGGCAAACGCTCAATAGCCCTGTTCAACAGATCCCGGTATTCCCGTTCCAGCACTCTTTTTTCGGTGTCGTTTTCTGCAATATCCTGCTCCCTGTGCCATTGCGAAAGAGCCTTGTAATCGCGGGCTATGCGATTCAAAACCGCATATATTTCATTACGGGTGATCACGTACAGGTAAGACTTAAAATGATCTACCCCAGGCAATTTTGACCTGTGCTGCCATACTTTCAAAAAAACATTCTGTACAATTTCTTCGGCAATTACGGCAGAGTGAGAAAGTTTGAACGCACTTCCATATATCCTGTTGCGATAAAGGTCAAATAACGTTTTGAACGCCGCCTCGTTGTCACCGGCGATCAACGCTAACAGTTCTTTCTCTTTTAGTGAATCGCTATTCATACACAAAGGCAATCAGCAAGGCTTTCGCTAAGGTAAAGATTTTAAAAAGAAATACAAAAAAACGGGGTGTATAAAACCGTTATCCGTCATCGTACATCCCTGGCATAGGCTACCTGGGCGGAAAACTGAGGATCCCTGTCATTGATCCTGAGCTCTGCTGCACCGGAATTGCTGATCCGGATCAGCAGCCCTTCATTTTCTTTACCGGGGGGGAGTTCACCAAGTACCTTGGCGAAGATGGTACGGTTATTATTGGTGTTAGTGATACGGACAATGGTGCCCGGCGTAATATTATTCATCAACGCGTAATACTTGGCATCCTGCCAGCCGCTTGTACTTTTGAAAACGGCGCCTGCCCCCATTTCACTTTTAAAAGCATTGTAGCTGGCCGATTGTTCGCGATAGCTGTCTTTAAAAAACCCGGCTCCGTCGGTCTTATTATCCTGCCCGGTATTTACCACCACTGATGTGGTTTTTGCAGGCGGTTGTTCTGCAGCCACGGCAACCACCGGGCTTGCTTCCGCCTGTACTGCGGGATGGGAAACTACCGGCGGAGGCGTTTGTGTAACCGCGCCGCCGATCCTTTTGGTACCATAAGCAGCCAGATCGGATAAATGGGTTTTAACTTTCAGAAAGCCGATCACCAGCATCTGCCCGTTGCTGATGGATTCGGAGTTCAGGTTATTCCATGTTTTCAGGGTACCTACACTCAACTTGTTATAATTTTGCCCTATACGATACAAGCCTTCGCTTTGAGCCACCATATGGTAAAGGGGAACGAACACCTCATCACTGGCGGCTATGCCATGCTGGGCGAAATTCCCGCTTTGTAAAGGGATTTTCAGATCCTGGCCGATCTCTAACCCCGTTGTTAAAGTGATGCCGTTGAACGGCGCTATTTCCTTTGGCGAAATATTGTATAAACGACCAATACTGTAGAAGTTTTCTTTGGCGGCCACTATATGATGGAGATACAGTTTTCCATTTTCCGAATGAACGGTCAGATCCGATTGGGCATGCAATGCGAATACAATTCCGAATGAGAGTAATTGGGTAACCAGTTTTTTCATCAGATAGTATTTATTTTCAGCACATACGAAAATAAGCAAAAAATACTTACCGCCTTATACAACGTGAAAATCAACGCTTTAATATACGGTAAGACATCGGATAATAGTTATTTACCCTATGTTGCAATATTTTTACCCAACCCAGGTTATACCCCGAAAACCTTACCAGGTTCCAGCCCTCGGCGGCATTCCCGGGTGCGATCTCTTTTTTGGAAAGATAATCCAAAGCCGTTTCTTTCTCCACTCCAACCGCCGGCAGGTCCGGCCGGATCAGGATACTTAAAGCCAGTTCGTGATCGGGCAATAATTCTTCCCGGATCAGCCTGCCGGCCCTGATCCCTCTTTTTTTCAGCTTTAATACCGTATCCAGCACAGCGAGATCTTCCGTTATTTTTTCGGGGACGATCCACCAGTCCTTCCCGGTCCCAAAAACAACGTAGTTCCCGGGTTCGATCACGGTGGATGCAATCGCCTTCTTTTCTTCCAGGGGGATAAAAGCCATCCGCTTCGTCCGTACCGTATTTTCATCCGAAGCGGCTCTTTTGCGGATGCAGGAGATGAAAAACCCCTCACCCGCCAGTTTGTCGGGGAAAAAACGGTAACCGTACATGTTTTTCCGGTCGGAAACCGTTTCCACGATGCCCCATTCGTCTGCCAGGGGAACCGGTACGGTTTCCGCGTCAAAAGTTGCCGCGATCCAGTCCAGCACCGCTTCATTTTCTTCCATGGAGTAGGAACAGGTGGAATAGATCAGCAGGCCATTTTCTTTTAAAGACGGCCATATATCCTGTACAATCCGCTGTTGCCTCCGGCTGCAAAGCACCACATTCTGCAGCGACCACTCGTCCATGGCTGCAGGATCCTTCCTGAACATGCCGCTGCCACTGCAGGGCGCATCCACTACTACCAGATCAAAATACCCCGGTAAGGCGTCAAAATCGGCCGCGTCATTTTGTGTTACCACCATATTATGCGCTCCCCATTTGACGGCATTTTCAATGAGGGCGCCCACCCTGGTTTTGATCACTTCATTGGCCACTATCAGCGCTTCCGGAAACAAGGCGGAAAGATGAGTCGCTTTCCCCCCGGGGGCTGCGCAGAGATCCAATATCTTATAGTCTGCGAAACTATGATCCGGGCAAACCGTTTTTACCACCTGTTCCAAAAACATGGAAGAGGCCTCCTGTACATAATAAGCTCCGCCATGAAACACGGGATCCAGCGTAAAAGAAGGACGTTCGGGTAAATAATAGCCTGAACCGCACCAGGCCACCGGCGTCTTCAAATCACTCCCCGGGGAGGGGGGAAACCGCCATTTAAACGGATTCACCCGGATGGAAACCACCTGTTGGCCGCAAAGATGTACCCGTTCAAAGGCCTCTTTGGAAAAGCCCACAACCTTCTGTAAGCTGTCTGTAAATTCAGGAGGAAAATGCAAAATATGGCTTGGTTTCAAGTCACAAAGATAGGGTACGGGTTTCAGGTTACGGGTTTCAGGTTTCAGGTCTCAGGTTTTGGGTTTCAGGTTTCAGGTTGCAGGTCTCAGGTTGCAGCTATCAGCCGTGAGCAATCAGCTTAACGCCACACCAAAAACTCAAAACTTCACACCCCCTGTAACTTGCACCTTGCAACCTGCCTGCCCCCAAGGCATTCAAAATCTTATACTAAAGTCTTGCCGCTCCTTAAAATCGGGGGAAAAGAATACAATGCCAATAAAAAAAAGGTCAATGCTGCAGGTTACGGCCGGATGATTCCGGATGGTTTGCCAGGCCTGTTCCATTTCAGCGCTCCAGTGAATATCATCAAACACAAAAATACTATGTGCATGCGCATAGGGCAGCAACCGGTTGAAATAACGCAGGGTGGGTTCCAGGCGATGATTGCCATCTATAAATACAAGACCGGGTGGACCGGATTGTTGCAGCACAGGAGACAGGGTATTGTCAAAATCGCCTTCGGTTAAGTAAACATTCGGGAGCCCGAGTTGTGCAAAATGTCGTTGTGCTATGGCCGCTATGGAAGTGGCGCCCTCCAGGGTATATACTTTCGCTGATCGCTGTCCGAGCGCCAGGTAAGCGGTGGTGATGCCCAAAGAAGTGCCCAACTCTATAATAACTCCGGGTTGGTAATGATCCACCATCCTGAACAAAAGCCGCCCGTATTTGGGCGATTTAAGTGACCACCTGGCAATATCTTTCACTCTTCTTTGCCGGGAGGAAACACCTGAAGAACCCGCACCCAGATCTTCTACGTCTATTATTGTATTGTTTCGTAAAGCTGATTTGCGCAAGATCTCCACTTCCCGGTAGGCATAAAAAAAACGCCGATCGTTGAGTATAGTGGTAATAAAATCAAAAACAAAAGGAGAGTGCACCCCATGGCCCCTGCCACCGGAAGCGGAAAAATAATATCGCAGGTATTTGAGACCCAGTTGAAATTTATTGTACATCCACTTCTATTTTCTTTCCCAGGTCTGAAAGGAATAAGGATAAGCGTGGCGGTCGTCGGCCGGGAAGTCCAGGTTATATACTTTTTTCCATTCCTGTTCATTGATCAGCGGGAAAAACGTATCGCCTTCTAAACGGGCGTGCACCCGGGTGATATAGATCCTTTGCGAGAGCGGTAAAAAAATTTCATAGATCTGCCCGCCGCCTGCTATAAAAACTTCTTTACAATCTGTTTCTTCCGCTTTCAATATAGCGTCTTCCGGCGAGCCGGTGATCCATACTTCATCATCGCGTATCCCGTGTTCTTTTTGCCGGGTCAGGATGATATTATGCCGGCCGGGCAAAGGCCGGCCGCCCATGGACAAATAGGTCTTTCGTCCCATGATCACGGGCATGCCCCACGTAGTGTTCTTGAAAAATTTCATATCGTTGGGCAGATGCCACAGCAGTTGGTTATTGTTGCCGATGGCATTATTTTCGGAAGCAGCCACGATGAGCGATATAAGCATATCTGTAAATTCATTAAATAGAATCAAATAACAAAACGACTTATCCCGGGTTAACGTTCCGGCCGATGAAGACAATGAAACTTCCAGCAATGAGCCGTGATCTGTCAGCTACGAGCCAATTAATATTTTCAAATGACACCTCACATCTCAAATGGCTCACCAAACTTCAAACAACAGGAGACACACACCTGACGGCTGATGGCTCGTAGCTGGTAGTCGAGACAGGCAACCCACCCGCCCCTGTAACCTGAGACTTGCAACCTGCATCCCCAACTCCTAACCATAAACTTCCAAACTCTAAACGCTCCTCTCTACACCGCCACCGGCGCTTTTATTGCCGGATGACACTGATAATTTTCTAATGTAAAATCTTCAAAGGAAAAATCAAAAATATTATTCACTTGAGGATTCAGTTTCATCTTGGGTAAGGGATAAGGACTGCGTGTGAGCTGCAGTTTCGCCTGCTCTAAATGATTGTTATACAGATGCACATCACCGAAGGTATGAACGAATTCTCCGGGTTCCAGTCCACACACCTGTGCCACCATCATGGTCAATAAAGCATATGAGGCGATATTAAACGGCACCCCAAGAAATACATCCGCCGACCGCTGGTATAACTGACAGGAAAGTAAAGGTTTTTTTCCACCCTTTGGAACAGCTACATAAAACTGGAACATGTTATGACAGGGCATGAGGGCCATTTTGGGCAGATCGGCAACGTTCCAGGCGCTTACAATCAACCGCCGGCTATCCGGGTTTTTTTTGATCTGTTCAATCACCTCCGATATCTGATCAATCGTTTGCCCGTCTGCTCCTTCCCAGCTCCGCCATTGTTTTCCATATACCGGTCCCAGGTTTCCATCCTTATCGGCCCATTCATCCCAGATGCTTACTTTATGGTCGTTCAGATAACGAATATTGGTATCTCCTTTCAGAAACCACAACAGCTCGTATATAATGCTCTTCAGATGAAGTTTTTTTGTAGTTACCAGTGGAAATCCTTCCTGCAGGTTGAACCTGGCCTGGTAGCCGAAACAACTCAAGGTGCCTGTACCCGTGCGATCGTGTTTTTGAACGCCGTTTTCCAAAATATGCCGGAGTAACTGCAGGTATTGTTGCATGAGCGCAAGGTAAGCCAAAAGCCCGAAGCAGCGGAAAAACCCGGCGTCATCCGATCCTAAAAAGAAGGATTGTGGATTTAAAGTGGATATTTTTAATTGGAGCGGAGTGCAGGGTGCACAGGTCGCAGGTTACAGGTCACTGGTTGCAGGGGTTTCTGCCATCAGCCATGAGCTATCAGCCTGATACCTATGGTCTGATACCCCATCAACTACTTTGCGCCCTGGCGTCTTTGCGCGAAATTTCTAACAACGAGGTTCCAGGGGTTTCTGCCATCACCCATGAGCTATCAGCCTAATACCTATGGCCTGATACCTTCATCAACTCCTTTGCGCCCTGGCGTCTTTGCGTGAAATGTCTAACGACGAGGTTGCAGGGGTTTGTCATGTCCTGAATTTACAAGACGGTTTGCACAGCATATACTCCCGCAAAGATTTGTACGCATAAGACACTATGGAATACTAAGCGGCGCCTGGAAACGGGGAAAGCTACAGCAATTGCAAAAGCAACTGAAAATAAACCGTCCTGCCGTAAAGGTAAAAACACTACTGCGTAAATGTCCCTGTTGCAAAACCGGTATGCTGGTTACTATAGAAGTTTTTGGCAAGCGCGGTCCGCCTGAACATTATTTACCGGAAAAACAACCTGCTCCTCTAAGTTAAGTTTTATGGGTAAGGGATCTTATGCGCCTATAGGAAAAGAAATCAGAAAAAACAGCCCGCTGATCCCCCCAACACGAAAGCAGACCCTGCCTGGTCCGCAAAATGCCTCCAACTCAAAGAACGGCAACTCCATAATGCAAAAGCGGCAACCGTAGGTGAAGGCCTGCCCCGCAAGGCGGGGTCAACATCGCTTTCATTTCTCGTCCTGCGGACGAAACGAAAGCTTAGTTATTAGGCGCCGATTTGCCTCTTTGTGTGAGACTCCAACCACACCAGGATTTCTTCGTATTTAATTTTTCCTGAAGCAATACTAATAACAAAATCATATTTGTCTTGCGGTGTCGCCTCAATATTATACTTATTAGCCAATAGAAATAATCTTGTCAAAACATAACCTGTTCTTTTATTACCGTCAACAAAAGGATGATTGTTGAGAAGACTTTCTATGAGTGAAGCCGCTTTTTCTAAAACGCTGGGATAGAGATCTGCATTGTCGAAAGTATGGAATGGTCTTGAGAGCGCGGATTGCAATGCGTCTAAGTCGCGTATGCCATGTGTCCCACCAAAAGTGTCAACCAGGACTTTGTGTATTTCTTCGGTTTCCTCGATTGAAATCATTGAGCAAGTTTCTGCAGTAAGTCTTTGTCTTCGGAAAGGATTTTTTGCAAAATATCGGAATTAAAAATAGCTGTCCGATGTTTGTCTTCAACATTTTTCAAAAAAGCAAGTATGTCCTCCAATGCTTTATCTGAGAAGCGGTCAAGCACTTTAGTGATTTCGTATTTTATTTCGTCTTTAGACATGAATAGGAATTGTCATATAAAGATAAGGAATTTCGAAGAACGGGGAGCCATAAATTGGCGCCTAACAGCCTAATACCTATAGCCTGATACCTAATACCTCTTCAACTACTTTGCGCCCTGGCGTCTTTGCGTGAAATTTCTAACGATGACGTTGCAGCACTTAGCAACCTGAGACCTGAAACCTGAGACCTGAAACCTGAGACCTGAAACCCAGTGACGAGCCAAGCCATAACTCCAAATCATAAACCAAAAACGAAAAACGAAAAACCTATCAGTCCTCTCCTTCATTCCTGATCTGCGATAATACCGAATAGGCATTTTTTACAATCACTGTCTTCCCGATAAGCTCGCCTGTTTTCCCGGTTACGGCTACCATGCCATTTTCCCTGACACCGGATTCTACCGCCAGAAGATGATACCTGTTATTCCCGGCGCTTTCCAGCAGGTACTCATCATTGCCGTAGCGCACCACCGCCGCCTCCGGAACAGCCGTTACCTCGGCGTCACTAACCCTGATCCGGGCATTCAAAAACATCCCCGGGAGCAGTTGTTTGGGCTGATTTTCGAAATGACAATGCACCAGCGCGCTGCGGTTGTCGTCCACATTTTTGGTTACCAGCAATACTTCTGCCTCATATTCGGTAGCAGGATCATCCACAAAAGTGATCCTTACCTTTTGTTTTGGTTTCACTTTGCCAAGGTCTTTTTCAAACACGGTAAGCACCGCGTGAATATCATCCGGATTGATCAGTTCAAACAACACATCCGCGGCATTCACAAATTTTCCTATATTGATGTTGACCTTCGAAACGAAGCCATTGATCGGCGAATATACAGGCACGCTCCTGGAGATATTGTCCTCGTTAAGCTTATCCGGATGAATGCCTATGAGCCTGAGTTTTTCGTTGTATCCTTTTACCAGCACTTTTTGAGAAACATATTCCGCCTGTGCCTGCTGGTAGGTTTTATCCGCATTCACTCTGTTTTCATTCAGCATCTTCTGACGTTCAAAATCTCTTTCAATAAATTCAAGTTTCGCTTTTGCTATCAGATAATCCTGTTGTAGTTGGATCAATGCCTGGTCTTCCATGGTAGCGATCACCTCTCCTTTTCGTACATGCATGCCCGGAAGTAACTGGGTGTTTTTGAGATACCCGCCCAAGGGGAAGCTGATAGACACGATATTTTGAGGCGGCACATCCACCAGCCCATGCACTTTTAATTCACTGTTGAGCAGATGCCTTTCCACCACTGCCGTTTCAATACCGGCGTTTTTAACCTGTTCATCGGTTAAAGTTACCTCGTCTTCGGGAGAAGCTGCCACTGCCGATGCCTGCTGCTTGGAATTGCAGGCGGATACGAGTAATAAAGCCCACAAGAAAAAATATAAGTAACGCATAAGTTTTATTTTCCGGTTAAATATTCTAATTCGATAAGTGTCTGATTGTATTGGGCCACTGCATCCAGGTAATTGATCCGGATAGTGATCGCGTTGTTCATCAGGGTAGTCCATTCAATATAGCTGATGTCGCCGTTTTCCATACTCAACCCCGCTGACCGGATGATCAGGTCAGCCTGTTGCAGTCCCGTACTTTCATAGTATGCCAGGTTGTTTAATGCCTTCTGATAGGTTTCGAACCATTGCCGCATACTGTTTTTTATAAACTCCTCGGTAGCTTCCGTATTGATCCTGGCCACTTCTTCCCGGGCTTTCCCGGCTCGGATTTTCGCTTTTGCGGCGCCATTGAACAGCGGAACCCCCACGGTAAGCTGCGCGACATGAAACCGGTTGCCACTCCCATAAAATTCCTGGTTGATACCATCCCTGCTTTGATAACCGATAACAGACTGGTTGTTATAACCGATGGAAAAATCAGGGGATATTTTTGCTTTCGCCATACCGGTTTGGGCCGAAGCTATTGCCTCCTGCAACCTGTTGTACTGCGTTTGCGGATGAAGCGCTGCAAAAGATGTATCGGGCAGAACAGCGCTTTCTTTTTTCAGGGAAGAATAGCCGGGCAGCAAAAGCCTGTCGGTATGGAGCAGCCGCTGTAATTGTTGCTGCAGTATAAGCATATCGGACTCTAACTGTTTTTGTTGCAGTTTCAATTGCTGTAATTGAAGATCGGCCGTGGTCTTTTCCAATACATTGCTTTCCCCGGTCTGCAAACGAAGGTCAGCCGATTGTTGAAAACCACTGTATATGGTATCTAAATCCATCAACAACTTCTTCCGTTCTATAGCATTCACCAGGGCATAGAAGGTTAACCTGATCTCCCGGTTCAATTCCAACTGTCTCCATTCCAACAATCCTTCCTGCGCCATGTGTTCATTCTTATACAATTGCTGCTGACGGCGGTACACCACCGGCAGGTTAAAACCCTGGCTGATGAAAAAGCGGGTATCGTTGTAAATGCCATTGATCCCGCCGTATTCTCCTCCAACCTGTGTTTTACCGGGGTCAAAAACCCGGCTTTGCAACTGCTGCCAAACCGCAGCTTCCTTTTTTACGGATTGTAATCCCAGGTTTTGCCGGCTACCCATTTCCAGCATTTCGCTCAGCGAAACTTTTTCCTGCCCGTTTACCGTTCCTAAAAATGTCATGAACAACAATATAATTGCCGGAGGCCTCATCCCGGTTTTCTTATTGCTTCTTTTTTCAAACCACTGGTATAAAACCGGCAGCACCACCAAGGTGAGCAGCGTAGCCGTAATCAATCCTCCTATCACAACCGTGGCCAGGGGTCTTTGCACTTCCGCACCGGCTCTCTGGCTTAACGCCATCGGTAAAAACCCAAGAGAAGCTACACTGGCCGTCATCAGCACCGGGCGCAACCGGATTCTTGTTCCTTCCATAATAATGCGCTGTATGTTATCCGTTCCGCTCCTCTTTATCCGGTTGAATTCGGTGATCAGCACAATCCCGTTTAATACGGCCACACCAAATAAGGCGATGAACCCAACCCCCGCCGAGATGCTAAACGGCATCCCCCTGATCCATAGGGCGAGCACGCCTCCAATAGCCGACAAAGGGATGGCGGAAAAGATGAGCAGACCGTATTTCAGTGAACCAAACGCGAAATACAGCATTAGTAAAATCAGCAACAGGGCAACCGGAACGGCAATGGATAAACGCTGAGTCGCTTCCATCAGGTTCTCAAACTGACCGCCGTACTTAATATAATACCCGGCGGGCAACTTCAGTTGTTGCTCCACTTTTTTGTCTAACTCCTCAACTACCGATTCCACATCCCTCCCCCTGACATTAAATCCTACGATGATCCGGCGCCGGGCATTTTCGCGCTGTACCTGGTTGGGACCTTCCTGTATGTTTACGGAAGCCACCTGGTACAAAGGCACCTGTAGTCCCGAGGGAGTGGCTATCAGCAACTGCTGTACATCGGAAATATCTTTTCGTTCCGCCGACTGCAATCTTACTACGAGGTCATAACGCTGTTCGTTTTCATAAATGATACCGGCGGTTTCACCGGCAAATGCCGTCCGCACCAACCGGTTTACATCCGCAATGTTTAACTGGTAGTTCGCCATCGCCTCCCGTTTGTATTTTATAACAATTTGTGGCAGGCCGGTTACACTTTCGACATAAAGATCTTTAGCGCCCGCCACCGACGACACGATAGCCCCCACCCTTTTGGCATAAGCGGCCAAACTGTCCAAATCGTCTCCGAATATCTTACAAACTATATCCTGCCGGGCGCCCGAAATCAATTCATTGAAACGCATTTGTACCGGGTATTGAAAGCCATTGGTCATACCCGGAATTTCCTCCAGCGCCTTGCTCATCTTATTGGCTAATTCCTCGAAAGAACCCGCTGATACCAGGTCTTTCTTCGGTTTCAGGCTGATCATGATATCCGTCATTTCAAGCGGCATCGGATCGGTGGGAATTTCACTGGCACCAATACGGGTCACAATTTTTTCCACTTCCGGAAAACGATCCTGTAAGATGGCGGCTGCCTTTTGGGTTTCTTTAATGGTTTCTGAAAGAGAACTACCCGTAAGGAGACGGGCATCTACTGCAAAATCGCCTTCCTGTAACCGGGGGATAAATTCCCCGCCTAGTCTGCTCATGATAAAAAGAGCAACAGCAAATAATACCAGGGCCAGAGACACAACCACTTTCGGAAACGATAGCGCTTTCCTGAGTAAAGGGGCATATACAGCCTGAACATACTTCATCATCTTATCGGCTATGGTGTCTTTATGACCCAATTTCTTGTGTAAGCATAACGCCGACATCATGGGAACGTAGGTGAGGGAAAGTAAAAAGGCGCCAATCAGGGCAAAAGAAACCGTTTGGGCCATGGGGCGAAACATCTTTCCTTCTATGCCTGTTAACGTTAGAATCGGCAGGTACACGATTAAGATAATGATTTGACCGAATACCGCCGCATTCATCATCTTCCCCGCAGAATTTTCAACTTCTTCGTCTAATTTTGATTGCGTAATGCGGATCGTTTGAGAAAACGTTTTACTATGCGACAGCCGGTGTAATACGGCTTCCACGATAATAACCGCCCCATCTACTATAAGCCCGAAATCCAGGGCGCCAAGGCTCATGAGGTTTCCCGAGACGCCAAAAATGTTCATTAAACTGACGGCAAACAACATAGATAACGGGATGACCGAAGCTACGATCAATCCTGCCCTGAGGTTACCCAAAAATAGAACAAGCACAAATATAACAATGAGCGCCCCTTCCAGGAGATTGGTTTTCACCGTACCAATGGCGCTGTCCACCATCTTGGTACGATCGTAAAAAGACTCCAGCACCACTCCTTCGGGCAGGTTTTTTTGAATCTGTTCCATCCGGCTTTTCACCTCTTTCACCACTTCGGACGCATTGGCGCCTTTAAGCATCAGCACTACGGCTCCCGCCACTTCTCCTTCATCTCTGTATGTCATAGCGCCATAACGAATGGCATGGCCGATGCGCACCTCAGCCACATCCCGCATATATACCGGAATGCCTGTGCTGGTGTGCTTCACGAAGATATTTTCCAGGTCGGAGATGGTTGCCGCAAG
Source organism: Chitinophagaceae bacterium (assembly GCA_023957125.1). Classification (GTDB taxonomy): domain Bacteria; phylum Bacteroidota; class Bacteroidia; order Chitinophagales; family Chitinophagaceae; genus Agriterribacter. The sequence goes on from JAMLHL010000004.1 coordinate 31,233, forward strand.
CCCTTCGGTCCGGACGAATAATGCCGCGGGTCCTTTTTCGATATATGCGCCGCCCGAATTCTGATTGTTTTTCTCCAAAGCATTGAAGATATCCGCGATGGTAACATTCATGCTTTTGAGATGATCGGGCTGCACCGCAATTTCGTATTGTTTCAGATAACCGCCAAAGCTGCTTACATCGGCTACTCCCGGTGTTCCCAGCAATTGACGGCGTACCATCCAATCCTGTATACTCCGCAGGTCGGCCAGGTTGTATTTTCCTTCATACCCTTTCTGCGGCCTTAAAACATATTGATAAATTTCGCCTATCCCCGTAGTAGCCGGCGCCAGTTCCGGATGCCCGGCATCATCGGGAATCAGATCCCGGACCGTATTCAATCTCTCCCCTACCTGTTGCCGTGCCCAATAGGTATCCACATTGTCCTCAAAAACTACCGTGATTACCGATAACCCAAACCTGGAGATAGACCGCATTTCTTTCACTCCGGGAATATTTGCGTTAGCCTGTTCCAGCGGAAAAGTAATCAGGCGCTCCACTTCCGGCGCAGCCAGGGAAGGAGAAACGGTGATGATCTGTACCTGGTTACTGGTGATGTCCGGAAGTGCGTCTATAGGCAAATTCCTCAGGTTTATAGCACCCCAGGCGATTAATCCAAGGGTGAATAAACCTATAATCAGCTTATTCCTTACGGAAAAGCGAATAATAGCATTCAGCATGTATAAAAATTAACCGATAAAAAAATTGTTGAGACCTATAATAGCGAAGGGTCCTTGGGAGGCTGAAAAATATCAAAGTCCGAATGCTGGGGACTTTGGGTCTCATTATAGCAATAGAAAACGGCAGACAATTCGGTGGGAGGCTCAATTTTAATACTTACCGGGGCATAAAGATAGATGGTGGTATTGATGAGATGACAATCCGCACCCCGGAAAGGCAACTGCTGATCCTGCATAAAATCATCGTTACCGAAAATAGGACTGAGGTAATGCACTTTCAGAAACTTTTCTAAATTCATCTGGGAATCTGTAGCACAATGTTGCTGAAAATGCTGCATGAAAAAAGGCAGACGGAGTAACTGATGACATTCTGTAAAGACCGTCAGGTGCAGTATAAGCAAAAAATAACCGATGAGCCTTTTCACGGGGGCAATTTACAAAACAGTTTTGAAAAAGACGGAGTATTCTGAGAATTGATAGTGGGGTATATTTACAATTTTATATATGAACCGAGCCTACGGCTCTCTGTTTTACCTTCTGGCTGATCTACCGGACTAAAGTCCGTTGTTAAAATACAGAAACCGAGGCAATGCCTCTCTTTTAAACTATCTGAAACAGTACCGCTATCCATAAGTTTCGTAGAACTGACCTAGTCTTACAACTACGGAATTTATTCCGGGGACGAGGCGCATCCGGAGGGTACTGAGTGCCGTAGGCACGATACATATTATTGGAGACTATACCGACCGGGTGCATTTCAAAAGAAACCGAAGCAATGCCTCTCTTTTAAACAATCTTCAATTCACTTTCTACTTTCTACCCTTATTAGAAAGTTACCGTACAAGTCTCAGGTCACAGATCGCAAGGAGCAAAAGCAATGGGTGGTGAGCTGTCGAACCGCTACTCTTCTCCGATCACTTTATACTCCACCCTTCGGTTTACCTGCCGCGCTTCGGGATTATCCCTGCCATTAATCTGCTCCGGCACCAACGGGCAGCACTCGCCATAGGCCACCCCTACCAACCGGCTTTTCCGGATCCCCTTATTAACCAGGTATTGAATACAGGCATCCACTCGTTTTTGCGCTAATTTTAAATTATAGGCAGAAGAACCTTTGCCATCTGTATAACCCCCTACTTCAATGATCACCGATGGATTTGCATGCATGAAGGCTACGAGAGAGTCAAGATCATAAAACGAAGAACCACCTAAAGACGACTGGTTAAATGAAAACTTGGCAAGCACCACGGACTCCCCGGTAATCAATTCTTTCTCCTCCGGGGCACTGGAAGACAGGCAGATTTCATTGTTGGTGAACCGGTTGGTGCCGGCGTCAAAATACAAAGTGAAGTTTTCGGTGGCGGATTGGTATCCTTCCTTTTCGGCAGTGATCTCCAGCCGGGAAATATTTCTTAATTCAAATCCGTAACCGCCGTTGACATCGGTTTGTTGCCGAATCAATTCCTTCCCGTTTTGTCCGCCGTCTTTAATGATCAGCCGGACTCCGGTGAGGGGCTGATGGCTGTCACAATCTATCACTTTCCCGTTAACATATTGGGCATTATCCTGGCGAATGCCAAACAGTTCGAGACAGCAGTCTGTTGCCCGGTCGGAACTCAGCCACCCCGTATTCCAGAGGTTGTCTTCATCGGTGCTGATAAAATACAGGTCGTCCTTAGAAGAGTTGACCGGCTTCCCCGCGTTTACAGGTTTTTCCCAGTTGGAAAGCTGAAAATCGCCTTTCGCGGAAAAAATATCATATCCCCCCATACCGATATGGCCATTGCTCGAAAACAAAAGCGTTCTGCTGTATTGATGATAGGAAGGTGTAACCTCATCGTCCGCCGTATTTACTATATTGCCTGCATTGGTAACCAGCAACGCGTTAAAATTACTGTCCATCCTGGCATACCAGATATCGTATTTGCCCACACCGCCTTCCCGGTCGGAGGAAAACAGGAGGTATTTTCCGTCTGCGGTTAAAAAAGGCTGGGCACTATTGGATCCTTCCATATTAACTGGCGACGGTAAAGGATAGGGCTTTGTCCAGCCGGTATCTGCCTTCTCCGCACTATAGATAGCGGAATAATTTACGCCGTTCCTGGTGATCCACCGGGTAAAAAATATTTTTTTTCCGTCTTTTGAGAAAGTAGCCAGTCCATTATGAATACCGGGTTCCTGTTCAATGCTCAACGGCTTCCCCCTTTCCAGACTGCCCTCCCGGTCGCCGGTTTCATAAAGATGCGACAGAAACAGGTTGTTGTTCGGATCATCTTTTACAGAAGTATAAACGATCTTGCCCGGCTGTGATATGGAGAGCCCGTAGGCTGAACTATGATCCGGGATCTGTTCCCGTGTAATGAAGAAATCATCCTTTTCTTTCAGCAACTGGTTGTTAATGAATTTAAGATTTTCCAGTTCTTTGTCAACGCCTGTTAATAACGGATCCATCCTTGAATGGCTTGCTTTAAAGCCGGAGAGTACATTAAAGGCTTCCTCGTATTTTTGATTCGCGCGGAGCGATACGCCATACCAATAAGCGCATTCGGGATATGCCGCCCCGGAGAAAGTCATGGCTTGCTTATACCATTTTTCCGCCAAAGTATAATTGTTAATATGCCGGTAGCTTTCCGCCAGGTGATACACGGTTTCATTATGGATATTCAGGTTGGATTTCCCCGGCGTTTTCTTTTTTACCGCAAAGGGTTGCGATCTTGGCGTGATTTTTATTTCAGTGTTTAGAAATTTTTCATAATACTGGATGGCTTCATAATATTGTTTTTGTTTGAACAACTCTTCTCCTCTGATAAAATATCCCGGCTGATCATTCTGCGCAAATGCGGTTAACGTGCCCAATACGGCAAACGCCAGCAAACAAACGTTGCCCGGCTTTATCATTCGTTTTTTCATCTTTACACAATTTCTGTTTCTTTGCATATCAATCAGTTGCTCCGCTAAAAACGGGGACAATAAAAAGGTTTGGTTTTCATGCTGTTTTTGCGCCACCAGGTATAGGACAAGGATACCTCCACACTGTTGCGATCAATCTCCATGGTATTTTTGGTGGATACATTGGTATCATAACTCATACCGATGGTAAGCCCTTTGAAATAAATGCCTGCGAAGGGAGACAGTGCGTCCCCGAAGCGCAGGTTGGCGCCAAACATCAGGTCCACCTGCTCTCCCGCATTTAACTGCAGATAGGCGCCTGCCATCTTTTCCTCTGTTTGCCCCTGTGTCATATACAGTACATTAGGTACAATATTCAGAAGATCCGAAACAATAATCCTGGCGCCGGCATGAGCGCTGTAGCGGATGGGCAGGGCCTGCTTGTCGCCACCGGCGATAAATGGATCTTTGGGCCGGGTAATATGAAAAGCCGAAAGTCCGCCGAAAAGATTTATTTTCCTGTCGGGAGTGGCGTCATAATACACGATCCCCGCACCCGCGTCAAATGAAAACATATTGGGTTTATGAAACACTTCGGCCGAGTGGGCGGATGGGTCAAAGCCGATCCCTGCCGTCCATTGCTCTCCGAACTGAAGATTGTTGGGGTTGAAATTCCGATTCAGCACACCTGCCTGCATGGCCATTACCACATAGTGATTATTAAACCGGGCACCCGTATAAGCAACGCTCAGGTAAGCGTTATTATAATGATAGGCCTTATCGGATGAGGACTGGTTTAAAAGATTAACCCCCAGATTGATATTTTTATTGGTAGGCATTTCGGCGGAGATCCCCCGGGTAGAAAGCGTATTGTTGTATTGACTGCGCCATACCGCCGACACCCGGTAATCGCCTTCGATAGCGCCGGTAAGAGCAGGGTTCAGCAATACCGGCTGGATGAAATATTGTGAGAAATGCGGATCTACCTGGCAGTACCCGGAACCGAATAAACCGCACACCGCGATGGCCACCGCCGCAGGGATTTTAAGTATATATTGTTTCATCCGTATATTTTCGTTTTTATTATTAATAATAGTCGCTATCGTATTTACCGGATAAGCCGTACAGTGCCTTTTTTGATAAAAGAATCTTCGTTCGACAGCCTCACCTTCACCACATATACATACACGCCTACGGGTTGCGGCCTGTTTTTATGGGTCCCGTTCCAACCCTGCTGGTTGTCCCCGGTTTCAAAAACCAAAGCCCCCCATTGGTTGAAAATCTTTATTTCCGCGCCGGTAACGGAAGAACCATATACTCTGAAAACATCGTTCTTCCCATCGTTGTTGGGTGTAAATGCATTGGGAATAAAAAAGTCTTTGTTATCCACGGTAGTTTTTACACTGGCGGTATCCATACATCCTTCCGCCGATCGTCCTATCACATAAAAAGTGCTGGTAGTATCGCTTACGATCAGGGACTGTGAAGTAGCGGTCTGATTGCCGAAATAAATTTCCGGCTGCCAGGCAATTACATTGTAGGAGGCATTGGCGGAAGTGGTCAGAGTAGCGGGAGACCCCACCAGCATCGGGTTGGGATTGGCGATTAATGAAATAGAAAAATCCTGGATCTGCACCCTTACCGTAGCCGTATCGGTGCAGCCTGCATCGTTCACCGCAACGGCCTTGTATATAGCATTGCCGGCAGGCTGAACTTCGATGCTGTCGCCTGCACCCAGGTTAAGCCAGGTGATTGCGTTGCCGGGTGAATAAGCCCTGAGCATGGCAGGCAGTCCTTTACAAACCACCACCATCTCGTCGGCTGTTATAACCGGCTGATCATTAAGCACCACCACCACCGGTTCAATGGTGGTAAAACAACCGCCGTCGCTGGAGCCTCGGATATAATAGGTAGCGCTTTCCGATACCGCTTCAGGGTTACTGACCGGCATGGTACCGTCCACGTCTGTGAAATACCGGTAGATCAACCCGCTGGTACTGCCCTCCGTTATGGCCGGATCGGTGATATCGGCGGTAGGTGAGCCACAAACCGGCAATGGGTTGGTGATAACCAGTGTCGGATCGCCCACGTTGACGTTGGTAGTGGCTGTGCCGGTGCAGGCCCCGCTGGTAAAGGTATAGTTAACTGTATAAGACCCCGGAACACTGGCGGCGAGATCAATTTCTCCGGTGCCCGCATCAATAGACAGCCCGGTGGAGGAACTATACACGCCGCCGGTCTGCCCCTGCAGGGTTACAGTTGCCCTTCCGGCGCCACAATAAGGAGACCGTTCATAATTAATGGACACCCCGGGCATCGGGTCGGCTGAAATTTGTATGGCAGCGGAAGTATTGCTTTCTGTGCCCGAAAACACCACCCTCCGGTACCATTGCGTTTGCGCAATGGCGCCGGGAGCATATCCCTTGCCGGTAGCGCCCTCAATATCGGCAAATCCTGCCGTGGCCGATGTGCTACTGCTCTGCCATTGAAAAGTAAATTCACCGGTTCCCCCTGTCGGATCACTTCCCGTTAAAGGAGCAGGAACGGTATTGCTACAGATAAGCTGGTCATTCCCAATAATATTGTTGTCAATTGCATTGTAAAAGCCGGGCACAGGTGTGGCCTTGGCCCAATGTGCAACCAGGATCAGAAAGAAGAAAAAAATTCGGTTTCTCATTATTATCAACAGGTATTGGATTAGAACCTGATTTCTCTTCAGGATAAGTATCTACATTAACTTACATGGCTGGAACTTATTGTATGTCAACCGCTTTTTTTACCCGCATTTCGGGAAAGGAAGTCGTTCGGGAAGGAGGTAACAGGCATATTGTTTTTATTACCGGTCAATTGCCGGTTTGAAAGCCTGCTCGTCAACGGATCATGATCTCCGTAATAAGCGGCTCTCCTAAAGCTTCATTGACGCGCTGGATGATCTTTTCTTTTTGGAAAATCAATTCATTTTTCAAGGGGGCCACAGAGGTAGTGATAAACAGGGTCCGGTTAATGATCTGTATTTTATCCGTGTAACGGGCGATCGTTTTTCCCATAAGTTTTTCCCATATATCGGTGATCTGCAATGCCTGGATGTTTCCTTTCAGCCGGCTTCTCTGAAGAAATATTTTCAGGGCGTCACCTATGGATAATTCGCTCATTTCGCTAAGATAAGATGATTTGATCAATGGGATTTAAAAAACCAAAACGCACGACCGTTATTGGTACATCCCAGATGGTCGCTCCATCTGTTATATTCCGGTGGGTGTGATGCCGACCGGTATTGGGTTCCACAGGCGGGATACATGCCTCGTCATTAGTCCGCCGGATTTTTCCGATCATTACTGTACATTTGCAACACTCAAGTTGTAAAAACAGCACCTCAATCAAATTTTAATGGGAAGAATATTTGAAGTACGCAAAGCAACCATGTTTGCCCGATGGGACCGGATGGCCAAACAGTTTACCCGGATCGGAAAAGATATTGCTATTGCGGTTAAAGCCGGCGGTCCCGACCCTGCCACCAATTCAGCATTACGGCGTTGTATCCAGAATGCGAAAAGTGTGAACATGCCCAAAGACAGGATTGAAGCGGCTATCAAACGTGCCTCGGGGAAGGAGATGGACAATTACGATGAGATTTTGTATGAAGGGTACGGGCCGCATGGGGTGGCCATACTGGTAGAAGCAGCTACAGACAATCATGTACGAACGGTAGCGAACGTAAAATCACATTTCAATAAGGGCAATGGCACTTTAGGAACCAGTGGAAGCGTGGCTTTCCAGTTTAAGAAGATGGGCGTTTTTAAACTGAACCCCGAAGGTCTGAATGGCGATGAGCTGGAATTGGAGTTAATTGATTACGGGCTGGAAGAACTGGGCGAAAGTACGGGCGAAAATGGAGAAGACATCCTGGTATTGCGCACCGGTTTCACGGATTTTGGCAACATGCAGAAGGCGCTGGAAGAAAAGCATATCACCCCTATCAGTGCGGAGGTGGAATGGATCCCTTCCACAACCGTATCGCTCCCTGAAGAAGAAGCCCAGGAAGTATTAAAACTGGTGGATCGCCTGGAACAGGATGACGATGTACAAAAAGTATTTCATAACTTACAATAAACGGAACCGGGGGATGCCGGCTGAATTAAATCCCTCCTTTATTTATCGTGGATAACTATAATCAGATTTTTGAAAACAACCGGAAATGGGTTGCCTCTAAAACCGCTTCCGATGCTGATTTTTTTAAAAAATTAGCCGTTGACCAGGACCCCCAGTTTTTATATATTGGCTGCAGCGACAGCCGGATACCTGCCAATGCGGTAATGGGGCTGGAACCGGGTGAAGTGTTTGTGCACCGGAATGTCGGCAACCTCGTATGTGCAACCGATCTGAACGTGGCAACGGTGATCAACTACTGCGTACGGCATCTTAATGTGAAACATATTGTGGTATGCGGGCATTATAACTGCGGAGGCGTAAAGGCAGCCATGCAACCCAAAGACCTGGGAATCCTTAATCCCTGGTTAAGAGAGATCCGGGATGTGTACCGGCTGCATAAAGAAGAACTGAACGCAATAGCCGATGAACAACAAAGGTACGACCGGCTGGTTGAGTTAAATGTCGAAGAACAATGTATCAATGTAATCAAAATTGCCAGCGTGCAGCAGAAATTCGAGGAAACCGGCTACCCCGTGGTGCACGGCTGGGTATTTGATGTAAAAACGGGTCTTCTGAAAGACCTGAAACTGGATTTTGAAAAGATCCTCCGGGATATCCAGGAGATTTACAATCTCAGGGATACGAAATGATATCATGTGGTATGCTCTACCCGGTGCCGGGGGTGTCATAGAATAGTATGATATTCAGATCACTCAAATAAATGGAGTATTGACTAAAAAATTGCGCTGGTTATACACCGGTTCTTTTTTTTTGAAAAAATGTGCGATGTTTCCGGAATTTTGAGGAGAAAAACAGTGGCAATCTAACAATCATGGTTTTCAGAAGAGCATGCATTGGCTTGTGTTTCTGGGTGCTGAGTATCCCTGTAACAGCGCAGTTTGCGGAATACCAGCTCCAGTTTTTTGACTATCCGAGCGGAATTCGTTCAGACGAAATCGTATCTCTTGGCAAGGATCAGAAAGGGGTACTTTGGATATTGTATCGCTCGAAGGTGCAGTTGTTTGACGGCAAGGAAGCACAGACTTTCAGCCCTGCTCCCAGACTAAACAGCCTGCTTTGCGATAAAAAAGGCCATATATGGGTTTGCTCGGAAAAAGAAGTGTTTCTTTTCTCGGAACAAACCGGGAAGTTTGATTCTGTAAAGATCGGGCACACGCCGCAAAGTTTGAAAGTGGGTCCCGTCATTGAACTGCAGGATGGCAGGATATGGATGATCACCAACCTCGGCTTTTTCCAGTTTGATGAATCAAAACGCGAATTCCATAAAGCAGTATCCCTGCTGCGTGAAGGAATACCGTTTCTTACCGATGTTCTGGCGCATCATAAGGAGATGCTGTTTTTCCATGGTCGTGGTTTTATCTACCGGTACAACCTCTCAACCGCGCAGTTAGACAGCATGGTAATTGGATCGCCTTATGACATCTTCCCGATAAGCGAAGACAGTTTACTGGTCAACCTGCGAAACACCTCTCCCCAATGGTACCGGTTTTCCACCCGGTCTATCACCAAAGTATCACTTGGTAAGGAGTTTGCCGAAGCCTTCACCATGAGGCATATGACAGCTATCACACCTACTTGTTTTTTAATTGCATCCGCCAATGGGATCATTGAATACGATGCCAATAAAAAAGTATTCCTGAAACAAAATTTTTTCCTGAATGGCCGAAAATTAGCCACCAAAGAATTTGCCAGCTTCATTTTATATGATCAGCAGGAGGGATATGTATGGCTTGCTACTACAGACGGCATAGCCCGCTTTGCTCTCAGAAACCCACCCATGGCGCTGGTAAAGATCAGCCAGATGAATGATGAAGTGCCCGCCATCATTAATGACATAAGAAAAATTGTCCAGGATGAAGAGGGCAACTTATGGATGGCCACCGGTTACGGATTTGTATGCTGGAAAAAAGAGGAAGGGAAATGGATCCTGTTTCCACCTGCCAGCAACGACAGTACCAGGCTGAGCCACGAATCCATCAGGGGAATGGTATATGACGGGAAATACCTGATCTTAGGCCCCACCAATAAAGGGTTATGGTTATACGATATCAGAACAGGAGAATACAGGAGGCCTGTGTATGATACGGAAGAGACCAGGAAGCTGAGCGAAACGGATTTCGTAAATGAAATTGCCACTTTACACAATGGCAATCACATCATTCTTGCCGATCATGCCATATACATCCTGGATGGAAAAACCTATCATTTAAAACAGTTCAAACATCCTGCCATCAAGCCGGGGAATGCCAGTTTTTGTGCCCAGGGAGGAGATGACATCGTATGGATAGCCACCGCCTCCGGGATATATTGTTTTGACCGGGAAATGAACTATCTCCTTACGGTGCCGGAAGGATTCAGAAGTAATGCTATTAATTACGGATACAGCGGTTTCATAATGAAAGACAACGGGCTGTTGCTCCCCTGCGCCACCGGACTGTATGCGCTCTATTACGAAAATGGAACGGTGCGGAGCGATAAAATAACCAATCTTTTTGACCAGGTGGTTCTATTCACCGTGTATATGGATAACAACGGGGTTATATGGGCCAGTTCTGAAAATGGCATTTACCGGTTTGACCCCAGGACCTCCGAGCTGAACCTTTTCGACCGTTCCGATAATATCCAGGGTTATGGCTTCAACAGCAACAGCGGGTTCAGAGACCGCGACGGACTGCTCTATTTCGGAGGATTAAACGGCGTCAATTATTGGCAGCCCGAAACCTTTTCCGCACCTAACCAGTCCTTTGAAACCTACATCAGCAAGGTGGGCATCGGCAATGTTGATTACTCCATGTACGCTTTCGATACCCTTAAGCCGGTTTCTTATTCAGACCGTTCGTTGAGCGTATCCTTCGCTTCTGTTTATTTTAATAACCCGGCTAAAATACGGTACCGTTATAAGCTCAGCAAAATAGATGATGAATGGAAAGATATAGGGAACAATAACGTGGTGCGTTTTTCTTCCCTGTCTCCCGGCAGCTATACCCTCATGATGGAGGCAAGCCTGAACCGGGTTGACTGGAAAAAGGCAAGCAATTCACTCAGCTTTCAAATTCTTCAGCCTTTTTGGATGAGCTGGTGGTTTATCAGTGGCTGCATCCTGCTGACCGGAATTTTTGTCGGGCGTTTTATTTTAGACCAAAAACGGAAAATAAAAATCCATAAAGAAGACCTGGAAACGGCACAGGCCATTAATTATTTTTCCTCCGGTATCTACGGTTCAAATGATATTGAGAAAGAATTCCATCATATTGCGGAAAGTTGCATAGAGCGGTTGCATTACAGCTATTCGGAGATCTATTATTTCGACTGGCGAACCCATGAACTAAAACCCATTGTGAGGCTCCGATCGGATTCCGCCGGAACCGGTATAGAAAAGATACCCGTGGTGAGAGAAGTCGTGAAGAGAGTGGCAACTACCGGGAAAGCGGAGATCATTGCTGATGCAACCCGGGCCGCCAGCTACGATTTCAGGAAGATCCAGGCGCTTTCGGAAATTGCTGTTCCGATCATAACGGATGGGAAGGTATGGGGTATAATATATGGCGGACATATTAAAAAAGATTTCTTTTCCCAAAAACAACTATCCATACTTATAACCATTGCATCGCTTTGCGCGAATAAGATCATTAAGACGAAAGCTGAAAAGGAAAAAGCAAAAGCAGAATCTGTGTTAATGGATACCCGGCAAAAAATGGCAGAAGCCGAGATGCAGGCATTAAGAGCGCAAATGAATCCTCATTTCATTTTCAATTGCCTGAATTCTATCAACCGTTATATCGTAAAAAGCGACCAGGCAACGGCATCCCTTTACCTTACCCGCTTTGCACGCCTGATACGACTCATACTGGACAATTCAAACAGCCAGTCAATTACCCTGGCGAGTGAGTTGGAAGCCCTGCGGCTATATGTGGAAATGGAGAGCATTCGTTTTGAAAAGAAGTTTAATTTTGATATCCATCTTGCCGAAGACATATATCCTGAAAGCATATACGTACCACCACTGATCATACAGCCATACGTGGAAAATGCCATCTGGCACGGCTTATTACATAAGGATACCGATGGTTGTTTGTCTGTCCGGATAAGCCGGAATGAAAATGATATGCTGCAATGCATCATAGAAGACAATGGCGTAGGAAGAGACGTGTCTGCCATGCTGAGAAGCAAAACCATGGCTTCCAAAAAGTCGTTAGGCATGCAACTCACCGAAAGCCGGCTTGTTTTACTGAGCCGGCAAATGGGTTTTAACGCCTCTGTGCAAATTGAAGACCTGAAGGGTGAACACGGCGAGCCTCTTGGTACAAAAGTAACGCTGAATATTCCTGTTGATTAAAATAAAATTCAGACCATGATAAAATGTGTGCTGGTGGATGATGAGAAAAACGCGCTCGAAATGATGGAATGGTTGTTAAAAACATACTGTCCCCAGGTTTCAATCGTTGCCATGTGTGGTACCGGCGAGGAAGGTATTGAGGCTATTAAAGAACATCAGCCGGATGTGGTTTTCTTAGATATAGAGATGCCGCGAATGAACGGATTTGACATGCTGGAACAGTTGAAAGAAATTTCTTTTGAGATTGTATTTTGTACCGCATATGACCAGTTTGCCATCAAGGCCTTTAAATATTCCGCGCTGCATTATTTATTAAAACCCATTGAACCGGAAGACCTGAAGGCAACAATCCGGAGAGTGGAAGAAAGGAAAGCGATCCCTACCCGGGAGCAATTCGCGTTACTGATGCAGCATATTAACCGCCCTTCCAAAACAGCGGCGCCCCGTATTGCCCTCACCACCAGTGAAGGGTTGATGTTTGTGGCAACGGAAGAGATCATCTATTGCAGGGCAGAAGGTAACTATACCAATGTGATCCTCACAGGCGGAAAAAAGATAATGGTTTCGAGGGTATTGAAAGAACTGGACGAAACCCTTTCGGGGGCCGATTTCTACCGGGTTCACAGCTCTTTCCTGATCAATATCAATCACATAAAAAAATTCATACGGGGAGAAGGAGGTTATATTGTTATGGACAATGGCGACCATATCATGCTCTCCCGGAGCCGGCGGCATGAATTTATGGAACTCTTTCCCAGGTTTTAACAGCGTTAAAGCTTGCGGTGAAAACATATCGCCAAGCGGCGCTATCTCTTCTCTCGCCCGGCGCCTGACCCGCATGCCGGAAAGCCGTGGATAGTGTGACGCCCCGGAATACCCTGCCTCCGGGCGTTACCTCATTATTTAATAATAAATTTTCCCAATTTTTTCCCGGCAGCAGCATAAGCAGCGGCAAATCTTTCCCCGGTATCGAAGTCGGTTCCCCAGAAACTGCGTGCCGGCGAGTTGTCAATTACCAATTTAGCAAGCACCTTATCCCGGTTGGCTGTTTCCACAATTACCGCTTCCGCGTTAATGAAAGCACGCTTCCGTGCAACGCCAACATTAAAGCCCGGCTCCATGAAGGTGGTGTGAAAAACGATGGTATATTTAGCTTTGGAATCAACGGTGAGGCTACTACCCGAAGAAAATTCTTCATTAAACCTGGGCTCAAATCTCGAGGCTCTGTCGTTCACCCATTTTTTCGCCCATTCATCACCCCGTCCTGCTTCATTTTTATTATACTCCTCTGTTTTCGCTTTCACATAATCCGCCTCCCTGTCAAACTTTCCAACGCCCATGGGGTCATAGGTAAACTCAATGTTTATTGATTTTTCATTTTTAAGATCAGCGGGAACGTTACCTTCCGGCACGCTGATGCGCTGCGCGTAAATCGCATGAGAAACCAGGATAACTGCAGGGAGCAGGATGGCTTTTTTAAGCAATTGCATAAATGATGGTTTTTTACAGTTACAAGCTACTGTTTTTTATTAATATATACAAGCGGGTTTTCATCGAAGATCTAAAAGAATACTCTCCTGTCTTTTACAAAAGACCAACCAGCATAACACTGTGTTGCGATCCCCGGAAATTATTATAGATAGCAATATTCCGGCAGTTGGTTTGGCGGCCCCTCCTTTTGATCATGTGGGGAGGAAGCGGTAGCCGACTGCACGCCAGCCAGAGAGCGATGGATGAGGCGGTGGCATAATCGCCGCACAGATGTTTGAACCGCGCGATAGTAGTATGGGTATCGAAAAGAGATTCAACGGAATGATAATATTTCAATATACGGCTGTCGCCATTTTCTCCGGTTATCAACAGGTCCACCCTCTCTCCCGGGGGCAGATGGTTTTCTATAAATTGCTGCACAATGCTTTTTATTTCCGGCTCATTGGTGCTGTGCAGCGTCTGTACACCCTTCATAACAGCCACGGCATCCCGGGGCGAACCGCTCACTAAAAACATGGCGGCGCCTTCCCCGGCGATGGTGCCGGGGGTGTTGGCACTGTAAAGCGCTTTATTGGAAATTGTCTCCTGCTTAAAGCACCCGTCTAACAGGTCTATATTAAAATTGTAAGTGGATATTTCCTCTACGCCACCCAGGAGGAAAAAACCACCGGCATTTTCCCGGGTGATCATCAGCGCGTCGAGCAAAGCATTTTCAAAGGCCAGACCGCGATGCACATGCGTGATATTGTATCCCTTATTTTTATGCATCAATCCCATCTGGGCCGCAATGGCATTGGGCGTGCTCTGTACAAAATTTCCGGGAGTAAGAAGACCTTCATCGTAATCTATGACCTGGTTAAGAAATTTAATACAATCCTCCATGCCGCCGTTGGCAGTTCCGATAATAATACCATTTAAAACGGGCTGCTTCAAAAAAACAGGCATGGCGGCGCCAATGCCCATCCTCACTGCCTTTCCCATTCTCCGTAAAATATTCCGGGGTATATCTTTATATACAGGCTCTCTGGCCGTCAGCTTATTATCCACACTTTCATGTAAAGACACAAGGTCAATGTTATCAAAAGTTTGTTGAGGCGATATACAGCTATATTGATGGATATACATGGAGTACAAATTTCAAAAACCACTAAACAAGAACCAAAAAAATCCCTCACTCAATCAGTGATTGAAGCGCTCATAACCGGGGTTAAGGATGTACCGCCGAAAAGACCAACGAAGAACAGTTTCCTCCGAATCCAAAAGAATTGGACATTACATGCTGTAGGGCTGTTTTTTTATATTGGGTCGAAGGCATTAATCCCGTCTCTTCGATCGGATGACTGAAATGCAGCGCCGGGTATATTTCCTGGTGAAACAAACTCAGGATGCTGAAGATAGCCTCTACCCCACCGGCAGCGCCCAGGGTATGCCCGGTGCTGGCTTTGGTGGAAACAAACGGCGGAGGCTTTTTGAAAAGCCGTATCATAGCCCGGCTTTCTACCAGGTCGTTGTTTTCGGTGGCGGTACCATGCGCATTGATGAAACTGATATCGGAAGGCCCCAGCCCGGCTTCGTTTAAAGCCTGCCGCATGCACAGATAAGGGCCGTCTCCTTCTTCTGATAAGGACGATCCATGAAACGCATCATTGCTGTTTCCACAGCCGCTCAATGCAGCATACACTTTTCTTCCTTCCATTATATCCTCTTCTTTTTCCATTACCACAAAAGCAGCGGCTTCGCCCAGGTTTAATCCCTGCCTGTTTTTATCAAACGGAGCACACTGTTCGGGAGAAAGGATGTGCAGGGCGTTAAACCCATTGATCGTAAATTTTGCGAGACTGTCGGTACCGCCGGCTATCACCCTCCCGGCATAGCCGTTTCTCAACAACCGGGCGCCATACATAATAGCGTTGGCGGAAGAAGAACAAGCAGTGTTGATGGTGTTAATGATCCCCTTCATTTGATAGCGCTGCTGAAGATACAGGTCAACAGAAGCGCAGTCGTAAGATGAAAGATATTCAGATCCCTGCCCTTTTTCATTCGCATCACGGTACAGTTCGTCTGTAAGACACATGCCTCCTACCGTGGAGGCGCCAATCAAAGCGGTATCAAAAGAACCAACCTGTTCCAAAGAAAGACCGGCATCCTCTACCGCTTCCCGGAAGGCATGCAACCCCAGGAGCGAGCTTCGGGTAACCCCTTTTTCCTGAGCATTAAGTTTTGCCTTCAACGCGCCGGTTTCAATTTTTATCTCCCCGCAGGGGCGTAAACCGGAGTATTTGGTGGGGAATAAACTAAGTTGGGTAATACCGGTTTGCCCCGCGATCAATGCTGCCCGGTTTTCCTCAACGGAATTGCCGATACAACTGATCATACCCACGCCGGTAATAAAAATCCTGCTCAACCGTAAATAATTTATTGCGTTTGATGAGCCAGGATATAGTTGGCCATCGTGTTGATGTCCACCAATATTTTCCGGCCTTCTTTTGGGTCTTCAATGGTGATGCCATATTCGCGCGAAAGTAATACAATGAGTTCGATAGAATCTATAGAATCGAGGCCAAGCCCCTCGCCAAACAGGGGTTCATCATCTTTGATGTTCTCAGGCTGGACGTCGGTAAGATTTAAGAATTGAACAATTTGTTGTTTGAGTTGCTGCTTCAGTTGTTCTTTTTCCATTAGTAAAATTTTCAAATCAAATTTTTTCGCTTCAATCCCCAAAACGCAATTATCTGCAATAATACAGTAATAACCAATAAAGGTATAATATTCATTAAAATATCCCGGGCGCCGGCATCCTCCAAAAATAGCCCATAGAAGGCTTCAAGACACCAATGTAAAGGTGATAACAGCATTATTACCCTGAAGGATGGCGGCATTACAAAGGAAGGAACCAGCAGCCCGCCGATGGCCGCCATGATCACCACCGCCACTGCACCAAAGCCATTTGCCTGTTCCTGTGTATTGGCAAATATCCCGACGCAGATGGCAAAACCAGCCGCACACCAGCCGCAGATAAAAGTTACCCCGGCCAGGGACCAAAGATGCGAGGGTAAATTCAACGCGGGCAGGCCTATCACAGGAAACAACCAAATCCCGATGGCGAAAATGACCATCGCCTGAAGCAGGGTTACCGCTATGTAGGTAACCTGTTTTGAAAGAACCGCCAATCCGAAATGGGTGGGTAAAGTGCGCAGCCGGACCATACTTCCGTTCAATTTTTCCCGCACTATGCTGCTGCCCAGTGAAATGACTATAAAAAACATCGCGAAGATGGTCCATGCCGGGATGTTGTGCTGGGTTGCATTAGGTATTTGCGGACTATCGCCTCTTGAAAGGGGTACCTCCTCAATGGGCGTCTGGTTGGTGATGATCTGCTCCTCCAGCGAACCGGGTATGTCTTCTTCATGAATAGTGAAATACACTTCTTTCACGATGTATTTGCTCTGGATAAACTGCAGGGCCGTTTGCAATGTGGCGTCTATACTTTTCCGGAAGGACTGTTGCAAAACCGGGTGATAATATATCCGGACGGGAGGTGTTGCGCCGGGTTTCACACTTTCGTTTTCCTTTTCCTCCTGCATCACTCCATCGAGGGCTTCGCTGGCCACCGATTTAGCTTTGCTTAACACGTTTTCCGAATAGCCTGCAGGTATCACAATGGCTACCAGGGCGTCTTTTGTATTGATCCGGTTTTTGAGCTCCTCTTCGTTTTGAACAGCAGCAACTTCCTGAAGCCGGAATATCCCCGCTTTATCGAGGGCAGCCTCTAACTCCGCTGCTACCCTGCCCGGGTCGCTGTTTTGAATGATAACAGGGATCCTATTTTTATTGACCAGCTCAAATGTGCTGTTTTGAACCGATGCAATGACCACGGCTAACAGGATGGGCATGGCAAACATCAGCACCAACCCCATTTTATCACGAAACAGGATCCTGAAATCTTTTTTTATCGTTGCCAAAAGTTTGAACAAAGTAGGAGTTTGAAGTTTTTAGTTTGAAGTTTGGTCTCAAATCTTAAATCTCAAATTCTCAATCCCTATAGGCCCGGCCGGTAAGGCTCAGGAACAACCCTTCCAGTCCGTCCTGTTGATGCTCTTTCAGCAATTCGGGCAAACTGTTGCGGGCAATGATCTTTCCTTCGTCTATCAGCGCCACCCGGTTGCACAGATCTTCCGCTTCTTTCAACTGGTGCGATGTATAAATCAACGTTGTGCCTTTGCTATTCAATTCTTTCAGATATTCAACAATGGCGTACCTGGTTTGAACGTCAACCCCCGCAGTAGGTTCGTCAAGAAACAGCATCGCAGGTTCGTGCATCACCGCTATTGCCAGGTTCACCCTTCGTTTCATTCCTCCAGAAAATTTATATACTGGTTTGTTTCTTACCTCTGTAAGCGACATCACATCGAGCAGCTCATCTGTTTTCTGCTGAATTTGTTTTTGATCAAGACCAGCCCACGCGCCAAAAAATTCCATGTTCTCTTTAGGGCTTAATTCGTGGTAGAAAGAAAAGTCCTGGGGCACAAAGCCAAAAAACGAACGTATCTGTTTTTTGCCGGCTGCCACTTCATGTTCCAGCAATTTTACCGAACCCCGGGAATAGGGAAGCAATCCCGTCATGATCTGCATTAAAGTGGTTTTGCCGGCGCCGTTGGGTCCGAAGATGCCGAAGCGGTCGCCCCGGTTGATCTGAAGATCCAGGTCTTTGATCGCTTCGGGGAGGTTTCCCCGGTAAGTATAACTCAGGTTTTTTATTTGAATGGCAGGAAGCATTAGGTATGGGATCAATGATAAAGCGCTTTCGTTATTTTAATTTTTTCAGCAACCCGGCGAGGCTGGTGAAGGCCTCTTTTTCCAGGGAGGCTATTTCCAGTAAATAATCGCCCATCGTATTGTAATCTTCCTGGCCGGCAAGCCGGCCCTTGTATATACCGGAAGCCTGCACAGCCGCGTTTCTCCAGAGATCACCCGCTTTGGTGAATTGCCGGGATATCTCCATAAAACCATCATCCGGGAAATATTCATAAGCCTGTTGTAAAAAAGCGGCATAGATAAACCGAAATCCACCGCCACCGGTGCCGATCTCTTCCTGCATGCGGACCAACTGCGCTAAATAGCTTCTCGACTTTTCAACCCCGAGCCGGTCTCGCCACTTCTTTATTTTTTTGCCGGTATATCGGATACCGCTGACTCCCGCAATATTTCCGGGCACATACAACATATCGCGCACATTTCTTTTTATACCGGTGAGGATTGCGGTTCTCATTTGTTCATGGGTTACTTTCCTCTTTTCCCTGGGAAAATACAATTGACCTTTAGGCGCCAGCGGCCCCCGCGCAAACCGTACTCTTTCCAATTCATAGGGGGTCATGGTAGCGATCTGCTCCATGATAGGATCACTGATGAGATAGCGATCGTCTTCCCTGCCCACAACGATGATATTATGTGCATTAAAGTGAAAACGGTATTCTTTGGGAAAATAAGGAAGATAATAAACGCCTACCTGGCAGGCTGCTGGTTCACCCTGTGAAAGCCTGTTGTTTAATGCCCGCATTGCTTTTTCGCGGGATGAAAATTTCTCCCGGATGATGGGGATGTTCAATGACCTGCAGGTTCTTTTAAAGATCATGCCGGGCATAGTTCTGAAAGAAATGGCAGGACCGTTATTCACTTTCATCAGGGGGATGTAGATAAAAAACAAACCCGAGCCGATCCCAAAGGCCAACGGTTCGGTCATTTGTTCCACCCCGTAATATCTAAGCAGGCTGGTAGTTACCCCATTTTCACAATGCGCAGCCTGCAGGTGTTTAAACTCCTCTATCATTCGGTTTCCCGGTTTTTAATGCTTTTACAGATACCTCAAAAGCCTCGGCATAGCGTTGCAGCTTTTTATCGGAAAGCTTTCTAAAGACAGCAGGTTTTAAATGCCGGCGGATCTGCCATTTCCAAAACCCTGTATAAGCTGAGAGGATATGGATATCCATGATGTTTAATTCCATGAACAATAACAAGGGACTGGCTTCACCCGACCTTACTTTCTGATCGGCTTCTTTCACCTTTTTCTCAATATCACTCCAGGCAACGTCCAGCGCAATTATCTTCACCTCCCAACCGGTACTCAACCCGGTTACGTAATGACCGTTTTCATCCACTGCATAGGATACTTCTTTGGTAACCTTGTTTAAGGCTCCCGGATCCTGGGGTATCTCTTCTTTTTTCATTGTACAATTGTTTGGGGGTTTTAGGTTGCAGGTCTCAAGATGCGGGTCTCAGGTTGCGGGTCTCAGGTCTCAGGTTTCAGGTCTTAGGTTGCAGGTTTCCAGAAACAGTTATCTTCCTTCATCCGCACCCTGTAACATGCACCCTGCAACCTGTAACACCCTGCTTCCTGCAACACGCACCCTTACCCCTTTGCTACATGCAGCCTGCAACCTGAGACTTATCCCCTGCAACCTGCATTCGGATTTCCTAAATCATACCACCGTCAGCAACCCGTACATATAGGAAAAACGGGAGCTTTCGGGCACCAGCAAAAGCAGTTTATTGCCTTTTTGCAGTTTGCCGCTATGAAATAATTCATCTATCATGAGATATACGGAAGCGGCACCCACATTACCCACCGTGCTCAGGTTAACGAACCACTTTTCGTAGGGAATGCCCATACCATTATATTCCAGGCGCTCGTATATTTTACTTTTGAAGAAGTTGCTCGACATGTGCGGCAAAAAATAATCAATATCGTCGGGCGTCATCCCCTTTGTTTCAAACAATTCTTTAAGTTTAATGCCGCCTAACGGAACGATGTATTCGCTGAGTAACTTCACGTCCTGTTTTATACTCAGGACAGACTGATCCACCAGATCGTCGGGAGAATATTCTAAAAAACTTTTCAACGTTCCGTCTTCCATTTTATCGCTGCCCATGTACATGCAGGCTTCCATTTCCTGCGCATAAGAAACGCCTTCCAGCCATTCTATGCGAAGAGACAATCCATCTTCATTTTTCTGATTGGAAAGCAGGAACGCGGCTGCGCCATCCGAAAGCATCCACCGGAGAAAATCTTTTTCGAAGCTGATATAGGGGTTGGCTTCCAGCTCCTTCAGCTTCTGCACCTCGTCTTCAAACAATTCCGCCCGCAGGGAAGTGGAAAACCTTTCAGACCCCGTGGCGATGGCAGTTTGCACATCTCCGGTCCTGATAGCGAGATAAGCGTACTTCAGCGCATGCATTCCCGCGCAGCATACCCCTGCCGGCGACACCACTTCTATAGCCCCGGATTCGGGCAAACAGCCGTGCACCATCACACCGTGTGAAGGCATCAGCTGATCGGGAGAAGAGGTTCCACAGGATAATAACTGCATGGATTTAATAGCTCCCGGAGTGCCATTAAACAAGGCTTTAACAGCATTAGCCGTCATTTCGGCATTGGTATGGGTAACCTTCCCCCCTTTTTCGAGAGCATAATACCGGTTGGTGATCCCGTTATTACGCAATACAATTCGCCTGGATTTTGACGGCTTGCTATTTATATAACCCAGGTATTCCTCCATCTCGTCATTGGAAACCGGGTTATTGGGGAAAAAATTTGCGGTTCGGGTAATGTAAACTTCGTTCAATGTCATTTGCTTCATATATAGATGCCCAAAAATAGAATTTTATCCTATAAAAAGGGCCGCTAACCTTCAATACCGGTTACTCCGGTGCAACACCGGAATAATATTGTTTTTGTTTTTTTACCCGTTTCCCTAAAAAAGGCCTGAAAAATAAGGCATCCACGGTTAAAATAATAGGAGCCGCAACAAAAAGAGCGATTAAAATATAATATTTAAAAGCCACCAGTAAAACCGTTCTTTTTTTGCTTTTACGGATGATCTTTGACCAGATGGAAAAGATGCGGCCGGCTTTCCGTTCAATGAACATCAGGCTGTAAATGATGTTAACGGCGCCCTGCTGCACCAGTTCCGGCTGCAGCCCGTTCCATTCATTTTTTCGCAAATATTCCCCGATCGTTTCCCCATACCGGGAGCAGTTGGCAATATCTTCGTCTGATACCCCCGGTTTAGGGAAAACTCCCCATTTCCGGTCCTTCTTACCCGTCAGCATCCAGTAAAAAATAGTTACCAGGCTGGCATAGTTATTATGCCGGTCCACCAGGGCGATATTGCCCACCAGGGGAGCATCGGCTTCTGCGAGTTTCCGTTTGATCTTTTCCTGGGCATTGATCCACATATTTCTGCAACCGCTGATCGTTATAACCGGCGTATTCCGGGCCAGGTTCTTAAAATAAGGAAGTTGCAAAAGCGAGTTGACAGGAATACTGGGCGATAAAAACCAGGGTTGGTATCCGATGATTATCAAATCGTACCCGGATTCATTGCAGGTAAAAGGTTCCAATGCTACGGGTATTCCGTCCACGCTCTCCGGCATCACGTCAAAAAAAACGGGCGTTGTCCAGGGAAAGGGGAAAGGCGATACCGGCTGGATACGTATTTTTTCTACCGTAATACCGGGTGAAGATTCCAAAGGACCAACCAGGCGATGAATGATATCCTCCATTTGCCCGGATTGTGTATAATACAGGGCTAAAATTTTTTTACTCATAGTTTATATGGTAATTAAAGATCACCAGGCAACAAAACGTTTGACAACCGGCTGTATGCCCGGATGGCTTTCTGCAGGCTCTCCGGTATGGCGGTAAAATGCGCTATAATAAACTGATGATCCTTGTTGATCTCCTGATCATAATGCAGGATTTTAGGCGCTTTTTCCTGTATGATCAGCCGCAGAAACCGGAATTCAACATTATCGGGATCTTTGGCAATCATATTTTCCAGCTTTTCCCTACCGGCTTTAAATTCTTTTAATTTATTAGCCGCGCCCTTTATCAGGGCCGCCCTCTTCATCTGCAGCGCGCCTTCAAAAGCTTCCTTCTGCCCCGGTTTGCTCCGAAGGATAATATCCAACTGCTTTTCAACAGCCGGCAACTCGTTGCTGCTCAGCGCCGCGTAATAAGCGTTGCGTTCAAAGCCGGGAATATGGTTTTGTGCAAACGCCAAATGCAGGGCAAACGATAAAATTACCGTACAAACAAAAGGAAAAAAAGTCTTGTTTTTCAATATGAACATATACGCGCCAAACCTACATAAAATTTTATTCAAAACGGGCTTCCGGAGAAGAAGACCCAGGGGTGTTAAGAAGAATGTAAAAGCAAAGAGGTTTTGGCGTTCTATGGCAGAAGTCTTTTTCCCGTCCTATATTTGCGGTATTAAACGGATTATTATGAAGAAACTTATGGGGATCCTGCTCGTCATTGCAGGAACAGGAACTGTCGCAATGGCTCAGGGAGATTATAAAAACGCGATAGGTATGCGCGTGGCCCCTGAGTCTTACTATGATCTTTTTACGGTTTCCTATAAAACCTTTGCAGGTGATGCCGGGGCATTTGAACTGAACGCGGGTATTGGCTCAAGGGGTTATAATTATCACGACAACGCCTATCATCCGTTCAGCCTTTCCGCTTCAGGCACCTACCAACACCATTTTGAAACCAAACTGGCAGGCTTTAAATGGTTTGTGGGCGGCGGATTAACCGTTTACCAGGCCTTTTCAGGATCAAAAAATTACCGCGGGTTTGGCTTCGGCTTCTATCCCACCGGCGGGGTGGATTATAAATTTCCGCTGATTCCTTTAAATCTTTCGGCCGATTACCGGCCCACGATCTTAGTAACCCGGCCCGACAATTACGACTCCTTCCACGCCACTAATTTCGGCATTTCGGCCCGGTATGTGATCGGCAGATAGGGGGGATATCCGCCGGCGGTTCGGGTAACGGTGCCGGCGGGAAATTCCAATAGGGTGGTGAAGTGATAATCAGATGAACAGAATTACCGGGCAGTTCGGTCATTTGTCGGCTATCGCCATTGATAATTTTATAATGAGTTCCCAATTGCTAAAATATTTGGGTAAATCTAAGCAAAAAAGTCAGACCAATCGGCAGGGAAATGCCCAAAATGTGATACCGCGCCATATGCGGAAAAGTCCAAAATAATAGATATCTTCGATATAACAGAGATCATGAATTCTCCCGTCAAAATATTACCCTATTATACTTATGCCGATTATGCGCAGTGGGAAGGTCAATGGGAATTGATTGACGGCATACCCTATGCCATGAGCCCGTCTCCCGCCCCTAAGCATCAGCGGATTGCCAACAATTTAGGGACCGAATTCAGGTTACAGTTAAAGCAGTGTGCCCAATGCAACGCCTATCAACCCGTAGATTACCGTATTAGCGATGACACTATTCTACAGCCGGATATGCTGGTGATATGCGGCACGGTCACTAAAAAGTATTTAGACTTCCCGCCATCCCTGGTGGCTGAAATTCTTTCACCCGCTACCGCACTGAAAGACCGCCATACCAAGTATGGCATTTACGAATCGCAGGGCATACCTTATTTTATCATTATCAGTACCGACACCGAAGACGTGGAAATTTATGAATTACAAAATGGAAAGTACCTGCTTTCCGGGAAAGGAAGCGCTATTACCCACGAGTTTTTATTTGACGACTGCAGGGCTGTGATTGATTTTAAAGAAATATGGTGAGCATTTCAAATTTGAGATTTGGGATCTAAGATTTTATCCCGGATGCCGGGGGTTGAGATTGACAAACCAATGAGGTACCAGGAAGTTCGGTTGTGGCTGAGATCTCAGGGCTGACGGCTGAAACCTCATACCTGAGACCCGATACCTCATACCTGAGACCCGATACCTCATACCTGAAAACTACGCAAAACCTTTTGTAATAATAACGGTACCTCCCGCATCCGGAATCGGGACCAGCCCGATGTGTTGTTCAGTACAAAACTGCGACACGGCTTGCCTCGCGCCGGGATATTGATCGTTGTTAAAGTCGTGAATAAAAATATATCCTCCCGCTACCAGCCGGGGATAAAAGAATGTAAGTCCTTCATATATGGGCTGGAACAGATCGGCGTCAAGGCTCACAAAACAGAATTGTTCGTCCACCCCGACTGCCGTATCCGGAAATTTTCCTTTTTTGAAAACACAGTTTTGCGGATACTTCATCTTCGACCGCACCAGCTCCACACTGGTTCGGGTAAAATCCTGCGAGCCGGTGGAATAGTCATGGGCTTTCTCAAACCTTACATCATCCTCCGAAAACCCTTCAAAGGTGTCGAAGAGATATAGTTTTTTGTCGGGGAAAAGTACATTTAATCTTTTTGAGAAATCCCCCCTGAATACTCCAACCTCCGCCACACTTCCGGGCAGGTTCCTTTCAATCACTTCTTCTCCACAAAGTTCCAGGCTTGAATACCGCACATAATCTATACTGATGGGAAGCCGGCGCCGCCGTTTCAGGTAAACCAAAGATTTGATGAAATACAGATTTTTATGTGCCAACAGATTTGCCAAAAACCGGAATATATTTTTTTTCATCGCTCCTGCAAATTAGTTTGATTTTTAAACAACATCTAAGGCCATCCCAAATATATTACCTAAAATCATATCTTAGTAATCGGTGATTTCAATTATTTTTGTCCTACTTTAAAAATACATGAAAGTTGTAATATTTGCAGGCGGACTTGGAACCAGGATAAGCGAAGAAACAGGCACCAGGCCCAAACCCATGGTAGAGATAGGCGGGAAACCTATTTTATGGCATATTATGAAAATATACAGCCATTACGGATATAATGAATTTATCGTGTGCCTGGGTTATAAAGGATACGTGATCAAGGAATATTTCATGAATTATTTTTTACATAATTCCGATATCAGCATAGACCTGGCTACCAATAAAATGGAAATTCATGATTCCAAGGCAGAATCATTTAAAGTAACCCTGGTTGAAACGGGGATCAATACAAAAACGGCCGGAAGATTGCAACGAGTAAGAAAATATATTGGTAACGAGGATTTTTTGCTTACCTACGGAGACGGACTGTCCGATATCAATCTCCATAGTTTGGTGGAATATCATAAAAAGTGCAATAAATTTGCCACTGTTACGGCAGTCCAACCCGATGCGCGTTTCGGTGGAATGGATTTGGCAAGTGATGGAGTTGTGAATGAATTCAGAGAAAAATCCAAGAAAGATGTGCAATGGGTAAACGGAGGTTTTTTTGTGTTAAAACCCGAAATCTTCCAATTTATGCAGGAAGACATGGACGAGATCATGTGGGAAGATGAGCCTCTTGAGCGCCTGACGGAAGCCCAGCAGCTAATAGCCTATAAGCATAATGGTTTTTGGAAATGCATGGACGCATTGAGGGACAAAATTGAATTAAATAAATTATGGAACGACGCTTTGGCCCCCTGGAAAGTATGGTAACACATTAACTACATGAATCTTTTAATAATCGGCAATCTCGGATATATAGGTCCTATAGTTGCCAAACACTTCAGAGCCAGGTATCCCGATGCTTTTATTGCGGGGTATGATGTAGGCTATTTTATCCGGAATTATACTTTTAACGGTGTGGTTGGCGATACGCTGCTCAACAGGCAATATTTCGGTGATGTAAGACAATTTGATAGTAATATATTAAAGGGAATAGATGCCGTCATTTATCTCGCTGCTATTTCCAATGATCCGATGGGAAACGTTTTTGAAGAGCCAACGCTGGAAATTAATTACAGATCTGCGGTAAACATTGCGCGGCAAGCTAAACAAGCGGGAGCGAATCGTTTTGTATTTGCCAGCAGTTGCAGTGTGTATGGTTTTGCGGACACTCTGCCCCGCACAGAACTTTCAGAAGTGAACCCCCTTACTGCCTACGCTAAATCAAAGGTTTTTGCTGAGCAGGAACTGGAGCCCTTGGCAGATGAAAATTTTATCATTACCTGCCATAGGTTTGCTACCGCCTGTGGCTATAGCGACAGGCTTAGATTAGACCTGGTTCTTAACGATTTTGTAGCCAGCGCCATAACGGAAAAGAAAATAACCATCCTGAGTGACGGAACGCCCTGGCGCCCTTTAATACACGTCAAGGACATGGCTCTCGCCATGAATTGGTCCGTGGAGCGAAATACCGGAGGCAATTTTTTGGTGATTAATACAGGGAGTAACCAATGGAATTACCAGATTAAAGATCTGGCGATTGCGGTTCAGCAACTGTTCGAAAAGGTGGAACTGAGCATTAACAAGAATGCCCAACCCGATAAAAGATCCTATAAAGTCAGTTTTGATTTGTATGAAAAATTAGCTTCAGATTATCAGCCACGAGTCAGCCTTCCCGATGCCGTTAAAGATTTAAAAGAGGGCTTATTGTCTATTGATTTTACAGATGCTAACTTCAGGCAATCATCTCTGATGAGACTTAAAACGCTGCAACATTTAATAGATCATGATGTTGTTGACAACAGGCTCTTTTTAAAAAAAATATTTAGTAATTCCTGAATTTGGATTGAAAAATATAAGCTGAAAAATCTTCCGGCTCTTTAATTATTGGGCTCAAAAAATGAAAAACAAAAAGAAAAATAATGAATCAAAATATTCTTAAAATAAAGGAAGTTTTTCAGCAGAATCCACAGGCGCAAGTTAAATTCATTCAGTCCATTATCGAATTTGAAAAGAGTATGGGGCATCCTGGGACGAATATCCGGGATACAGTTTCAGGGTTACTAGCTGATGAATTATTTTCAGGAGAAAAGTTTTCCAAGATCCTGGAAAACGGACTCAAAATTAATTTCGTTTACAACTCTAAAATAGCAAGGGAATTTCTTTTATCCCAACCGGCTGTGCCCAATCACGTTTGGGAGCCACAAACCACTAAGTTGCTTTTGCATTTTTCAACAGGCGCAAGGAATATCATCGTAGCAGGCGCTTATTTTGGTGATCAGGCCATCCCTTTGGCCTGGAACATTAAAGATTCAGGAATCTGCCATACCTTTGAACCAAATACAAATAATTCGGATCTGATTGTTGAGAATGCCCGAATCAACGGGTTAACTAATATCCTCATTAATAACCTGGCGCTATGGAATAAGAGCAATGAAAGACTGGTGTTTGAAGGAGAAGACGCTTTAGCCTCCACCGTTACCGCGGGTGATAACGCAGAGTGCGTTTTATACACAATAACTATAGACGATTATATTGAGCAACACCATATACCATCCGTTGAATTACTGATGATTGACGTAGAAGGCAGTGAAATAAAAGTACTGGAAGGCGCTATTGGTATGTTGAAAAAGCATCATCCGGTGGTAGTCTTCGAAACCCATAGTCTGTATAATGACTGGAGCAAAGGTTTGGAAAACTCCGACTCTGTAAAACTAATGGCAGATATGGGATATACAGTTTATGCTGTACGTGAATTTCATCAAAACATACATACCGGCGATATGCCAATTGAGCTGTTGCCACTCAACAGAACCTACTGTGTGATCCCCCCTCATCATGGCTTTAATTTACTGGCAGTACCCTCCCCTTCATTCATTGAAAACGAGTTGTTTCGCATCGTTTACGATCTTAGTCCAAAACTTATCCTGCCCAAAAAAGATACCAAATTCTTACCCTCAAAATTTTAGGCTATTATGATTTTTAATGCAGCAAAACTACCAGGCGCATATACTATCGAAGCAGAGCCGTTTAGAGACAGCCGAGGTTTTTTTACCAGAACTTTTTGCCGAAATGAATTCTCGGCTCATGGTTTGGAAACCAATTTTGTACAGTCTAATCATTCCGGGAATCTGGGAAAAGGGATCATCAGGGGGATGCACTTTCAATATCCTCCGCACAGTGAAGTGAAACTGGTTAAGTGTATCCGGGGAGCCATCTTCGATGTAATCGTGGACGTCAGATCCGGCTCTCCAACCTTCCTGCAATGGTTTGGCGCTGAACTGACAGACGACAATAAACGTATGATGTATATTCCCAGGGGCTTTGCACACGGATTCCAATCCTTATCGGAATATTCGGAGCTTACCTATATGGTTTCGGCATTTTATAATAAAGAAAGCGAAGGAGGGATAAGCTACCTTGACCCAAGTGTAAACATCGAATGGCCCTTACCGATAGGAATCGTGTCTGATAAAGACAAAGCCGTTCCATTTGTTGATGACACATTCATGGGGGTGAAGTTATGACAAAGGATAAAACAATTCCTTTGGTATCCGTTGGCATCCCCACTTACAACAGACCGGAGGGATTGGAAAGGACGCTTCAATGCATCGGTCAACAATCCTACTCCAATTTGGAGATCATCATTTCGGATAACTGCTCAACCAATGAAGATGTGTTACCAATACTTCAGAAATTCGCCGCAAAAGACTCCAGAATCCAATATTTCAGGCAGGTATCAAATAGAAGCATTGTACCCAATTTTCAATTTTTGCTGGACAGGGCTTCAGGGAAGTATTTTATGTGGGCGGCAGATGATGACTTCTGGGATACCAATTTTATTGAAACTTGTGTTCTGGGTATGGAAGAAAGAGATGACGTGGTGCTTGCTATGCCGGATATGAAGATCGTCAATATGGAAGGGGTTGCACAACCCTCTTCACTTGACAGAGGATTTATGCAGCCGAATATGTTTATCAGAAGTTTTAATTTTGTAAAGAGTAAAGACGAAAATAAATACTTCTTTTGTGGACTGTACAGAACTGAAATGGTAAAAAATATACCGTTTAATAACAGTTGGGGAGGAGACCATCTCTTTATTTATGAGGCCTTAACAAAAGGAAAATTTTTATTTCTTCCGGGACAATCTAATTTTTATTATTACCGGGGTGGAAGTTCCACCAACATGAACCGGGTACGAAAAGCCTTTAATATAAAAAGCAGATATTATTTCTTTGAGGCCTATTTTCTGAAATATACTACGCATCAGTTTGGGTTCAGGCATCTGAATATTTTTGAAAAAATGGGACTTTTTATAAGCAATTGGCTGGGGTTAATATTCAACGAAGATTATGTATTATACTATATTTTTTTAAAAAAACCTTTGAAAAAGTTGATTACTAAACTCAAAAGAGTTATTTCAAAATGAAAATATTAATTACGGGGGCTAATGGCTTTATCGGATCCTATTTGTCGAAATACTGTCTTCAAAAAGGAGATATGGTGATTGCAAGCTCCCGTACATTTCATGAGTCAACAAAAGTGCTGCTCCGGGGAGCATCCCTCATTCAATTAGACGTATTGAATAAAACCGAACTGGAACAGATACATGTCGAAGCCGATGTTATTATTCACACCGCCACCGCCAATGATGTGGTTTCCAAAGACACTTTGAACGGAATCACGTTATCTGCCCTCGGCACCAGGAATATCCTCGACTTTGCAGTAAGAAACAAAATTCCCAGGTGCGTTGTTTTTTCTACTCTTCAGGTATATGGAACCGAATTGAATGGAAAAATAACCGAAGAATCCCCACTACATTATCAGAACGATTATGGACTTAATCACGTATTCAGCGAGATGTATGCCGAATTATATGCACGGCAGGGAAAATTACACACAGTGGCAGTACGGCCAAGTAATGTGTACGGGCGAATATTAACCGGGTCTTTCAACCGCTGGAACCTCGTTCCGGGATGTTTCTGCAAAGAGGCTTTAGAAAATGGTATGATAACCATAAAATCCTCCGGCAAACAAATGAGAAATTTTGTCAATCTTCAGAACCTGAGCAGGGCAATGGATTGTATCCTCCGGAACTTTCCGGAGCATTTTGAATGTTATAATTTAGCCTCATCACAGACCCTGAGTATGAAAGCCGTTGCCGAAACGGTGAAACAGGTTTATCAAAAATTATACGACAGCACGATTCAGATAGCTATCAATGGAAGCGAGCCCCAAACCTCCAATTATTTTGAAGTCAGTCTCGAAAAGTTAGAAAAATCAGGATTCACTGAAGACAAAAGCTTTACTTTAGAATCGGAAATTGAGCAGATATTTAATTATTTAAATCAAACCAAACGATATGGATCCCATTGAGCAATTTAAACAGGAAAGAGCAGACGCCATAAATAACATGGCGCAGGATAAGGAATTAAAAGCGAAATCGGTAGATTGGATGCTTCATGCAGATCAATACAAATACACGTATAATTTTTCCTGGCTGGGCAGACCCATTATAAAATACCCTCAGGATATTGTAATTATGCAGGAACTAATCTGGAGAGTAAAGCCTGATCTCATCATTGAAACGGGCATTGCACATGGCGGCTCAATTATTTTCTCATCAAGTATGATGGAGTTGCTGGGTAACAATGGCAAAGTGATAGCGGTGGATATAGATATCCGAAAACATAATCGGGAAGAAATTGAAAAACATCCCATGATTAAAAACATCACTATGCTTGAAGGTTCGTCAATAGACGAAAATATAGTACGGCAGATCAGCGATTACGCGAGGAATTTCCGAAATGTAATGGTTGTGCTGGACTCAAACCACACCCACGATCACGTGTTTCGTGAACTGGAGCTATATACGCCCCTGGTAAGCCTCAATTCATATATACTGTTACCAGATACTTTCGTTGAGTTTTTTCCTAAAGGCTATGTGAAGGAAAGACCCTGGGATGTAGGCAACAATCCTTATACGGCGATGGAAGCCTTCCTGGAAACTACCACTGATTTTGTTAAAGACGAGTCATTAACAGATAAGCTCTTGATTACCGAAGCACTGGGCGGCGGTTATTTGAAGCGGATCAGGTAAGCGTTTCAAAATGAGCGAACTATTTTGAAATGAATACTGTAGATAATTTGCCCCGGATAACTGTTGGTGTTCCCACCTATAACAGACCGGACGGACTGAAAAAATGCTTGCAGAGTATCTCCCGTCAAACCTACGCTAACCTTGAAATAATCATCTCCAACAATTGTTCTACCAATGAACAGGTGCAACCCGTTATTGACGCTTTTGCATCAGCAGACAGCAGGGTAAAGGTAATCACACAATCCACGAATATCGGACTGGAAGAAAATTTTAATGCCGTTTTTGCAGCATCTACAACAGACTATTTTATCTGGATGAGTGATGACGATTATTTTGATCCGGATTATATAGAAAAATGTGTGCAATTCCTGAACAACAACCCGGACTACGTTTTGTGTTCGGGAACCGCCAAATATTATTCCGGTGATGATTTTCTGTTTACCGAAAAGATGTTTTTTGTAGATCAATCAAAAGCGTCTCTCAGATTATTCAGTTATTTCTCTAAGGTAGAAAAGAATGGCAATTTCTACGGCGTATTTCGAAACCGGATATTCCTGGAGAAGCCCATAAAGCCGCATATTGGCTGCGACTGGTCATTTATGGCCAAGCTGGCTATAATAGGAAAGCTTGGTTATCTCAATGATGTTTACTACCATCGTTCAATCGAAGGCAACTCGGGAACAAGAAGAAAGATGATCCGGAAGTTTAGATTCAATAAAATTCAAAGTCTCTTTTTTGAAACCTATTCGGCTTATATTATTGCCACTAATATTTTTAACGACAAGACAGTTGCCGAACGTTTTAGTTTTTTCACCAGAAAGGCAATGGTTTTAACGATCTTTATTCAGATCAACTATAAACTTTTCATGAAATTTACCAGAAAAATATTATTGGGTATCCGGTGACGGGCGTATCAGTGGATATCCATTTCTCTTTTAATAAAATAGTATGCTAATCAATTTTAATATAATATTGAAGTACCTTATCTTTGCGCAGCTTTAAATACAGGGTCAGGACTTGGATTTATTAATTAAGTGTAAACAAATATAATATGAAAAAATACAGGGCAGGTGTCCTTTTCGGTGAAGAATTAGAAGCGTTATATAACGATGCCCGGGAGCATCAGTTTGCTTTACCGGCAGTCAACTGCATAGGTACCAATACGATTAACGCAGCTTTGGAAACCGCTGCAAAAGTTAATTCCCCGATCATCATCCAGTTCTCCAACGGCGGCGCGCAGTTTGTTGCCGGTAAAGGTATGCCCAATGACAATCTGCAGGCGAATATCGTTGGCGGTGTGGCAGGTGCATTACACATCCACCAGGTGGCAAAATACTACGGCGTGCCGGTGGTGGTGCATACCGACCATGCCGCTAAAAAATGGCTGCCCTGGGTAAGCGGATTATTAGATGCAGGAGAACAATATTTCAAAGAGAAAAAACAACCGCTCTTCAGTTCCCACATGCTTGATTTAAGCGAAGAAAGTATTGAAGAAAACGTACATACTTCTGTCGAATTCTTCAAACGCATGCAGCCGCTCGGCATGAGCATAGAAATTGAACTGGGCGTTACCGGCGGGGAAGAGGATGGCGTGGACAACAGCAGCGTGGATAACGAACGGCTTTATACCCAGCCTCAGCACGTGGCCTACGCCTACACCGAATTAGGAAAAGTGGGTAAACTTTTCACCATTGCTGCTGCTTTTGGTAATGTACACGGGGTATATAAACCGGGCAATGTGGAACTCCGCCCGGAAATCCTGAACAACAGCCAGCTTCATATTGAAAAGGAATTAAAGACTTCTGCTAAGCCGGTCTATTTTGTTTTTCACGGTGGCAGCGGCTCTCCACAGCACCAGATCAGGGAAGCCATTGGCTACGGCGCTATTAAGATGAACATAGATACTGATACCCAATGGGCTTTCTGGGAAGGCGTACTGGAATACTATAAGAAAAATGAAGGCTACCTGCAGGGGCAATTAGGGAATCCGGAAGGCGAAGACAAACCCAATAAAAAATTCTACGACCCCAGGGTATGGCTACGGAAAGGAGAAGAAAGCTTCATAAAAAGACTGGAAGTGGCGTTCAACGACCTGAACTGCATCAACCGGAACGCATAATATAACTACTGAAAACCATAGAGATTCCCCAGGATTGTGAACTACCTCCGCGCCTCTGTGGTTTTTTTATACCACCCTATCCTGCTATCTATCGAAATACCCGGTGGGATAATGCACCTTTTTCAGAAACAATCCGTATCCCGGTACGGCAAAGTTGGTTTTAGAAGGATCTTTGCCGGCAACAATCTGCTGAAAATCTCCGACGGTCATTTTACCTCTGCCAACCTGCAACATGGTACCCGTCAATCCCCTGACCATTCCTCTTAAAAAGCGGTTTGCCTGCACCTCGTACACCAGGCTGTCTTCCGTACTGCTCCAGCTACTTTTTACGATACCACAATTAAAGTTCTTTACCTGGGTATTCCGCTTGGAAAAAGCGGTGAAATCGGTATAATGCAAAATAACGGCCGCTGCCTGTTGCAGTAATTCAAAATCCAAAGTATAAGGATAGTAGTAGGCCTGCCGGTACAAAAAAGGATTCTTTTCTTTATATACATAATATACATATTCCCTGCCGACAGCGTCAAAACGGCAATGTGCACCGGGGGGTACGGGAAACATCTTTTTGATCACTATGTCCGGGGGTAAAATAGCATTAAGATTATACAGGTAACGATCCGCCATCAACGCTTCCGAATCAAAATGGAAATAATTCTGCAGGGCATTCACACCCGTATCTGTCCTGGACGACCCGGTAAGTGGTATCTCCCTTTTAAAAACGATCTGCATTGCCCGCTGTATCTCCGATTGAATGGTTACCGCATTGTCCTGGATCTGGAAACCCGCAAACCCTGCTCCTTTATATGCCACTTCTATAAAATATCTGTGCATCCGTTTTTTCTGCTTATTCAATAAGTGCAAAAGTAATCACAACAGGCGGGGGTTCACTTTTTTAGTTTTAAAATCTCCCCGGGACCTTCTATATGATAATTTAAGTGCCTGTTTTTCGTTATCCCTATATCGCCTCTTAGTTAAAATTCATTGACCGATCGCTGCGAGGCTCTTTTTAATATTTCTTTATAGCCGTCCTAAATAAGGTTGGGATATATTTGAAGTTCATATCATTTAATATAATTTCTTATGAAAATCAGAAAAATACTTGTTTATTTAACCGTTGTTTTCTTTTCCTCCTCTGTTTCCGTTCACGCCCAGATCCTCAAAAAGGTATTGGGAGAGAAAAAAGATTCTTCTACCGGCGTGCTCGGTAATATTTTAGGGAGCGGGAATGGTGGTTTAAGTACCAGTGATATTGCTGCGGGGCTTAAAGAAGCCTTATCGGTAGGCGCGGAAAAAGCCGGTAAAAACCTGTCATCTGTAGATGGTTATTTTGCCAATGCGGCTATTAAAATATTGATGCCGGAGGAAGCAAAAAAAGTAGAACAAAAATTGAGAGCCATAGGATTGGGGAAGCAGGTGGATGAAGCTATCCTCTCTATGAACCGGGCCGCGGAGGATGCTGCAAAGTCGGCCGCCCCGATTTTTGTGAATGCCATCAAACAGATGAGCATACAGGATGCGGCGGGCATACTAAAGGGAGGGGATCATGCGGCTACGGATTATCTGAAAGACAAAACCACCTCAGCGCTCACCGAATCTTTCCGCCCGGTGATTGAAAAATCGCTCGAAAAGGTAGATGCCACCAAATATTGGAATACGCTGTTTTCTACTTATAACCGGTTCACAACCGATAAAATCAATCCCGACCTTTCGGCTTATGTAACAGAAAAAGCATTGAGCGGCATATTTTTCCAGGTAGCCGTGGAAGAGGAGCAGATCAGGAAGGATCCTGTAGCAAGAACATCCGAAATATTAAGGAAAGTGTTTGGCGGAGAAGAATAAAGAATCAGGAAATTTGCTTCTTATATGAAACATTTCGGTTTACTCAATAAATTGAGTAAATTTACTCAGCAAATTGAGTAAATAGCAGAACATGTTTGAACGGACTCATTTACAGGAACTTATACACAGAATACAGGAATCACGGACGTACCGCGTCAAAGCGGATTTGTTTGGAATCAACGTTATCTCTTTGCGACATTGCGTCTCTGCGTGAAACAACTGCACGCCGGGACGCGAAAGCTCAGAATGCCAGGATCGCAGAAAGCACACCATTTATCAGCATAAATCAACGTTATCTCTTTGCGGCTCTGCGTCTCTGCGTGAACAGAACAAAAAAAATCCGTCAACAGCATACCGTTGACGGATTTTTAATGATATAAACCTGAGAGAACCGGTTACTCGGTTGCCGGCTTATCGCTTCCCCCCTGCTCCATCTTTTTCTTCAACTCAGCCAGTACGCCTAAATCTCCCAAAGTAGTTTTTTCTACTTTATTCTGAATATCCTTTACGGCTTTCTTGGTTTTTGCAGCGTCGGCCTTCCGTTCTTTGTTTTCGGCTTCCCTTTCATCGGCTTTAGCCTGTTCCCAAATGCGCGTATGGCTCAACACGATGCGTTTTTCATTCCTGTCAAATTCAATCACCATAAACTGGTTGGTTTCTTCCGCGGTGATTGCCTTACCGTCTTCTTTAAACAGGTGGCGGTTGGGAGCAAAACCTTCAAGTCCGTAGGGCAATTGCACGATAGCGCCTTTTTCTTCTTTCTTGATTACGGCGCCTTCGTGAATAGTGCCAACGGCAAAGGTATCCTGTAATGCATTCCAGGGATCTTCTTCCAGTTGTTTATGACCTAACTGCAATTTCCGGTTGTCTTTATCAATCCCCAGGATCACCACATCAATATCGTTGCCCACTTTGGTATATTCACTCGGATGATTGAACCGTTTCAACCAGCTGAGATCGCTGATATGGATCATCCCGCCGATACCGGGTTCCAGTTCTACAAATACGCCATAAGGGGTGATATTTTTCACCAGCCCTTTATGGTGGCTGTCAACCGGGTATTTGTTTTCAATTTCATTCCACGGATCGGGCGTGAGTTGCTTGATAGACAGGCTCATCTTCCTCGAATCTTTGTCGAGCGTAACGATTTTTGCTTCATGCTCATCGCCTAACTTAAAGAACTCTTTCGCGTTGATAGGTGTATTGGCCCAGGTGATCTCACTTACGTGCACCAACCCTTCCACACCCGGAAGAATTTCAAGGAATGCACCGTAATCTTCAATGTTCACCACTTTACCCGTCACCACTTTGCCTTCTTCTATCGTCTCCGGCAGGGTATCCCACGGATGAGGCGTCAACTGCTTCAGACCGAGGCTGATCCGCTTTTTATCATCGTCAAAATCCAGCACTACCACATTCAGCTTCTGGTCCATCTTCAGCACTTCACTGGGATGGCTGATACGACCCCAACTGATATCGGTGATGTATAACAAACCGTCCAAACCACCCAGATCCAGGAAAGCGCCAAAATCGGTTATATTTTTTATAGTGCCCTCAAGTACCTGTCCTTTTTCAAGCTTACCGATGATCTCTGCACGCTGCGCTTCAATATCGCTCTCAATCAGCGCCTTGTGTGATACCACAGCATTCTTAATGGTTTCATTTATCTTAACAACTTTAAATTCCATGGTTTTACCCACAAACTGATCGTAATCCGTAACCGGCTTCACGTCAATCTGCGATCCCGGCAGGAAGGTTTCCATACCAAACACATCCACAATCAATCCTCCCTTGGTTTTGCTGGTAACCACGCCGGTTACCACTTCCCCGCTCTTATGAATTTCCACAATACGTTCCCACGCCCTGGAAATACGGGCCTGCTTACGACTCAGGTGTAAATTACCATCCCGGTCTTCTTTTTCCACTACCATCACTTCAACGGTATCTCCCACATTGATTCCCGCCAAATCGCGGAATTCATTGAGCGATACCAGCCCATCGCTCTTAAAACCGATATTGATCACAGCATCCGTTTTCGTTAATCCTACTACAATCCCTTCCACCATCTCATTGTCTGAAATGGTTTTGAAAGTACCGTCATACACAGCATCATACTTTTCTTTCTCTTCCTTGCTGTAAGCAGAGACATTGCGCTTGTCAATACTCCAATCAAAATCGTCGTGTGCAGTTACCGGCTCTTCAGCCGCCGCTGCAGTTGCAACAGGTTCATTTGTTGTCGCTGCAGGCTCCCTGGAAACCTCCTGTGCATCAGCGTTTTCGTTAATAATTTGATTTTCTTCAGACATAACTATAAACCCAATGGTTTTAAATTGGGTCGGCAAAGGTAGCGCATTATGCCTCAACGAGCAAAGTTTTTTCGCTCTTTTTTTCCCTTCAGAAGCCTGTTATCTTCCTGCAAATCAAACAGATAGAGAAGTCCGGAAAAAAAATTTGGAGAAAAGCTCCAAATTGTATTTTTCTTTGCAGACTGAAACCGGAATTTATTTTTAAAACTGCTGATAAAACATAAACTGTTTCGATAATAAAAAGGTTAAAATAAAATTTTTAATAACCCAATTCGTTTTTTGCACAACATTCTATTATATGGTCACGAAATACCTCATTCCTCTCTTTCAAAAAGATCTCGACAAACTAAAAGAAGAGATCAGCCTCTATCCCAAAGACGAACAATTATGGCAAATTAAAGAGGGCATCAGTAACAGCGGCGGCAACCTCTGCCTGCACGTTACCGGAAACCTGCAGCATTATATAGGGGCGGTATTAGGTAACACGGATTATGTCCGGAACAGGGACGCAGAATTCAGGCTGAAAAATGTACCGCGAAGTAAATTACTGGAAGACATCGCTATTACCCGCGATGTAGTAACTGACACACTGGAACAATTGTCAAAACACGATTTACAAAGCGATTACCTGATCCCTGTACTGGATGAAAAAACAAATACCGGTTATTTTCTCATCTATCTTCTTTCGCACCTGAACTATCACCTGGGTCAAATCAATTATCATCGCAGGCTCGTCGCCGGCATACAGGAAATTGACGAAGCGAAACATTAGAAAGAAAAAAAATTTGGTGGTAAAAAAATAATCACTATACCTTTGCGGCAGTTCTTTACTACTGCATATGTGCAGATCACTTATCAAGAAAGGTGGAGGGTAATGGCCCTAAGAAACCTTGGCAACCTCCTTTTATACATTAAAAGGAAAGGTGCTAATTCCATCACGCCGGCGGCGTGACAGATAAGCCAGATAATAACGCTGAAAATATAGGTTCAATATATTGAAAGCTCATCTGATTTATCGGATGAGCTTTTTTTATGGCTATCCGTTCATCTTTCCTGACAGTGTAATCATTTTTTATCACCATTAAAAACTAAGAAAATGAACGGTATTACCACTCAACTCATTCACAGCATCCCCACTGATCCCCTTACAGGCGCCGTTTCGGTACCTATTTACCAAACCAGCACTTTTGTGCAGGATGCGCCGGGCATAAATAAGGGATATGATTATTCCCGCACCGGAAACCCAACCCGGGCCGCTTTGGAAAACCTGATCGCCGTTGTAGAAAAAGGAAACTCGGCAGCGGCCTTCGCCAGTGGTTTGGCTGCTATTGATGCAGTGATAAAACTACTTGAAACAGGAGATGAAATACTGGCGGTGGATGATATTTACGGCGGCGCTTTCCGGCTGTTCACACATGTGTATCAGAAGTTCGGCATTAAAGTAAACTATGTTGATACCACAGTTACCGAAAATGTGCTGAATGCCATCACACCCAAAACAAAACTCATCTGGATTGAAACACCCACGAATCCTACCCTGAAAATATCCGACATCGAAGCCATCGGCAAAATCGCAAAAGCGAGTGGTTGCCTGCTTTGTGTAGATAATACCTTTGCTTCGCCCGCACTGCAACTGCCGCTTACCCTGGGCGCCAACATAGTGGTGCATTCCGCTACCAAGTATCTTGGCGGTCACAGCGACCTGATCGCGGGACTGGTTATTACCAAGGAAAAAGAATTAGGCGATAAAATAAAATTCATTCAAAATGCAAGCGGCGCTGTTCTTTCTTCTTTCGACAGTTGGCTGGTGATCCGCGGTATTGAAACGCTGCACCTCCGGGTAAAACAACATTGCATCAACGCGCAGGCAGTAGCCGGCTTTTTACAATCGCATCCGGCGGTAAACAAGGTGTACTACCCGGGATTACCGGGTCACACTAATCACGATATTGCGGCGAAGCAGGCAAATGGTTTCGGCGGCGTGGTTTCCTTTACGCTAAAAGACGACACGGTTGACGCAGCCAATGCCTTCGTAACCTCCACTCATTTATTTAAGCTGGCTGAAAGCCTGGGTGGCGTGAAAAGCCTTTTATGTCATCCTGCGCAAATGACGCATAAATCCATACCGGCGGAGATCAGGAAGGCTGCAGGCGTGGCCGACAGCCTCATCAGGTTAAGCGTGGGTCTTGAAGATGCAACAGATCTCATTGACGACCTGAGCCAATCCTTTGCAAAGATAAAAGCCAGGGAAGAGCGAACAAAAGCGCTCGTATAGTGGTAGAAACTAAATTTTTCTACCGGTGGGTGAAGACACCAACCGGTAGTGAATTTTTTCCGGTCGGTGAAGGGCACCAACCGGTAGCGAAAAATCAAAGATCGTTTAAAGTTCATTCATTTTCTGAAGCCCCTGTAAGGCCGGGAATATTATGGTGGTCATATATTTACTGTCCGAAGCAGGGGCTTCAGAAAAAAACAAATAGTCTATAAAAATAGTGGACTAAAAATTTGGAAGTATAAACATTCACTTTTAGCTTTGCACTATCTAATTAATCACCACCATTAGTTAGTTAATTTATAAAGAAGAAGGGAGAGTCAGGCTCTGCGAACTTCTGGCAACTTCCGCGAAACGGATAAGTGCCTAACCTGGTCTAAACAATATTTAGAAACTATAAATTGACTACGTCATGCATTTGGGAACAAAATCCTTTCACTTGATGTCCTGTTGGAACACACGATGTTAATGCCATACTGAAGCATTCATCCCCTGTCTTTCGGAAGACGGTTACGCGATTGTTTTTAGCGCCTTGATTTTTCAGAGATTCTCTCACTGCAAACCTGCTCATCGTTATCAACATTAATGGTGCAGACCATTTTTGTCAATAACCACAAAAGCGGGGAACGCGGTTTTCAATCAAAACAATTTATGATATTATGTTTCCCCGCTTTATTCTCTTACTGATTTCTTCCCTTGCCATATTAAAAATGGATGTGGTTGCCCAGCACCGCCTGAGCGGACACGTATATGACAACGAAAGCGGGCTTCCTGTCCCCGGCGCCACCGTCTCGTCTGCTGATAAAAAAACACAGACCAAAACAAACAGCGCAGGGTCATTTGTATTAGAATCGGCTGCACCCATAAATGAGATCATTGTTTCCTCCGTAAATTACGGACAACAAAAAGTTGCCGCAGCCGGAAATATCCGGGTGTTCCTGCAGCCTCAGGATACGCAGCTCACCGAAGTAATTGTTTCCGCCAACCGCGAACAGCAACCACGATCTGAAGCTCCTATTGCCATACATACCATTTCAAAATCTATCATCAATGATACAAAAGCCACCCGCCTGGACCTGTTGCTGAACAAGGTGCCCGGCGTGTTTATGGTTGACCTGGGCAACGAACAGCACGCCATGTCCATCCGTCAGCCTATGGGGTACAGTAACATGTATTTATATCTTGAAGACGGCGTTCCTATCCGTACCATCGGCGATTTTAACCACAACGCATTGATTGAAATAAACCAGGCGGCGGTTGACAGAGTGGAGGTGATCAAAGGCCCTGCTTCTTCACTGTATGGCAGCGAGGCCGTAGGCGGCGCTGTAAATTTTATTACACCCACCCCATCACGGATACCTACTGCTAAGGTGCAGGTAGAAGCCGGCAGCCGGGGATATAAAAGAACAGACTTTTCTGCTTCCAACACCTTCGGGAAGCTGGGACTATATATAGGCGGGTATTTTGCAGACAGGAATGAAGACGACAGGAAACACAACGACTTCAGAAAGCTTGCGCTGACATTCCGCGCCGATTACAGGTTCAATGAAAAAAGTATTTTGAATTTTACCGCTGATTACATTGACTACAAAACCGACCAGGTTGGCGGATTGGACAGCACGAATTTCTACAGCAAAAATTACGAAAGCTTTTACCGGTTCACCTACCGGAAAGTAAACGCGCTCCGTCTGAAAGCAGCATTGGAGCATCACTGGAATGAACAAAACAAAACAATGGTAACCTTGCTTCACCGGAATACGGCCATCGGTCAGAATCCATTTTACAGCATCGGAGCCGTTCCGGGTAACCCCGCAAAAGCCACAGGACAAATTAACGAAGACGCGTTTAACAGCTACGGCATTATAGCCCAGCACAGAAAAAAGTTCAGCTTTTTGAATGCAAGATGGATCACAGGCGTTAGCGTGGACTACAGCCCCGCAACTTACCGGGCTAACTATATTGACATAGACGTGAACGCCGATAAAGTATATTACGCCTACACCGCTACCGATTCTGTATTGACAGATTACAACGTGGATCTATTTAATTCTGCAGTTTATACTCAATTTGAACTGAACCCGGTTGAGAAACTAAAGGTGTTGGTCGCGGCACGTTACGACCGGATGGATTACGACTTCAGAAATGCACTTCCACCCGGGTCTTATTCGGGCGCCGCAAACGCTTCCAATTATTTTTCATACTTCACGCCAAAAATTGGATTTACCTATGGTTTCACCGACACGAGAGGGCTATATGTCAATTACAGCGTAGGTTTTGCACCGCCCAATATCACCGACCTGTTTACCGGGGTGCAGGTACCCACGCTCACGCCTTCCACCTATAATAATTACGAAGTTGGCGGATGGGCAGGTATTGATGAAGGGAGGGGAAGTGTTGACCTGGCATTGTATAAAATGGATGGGAAAAATGAAATCATGAGTGTAAGGCAAAGCGATGGCACCTACAAAAATCAAAACGTGGGTCAAACCACGCATTATGGCATTGAAGCCAACGGCCGTTACGAAGTATTGAAAGGATTGCAGCTAAGAGTGGGGGGAACGATCGCTCACCACGAGTACAAACAATACGTAAAGAACGATAAAAATCTTTCCGGTCATCATATGAGCCAGGCTCCTTCTTATTTTCTAAACAACGAACTGAGTTATAAGCCGGGTTTCCTGAAAGGATTCAGGATCTCGGTGGAATGGCAGGGAATGGGCGGCTACCATACAGATCCGGAGAACACGGCAAAGTATAACGGCTTTAATATTTTCAACGCCAGGACGGGATACCGGTTCAGGTCAGTGGAAGTGTGGGTAAACTGCCTGAATGTTGGCAACTCGGTATATGCCACCATCGTTGAAAAAAGTGCCTGGGGCACCACCTACCGGCCCGGCCAGCTCAGAACACTGAATGTTGGTATTGCCTGGAAATTAAATCAAAGTAACCAGTAATGAAACGATATGCTAAATATATACCGATGGCTGTTGCGGGGTTGTTTTTCAGCCTGGCAACAGCCGCTCAGTCCGGCACTGTGGTCACCGGGCGTTTTCATGTATCCGGCAATTGTGAAATGTGCAAGGAAAGAATAGAACATGCGGCATTGCAGCTTCCATCCGCCATACACGCCAACTGGGATGTTAAATCCAACCAATTGCTGGTGGAGTTCGACAGCGCTCGGGTATCCCAAGCCGCTATCCAGCAAAAAATTGCGGAAGCCGGGCACGACAACGAATTATTCAAAGCCTCAGAGGAGATATATAAATCCCTGCCTGCATGCTGCCATTATCACCGGTCCGGTAAGGGAGATGCCGTACACACATTGCACAGGATAGCGG
The DNA here is from genome assembly GCA_023957125.1 of Chitinophagaceae bacterium. Lineage (GTDB taxonomy): Bacteria > Bacteroidota > Bacteroidia > Chitinophagales > Chitinophagaceae > Agriterribacter. Next base: position 74,400 of record JAMLHL010000004.1, read on the forward strand.
GCGTAATCGTAGAAGAAACGGTGAAAGGAAAAATTCAACCGGTGGCCGGAGCAACCGTAAAAAGCCTTCATTCAGGAGAAAGTTTCATTACGGACAGCACGGGCGTTTTCCGGTTTCAATCCACCCTTCCTGCACCGGTAGTGATCAGCTATATTGCATTTTCGCCGGATACGGTTACCATCACCAATACAAATCTCCTGACGGTAACATTAAAAAACACCGCTGCCGTTGATTTAAAAGCCATAACAATCACCTCCAAAAGAAGGCCGGCTTATTTATCCGTCAACAGCGCTTATAATACGTTAACGCTCGGCGCGGCCGAATTATCCAAAGCCGCCTGCTGCAATCTTTCAGAGAGCTTTGAAACCAGCCCCTCTGTAGATGTAAGCTACTCGGACGCGGTAACCGGCATCAGGCAGATCCAGCTGTTGGGGCTGTCCGGTATTTACACGCAATTGCTTACGGAAAATGTTCCGGAACTGAAAGGGCTTCCGGGCAGTTACGGGCTTACATTTATTCCGGGCCCGTGGATCGAAAGCATACAGGTAACAAAAGGGATCGGTTCCGTGGCAAATGGTTACGAAAGTATCGCCGGTCAAATCAATATCGAGGAGAAAAAGCCCGACAATCCCGATCGTTTGCTGGTCAATACCTATGCCAACAGCATGGGGCGCCTGGAAGCAAACATCAACCTTACCCAAAGGCTGAACGACAGGTGGAGCACCGCGCTGCTGACCCACACGGATGCGGTTGCATGGAACCACGACAGGAACCGCGACGGATTTGTTGATATGCCGGGAGGACGGCAGTTCAACATCATCAACCGCTGGAAATATATGAACAATAGCGGGTGGATAGGACAGTTTGCCGTGAAGGCGCTGAGCGACAAACGATATGCGGGACAACGCGGCTCGCATCATGGATCGGATAACGGTTCGGGCGATCATTACCTGGTGGACATGAATACGGAGCAGCTAACTTTTACGGGAAAGCTGGGATATGTATTTCCCCAGCACAAGTATAAAAGCATGGGGCTGATCCTTTCCGGGAACGTTTATAACAACCAGTCGGCTTACGGTATAAATACCTATGCGGGGAAGCAGAAAAATGTGTATGCCAATTTTATCTACCAGTCTATCATAGCCACCACAGCACATAAGTATAGGACCGGCTTGAGTTTCAGCAATGAAAATTACCGCGAAGTGTATATTGCGGATCACAGCGAACACACCGGTGATACCGATCAGCCGGGAGGGCATAATCACACAGTGCCCGGCGCTTCCGGGGAAACGTCCATCTTCGCACGCAATGAAATTACACCCGGTGCATTTTTTGAATACACTTACACGGCGCCCTTCCATTTGTCGGTGATAGCCGGGGTGCGCGCCGATCATCACAATTATTTCGGGTGGATCACAACGCCGAGACTTAACCTGAAATATGATTTCTCCGAAAGCACCAATGTGCGCATCTCTGCCGGTTCGGGGTACAGGATAGCCAATATACTGGCCGAAAATGCCGCGGTATTTGTAAGTTCAAGAGAGTTTAAGATAATGAACGCTACGCACGATTACGGCTACGGTCTTGATCCTGAAAAAGCATGGACAGCCGGCATTAACTTCCTCCATTCTTTTAAGTTGTACCAACGCCCGGGTATTGTAAGCATAGACGCCTACCGTACCAGTTTCATCAGCCAGACGGTTGTTGACTATGACGCAAACCCGCAAGCGGTATATTTCTATAACCTGGATGGAAAATCACATTCAAACAACGTGCAGGTGGAACTGAATTACGAACTGTTGAAAAAACTGGATGTCCGTGTTGCTTACAAATGGCTGGATGTAAAAACCTATTACTGGGGTGAATTCCTGGAGAAGCCGCTCATATCAAAGCACCGCGCGTTTATCAATCTTGAATACAAAGCGGGCGACCAATGGAAATTTGATTATACCACGCAATGGTATGGCCCGAAAAGGATCCCTTTCACGGCATCCAACCCGGCCGGCTTACGCCTGGATGATTATTCGCCTGCATACATTCAGGTGAGTGCGCAGGCAACCAGAAAGCTCAATGATAAATGGGAAATATATATGGGAGGGGAAAACCTGACAGGTTACCGGCAAAAGGATCCGATCCTGGATGCAGCCAACCCGTTCAGCAGGTACTTCGACGGTTCGTTGGTTTGGGGGCCTATAACGGGGAGAATGGTTTACGCAGGTGCAAGATTTATACTGTAAAAACAAAGGATTTATTTTAAACCACCATAATATGAATTTTTATTTAAAGCGATCCGTACTGAGTGTTTTTTTATTGACTTTTTTCTTTTCCCTGAAGCTGCGTGCGCAGAACAATATTGTTGAAGGTTATGTTATTGATGCCGGCACCAGCGACCCTGTAGTGAACGCCGTTATCAATGAGAAGGGAACCTCCAATACGGTATTAAGCGATACAAAAGGTTTTTTTTCGCTGCATCCTTCAAAGGCTTTTCCAACTACCCTGGTGATCACTTCGGTTGGATACAATACGGCGGAGGAACAGGTCCGTTCTGCAACAAGCCCGGTAAGTTTTTATCTCTCCCAAAAGGCCAATGTATTGCATGAAGTAGTGGTGGTGGGTTACGGCACACAAAGAAGAAAAGACCTCACGGGAGCCATCTCCTCGGTTTCTAAAAAAGTGCTGGAATATAATGTATCTCCTTCTGTGGATGCGCTGCTGGGCGGCACGGTCGCGGGGCTGAATGTTACCCAGGAGTCCGGTCAGCCCGGCGCGCCGGCAACCATCCGCATACGCGGCGGCAATTCCGTCAACGCCAGCAATAATCCTTTGTTTGTGATTGACGGGTTCCTGTTTTTTTCAGACAACGCTTCCACGAAGGCAGGGCTCGGCGGTGTGGAGGGAGAGCTTAACCCGCTCGCTTTTCTTAATCCTTCCGACATCGAATCCATTGAAGTATTAAAAGACGTTTCCGCAACGGCGATCTATGGATCGCGCGGGTCAAACGGCGTCATTCTGATCACTACCAAAAAGGGGAAGAAAGGCAGCAACCTGATAGACTATCAATATTCCTTCGGGGTTGCCAATTCTGCAAAGCAATTAGACCTGCTTAATGCGCCGCAATGGGCCCGCCTGCAAAAAGATCACTTTCTTAATAAGCCGGGATACAGCGATCAGCAGATCGCGGAGCTGGGGCAGGGGTATAACTGGCAGCAGGCTGTACTGCAAACAGGGATTAGCCAAAACCATTCTGTTTCCATAAGCGGCGGGGACGAAAAGTCGCAATACTTTATTTCAGGCAACTACCTGAACCAGGAAGGCGTGGTGCTTAACTCGGGGTTGAAACGTTTTGTTGGCCGCGCCAATTACGACCGCTCCCTACTCCCGGGTCTGAAGGTAGGCGTAAACGTTACCGGGAGCCAGAGCACACAAAACACCCTCACCACCTTTGAGGCCGTTAACTACAACAGCTCTCCCTATTCGGCCGGGATCACCAACTCCCTGACTTACGCATTGTATATGCCGCCTATTGTTTCTTTTTATGGCGCCAACGGCGGGTACAACTACCACAATCCTTTTGAGTATGCATACCTGAGATCAGGCGATACTACTGCCAACCCCATTTCAGATCTTCTGAACAGCACGGCCCAAACCATCTATTCCGCCGTGCTGGGTAATTTTTACGCTCAATATAAAACGGAAAGCGGTTTTTCCGCCAAAGTGAGCGTAGGAACCAATATCGGGTACACCACGCAAAATTATTTTTCTCCCTCCTACACGGCCATAGGACTTGAGCCGCAGGGAATAGGCGGCATCGGCAACAAGAAATCCGAGGTATTGCTGTCGGAATATACCCTGTCTTATACGAAGCGGATAAAAGATATTCACGCTTTTGACATCCTGGGCGGATATACCTTTCAACGTACGAAAACAAATTTCATTACCACCCTCAGCTCTCATTTCACCAACGAAGATCTGGGTGTATATAATCTGCAGGATGGAAAGCCCTACGGCAGCCGGCCAATCTTCAGCGGCCTTACGGAAAGCAGGCTGCACTCATTGCTGGGTAGGATCAATTATTCCCTGTTCGACCGCTATCATTTAACCGCTAATTTCCGGAGTGATTACTCCACCCGTTTCGCGAAAAATCATAAATGGGGATTGTTTCCCTCCATCGGGCTTTCATGGAATGTTAACGAGGAATCTTTCCTGCGCAATTATGAACCACTCAGCAATTTAAAACTGCGGGTAAGCGCGGGCCAGGTTGGCAACCAGGAAATAGGCGATTATGAATACCTGCAGCTTCTGGAAGCGGTATATTATGGTGGAGGCGTGGCTTACCAGGTAGGCAACAGCGGCAATGAAAACCTGAAATGGGAAACCACTTTTCAATACAACGTTGGGATAGACGCCGGCTTTTTGAACAACCGGATCTCTGCTACCGTTGACTTGTATCATAAAAAAACTTCTGATCTGCTGATACGGATCCCGCCCAGCCTTGGTCAGAGCAACGAACAACTGGTGAACGTAGGTAACCTGGAAAACAAAGGCGCAGAACTAACGGTGAATGCGGCGGTTGTTGACAATAAAAAACTGCATTGGTCTGTGGGCGCCAACGGAGCCTACAATGCCAACCGGATCACCAGCCTGTACAATAATGTAACGGAAAGAATACTGGGTATAGAAATACTCAGGGTAGGTGAACCGTTGGGTTCCTTTTACGGACAGGTATTTGAAGGGGTGATTCAAACCGGTGAGGATCTTTCCAAGCTGCCTACCAGCCCGTCCTATACCACCCCCCAGCCCGGCGATCCCCGGCTGAAGGACGTCAGCGGCGACGGGCATATTGATCAGAACGACCGGGTGGTGCTGGGCAGCAAACAACCCAGGTTTATTTACGGTTTTTCATCCTCGGTAAATTTCAAAGGTTTTGATTTGTTTGTGCTGCTGCAGGGAGCAGAAGGAAACAGCGTGTATAATCAACTGCGCCGTTATCTCGAAAGACCAACGGATGCTTACAACGCCTCCGCGGTATTGCTGAATGCATGGACGGAAACCAATCCTTCCAACACCGTTCCACGGATCACCAGCGCTCCTTTTTCTTCCGAGCTCGACAGCCGTTATATTGAAGACGCGTCCTTTTTGAGGTTGAGAACAATAACGCTTGGCTACACGCTTAACAAAGCCCTGCCTGCGGGCCGCAACCTGCCCTTGAACGTTCGGCTTTTTGCCACCGCGCAAAATCTATTAACGCTCACCGGCTACAAAGGATACGACCCCGAGGTGGCGCAGGGCATTGACCTGGGAACCTTTCCGATGCCGCGTACTTTTTTGTTCGGTGTAAATATTTCATTCTAAGGAAATGCCCGGATAACATCTATCATATTTATTAATCACGTAAAAAACAACAGCATATATGACAACATCTATCAAACATTTAGTGATCACAGCTATCGCAGTAGGGTCTTTGGCGGGCTACTCCTGCAAGAAAGACAATGATCCGGGAAATATCCCGCCCGTCGTAACCGGGGAGTCGGTCTGGAAATCGGACCAGGAAGCCCTGGCTACCGCCAACGCCGCTTTTCCACCCTGGCAACGGCTAAGCTCTTCCTTCTCGTTCCTTTTGGAATCCACAAGCGAACATACCATCAGCTTTGAAGGCGCCGATGATGCGGACGGTCCATTGGTAAGCCAGTTAAAAACAGATGTTAATAACTGGTATCCTACCAAGATCTTCAATTACCTGTATGTGAGCATAGGCGAAGCCAACCGGACGATTGAAAAAGCGGACTCCAGCAGCGCAGGGGGCGGACTCACACAGGGAGCCATTGACCTGGCAAGAGCGAGGGCAAAATTTATCCGGGCGCACGCTTACGCCTACCTGGTGAATCTATGGGGCGAAGTACCGCTCATTTTAACGACGAAACCCACGCAGGAAGAACAAACCTCACGTAAATCTATAGACGAAGTATATGGGCAGATCGTTAAAGACTTTACGGAAGCGGAGACGGCTTTGCCGGACTTTGATATAACGCGCTCCAATCCAAGCAAAGGAGCAGCCAATGCGCTTTTGGCCAGAGCTTACCTGCAATGGGCAAGCAAACCGCTCTCACAATCTGAAGTGGCCGCTATTGCAGGCGGCAAGGCAGATCCAGGCGCGGTTACCTGGGATGCGGGCCGGTTGCAGAAAACGATCGAATATGCTGACAAAGTGATCAACAGCGGCCATTACAGACTGGAGGATGATTTTGAAGCCAATTTTGGCGTTCCTGCAGAAAATAAGTCTCCCGAGCATATTTTTACCATCCACCACGATGGCGACGGACTGGGAGACGCGCAGGGTAATCATCAAACACACTGCCCGTTCACCTTCCGCTTTGATCTTTACCAGGACAACCATATCGGACCGGCTGATGTAACGCTGCTGCAACGTTTTTCGGACAATGACAAGCGCAAACACTTTTCACTTTTTACCAAGCTGTTTAACGAAGATGAACCTGTGGCATCACCCATCACCAAAGCATCCGACTATAAGGAGTATGATTATGTATTCCCGGCCACCTCTCCGCGTATCGGCAAGTTCGTACACCGTAACGCCCTGTACAACGACGTGGCTCCCGGTTCGGAAGCAGGTCAGCCTAATGATATGAACCGCATTGACATACGCTACGCTGAAGTACTTTTAACCAAAGCTGAGGCTTTGCTCCAGTTGGGCAAGGCAACGGAAGCCGCACAGGTCATCAATGAACTGAGAAGAAGAGCCGGCGTGGAAGAATATGCTACGCTTACAGAAGAGCAACTGGAACACGAATGGTATCTTGAACTGTTCTTTGAACAAAGGCATTGGTCGAACCTCGTACGCTGGAGAAAGTTAGTGAACACCATCGCCTCCGATGTACCTGAATTCGAATATTATAAATCCGATTACAGCTCTGTGGCCTCCATGGTAGCCGCATTTGGAGCCGAAAGTGACGGCACCGGTGGCAGGGTGAAAACCAATTATCCGTTTTTTGCAAAGATCTATAAGCATCTGCATGCAAAGACCGATAATATTTCCGGTAAGTTCTATCGCTTCCCGATTCCAAAAGGATTATCGGGCAACGATCTGGGGATCAGCCAGAACCCCGGATACTAAAGTATGCCGGGGCTTTTCCAACCTGAATCCTCCCTATGGAAGAACGCTTCATTGATATGACGACAGGGATTGATTCGGTGCATTTCAAATTTTCGCTCCCTGTAGCGCTTTCCGGTCGGTGAGATTCCGACCGGTAGCAGGCTCTACAGGCGGGTATCGCCACCCGCCTGCGAAGATTTGAAATGCGTCCGATTGATCCCCTTAAATAAATTGAACATGAAAAGTAAAATATTATGGTGGTGTATAGCAGCGTTCCTGGGCGGAAACCTGTTTTTGTTTTCCTCCTGCAGTAAAGAAAACGCGAAGCCCGCACCGCCTACCATTGAAGTAGTGCATCTGGGTATTTATGATGCGGCAAGCGATGGCATTTTTTACCTGGGAGAAGAAGGGCATTTCGAAGTGAATATAACCGCCCCCGGACGCATTGAAAAAATAGATCTTGAGATCCACCAGGAAAGCGGGTACGGGCTTTATACCCTTACCAATACTTACACCGGTGAATATGTTGGGAAAAAAGAAGTGCGGGGATTCCAGGACTACCCGATCATCCCGTTGGGTCAGGCGATAGGCGCTTATAGTTTTCATCTTAAAGTTACCGATCAGCAGGGCCAGGTTACCTCCCTCGACAGGAATATTACCGTTGAGGTTAGCGATGGCACCAATCCCGGTCATCAACACGATGAGCATTAGTGATCCATTCAGAAAAACGGCGCATGAAAAAAAATTTGTTATTGGGGTTGTTATCCCTGGCGGTTGCCGGCGCTTCAGCACAAACCCGGCTTCCGGAAGCGCAGTTACATACACTGCAGGGACAAACCATCAACGCACAGTCGCTGCTGAGTGACGGTGTGCCGGTGGTGATATCCTTCTGGTCAACGATCTGCAAACCCTGTATTGAAGAGCTGAACGCTTTCAGGGATCAATGGACGAAATGGCAAAAGGAAGTGAACTTTAAGATCGTGGCGGTTTCCGTAGATGACGCGAGATCGGTTGGGAGAGTTCGTACATTCGCTTCTTCCCGCGAATGGCCGTTTACGGTATTGCTCGATAAAAACCAGGATTTTAAAAGAGCTTTGAATGTCAATACCATTCCACAGCTATATATTATAGAAGCCGATGGAAAAATTGTGTACTCCCATATCGGCTATACACCCGGCAGCGAAACAAAAGTGCTGGAAGTTTTAAAGAGTTTATAGATGGATCCAAACATCACCGGTAAAAAATATGGTTGTTGCGGGCAGGTGGCGGTGCTGGTAAGTGAGACACGTACCAGGGCGACAGCGCCGAATACTTATCGGAACAATCCTTTGAAACGCATCTTCACATGCTTAACGATCTGTATTATTTTGGCCGCAGCAAAATCAATATATGCACAAGGCAACTTATCGGGCAGTTTTGAAACCAACTCCATTTATTATTTGAATGACAACAGGGCCGGGATCGTGGCTCCCGATGATAAAACAGCATCCAACAATTATTTTAAGTTGGATTACCGGTATCAGAAATTCAGCGCGGGCGTTCAATACGAAGCCTACCTGCCGGTGCTACAGGGGCTGCCTTCAACGCTGCGCAACAGTGGCCTGGTGTTTAAGTACGCTTCTTTCCGGGATAGCAATTTTTCCGTTACGGCGGGCGATTTTTACGAGCAGTTAGGCAACGGGCTTATTTTCCGGGCATACGAGGAAAGGGCTATCGGCCTCAACACCTCGGTGGAAGGAGCGCGACTGGGTTATTCATTTCGCGGACTTGTGCAGTTGAAAGGATTTGCAGGACGCTCCCGCGAATTTATGGACCGGGCAGCATCGAATGTAAAAGGCGGCAGCCTGTCGGTGGATATCGCTTCGGCAATAAAACTGGAGCATACCACTGCCAACGCGGCCCTCAATATCGTTAACCGTTATATGGGTTACACAGGCCAGGAGCCCATTGATCCAAACGTGCAGGCTTATTCTTTCAATATAGACTGGGCTGCGAACGCATTCAGTTTCCAGGGCGAATACGCCTACAAATCAAAAGACAACAGCGTTTATACCAACAACAGGAATAAAGATGGAAGCGCACTGCTCCTCGAGATCGGATATAATACACCGGGCTTTGGAACTGTACTGACATTGCGGCGGCTGGAATATATGCAGTTTGGCTCTACCCGTGGCATAACCGGTATCGGACGCGATCTGAATTATTTACCCGCGCTTACAAAGCAACACGGCTATTCGCTTGCCGTGCTGAACCCTCACAATACTATGGGTAATGAAGAAACAGGCGGGCAATTGGATATCCAGTATCGTTTAAAAGAAGGAAGCCCGTTGGGCGGCAAATACGGAACGCAATTATCGGTAAACGCTTCCACCTATTATAACCTGCGGGGCGATGTGGTTGACGGCTATGCCTTTTTTACACCCGGCAATACAAAATATTACCAGGACATTAATATCGAGATAGAGAAAAGACTCAGCGCCCCGGTACTCATTCATTTATTTTATGCCAACCAGCAATTCAATCCTATGGTGATCGGAAAAGAAAACGGCTTGTATAAATCTCACGTGATTGCAGGCGACCTGCGCTGGCAGTTGAAGCAGGAACGCTCTTTTCGTTTTGAATGGCAGCATCTCCGGAGCAGGGACTATCAGAAGAACTGGGCCGCAGGCCTGGTGGAGTTTGCCGCGTCTCCGGCGTTTACCTGCTTCATAGAAGACATGTATAATTACGGCGACAGTAATATTCATTATTACAGGCTGGGAGGAAGCTATACTTTTTCCCGCACGCGGATGGCGCTGCAATACGGCAGAAGCCGGGAAGGGCTTATCTGCGCAGGAGGGGTTTGCCTGTATATGCCGGCTTATACCGGTTTGAATCTTTCTTTAACCTCATCTTTTTAATCATCAATACCAATGAGAGATTTACTTAAGATATTATCGGTTTGCACTTTTGTCCTTTTAATCAATGCCTGCACAAAAGGCAGCGGGAAAGACAACCCCGGGGGACCCGACGGACCAGGAACATCAACGTTCACCAAAAATGTACTGATCATGGAATTCGTTTCTTTTGATTGCGTGTATTGTCCAAGGGTAACAGACAAGCTGAAAGAAGCCGCAGAAATAAAATATCCCGGCAGAATTGATGTGATAAGCGTGCATGGCAGGCTGGATGATGCAGATCCGATGGAGTTCAACAACTATAAGCAGTTCCAGAATTATTTCTACGGTGTTACCGGGTATCCGGGGGTGATAATAGACCAGCGGGATGATTTGGTTACCGTTGGTGAATTTGACGCGACCTCCGCTTCTTTCCTGGAACGCGCCAACGCGCAGGCTGCGATCGGTATTGCGCTCAGCACTTCACTGACCAGTGAAAATACCGTGCAGGTGGATGTGCAGGTATCCAATAAAGGAGAAGCGAGTCCGGACTATCGCCTTGCCGTTGCGGTACTGGAAAATGACATCCCCTACAAACAGGCCGACCTGGTGAACGGCGCTTTGGAATGGATGGAAGACTACCGGCATTTTCATGTGCTCCGGGCTTTCCTGAGTGGTAATTATTTTGGAGATGCCATCAGTAACCTGTCATCCGGTGCCATTTACTCAAAAACATTTTCTTACAATATACCGGCTGGTTACAGGACAGAAAATCTTTCATTCGTAGCTTACGTAATAGAAGCCAAAGGCTTTTCCCATAGGGTTTCGGTTAACAGCCGTTCGGTGGCTATCGGGAAATCCATTGATTTTTCGGGGAAGATACAATAAGGAGAGAAGCTCCGTCTTCCCTATCGGTACCAGGTCATGCAATAAATCTTCCGGTATTTCATCACTGCGATAAAATCGCTTAAAGTCCTGCCTTTTTAATATCTTTAAAATTATAGATCGTCTTTAAAAGAGGCGGTAAACTCCATTCAATCATTGAAACGGTAATAATGTATGAAGGCAATAGAAGCCAGATTGCCCAGGGAATCTGATAAATCTTTCATCGTATTCAGGGAACACGGCTGTTTCTTCCCGGTACCCTGGCATTATCATCCCGAATACGAACTGGTACAGGTAACAAAAAGCACAGGACGCCGGATGGTAGGCGATCATATCGGTTATTTTGACGAAGGAGACCTGGTACTGATGGGTCCTCTGCTTCCGCATGTATGGGTTAATGATGAGCAATACATTCACGGTAAAGAAGATAATGCCGCAGACGCGGTGGTGGTTCAGTTTGTAGAAAATTTTCTTGGGGAGAATTTTTTGCAGATACCCGAGATGGAAAATTTAAAAAAGGTATTGCAATTATCCGCTTTCGGACTGGAAATAACCGGCGATACAAGGAACCGTATCAACGAACTGATGAAAAAGATGCTCAATGCCAGCGGGTTAATGCGATTGAGCATGCTTTTTACTATCTTCGACCTGTTGGCAAACAGCAAAGAATACAAGATACTGGCAAGCCCGGCCTTCCTGAACAATTCCAATTTGCATCAATCCAACAGGTTCAATAACATAACGGAATACATTATGCGCAACTTCGATCAGGAGATCAGTCTTAACGAAGCTGCGGCTGCCGCAAATATGGCCACTACCACTTTTTGTAATTTTTTCAAGGAGCATTACCGGGTAACCTTCATGGAATATGTGACCGAAATACGAATCGGTCATGCCTGTAAGCTGCTGAGCGATCCCACAAAAAACATTGTAGAAGCCGCCTACGAAAGCGGGTTCAACAATCTCGCTAATTTCAACCGCCAGTTTAAAAAATTAAAGAGCATGACGCCTTCAGAGTATCGCAAAATGCTGGAGATTTAACCGGGAGCTATGAGCGATGAGCTATGAATCCCCGAAACCTGCACCTGCACCCTGAAACCTGCACCCTGCAACCTGCACCCTGCTCCCCCGTCCCCAACCATAAATGCCCGAATAATACATAAAATATCCGGGCATTTGTGGCGGGTTTATTGTGTATTCACAAATCATTCTGCCAGGCGCGGGGGTGATGAAATCCATTGTGTACGCATGTGTTCGTCAGTCCGCCGCACTTCCTCATTCTAATATCCCTGGTTTTGTTTCAACACGCCAGGCGCCCTGTCTATTTCCTGTTGGGGAATGGGGAAAATATTATCCTTATCGGGATTAAAACTAATGGTGGCCGAAGCCGATACAAACTGCTTTTCGAACTCCATATAACTTTCCAGCACCGTTTTTGCCGTTCCCCAACGCACCAGGTCAAAGAAACGCTGACCTTCCAGCGCGAGTTCCAGTCTTCGTTCAAAACGAACCGCCTCGCGGGCATAATCCTCATTGTCAAATGACGGGTAAGGCTTTACGCTGTATTTAGCAGCGGGAGTGCCATTAACCATTAAGCCGGGTAAGTTGGCCGCGCGATTTCTGACATCATTCACACGATCCAGTGCATACGGAAGGTCGCCTGTTTCCACGGCGCACTCGGCCGCCATCAGGTACACATCCGCCAGGCGGATGACATTAACATCCAATGCCGTAATGTATTCACCTCCCGAAACGGTATTGCCTCCCCATTCCGATTTATCAAGCATCTGCTTTTTTGAAACAAACGGTCCACCCGATGCCGGATCACGGATCCAGGCATCACCGGGAAAAATACCCCAATCCCGGAAAGGCACACCCCTTCTTCCCACCGTATAATCAACACGGGGGTCAAATGCAATGGTTTGATCTACCGTATAATTATCTTTAGCGGCGCCTACCAATCCCAAATCAGATTTATAAGGATCATCGCGATAGGAGCCGTCTAAGTAGGGCAACCCATTGGCATCTACCTTGAAAGCGTTTACCAGATCAATGGAAGGGAGAAAGAAGCCGCAACAACTTACCGGGGCCGAACCATAAAAGCCCGATAACATATCACCTACATTGGCATTATCGCCGCCGCCATCGGGATTGATAATATTTTGGTCCACGAAAACGGCTTCCGGTCCATCCTCCCCTGCAATGCTGAAATTATCCCTGAAATCCATGGTAGTGAGATCCCCTTTATGATCAATAACATCCTTGAAAAGCGGCAATGCTTCGGGATATTTTTTCTGGTAGAGATAAACTTTCCCCAGGTACGCCTCCGCTGCCAGCTTATCCACCCGGCCCACTTCGCCCAACGGCTTGGAATAATCCAGGTTAGCCATCGCGAACTGAAGATCCGCTTCAATCATGGGATAAAGCTCTGCATCATTTTTTACATTCAGCGCGTCGGCTGTTGACATGGTTTCATCAATGTAGGGCACATTTCCGAACACCCGTTTCAAATAGAAATAATAGTGCGCCCGGAGCGTACGGGCTTCCGCTTCAATTTGTTTGGCCCGTGCGTCATCAAATTTATTGGAAACATCGGTACCTGCCTGAACCTGGTTTAAAAGCGCCAATGTGTTATTGCAACGCAATACGCCTTCAAAATAATTGGTCCACATAGCCGGCAACTGGTCGTTAGCGCTGTTGGGGCTGTGCAACTCTATCGCGTTCATCGTGCTTTGGTCGCCGCTGGTACTGCCTTTATGCGCGTTATCCGCCGCCACTTCGCCAAACAACCATTGGCTTGGTGCGGAAGAATAGTTGCCCCAGGTTCCATTGATATTGCCATTCATTAAACCATAAGCGCCTATTAACAACGATTCAACCCCTTTGGGTGTGGCAAGTTCGTTTGTAGAAATGGTAGCCTGTGGCTGCGTTTCCAGAAAGCTCCGGGAGCAGGAGCCTGCCAGTAATCCGAGGCCTGCTATACATACAAAATATATCTTCTTCATAACTTGACTTAATTTGATTAAATAAACGGTTTAAAAAGTGACATTCAACCCGAGCAAAAACTGGCGGGAAGCAGGATACATTCCCAGGTCAACACCCGGTGCGCTGAAATCACTTGAAAATTGCGTTACTTCCGGATCCAGACCCGAATAGTTAGTGATCGTAAACAGGTTGGTTCCGCTAACATAAACACGCATGGCCGAGATCATGTTTTTCCACTCACTTTTATTGAATTGAAAGTTATACCCGACCTGGAGGTTCTTCATCCTGAAATAGCTGCCGCCCTGTATGTAGTAACTGTTGGAAGCCAGTTCATAATCGGATGGTTTTCTGATGGGCGAGGGAAATGTGCCGTTGGGATTAGCAGCGCTCCAGGCATCCAGCACTCTTGTGCTGATGGCGCCGTCAAACGCATTGAAATCCGTATAATACCTCGTTACATCAAATATCTGGTTGCCATAAGAGCCGTTAAAGAACATGAAAAGATCAAAATGTTTGTACTGCGCGTTTACACTGAACGAGTAGAGAAACTTGGGATGCGGACTGCCGATAATGGTTCTGTCAAAGGCGTCCACCACACCATCGGGTTTCCCATCGGCACCGGATATGTCCGCATACTTCGGACCTCCTACCCGGGCCCCGTCATAATGAGGCGTATTTGCAATGTCATCCTCACTTTGATATATGCCGGTAAGCTCATACCCGTAAAAAGCGCCTAATGGTTGTCCGGACATTAATATGGAGGTCTGAAGCGACCGGATGCCCCCATATACCTGGTTGGTCACCGTAGGAGCAAGCATCACTATTTCATTGACATTTTTTGAAAAATTAGCACCGATATCAAAGTGAAAAGCCTCTTCATTTGCCCTTGACAGGCCGTAGTAGTGATAGTTCAATGAAACCTCAACTCCTTTGTTGCTCATGGTGCCGATATTAACATAGGGCGAACTTCCGCCACCCACAGCCTGGGCAGGTTGCGGAACGGGGTACAACATATCGGTTGTTCTCCTGTTATATACATCAATGGAACCGTCAAACCGGTTATCCAAAATGGCAAAGTCCAACCCCACGTTCCACGACTTCAGGGCCTCCCATTTAACATTCTCGTTATCATAACTGTTGTTCCAGATTCCGCTTGACAGCGAAGTGCCGTTAAGCGGATAGGAAGATGTGGCAACGGATTGCTGGAACTGCCTTAAATACTGGAAAGAAGGAATAGACTGGTTGCCGGTTTCTCCATAGCCGACCCTCAGCTTCAGCTCGTCCATCCAGGAAGCATCTGCCAGAAATGCTTCGTCAGAAAGCCGCCATGCAGCGCTTACGGCCGGGAAGTTACCATACAAATTGGCAGGGGCAAACACCGAGGAGCCATCTCTGCGAAGCGTGGCAGACAAGAGGTACCTGTCCTTAAAGGAATAATCAAGCCGCCCGAAAAGAGAATATAAGGTACTCATTCCGCCCAGGCTCGAGGCCGAAATATTAGTCGTGGCTGCATTAATATAATAGTAATTCAAATTACCGAATACAAAGAACCCGTTTCCGGTTCCGCTTACAAACCGCCACTTGTCTTTTATCGCTTCGGTACCCACCATCAGGGTAAAATCATGAACATTATTGAATTTGTGTTTGTAGGTTAACGTATTGGTCCAGGTCCAGTTGGCGTCGTATCCTTCGGCTTCCGACATAGGGTTATTGGAATAGCTGCCCTCCGAAAATTCGGGGTTGGGATAAGTGATTCCCAGCGAGGTATAATTGTGATACAACACCCCGAAGGTAGATTTCAGATTAAGCCCTTTGACTATTTCCAGGTCGGCAAAGGCGCTTCCGAAAAACTGGTTGTCTGTTCCCACATTGTCCTTGTTCCTGTAAAGTACGGCAAGCGGGTTTTCCGCATTTCCCAGCAGGCTGCCCTTTGAGCCTGCGAAGTTGCCCATGATATCGTAAACCGGAACAATGGTTTGCTGGCGGTAAGCCCAGCCGATGGGAGAACCCTCTCCCTGGTAGTCGCCGGCGGTATTAACATTGGTGGCGAAACCCTGGTTGCGGTTATAAGAGTACTGCATATTCTCGCCGATGGTAAGGCGCCCGTTGAGACCTGTAAAATTGGAGTTGGCTCTTATGCCGTAACGCTTGAAACCGGTGTACCGGATCGTTCCATCCTGGTCGAGATACCCGCCGCTGATGATATAGGAGGAATTTTCGCCTCCTCCCGAAACGGTGAGCTGGTAATTTTGAATGGGGGCGTCATGTGTGATAGTCCTGAACCAATCGGTTCCCTGCTGGTTAGCTTTTGTGATCTGGTAAAAGGTGGAGGCATCCTGCGTGTAACGGTATTTAGCCGGATCGGCGTCCGCTGCCGTAACTGCCTGCCCCATTACAGAGCCTGCAAGAAGATATTCGGGTAATGTAGGCGCGTTGGGGTCGCTGCCATAATTATAACCGGTAGTGCTGGTAAGCCCGGGGATCTCATCATGGTTTTTAAATGCCGTGTACAAATAATCGGCAAACTGTATGGGACTCAAATATTTGGGGAAGGTGCTCCTGTTGGGCACCTGCACGCCATAGTAGGCATCCAGCGTTACTTTGGGAGGCCCGGTGCGCCCTTTCTTTGTGGTAATGATGACCACCCCGTTGTTGGCTCTTGAACCATAGATGGAAGCCGCGGAGGCATCTTTCAATACCTGCATGCTTTCTATATCATTTGAATTCAGCCAGCTCAGTTTCCCCTGGTAGGGCATCCCGTCAATAACAAACAACGGGTCGTTATTATTGATGGTGCTGAACCCGCGTATGCGGATCTGCGGTGTGGAGCCCGGCGATCCGTCGTTGATGATCTGCACCCCGGTTGCCTTGCCCTGCAGTGCCTCCACAGGGCTCGCCACCGGCTGCGATTTCAACTGGTCCATATTCACCACGGCAACCGCGCCGGTAAGGTCTTTTTTCCGCTGGGAAGAATATCCCGTTACTACAATTTCATCCAGCGAGGACAACCTTTCGGTAAGCGCGGCATCAATGGTGCTTCTCCCTTCCACCGGGATCTCCAGATTTTCGAAACCCACGGAAGTGATCACCAGTACGGCATTGTTATTGGGCACGGGGATCGAAAACATCCCTTCCGCATCCGACACAACAGCCGTAGTGGATCCTTTAATGGTGATGGTAGCTCCCGGCACCGGCTGGCCGCCCGTACTGTTGGTTACTTTGCCGGAGAGCGTTCGTTGCTGTGAAAATACAAAGGCGCCGCTAAGCAGCATCCATGCAAGGAATAGAAACCTTGTTAACTGTAACGTTAGTTTTGCATGCCTCATGTTGTTGGTTTTTTATTTTAAAAATAGATATCCAAACCTTTGAACCGCCGGGCAAAAAATACACGGCTCCATTGCCGGGCATCCCGTGGACTACCGGTAAACCCGCACATAATCCACCTCCATGGATTGAGGAAAAACCGAGCTGTCAACGCCCATCTTTCCTCCCCAGTTACCTCCCACCGCCACATTCAGGAGCAGGTGAAATCGCTTGTCGAATGGCCATTCTTTGCTGCTCCGTCTTTCATTAGGGAATTCAAAATACTGCTCCCCGTCAATGAATACCCGGATGCGGTCTTCCTCCCATTTCAGTGCATATACATGAAAAACCGACTCCAGGTCTTTCCTGGATGTGCTTTTGGTTTTTTGCGTGCCCATGGTATGATTATAGGCTGCTGTATGCACCGTTCCAAATACCGAATCGGGCAGGTAGCCCACATGTTCCATAACATCTATCTCTCCGCTCTGCGGCCAATCACCATATTCCCAATCTGTGGGCAACATCCATATGGCAGGCCACAATCCTACTCCCTTAGGCATTTTTGCCCGGATCTCCAGGCGACCGTATTTCCAGTCGCCCTTGTTTTTTGTGACCAGCCTTGCAGAAGTGAATTTTGATCCTTTATAATCTTCTCTGAGCACCCTGATGCGCAATACGCCATTCTCAACCTGGGCGTTCTCTTCTCTCTGAGCGGTATAATATTGCAGTTCATTATTGCCCCAGCCATTACCGCCTGTATCATAGCTCCATTTGGAACTGTCCGGCAGGCCCGTATAATTAAACTCATCAGACCAAACCAATTGGCTGTACTGCGCCTGTAAATCAATAAACAGGGTTGCCGATATACACAATATTGTTATACACCTGGTCATATCACAGGTTTGATCTGTATGGATAGCGGTAATTTCCCGGAACGTGCAAAAACGAAAGAAAGACTTAAATTCATATGCAAGCTGTTTTAGCGCTTAAGCTCCTTTGAAAGCGGGTTAAAAGTAGGCTGCCAGCAGCCCGAAACAGATTTTTTCACTACATCATTACTACATCAAGGCTCTTAACCCGGGCTTAAACGCCACTTCAATACTACATCTAAGGGTTTTTTCATTATCTTAGTTTTAACTTTCCAGCTTATGAAGCTAACGGTTGCACTGATTTTCACTTTACGGCTATCGCTATATGCCGTTTGTCAAAACACCATCGGACTACCCGAGATCATTCATTATCCCAAGCAATCCTATAAAGCCGGCACCCAAAACTGGGATATCTGCCAGGATGTGAACGGTTTGCTTTATTTTGCCAATAACGAAGGGTTGCTGAGTTTCGACGGAACCTACTGGAAACTCTATCCGCTGCCCAATAAAACCATTGTTCGCTCCGTGGCCATTGGCGCCGATCATAGAATATATACGGGCGGGCAGAATGAAATCGGTTATTTTTCACCCGACCCGGAGGGCACGCTTGTTTATCATTCTTTAAAAAGCCTTATTCCCGAAAAAAACCGCTCTTTCGCCGATGTATGGGATATTGTATGCCGGGGCAGCCAAATCTTTTTTCGTACAAGCGAACAAATACTGCAGTTTTCCGAAAATGCCATCACGGTATATCCTGCCGCCAACTGGTTGTTTATGGGCGCCGCCGGGGATGTGCTCATAGCCCAGGATTTTCAAAGGGGGCTGCTAACCTTCAGGAAGGATGAATGGACGCCTTTAACTGCACCCGTAGCATTGCCACGGGGCTTTCTGGTCACTGCCGTGCTGCCCGCCGGCGAAGACAGTATTTTTATAACCAGTCTAAAGGATGGCATTTACTTATACACCCGGCACCAGCTTTCGCGGTTTTCCAACACCGGCGCTTCGGGAAATCGCAGGCTACCACATTTACAATGCCACTGCTATTGATGAAGATCATTTTGCGCTCGCCACCACCCGTAAGGGTTGTATTATAATAGATAAGAAGGGCAACCCGGTACAGCAATTCTCACGTGTAGAAGGATTGCAAAACAATAATGTACTGAGCGTTTTCAGCGACAGCCACAAAAACCTGTGGCTGGGACTCGACCAGGGGATTGATTTTATTGCTTACAGCAGCGCCATCAAACACATTTTCCCTGATATGCAAAATGAAGGGGCGGGGTATTCTTCTGTTATCTATAAAGATCGCCTGTATATAGCCACTACCAACGGCTTATACTATACCCCCCTGTATAAGCAGGAGGATCTGAGTTTTGTGAAGGGGAATTTCAGGCTGGTAGAAAATACCAAAGGACAGGTGTGGAACCTGTCGGAAGTGAATGGTAAATTGCTGGCAGGTCATCACGAAGGTTTCTTTGAGGTACGGGGAGATAAAGCGATCCATATAGACAATACCAGCGGCTTCTGGACCTTCCTCCCCTTTGGCAGTACACAACCTTCTTCTATGATGGTTGCCGGCACTTATAACGGCATCCGGTTTTATCAGTATAAAAACGGGCGATTCAGCAAGCAACATATTGACGCGGATTTTGAATCGGCCCGCTTTGTAACAGTATCCAATGATGATATATGGGTTTCACACCCCTATAAAGGCGTGTACCGGATACGGCTGCAAGACCATAGTAACCCCCTGGTAGAGCAATACGGGGAAAAGCACGGGTTGGGGTTAACCACCAATGGAAATTATCTTTTTAAGATCAAAAACCGCCTCGTGGTTGCCACCGAAAACGGTCTATATGAATACGATGAACAGTCCGACCGGTTTGAACCTTCCGCTTATTTCAGATCCATTTTCGGGAACACCATTATACGTTACATGAAGGAAGACCCATCGGGAAATATATGGTTCGTATTTGATAAAAACCTTGGCGTGGTAGATTATTCCGGCCATAAGCCAACCATGATTTATATCAGTGAACTCAACCGGAAGCTGGTAAGCGGGTTTGAGCAGGTATATCCCGTAGATGACCACAATATTTTTATTGGCTCAGAGAAAGGCTATTTTCATATCAACTACGCACAATATAAACGCAACCACCCGGTGTTGCAGGTGCAGTTGCGGAAAGCGGTGGCTTCGGGTACAACGGACAGTCTTTTGTTCAACGGCTATTTCGGGAATGTGAATGAAACGCAGGAGCAACCGGTTAAATCCGTTGTTCCGTATCAGCGGAATTCGTTGCACTTTGAATTTTCATCCCCGCTTTACGAGCAACAATCCAATATTGAATACAGCTGTTTCTTAAAAGGATACGATAATAAATGGTCTGAATGGAACAATAAAACGGAAAGAGATTACCTGTTTCTGCCTCCGGGCAATTACCGATTTTGCATACGGTCGCGCAACAACCTTGGAAGCGAATCACAGGTATATGCTTATTCTGTGAGCATTCTCCCGCCCTGGTATCTTGCCTGGTGGGCATATGGCCTGTACGCCTGCCTGTTGCTATATGGGTTGTATAGGGTGTATCGCTGGCAGGAGCAACGATTTCTACGGCAGCAGCAACGATACGAAGAACGGCAAAAACAATTGCGCAGCCTGCACCAGCTTGAGCTGGAAAAGAATGAAAAGGAAATTGTGAAGCTCCGCAATGAAAAGCTGGAGGCAGAGATCCAGCATAAGAACAAGGAGATGGCATCTGCCGCAATGCACCTCGTAAAAAAAGGAGAGCTGATCACCCGGGTAAAAGATGAGCTGCTTCACCTTGCCAAAATAACGGAAGATGAACGGTCACTGGACGCCTTGAAGAAACTGATCAAAACCTTAGGGGAAGATGATAAGATGGATGAAGACTGGGAGCATTTTACCATTCATTTTGATAAAACACACAATGATTTTTTCGTAGCATTAAAGGCCACGCATCCCAATCTCACCCCAAATGAATTAAAGCTGTGCGCTTACCTGCGCATGAACCTGAGCACGAAAGAAATGGCCCAGCTCATGAACATTTCTGTTAGAGGCGTAGAAATAAGCCGCTACCGCCTGAGAAAAAAATTGCAGGTACTCCCGGAAACAAACTTATTCACTTACCTGCTGGATTTTTCTCGATGACAGAGAACCGTCGGGTACAAGGTATCAGGCGCTGATTTCAAATCCTGAATCTTACATCCCGAATAAATAATACCTAATATCTTATCGCTTCAACGAATAAAAACTCAGGAGACGGATATTATCCGGGTTGCCGTAGTCGTATTGATACAGTCCGTTCTTACCTACCACCAACACGTTTTTATTGCGTGCAATTACATCATAAGGCGCTTCACTCTTAATTGCCGCTATCTGCTTCAACGCACCGGGGTTAGATGCATTAAATACTCTTACGCCGCTCTCATCATCACATACAAAAAGCAGGTTGCCGTCTTTGGCAAGGCCGGTTGGACCGGTAAGCGGATAAGTTTTCAGCAATACAGGATTCATAAGATCCTCTATGTTTACAACATTCAGCTCATTGGCATTTCCGCCGCAGGAAGAACCGCCGCGCAGCGTAACATAAGCAAACTGTCCGTCGGTTATTACAGGATCGCAGGCCCGCCCGTGCGAGAAGGTACCCAGCTGAACGGGAGAAACGGGATCGGACACATCGTACATGAACATTCCTATAGAGGAACCAAGGAACAGCTTATCTTCAAAGGGATAGATCGTTTCGAGGTCGAAGCCTGCATAGAACGTGGTATCCAGGCGTGGAACGGCAGGCGTACGAATGTTTACAATGCCTACACTGTGCGGCTCCCGGATGGCATACAGGTGATCATTCAGCAACACCATACTCGCCATGGAACCGGCGAGGCCGCTGCCACCGCCTGCCGGTACACTGGCGGCCGTACTGTTCAATGCATACGCCGTCATATCGCCTCCCCAAGTGTAAATTCTATCCGTATAGCTAACAACCGTATCTTTCCTGATCCAGTCTATCGCCACCTGATCATCATCTATAGCGTAAGCATACCCATATATCCTGTTCATAAAAAAGTTCGGAACCCGCGTAGTAACTGTCACTCTCCGGGGATTGCTGATGTCTATGGCAAGCAGATCGGTGTACATGTCGGCATACAGGATATTGCCTCTTACCCCCATATCCCGGTTGCCGGGAATGTTCAGGAAGGCCACCTGGGAGGGCCCGGACGGATCGCTGTTATCAATGATGTGGATACCTTTGTCAACCTCGTTGAGATAAATGAACCTGTCTTTAATATAGATCTTGCCGGCCTGCCGCACCGTCTCAGACGGATTACCGTTGATAGCCGCCAGCACTTCCGCTTTTGATTTCAAAACCGGCTTCATGATCGTATAGGTGTACGTGTGCGTAGAAGTGATCTTATCCTTTACGCAACCCGAAAGGAAGACTATCATACAGGCGGTTACCAATAAACCGAGCAGGGAGACCGTTATTTTTCTTGTCATGGCAGCTATTTTTACAGGCTGACAACACAAGGAAAGAAAACGTTGCACCCGTGCCACATAAAAGATAATATAAAACGATGAGCTTGGAGCTTGTCAGGGTGCAGGGAGCGTGGCGTTTTCAGTTTTTAGGGTGGGGTCAGGCTGATTGCTCACGGCTCACGGCTGATAGCTGATGGCTGTTAGCCAACCCACCTGCAACCCGGATTAAAGTCGCAAGGGCCCGCCTCGTAGCTTCATCTATGAATGGAACCGCTCTAAGAAACCATCTTCTTCTTTTGGGCATCCGCAACATCTCCCGCCGACCCCTCATTTCTAAACACCACCGTATTATCGAACACATCCACCAATACCGGTTTTGTTTTATCAATATCTCCCGAAAGGATCTTCCGGCTCAACTCGTTCACGATCTCTTTTTGGATCAGTCTTTTCAAAGGCCGGGCGCCAAACTGCGGATCATAGCCATTTTCTGCCAGGAAATCAATTGCATAATCGGTAAACTGCAGGTCAATGCCATTCAGCGCCACCAGGTCCTTCAAATGATTGAGCTGTATATTAATGATCCCCCTGATCTCACTTTTCATCAGCGGCTGGAACATAATGATATCGTCAATACGGTTTAAAAATTCCGGGCGGATGGTCTGCCGCAGGATATTTATTACCTCGCGTTTGGTGTTTTCAACCACTTCTTCTTTATTGGCCTCGGTAACATTTTCAAAATTGTTCTGTATCACCAAACTGCCCATATTGCTGGTCATGATGATGATGGTGTTTTTAAAATTCACCACCCGGCCTTTATTATCTGTCAATCGTCCGTCGTCCAGCACCTGTAGCAATACATTAAATACATCGGGGTGCGCCTTTTCTATTTCATCCAGCAGCACCACGCTGTAGGGCTTGCGCCTGACGGCTTCCGTTAGCTGTCCGCCTTCATCGTATCCAACATATCCCGGAGGCGCGCCCACCAACCGGCTCACGGTATGCTTTTCCTGGTATTCACTCATATCAATCCGCGTCATCATGTTCTCATCATCAAAAAGATATTCCGCCAGCGCTTTTGCAAGTTCCGTTTTACCTACGCCGGTTGTACCCAGGAAAATAAACGAGCCGATCGGTTTTTTAGGATCGTGCAATCCGGCACGGCTCCGGCGAATAGCATCCGCTACCGCGCTGATCGCTTCTTCCTGTCCCACTACACGTTTATGCAACTCATCTTCCAGGTTCAGCAACTTTTCTCTTTCGCTTTGCAGCATCTTACTTACCGGAATCCCGGTTGACTTTGCAATAGCTTCCGCAATGTCTTCTGCATCCACTTCTTCCTTCAGCAATCTTTTCTCCGGCGCCAGCTCATCCAGTTCTGCTGTAAACTTCTCAATATTCTTCTCCACTTCCTGGATTTTCCCATAACGGATCTCCGCTACCTTTCCATAATCTCCATTCCGTTCCGCCCTTTCCGCTTCCAGCTTCAGCGCTTCAATATCCGCTTTCCCGGATTGTATCTTTTCCACTAATTCCTTTTCTTCCTGCCACTTGGCTTTCAGGGTATCCCGCTCTACACTATGAAGGGAAATTTCCTTGGCCAGTTCCGCTAATTTCTCTTTGTCGTTTTCCCGTTTAATGGCTTCCCGCTCAATTTCCAGTTGCCTGATCTGTCTTTCCAACTGATCCAGCTCTTCCGGCATAGAGTTCATTTCAAGACGCAGTTTGGCTGCACTTTCATCTATAAGGTCTATAGCCTTATCCGGCAAAAAACGGTCGGAAATATACCGGTGAGAAAGTTCTACTGCTGCTATAATCGCTTCGTCTTTGATCCGTACATGATGGTGGGTTTCATACCGGTCTTTGATACCTCTCAAAATGGAAACGGCGTCTTCTACATTAGGCTCATCAATCATCACTCTTTGGAACCGCCTTTCCAGGGCCTTATCTTTTTCAAAATACTTCTGGTATTCATTTAAAGTGGTAGCGCCAATGGCTCTCAACTCTCCTCTTGCAAGTGCCGGTTTTAAAATATTAGCGGCATCCATGGCTCCTTCTCCCCCGCCTGCGCCCACAAGGGTATGGATCTCATCAATGAAAAGGATGATCTGGCCATCGCTTTTGGTTACTTCGTTGATCACGCCTTTTAATCTTTCTTCAAACTCTCCTTTGTATTTAGCGCCGGCAATCAGTTGCCCCATGTCCAGTCCGTAGATAATTTTACTCTTCAGATTTTCGGGCACATCTCCGTTTACAATACGCATAGCCAGGCCCTCGGCAATGGCCGTTTTACCCACGCCCGGTTCACCTACCAGCATAGGATTGTTTTTATTGCGTCGTGAAAGAATATGCAGGGTTCTCCGGATTTCCTCATCTCTCCCAATCACCGGATCCAACTTTCCCTGGCGGGCCATCTCATTTAAATTCCTGGCGTATTTGTTCAATATATTGAACTGGGTTTCCTGGGTTTGCGAAGAAATAGTGGCTCCTTTCCGCAAATCCTTAACAGCAGCGATCAGGCCTTTTTCGGTCAGCCCGGCGTCTTTAAGCAGCTTGGCTGTGTTATCGTTTCCCTGTAAGATGGCCAAAAGCAGGTGTTCTACACTCACAAACTCATCACCGAAGGTTTTCAGCGAAGCGCCCGCGCGCAAGATTACATTGTTGGCTTCGCG
The DNA here is from genome assembly GCA_023957125.1 of Chitinophagaceae bacterium. Lineage (GTDB taxonomy): Bacteria > Bacteroidota > Bacteroidia > Chitinophagales > Chitinophagaceae > Agriterribacter. The sequence goes on from JAMLHL010000004.1 coordinate 99,593, forward strand.
GCTGATCACCTGTGCCGGTTCCCCGCTTTGTATTCTGGGTAATTTACCGATGCTCTCGTCTAATTTGGTTTCCAGGAAATGAACATTCACATTGTTTTTCTTCAGCAGGAATTCTATCGGAGAATCACTATCGCTTAACAATGCTTTAAGCAAATGCTCCGTTTCAATATTCGCATTGCTGCTATTGAAGGCAAGCTGCTGGGATTTTGCCATTACCTCCTGCGCCTTAATGGTGAAATTATTTAAGTTCATATTATTATTTTAAGTTTTCCTTTATTCGTTTTCAAATATCTTAGCTTAATAAGCAAAAGATAATCCAAAATTGAAACACAGTAATTATGTCATATAAGGCCCAATTACCATGCCTCTATTACAGCCTGGCAACGGTATTCCTGTTATTCTTTCAGACGGCAAATGCCCAGTATAATTTTTCCGGAGTGGATGACATGCTTCAAAAGAACGCAAAAACCCTGGGAAAGGAGTATGTGGCGCTGGTTTGGAAAGATGGGAAAATCGTCTATAAAAAAGAATCCAGTTTAGATTTCACCGCCAAAACGCAGGTTTCGCTGGGCGCCAGCGGACAATGGATAACCGCTGCTGCTGCAATGGCTTATGTTGATGACGGTAAAATAACGCTGGATACAAAAGCGGGAAAGCTGATCCCGATCCTTGCGAAATATATGAAGGCCTATATCAATCTCCGGCATTGCCTTACCCACACCACCGGGCTGGAAGCGGAAAAAGCGGGAATCGGGAAGATGTTACCGAAACAAAAATTTGAATCTCTCGAAGAAGAAATCAATCATTTTGCTACCAAAAGAGAAATCGTAACCAATCCCCAGACAGAATTTTATTACAGCCATGTGGGGATGAATATTGCCGGGCGGATGCTGGAGGTGGCGGGCAAAAGAACCTTTGACCGGATAGCCGGAGAAAAAATTACCCGTCCCTTAAAAATGAGGAATACTACTTTTTTCAACTTCGATAACCTCTACATCAACCCTTCAACAGGATTACAAACCACCGCAAACGATTATATCAACTTTATGGCTATGCTGCTCGGCAACGGTATGTTTGAAGGAAAGCGTATCCTCAGCGAAGCCGCTGTTGCGGAAATGGAGACCGCGCAGTTTACCGGTCTTCCGGTCAAATACACGCCACCCGGCACCGAAGGTCTGCATTACGGCTTCGGCGCCTGGTTGCTGGAAGAAGACAGCCAGGGCAGGGGTACCGTTTTAACCAGCCCCTCACTAACCGGCACCTGGCCCTATATTGACCGGAAAAATAAGTATGCGGCGATCTTACTGGTAAAGTTCCGCGGAAACGAAACCGGGAAAGAAATTTTCACCCGGTTTAAAGAAGCAGTGGATCATGCTTTAGGCGCTCAATAAACCATCGGTACTTCCGATAGGTAAATCGGTGAGGGACAGGTCTCCGGCATCCTGCCCGTGGCCGGACCAGGCAGCGTTTATGTTATGCAAAAATTCATCCGTAAACGTATCCTGTTAATGATTTCGGTGACAGGGTACTGATGGCGTATGTAAATAATTTTTCCGGGGCCGCTACAACCTGCCTTCATCCGCCGATGGGCCATACATTCCCGGCACGGACACGTTCAGCAAACGAAGATAGACGGACAACTGCCCCCGGTGATGGATAAGATGACTCAACACCATATTGCGGATGGCCACAGTCCTGGGCAATTCAAATACTTTGAAGGATCCTTTTCTGAACGTCCAATATACGGGGAACATTTCATCCGGAGCATTTTCCAGCGCAGATACGGCCTGTTTCAGCGTATCTTCAAATACATCAAGGATATCATTTTTAGAAGCTCCTTTTGCCCGGCTAAAGGCATTTTTATCCAAATCAAACCCGGTGTCTGATAAAATATGATGGATCCATTGTGGTATTTCAGCTATGTGGGCCGCCAGTTTTCCCATCTGCCTGCTTTTTTCGTGAGGGCGCCATTCCAACTGGTCTCCGGGTAAGCGTTCCAGCATTTTCCGGGTGTTGGAAGCCTCTTGTAAAAGCTCTGCTGTAAGTCCTTGGGCAATTGACATAGAAAAATATTTTTACGAAGATACAATTGATTTTGTGAAGCTTCTTTTCTTTGCTATCTTTTGAACCTAAACCAGGAAATCAGATGAATAAAAAACAGACGCTTTTTTTATCAATCCACGTTATTTTTTTATGTTTTTGTGCCGGGGTAACAGCAGAGATCCGCCTGCCCGGCGTGATCGGTAACAATATGGTTCTGCAGCAGCAGTCAACGGTTAACCTATGGGGCTGGTCTGCTCCCGCGGAGAAAATTTTTATCACTGCTTCGTGGAGTACCACCGTTGATTCCGTTGTAGCTTCCGGTGACGCCAAATGGAACATTGCAGTGGAAACGCCTGCAGCCGGCGGACCTTATACCATCACCTTTAAAGGCAGGAACACCATCGTGCTCAACAATGTAATGATCGGAGAAGTGTGGGTGTGCTCCGGCCAATCTAATATGGAATGGAGCAATTTGAACAAAGTGCCTCAAATGTTAGAAGAACTTCCCAACAGCGCCAACGCCAATCTCCGGCTCTTTCATATTCCCAAAACAACGGCTGAAAATCCCCAGGAAGACTGTGCCGCTGACTGGGCAGAATGTAATCCCGGATCGCTCAATGGTTTTAGTGCAGTGGCCTATTTTTTCGGAAAACAATTACAGCAGCAGTTAAACGTGCCCGTAGGACTCATCAACACCAGTTGGGGCGGCACGGCGGCGGAGGTATGGACACCGGAAGAACAGGTGAAAAACGACCCCGTTCTCAAAACAGCCGCGGAGAAGATCAATAAAGCCAACTGGTGGCCCAACCTTCCCGGCCGAGCCTACAACGCTATGATCGCCCCCATCACTTCCTTCAACATCGCCGGCGCCATCTGGTACCAGGGAGAAAGCAATACCGGCACCGCCGCTACCTATGACCGGTTAATGACCACCCTGATCAATAGCTGGCGGGACGAATGGAAAAAAGATTTCCCTTTTTATTATGTACAAATCGCGCCTTTTGCGTATGGCAATAAAAATGTGGGCGCTTTGCTGAGAGAAGCGCAAACGCAAACGCTTCGTGTACCCCATACCGGTATGGTGGTGATCACCGACCTGGTGGACAACGTGAAAGACATTCACCCGCATAATAAAAGAGATGTGGGTTCAAGGCTTGCAGCATGGGCCTTGGCCGATACCTATCACAAAGAAAACCTGCCCTATAAAAGCCCGATGTATAGCAATATGACGGTGGATAAAGATAAAGTAACCGTTTACTTTAATAACGCACCCAACGGACTGGTGCTTTCCAAAGGAGATAAGAAAGCTACTGAGTTTTACATTGCCGGAAACGACAAAGTCTTCTTTCCTGCTGATGCCAGAATTGAAAGAGACCATGTTATTCTTTCCAGCAAGCAGGTTAAAGAACCGGTAGCGGTTCGCTTTGCTTTCAGCAATACGGCCATGGCCAATCTCTTCAGTAAAGAAGGGCTCCCGGTTAATCCCTTCCGGACGGATGACTGGGAGGTGGATACGGAATGAGGAGTTTGGAGTTATCAAGTCGCAGGTCGCAAGTTGCAGGAAGCAGGGGGAGTTTGCAGGTAGAGGTTAGGTGGGTGTTCGTGCTAAGTGTCAATTCCGGCAAATCCTGTTTTAACGATGTAAACAGCAATTACCGCACCTATGCCAACAATGTATTTGGGCTACTGGAAGCTAACCGTGTGCCCACGGGTTTATTACTGGATTATGCTTTCGATTTTACCGAGCCCAAAACCTTTAACGGCATTACCCTGCACGACAACCTGCGTGCTTTTAACGCCAATACATTTACGATATAAAAAAATATTCTTTACCCGATTCGGAAACTTCATTTTTCACACTGAAATGGATAAAAAAATAGTATTAGCTTTAAGCATTACCTTATTACTGAAAATATTTTGATTATGAAACGCCAATCCTTCCTGCTGTTCACCTGCTTATTCTCCCTGCTGTTATCAGCCTCCCGTTGTAAAAAAAGTCATTTTGATCTCCCGCCTGAAACCACGACCGGCGCTAATACTTTTGGCTGTAAAGTGAATGGTAAAGTGTTTGTGCCACGGGATGGCAAAGGCAAGCTGGGCTTGTACTGTCAGTATGTAAACCTGGGTGAAGGTGAAGGGGGGGGTGGTTTTTGAATATACCGGCAATTGACTGGAAAGGTAATGATGGTGTGAGTATAACGACTGATAGTTTATTTGTAGAGGAGGGAAAAATTTATGATTTTAAAAATAAGAAAGGTTGCCCCCAAGCCTTTTACTCTAGATTAGGAAGATATTTAAAGCTGGATAGCGATAGCGGTCGTTTAAGTATTACAAAACATGACAAATTAAATCGAATACTATCTGGCACCTTTTTCTTTATAGGTACAAATACTGCCGGAGAGAAGATGAATATTACCGAAGGTCGTTTTGATATTGTTTATTAAACCACACACTATAACCTTTAAAACATTTTTTATGAAAAAATTGCTACCTGTTATTATTTGTGCGCTGCTCGCTGTTCAAAGTTTTGCGCAATTCACGCCCTTTTCCGGTGGGGATACTACTTTTACCCTGCCTGCTTATGCAGATGTAAACAGCAATTACCGTACTTATGCCAACAATATATTCGGGCTACTGGAGGCAAGTCGCGTGCCAACTGGCCTGCTACTGGATTATGCTTTTGATTTTACCGAGCCCAAAACCTTTAACGGTGTTACCCTGCACGACAGCACCCTGATGGAACCGGGGATATTTTCGGAATTGTAATGGGAGATATAGTCATTATCCTCCAATCTGTGGATCTCCTATAGATTTCGAAACCTCTGACACTGCATTCGGAGAAATTACATTCAACAAGTTTGATGAAATCAACCATATAGCAGCGGGCACTTTCTGGTTTACCGCTGTAAACTCACTGGGTGATACCGTTCATATTACAGACGGCCGGTTTGATATGCAATATACGCGATGATTAATCAATAAACTCACAGCTATGAAGAAAATATTTTTTTTAATTTATTGTTGTCCTTTATAGGAACCGCCCCCTGTGGTAGCTTTTATTCCATAGTCCCCAATCCGGCGCAGAACATCGTTACTATCGCACCTGATGAACGATCGGTTATGGCCGCCAAAACAGGCGCTGGTTCTTTATCTGCCGGTAGCATTACACAGATAAAAATATACCGCTCAAATGGCCAGATTTTAAAAACGATCCAATACCCTAAAACTACAAAACAGGTAAAAGTAAACGTGGCGGACCTGGAGCCCGGCCTATATTTTATTGAGATCTCAAATGGCAATATTAAACAAACCGAAAAAGTAGTGATAACACGATAAGTACATACCGCATATCTCTTCAGTAAAGAAGGGCTTCCCGTTAATCCCTTCCGGACGGATGACTGAGACGTGGATACGGAATGAGGAGTTTGGAGTTGTCAAGTCCCAAGTTGCAGGAAGCAGGGATAGTGGGATCCGGAAGTTTAGAGTTTTGGGGTTGGAGTTAGGAATGAACTTGCTGATGGCTGACCTGCCCCGGGCAACCCAACTTAAACTCTCCGATCCATTCCGGCAAAACCTGCTTACCCTTTCGCAGACAGATAGTTGTAATCCTTCAGCAATGTTTCCAGGAAATCGAAAGACGTGATGGGGCTCTCGATGGCTAAAGCCTGCTTGATCCGGGCAGAAACATTTACGGCTACCTGCTCCTGTCCTGTTTTCCGGCCATTGTCAAGAACTTCCTTGATCGTATTCACATCTCTGTCGCTCAACCGCATCACCTGGGGGAAGGCAGGCACATAATCGTCCTGTATTTCCATAAAAACAGTATCGGCAAGATCTCCTTTGGGATGGGCCTTAATAACCAGGGTTCCCGCCGCCAGGTCGCCCAGTCTTTTTGATTGCTTATTGGCAGCCACCAATACCAGGTCAATGATAAACAGCAGGGAAGTAACCCCCATAGCCTTCAGGAAACCTGCCAGTCCGAATACAATAGCAATGATAACAATGGGAATAGAAAGATCCGAGGCACGAAGTAACCAACGGATCATATATTGAGAAACGGAGGCTTTGCCCCCATTGTCGTTCACCACCCGGATGCCCGTTATTTTTTTACCTATGCTCTGACCGTTCCACCACCATTCGCAAAAGAAATGATAGCAAAATACGGGTAAGAGGATGATCAACTGCATCGCCCATTGGTCGTACCCTGATACATTTCCATCCGTACTTTTTATGACGGATCCGTACACTTCAAACGCAAGAACAATATAAAAAACCTGCAGTACAAAATCAATGATCCAGGCAAACATCCGGGTATGGAAAGGCGCCGTATCAAATTCGAGATCAATATTAAAACTGGTCGGAATTAAAATTTTACCCATAACGTACAATAATAAATCCTGGCAGGATGTTTAACGATGTTAAGTATTTATTTAAATTGGAGCAAATTTAATTATTGTTGCGCGAAGCCTTATTTATAAAGAGAAACAAAGACAGGTGGTTAAAGTATCAGCAGGACCTGCCGGAGAGCGCCGATGAAACCGCTGAGGAATTTATCCAGTTGACCGACGACCTGTCGTATGCCAAAACCTTTTATCCGCAAAGCAGGGTAACCCGGTATTTAAATGCGAGGTCATCAAAGGTTTACATGAGCATTTATCAGAACCGGAAAGACAACGTTAACCGGATTGCAGTGTTCTGGAAGCAAAGCGTACCCCTCACCGTCAGGAAACACCACGCCGTACTGCTGTTTTGTGCCCTGTTTTTTATCACTTTTTTTGTTGTTGGATTTTACTCTTCCGCACACGATGAAAGTTTTGTAAGGGAGATGCTTGGAGACAGCTACGTTAACATGACCGAGGAAAATATTGAAAACGGGATGCCTTTTGGCGTGTATGCCGAAGGAGGGCCGTTACTGATGTGGCTGGGTATTATGATCAATAACCTTTTTGTGGCTTTCGGCTATTTTGCGCAGGGGCTTTTGTTAGGCATTCCTCTCCTGAACTCCCTGCTGTCTGAAGGGGTTCGCCTGGGCGCCTTTGAACAAATGTTTTTTGCCAAAGGACTGGGATTGGATTCCATATTAACCGTATTCATTCACGGAACGCTTGAAATATCGGCTCTTGTAATTGCCGGCGCTGCAGGAATCGTATTGGGCAAAAGCTGGATCTTTCCGGGCACGGGAAAAAGATTAACGGCTTTGATTCGCGGCGCCAAAGAAGGAGTGATCCTGCTCCTCAGTCTTGTTCCCGTATTTACAACAGCCGCTTTTTTTGAGGGATTCATCACCCGCTATTACACCATGCCGTGGTGGATGAGCGGCAGCATCCTGGCAGCCTCAGCTACTTATATCATCTGGTATTATATTGTCTTTCCCATACGGGTACAAAAGAAACCGGCACCGGCCGGCAAAAAGCAATAATATGCCCCGGCGTCTTCATTTGACATACCTCTTACTCGCCGGGCTTCTTTTCTCTTCCACACCGGTATTCACTTTGGCACAGGAAGGTGAAGACACCGCGCACCAGGGTGAACAGGAAGACTTTTTAGAAAACCATCCCGATTCCGAAAATCAGTACCTGGAAGACAGCGCCCTGGAACTGCCTGAGGAAGACACGCTGTTCTTTTGGGGTAAGGAAGACCCGCTGTCATTAACAGACTTGATTGAAATACAAAATCGTTCCGTTCCTGATGCTGTTACCCGGGAATGGAAGCAGGACGATGCCTTCTGGTATGCCAACAAGAAAATAGAAAAAAAATCATCGGGTCTGCCATTCATGGAAAAAATCCTTTTGGCCTTGATCGGGCTGTTGGGTTCGCCCTCGTTTGTGCAGCTATTATGGGTGCTGGCGCTTGTGCTATTGCCAACCGCTGTGATCTGGTATTTACTAAAAAACAAAATGAACTTTTGGCGTTCCCGGAAACCCGCCGTAATTAATGCCCCGGCGGGCGAAAATGATGAGCAAAACATCTTTGAAACCGACCTGCAGCGGGCGGCTTCTGTTGCAGCGGCAGAAGGTAATTACGCATTAGCTATACGCTTTGATTATCTTCACCTGTTGAAAACATTTTCAGAAAACGGGTTGATCCGGTACACCGCCGATACCACCAACAGCCAGTACCTTGATCAACTAAAAAATAAACCGCCCTATTCCGGTTTTCTTTTCGCTACCCGAAGCTATGAGTATGCCTGGTATGGAAAAATGCCGGTAAGCCGGCAGGAATACGACCATATACACAACAGGTTGGTGTCGCTTTACCAAAACCCGGATATACCGGCATGAAGAAATCATTACCATACCTGGCGGGCGGCTTCCTGCTTTTACTGCTGCTGCTGATTGCAGGGAGGAACCACAACGATTTTGACCACCGGATCACCCTGAATAAAAAAGATAAGATCCCCTACGGCACCTTTGTAGCCTACCAGGGTCTTGCCCATCTGTTTCCCAAAGCAAAAATAACGATCAATAAAAAAGAGCCGGGCTTTTGGGACGCTGCCGTGTTGAAGCACGACAGCGACCGGCAGGTAATGATCATCATTGCCAAAGATTTTAATGCGGCAGATCATGAGCTGAGAGAATTATATCATTTCGTAAGCAAGGGCAATGAAGTATTGATCTCCGCTTATAATTTAAGTAAAGACGCCCGTCATTTTTTTCATGCAGACCTGGGTTTTGATGATCCCGGCTTTCCGGTATCCGAAGATTACCCGGTACTGGATACCCTGCAACTGCAACTCAGTCATCCGCCATTTTCCGACACTGCAGACCGCTATATCTACCCCGGCAGAAAGTACAACTCCTGGTTCGACAGCTTCGATACCACTATGACTTTTTTAATGGGTTCCATCAATCAAAAAAAGGCCGGATTCATTCGGCTGTATGCCGGCGCCGGCAGTTTTCTTATTCATACGGCACCCCTCGCATTTTCAAATTATTTTCTACTGCATGGCAATAATATAGACTATTACAACCAGGCGTTGTCCGCAATGAATGTTGACGCCACAACGGTTATATGGGATGAGTATTTCCTTCACAAGCCCGATAATGATAACCAGGAACCGCCTTCCCCGTTGAGGGTCTTAATGGCCCAGCCGGCATTGCGGATGGCCTTACTGGTGGCCCTTGCCGGACTGGTAATATACCTCCTCCTGGGGGTAAAAAGAAGCCAGCGGATGATACCGGTTATCAAACCACCCAAAAACGATTCTCTGGACTTTACAAAAACGATCGGCAGATTATATTTTCAAAAAAAAGACAACAAAGATCTCTGTAAAAAAATGAGCATTTACTTTTCAGAATATGTACATCACCGGTTTAAAATACCAACAAGAAACATGGATGAGAAATTTGCTGCCCTGCTTTCACAAAAATCAGGATGTGATAAAGACACCATCCTTTCCATCGTCCATCAAATCCGGAGTATCCGGGAAACACCCGAACCTGAAGACATCAAAGTGGCAGAATTATACAATTTATTAGATCGTTTTTATAAAACTATATAATATGGAAGACAACACTTTTCAGTCGCGGACCGACCTCAGCACTTTGCACGAAACCGTTGCCCGGCTGCAAAACGAAATCGGGAAAGCGATTATCGGGCAGCAGGAAATGATAAAACTGATCATCACGGCGCTTCTGTCGGACGGACATGTACTGATAGAAGGTGTGCCGGGTGTAGCCAAAACCCTGACGGCCAGGCTGGTGGCAAAATGTATTGCGCTGCATTTTTCCCGAATACAGTTCACTCCCGACCTTATGCCCTCGGATGTAGTAGGCACCTCTGTCTTTAATCCCGGAGAAGCCGGCTTCCAGTTCAAACGCGGACCCGTATTCGGCAATATTATCCTGGTGGATGAAATCAACCGGGCGCCCGCCAAAACCCAGTCTGCCCTGTTTGAAGTGATGGAAGAGAAACAGGTAACGATAGACGGCTTCTCTCATCCGATGGAAAGGCCCTTTATGGTACTGGCTACGCAAAATCCGGTAGAACAGGAAGGAACCTATCGCTTACCTGAAGCGCAACTGGACCGGTTCCTGTTTAAAATTAACGTACCCTACCCTACCGAAGAAGAAGAAGTGGCGATATTAACCCGTTTTCATCACAACTCGGGGGAAGAGATGGTAAGCCGCGTTAATGAAGTGATGACCGGGCAGCAAATCAGCGAACTTCGTCAATTGGCAAGGTCCGTACTGGTAGAAGAAAAACTGCTACAGTTTATTGCGCAAATGGTAACCGCCACGCGTTCCCACAAATCCGTTTATTTAGGAGCGTCGCCCAGAGCGTCGCTGGCGATAATGAATGCCGCTAAGGCTACCGCAGCGATCCGGGGCCGTGATTTTGTAATGCCTGAAGATATACTGGAGATGGCCTACCCGGTTTTGCGCCACCGGATTATCCTGACGCCTGAAAAAGAAATGGAAGGTGCTACAGAAGACGAGGTGATTAAAGAGATCATTCATTCACTTGAAATTCCCCGGTAAATTTTGAAAAAGACGCTACGGTTCTATCAATCCTTTTTACTCACCCGCAATGTTTATTGGGCGCTGGGAGCAATCGTGATCCTGTTTATCATCTCCTATTTTATCCCTGCTCTTTTTGTAGCCTCCAGGCTCCTGCTGTTGACGCTGTTGTTGCTTATCCTTATTGATACCCTTGCATTATATGGCGGTTCCGGTTCGGTAACCGGAAAAAGGATCACTCCCGACCGGTTCAGCAACGGTGATGACAATCCGGTTCGTATTCAACTGGGTAACGGGTTTCCCTTCCCTGTCGGAATAACGCTTGTGGATGAACTCCCCTTCCGGTTTCAACTGAGAAACCTGAAAATAAAAACAACGTTGGAAAGAAAGCAGGAAACAACATTAACTTATACCCTCCGCCCGATGCAAAGAGGGGCGTACAATTTCGGAAATATCAATGTTTTTGTTACCAGCCCGATATCATTGGTACAACGCCGGATAATTTTTGAACAACAGCAGACCATTCCCACTTACCCTTCTTTTCATCATCTGAAACAATACCGGCTGATGGCTATAGCCAGCCGTACAAACGAAACAGGCAGCAGAAGGCTTAGGAAATCAGGCAACAGTATGGAGTTTGAACAGATCAGGGAATACGTCAGGGGCGATGACAGCCGCAATGTAAACTGGAAAGCGACGGCACGTAAAGGCGACCTGATGGTAAACACCTTCACAGATGAAAAAAGCCAGCACATTTACTGCCTGATAGACAAAGGAAGGAATATGAAAATGCCTTTCGACGGGATGACACTGCTTGACTATGCCATTAATGCTTCCCTGGTATTAACCAATGTTGCCCTGCTCAGGCACGACAAAGCCGGGTTACTCACTTTTGCCAGTCAGCCGGATCAGTTTGTTCCGGCAGAACGCAAAGGCATACAAATGGAGCGGATACTGGAGAGCCTGTATCGCCAGCAGACTCATTTTTCAGAAACGGATTTTGAATCCTTATACGGCTTTATCCGTACGAAAATAAAAAACAGGGCTTTATTAATCCTCTTTACCAATTTTGAATCGGCCACCGGCTTTCAAAGGCAGTTGCCTTATCTGCGCAAACTGGCGCAGCACCACCTGTTGCTGGTGGTATTCTTTGAAAATACCGAATTAAAGAAACTCAGAGAACAACCCGTCCAAAACCTGGAGGACATCTATATCAAAACCATTGCAGACAAATTCGCTTTTGAAAAAAAACTGATCGTAAGAGAACTCCGGCAGCACGGCATTTTATCGGTACTGACCACGCCGGCGCAGGTAAGCGTAAACACCATCAATCAATACCTCGAATTAAAAGCCCGGCAGGCTATTTGAGGAAGCTCTTCTCCGCAGACAACAAGTCGGCTGTCACGCAACGCCAATGCCATAGACCCCTCTATATACTGAGGCAGGCATTTTCAAATTTTCAAATTCACTCCACACTCTTCCACTTTCACCAGGTCAGGTATTTCGACAGCGGTCTGACCTTTGGTACCGACCGCGCCCTCCCACATTTTCACATTTTCAAATTTTCAAATTTTCAAATTCCCAAATTCCCACATCTCTTCCTCCTATCTTTACATCAAATTTATAGACTGAATGCAGCCTGAACCGCAGAATCCGTTCGCCGAAGGAAAAGTGCTTCTGATCAACAAACCGCTTCACTGGACTTCCTTTGATGTGGTTCGGAAGATCCGTTCCTTAATAAAGATAAAAAAAGTGGGGCATGCCGGCACGCTCGATCCGCTGGCAACCGGATTGCTGATTGTATGCACCGGGAAATTCACAAAAAAGATCAATGAGTATATGGCGCAGGAAAAAGAATACACCGGCGCGTTCACCATAGGCGCTACCACGCCCACCTATGACCTGGAAAGCGAGCCGGGGAATTTCAAAGCGTACGGGCACATTACCGAAAACGAACTCCATGCGCTCACTCAGCAATTTACAGGAAAGATCAGCCAGGTGCCGCCGGCGCATTCCGCTATCAAGCAGGATGGGAAACGGGTGTATGAACTGGCCAGGAAAGGGATCGCGGTAAACCTGGAGCCCAGAACCGTTTTTATCAAAGAATTCACGCTTACCCGGATCGCATTGCCAGTCGTTGAGTTTAAAGTGGTGTGCTCAACGGGAACGTATATCCGAAGTTTGGCAAACGATTACGGCGCTGCCTTAGGCGTTGGCGCTTATCTGAGCGGTTTATGCCGCACCCGGATCGGATCATTTACCCTGCAGGAGGCGATGAGCATGGAAGGGTTGCAACAGATGGCAGAAAAGATGAAAGGGCCGCACACCGATAAAAAATAACCGGCTAAAAAGGATACCCGATCCCAAACTGAAAAGTGGGACTTCGCATATTCACGGGGATCAACCAGCCGTCGTGCTGTGGTGAAATATACTCATCCGTGGCATAAAGCGGATCTTTTAACCGCCAGCCCAGATCAAACCGCAGTAAAAAAAAATTAAAATCCATCCTCAATCCCGCCCCTCCGGCCACCGCGATATCTTTATACAACCTGCCAACATCAAACACCCCGTATTTAAATTCAGGGCTGGAAGACTTCCTTACCCAAATATTACCGATGTCGGTAAACAACCCGCCCCGGAGCCAATACCCGTAAACCTGGAAAATATCAAACCGGAACTCAATATTTCCTTCCAACTGTATATCGGCATACCGGTCGTCGAATTTTTTTTCGATTACGCCCGGGGGATCCGTTGTAACCGTTCTGACCCTCAGCGTATCATAAAAGATGCTGGAGCCAGGCCCCAATTTACGCAATTGCCACCCCCTCATGCTGTTGGGACCGCCGGCAAAAAACTGCCTGAAAAAAGGAAGCGACACGTCGCCATTCCTGTTTTCGGTATTAAACCCAACCCCATACCCGGCAAAAACCCTGAACGCCCAGGTGGTTTTAGGATGGGTTACATAATGCCGGAAATCCGCGCTTAGTTTTATAAAACGATACAACTGCCCCAAAGGCTTTCCTTCCGCAGTCTGGTTTTTAAGCAATTCTCCCACCAATAATCCCGATTCCTCGGCATACAACCGGATAAAATTAAAGATCCGCGGGTTGGCGGTATTGAAACGCCGGGTATAAGTGCCATTGATACCGATGATAAGTCCGTTGTTATAGGAATATGACAAAAGCGGGTAATCCCTTATCAACTGCTCAAAACCTTCGTCAATATTATAGATCCGGGTAAACTCAATATTGGGCAGCCTGATCTGCCAGCTCGCATTTGATTTTTTCTGAAATTCGTATCCAAGATAAGCATTGATGGTATTCAGCTTATAATACTTATAGCGGTCCACATAAGCGCCATCCAGATTTATATAGGTTCTGGCATTCAAAAGCTCATCCTGCTTCTTAAATTTAACAGGCGTAAGTAAATTAGGAAAGATCAGCCGGTTGCTTAAACCGGCTTCAGTAGATAACACTTTTCTAAAATCGGAAAACTCAATCCCGGTGCGCAGGGTATTTTCCAGTTGCAGGGCCTGCCGCGCAACATTCCTGTTCTTCAGTTGGAAATTAAAGGCCAACCCTTTGTTCCCTGCATTGTACAACTGGTTTTGAGCCGAAAGGATACTGGAACCTTCAAAGTCAGCACTGAAAAAATATTTTTTCGCCGGGATCATCCGGATAAAAAAATCTACCACCGGTTCAATAGAATCCACCGGACGGGCATTGATGGTAACATTCTGCCAGGCTTCGATACGGTTGAAATTGAGCAGCGTCCTGTTGTAGTCGGAAGCCCGGAACATCTCTCCCGGTTTCAGTGCAATCCTCTTTACCAAAAAAGAAGGTTTAAAAAGATCGTAACGACTGTAGATAGAATAACCATTGTATAAAAGAGGTTGTAAATCACGTCTCCGGGCAGGCGTTAACTCTGCAGGTTCATCAGGGAAAACGCTAACGCGACCTACCTTGTACGACTGTGTAACCGAACTGTCTCTTAAAGGTATTTCCAGGATAGATACCCTGACCGTCGGCTTTTCTTTTTGCCGCTGCGCCTCAACCTGGAGCCTGATCTGCTCAAACGGATCGGTAGAAACATCTATCAAAGCCACATTCACCGTGTCCAACTGTGCCTTCATCATTTCCCTGCTGATCCGGTAATAACCGTTATTCCGAAACAGGTCAATCAACCGGTTGAGCTCATCGTCAATTTTCTGCTTACTAAACGGGTCTGATTTTTTCAAAAGGGATTTACCCAGGTTTTCATTTACCAGCCGCTGCAGGGCACTGTCTTTAAAATCATAGCTTACGGAATCCAACCGGAACAAGTTGCCGGTATTGACATGGTAATCCACTTTCAGGCGGATCTGATCGGGTTTCTCACTTCGCAGCGTGGTATCCGTTTCCTTCCATTCGGCATGGATAGCGCTCCGGTAATAACCGTTGTTATGAAGCAGGTTATTCATATTCTCCACCGAACGCTTAACATAGTTGCTATCAAATACCGGGGGTTTGATCAGCACATGCCGGATAAACCACGAGTTTTTAAAAACCGGTTTTACGCTGTCTTCAATCTGCGCCTCCAGTCTTTGTTCCAGCGTTTTTTTCTCTCCCGAACCCAGTTTGTCTTTGATATGTATTTCATTATCTATAACGAAGGGTTTGTTTGGCTGATATTTCTTCACTACTACGCAGGATGATGCCCCCATTATAACAATTGAAATAAAACAGAAATATTTAAAGAAAGAAGAATGTATTTTCGTTGGTGAATCAGGCATAAATAAAGATAAGAATGCTCAGCAAATCAAGGGTCAAATATATTCAAAGTTTGTACCATAAAAAATTCAGGGATGAAGAAGGGTGTTTTGTTGTGGAAGGTCCCAAAATTATCACCGAGTTGCTTTCCGGGATACCCAACAATATAGTTTCCCTTTATGCCGTTGCATCCTGGCTCCAGGCCAACCAACCCCTTCTTCAGCAATTAGATCCGTCTTTCGTCTATCGTGTTGAGGAACCTGACCTTAAAAGAATTTCTTCCCTGAAGACGCCCAACCAGGTATTGGCTGTAGTAAAAAAAAGGAAACCGGAAGTGGGCTCCTCTTCAAAGGCAAGTCTGATCCTGGATCGCATCCAGGATCCGGGTAACTTTGGAACCATCATCCGCACTGCCGATTGGTTTGGCATCTCATCTGTGATATGCAGCGCAGATTGTGCCGATCTGTATAATCCAAAAGTAATTCAGGCTACTATGGGGAGTATGCTCAGGGTGGGGGTGACGTACACCAGTCTCGTTGGTTGGATGAAAGAAAATGACGGAATACCTGTTTTTGCGGCTACACTTCATGGCAAATCTTTATATGAATTTCCGGCGATGACAGGAGGCGCCCTGCTGATAGGAAATGAATCCAGGGGAATTGATCCCGAACTTCTAAGCCTTTGCCAAGATGAGATAACCATTCCCCGAATAGGAACAGCAGAGTCGCTAAACGCGGCCGTGGCTACCGGTATCCTCCTGTCGCACCTGATAAAACCCTGAGAAGTAAAAGCATAAAATGATGTAACTTGCCGCCAAAAACAGGCAATGAACGACATTGAACAGGTAATGCAAAATGCGCTGGACGCATTCAATAGTTATAAGACCCTCAGCCCGGCAAAACGCGCTCAATTTTTATACGAAACCGCTAAGGCAATTGAAGAAGCCAGGGAAACCCTGGTACCTATAGCCCACGAAGAATCGAACCTTCCCCTGGCGCGGTTGAACGGAGAACTGACCCGCACCACCAACCAAATCAAAATGTTTGCCCGTTTGCTCGAAGAAGGCAGTTGGGTAGAAGCCGCCATTGACACGGCCGATAAAGACAGAACCCCTCCCAAACCCGATACCCGGAAAATGTTGCTGCCGGTTGGTCCCGTAGTAGTCTTTGGCGCCAGCAATTTTCCCTTTGCCTTCTCCACTGCCGGAGGAGATACCGCCAGCGCGCTCGCGTCCGGCTCTTCCGTAGTCATTAAAGGACATTCGGCTCATGCAAAAACTTCTGAAAAAGTTTTTGAAGCCATGCAAAAAGCCGTACAAAGAGCGGGAGTACACCCTTTTACGGTGCAGCATGTGCTTGGATCGGGCAGTACCGTTGGGAAAGCGCTGGTATTGCATCCTTTCACCAGCGGCGTTGGTTTTACCGGCTCCTTCAATGGCGGAAGGGCGTTGTGGGAATACGCCAACCAGCGGGAGCAACCCATTCCTGTTTTTGCAGAAATGAGCAGTATCAACCCGGTGATATTTTTCGACGGAACCCTTCAGCAAAACGCCCCTTCGCTCGCGAAAACCTATGCCGCTTCTATTACGCTGGGCATGGGACAGTTTTGTACCAACCCCGGGCTGTTGATTGCGGTTCAAAGCGAAGCGCTGGATAAGTTTTTAACCCATTTAGGAAAAGAAATCGAACAGGTATTGCCCCAGAAAATGTTGCACAGCGGTATCCATTCGTCTTATAATAAAGGACTGAACCAGGTACTGGCACAAAAAGGGATTGAAAAAGTAGGAGAATCGGCTCAACAACCCGGTGAAGACGAAGCCTTCCCAACAGTGGCAAAAGTGAAAGCCGGTATTTTTTTAGAAAATCCGCACTTTCATGAGGAAGTTTTCGGACCTTATTCCCTGGCGGTTTGCTGCACCGGTAAAGAGGAACTAAAAAAAGTATTGAAACAACTGAAAGGGCAATTAACTACTACCGTAATGGCAACTGACGAAGATATAGCCGCAAATGGAGATATCATTGACCTGCAAACCAATATGGCAGGCAGGATCATCCTGAACGATGTGCCCACGGGAGTGGAAGTTTGCGCCAGTATGGTTCACGGAGGCCCCTACCCTGCGACAACCGATGCCAGGTTTACTTCGGTTGGCACTACGGCTATCAAACGCTGGGTTCGTCCGGTTTGTTTCCAGGGATTTAAAGACGGGATGTTGCCGGAAGCGCTGAAAAACGGCAACCCGTTAAAAATCTGGAGAATAGTTAACAACGAATGGACTAACAGTGCTATAGGGCAATGATCCCGATCCGGTTTATACCGTAGGAAACACCCGGCAAAATTTTTGTGAAACCTCCATACCTCCGCGTGGCAGGAAAAGAGGAGAACCACCAGAGCAGAAAGATACTAAGAAATCACCAGGGAGGATCTTTGTGAAACCTTTGTGCCTTCGCGTCTTCGTGGCAAAAAAGAACAACAATAATTTATTTTCGTTCTCAAAATAATTACGCATTGAAAGTTATACTCAATCCTCACCAGTTAAATCTCACCATCCAGCGTTTGTCTTATGAGATCGTTGAACGCCATGAGGAACTGTCGGATACGGTGATCATCGGCATCCAACCCAGGGGCGTTTACCTGAGCAACAAGATCGTTGCGCATATCCGTCAACTGTACCCATCTGCTGATCTTAAGTACGGCAAACTGGACATTACTTTTTTCAGAGACGATGTGCGCAATGAGTTGCATGCGGCTAATGAAACGGATATTGCTTTTTCTATTGAAGATAAGAAGGTGGTGCTTATTGACGATGTGCTGCACAAAGGCAGAACTACCCGGGCGGCGCTGGACGCATTGCTGGGCTTCGGACGGGCCAGGCAGGTGGAACTCTGCGTGCTGATTGACCGGCGATTCAGCCGTGAACTTCCCATACAACCCGATTATTGCGGGAAAGCGATAGACTCCATCATCTCTCAGAAAGTAACGGTAGAATGGGATAAAGAAGAGGTAATATTATACAATAATAAATAACCCGTGTTCGGCCCACCCGCAGGCATTTCAAAACATATAAACGCTACCCTTCCGGGTCATTATAACACGTTTCTTTCAAACCTTTTATTATGAAACAGGAAAGGAACGAGGAAGGAAGCGCCCGTACCGGTAATCAGGATCACCCCCAACAATAAACTCCTGAATTCTAAAGTCACCAGGTGATTCTCCGAGCGGTTGACTCCTTCCGCTTCCCATGCCAAAAAAATCGTAAGCAGGGAAAAAAGAATAATAAAGAACACTTCCCCTCTGCGGGAGACACTGGTGAACCAGTAATACACCAATCCGATAAACATGAAAAGTATGTTCACGCCGAAGATGATAGACGCCACATTGATGATGCCATTGGGAACAAACCCTGTTTCCGTCCGGTACACCAGATTATAAGTGAGGCAGATAAAGGTACATACGATGCCAACAAAAAGTCCCGTTAAGAAAGCTTTCGAAAACGGGGTTTGATAATTTTCATTCTTCATATTCTTCTTTTTAAGCGTTAACCAGATAAGTGATACCAAAACGCATTTACGTTTCCGTACCATCCCGTCCTTCAAATTTACAAAACCGGGAAACGCTTTCAGGCTATCTACGAAAACAGCGGGGGTTACGCAGCCCGGCGTTACCGCTGAAACGCCGGATACGACAAGAATACAACCGAAGGGTTAATCATTTGTTATTCAATATATGGAACAAAGACAAGAGGTAGAAGTTCGGAAATCACATTACCGGTGCAGAACATATGCATAACCGATGGTTAAAAACAATCCTCCCGTATGACTCTTACCATTGGCATCGCTGTCTTTCTGGATTGTTACCAATCCGTAGGCGGCTCTGGCATCCAGTCCTATCTCGCTCCTGTTGCCTAACCGGTAACCCAGGCCTACTCCCCCGGTGAGCCCGAAATTAACAGAGCGGATATCGTCCCTGATTTTCGTATCGGCCTTGAAAGACTGGGCGGGCAGCGGCTCACCCTGGATGGCCACCGGTTGCATAGTTCCTTTATCGAAATAGAGCTGGCTGCTCCCATCCGTTTTTTGATTTGCACCGATCAGGATACCGGTATAAGGTCCTGCGTTTACATAATATTTAAACCTATTCCCCCAGGTAAGCTTAGCCATAATGGGAATCTCCAGGTATTTTAATACCGACTCATTATCAAAATTGGCATACAGGGTTGTTCCCGGAGGAAGCATTTGGGCCAACTGAGATGGAATATTAGTAACCGGTTGCACTCCATTTCTTTTCCCTCCCTGTCCTGCATACTGGATAGCCGCTTTTAAAGAAAACACCTGCGATAAGCCGAAATCTCCAAACAGGCCAAAGGCGCCCGCCAATCGTGAGGAATAATCTTTACTGATTTCATTATCACCGCTGCTTTTTAAACTGGGGATGCTTATTCCGCCGTTGACCCCTGCTAATATAGACTGAGAAAACAAAAATGCCGGCAAACAGCTAAGAGAACAACCTAAGAGAAAAACAATAATCTTTTTCATATCAATACTTTTTTGTTTTTAAGTTTTTGGGCCAACAACTCCTGTTCATTTAATGGTATAAAAGAAAAACGCCCCGTCTTTTATTTCTCTTCATTTAAAAAATAAAACATCACTATTGCCTGCAAGTTAAATAATAAATCCCAAGGCATCGCAAGCGGTAATTCACGGTTTTATCTCTTCTCTATCCGTTGTAGCAACCAATCTCAACCGGTAGTATTTTCAATTACAAGGCGATCTTTTGCAGCCTTTAGGCCGGTATAGAGGAATGCCAGGGATGACAACAATAATATCAACAGCGGCACCAACCAGGAGGCGGTGAAGCCGTACAACCAGCCGAAGAGAGGGGGGCCAAAAGCAGCCAGGAAATATCCTACCGATTGCGACATCCCCGACAGGGCAGCAGCCTCAGCCGTATTATTCGTACGTAATACAAAAAACATGGTAGCCAGCGTAAAAGCAAGTCCTACAGCAATTCCGATCAGCAGTACCGCAGCAACAATGAAGGCGGTTTTCCACACCACGACAATCATCAAACCTGCCACCAGCAGGATAAAAGTAAGCCATACCAGGGAAGTCTGTTTCCTCATCCTGCCGGCTAACAGGGGCCCGATGAACATCATGGGCACCTGCCCGGCCTGTACATAAGAAAGCATCCATCCTGCACGCCCGGCAGACATTCCCCAACTTTGCAGCATCGTGGGCAGCCAGGCCGCAAAAACATAAAACACCAGCGACTGCAGACCCATAAAAACGGAGATCTGCCAGGCCAACCGCGACTTATACATATAGCGGGTAAGGGTAATCCCGGCAACACCGGTGGTATTACGGTTCCTGGGGATCGCCGGCAGCCAGCAAAAAAAAGCGAGCACAGAAAGCAGCACCCAAATGCCTATGGAACTTCTCCAACCCAGATCGCCCATTTTGCCGATACTGATACTGTAGCCAACGGCCAAAGCAGAGACCAGGTTCATTGACACCAGGTACAACCCGGTTACCATACCCAGTTTGCCGGGGAACTTCTTTTTGATATACGCAGGCATTAATACGTTGCCGGTAGTAATGGCTATGCCAATAAAAACAGAACCTAAAAAAAGCGCCGGCACGCCGCCCGCAGACCTGATGCACAAACCGAGTGCCAGCATAACGATGGAATACAACAAAGATCTTTCCAACCCTATCTGCGCCGATACACGCGGCATGAAGGTTGAAAACAGGGAGAAACAGATCAGCGGAACAGCAGCAAGCCACCCGATCATTACCGGCGTGAGCCGGAGCTGCAGCGCCATCTCGGGCATTACAGGCCCTACCGACGTAACAGGCGCCCGTAAATTGGCCGCGATCAAAACAATACAAACCAGCGCCGCCGCAGGACCAAGGGTAGATTGCGTCTTCACGGCCTTCGCCAATTAGGATAGAGCACCGCGGATTGCTGAACTTGTTTTAACCTGTCTTTTTTCACCTCAAAAATCTCTGAAATTCCAGGGCGCACGATACGGTCTTGAGATCATCTGGTTCGCCGATTCGTCGTCAAATTTTTCCTTCTTAGGATTCCACTTCAGCGGCCTTTGCAACTGGTATGCGATGTTTACAGCGTTACAAACCGTAGCCGTTCTGTGACCGGTTTCCACATCCGCCACGGGACGCGTTCTGCTTTTAATGGCATTGGTCCAGTCGCGGTAATGATTATCACTGTAATACAATTTTTTATCGCCCGGTTTGAGCGTCTGGCTTATAATAGACACAGGGTTGGAACGTAAGAACGACCTGGATACCTCTATCGTACCCTCTGATCCTATAAATTGGATGGCATTCCCTTCTCCCCATTGTTTGTGATGCACGAGAATACCATTGGCATAGGAAAACGACAAGCCATTGGTGGCTGCAGGACCAGACGGCGGGTTAAAAGCCACCGGTCCGGAATCATCCATCCCCAGGGCCCATTGTACAATGTCAAACATGTGGGCGCCCCAGTCGGTGATCAGCCCCCCGCCAAAGCCTTTATAACCACGCCACCAGGCCCAGGAATTATCTTCAATGGGTGGCGACAAAACGGGATTGTATCCCCTGTAAAAAGACGGTCCGATCCAGGTGTCCCAATCCAGGTAATCGGGTATGGGCAAAGAAGGCAGGTCACATTCTTTTACAGGCTCCCCCACCGACACGTTTATTTCTTTCACCTGCCCGATATAGCCGTTCCGCACCAGCTCGCTGGCCCTTCTGAAATACTCCTGCGACCGCTGCATGCTGCCTGTTTGAAACACCCGTTTGTATTTTCGTGTGGCTTCCACCATGGCCCGCCCTTCGGCAATCGTCAGCGCAAGCGGTTTCTCGCAATATATATCCTTGCCTGCTTTTGCAGCGTCTATGGCAATCTGCGCATGCCAGTGATCGGGCGTTGCCACTACCACCGCATCTATATCGCTGCGCCCCAGTAACTCACGGTAATGGCCATATGCAGTTACTTCCGCACCTACTTTTTTGGCGTTGGCCTGCTTTGCCAGATCTACAAAATGATCCAGTTTTTTCTTATCCACATCACAGGCTGCTATCGCCAGCGCATCCGGCACGCCGGATAAGATGGCGTTTAACAATCCTCTTGCCTGCTTCCCATTTCCGATAAATCCCAGGTTGATACGATCATTGGGCGCCACATATCCCCGGCCGCCCAAAACATGGCGGGGAACAATCGTAAAAGCAGCTGCACCCATTAGGGTATCTTTTATAAACGTTTTTCTATCCATTATAATGGTTATTTGAATGAAGCCTTAAATATAACAAAAATTTGATACGCTGAAACAGGGTGCATCCCATATTTTCGCAGACGGGTGAGACACCCGCCTGTAGAACTCACTACCGGTCGGTGCCCCGCCGACCGGAATGCCGCAGATGGAGCGAAAGAGGGATACACCCCTCAAACACGGGGTGTATTTAAAAATGATCGCATCCTTTTGTTTCGCGTGGATGGTGGAGACAATTATAAATGCACCCAAAAACCATTTCATTTTTGGAGGTTGGCGCAAACATCACCCCACTGCATGGTTGCTATCACAGTTTTTCTAACATACTGATGGCCGTATATAAAACACCCGCTTCTCCCCGGAAGGTTCCCGATCCACGGGGTTTATTGTCTATCGTGTACCATTCATAAAAACCATTATTATCCTTTACCCGCTTCACCATAGGTTGAAGCTGCTCATAAGCCTCTTTTACAAATCCATAGCGGATCAGTTGCTGAATCATTCTGCCTCCAAACCAGGTCCAGTCGCCCCCGTTTTGATAACTGTATTCGGGATTCATGCCTTTATTGGCAAAAAAACCTTTGGGATAAGGCGGATATAAAGTCAGTCCGATGGTAGCCGCTCCTGCCAGTTTCACCCTCCTCACCATTTCCTCCAGCGATTCTTTAATTTCCTTCCTGGTCAATAGGCCAGCCTCAATAGCTACGGCTGTGCCCCCGAAATAATAAATTTCATTTTCATCAAAATCCGCAGGAAAAGGAGAGCCTTCCAGGTAGATGTGGGGAATAAATTTTTTTCTTTTTTCATCCCATAAATAAGTCCTGACATTTTTTTCTGTTTCTTTTTTTACCGGCTCCCATTTCGAACGAAACTCAGGCATCATTTCCATCAGGTTATCCAGGGCAATTATAAACATGGCATTATCATAAATATCAATAGCCGGATGCGTATGCTCGTCTATGGCCGTGCCCCATTCATGCTCCGGCTGCACATCTCCCCAGTCTGCTGTAGTGGCTCCGGTGATCAATCCATATCGTTTGTTATACCGGTCGTTCATCAAAAATTGCATTGATGCCTCCAGCCGTCTCCCAACGGTTTTATCACCAATATTTTCCTGGAGAATAGCGCGGTCTCCCGTACACGCGATGTATTTGTATACGGCCTGCACCAACGAACTCTCCTGATCCGTTTCTACGGTATTTTTATGCCCCGCGTAACGGGGCTCCAGATCCGAAAAAATATAGGAATAATCGAAGCTGGTTTTCGTTTTACTGATTTTTTCAACGGGAGTAAATCCGTCAATAATATTTCCGTCCTTCCCCTGCATTCTGAAAAAAACCAACAGGTTTTCCTTCAGCATCTCCTTATCAAAAACATGAGAAGCCAGTTCGATAAAGGTGTTATAATCCCTTATCCAAACCTCCCGGTACCCATCGCCGGCATTGAATCCTGTCTTCATGATCTCAAGCGCCCTCGATTTGACAAAAGAGAAATATTCGTTTTCACGGATCTGGCGGCGCAGTTTTTCATCTACCCTTTTATCTCCCTGCGCTCCGGCGCCTAAAGAAGAAACCAGCAACATCCATAATAAATACATCCTGATCATTACCAACTGATTTATTGTAACAATTAATTTTTATTGCCTGGCAAGCCGATACCCCGTTTTGATTCAGGTTTTCATCGCCTCACCTGCGAGCCATCCCCCACTCTATTCTTTTACAACATCCTTACTTACTCACTGCGTCCAACAACGCAAGATCAGTTTCATCTAAACTTAAGAAAACACTGTCCAGACTTTGCTTTAACTGATCCTCAGAAGTGGCGCTGGATATAGGTCCGCCGATATAAGGCTGAGCCGAAATCCAGGCCAGTGCTACGGTTGCGGGTACGGTACTGTGTTTTGCCGCCACCTGATCCAAAGCCGCCAATACCTTTAGGCCTTTTTCATTCAGGTATTTAGAAGCGGACTGTCCGCGTACACTCTTACCGGAATCCGTTGCAGTCCTGTACTTACCGGTCAGGAAACCGGAAGCCAGGGCGTAGTAAGGGAAGACGGTCAACCCATATCGCGCCACCGCCGGAGCGAAGTTTGCCTCATAATCTTTCCGTTCCACCAGGTTATACAACGGCTGCAGGGCCTGGTATTTGGGAAGATGGTTTTTCCCGGAAGCCTCCAAAGACTCCTGAAGACGTTCGGGCGTAATATTAGAAGCGGCTATGTACCGGATCTTCCCTGCTTTAATCAGTGCTCCGTATGTATCCAGGGTTTCTTCAACGGGTGTTTTTCCATCGTCGTAATGGGTATAATACAGATCAACATGATCTGTCTGTAATCTTTTCAATGATTGATCAATAGTTTCCAGAATGTGTTTACGGCTGGTGTTGTTCTCCCCTGCGCTTCCTCCACTCCCTACTTTGGTGGCGACGACCACTTTATCCCTGTTGGCACGCGCTTTCAACCATTTGCCGATGATCGTTTCCGACTGACCGCCCACACCGCCATTGGCCCAATGGGAATAAGTATCCGCCGTATCAATAAAATCGAACCCCGCATCGAGAAATGCGTCTAATATCTCAAACGATTTTTTCTCATCTAAAGTCCATCCGAAAACATTTCCGCCGAGCACAAAGGGTGCCACCTCCAGATCTGTGTGGCCGATTTTGATCTTTTTAATTGTATTCATTTTCTTTCTGTTTTTTACCATATACCGGTTGCGGCCCCGATATCTGCAATGATCATCGGTTATTTATGTCAGTGCTTTTTTTACCACATCGGATAAAGATGTCGTTGGTCTTCCAATCAGCCCGGAAAGCACTTTCCCATTGTCAAACAGATCGCCCCTGGAAGCGCCGGTGTCCCAACCGGCAACGGTCCGGGCAAAATCCTCAGGCAATCCCAACGAGATCAGCACCCCGGCATATTCTGCTTCCGGCATATCCCGGTAAGGAATATCCTTCCCGGTTTGCCGGGATACCTCCGCGGCCAGGTCTTTCAATGTATGGGCTTCATCTCCTGCCAGTTCATATACCTTCCCCGCATGTCCTTCGCCGCACAGCACCGCAACCGCCGCTTCAGCGTAATCCTCCCTCGCAGCCCAGGATATCTTTCCGTCTCCGGCGCTGCCGATGAAAGCTCCCGCCTTCAATGCACCGGGTATTGAATCGGTATAGTTTTCGGTGTACCAACCGTTTCTCAAAACAGTATAAGGAATGCCGGACGCTTCCAGTAATTTTTCCGTTGCACTGTGTTCCCCCGCCAGGCTGCTCAATGAAGAGGTATCCGCATGAAGCAAACTGGTATAAACGATCCATTTCACACCGGCTTTTTGGGCGGCTTCAATAATATGCTGATGCTGTGCCTTGCGCTTCCCCACTTCACTGGCCGAAATCAACAGCAGATGCTCAATGCCCTGCAATCCTTCCACAAGGATTCCGGGTTTGGTATAATCGAAAGCCCGGGCTGCTATACCCAGGTCTGCAGCTTTTTCAGGGGAGCGAACCAGCGCCACCAGATCGTCCGGCTTTACGCGTTGTTTTAATTTTTCTACCACCAGACGCCCCAAACGTCCGGTAGCCCCTGTTATTCCTGTTTTCATATTCTTATGTTTTTATGTATTAATGAGAGAGGTTACATTTATAATAAAAAATTAACTGAATTGATCTGCAAAATTCTTTAGGCTTCTGCGCTGAAGGGCACCGATCACCATTTGATCCGTTTCGGTAAACAGGCTCTCCAATGCTTTATTGATCCTTTTGCCAACCGGGCACCCGGGATTGGTACTGTTATTTTTTCTGCCCAGCACATTGGTATTTTTCACAACCTTGTAAATATCTGCCAGGGATATATTACAGCCTGACGCCCCTAACATGGAACCGCCTTCTTTTCCTTTCTTACCGATCACCCATCCCATCGCCTGCAATAAACTCAGCTCTTTACGCACCATCACCGGATTGATACCAATGCTGGCCGCAATCCAGTCTGAACTATGCCATTGATCCGGATTCCGGGCCAAAAGCGTGAGGATATGGATGATCGTTGCAAATCGCGCATTATTCATTGTGAAAGTAAAGATAGGAATTATTTTTAATTGTAATAAAATATGTTACAATTAAAAAATCTTATCGTGAAGAATTAGTTCACGGTAACCGGTGTGTCAAAACTTCAAACAGGGAATCGTTGGAATGAAAGCTGATCAAATTGGATAACATAAATCCCCGATTTTCTTTCAACTTTGCGCATTCAATTCCGGGAGGTAAAAATGAACATGACCGATACGTGTTTGTGCAGGGATCTTATAGGGTTCCATGATGATCCGGATTGTGGTTTTAAAAAAAGGAAACAACACCGGTTCCCTTTTTATTTCAAAATTACAAATTGTCCTAACTTTTACACCATGCCGGATATTACATGGCAAGATAGCCGCCGTCAACAGGATAATAAGCGCCGGTAACGAACGAGCTTTTGTCGGATGCCAGCCAGAGCGCCAGTTCTGCAACTTCCACAGGTTGTCCCAGGCGATGCAAAGCATGTTTTTGTTCCAACGCCTGAATGGTTTCTTTACCCATAGTGCCTTCGTTTACCAATCCGGTATAGATGAAGCCGGGCCCGATAGCGTTTACCCGCACATTATCCAAAGCATGGTCAAGCGCGCCGGTTTTAGTAAGCCCCACTACCCCATGCTTCGAAGCCACATAAGCGGAGGAGCCCTGAAAGGCAACCTGGCCTAAAATGGATGCGACATTAATGACGCTGCCGCCTTTTGATTTGATCATTTCCGGGATCTGGTACTTCATGCCGTAAAAGACGCCGGTCAGGTTGATGTCTATCACCCGCTGCCAATCGCTGACTTCCACATCGGCTACCCTGGCAAAGGCGCTCCCCACACCGGCATTGTTGACAGCGATGTGTAAGCCGCCAAAAGCCGCTACCGTTTTGGCCACTAAGTTTTGTTGGTCTTCCGCACTGGCTGTGTTGGCTTTCACAAAAATGGCTTCGCCCCCCAAACCTTTGATTTCTTCCACTACCTTATTCCCTGCTTCCTCATTGATATCGCTTACGGTAACTTTGGCGCCCTCCTTTGCAAACAGCAGGGCGGTTTCTTTACCTATTCCGGATGCTGCTCCGGTAACGATGGCCACTTTATTTTCTAAACTTTTCATTTTTTAAAATATTTGAAGGTTAAAAAAGAATTTTTATTTGTAAACCACAAACTAATCCCACCTGTTTTTGCCGGACAGGGCGTATTTGCCACCGCCGGTAAAAAACAAGGTCAGCGCCCCGGTAATGAACAACGCCTGCAATTCAATAGCCCATCCTCCACTATTTAAGAGGGTTCCTATCTTATCGGCATTTGCCAAAAAGATGGCGCCCAGCATCGTACCTATAAACAGCAAAGCCGCAATTCGCGTTCTGAACCCAACGATCAGAAACAGCGGGGCAAGAATTTCTCCAAAATATACAAAGTAGGCAACAAAGCCCGGCAGACCGGACTGCCCCAGCATATCTTCAATACCGCCTACCCCCTTCGTAAGTTTTGCAATACCATGGAGCAACATTAATACACCCAAACCTATTCTTAAAATCAACAGCCCTAAGTTTTGATTTTTCATCTTATATCCGGTTGTTGTTTATGATTGTTTAGCAAACTGTAAATGCACTTCAAGATACACGTCTTTTCCTACCCCCAAAGCGGCAGGGTCGTAGTTGATGCCATAATCGAAACGGTTAATAACGGCGGTTGCTTTCATTCCTATCTTATCGCCTTTATCGGAGGCAGCGACCCCTCCATAGGTAAGATCTGCGATTACATCTTTGGTTACCCCTTTGATGGTCAGTTTCCCGTACAACAGATATTGATCAGGCTTACCGGTCTTCAGGATCTTTGTGCTCCTGAAAGTGAGTGTTGGATGTTTGTCCACTTCAAAAAAATCGGCACTGCGAAGATGATTGTCTCTGGGTTCAACATTGGTATTGATGCTGGTAGTCTGAATGGTGAAATCAAATTGCGCGTTTTCCAAAGCCTCTCCATTAGTGGTCAGGCTGCCGGCATAATCCATAAATTTCCCGTTTACCATACTGATACCGGAGTGTTTAATGGTAAAATTTAATGATGAATGGTAGGGATCCACGGTCCAGCGCGACTGGGCAAATACGGAAGCAGACAGTGCGATGCTGAACACGGTCAGTGTGATTTTCCTGATCATGGTCATAATAAATAAATTGATTGGTTTAAAATAATGAATGATTTTTATGCTACTGTTTTCAACAAGCCGGTTCTATAACCGAGCCGGTTAAAAATATTTTCAATAAGAGTGACAGCATCCTCTTCGCCCGTCATTTGTATTTCGTTGTTAGTGGGATAGAAAACAGCCTGTACCCATTTGATATTCGGCAGGGATCGTTTTAGTTGACGGATACTTTCTGCCGAAATGGCTCGTGCTTCTTCGGTTGAGAAGTAAACCAGTATTTTCCGGTTTGCCACTTCTTTGATCTTTTCCGTTAATCCCGTATCAACGGCTGTTGCATTGCACAGTATAATAATATCAGCCTCCCAGCAACCTTCCCGTTCACAGCCGAGAACTTCTATATCGGCCTCCGGTATGTCATCGAGAATTTGTCCCGATAAGTCATCAAAATGATTGCCTTCTTTTGTAACCAGCACTAAAGGGTAATTTCCTGCAGCCAGTTTGCGTGCCAGTTGCCCGCATGCTTCACCTGCTCCCCCAAGAAAGGCTATTGTTTCCTTTACACTCATCCTCTTTGTTTTTATATTACAAAGATACCCGGACGACAAAGCACCCGCCAATGACTTGTGTCAAGAAATAGCCTTGATCTGCGTCATTTCCGGTCCGGGGAGCATAGAGGGGGCTTCGTAAGGATTTGCCACCAGGACTCCAAGGCACTAAGGTTCACAAAGAAAAGAGAAAACCTTCGGGAGGTTATTTACGAGCCGTCATCTGCCCCCTGACGCGGCTCAGTGTTTCCGGCGTGATGCCTAAGTAGGAGGCGATCATGTGCTGCGGCACCCGCTGAAGAATATGAGGAAAGTTTTGGACCAGCTTCTGGTATTTTTCTTCCGCAGTGTTAGTGAAAGACGCAATTAATCTTCTTTGCGTAACGATCAGGTTCTTCTCTATCAGGATACGGAAATAACGTTCGAATGCAGGGATCTTTTCCAGTAGCAGGCTCCAGGAGGGCCTGGTGATGAGCAACAGTTCGCAATCTTCCAACGCCTCAATATTAAATTCAGAAGGCTCTCCGGTGAGGAAACTGGATAAGTCGGCCACCCACCAACCTTCCATTGAAAACTGCAGCACATATTCGGCTTCTTTTTCATCAATGATATACGAGCGCAATAGCCCTTTCTCCACGAAAGCGGTATATTTACATACCTCACCTTCGCCTAACAGGAACCGCTTCCTGCGCAGTTTTTTAGGCTGAAAAAGCGTCTTACAAAACTCAAACTCCGCCTCCGTGATGGTAATATTTTCAGTTATCTTTTTATACAATAGTTCGTACATGCGCTAAATATTTGATGAATGCAGTACCACAAAAATAGAGGATCTGATGGCAAAATAACATCTCCTTACTGCCAAACATTCCTGTCATGGTTATCGGGAAAATAAGATTCGTATCTTAACGTCTTAAAAGCAGATGGATAAATTGCATTCGCTATATATGATCATTGACCTGGGAGGAACTTTTGCTTTCGCCGTCAGCGGCGCTATTGCTGCCAGGGAAAAGGGACTGGATGTGTTTGGTATTTTGGTGGTGTCTTTCACCGTTGCCTGCGGCGGCGGAATCATCCGGGATATTTGTATCGGCGCCATCCCTCCCGTGGGATTATCCGACTGGCGCTATTTACTGGTGTCGGTTATTGCAGCGTTTATTGCCGTCGGACTCCATCCTCTGATGAAGTTGCTGAACCGGCCGGTCATTCTTTTTGATGCATTGGGCTTATCGTTATTTGCCGTTTCGGGAGCCGAAAAAGCGCTGGGCTTTAATCATAATAATGAAGTGGCAATATTACTGGGGATGATCACAGCGGTAGGTGGCGGCATTATCCGCGACATTTTTCTGAATCGTATCCCGGTGGTTTTTGAAAGAGAAATATATGGTTCCGCAGCCTTACTGGGAGCAGCAGTGGTGGTGGTGGGTAACGCATGGGGGCTGCCCAATGAATGGATTATCCCGGCAGGACTGGTCGTTTGTCTTACTTTACGGTTACTGGCCCTGCAATACCACTGGGAACTTCCGGCTTTTTCCAATAAAAAACAGTGAAGGAATATCGCTTTCAAATATCCCTTCACTATTTTCCCGATACTTTCCGGCATCCATCAGAAATTAAATTGCGTCCAGGCAAAGATCGTGGTTGCGCAGCCTGTATTACCTGCTTCCACTTTTGCGCCGGTGAATCCGCTCTCAGGATTAATGGACTTACCTAAAATCTGTGATGCGGTTAAGGCACTTGTAAGGCTTACGGATGACCCTGCATCTCCCGCGCCTTTGCCATCGCTAAAGTCTATCAGGTCTATCACCGTGCCCGTACCTTTTACAAGCGCATTGGTAATGGTAGCTTTTGCGCCCCTGCGGATCTTAATCACATCCTGCATTTTGTTAGTTACGTTTTGTACATCATTATCAGAAGCTGCCGCCAATCTCAGGTCGAAGGTTACATTTTTAACCGTGAAGTCAGATTGTCCGGCCTGTTCGGGAAAATTGCCGTCAAAATTACCATCGGCTTCTATGCCCCGCGGATCCGACTCCGTACTGGTATAGCCGCTCTGCCACACGCCATAGGCATTTTCCAGTGTGCCGGTATATCCCTGGGTAAAGTCGAACATATCGTCATCGCTGTCCACTACCAAAAGGTTTTTTACGTTTACGGTGCCGCCAAAAAATTCCACTCCATCGTCTGCTCCGTAGGGAATATAAATATTTTCAATTTTTGTTCCGCTGCCCACGCCATTCAACGTCAGTCTGTTGTGTTCTACATCCGCGCTGGAACGGGCGCCTGTATAAGCCAATATAAGATAGGTTATGCTACCTGAATTGTCGTCGGGCACATTGCCGCCATACTGGTATGCAGAACTGATCTCCGTACTTCCAATGGTACCACCGGCCAGCGGCGCTTTGCCGTTTACGATCAAACCACCCCAGTGCCCTGATTCGGCATTCTCTATATCAGCCATCAAGATAACGGGTTTGTCGGCGGTGCCCTGCACATTAATTTTGCCGCCCTGCAATACCAGGATATAGTTGTTGAATCCCTTTTTTGCTTTTATCGTTGTTCCTGCGGGGATATTCAACACTGCTCCGTCTTCCACAATCACCGAGCCCGACAGGATATAGGTAACCGCCGGGTTCAATGTTTTCGTACCGGTGATATTTCCCGCCAATTCGTCTTCGGTAACGGGTGGCGGTGTGTCGCCTCCATTGTCTTTTTTACAGGAAGCCAGGATCACAACCGACAGTAAGCCTGCCGCAAACATTCTCAGGAAATTTTGTTTTGTTCGTGTTTTCATTTCATTTGTGTTTTTAAAAAATTTGTACATCATTTTTTGAATTTTTAATTCTTACAGATCAACACCAATGCCCAGGCTCAGGTTTATCCCCTTTTTGTATTGGCTGAGTATGATCTTTTCATTGGACGCATTACTTTTTCGCGCCAGGTTGAAATAAGGGTTCAAAAGATTGGCCATCCTCCATTTCAGGCTGAGTTTTTTGTTGAATTTGAAGGACGATACAAAATCGAGGGTCGGAACTCCTTTTTCTATAATGTCCTGAAATCCTAATGTGCCGTTGGTATAAATCCGGTTGCTGAAATAATTGAAGACCAAAGAAGTGGTCAGACTGTTTTTAGCATTTAAATGATCATAAGTAATATCTGTATTCATAATAAACGGTGAAGCGCCTTCCAGCCGGGATTTTCTTTCCCGGGTATTCATCAGGTTCAATACCAAACCGGTATGCAAAAGGGAAGCGTTCAATCCGAAAGAAAGTTTATGGGTATTTGAACCCGAAGCATTCTTCCGTTCGAAAACATTTTTTCTGATTTCCGCCTCCACGCCCATCACATCGGCGGATTTACCGATATTATCATAAGTAAGCAGTCCGGCAGAATTGCCTTTATCCACCCGGCCGATGGGGTTGATGATCCGTTTGTAAAAAACGGCCACAGAAAGTAATTCCGATGGTTTGGGATAGCTCTCCCATTTAAGATCTATATTGTAATTATCGGACGGACGGAGACCGGGATTTCCCTCGCTGGCAAACCCGATATTCACATATTGATACGGTGAGATCCAGCCTTTCCGCCAGCGTCCATTTTGATAACAACTGATACGTGAGCAAGAGGTTGTCATTGATCTGCTGCCTCCTTAAATATCCCATATCCTGATCGCCATCCTGGTGCTTTTCCGAATGTTTGCCGCTGTATTCGCCTACATATTGGTTGTTGACATGAAGCATCATAAAATGATAGGCAATGGAATGCGTTCTTCCCATATCGTAATTCAGATTGGCCAACACAAGCTGGTTGGTCTTTCCCGAATATTTTTTCCCGGTCTGATCCTGATAAATGATACCCGCGGTATTTATATTGCGAACCGTTTCTTCAGTGTAGGCATACTCCGTTGCATGCGTAGCCACCAAAAAAAGCGACAAAGGATTTTCTCCCAATGTAAACCGTTTTCCGCCCGACAACCTGAAGCTTTGGTTGAGAGGGAACCTGGCCGGCGAAGGATCGAGGCTGTTGGTAAAATCAAATTTTCCGGGTGTGGGCCGCCTGGTACCGGCAAAACCGAAAAAATCTGACCCGGCGGGACGTAAAAATGTTCTTCTGTTGATATCCGTATTAAGCCCTTCCGAAATTTCCAGGCTCAGCAACTGTTTGTTGAACAATTCCCCGGAGGTAATGTCTATGATCGCGCCACCCGCATCGCCTGTATTTTTAGCAGAAAAGACCTTATACACACCAATACTTTGGATGATGTCTGTAACAAAAAAAGCCAACGCAATGTTTTTGTATTCGGGGTCTTCCGAGGGCATCGGCATTCCATTGAACAAGGTGGCGTTGTACCGGTCGCCAAGACCGCGAACAAATACATTTTTGACGCCCTCCTGCCTGGAAATTCCCGACACCTGCGATACCGCCGCCGCCGCATCGCTGATACCTTTACGTGATAATTCCCGGGCACCAACGATCTGCGTTGCCATCAACGATCTCCGCTGTTCTGCCAACAACATATTTTCAGTTTCGCGATTGACCCGCGCTATAATTTCAATCACCTCCAAACGGATGCTTTCAGGGATAAGCGCTAATTCTATTTCAGTAGTATCACCGGCCCGGACAACAACGTTCTCTTTGGTCACCGACTCATACGAAAGGTGGGAACCTGTCAATTGATAAGTATCTGCCGGAACATTTTGAATAATGAAATCACCCCCGGCATCCGCTATCGCCACCTTGGAGACGCCTTTTACTACAATGGTTGCGCCCGTTAGCGGCTCCCTGGTGTTGGAATCGAAAACGCTGCCTTTGATGACCCCGCTCTGGCCGGAGACGGAAGATAAAAATGAGAAGAAAAGCAATAACAAAATTCCCACAAAAACCATACTTTTCGGGATCACTTTGCGTCGTATAAATTCTTGCATAAAGCAGGTTGTTTTTAATTTCTGATGCAAAAGTCCCACTGCATTGTTACAGATTGGCTACGGAAAAAATACGATTCTAATAATTAGGAGATGCTGAATAACCGGCGCACTTCATGGGATGTGAGTTAAAATGCCACGAATTCACGAATCTTTTGTTGGAATTCGTAAAAATTTTATGAAGATGGTACGTTTTTGAGGATAAGATTTGATCTGACAGCTTTGGTGATGCAAGACTTTTCTTAGAATTATCTGAAAATGCCTGCAGCGATCAGCCATAAAATATAATTATACCAATTTGATATACGAATATGCCTGTGGCACATTCGTGCATTCGTGGCATAGAGAAAAATGCGATGCAGCTAAACAGCAGCCCCTAAGTATAAGAGGAGCGCGGAAGGACCAGGAGCAAAGCCGGACCGAGGGGGCAATTCAGCGGCGATATGAAGTAAAAAAGGGTTGATAAATGCCGGACCAGGCGCCTGCTACAGCTGCAGGAATACCAGATGCTGCCTTTTCTCATTTTCTTCTTTTCCTCAAAGAAAATAAAAATTCCAGCCCCCCGTTTTTCCTGTTTTTGGCGATGATCTTCCCCTGGTGGAAAAGAACGGCATTTTTTACAATGGACAAACCCAGTCCCGACCCGCCTTTATCGCGAGTGCGGCCTTCGCCGATGCGATAAAAACGTTCAAAGATGCGATTCAACTGGCTTTCATCCTCAATACCAACGCCGGTATCATAAAATGAGAAATAATAAAAATCGGCATCCTCGTTATAAATCGTCGCCACTATTTCAATATTTTCCCCGGCGTACCGGATGGCATTGTCGGTAAGATTCCTGAACAGGGAATACAACAAAACCGGATTTCCCGTAATAACCGTCTCATCCGGAATATCCCAATCAAAGCGGATATCCTTCGTGGTGAGGTCGGGGAGTGATTCCGCCTTTATTTTTTGCAACAAACCGGCGAGCTTCACTTTTTCGAAAACAAAGGACTCCGGCGCTTCTTCCATCTTAGCGAGCTGACTCATATCCTGGATGATGTCCGACAGCATTACGGCTTGATTAAATGCCTTTTCAATAAAATATCTTTTTGTTTCTTCACCGGGCAGCCCACTTAAAACCGTCTCTAAATATCCCCTGATGCTCGTCACAGGCGTGCGTAATTCATGTGCAATGTTATCGGTCATCTCCTGCTTGAGCAATCGCGTCTTTTCCTGTTTGGTGATATCATTCAGGGTTATCTCAAAACTCTGGTCGCCGAAAATGTTGGCCCTTAAAGAAAAAGCTTTCCCCTGCTTTTTTATCTGCGTTTCAAAGTAAAAGCCGTCTTTGTGCAACAGGAAATGCTGCACCTGTCTAAAAGTGGGATCCGTAAGGATGGTACCGGCTTCACTGGTAGGCTCATCCGTTATGGTGTTCAGGTATTGAATAAACAGCCCGTTGTGAAATTCAACTTCATGATCCGCCGAAAAAAAACAGATCCCCTCTTCCAGTATCTGGATATGCTGGAGCAGTTTTTGTTTTTCCTGTGCATTTTTTTGCTGGCTTTCTTTCAACTGGCGATAGTTGTCCGCAATTTTACGGCCGATCTCACCCAACTCATTTTTCGGAAAAGGGATGTTGTCGTCTATATATGCCGGGTTGGACGCAAAATCGCGAAGTTGCCTGACAGATCTCTCAAAGCCTTTGGTGATGACGTGAATAAGAAATAAAAACAATATAAAGAACAGGAGAATAAAATAAAGAGAGGCATTATCCGGCTTCAGAAACTGCTGCACTCCTATGTTGTAGGGCAGCGCTGCACGGATATATAAGTTTTCGTATCGCCTGGCAAAGTACAGGTATTCCTTTTCATTGGAATCGGAACGCCGGATATCCGAACCCTTTCCACGGATGAGCGCCGATTGTATTTCCGGCCGGTGGAGGTGATTCATTAAATTTGAGATATCCCGGATGGAATTATCAAACAATACTTCCCCCTCCCCATTGATCAGTGTAATTCTCAGTTCTTCGGGCAATACGGACAGCATTACCTGTATCTCGTCTTTCGGATCACCCTTTGCGTTTGCAAGCCCCGCGTTTATAATATCAGTATAGGATTCCAACTTTTCTTCCAGCGCTTTCGTATTCAATTCCTTTTCGCGCAATTGTTCAAAAATTGCGACCCCAATTGTGAAAAAGGTGAAAATGATGGCAAAATAGAGAAAGAGTTTCAGGCGGTAATTCAGTTTCATAAGCCCGACGGATTAAAACGATAGCCATAACCCTGGCGGTTTGATATCCAGCCTGCATACCTGCCAAGCTTTTTTCTCAGCCGGGTGATATGCACATCCACCGTGCGTTCGGTGATATAAGAGGCTTCGCTCCATAAAATATTGATCATTCTTTTTCTTGAAAATATCTGATTGGGTTGTTTAATCAGCAACGACAAAATTTCAAACTCGGTTTTGGTAAGGGCTATCTTTTTCTCGTGGATGAATACTTCTTTCAGGTTGAAATCCACCTCGAAATCACCGGCGATAAACCGGTCTTCAGATTCAGTATCCGTACCCGCATTTTCCGTTCTTCTCAAAACTGCTTTCACCCGTGCTATCACTTCCCTTATCGAAAAAGGTTTGGGTATATAATCATCCGCACCCACAGAAAAGCCGGTGAGCAGGTCGTTTTGCGTATTTTTTGCCGTCAGAAAAATGATCGGCGTATGAATATCCTGATCCCGGATAGCTTCCGCAAACTTATAACCCGACATTCCGCCCATCATAATATCCAGGAGAATAAGATCAAAACCTTTTAAATTTTTGGATAAGGCTTCTTCGGCGGAAAAAGCGGTTTCTGCTTCAAAGCCTTCATTTTTGAGATTATACTCCAGGATCTCCGTAATGTCTGCATCGTCATCCACCAGCAGTATCTTGCTTTTAGCAGGATTTAAATCAGTCATAAAAAAACTTTGCGAGAATGTTGACAATATTATATCGGTTACCACTACGGCCTGTCTTTATGCTTTAATATTTTCGCTTCGGTATAAAAAGCTATTTCCTCAACGATATTGCTGCAATGATCTCCAATCCGCTCCATCTTTTGTAAAGTTAAGATCATTTTCAAACCGCAGTCTATCTTTGCCGGCTCTTTTTGCAATTGCCCGTTCAGCACCTGGAAAGCATTTCGGTATATTTCGTTTATTTTTCTGTCTTTCGCCAAAATTTTTCCCGCATTCCTCGCATTCTCCGAATTGAAAGCTACCTGGCTATCCGTCAGCATACTCAAAAGATTTTCAAACATGGATTCAATTTCCAGGGGCTTTTTGGTTTGGGCAAAAAAACCGGCACAATCTCCATCCGCTACATAGCGTGCGATGCCCACCGCATAATCGGCTATGCGTTCGAGGGTGAGGCTGATCTTCATAATGGACAACACCAGCCTCAGGTCAATAGCCACCGGACTGTACAGGGCTATATAATGCTCACAAAGACTATCCATTTTGAGATCGAAAGCATCCACTCTTTTTTCGAGACCCATCACTTCCTCAGCGCGTTCGGTGTCGCCTCCCAACAAAGCCTGTTTTGATCTCTCCACCTGGGAAATAACCAGCTTCCACATCTGGTTTATTTCATCTTTCAAAAACTGCAGTTCCTGTTCATTTTGTTTCATTATTTTGAATTTTTATCCGAATCTTCCGGTAATATAATTTTGAGTCGCTTCTTTATCAGGATTTAAAAACATTTTTTTGGTATCGCTGTATTCCACCAATTCGCCCAACATAAAAAAGGCGGTCTTATCACTTACTCTTGCAGCCTGCTGCATATTATGTGTTACAATTACAATCGTGTAATCCGTTTTCAGCCGGTGAATAAGTTCTTCAATTTTTGAAGTCGAAACGGGATCGAGCGCCGACGCCGGTTCGTCCATCAGCAACACCATGGGCGACACAGCCAGCGCCCGCGCGATACATAACCTTTGCTGTTGTCCGCCGGAGAGTTCGAAAGCAGACTTGTGCAGTTTGTCTTTCACCTCATCCCATAAAGCCGCTGAAATCAGCGATTCTTCCACCCGTTGCGTCACCGATTTTTTATTATTATTCCCGTTGACCCGTAAGCCATAGGCTACGTTTTCAAAAATGGATTTAGGAAACGGATTGGGTTTTTGAAATACCATTCCCACCTCCTTGCGCAGTTCATCCACGTCAACAGACCTATTGTAAATATTTTGATCATTGACGACACATTCCCCTTCAAGGCGCGTGTTTTCTATCAGGTCGTTCATCCGGTTGAATAATCTCAGGAAGGTTGATTTTCCGCAACCGGAAGGACCGATCAGGGCAGTAACCGTCTGTTGCCCTATTTCCATATTGATGTTTCTAAGGGCCTGAAAGTCGCCATAATAAAAATTTACATTTTTTGCTTCAATCATCTTCTATTCGTTGGAGTTTTTATTTTTTAAACTATTCCTCAGCAGCGATACCAATGCATTCATCAGCAGAACGATAAAGATCAGTACCAAAGCCGTTCCGTAAGCCATCGGCCGCGTTGCTTCCATATCGGTACCACTGGTAGCCAACACATATAAATGATAAGGAAGTGCCATGGCCTGGTCGAAAATGCTATCGGGCAGATGAGGAAGGAAATAGGCGGCTACCGTAAAAAGTATAGGTGCCGTTTCACCCGAAACCCGCCCTACGGATAAGATAATGCCGGTTAAGATATTGGGGAAAGCGGCAGGCAATACCACCCTCCGGATGGTGGTTAATTTGGTAGCTCCCAAAGCCAGACTGCCGGTACGATAAGAATCAGGCACCGCTTTCAGCGCTTCTTCAGTGGTACGGATGATCAAAGGAAGCGCAAGCAGGGCAAGGGTTAGCGACCCGGCTAATAGAGAACTGCCAAAACCCATTTTATTGACAAATAAAGTCATTCCGAATAAGCCGAAAACAACAGACGGAACACCGGCCAGGTTGTTGGTCATTATCCGCATTATCCGGATGATCCTGGTTTCTCCGCCGTATTCGACGGTATAAATGGCGGCTGTAATCCCCAGCGGCAAAGCAAACAGCATGCTTCCAACAACCAGGTAAAAGGTGCCTACGATAGCCGGGAAAATACCGCCCGCGGTCATCCCTTCAGTGGGCGACGCAGTTAAAAACGTCCAATTGATGGCTTTTGCACCGTTAAAAACAATAAATCCGAGAATGCTCACCAGCATTAGCACCACGGAAACAGAAAATATCCTGAAGGTGGTAAATGCTATCCTTTGTTTTATTTTTCTATCCATTATTTCATTTATTTCTTTGATACAAATTCCGCAATCACCGTGGTCATCGTTGTTATCAAAAACAGGATACACCCCAGTAAGAATAAAGCCTGGTAATGCGCTCCGCCTGCGGGCGCTTCTCCCAATTCTGCCGCGATGGTTGCAGGTATGGTTCTCACCGATTCGAACGGTGTTACCGGCATCACGGCTGCGTTGCCGGTAACCATCAATACCGCCATTGTTTCGCCGATGGCCCTTCCGATCCCCAGTACCATAGCAGCTACGATGCCCGAGCTGGCATAAGGGAAAACAACCTTACAGATGGTTTGCCATTTCGTTGCGCCCAATGCAAGACTGGCTTCCTTTAAAGCCCTCGGCGTATTATCCAGCGCATCTTCGGCCACCGAAATGATCGTGGGCATAGCCATGATAGCCAGGATCATACCCCCGGTCAGCGCGGTTTCCCCCACGGGGAGGTGAAATATTTTTTGAATAGCGGGAGATAAAACAACCAGGCCAAAAAATCCATATACCACGGAAGGAATTCCGGCCAGCAGCTCAATAACGGGCTTCAGTACCTGCCTCGTTTTTTTAGTGGCTAATTCAGAGAGAAATATCGCAACCCCCAGGCTCAGCGGAACCGCGATGAGAATGGCTAAGAAACTGACCAGCAGGGTTCCCGAAATGAGTGGTAAAGCGCCAAACAAGGGGGAAGGTGTAGCGGTGGGCAGCCATTCTTTACCCCCAAAAAAACCGGCTATGGTTATATTTTTTGCCGGAAGTTCTTTTATATCCGCACCAACCGGGGGCGCATATCGCTGCGGCAAAAAAGCAATGATGTTGGGATCACTTTTAATAACTTCTTCTAATTTACCGGACAACAATTCATAATGATCTCCCCATTCTTCTTCCGGGTATTCCTTAAAAATGTCATCCACCCTGTAGGGCCTGATGGCTTTGTTTGGCCCGCCCAACTGATCCCAACTGGTTATTTCTGAATCGAAGATCTGTTTGATCTCGTATGGGGTCAGTTGTTCCACAGGATTTTTTGTATTCAGATAAAGAGCATAGCCCTTTTCCACATCCGGCGACCGGAACAGTCCGATCCCTTCTCTGAAAAGAAAAATGACGATGAACAGAATGACGATGCCGGTAACCGCCCCGCTGGCCGACAACAGCCGCTCCGTTCCTCTTTCCATCACCTTCTTATATTTCCCCTTTCTTTTCATCATTGTTCGGGGCTGGTTGAGTAAAGGGAATATAGCCGAGCTGTTTCACTGCTTGTTGTCCTTCATCGGAGCGTACAAAACGGATAAAAGGGTCCACCTTGCTTTCTGAAGCCGTCAGATAATAATAATATAAGGGCCGGACGATGGGGTAGGATCTGTTGCCGGCATTCTCAAATGACGGCTCCACAAAACTGCGTCCGGAGTCGTATGAAATATGAACAGCTTTCACAGCCTTGTCAAGATAGGCCAGCCCAACATATCCGATCGCACCCCGGGTCTGGCTCACCGACTGGATCA
The DNA here is from genome assembly GCA_023957125.1 of Chitinophagaceae bacterium. GTDB lineage: Bacteria > Bacteroidota > Bacteroidia > Chitinophagales > Chitinophagaceae > Agriterribacter. Next base: position 140,540 of record JAMLHL010000004.1, read on the forward strand.
TGGCACCCGTGGCAGGCATACTCAGAATGCCATTTTTATAGTTCTTGTTTTCTAACACATGTTCTTTAAAAAATTCATACGTGCCGGAGGAGGTTTCGCGCGAATAGGGAATGATCTTTATATCATCACCCCCTACTTCTTTCCAGTTCTGTATTTTACCCGTAAAAATATCTTCTAACTGCTCTCTTGTTAGGTTAGATATTACATTATCGTTATTCACCACCACCGCCAAAGCGTCGTATGCAATGACGATCTCCTCAACCGCTATTCCCTTCGACCCGATTTTAAGGATCTCTTCAAATTTCATTTTCCGGGAAGCCTGGGCAATATCCACAATGCCTTCCGCTAAAGCCGCAATACCCACGCCGCTTCCCCCGCCCGTCACCGAAATCTTGCTTTCGGGCGATCGTCTCATATATACTTCCACTTCCTTTTGCGTGAGCGGCAATACCGTATCCGATCCGGTGATTTTCAATGAGCTGTTGTCGCGTGAACAGGCCGCCAACATAAAAGCAACAACAAAAAACAGCGCTTTTTTAAAGGCTCTTTTTTCCATTTCTTTTTTCATGCCGCAAAGATGGCCTTATATGATTACGGCTATATTTAGTTCCTGTTACGATACTGTTACGTTTCTTTTGAAGCCATGTTGCAATGGTAGTAAACGCCGGCCGGTAACTGTAAGCCCAAACTGCTACAATACCGGCGTTGCCTTAACTGTTTTTCCCCTGTTCACTCCACTTCTCCCTGCTGATCTCGTACAAAAAATTCAGCCGTGGTTTTTCGCCGGGATAGGTAACTTCCTGCTCAGCAATTTTTTGGGCGCCCAAACGCCCAACAGCTATTTGGGAACGGATGTTATCCGCTCCCACGTGCAAATAAACTTTGGAAACCAATCGAAACACATAATCTAACATCATGGTCTTCACCGATCGGTTAATACCCTTACCCCAACAGGTTACCGCATAAAATGTATAGCCGATGAATATACTGTTTTCCTGTTCGTTATAATTATATATCCGTGTGCTGCCTATTGTTTTGCCGGTGGCTTTTTCCACAATTTTAAAAGCGCCCCGGCTTTCCATGGCACCTTCAAAAAATCCCCGGAACACTTCCTTTTTCCAACGGTCTTTATTGGGATGCTGTTCCCATATTCTGGGGTCTGAAGCCACGGCATACAAACTTTCAAAATCCTGATCCTGCAACGGATAAAGGATTATTCTTTCATTTTCTAATACCGGCTGAGTGTGAAAATTCATTTTTCTGTTGATTTCATTAACCTATTGACGATTTGTAAAACGCATCTAATATAATGGATATTCACAACGCGGAGAACATTTAGTTTCAAAGCCGCCGGATCGCCCGCTAAATCTTTTTCCGGGGAGAAATAATAGAAACCACTTATAGTAATTTTACTAACAGGTAGTTATCGCAATTACAAGGCGGGAGCCACTATCATTACAATATAAAGGCATAAGGTTCTATTGCCGGATCCGCCTAACGGGTGTTTCTTTGCAAAACAAATCCAATAGACCTGATAAATCCATATCCTGAAAACCAACGGATCCCTAACCCTTAACCGAAAGAACACCTCAACCCTTATCCTAACCTGAAAGATCCAATGCAATGTCCTAAAAACCTTAAAGACATTGATCAAAGCAACCGCAGCTTCAACAACTGTTGTTGCTTTGTGCTTTTATAAGAGAGGAGGATATTTCCCCCTCCCATACATCTTTATAAGACAAAAGTCAATAAAAACACCATCAGGGCTGTAACCGCCGTATAAAACAAGCCCGTTATTGTAATGTACCCAAGGTTTTTATGGAGTTTAGAAAAGCTACCCGGCAAATCAGAATGCTTATACTTTCTATTCGATGTAAATACTAAAACACCCCAAACAACATAGGTCAGAACCGCGCCTATGATATGAGCAGATAGAATTGATTTAAAAAACGAGGTGTTAACATAATTGCTATTCGATACGAGGCTGCCCGAACCACCGGAAAACCGGATCAATCCTTCAAGAACCAATAATGAAATAATACAGGCCAAAAACAACCGCTTTTGAATAACCATATGTATTTTATAGTTGCCTTTTTTAATAAACGATACGGCATAAAGAGAGACGAAGGGTGATATTAGCGTTAATACCAACACGCCGATATTAATCAGTAAAACCAGGTTCATACGCTGTTGTTTTTAAATTCATGACCGGACAAAAAAACGGGACAAATCTATCGTTTTTTAGATTTGTCCCAAGACATGAACTTATTGGTACAAAACTCGAACTTGTTATTGGAAGATTTAAGGCGGCTAAACCAGCTAAAAGATATTCAAAATCCAACCAATACAACTTCTGCAACCAATAAAAGAGTAAACCTAAGATAATGTGGTTTGCTCTTTGCGAAATTTTACAAAGGAAAATAGTGAGCTGATAATGCTACTGCTATCACTCTGATTGGTATGGTGAAGAGCTTTGAGGTTCCAAATTTGAACCTCAAGTTTAAGCATATCAAAAGGTATTCCCCAAAGAAAATATTTACGTTTTAATGATTCAACGGCGTTTATCGCCGTCATTTTTACTTGTAATAAACAATCTATTTACCTACCTTTGTTTCAACGGCGATAAACACCGCCTGAATTAAGATTGGTAAATATGGCACTTAATCCGGAAAGGCGTAAACTATTGGAGCAAATAATGCCCGAAAGTATGATTGTAACCCGCAACTGGCTGGTTGAACAGGCTTCTTTGGATAAACATGCCATTGATAACCTTGTGAAAAGCGAACAACTGAAATTGTTGTGGAAAGGGCTTTATATACGGGGCAAAGTTCAGCTTTCGTGGCAGAGCATGGTCTATACACTGCAAGCTATAATGAAAACGGATTTTGTTATAGGAGGTTTGACCGCATTGGATTTAAAGGGGTTTTCTCATTATCTCCCTAACTCAAAAACGGAAATCGTTCATCTGTATGGCAATGATAAATTGCCTTTGTGGCTGAATGAGCTGCCGGAAAACATAACCTTTATACGGCATACCCGGAACGAGCTTTTTTCCGGTATGGAAAAGAAAGTATCTGATAAATATACTTTCTCCGTTTTTTGGAAAGACGGTATGGACGAACTGCAAATATCCTGTCCGGAAAAAGCCTGCCTCGAAATGCTGAATGAAGTACCCGCAAAAATCTCATTGGAACATGCCGACCAGCTTATACAGGGAATGACCTCTCTATCTCCACGAACAGTACAGGCGTTATTAGAAGCCTGCACAAACGTAAAAGTGAAACGGCTTTTCCTTTGGTTTGGTTCGAGGCACAACTATACGTGGTTTTCAAAATTGAATACGGAACATATAAACCTTGGTTCGGGTAACAGGGTAATCGCTAAAGGCGGCAAACTCGATAAAACGTATAAGATAACCGTACCCAAAGATTTTCAAACCTAACAGATGAAAAAAGACAGCATTTATTACAGGCAAGTTCAATTACTGGTACGTGTACTGCCACTCCTGGACAGCGAAAAGTGTTTTGCACTAAAAGGCGGCACTGCCATAAACCTGTTCTATCGGGAGTTACCCAGATTGTCGGTAGATATTGATTTGCTGTACCTGCCCTCCGAAGCCCGTGAAGAGGCACTGACAAATATCCGTACCGCATTGTCCCGGTTGAGCGGGCTGATTAAGAAAACTATTCCGGGCATCCATATACAAAATACCCACGAACAGAGTAATGCACTCCGCTTAATTCTGCAATCAGGCGATGTACGTATCAAGGTGGAACTGTCGCCTGTTATCCGGGGAACGATATTTCCTGAAATCCGAATGGAGGTTTGCGAAACCGTAGAACGGAAATTTGGATATGCCGAAATACAGATAGCTTCATTGCCCGATTTATATGCAGGAAAGATTTGTGCAGCATTGGACAGACAGCATCCCCGTGATTTATTCGATATAAAATTCCTGTTGGAAAACGAGGGGTTCACGGAAGATTTACGAAAAACATTCCTCGTTTTCTTAATCAGTCATCAGCGACCGATGGCAGAACTGCTTGCCCCTCACCGCAAAGATATACGTGAGGTATATGAGGCGGAGTTTAAACAAATGACAGAAGTGGATGTTCCTGTCGAGGGACTGGAACAGACAAGGGAACAACTGATAGCCGTTATCAATAAAGAAATGACAGCAGAGGAGCGGACGTTTTTGTTGTCATTTAAAGAACTAAATCCGCAATGGGAATTATTGGGGTTGGGTAATATCGAAGAAGTTTCAAACCTGCCGTCTGTACAATGGGAACTACTCAACCTTTCAAAAATGGATGACAAAAAACATAGACAAGCTGTGGAGAAACTGAAAGAGGTTTTAAGATGGTAAAAGAATACTTTTAAAAATAAAAAAGGCGCCGTTAAGCGCCTCTTGTGACCCCGCAGAGACTCGAACTCTGGGCCCGCTGATTAAGAGTCAGCTGCTCTACCAACTGAGCTACGGAGTCGTTATATTGCTTTCAGGAACTGCATACATCTCCGTCCGCTTCCCGCCATCACCGGCTATATTTCATTAACACAACCGCAATTCCAAAAAGGGAGGCAAAAGTATTAAATTCCGCTTATATTCTGTTTATCTCATCCGTTTTTCTTTATTAAATTGCAAACCAAATATGACAGCCTCTCCCCACACGGTGCAACTTATCGAATGTCCCCGCGATGCCATGCAGGGATGGCCTCATTTTATACCCACCGAAAAAAAGATCGCTTACATCAACTCCCTGCTGAAAGTTGGTTTCGATACTATTGACTTCGGCAGCTTCGTATCGCCCAAAACCATCCCGCAAATGGCAGACACCCACCAGGTGATCACAAAACTGGATGCTTCAGGCACGCATACCAAACTGCTGGCGATTGTGGCTAATGAACGGGGGGCAAAAGATGCCGTTCAATATGATGCGATCCATTACCTGGGCTTCCCGTTTTCCGTTTCAGAAACCTTCCAGTTACGCAATGTAAACAGCACTATCGCAGAATCCCTGAAACGGGTGGAAGCTATACAGCAACTATGTATCGTTCATCAAAAACAATTGGTCATCTACCTGTCTATGGGTTTCGGTAATCCGTATGGCGATCCATACAACGAAGACATTGTCCTGCAATGGGGGCGAACCATGCAAAAGTTGGGAGTCACCATTATTTCCCTATCGGATACGGTTGGAGTTGCCACTCCCCAACAGGTTCATCTTGCCACGGCACACCTCATTAGCGCCTTACCCGGTTTAACCGTTGGAGTACATTTGCATTCTACTCCCGTAAACCGGTTACGAAAGATAGATGCGGCGTTTAAAGCAGGCTGCCGGCGTTTCGACGGCGCCCTGATGGGTATTGGAGGTTGCCCGATGGCGGAAGACGAACTGGTGGGCAATATGGATACCGAACAACTGATACAATATTTCTCCGCATTAGGGATGTGCAGGCAAATGGATACAAAAGCGCTGCAACAAAGCATTGCCATGGCCCAAACCATTTTTTCCTGATATGACAAATTTTCGATTAGCCTTAGAGATACCGTCTTTTTCAAAAAAAGTTCATCTCAGGGACAAACTGTTTCTGTTGGGATCCTGCTTTACAGAACATATATCGAAGCAGCTTTCAGCTAATAAATTCGCCCTCCTGGAAAACCCTCATGGCATCTTGTTCAATCCAATGAGCATCGCCTCCTCAATGATCTCCTACATCGAAAAAAGAACCTATCAAAGCGAAGACCTGTTTTATTTCAACGAACTATGGAACAGTTGGGACCACCACAGCCGTTTTTCCCATCCGGACCAGCAAACGGCACTACAACAGATCAATAACTCCCAGGAGGCGGCCCATACCTTTCTGCAACAGTCCAGCTGGCTTATCATCACCCTGGGTTCCGCATTCGTATATGAATGGACCGCCGCCCCATCGCCTTTGTACCCGGGGAAGAACAGGGATACCAACATTGTTGCCAATTGTCATAGGGTACCCGCAGACCGTTTTAGAAAAAGATTACTGGCTGCCGAAGAAGTGTTTGCCATTTTGGATAACCTCCGTTACCGCTTAATGCTGTTTAACCCCGATATAAAAATAATTTATACCATCAGCCCCGTCAGGCATATCAGAGACGGTTTAATTGAAAACAACAAAAGCAAATCGGTTTTGATCCGGTCAGTACATCATATGGTGGAGAAATTTGAAAATCATTTTTATTTCCCTTCTTATGAACTGGTTGTAGATGATCTGAGAGACTACCGTTTTTATGCTGAAGACATGGTTCACCCTAACTACCTGGCCACTCAGTATGTATGGGAAAAATTTGCCGTCAGTTGCATTGATCCGTCCTGCTATGCTTTGATGAAGGAAATGGAAAAGATCAACCTGGCTCTCAAACACCGGGCTTTCAATCCCGGTTCACAGGCGCACCGGCAATTCCTGAACAGTTACTTATCCAAAACAAAAACATTACAACAGCAATATCCTTACCTGGACTTTTCAAAAGAACTTCAGTATTTCGGCAAAGGCTAAATCTCTTTTCTCAATATCTCCAATGGCGGAGTACTCACCACATTGCGGATACTCAGCAAGCCAATTAAAGCGGTCAACAGGGTTATGGAAAAGAATATAACCACGATCGGTATAAAAGGAGGACGGAAGGACGCATCGAAACTAAATTCCGACAATGCCCAACCGCCGGCAAGGGAAAGCAGTAAACCGGTACCTGCAGCAAGCATACCCAGGAAGCAATACTCCAGTACATTGATCGTAAATATCTGTTTGCGGCCGGCGCCAAGCGTACGCAACAACACCGTTTCCCGCACCCGTTGCACCTTGCTTACATATATGGAAGCCATCAGCACAACCAATCCGGTGGCGATGGAAAATGCTGTCATAAACCGGATGACAAAACCCATCTTCCTCAATACTTCATCCAAGACTTTTAATACAAGCGCCAGGTCAATGATGGAAATGTTTGGAAAGGCTTTGACGGTCGCGCGTTGAAAACCGGCAGACACTTCTGCCGATGGCACCCGCGTTACTATTACGTAAAACCGCGGGGCTTCTTCCAGCACACCTAAAGGAAACACCACCCTGAAATTGGTTTGAAACCGCTGCCAGTCCACTTTCCGAAGACTACCCACCACGGCGGGCAGCAACATGCCCTGAACATTAAAGACCATACTATCTCCAACGGATACCCTGAGACGGCGGGCATACGATTCATCTAAAGATATATAGACAGGCTCACCGGAAGTGTGTGGCTTCGTTTCAAACTTTCCCGCCGTTAATTCTTCTGTGTTTGTTAATGAATCGCGATAGGTAACCCGCAATTCGCCATCAAATGCCCGGGCGGGTATCCCCGATATTGAATCTTCTTTTGCCTGAAAGGCATTGTGCCCTTTGATTTCCTCTATCCTCATGGTTACAACAGGCAGGTTCTGATACACGGGCAGATGGTGGGCTTTTACCAACTGCTCAACCGCAGCCTTCTGACCGGGCTGAATATCAAACAGCACTATATTGGGCTGGTTATTGTCGGCCGACATCGCTACGCGCTTCATAAGCATATCCTGAACAAAATACAGCGTACCGATAAACATGGCGCCCAAACCTATGGTTACTACCAGCAAAATCGTTTGATTATTGGGACGATACAAGTTGGCGAAACCCTGCCGCCATAAATAGTTCAGAGAATGGGGAAAAAACCGGCGTACCGTGCTCCTCAGCAACAATGCCACGCCCGTTAATAATAAGAACGCCGCCAATATCCCTCCCGAAAAGATCAGGGCCTGAGTCCAGCTTTGCATCTGCCACCGGGTAAAGAGGATGATCAATACCAGGATAACCGAAAACACCAATATTTGCCGGAGATTCTGTCTTTCGCTCCCGGGTTCAACCGGAGCGCGAAGGGTATATAGAGGCGCAATGCGATGTATGGAAAGCAAGGGTAACAAAGCAAACAAAAAAGAAGCTACAACACCTATTCCCACGCCTTTGGCAATGGATAACCAGGATATCCCGGTGCTGATACGGACGGGAAGTATATCCTTTATTACCAGGGGTAGAAGCTGCTGAATTGCCGTGCCTAACCCCGCCCCAACCGATGCTCCTACCCATCCAAGCAGGGTGACCTGGATAAGATAGATCAGAAAGGTTTGTCTTATTCCGGCACCCAGGCAACGGAGTATGGCTATGGAAGGGATCTTTTCACGGATATAAATATTAATGGAACCGGCAATGCCTATACAGCCTAATAATAAAGCAACAAAGCCAATGAGGGTAAGAAACTGAGAAAGGTCTTCAAATTGCCTGCCGGTATCTTTTTTACGGGATGCCACGGTTTCATAGTTCAGTCCCTCGTGTTCCAGTACCGGTTGTATGGCCGATAATTGCCGGTTCATTTTTTGCGGATCGGCATATCTGAAGTAGAAGCTGTAGGTAAACCTGCTGCCTTTCTGTAGCAAGCCGGTCTGCTCCAGGTATCGAAAAGGGATATATACCGGGGGAGCGATCGTAGTGGACAGCCCGGTGCGTCCGGGAGCCTGGGTTAACATCCCGGCAATTACGAAATGCAACTCCCCCACCCGGATGGAATCACCCACTTTGGCATCGTATTGCAGCATGAGTGTTTTATCCACCAATGCCTGTTGCCCCCGGCGGAAATCGGTATCCGCATGCGTTGGGATCGTTTCGAAACGGCCGTAATAAGGATAATCTCCTTCCAGTGCTATCACCTGCACCAACCGGGTTCCTCCACCCTTCGGAAACGTTACCATAGACGCAAAACGGCAATCCCGGGAACGCCGGTCTCCCAAAGTATCCACCATTTTTTGCACCGCGCTGTCTGTTGCCCGGTGGGCTTCTAAAACCAGGTCGGCTCCCAACAATTCCTTTGCCTGCTCATTGATATCTCCGCGCACATGATCACTTAGCGAAAAGATAGCTACCAGCGCCGCTACCCCCAATACGATAGCCGACATGAACAACGATAGGCGGGTACGGCTTTTCCTGCTGTCGCGCCAGGCCATCGTCAACAGCCAGCGAAAACCAGGCAGCGCCTCCGGTAAAATCCGATCTTTCTTCATGCTCTAATTTTGCACTACCGGCGTTGTATCACCGGTGGGTTTATCTTCCATAATTTGTCCTCCCTTTAGCCGGATAATCCGCTGGGTACTTTTTGCCAGGTCGGCATTATGCGTTACAATGACCATGGTAGTGCCCGCCTCCCGGTTGAGTTCAAAAAGCAGGGGAATGATCTTTGAGCTGGTTTCTTCATCCAGGTTCCCGGTGGGTTCATCTGCAAATAATATCCGGGGATGGGTAGAAAAAGCTCTTGCAATAGAAACCCGTTGCTGTTCGCCGCCGGACAACTGTACCGGGTAATGATGCAACCGGTCTGCCAGTCCCACTTTTTCCAGGAGTTCAACCGCCTGCGGACGGATATTCCTTTTCCCCTGCAACTCCAGGGGCACCATCACGTTTTCCAAAGCCGTAAGCGTAGGCAATAACTGGAAATTCTGAAAAACATATCCTATATAGCGGTTACGGATAGACGCTCTTTCTTCTTCGCCGGCATTGTCCAACCGCAGTCCGTTCAATTCAATCGTTCCTGAGGTTACCTGGTCCAAACCGGCACACAATCCCAGTAAAGTGGTTTTCCCGCTTCCGGAAGGGCCGGTTATAGCCAAAACGGAGCCTGTTTCCACTGTAAAACTAACATCGTGCAGCACGGTAAGGCACCGGGCTCCGCTTTGATAACTTTTACACAGCCTATCTACCTTCAACATATAATCCATCATAATAAAAATATTTAAATTACATTATTTTTAAAATACAGTTAACAGGATAATCCATTATCTTGATGGTTCCATGATCAGACCATACACGTACTTCTCTACCCTGCTTCTCCTGTTTACAGCGTGTGGAAGCCCCGGATCTTCTTCAAAAAATGCCCCGGGCGCCGGTTTGCCCCGACAGGACTCCGCGCCCGTTGCTGCCGCGGTAAAAAACATCGTTTTCTTTGGTAACAGCCTTACCGCCGGGTATGGGCTTAAGCTGTCCGAAGCTTATCCCGCACTTATTCAACACAAAATAGATTCCTTACATCTTCCATACAAAGTTATTAATGCCGGATTAAGTGGAGAAACCACAGCGGGGGGGAACAGCAGGATAACCTGGATACTCCGGCAACCGGTGGATATTTTTGTGCTGGAACTGGGTGCGAATGACGGATTGCGGGGTATATCACTTGCAGAAACGGAAAAAAATTTGCAAGAGATACTGGATAAGGTACGGGCCACTTATCCCGATACCAAATTCATGCTGGCTGGAATGCGTGTTCCACCGAATATGGGGAAAGAATATAGTGACCGGTTCCGGAAGATTTTTGAAAAGACAGCCAGGCACAACAAGATCGCCTTTCTCCCATTCCTTTTGGAAGGTGTTGGAGGGGAGCCTTCACTAAACCAGGCGGATGGCATCCATCCAACAGCTGAAGGGCAGAAAATAGTGGCCGAAAACGTGTGGGCTGTATTGAAAAACCTGTTGTAATCATTTTTTCCGTGCAGGTGTTCCTGCTTTGTTAATGTAACCTTTGTAACGCATACCCAAATTCATTATTTGTAACTTTGCTCCACTAAAATCGTCCATATAAAATAACAAAATCCATGGCAACTTTTTCAGAACTGATCAACGGAGATAAACCGGTATTGGTGGATTTTACGGCAACCTGGTGTGGCCCCTGTAAGATGATGGCTCCCATCCTGGAATCTGTAAAGCAGAGAGTGGGAGACGCGGTAACCATTATAAAAATTGACGTGGACAAGAATCCTCAGGCGGCAGGTGTATATCAGATACAGGGAGTACCCACCCTGATTTTGTTCAGGAACGGGAAGACCTTGTGGCGACAATCGGGTGTTGTACAGGCGGAACAACTCATACAAATTATTAACCGGCACATGGTTAGCGCATAGATTTTCCGTATTATTGAACCGATTACCATCTTCCACCTGCGCCGCCGCCGCCAAAGCTTCCGCCTCCAAAACCACCGAAGCCGCCGGAGCCGCCACCACTCCAGCCTCCACCGCTGCGACCACCGCCCCCGGGGAACCAAAACACAGGAGGGATACCCGAATCGCGATAACCTCTCCGGCTCATGAAAGAGCCGCCGCCACCTCCCCCACCGCCAATCCTGGAGATGATAAAAACAATAATGAAAATGCCCAAAAAGACCACCCATAAAGGAATACCGTCTTTACTACCCCGGTTGGCGTACCCCTCCGGCGGTTTGTATTCTCCCGCCGCAGCCTGCATAATAGCAGTGGTACCCGCATCAATTCCGTTATAAAAATCATTTTCCCGGAAGTTGGGGAGAATTTCGTTATCTACAATTTGTTTACAGGTAATATCCGGTAGCGCTCCTTCCAATCCATATCCCGGAGCAATAAAAACTTCCCGGTCGTCTTTGGCAATTAAAAAAACAACGCCGTTATTAAAATCCTTATTCCCAACGCCCCATTTGCGCCCCAGCGCCGTGGCATATTCATAAGCAGCATAGTCATTCAGTGAACTTACAATCACTACTACTATTTGGTTAGAAGTAGTATCGTCGTATCCCACAAGTTTCTGTTCCAGGCTCTCCCGTTGCAATTCTGTAAGTGTACCGGTGAAATCATTCACCAGCCGCGGTGGGTTAGGCGCAGCAGGAATAATCTTCTCAATCTGGGCGGATGCAGATAAAAAAAGAAAAGATAGTATAGTAAATAAGTACTTCTTCATGCTATTATTCGTATGCCGCAGTTACTTTCCAAACACGATCTCATCGGGCAATTCATTTTTATCGGTGCCGGCAGAATAGGGGAAATGTTCAGACAGGGCAGCACCAATTTCTTTTATCGTCTGTATAATACCTTTTGCATAGTGGGTACCATTAAATGCCATAACAATTTGCCGGATCTTAGCCTCCCAGAACGCTGTCCCTACCTTCCGATGGATCCCTTCATCGCCAAATACAGCTAACTGATGATCTTTTAAAGCAATGTACAGAATAACGCCATTCCTGAGTCCGGTTTTGTCCATGTTCAGGCCATAGAACAACTCCATCGCCCTGTCAACCGGATCCACAAAACGGCACCGGCTTTCAACATATACCCGTATTTCTCCGCTGGTGAGTTGCTCCGCATCACGTATCGCAGCTACAATCTCATCATTCTCTTCCTTGGAAAAGAAATGTTTAACGCTGAACGGGAATAGCCTCATGGATCCGTTAAAATTTAAAAATTCACCTGCGGCGCTGTTTCTGCTCCGGGATCGGCGGCGAAGAAGCCTTTTTCTCTAAACCCGAACATGCCCGCATATAATACATTGGGGAAAGATTTCACCACGGTATTATAATCCTGTACTGCGGTATTAAAATCGTTGCGCGAAACCTTGATCCTATTTTCGGTTCCTTCCAGTTGCGACTGCAGGTTCAGATAATTTTGATTAGCCTTTAATTCAGGGTATCGTTCTACCGTTACCAGCAAGCGGCTTAAAGCGCTGCTCACCTCTCCCTGCGCCTGCTGGAACTGGGCCAATTTTTCCGGCGACAGGTCATCCGCATTAATATTAACCTTCGTTGCGTTGGCGCGGGCTTCAATTACTTTTGTGAGGGTTTCCTGCTCAAAATTTGCCGCTCCTTTCACCGTATTCACCAGGTTGGGGATCAGGTCGGATCGGCGCTGGTATTCACTTTGAACGTTTCCCCATTTTCCCTTTACATTCTGATCCAAACCCACCATCTTATTATATCCGCCACAGCCACAACCGCCCAACAACAATATGACTCCGATAACTACGATTAAAACAAGACTTTTCGATTTCATGCATTATGGTTTTGAAATGTAAAAATATACATCAAAATATTAATATCAACTTTTTTTACTTAACATTCTGAAAAAAATCGCCGGCTACCACATTGATCTCTTCTTTGCTCAACCGCTGTTTCCCGGAGGCGATTGCCACCCGGTACCGGAAGGTAACGGACTGACCCTGCTTCAGGGCAAGATTGAGCGTTTCTTTACCCTTGCTGAAAACCGCTTGTCCAAGGGGATTGGCGGCAAACAATCCATAGCCCCGCGCATGCCAGTAGGTTGGATACCCCGGATTACGGGGGTGATCTATGATCACGATGCTGGTAGTATCGTCTCCCTGCCTGCCGTACAACATACACCATTGAGCCCGGGTAGCCCACACGGCATCGCCTTCAACGCCTTCACTGGTGATATAATTACCTGAAGGACTGTTGTCTTTGCTTCCTTCCACCACTGTTATATTGCCTTTGTCGTCCTTAAATTCCTTCTTTACGTTGGAGGGCATTTCCAATTCGTGAGCCACCCTCAGACCAAGCATTCCATCTTTTACATCCGGCATATTCACATCCTGGGATGCCGTAAGAGTGGTTATCCGGTCTATGATCCGCTTGTTTTCATCTGCTTTGAAAAAATAAGTGGTGGTTTCTTCTAACAACACCTGGCCTTTTTGATTTTCCCAAACGGATTTCATTTTCAATTCTCCCCTTTTTCCCCCTTTTGCCTTCAGGATCTTTTGGGCTTTTATCCATCCGTATTTGCTTTTTTTATCTTCGGGGATCGCATAGGAGTTATTCCAGAAATCAAGGCCATTCACACGCTCATAGTTCAACCACAACCCGGTATGATGGGGATGATCGGTAGGTTCATTCGGGCGGGGGGCGAAAGGGAAACCCCGCGTGATAATTTGCCCGTCGGGAGCATAAATAGGATACAAAAAAGGCTTCTCCAGGGTATCGGTGTATATTAATTCCGTAAAAGGCCTGCCGTCAGCGGTGATCACTATCTTCTTAGAAAGTTCAACGGGCGTAATTTCTATGGGATAGACCTGTATTTTAGCTTTGCCCTGTTGCCCATAACCGGTTGTTACAAAAAAACAGGCCGTAAAAACGATCAGCGCCTGAGGAAAAAGAGAAATACTACTTTTCATTCGTTTGTATTTGGGTCAATATTGAATATTTATATATCTATTAGGAAAATACATGTTCCAACCCTCCTATGAATTCCTGAAACGGCCGGCAATAGCTGCAAAATACTATAATCTCCCTATTTAAAGGCAAGACAGTTGTAAAAATAAAAATGCCGGAAGATATTTTAATCTTCCGGCATTCCGAATTGAATGAATATACAACCGCTGTAACCGGCCGTCAGTTAAATACTTTCTTTATTTCCGTTAATATACGATCCCGCTCTCCTTCGGTTAAATTGGAACCCGAAGGAAGGCATAATCCATCGTTGAATAATTTTTCTGAAGTGCCATCGCCATAAAATGGGGCATCCTTAAAAACCGGTTGGCAATGCATGGGTTTCCACAGAGGGCGGCTTTCTATATTTTCTTTTTCCAGCGCCGTACGGATGGTTTCGCGGGTAACAACCGGGTGCTTCACCAATACGGTAGTAAGCCACCGGTTGGAATAGAAGCCTTCCGGTTCCTCCAAAAAGCGGATGGCGTCCAGATCAGCCAAATGTTTTTTATACCAGTCGAAATTAGCCCTGCGCTGGAGAACACGTTGGGGTAAAACTTCCATCTGTCCCCGGCCTATACCCGCACAGATATTGCTCATCCGGTAATTATACCCGATCTGGGAATGTTGATAATGGGGTGCGGGGTCGCGGGCCTGGGTGGATAGGAAACGAGCCTTTTCCGCCAGTTCGTCATGATGGGTAACCATAGCACCTCCGCCTGAAGTGGTAATGATCTTATTCCCGTTAAAGGAAAGTGCCGCAATGATCCCAAACGTACCACACTGCCTCCCGTGAAAATTACTGCCCAGCGCTTCGGCGGCATCTTCAATTATAGGTATCTCATATTTGTCCGCAATGGTGGTTATCTCATCTATTTTAGCAGGCATTCCATACAGATGAACGGCAACAATGGCTTTGGGTTTCTTTCCCTTAGCTATTCTGTCTTTGATTGCTTCCTCTAAAAATTCCGGCGACATATTCCAGGTATCAGGCTCACTGTCAATAAACACCGGTGTTGCCCCCTGGTACGCAATAGGATTGGCGGAAGCGGAGAAAGTCATGCTCTGGCAAATCACTTCGTCGCCCGCTTTAATTCCAAGCAATATCAATCCGAGATGAATGGCCGCGGTGCCGGAGCTCAGGGCCGCAACATGGATTTCACTTTGAGGCGATAAAAACTGTTCCAGATCTTTTTCCAGCCCGTTTACGTTTGGACCAAGCGGCGCCACCCAGTTGGTATCAAATGCTTCGTTTACAAATTTTTTTTCCTTGCCGCCCATGTGGGGCGATGATAGCCATATTTTTGATTGCATATAATATCTCCTTACCCGGGGTTTAACCCGAAAAATAATTAAGTATTCGATTTAATAATTTTAGCGGGTACTCCAACCGCGGTGATATTTTCCGGCAGGTCTTTGATCACCATAGACATTCCACCGATGATTGAGTTCTGACCAATATGTACATTTTGTATGGTAGCGGCGTTAATACCTACATTTACACATTCCTCCAGATAGGTAAATCCTGCGAGAGAAACCCCAGGAGCAAGCGTTGAAAATTTTGAAAGCATAGAATTATGGCCCAAACTACAATTCTTATTAACCAATACAAAATCTTCAATTACAACATCGTAATCAATCGTCACCCCGGGATATATAACTGTTCCCTCTCCTATTGTCACCTGATTTGACACCCATGCGCTTTTGGAAATCAGGGAAGGAAAAACCACGTTTGGCAGGTTTATCCTTTCTTTTACATTCTTCTTCATCAACGGATCAGCTATCCCTATTACCACCGCCGTTTTATCACTCCAAAGATCCAGCATGTCAATCCCGCCCAAAACGGGAAAACCAAAAATGGTTTTATTATACTTACCGGTATCATCGTCTAAAAAACCATGGATTTCATATTCTTCAGTATTAAAACTATCAAAATTATAAGCTACAAAACCACCAACATTCCCACAGCCTACGATGTATAATTTTATTTTATTCATCTAAACGAACCTTTTAAAAAAAATCACAAATAGGGTAACAAATCTTCTTTTAGTCCTTTTTTCACCGGAAGTTGCCATAAAATGCGTCCCCAATCGTGGTTTCCTTCAATCAGGATCGGACGTTCATTGGTAATCGCAACATCCCAGCCGATAGAGCGATTAGTGGGAACCGACAATGCCGCATTAGTAACCATTTCAACACAATCATTCCAATGGGGAATGGCAAAACCCACTATTTCAATCCCGGTAACAGGATGAAAAAAAACGTCCGATTTGGTAATATCGCCATATACGCCGGGGCCGGTTACAATCCCACTTTTAATATCAACCGGAACAGCAAAATTTCCTGTACTTAAATTATCTGTATCCGAATTAACGCTTACCCGTAGCCTCGCCGCCAAAATAATTACCTTCCCATCATGTAGCTGGGTTACAACTCTTACGGTATTTAGCGCCGATGGAGAAAGCTGCATCAAATCATCATGCTGTATAACATATTTCTCAATGAGATCAAATCCACCTTTTTGCATGATCCCGATTACTTCCGGCACCGACATATTCCTGGAGTTTAAAACCACAATCCCTTTCCCGGCGTTACTTCTTGATTTCTTTAATACGATTTTAAACGGCTCGCCAAGAATAATATCCTTTGCTAATAACGAATTACTTTTTACCATCTCCGGGGTACCCCATTTCCTTCCGGAAAGCGCGTTGAAATGCTTCAAAAATTCAATTTTATCTTCCAAGACATCCCTTCTGCTATGTGGGTTCATCTTTAACTGATATTCATACATAAATCCGGTACCGGCGTATGTCTCCCTTTGTTCCGGAGTTAAATTAAAAAAACGAAGTTGAAAATAATCCATGAAGGAAATATTGTATTTCACAGACGAAACAATAATATCCTTGTACAACTTAACAGAGGAAATTTTCTTATGTTTTTTTACGTAATCAAAATACCTGAAGAATGTTTTTCCCGGTGTTTTTAAAATATAATAAAAGAGATATATCAATCTTTTAATCCGCATGATCTGATATTGAGAACCTTAAAATCCATTTCATTTCCCGTCAGGCACTTTCAGCAGCCTGTCGCACTTGGAAAAAGCCTCTTCGACCCTGAAATGCAAAAACGATTCCACTTTATTATTTCCCTTCGCCCATTCAACCAGTACTGAAGGAAAGTCAGCGCCGGCCTCGTGCGTGAAAGGGTACCCCCCTCCAAAACGGGGATTCAATTCCAAAACATAATATCCATTCTTCGTTTCAAAAATGTCGCAATCCAGATTACCGATGTGTTTTAATTTATTCCCCAGCACTTTTCCAATATCAGATAATACGTCATTTTGAACCGAAAGAGCCTTATCCGTTTCACCCGCCCGCATAGCCAGCTTCTTTTTGGGAAAAGCTTTCACAAACGCACCGGAAAAATCATTGAGCACATCCATACCGTATTCCTGTCCGACCAGTTTTTCCTGAATTAAAATAGCATGGTGAATATCAGCCTCACTTACTTTCGCCAGGATCGTTTTGTGCAGGCGCAAATTCAATAACTGGTATGCCAGTAAAAGCTCTTCCTTAGAATCTGAAAATTCAATTCCTATTGAAGCGCTTCCCCATCTGGGTTTTACCACTACAGGAAACAATAATTCTCCCCGGTCTATGGCTTCAATTGCTTTATTTAAATCAATAAAAGTTTGGGGCGTCTTCAAACCGGTATCCTGTAAAAAAACAGTCGTTTTCCATTTATCAAAACAAGTGTCAATCACTGCCGTATCCGAAATAACAACTTTCACGCCAATCTCTGCAAATCTATGTTTTTGAGCAGCTAATATGGGCAATTCAAGGTCATTCAGTGGAATCAGGAGGTGAATATCATAGTCTTTGCACACTTTAATGATTTGATCAATATACTGAGGGTGATAAACAGCACTTACCTTAACGGCAATATCGGCATCTACAAGAGCGGGCGCATTGATTTGCATATCAGTAGCCACCACTTTCCCTCTGCCCCCAAGTGCCATTTTAAAATAGTTTACCAGATAATTTCGCCTTCCGGCACAGCTTAATAAAACATTCATTCTACTTTACATATCATTGTTACTCTTCACCAATATCTTTATGCTATCTTTCCTTTTTTATTACAGGTCTTTCTCCTCCCCTGAGAACAATCAGCGAATCAATTTGGGGGGTTAGTGTGATATCCTCCTGTTTGACAACCTTCCGAATAGTATTGATCAGGATAATAACGTCCATCCGGAAGGAAATATTTTCGACATATTTCACATCTAATTCAAGCCTTTCATCCCAGGGTAGATGATTACGGCCAGATACCTGAGCCAATCCCGTAATACCGGGTTTTGAAAGGTGCCTCTTTCGTTCTCTCTCGGCGTAATAAGGCAAAAACCTAACAGGGAGAGGCCGGGGTCCGATAAATGACATATCACCTTTTATGATGTTTATGAGCTGGGGGAGTTCATCCAACGATGATTTTCTAATCCATTTTCCCAGCTTCGTCAACCGCAAATGGTCGGGCAACCTTACCCCTTCCTCATCGTACAGATCCTTCATAGATTTAAACTTGTAAATAGAAAACGGTTTTTCATTGTAGCCGATCCGTCGCTGTAAAAAAAAAGGATTACCCCGGTAATAAATCCATAAAAGAATCACCAATGTTATGAATACAGGCGACAATATCACGAATAATAAAAACGCGACTGTAAAGTCAGCTGCCGGCTTAATGATACGTCTGTACATACAATTGCTTATGAAATTGATCAATATCTGATCGGGTCCGTAACTTTTTTATGGTACCTCGCAGGATTACCGATCCATAATTCTTCTTCCGGGATGTCGGATACCACCACCGAACCAATTCCAACCGCTGCATATCTTCCTATTTTTTGGCGGCCACGTATGGTGGCGTTAAACCCTATCCAAACCCCATCTTCTACGCTTACGTAGGAGCCGGTACAGGATGTCGCAGCAATAAAACAATGCTTACCTACTTGTGTGTCGTGGCCGATGTAAGCGTTGCTCATGATCAGAGACCCCAAACCGATTTTTGTACCATGCGATATGTTTGCATGAGGCATCACTACAACTCCCGGAGCAAGTTCAGCATCGGGCGCCACATAAGCCATCGGGTGTACAAAAGTGTATAAACTATTTTCTGCGACCCCAAGATTATCAAATAATCGGATTCTTTGGGGTTGTCCTCCTATTTTATAAATAGTAAATATAAACTTATAGCCCTCCCTTTCAAACGCCGGCGCGTCAGATAATCCACCCAACACCGAAAAACCATTAATCTCTTTTCCCGCCATGTCATCATTAAGAATGCCGGCAAATGCTACATTATTTCCATGCGTTCTACGGGCTTGCACAATAGCATTACCAATTGAAACGGCCGGGCCCGGGCCTCCTACAACAATAACCTTATCCATAAAACAAAACGGGTCGAAAATGGGTTGAAACTGAATAAAGTTAATATAAAAAATGCATATTGTCAAAGGGTGTATTTAAATTTGTCTCACCCTGTCAAACTAATATCCCTTCTCGTAATTTACAACATTCCCCGGTTCTTCACCTTTTCCCAGACTAACAAGATTATGCATCGCATCTTCAATATTAGGATTCCCACCCGAGATATTTGTCGCCCGGTAAGGGGACAATACGACATTATCGAATTTTGACAGTTGCTTTTGGGCGTCCGTTTGCCGGGGATACCAGTTATCTATTGCAATCCCGCCAATGATCCGCTTCTCCAGGGCTTCGGTCAAGGCTTCAAAATCAATGATCTCTCCTCTCGAAATATTAATCCACATACTACCGGTTCGCGACATTTGAAACCGCTCTTTATCTATCAGTCCCTTTGTTGCCGCGGTAAGCGGACAGGCAATAAAAATCACATCCACTTCCCTAATCAACTCCTCCAATGTTACATTTTCGCCTCCCATAAGTTCCTGTTCAGGTTTTGGAGTAGCGGCATTTATGTAAAATTGAGACGTATAGGGGTGCAGCAACCGGTGAATACACTTGCCTATATGTCCATATCCAATAATTCCGATTCGTTTTTCCAAAAGCGTTCCGGAGCTAAAATCCAAACCGGGCATATTACTTTGTACAAGCTGACCATCGTTGGCACGTAATAAACGGTCAAAAAAAGCGATTTTTTTAACCAGGCAATGCAGCATGGCAACCGCAAATTCCGCAACGTATTTTGAATGTGCCTGCGTTTTATAAATTTTCACCCCTTTATCCCGGAATAATTTCAGGTTCAATTTATCAACTCCGGTTCCGGCCAATTGAAAAACTTCCAGCACTTCCGCAGCGTCTATAACGGCATCTGGTAAAAACGAACCA
The DNA here is from genome assembly GCA_023957125.1 of Chitinophagaceae bacterium. GTDB lineage: Bacteria > Bacteroidota > Bacteroidia > Chitinophagales > Chitinophagaceae > Agriterribacter. The sequence continues at coordinate 160,934 of JAMLHL010000004.1, forward strand.
AAACACACCTCAGTTTCCCTGATTTTCTCTTTCAGATAAGCCGGATCAAAAGAACCGGCGAAATCAATTTCAAAATAGGTTGACAACATTTCAACAAACTTCGCCTTCGTTTCTCCCGGCATCTTTTGTAAAACCAGTAATCTTTTCATTACAATACAAAATTTCTGATTCCTTCTATACCCAACCTTATTTCCTCTTCCTTTCCTGCAAAAGAAATTCTCACATAATCGTCCCAGTTAGCTCCAAAGGCAATGCCCGGAGTAACCGCAACATTTTGTTTTTCCAATAAAAGTGTGGCAAAGTCATCAGACTTCAATCCTTTAGCGGATATATTAACGAAACAAAAAAGTCCGCCCTGAGGTTTGACTACCTGCAAGCCGGCAGCGTTCAACTCATCGGTTATATGCTCTGCCATCCGCCGGAGATGATCATTATAATCCACCAGGAAACTCCTGTCTATATCATACACTCCTTCAAGTCCTTTTTGGACAAATGAAGTTACATTTGTATTCATGTGCTGAACCAGCGTACCGATATTCCTGCGTTGATCTTTGGGCACCGTCATGTAACCGATCCTCCAGCCCGTCATCCCGAACGCTTTGCTAAAGCCGTTTATCGTAAACACGCTCTCAGCCACTTCCTTATATGCACCGGGACTGACCATCGGAACATTTCCGAAATTCAGATACTCATATATCTCATCCGATATCAGATATATTTTACTATCCTTCACAAGACCAATTAACAGATCGTATTCTGCCCTCGAAAAAACCTTACCTGTAGGATTATTGGGTGAATTAAGAATAATACATTTCGTTTTGGCAGAAACAGCCGACTTCAATGCTTCAAAATCCAGGGAAAAATCACCAGGGCTTAAATCAATATTTTTAATGACCGCCTTTGGTTCGGCAATCTTTACCTGGGGAATATAACTCACATAGCAGGGGCTGATATTGATTACCTCATCTCCTGGCTGGAGAACGGCCATCAACGCAATGATAAGCGCCTGTTTTGCTCCGAATGTGATACAGATATCGTCTTTTTCACATAAAATATCATTTTCTTTCTGCAATTTATTGGCAATATGAAGCCGGAGGCTATCAAGCCCCATGCTATTCCCATATTTATTAAAGCCCGCTTTCGCAGCTTCATAGACCTTGTCAATTAATAGGGAAGGAGGATTAAAATCGGGCTCACCCAGGCCAAGTGAATATATGGTTTCCCCCCCGGCAACCTTTTCCCTTGCCTTTTGACTGAATTTTAAAGTAGCTGAGGGTTGCACCTCCTTTGAAATAAACATACCTAAAATAAAATTGGAATATTGATACAGAATAGAATAGAAACAATAAATACCAATTGGCTAGTTCCTTGCCGAACCCGTAAATCGCTCCATGGTTATCTTATCTCCCTTATTAACTCCTTCCCTTTTTATAACACTCATTACGGTGAGTAAAATGATTTTACAATCCAGGAGAAAAGAAATATGATCTGCATACCATACATCGTATTCAAATTTCTGTTCCCAACTGATGGCATTTCGTCCATTTACCTGAGCCCAACCCGTAATACCCGGCCTGATCTCGTGACGCCTTTTCTGGGTTTCATTATACAAGGGTAAGTATATTACCAGCAAAGGTCGCGGGCCGACCAGGCTCATATCTCCTTTGATTACATTCAGCAACTGTGGAATTTCGTCAATCGAGGTCTTTCGAACAAAACGTCCAATCCTTGTAACCCGCAAATAATCCGGTAGTAATTTCCCATCCTTATCCTTCTCATCGGTCATCGTTTTAAACTTAATAATACGGAAGATCCGCTCATTTTTGCCTGGTCTTTTTTGAAAGAAAAAGGGCTTCCCCTTATTCACAATAGAAAGCAGGATGGTTACCAACAGGAATATGGGAGAAAGTGCGATAAAAACCAGCGTAGCAACGAATAAATCAATAACTCTTTTGACAAATACACGGTACATATTGAAAGGATCAATTTAAAGTATTCGGAAACAGTGTTCTGGCCCGGAGATCGGCAGGACAGTTATGTTGTCAAAAGATCAATAATAAAGGATGGTTCCACCCCAGGAATACCCAACGCCAAAACCGGCAATAAGCACCTTGGATCCGGCTTTTATTTTTCCCTCCAGCAAAGCGTGTTTCATGGCAATAGGGATAGTGGAAGAAACCGTATTTCCACTATATTCCATCGAAATAAAAAAACGTTCCGGGGGTATTTTAATCTTCTTACGGAGATATTCCAGCATAAATTTGTTGGCCTGGTGAAAAATAAACAAATCAATATCGTCCTGCTGCAATTGGTTTTTTTTGAGAATATTCCTAACGAGACCGGGTACCGACTCCAGGGTAAAATTGAATATTTCAGTACCATTCATGAAAAGATAATTGTCGTTAAAAGGATTTCTTTCGTTATCTTCCATTAGGGACTGATCCGCTGTTTTGGGAAATCGTAAAGCACCGTTTTTTACAATAAGATTCCCCGCGCCCGCACCATCCGTACCGTGTATCATCGGGCCAATCCCGGCCCCCTTATTAGCAGATGACACCAACACTGCCGCCGCTCCATCGCCGAAGATAGACCTGTTGCCTTTATCAGAAGGATGCAAAAACCGGCTGTAGGTTTCCGCGGTAATCAACAGCACCTTGTTCACATCGCCCGAAGCGATGAGCCCTTTGGCAAGTCCGATTCCATAAACAAATCCCGAGCAACCCTGGTTGACGTCTATAGCTCCGGCAGATGTAGGCAATTGTAGTCGCTCATGCACAAGGCAGGCAGTTGTAGGAAGGAAATGATCCGGGCTCTGCGTACACAAAATCAGGTACTCAATATCTGCAGGGCGGATCTTATTTTTCTCAAAAAGTTGCCGTGCAGCAGCCACTGCCAGGTCGGACGTAAACTCGTCCGGGGCTGCTATGCTCCTGGAGGAAATACCCACCTTTTCCATGATCTTATCCACACTCCATTCAGGAAAAGCAATATGGAGTTGCTCGTTGGTCAGCTTCGTGGAAGGAAGATAATATTCGATGACCGAAATACGCGCCAATGAATGATCCGGGGACATCAATTGAGCAATGATTTATATTTCTATTAATTCGGGAACGATTAAAGGATCACAAACGACATACGCCGTGCCCCATGACAACCCCACACCAAAGCCACATAACAACAATTTGTTTTGTTTTGTCTGTAACTCCGTCCTGATTTGTTTAACCATGGTCAGCGGGATGGATGCGGAACTGGTGTTGCCGAAATGTTTCAGCGAATAGGGTACTTTATTTTCGGGAAGATTTAATTTCTTTCTGATTTTTTCATTCATCATTTTATTAGCCTGGTGAAACACCGCGAAATCAATATCATCATTGGAAATACCAAGATGCTCCATCAGCTTTTTACAGGTTTTGGGAGCTTCCGTAATGCCGAAAGAAAAAACGTCAAATCCATCTAAATGTAAGCTGTTGGGTGTTCTTATCAATCCTTCGGCGCTGGTATATTCTGCGAGCGACTGCGTTGAAAAGCGATTGCGGAATCCCCCTTCCGGTACAATAATGGCTTTATAACCGGCGCCGTCTGTGGCAAGATGAAAATTGCCCCCCCCGGCCCCTTCGTCGTATTCCAGCAAGGTTGCCGCCCCGGCATCGCCGAACAACATACCGCTGCTTTTATCCCTGGGATACGGAATTTTAGAAGCGGTATCTCCCACCAGTAGAAGCCCTTTCCTGATTTGACCTGATGAGAGATAGGAGGCCACAAGGTTCAAGCCATAGATATAACCGCTGCAGCCTAAAGGTACATCAAACGCAAGTATTTCTTTGCTGAGTTGTAACCTGTCCTGAATAATGCACGCAGTATTTGGCAGGAAATAATAATCCGGCGACTGCGATACAAAAACCAGGATTCCGATATCATCTCTATCTATACCCGACTCTTTCAAAAGCCTCTCCGCCGCAGCGACACACAAATCGGAACTGCATATGTCCTCTCCGGACGTTCTCAGTTCTTCCACCCCAACATTTTGAACGAAAGACTTGATATCATTGGGGGAGAAATAGGAATTATCCATATTTTTCACCACCCGTTTGGGTACACATGCGCTTATACCCTTTATAACAACGTTTTTATTATGTAATAAAGCCATGATGATTAGTTAGTCCAAAAGACTATATCTGCCGCCATCAAGTGTAAGAGAACGGCCGGTCATCCACTTTGACGCATCCGATAATAAAAAAACAGCCGCATTGGCAACGTCCTCAGGAGTGCCATAACCGAGCGGATATTGCCGTTTGTCCTGCTCAACCGTTTCCTTCGAAAGTATATCCTCCATCTCCGAAGCCATCGCCGTTTGTACCATGCCCGGCTCGATGGTGTTTACCCTGATCTTTTGCAAAGAAAGCTCGTTGGCCATCACCCTGCCTGCTGCCGACATGGCTCCCTTGCTTCCGGTATAAAGCAGGGAAGACTTCGTGCCGATTTGTTGCGCAACTGAAGAAATCAATACAATGGAAGAATACGTATTTTTGACAATTTTTTTTTGACGAACCAGTTGCGCCAGCAACAGCACCATGGAAAAGTAATTAATGTTCATTATCTCTTCCAGTTGCTGCCTTTTAATAAATTTGAGTGGAACTAATTTTGATATCCCGGCAGCGTATACAAGTCCGTTTATTTCGGGCACGGCAGCAGTAACTTTTTCAATTCCGGCATCCAGGGATAGGTCCGCTTCAATAAAAGACGCGCGGTTCCGGCCCAATTCCCTTACCATGTTATCCAAAAGTTCTGATCTCCGTGCTGTTCCGGTTACCTTTCCACCTGAGGCTGCAATAGCCCGGCAAATACTCAATCCAATTCCCGAGGAAGCACCCGTAACGAGGATATGCTTCCCTTCGAGAGAAAAAGGAGTTTTATTTGTCATTTCCAATAAATTATCCGAAAACCGACTTTTATGACCTGGAATTTAGCCGGTCATACAACTCTCCTATCGTGTTTGCCTCCCTGAGATCGGCCCCGGTAATTTTTTTGTTATAATTTTCGTCCACCATGGCAATCACCATCAACGCCACCATTGAACTCCATTCTTCCAGGTCCTTAAATTTAGTGTCCGTTGTAATACTAGAAGGATCAACGTCATCAAACTGTTCTGCGAAAGATTGTAAAAATTGATTTTTATCCATAAAAATTAGCTTAGATATTTTTAAAGGGCGCGTATGCTATTGCTTAGCTGATAGTCTATAAATATTTAGAAAATCAGGTGAGACGCTCTACGCCCGTTGACATTGCGGGTACTCCCATATAATGCCCGTTATCTTTAACACTTTTAAACAACACAGCCATGGGCGCAATGACATTGTCATTTCCCACTTTTTTATATTGGATAATCCCGGAATTCATACCAAAATCATTCCGGTCTCCGATAGTCACTCCTCCCGAAATCAAAGTTGAAGTAGCAAAAGTATTATAATTACCGATAACTGTATCATGCCCCACCCTCACCCCGGCGTTAAAAACGTTAAAATTGCCAATAATATTACCTGCAGAAAGGGACGAAAAGAGCTGAACAATATTACCTTCTCCGATATTAAGCGATTCAAAGTGAATAAACTGGCAGGAAGGGTGGAAAATATTGGGGAATTTCAATTTATCGGAACGAAGTTGCCTGAGGATAGATAAGATATTGGAGGATTTACCGGCGGCAATGATTACATTCGTTTCTTCATCAATCTTGTCCAGATCACTTAAATTACCGAGCACCTTGTGATCCATAAAAAACCTGCCTTTAGCTACCCTGTCGTCAAAAAAGCCAATGAATTCCCATGTAGGCGCTGCTTTGTTAATATCCATTACGGTCAAAAATACCTCCTTTGAAAAGCCTCCTGCTCCTGCAATTGCTAAACGCTGCATCTTTAGTTTCCGCTAATTTTTTGATAAAAAATGTTAAAGAATTCTGTACGGTAATACCAAGCGATTATTTAAAGTTAATCAAAGCACCAACATCAATTGTCTGCGGGGATATCTGCAGATAATTGCTTTTTATTTCCCAAGTTGCGTGTGGACAGAAGTTTGATCCAACTCTTTAACTGACGGGGCTGAAGACTGGCAGGAAAAAGGAAATAGGAATACCAACCGGCGATCTTCCAGTTCCTGGCAGCAACCTGCCAGGCCCATTTAAATTTTCCTTTAACCAGGTATTCCAACACCTGGCGATGTAAAAACCTGCGATAGTATTTTTTTTTATCCTTGTCGTTATGGCTTTCATCTGGAATATAATAAAGCCACAAAGCCTCAGGTTTATGTAACACAGTCATTGCACTGTTTTCGGTGTCAAGCAGGTACCCTACTTTCACTTCCGGGGTGGCCGCGATGGACGCCGAACTACCTATTCGCGCCCACATATCATAATCTTCTCCGCGACGTATAATCGTGTTAAAATATCCGATTCTTTCAAACACGGCTTTCCTTACGCAGATTGATGAGGAATGCATTATGGGTCCTATATATACCTGTTTGAAAAAATCCTGAACAATTCCACGTTCATTGGCCCCGAATACATTCAGGGTTTTCCCATTATACTTACAGGCGTAACCGGTTGTATAACAATCCGCCGAGGGATAATCAGCAATCAATTCTTTAATAGTCTCTAAAAAATCAGGTTCCCATATATCATCTGCATCCAGGAAGGCTACCAGTTCGTTCTTCGCAGAAATTATTCCTTCATTCCTGGCGCTGGATACTCCTCCATTTGCTTTATCTATAATCCTGATCCGGTTATCTCTAATGGCCCCTACCACCGCTCTGCTTGAATCTGTGGAATTATCATTGACCACCAATAACTCAAAATCCCGAAGCGATTGCGCTAAAACGGAATGTATAGTGTTAGCAATACTTTTCTCTTTATTATAAAGCGGAATAATGACTGAAAACATTTTCTTTTTTTTCTATTTTCCTATTATCATACATGGCTTCGCCACCTCAGTCCCATGTGAAACTTCCCGTTGTAAAAATATAACTAACGTGTTTTATATCTAAAAATGATATATAGCCCGTTCTATCTTTTTTGTAACCGGACGCAAGATGCGAAAATATATTTCCCGCCCATCTTTTCTTCATTTAATATTTTTCTCCATGCTCACCGTCTTTCTTTTATTCCGGCTACCGGCCGATCTTCAAAATCCAAGCACCCGATACACATAAAAAATAAGAAACATATGATTCGGTCTCTATATAATATTGATATTTAACAAATTCCGTTCAATTATAACAAAGCGTTGCAAAAGTAACTCTATCTTTGCGCCTCCGAACGATTTTTTGTTAACCGATATCCGGAATACCCATTATGAGCCGCCCGATTCTCACTACCTCAAGGTTAGGAGGATTACCCGAAAAAAAGATAAACCAATCCAATTTTTCCTTTGTTACCCCTATGTTTCATAAAAAGATATAGGAATTATACTATAATAGTGCTAAATTATGTTATTACACCTATTGCCAGTGAACCCAATGGGACTGAGAGGGCGAAGCCATGTTAATACGAAAAATAATATATGAAATATTATATAATTCTAAAAATTTATAGAGTAAATTGAATTCTTCTTTTCGGCCATGCTATCTCATCACCTTCCAAAACACACATAAAATATGATCCATATACGACTATTCAGCTTCATGGGACTCGCTGTTTTAATGTTTTCCTGCCGTACGGGTAAGGAGTTGGCTTTATTTCAGGACCTCAATACTCAAGAGGACAGCTACAAAACACAAGAAGTGAGAGCCGCCGCCTTCGATCCGCTGAGGCTCCAAACCGATGACCAGCTACAGATCGTCATCAGCTCCATCAGTCCCGAAGCATCCCAGCTCTTCAACCTCATGGGGTCTGCCGTAGTTACAGGCAGCAATAACCTTACTCAAAACATGCAGAGCGTTTATACCGTTTCCCCCACCGGTAATATCACCATCCCTGTGGTGGGAGAAGTAAGCGTAACCGGCCTCACTACCGATGAAGCCAAAGATGAAATCAAAAAATCCGTAAGCGAATACCTCAAAGATGCCGTCATCAGCGTAAGCCTTATCAATTTCCGTGTAACCGTCATGGGTGAGGTTTTAAGACCTTCTACCTTCCAGGTGGCAGGAGAAAAAATAAACGTCTTACAGGCTATCGGAATGGCCGGTGATATGACCGTCTTCGCTAAAAGAACCAATATCAAAGTCATCCGTAAGGCCGGCGATAAAGTGGAGGTGGCTCATCTCAACCTCAACAACAGCAGCGCCATGCAATCCCCTTTTTACAACCTCAGACAAAATGATATTGTGCTCGTAGAACCCGGGAGACGAAAGGGACTGCAGGCTGAAGGACTTAACATCATTGTACCCGCCGTTACCAGCATCATATCCCTGGTTGTCGTCGCACTCACACGCATACGTTAAATACATAGTTCTTTTCTCTTTTTACCCGCTTTTTAAATTATATTGGCTGTGCAAAACATTAATCAAAACGCCTCGCCCTTGCAAACCAACCTACCGGAAGACTCCGCAGATATCAGGCAAATACTCTTTAAAATCCTGCGCAACTGGCCATGGATACTCCTGTCTCTCATCGCGGCGCTGGCTTCCGCATGGCTCTATAACCGCTATGCCGAGCCACTTTATAAGGCAAAGGCTTCCATTATGATCAAAGACGAAAAAAAAGGAGGTTCAGGACTCTTAGACAATCCCCTGCTAAAAGAACTTGACATCGCGGGGGGAGGAAAACTAGTGGATAATGAAATCGAAATCCTGAAAAGCTACGACCTCATGGATGAGGTGGTTAGAAAAAAACAACTCTTCCTTGATATCAAAAGCAAAGGCAATATTACAAACCGATCCGTTTTTGATAAAGAATCGCCCCTGATCATGCGTATCGCCAATCCCGATACCATTACCCAGCCCCTCCAATGGAGAATTATCCGGCAACCTGCAGGTAACTGGAATCTCGATTATGGCGCACGCAATAAAGATCTCGCCGTTACCAGGGGCAGATGGTATTCCGTTAACGGACTCCTCTTTCAGATAACCGACAACCCAACCTTTAAAATACCTAACGACAGCGCCAACCTCATTGACGCATACCTCCTCAATATCAATCCCGTAAAAAACACCGTTAACAGCTATCTCGCAGACCTTAGCGTACAGCCCGCAAGCAAAACTTCTTCTATTATTAAAATAGAACTTACCGATTACAACAACAAAAGGGCTCAAACCGCACTAAACGCGCTGATCAATATATATAACCAACAGGCACTTGAAGATAAAAACAAGGTTACCAACAATACCCTTGAATTCCTCAATAGCAGGCTCGCCATCATGGAAAACGAACTGCGTGCCGTGGAAGGACAGGTAGAGCGTTTTAAAAGTTCCAACAGAATCACCGACGTCTCCGCAGAAGCCCAGAAATATATGGAGCAGGCAAGGCAGGTGGACATTCAAAAAGCCGATCAGCAAACACAGCTTAACATCCTTGAATCGGTAGAGGCTAACCTGAAAGCCAACCAGGATAATCCCAGACTGGTACCCTCAGGATCCGGAATAGCCGAGCCTTCCCTCGCTGAAATGATCCAAACACACAACAGATTGGTTCTGGAAAGAGAACGACAGGTGGAAAGACTCGGTCCTAAAAACCCCATCCCCGTTGACCTCGCCAACCAGATTGCTAACCTCAGGGCCAGCCTGATCACCAATATCGGAAACCTCAAAAAAGCTTACCAGATCGCTCTGAATGATATTAACAGAAAAGATGCTGAACTCAATACCCTGATCAGAAATATTCCACAGGTACAAAAAAACCTGGTGCAGATACAAAGGGATCAGTCCGTAAAAGAACAACTCTATTTCCTGCTCTTACAAAAAAGAGAGGAATCGGCTATTACACTCGCTTCAACTATCTCCGATTCCAGAAGCATCGAACAGCCCAGAAGTGTGGGTATAGTAGCTCCTAAAAAGGCCCTCATCACAGCCTTGGCATTCTTACTGGGACTGATGATACCCATCGGTATTATTTACCTGATCAGCCTCTTCAATAATAAAATTGAAGGAAAAGACGAGGTGGAACAAAAATGCAATGCACCCGTACTCGGGGAAATCTCTTACGTTAAAAAAGACAACTCCCCGATCGTTGTACAAAAAGGAAGCCGTTCCATCGTTTCAGAACAGTTCAGAGCCATCAGAACCAATATCAGTTTTACCCGTCCGGGGCATTCTCCCGGTACCCTGCTGGTTACTTCTCACCGACCCGAAGAAGGAAAGTCTTTTACCAGTCTTAACCTCGCCGCCAGCTACGCACTGCTCAACAAAAAAGTGGTAGTACTCGAATTTGACCTGCGAAAGCCCCGACTGAGCGCAGCTCTTAACATCCAGTCGCACAGCGGCATCAGCAACTACCTGGCTGGTAGTGAACCTGCCGTATCCAACCTCCTGCACGAAGTGCCGGGCTTTGAACAACGGTTCTTCCTGCTGCCCGCAGGACCCATACCCCCCAATCCCGCAGAACTTATACTAGGAGATAAAATGCCTCAAATGATGGAGGAACTAAAAAAACAATTCGATTATATCATATTCGATACCCCGCCTTACGGGCTCGTTACAGATTCCTCCCTGCTCGCAACCCATGCCGATATCAGCATCGTTGTGCTGAGACAGGAATTTACCTTTAAATGGGTGCTACAGGAACTCAATAAAAAATTAAATGACCATCCTACCCAACCCCTCTACACCGTTATCAACAGGGTGGGAGAAAGCCATCGCTATGGCTCATATAAACAATATGGTTATAAGTACGGATACACCGAATACTTCGACACCCCAGACAAAAAGAAAAAAAGAAAATAAAGAGCATTTCCTGAAACGATTGAGAACACTGCATGATTAAAAAGTTCTTTTCCTACGCAGGAATTGAAGGGTTTGCAAAAGGATTGAACTGGACGACCATTGCATTATTACCTCTTTTTTTACCAACGGAGGAATATGGCATGGTAGGGTTGTTAGTGGCCATCGAAGGGGTTACAAACACCGTATTAACTCTTGGACAAGGGCGGGCTGTTCTAAGGCACACCATCACCTACAAGGAAAAGATGCTTCCTTATGCACTTCAGTTAAATATCCTGAGCGTCTCGGTCGTCTTTTTTCTGTGTATCATCCTGTCTATCTTCAAACGTGAGTTCCTTGGGATCGCATTCTTCCCTCATTTGTATTTTCTTTTTTTCAGTTTATTGTTTTACAACCTATCCGGACTCATGAATGCCCATGCACTCGCTACAGACAATCCGACCGCTTTCAGGAACTCGCGGCTATGGTATGCCCTGGTTAAACTGGGTGCTGTGATGGGTATTTGTTCTATAACTAAAAGCGGGATAGGATATATCTACGGCTCCCTGACTGCGGGGGTCATATTTATGATTTTTTTTTATAAAGAAATTTTCAAACATTTTGAATTCAGGAAAATATTAGTATTTGATAAAAACCTCAAGTTTTTGTTTTTCTTCGGGCTCCCGCTTATTTTCCACGCATTAAGCGGTAATATTCTAAGCTATGCAGATCGTTTCTTTGTTGAAGGTTTTTTAAATAAAAGCCAGCTTGGCATTTACACTTTTGCTTATTCGCTCGGAAGTAGTATTTTTTTCTTTTACGGGTCGGTAGGCGCCTATTTTGAGCCGTTGGTTTATAAATTTTCTAAAGAAAAGGAACGTTATCGGACTATCCTACAGTTTTATTTGACCTTTGTATTAAGTTGCGCTTTTTTATTCTGTGCTTTAATACTCATTGGAACCCGTTTTTTTGCTTTTCGTTTCGTTTCGCAGGATTACATATCCGGGTTTAATATTTTACCTGTTGTTCTCGGGGCGCATCTTTTGATCCCATTTTATCATCTCGGAAATTACGAACTCACCGTATTGAATAAAACTACTTTTATTGCGACCTCAACTATCAGTTCGGCAATATTGAACCTGGGGTTGAATATTATACTTATACCTAAATGGGGAATATGGGGCGCTGCATTGGGTACCTTCTGTTCCTATACATTTTTATCTCTTGTTTGCAACGGATGGGCAATGAAGACTTCGGGAATACAGCGAAATTATCTTAAATACATCTCTCTGCTATTTGTCTTTGTCAACACAATAACATTATTGGTCAATTTCAAGATCAGCGAGATATGGACGGCGGTGGGCGCCTTATTGTTCGCCTTTTTTGCCCTGGGTTTTCTTAGCATAAAACAATTACCCGATTTGAAAATCGCTTTAAAAAGTAACTGAGAGATATTTACATCTGAATACCGAAAAGCTGCAAGTTGAAGCGGGACCATGAAAAGAAAGGCGTTATTTATTGCTGTATTTTTCAATTATATTGGATATTTTATATATATCCTGTTGATGTTTTACATCGGGTTGAGTACCTATTCAACAGGGTTCTCGATCATTTTACGATTTATTATTATAGGCGGCCTGATCATTTTCTTTAATAAAAGCATCAAACTCAAAGCGAACACCGCGTCCTACCTGTTGCTGTTTTTTTCGGTTTTTTATATTTCGAGAATCATCATTGATAACTTAAGAGATTTACCCTATTATATCGGCACCTCCAGGCTTTTACTCTATTACCTGTCTTTTGATATGATTCCATTTCTCCTGGTTGCCAATGTAAAATTTGACTTATCCGATTTTTCAACTATCAGAAAGTCATTATTGTTTTCCGGACTTTTATTTTCAGTATTGTCTTTATTGCTATTCAGAAGCTATGTCGGAACCGTAGGCCGACTCACCACCCAAACAGCGGATTCAGAAATGATATCTCCGCTTGCACTTTCTTATTGTTCATCTCTTGCCATTGGAATTGCGCTGGGCTATTGGCTCGAAAACAAAACCACTCCAATAAATAAATTGTATTTGATGCTGATCATTGTATTGGCGGCCACTCCCTTTTTCCTAGGTTCATCCAGGGGATCATTAATAGCCCTCATATTTCCCTTTCTGCTGATGATGGTCTTAACAAAAAAACTAAAGAGCAATCTAAGATTGATCACCATTATTTTGGTCGGACTTATTGGAATTATTTATTTTTCAGAATATTTCGGAAGCAGTTTGATAGACCGGTTTACCCAAACAGGTTCTGATATACAGAAGGGAAACGAAGAGGCCGTCAGAACCGTAATGTGGCGAAATGCATTCGATCAATTTACGGCAAATCCCATCATGGGTGACCGGTTGAAAGTTGAGGGGTTTGATATTTATCCCCATAATGTTTTCATTGAGATACTCCAAAGTACGGGGCTGCTGGGATTCATTCCGTTTTTCATTTTAACTATTATTACATTTGTAAAGTCTTTGGGAATCTTCAGATACAAGCCTGCTTTTTCCTGGATAAGCATACTTTTTTTACAATGTCTTGTGCAGAATTTGTTTAGCGGCGGTATCTTCTCAGCGAGTTGGCTGTTACTGAGTATGGCCCTTGTAATAGCATTTGACCGGATGGAACAACCGGTCATTCCTGTAGGCGCTCCAAACTCAACAACCCCTTATTATAAAAAGAATCTTATCCGATGAAAAAAGCGGCCATTGTATATCATTATTTCGCTCATTACAGAGCCCCTGTTTTTCGGGTGCTTGCTGAATCACGGGAAACCGACTACTACTTTCTTGGAGATCCTCAACCGTCAAACGATATCAGGAGGATTGATTTCAAAAATGAAGAAAAATTATCCGGACGATTTATTCCATTGAAAAACACCTGGCTTGGAAAAGGATTTCTTTGGCAAAGCGGGCTGTTATCCGCATTAAGGAGAAACCATTTTGATAACGTCATTTTTCTAGGTGATATAAAGTTTATTACCACCTGGATCGCCATCCTTTTCATACGGATCAGAGGCAAAAGAGCCTACCTGTGGGGACATGGATTGTATGGAAAGGAATCTTGGGTTAATCTGAAAGTAAAGTTATTTTTACTCAAACTATCCAACGGTATTTTTCTTTATAATAACAGGGCCAAACAACTCTATCTGAAAAATGGCGTTTCTGCCGATAAACTGACAGTAATTTATAACTCCTTAAACTTTGAGGAAACAGACTACTATAGAAAATCATATAATCCGGGAAACCGGAAATCACTCCGGTCTTTGTTTACCGATCCCGGACTACCCGTTGCATTCTGTATCGGAAGGATCAACAAGGTAAAAAGAATGGATTTATTTATTGAAGCATTGGCAATATTAAAATCTCGTAATTTCAACACAAATTGCTTTATAATTGGCGAGGGTCCTGAAAAACCTGATTTAGAAGCGCTGGTCCATACATTGAATCTTCAGTCAAACGTATATTTTGCTGGCGCATTATACAATGAAAAAGAAATTTCACAATACATCATGGCTTCTGATTTGTGTGTGTGTCCGGGGCCAATAGGACTAACGGGCATACATGCACTCTCCTATGGCGTACCTGTGATCTCTAATAATAATTTTAATTTACAGATGCCCGAGCATGAGGCGGTAACGCCGGGTTTAAATGGCGATTTTTTTGAAGAAAATAATATTGAGGATCTGGCTGATAAAATGGAACAATGCATCCGCATGCGAATGGAAGATCGAAAAAAAAGTGTTGAAAATTGTTATTCGGTGATCAGAGATTATTACAATCCCCGCTATCAGCAAAAAACAATGGATGCCGTGTTGGCACGGGACAATCAAAAATCATAAATTATATCCGACATTGATCAGCAGTACTTGTTATGAGTGGATTAATCAGAAATTATTTTAGTATCCGGCGTGTAAAGAAACAACTGCAAAACCGGAAAATATCTTTCTTCATGTTTTACGATGAGCAGACTACTATTTCCAACAAAACGCGTATTCAGCGATTCGTCGTTTTGAGAAAATGTAGTCTGGGCGATTATTCTTATATTGGCTATAACACCAATATTTATCATGCGGATATCGGGAAATTCTGCTCTATTTCCAAAGATGTTTCTATCGGACTTCCCTCGCATCCGGTTCATTATTTGTCCACCTCCCCCTTGTTTGTCAACCCTTCCAACGGAACGGGTTATTCATGGGCAGATAAAAACTATTTTGATCCTGCTCCCGCTAAAGTGAGGATAGGGAATGATGTTTGGATTGGTATGAAATCCACCATTATGGGCGGCATTCACATAGGGAACGGAGCTGTTGTGGCAGCCCATTCGGTGGTAACCAAAGACGTACCTCCCTATGCGATTGTAGGAGGGGTGCCAGCCAAAGTTATCCGGTATCGTTTCCCGGAGGACGTCATCGAACGACTGGAAAAACTTGCATGGTGGAACCGTTCTGACGACTATCTCAAAGAACGGATCAGCGCTTTTCAACAAGAGGTGTCCGTTCAGAATTCCGACCGGTTAATGGAAATATTAGGATGATTTACATAGATTTTTTCTTACTTAAATATACGATTCATGTTCAGCAATAAAAAGCTGCTTATTACCGGCGGTACCGGCTCGTTCGGGAATGCCGTACTTACCCGGTTCTTAAACACCAGCTTTGAAGAA
Organism: Chitinophagaceae bacterium; assembly: GCA_023957125.1. Taxonomy (GTDB): domain Bacteria; phylum Bacteroidota; class Bacteroidia; order Chitinophagales; family Chitinophagaceae; genus Agriterribacter. The sequence continues at coordinate 176,477 of JAMLHL010000004.1, forward strand.
ATAAGGATATTCAGCCGGGACGAAAAGAAGCAGGATGATATGCGCAAGGTATATAACGATCCACGGATAAAATTTTATATCGGCGATACAAGGGAATATAATTCCGTGGAAAACGCCATCAGGGGTGTAGATTATATTTTTCACGCCGCCGCGCTGAAGCAGGTGCCTTCCTGTGAATTCTTTCCGATGGAGGCTGTAAAAACCAACGTGGAAGGTACGGCTAATGTGCTTGATGCCGCTATCCGCAACGGCGTAAATAATGTGGTGGTACTGAGCACCGACAAAGCGGTTTATCCCATAAACGCTATGGGGATGAGCAAGGCCATGATGGAAAAAGTAATGGTGGCAAAATCCAGAACTATATCCGGGGAACAAATAGTTCTTTCAGGAACCAGGTATGGCAATGTGATGGCATCCAGAGGCTCGGTTATCCCGCTGTTCATTGATCAAATTAAGGCTGGGAAGCCCATTACCATTACCGATCCTGACATGTCGCGTTTTATGATGACGCTGGAGGATGCAGTTGACCTGGTATTGTATGCTTTCAATCACGCCAAACCGGGTGATATATTTGTTCAAAAAGCGCCGGCAACCACCATCGGTATCCTGGCCACCGCCCTCAAGGAACTGTATAATGCAAGCAATGAAATAAAAATCATCGGAACCCGTCATGGAGAAAAATTGTATGAAACCCTGGTAAACCGGGAGGAGATGACGAAAGCGATTGATATGGGAGAATATTTCAGGATCCCTGCCGATAACAGGGGATTAAATTATGAAAATTATTTTTCCATCGGAGATACCGGCGTTTCAAAGATTGATGACTACCATTCCCATAATACAAACCAGATCGGATTGGAAGAGACAAAAAAGTTATTGCTGAAATTGAAAATGATCCAGAAAGACTTAAATGTAGTTCATGCCTGAGAAAATGAAGCGCATCGGAATAACAGGACAATACGGATTTACCGGTTCCTACCTTTACAATACCATAAGCCTGCTGAAAGAGGAATTTACCCTGATTCCTTTTGAGAAATCATTTTTTGAACAGCAGGAGCAACTGCAAAATTGGGTACGGCAATGCGATGTAATTATACATCTTGCTGCCATGAACCGCCATCCGGATCCACAGGTTATTTATGATACCAATGTTAGCCTGGTTAAGCAACTGATCCGGACTTTAGAAAACCTGGACACAAAACCCCAGATCATTTTCTCTTCTTCCACCCAGGAAGAACGGGATAACCTGTATGGCAGGTCCAAAAAAGAAGGCCGGAAGCTTTTCACCCAATGGGCAGAAAAACACCAGGCAAAATTTTCGGGACTGATCGTTCCCAATGTGTTTGGTCCCTTTGGAAAACCTTTTTACAATTCGGTAGTGGCCACTTTCTGCCATCAGCTTTGCAATGATCAAACGCCGGTTATAGACAACGACGGGGTTGTTAAGCTGATCTATGTGGGCGACCTGGTAAAGATCATTATTGAACAAATCCGGAATAACACCCATGATCCTGAGCAGTGGGTCAGGCCCACCGGGGAATATTTTGTATCGCAAATACTGGCTCAGTTAGCAGGTTTTAAAGATCAGTATTTCAACTCCGGGGTATTCCCCGCGTTAAAAGACAAATTCAGCATGGATTTATTTAATACTTTCAGGAGCTACATCCCTCTGAAATCTTATTTTCCACGTTATCTGAAACAAAATACGGATAACCGGGGAACTTTTGTGGAGCTGGTGAAACTGGAACAGGGCGGGCAGGTTTCTTTTTCAACCACTCATGAGGGCATCACCCGCGGAAATCATTTCCATACCCGCAAGATAGAACGCTTTGCCGTGATCAAAGGAAAAGCCCTGATCCAGCTACGCAAATACAATGACGATGAGGTATTGAATTTTGAATTGGACGGGGATGAACCATCCTATGTGGACATGCCGGTATGGTACACCCACAATATTAAAAATACCGGGAAAGAAGACCTATATACTATTTTTTGGATCAACGAATTTTTTGATCCTCAGGATCCCGACACTTATTTTGAAACCGTATAGTAAAAAAGATACCGGATCATATGCATACTTTATCTAAGAAGCTAAAAGTGATTACCGTTGTGGGTACACGACCTGAGATCATACGGTTGTCGAGAGTGCTGACAAAATTAGACGAATCGGAAGCTATTGACCACATCCTCGTGCATACCGGGCAGAATTATGATTACGAACTCAACCAGGTTTTTTTTGAAGATCTTGAGTTGAGGAAACCGGATTATTTTTTAAATGCTGCTGGAACCAATGCCACCACTACCGTCGGGCAAATTTTAATTAATATTGATCCTATTCTTGAAAAAGAAAAGCCCGATGCCTTCCTGGTATTAGGCGATACCAATAGTTGCTTATGCGCTATTCCCGCAAAAAAGAGAAAGATCCCTGTATTTCACATGGAAGCCGGGAACCGGTGTTTCGACCAGCGCGTTCCCGAAGAAACCAACCGGAAAATTGTAGATCATATCAGCGATATCAATCTCACTTATTCAGACATTGCGCGGGAGTATCTTTTACGGGAAGGATTGCCTCCCGACAGGATCATCAAAACAGGCAGCCCCATGTATGAGGTGCTGCATCACTATATGCCTAAAATCAGCAGATCTGATATTTTAAAAAAGTTATCCCTCGAAAAAGAAAAATATTTTGTAGTGTCAGCGCACCGGGAAGAAAATATTAATACGGAAAAGAACTTTAACAACCTCGTTAAGTCTCTGAATACCATTGCTGAAGCTTTTCATCTTCCGGTTATTGTGTCCACCCATCCCCGGACGAGGAACATGATAAAAGAAAAAGCGATCATATTTAACGAATTGATAAAACTGCAAAAACCCTTTGGACTGAGCGATTATTTGTGCCTGCAAATCAATGCCCAGGCTGTACTTTCCGATAGCGGCACCATTTCGGAAGAATCGTCCATCCTGAATTTCCCCGCCCTGAATATCCGGGAGGCGCATGAACGCCCGGAAGCCATGGAAGAAGCTTCTGTAATGATGACCGGACTCAACCCCGAACGGATCCTCCAAGGCTTGCAACAATTAGAACACCAGGACAGAGAAAACAGGAATTTCAGATTAGTAGCTGATTATTCCATGCCTAATGTATCAGAAAAAGTAGTAAGGATCATTATATCCTACACCGATTATATCAACCGGGTAGCCTGGCAAAACCATTAAGATGCGCATATTATTTTTGCTTTTATATTATCCGGAACCACACGAATCGTTCAACATGTATGCGGATCTTGTGGAAGAATTTGTCCGTAACGGGCATGATGTAACCGTAATAAGCGCTGCCACAGAAAATCAATCCGCATCGCTGACCACCGAAAAGGGTATTGAAGTATTAAGAGTTAAAACACAAAAACTCTTCAATGTAACTCCGGTTCTAAAAGGGATAGCCACCGTTCTGATCCCTTACCAGTTTAAAAAAGCAATCCGCCGACATTTCTCAAACCGCAACTTTGATCTTGTATTAACGCCCACACCACCCATAACATTTGTGGATATTGTAGCCTGGCTAAAAAGTAAGTATGCTATGCCCTCGTATCTTATTTTAAGAGATATTTTTCCCCAGAATGCGCGGGATCTGGGAATGATCAAAAATCCTCTTCTTTTTCATTATTTCCGCAAAAAGGAGAAAAAACTGTATCGCTATTCTGATCATATCGGCTGTATGTCGCAGGGAAATATTGATTATGTAATCAAACATAATCCCGAGGTAGATCCACAAAAACTGTCGTTGTTACCAAACTGGCAAAAATTATATCCTCCATCTGAAAAAAATAATTCCGCTAAATCGAAATATGGTTTGGATGGAAAATTCATCGCCATATTCGGAGGAAACATCGGCGAGCCCCAGAAGATCGAAAACATTGTGGAGCTCGCCAATATGTACCGGGATAATCATAATATTGTATTCCTGATCGTAGGTACAGGAACAAGAAAAGGATTCCTGGAACAACTCGTTGCCAGGCAAAAACTTGATAATATCATCATTCATAATACACTACCGAGAAACGACTATCATGATCTGGTACAAAATGCTGACGTTGGGCTTATTTCATTAAGCGAAAAGTTTACAATCCCCAATATACCATCAAAAACGCTTTCCTATTTTAATGCCAGGATCCCCATTTTGGCTTTCATAGATGCCAATACCGATTATGGAAAGATCCTGGAAGAATCTCAATCGGGATTCTGGTCTGTTATTGGAGACATTGAAACATACAAGAAAAATTTTGATACGCTTTACAACAATCCTGAACTTTGCAGACAAATGGGAGAAAACGGTCACAAATACCTGAAAGCCCATCTTACCCCTGATATCGCATACAAAACCATTATAAACGCGATTGCCCACTCTCGGCGTAAAACGTTGCAATAAACCAGCTACCACGATAAATTCAAACAAAGCTAATTTCAAAAAAACCACTTATGCATATACTAAAATTCCTATCGTATATCATTGCGCTGTTGATTCTGTCCTCCTCCTGCCGTACCGGTAAAGAACTTGCACTGTTTCAGGATATTAATATCGGCGATAGTGGTAAGGTACAGGAGGTTAGAACAGCTGCTTTTGATCCGCTCAGGCTTCAAACCGATGACCAGTTACAGGTCGTAATCAGCAGTATCAGCCCGGAAGCCGCCCAACTTTTCAACCTCATGAGCTCGGCTGTTATCAGCGGGAACAATAACCTGACCCAGAACATGCAGAGTATATATACTGTTTCTCCTTCCGGCAATATCACCATCCCCGTTATCGGCGATGTGCAGATAGCCGGGCTAACCACCGATGAAGCAAAATCAGAAATCAAAAAATCCGTAAGCGAATATTTAAAAGACGCCGTCATCAGCGTCTCCCTGATCAACTTCAGAGTTACCGTTATGGGAGAAGTATTAAGACCTTCCACCTTTCAGGTGGCAGGAGAAAAAATAAATGTTTTACAAGCCATCGGTATGGCTGGAGATATGACCGTTTTTGCAAAAAGAAGCAATATTAAAGTGATCCGTAAAGCAGGCGATAAGGTAGAAGTGGCCCGTCTCAATCTCAACAATAGCAGTGCCATGCGTTCGCCCTTCTACAACCTGCGCCAAAATGACGTGGTACTGATAGAACCCGGAAGGCGTAAGGGACTCCAGGCAGAAGGGCTTAATATTATTGTACCTGCTGTTACCAGTATTATTTCGCTCGCTATTGTTGCTCTCACCCGTATCCGCTTATAAAAACACCCCATCTTTATTTGATATATTTAAAACAAATCGGCTGTGCAAAATATTAATCAAACACCTTCTGTTCTGCAGACCAACCTGCCCGATGATTCGGCGGATATCAGGCAAATACTTTTTAAAATCCTGCGTCACTGGCCCTGGCTCTTGCTGTCGCTCATGGTAGCGTTGGCTTCCGCATGGCTCTATAACCGTTATGCCGAGCCACTTTATAAGGCAAAGGCTTCCATTATGATCAAAGACGAGAAAAAAGGGGGCGCCGGATTACTCGACAATCCCTTGCTTAAGGAACTTGATCTCAGCGGCGGCGGAAAACTGGTGGACAATGAAATCGAAATTCTTAAAAGTTACGATCTGATGGAAAGCGTGGTAAGAAAGGAGCAACTCTTCCTCGACATCAAAAGTAAAGGCAACCTTACCAGTAGATCCGTATTCGACAAAGAGGTGCCTCTCATAATTCGCTTTGCCAATCCCGACACCATCATACAACCTTTGCAATGGAGTTTGAATACCAATTCCACCGGTCAATGGCAACTCGACTATGGCGCCCGTACCAAAACCCTCTCTGTCACAAGAGGCAGATGGTATTCCATCAATGGCCTGCACTTCCAGGTAACCGATAATCCGGACTTTAAACCCGTACCTGACAGCACTAACCGTATCGGAGAATACACGCTCCATATCTATCCGGTAAAAACAGCCGTCAATAACTACTCTATGGCCCTTAACGTACAACCCGCCAGTAAAGCAGCCTCTATTATCAATATGGAGCTTTCCGATAACAACAACACCAAAGCACAGAAAGCCCTCGGCACCCTCATTGATATTTATAATCAACAAGCCCTCGAAGATAAAAATAAAGTGTCTAATAATACTCTTGAGTTTTTGAACGGCAGACTGGCTATCATGGAAAAAGAACTACGTACGGTAGAAGGGCAGGTAGAGCAGTTTAAAAGCAGTAATCGTATTACAGATGTTTCCGCCGAAGCTCAGCAGTATATGGATCAGGCGAAACAGGTAGATTTCCAGAAAGCCCAGCAACAAACCCAGCTCAGCATCCTTGAATCCCTTGAAGCTAACCTGAAAGCCAACCAGGACAATCCAAAATTAGCCCTCTCAGGTTCCAGCATCGCAGAACCTTCCCTTGCAGAAATGATCCAGACGCACAACAGGCTGGTACTGGAGAGAGACCGGCAGGCTGAAAGACTCGGACCTAAAAACCCGATCCCGGTTGATCTCGCCAACCAGATTGCCAACCTCAGAGCCAGCCTGATCACCAATATCGGTAACCTCAAAAGAGCTTACCAAATCAACCTAAATGACCTTACCAGAAAAGATGCGGAGCTCAATATTCGAATCAAAAATATTCCCCAGGTACAAAAAAACCTGGTGCAGATCCAAAGAGACCAATCCGTAAAAGAACAGCTTTATTTCCTGCTCCTTCAGAAAAGAGAAGAATCGGCTATTACCCTGGCCTCGACTATCTCCGATTCCAGGAGTATCGAACAGCCCAGAAGCTTGGGTATCGTAGCTCCTAAAAAGGCCCTTATCACTGCCATAGCTTTCTTATTGGGACTGATGATACCCATCGGTATTATCTACCTGATCAACCTCTTCAACAATAAAATTGAAGGGAAAGACGAAGTAGAACAAAAATGCGATGCACCGATGCTCGGAGAGATCTCTTACGTTAAAAAAGACGACTCCCCCATCGTGGTACAAAAAGGGAGCCGTTCCATCATTTCCGAACAATTCAGAGCCATCAGAACCAATATCAGTTTTACCCGCCCCGGGCATTCTCCCGGCACCCTGCTGGTTACTTCTAACCGACCCGAAGAGGGAAAATCTTTCACCAGTCTTAACCTTGCCGCCAGCTATGCCCTGCTCAATAAAAAAGTGGTAGTGCTCGAATTTGACCTGCGCAAACCCCGGCTGGGCACAGCTCTTAACATCCGGTCGCACAGCGGTATCAGCAATTACCTGGCCGGTAGCGCCACATCTGTCAACAGCCTGCTGCACGAAGTGCCGGGCTTTGAACAACGGTTTTTCCTGCTACCCGCAGGACCCATACCCCCCAATCCGGCGGAACTCATTCTCGGCGACCGTATGAAGGAGATGATGGATGAACTGAAAAACCAATTCGATTATATCATCTTCGACACCCCGCCATACGGGCTGGTTACAGACTCCGCACTGCTTGCCGCTCATGCAGACATCAGCATCGTTGTACTGCGCCAGGGATTTACCTTTAAATGGGTGCTACAGGAACTCAATAAAAAAATAAACGATCATCCTGCCCAACCACTCTATACCGTTATCAACAGGGTGGGAGAACGCCATCGCTACGGCTCTTATAAACAATATGGCTATAAATACGGGTACTCGGAATACTTCGATACCCCGGAGAAAAAGAAACCCTAATAAAAGAAATTATATATACACCACTTCTGTCCGTTTCGAAACCAAACTATTAAGTTTTTTCAACGACTGAAACGTTAGGTTTGAAACCTTGCCTGGTGTATATTCCTCATTTTGCAGGCGCAACTGCTCGACCCATTTGAAATATCAGATAAATGAACTTGGTTCAAAAAACAAGATCTGGGGTAAGGTGGACAACAATATCAGCTTCCATCGGAGCTACCACACAATTATTGCTTATGTCAGTACTTGCCCGATTTTTGGGCAAAAAGGACTTTGGACTAATAGCCATTGCTTTGTTTATTATTAATTTTTCCCAATTATTTATAGACATTGGAATTTCAAACGCCATCATCCATAAGCAGGACGTATCCCAAAAGCAACTAAGCAGCCTTTACTGGTCAAATGTAATCCTGGGTATTCTCTTATTTGGAATATTATTTACTATATCTCCACTTATTGCAGTTTTTTATAAAGAACCTATGCTGACTAATGTAATCCGTAGCGTTGGGATCACATTTCTAATACAACCGTTTGGAATGCAATTCGCTACGTTACTTCGAAAGGAGCTTCACTTCAAAGAACTTGCTATAAGAAATATTATTTCAAGAACCATTGGGTTAGTTACGGGAATATCATTAGGATATTTTGGTTTCGGCGTATATGCCTTAGTGTACTCCACTATTGTTATGTCGGCTATTGATATGCTATTATTGACTATTCTTGGCCGCAGGATACATTCTCCATCGTTTCACTTAAAAATAAGTGAAATACGACCTTTTCTTTCTTTTGGAATGTACCAAATGGGGGAGAAGGCAATTAATTACATAAATAGTGATCTTGATACATTAATTATTGGCAAATTCCTTGGCGTGGATGCTCTTGGCATATACAGCATGGCCAAAAATTTTGTATTAAAACCATTTCAGGTTATTAATCCTATTCTTACCCGAGTAGCTTTCCCGGTTATGGCAAAAGTTCAGGACAACATACAGAAATTGAAAAACATATACCTTAAAATGCAAAATGTGCTTGCATTCGTCAATTTTCCAGTCTTCATATTTATGTTCTTTTACGCGGAAGCTGTAGTTCTATTAATTTTTGGGAGCAAATGGTTGGATGCTGCTTTGCCTTTACGCATTTTATCGCTATACGCGATGATTCGCTCCACCATGAATCCAATCGGGTCATTACAGCTCGCTAGAGGAAGGGCCGATCAGGGTTTCTATTGGAACCTAATTCAATCTGGAATTTTATTTTTCACCGTATATTTAGGTAGCAGGTGGGGTATTATTGGCGTATGTATCACTCTAGCCGCAGTACAAGTATTACTCTTCGTGATAAGTTGGAAGGCAATGGTTTATCCTCTCTGTGGAGCCAGCTTCCTTGAATTTAGTAGGGTGTTTTGGGAACCGTTATATATCAGCTTTTTACCGGCGATCATAATTTTTCCCTTTTTTCACCTCTTTTTTCAAGTCAGCACTTTTGTTGAAGCTACTATTATACTGTCTCTTTACGTAATGCTATTAACAATAGCGCATGTATTTATCAAAAAATCATTTTTAAAAGAGGCTAAACTGTTAATGCTAAATCGTTAAGTATAATCAGAAAATAACAACTTGGTATTTGTAACAACTTAATATCTGTTACTAAATAACATTTACAAACGGTTTAATTTTCTTTGGGGAAAATTAAGGATAACGACAAAGAGCGAGATTACCATAAATGCCGAGCGTCTAAGGGGAAAATACACTACACTCTCTCCTCTTTTGTCGGAGCGAAGCAAGCGGGCAGTTTATGCAGCAGATGCGATAAGCCCGGGAAGAGTAGGCATATCTTTGCTATCGCGGTTGTCAGGAGTTTCCAGGGTGACATTACATGCTGGCGTGAAGGAATTACACGAGGAGAAGAAACTGCAAGACTTGCCAGCGGAAAGAATAAAAAAAGAAGGAGGAGGGCGAAAAAGGAAAAAGGTAGTGATGAAGGAATGGAAGGCCTCAATCTCAAAAAGCACAAGTTCCACGGAGACTGGAGCTATACGATTATGCCAGGTATGTAAATGTTATCGCGCAACGAACCCATAATTCAATTATTCTAAATGAATCAGCAACAGAAAAAGAATACAATCATTTGCTTTACCGCATCTTATCCTTTTGGCTCAAGAGAAACCTATTTCGAAAATGAACTTGATTATCTTTCTAAGGCTTTCGATCAGGTTTATATTTTGCCTACTTATAATCCTACAAAATCTGACAAACAAAGAACCGTACCTCCGAATACTATCATTTTGCCCATAGCAGTACCACAAGGAATTTCAAGAATTGTACGGGGGATTTTTAATTTAAGTCCTATATCACCCTTCCTAATAGATTTAGTGAAATACAAAGTATATAAAAAAAGATCCCACTTAATAAAATGGATCAAATCTTTCATATCGTTCAGGATAAGATATCAGCAACTCCACAACCTCCTGGATAAAGTAGACACTAACACCTTGTTATATTCCTACTGGGGTGGCCCTACCGTATTTGTTACAAATCTATGCAAACATTATAAGAAGGTGATACGCATGCATGGGGGCGATTTTTACCTGAATAGAAACAATGGCTACCTACCATTGAGAAAAAAAATATATCAATCTGCTGATCTTTTACTTCCGATATCCAATGATATTGCAGACAAGTTATATAAAGATTACCAGATTACGCCAGAAAAAATATTTGTGAATTATCTTGGAACTAACCTCCCTCAGACGATAAACAAGCCCTCGTCAGATGGAATAATACGAGTGGTATCATGCAGTAATTTATATCCTTTGAAAAGGGTTCATCTCATTGCGGCCACAATTTGCAACTGGAAGCATCATGCTAAAATTGAATGGCACCATTTTGGGGATGGTCCCGAGATGAACAACATAAAAATGTTGACTAATAATTGCAGCAACAAAAATGTGAGTTTTTTTTTCCACGGATGGGTATCCACTCAAACCATTTATAGCTTTTACAGTAATCATTACATTACGTGGCTGATCAACGTCAGTAAATTTGAGGGAATACCTGTAAGTATAATGGAAGCTTTTTCCTTTGGAATTCCTGCTATTGCAACAGACGCAGGAGCGACCTCAGAAATTGTGAACGAAACAAATGGAATGTTAATAGGACTTGAAATCACCGAAGACATCCTGGAAAAGTGTATTCTTTCCTGCCACGCCGAGACTTATCAGTCCAAAAGAAACAACGCACAGATAACATGGAAAAAAAAATTTAATGCGGAAACAAATTATACACAACTAGTTGATAAGCTAAAATCACTTTCTGTTAGATGAGAGTTAATATAATTACTAAGTTTTTGATAATCATCAGTGTTCCTTTGATTGTAGTAATTGGACGCATTTACAATATAAGCACTTGGGTTACCTCTATATATATACCCGTTTTCTTTATCCTATCATTATTCTCGAAGAAAAATGGCTACTTCTTAAAATATACACCAATCAGACTGTACCTATTATTTTTTCTTATCTCTTTGGCTTCTATTTACAATGCTATAAATACAGAGGTTTTCTTAGGTGAAGTGAAAACCCAAATTGGCTGTATTATCTTTGGTATTGCAATATTTAATTATATAATAATTAATCCCACTAATATCAAATACTTCTTTTTTTCCTGCATTTTAACCACCTACGCTTTTGCATTATATTTATTTTCAACAGGTTCTGTAAATCTAAGAATAAACGAGAATTTGGATTACAGGATTGATGATGAGACCTTTAACGCAAATATGTTCCCTTACTATATTTTTTTATCCTCTTTCTCATTTTTTTTTCTATTCCAACTTCAAAAGAAAAGAATATTTGAATACATCTATCTTTTATCTCTCCCTCTTTATCTTTATATTATACTTTCTTCCGGCAGCAGAGGGGGGCTTATCATTTTCCTACTTATTCAAATAATTTATTGGTTTTATATAGGATTTGGGAACGTAAAAAGTTTCGCCAAATCCACCGTCAGACTCACCCTAAGCACAATTATAGCTCTTCCTCTTCTTATCTATATGATAACGAACATGATGGAAGAAACAAATATTGGCAGAAGATTCAATGCTCTTTCGGAAGAGGGAGAAAACACGATTCGAATAGTACTTGCTAAGCTTGCTATTGAAAAATTTAAAGAATATCCTTTCCTGGGTGTAGGAAGCGGTCAGTTCCGATTACATAATCAATATAATTTGTTTAGTCATAATAATTTTATTGAAATTTTAGTAAACAACGGTATATTTTCTTTGATCATCTATTTAATGATTTTCATTGTTACATTAGGAAAGACTCTATCATTTAAGAAAAAAACGAACAATATAAAAAATAAAAAGAGCGCTAACGTGATTATTCTTTTTATCTTAGGATTCACCCTTTATTCCTTTTTTTATGTGTTTGCGAATGTTATTCCATTTACAGGATTTATATTCAGTATTTTTGCCCTTATTTATATAATGAATTACAATGTTAATCATGAAGCCGGGATTGAATAATCGAATGTTTTATTTCTGGATCCGTAAGAAACGCACCGATGAACTACTATTTTCAAAGATATGAATAGAACGTACTAAAAACGTATCTTAACATTGAACCATTATAAAATAAAAAAAGAAAAGAGAATAATTTATTATTTTATCACCTCTTCTACTTATTTCTATTAATTCATAATTCTCGGGGCACATATATGAAAAAGCAATATTTCCTCAGCGGAATCATTCTAATTATCGGATTCTTTTTTCTCTCAAACAGAACTATTGCGCAAAAAGATTGGAAAGGCTTGTTTGATAATAAATACTCTGCACTATGCAGTTCAACAAAAACTACACGAGAACTATTTTTAATAAAAAGTAAAACTGGAGATGCTTTCGATTTTATGGAAACGAGCAATATCATTGATGCTTTACAGTGTATGTATTTGAGTACAGGAGATAATTTTTATCGCAATGACCTTATAAAAATAATTAATAATATTCTGTCCACCGCATCAATTTCAAAAAACATAGCCCAAAATATTTATCCCTATAAAGACAATTATCTTACTTGGATTTCCAACAATACAACAAACAACTACCACAATGAAGCCCCTCTTTTTGAGGGCTACGTATTTCGTTATATAACACAATTTTTATACATTCTTCGCGAATCAGGCTGGACAAATGCTTCAGAAGCAAATCAAACATGGTATAACAACACTTTGCAATTTGTAGAGAAAAACATTTGGGAAAAGTGGATTAGCAGAAGCAATAAAATAAATTATAAACCCAATACCATTTTTTTGGGTCGGCGGACACATACTGCTTCTCATTGGGCCTTTATAGCCCTTTTTCTTAAAGAAATCACAACCGACTCCGTCATCCGGACACAATGTTTGGAGATGATTGACATGTACGACTTGCTCTTAAAAAGAAATTTCAAGTCCAATCTGGTGACACCTCAATCTTACATTTGGAACAGCAGTTGGGATAACGTGAGTGGAACTGATGCAAGCATTCCAAATGACATAGTGCTTCAAGATGTTTCTCATGGGAATCACGTCTTAAGCTACGTAACCATTGCAAAAAAAATGGAGAATTCAAATTGGAGTGACGGCATAATTGACAGTCTTTGCAATACGGTTAAGCTGGTAGTATATAATAAAGAGCAAGTTTCATTCTCCGACATGGTAGATGGAAGCCCATCCTCTGCATACCCCGGGAGAGGTAACTACCAAGCTGAAGGATGGATCAAGCTTAGCTGGTTTAATAAAGAAATTCAATCGCTCTATATAGACTTTGCATTTCGTCAAGAACCAATCGTCAGACTACAGGACATGGAATTACAATATTATGCCAATCTGTTATATGCGGAATATCTGAATCCATGACGTGAACACGAAATCCATATATGGATTTAATAAAAACATCCTGAATTGCATATTATAAATTCCTTTACCCTTAAAAAATTGAGGGTAATATTTGTATTATTCTATTGTCTACAGATATGTAAAATTTGCTTCCCACAAAAAGAACAATCTTTTACAAATAAATTTGTTAACGAATATTCTATCGCTGTCAAAAATGTTAGCATTGCGGTAAGCATGTCTGGCAACTCATATGATTTCATGCATCTTAGCACAACTTTGGATGCCATCCAAGCTGCCTATATTGTAACCAAAGATAGTGCTTACCTGAACGATGCAATACAATTGATAGATAATATAATCAGTACTGCGACCATTTCTTCAACTATCCCGGGCAATACCTATAAATATAAAGACAATTATTTGGGTTGGATTTCCCAAACTCCCGATCAGGCTTTTAATAACGAAGCTTTCCTGTTTGAAGGCTATGTTTTCCAATATATAACTCGTTTCCTGTATCTCATCAACCGGAATGGCTGGATTTTCCAATCTCCCGAACATTTGCAATGGTACAATATCACCCTCTCCTTTATTGAAAAAAATGTATGGGAAAAATGGATAACAAGGAGCAAACTGCAATATGGATCACCCAACCGGATTTTCCTGGGGGTGCGCACGCACATGGCAGCCCATTGGGCAGGGATTGCGCTGGTACTTGAAAAAGTATCGCTAAACCAGGAACTAAAAAACCAATGTAAAGCGTTATATTCCACATACGACCTTTTACTCAGAAGAAATCTACGGATAAACGTCGCACATCCGGATGCCTACACCTGGAACTGCACATGGGACAATACCGATGGAACACCGGCGAAAAAAGATAAAGAGGTTTTCATACAGGATGTGTCTCACGGTAATCATGTCATTTCCTATCTGATAACAGCAATAGAATTAGAAAGTGCCAACTGGAATATGGACGATGTGAACCGGTTTATCAACACGGTTGAAAAAATTATTTACAATCCTCAAAATATTTCTTTTAACGATAGCGTTGACGGAACTCCTTCTCCGGAAAGGCCGGGATGGGGTAACTTCCAGGCAGACGGATGGATCAAACTTGCCCGTTATGATATGAAATTACAGAATGTATATATGCGCTTTGCGGAAACCAGGGCAGACCTTTTGAGGAGATACAGCCAAAGCTTGCAATATTACGCGAATCTTGCATTGAACCAATATTACTTTCAATTGTCAAATTAATGCATCTTAGAATTTTACATATTGCCAATTATTATATCGGTGCTAAAGTGTACAAGAATCTTGTGTCGGCTTTGGATCAAAAAGCTATAGAACAAACGATATATACGGCCTTCATAGGGAAAAAACTGGTTGGAGCAAATCGTCCCCATCTGGAGGTAACCAATTCGGAGATTATATACCGGCCCATTCTTAATATTTATACCCGGCTAAACTATACTTATAAAGCAAAAAAGATAACCGAGGATATATTACAGCATATTCCGGGTGAAAAATTTGACGTTTTACATGCCCATACCCTGTTCAGCGACGGTAAGATCGCCTATAACCTAAATAAACAATTTGGCACTCCTTATATCGTGGCAGTAAGGAATACTGACCTCAACTTCTTTTTTCGTTTCTTTTTGCATTTGAGAAATCAGGCCAGGAATACATTGTTATCGGCACAAAGAATTATATTTATTTCCGAGGCATACAGGAAAAGACTGCTTGCCCATCCCTATTTTTCGGATTACAGGGATGAGTTAGAAGCAAAAAGTGTGGTTATACCCAATGGCATTGACAGTTACTGGCTCAGTAACGTGGTTACTGAGCCCCGAGCAGGTGTACAGAACCCCGTACGCCTGCTCTACGTTGGCAAAATCAGCAAAGGCAAAAACCTGTTGAAATTGATAAAAGTGGTAAAGATGCTGAATACCAACGGCACTCAATGCATATTGCATATTGCCGGAGCCGGCTCAGGAAAATATTACCGGGCAGCCACCGAACTGATCAAAAAGTATCCGGATCTTTTGGTGTACCACGGAGCTGTTACAGACAGGGCTTCACTATTGTCTCTTTACAGGCAATCCGATCTCTTTGTGATGCCTTCCAGAAAGAAACCTTCGGGCTGGTATATGTGGAAGCATTGTCACAGGGAATACCCGTCATTTATACCAGGAATGAGGGCATTGACGGTTTCTTTCCTCCCGAAACCGGAGAAGCGGTAAATTGCGATGATGAACACGACATTGGATACTGCATAAAAAAAATACTGGAAAACTATCCCGCGTATCATTTTGAACCGGAAAAGATCATCCATTCATTTAACTGGAGCGGTATTGCTGAAAAATACAGCGATATTTATAAATCTGTTTCCGCAAACATACCATCAGGCAATGCAGCCCTTCGTTAAGTCACGTAGTCAACACAACCGGTTATATTTAAATCGTTAAACAAAAATCACTTATTTCAAACATGAAGATCTTATACATTCATCAATATTTTAATACGCCACAAGAGCCCGGCGGAACCAGGTCTTATTGGTTTTCCAAAGAGCTGATAAAATCCGGGCATGAAGTTATCATGTTCACCTCGGCAAGAAAGGGGCAGAAAAACTTTATTGAAAAGAAAAACATTGAAGGAATAGAAGTGGTGTACGTACGTAATACATACAACCGGGAGATGGGTATTTTTCGACGGGCCTGGTCTTTTCTGAGATTCACGTTTTACGCGGTTGGATTCAGTTTAAAGCAAAAAAACATACACCTGGTGTACGCCACCTCCACTCCTCTTTCTGTTGCCATCCCGGCCATGATCACAAAGTGGCTAAAGGGCTGTCCTTTCATTTTTGAGGTTCGCGATTTATGCGGAGGTTCCTGTTCAAATGGGCGCTATAAAAAATAAACTGCTTATCAAATTACTCTATCTGTTCGAAAAAAATATATAAATCAGCGATTCATGTAGTAGCCCTATCCCCCGGCATGAAAGAAGGTGTTTTGAAATACGGCATCCCGGAATCAAAGACATCTATGATCCCCAATATGTCTAAAAAAGACGAGTTCTTCAAACGCGCTAAAAATGTTGACCTGGCTCAATCCATGGGCATAGATGCTACCCGGTTCAATGCCGTTCATTTCGGCGCCATGGGAATAGCCAACAACCTGGAGTATATTATTGACGCCGCTTCTATTTTAAAAAAGAAGGGTAACGAACCAATTGATTTTGTTTTTTTAGGCACCGGAGGAGTGGAAAATAAACTTAAACGCAGATGTCAGTCCGAAGGATTATCCAACGTTCATTTCCTGGGTAAACACCCCATGAAAACATTATCAGAAATCGTTAATATTTGCGATGTATCCATAGTGAGCTTCCTAAACCTTCCCATCCTTTACACCAACTCTCCTAACAAACTCTTTGATTCACTGTCAGCAGCAAAACCCGTAATTGTCAACTCAGCCGGATGGACCAAAACCATGGTGGAAGAAAATCATTGCGGGCTTTTTACAGATCCCGAATCCCCGGAAGCGCTCGCTGATATCCTGATCATGTTAGCAAAATCTCCCGAAACGGTGGAGACAATGGGAAATAACAGCAGGCATTTAGCCGAAACAGTGTACGACAAAACGATAGCCTGTAAAGCTTTCGTTGAGATAATAAATCGTTTTGATAAAACAAAGACGGATGATGCCTCTCTTAATACGGAAAAGACGGCTTATGAAAATCCAACTCCTCACGATAGGTAAAGAAGATCCGGCAAACTTCAGGAATGGGATCGCGGATTTCACCAAAAGGATCAGTCACTACTACCCGGTAGAATGGAAATTTATCCCCGCTTCAAAAACCAAACCAGGGACCCTGGAAAAAGAAATTAAAATCAAGGAGGCCGACAGCATACTGAACGGCTTAAAAAAAGAAGATTTTTTGGTAACATTAGATGGACGGGGAACCATGTTTGAATCAGAAACGTTTTCTCAATGGATGCAGGCAAGAGCCAATGAAAGCGTTAGGCAACTCGTATTCCTGATCGGTGGAGCCTATGGCTTAGACGATTCGGTATTGAAACGGGCAAATTTCATATGGTCTTTATCCCCGCTCACCTTTCCTCATCAACTGGTGCGGCTGATCCTCGCAGAACAGATCTACAGAGCCTGCACCATCATCAAAAACGAGAAATACCATCACGCATAATATTAATGAATTGAAAAAGGAAATACACCGGGTACATTGGGTGCATTTCAATTTTTCGCATGGGATTGAAATCCCACGCAAGAATATGTGATCGAGCCTACGGCTCTGGAACCTGGAATGGCAAGAGCCATCGGCTTGGTTGCATATAGTATCAACGGATTTCAATCCGTTGCATGTTTCCGCCTGCGAAAATTCGAATTACGCCCGGTACATTCCGGATTTCGCCCGCTTTCCATTACCTTCGATAAAATCCATTCCATGTCAATAACGCTTACACTACTTATTGTTACCAGCATCGTTTCCGTTATAGCCTTCAGAAATCAGAAATGGATGGAAGACCTGATCTTTTATCCTCCGGCGATAACGGAGAGAAGAGAATATTACCGGTTTATCACCTGCGGCTTTATTCATGCCAATATACCCCATCTAATCTTCAACATGTACTCCTTCTGGATCTTTGGAGAATATGTGGAAATACTGTTCATGACTATTTTTGGTCCTGCGGGCAAATGGTACTACCTGTTCATGTATATTACGGCGCTGGTTGCCTGCCTGCTGCCTACCTATTTAAAAAACAAAAACAATTATCATTACCAGAGCCTCGGTGCATCAGGTGCGGTATCAGCGGTTATTTTCGCTTTCATTTTTCTGAACCCGTTACAGGGGATAGGATTGATCTTCTTACCTAGGGAGTTTATGATCCCCGGCTTTATTTTCGGATTCCTGTTCCTGGGGATATCTTCCTATTTAGACAAAAAAGGAGGCGGAAACATCAATCATTCTGCCCATATCTGGGGGGCGATCTATGGGATTGCTTTCCTGATCGTAACGGCTTACCTGGTTACGGGAAAGAACCTGATCGCTTATTTTCTGGAGTCTGTAAAATCTTATTTCTTACACTTTTAAGGAAATCTTCAGCACCGTTTTCGTTCCGGGCGCCACCTTGAACCGGTTGTCAATTCTCTGACCTACCACCCAGATTATTTTTTTATTCATCTCCAGCACCCATATTTTTTCCTTCTCCGTCAACGACAATTTCCGGTCTATAAAAAATCTCGCCAGCTTCTTTTTCTTTTCCATTCCCAGCGGATAAAAATAATCGCCTTCCTTCCATCTGCGCAATATCAGTGGAAACTGGATATTCCCTGCATCCAAAAAAGCCGTATCGGCAGCGGCGGACAACCGGGCGGCTTCACTATCCACCCGCTCTACCGATAAACACAGCCTTCCGCCTCCAAAAACCACTTCGGCTTCTCCCTCTTTTATTAAGATCATACCACTGCTATCCGTTTGCAAAGGAGCAATGACCAGCCATTTCCGGTGGCGCAACAGCCGGTGGCTTGACGACCGGATATATTTCCCGGTTTCCGCGTGCAACAGATCAACCGCGTCATCGGTTTGCTTTGCGGTGAAGCCATAGGCTTTAATGATCTCGAAAAGCACGGCTCTGAAAGGCCTGAGCCCTGAAAGCTTTAACACAGGAATATACACTTCGTTCCCTCTTTCTTCCAGCAAATTCTTTTTGTGCGAGGCCACGGCTTCCTGATACAACCATTCTATATCACGGAAACGTTCAATATCCGCTAAAATATTTTCCGGAGCGGCGGGATACCGCTCTCTCAATAGAGGAATCACCCGGTGTCTTATAAAATTCCTGGAATACTTGTCTGACTCATTGCTGGAATCTTCTACAAAACGCAATTCTTTTTCCACCGCAAAATCTACCAGTTCCTGTTTTCTGGCAAACAACAGGGGTCTTATGATCTTATTGGCTTTCGGCATCATTCCGCGCATCCCCGACACCCCGGTTCCTTTAAAAAAATTCATCAACACGGTTTCGATGTTATCGTCCGCATGATGAGCTGTAACTATCCAAACAGCACGTTGGGTTTCAACCGACAGTTGTATTCTCAATGCTTCAAACCATTGGTATCTGAGCTCCCTGGCGGCCACCTGCACCGACACTTTATGCCGTACCACATAATCAGCGGTATCAAACCGGTTTACGAATAACCGAACACCGTAACGCTCCGCCAGAGATTGAACAAATTGTTCATCCCTGTGGCTTTCCTCTCCTCTCAATTGAAAATTACCATGGGCTATGACAAACTGATAGCCAGCTAAATCACACAATTCGCATAAAACTACGGAATCTACCCCTCCACTTACCGCGAGTAGTAATAAATCTTTAGTTGGAAACAAATTTAGATTTCGAATATTATCCTCAAATAGTTGCAAAAGCCCCTCCATATACAAACGATTAATTATCAAACGAAGGTATCATTTTAAATGCACCCTATGTATAGTAACTGAGGGAACCCGGTTTGGGATATTTTGACAAAAACAGAAACATATATTCTGGTATTGTTGATTTTCGCATGGTTTTTGCTGATTTTTACCCTTATTTAAAATTTAATGCACTTCCCAATCATGATCGCCATGAAAAAAAGAATGATTTCAGTTTTTTTTTTATTGTTTTTTCACTTTAATATTAACGCTCAAGTAAATGTAGCAGATAGCTTAGCATTAGTTGATTTTTATAATAGCACCAATGGTGAGTCATGGAATAATAAAAAGAACTGGCTAAATGGTAAAGTAAATGAATGGTTTGGCGTTACTGTAACAAACAATAGAGTTACCGGGCTTTCTTTAGTTAATAATCTGGTGGACGGAGTATTACCAAATTCATTCGGCAATCTCACAGCAATAAATGCTATATATTTAAGCAACAATAAAATAAAAGGTACAATACCAGCCAGTATTGGTAATTTATCAGCACTATCGTTTTTTTACCTGAATAATAACCAGTTAGAAGGCAACCTTCCCAATGAATTAGGTAATGCTACCTCTTTAAGAGAAATTCATATTGAACATAACAAATTGAGTGGGAATATACCTGTTTCTCTGAGATATCTTGCGACCGTAATAGAACTTGTACTATCACACAATCAACTTTCAGGAAATATACCCGGAGAATTAGGTGACCTGCGAGTGCAAAGATTGGAATTAAATAACAATCAACTTTCGGGAGAAATTCCAGAAAGGTTGAAAATCATCCGCAATCTTAATATACTAAAACTGAATAACAATCAACTTTCGGGAGAGATCCCGGCAGGACTTTTACCCATCATATGTTTCATGGTTGATTTAAGTTCAAACCAGCTATCGGGAAATATACCTTCCGATTTAGGCAACAATACAACAATGGCTCATGTCAATTTAAGCAATAACCAACTGACAGGAGAAATACCCCCAACGATCGGCAATATGAGCGGTCTCCAAACTCTTGAACTTAATAACAACCAGCTATCGGGAAATATACCTTCCTCATTCGACAAACTGAATCGGTTATCCAGTCTAAATTTGATGAACAACCAACTTTCCAGCACTCTCCCAGACGGTTTATGCAGCTTACCCAATTTGGACTTTTTAGAGTTGAGCAATAACCAATTCACCTTCGATGGACTGGAATGTATAGGCAGCAAACAACGTAGTTCTCCGTTCGCAAATTATGCTTACGACAACCAAAAAACCCTGCAACTTAATTTTGCTGACTTAAAAATTTCACTAAGCGCAGGCGGAAGCCTTCCCAACAATACCTATTATTTCTATAAGGACGATGAATTATTAAATACCGTTAAAGGTGATTCTTCATTAACTGTATCGGAAAGTGGAAAATACAGAGTGGAGGTCACCAACGACAAAATCGACCGTTTAACCCTCCATAGTTATACGATTGAGGTGAACATCAGTACTATACTTCCTCTGCAATGGATCGAATTCACCGCTAAAGATTGCTCCAATAAAGTATGCCTGCAATGGCAAACAGAAAATGAGCAAAACACCTCTTATTTTGAAATTGAAAGAAGTACCAACGGAAGTATTTTTGACAGAGTTGGGACTCAGACGTCATATAACAATCCAGATAAACACACCTATAGATTTACAGATTATACACCTGTAAACGGATTAAATTTTTATCGTATCAAACAGGTAGATATAGATGGCGTATATACATACAGCAATACGGTCAATGTAAAAATTAGCTCTGAAAACACAATAACCATAACTCCTAATCCCGCTGATAATTTCGTAATGTTGAGCGGAATATCAAAAGCCGAAAAAATATTGATATATAATGTAGAAGGGAAGTTGATGAATCAATGGAGCAACATAAACGGAAACCAGCGGTTAAATATTGCAAACCTCCGAAATGGCATCTATATCATTAAAATATTTGCGGATAAAAAAGAGAATAACTATAAATTGATAAAACAATAGTCAACCGTAATTTTTCACGATATTACTAAAAAAGTGGTATTATAAACTTTCCTCTCGTTTGACGGTCAAATCCTGTACCTTTGCGCGTTCAAAAAACTAAAAATCATCCTCTTTCAGGGGAAATGCTACATGAAGCAAATCCGTAATTTTTGTATAATCGCACATATAGACCACGGTAAAAGTACCCTGGCCGACCGTCTCCTGCAGGTTACCAATACCATTGGGGAACGGGAGATGATGGACCAGGTGCTGGATGATATGGACCTGGAACGTGAAAAAGGGATCACTATTAAAAGTCATGCCATTCAGATTGATTACAAGCATACGGATGGCGAAACCTATGTCCTCAACCTGATTGACACCCCCGGCCATGCGGATTTCAGCTACGAGGTAAGCCGCGCCCTGGCTGCCTGCGAAGGCGCCTTGCTGCTGGTAGACGCTACCCAGGGCATCCAGGCACAAACCATCAGCAATCTTTACCTGGCTATTGACAATGACCTGGAAATTATCCCGGTGATCAACAAAATAGATATGGACGGGGCGATGATTGAAGAGGTAAAAGACCAGATCGTTGAACTGATCGGATGTAAACCGGAAGAAATTCTCTTAGCCAGCGGCCGGGCAGGCATCGGCATCGAAGCCATCCTCGAAGCGATCGTACATAAAATTCCGCCGCCTAAGGGCAATCCTGCCGCTCCCTTACAGGCATTGATATTTGACAGCGTTTTTAACAGCTTCAGAGGGATCATTGTATATTTCCGGATATTCAACGGCTCCATAAAAAAAGGAGACCAGGTGAAATTCGTTTCCACCAACCAGGAATACGAAGCAGACGAGATCGGCATCCTGAAGCTGAAGATGATAGAAAAACAGGAAGTTAGCTGCGGAGATGTGGGGTATATTATTACCGGCATCAAAAATGCCAAAGAGGTGAAAGTAGGCGATACCATCACCACCACCGCCAATCCAACCCGCGAGATCATCAAGGGATTCCAGGAGGTGAAGCCCATGGTATTTGCCGGGATATTCCCCGTGAACACCGATGACTTTGAGGAACTGCGGGATTGCATGGACAAACTGCAGTTGAATGATGCATCGCTCAGCTTTGAACTGGAAACCTCCCAGGCGCTGGGATTTGGCTTCCGTTGCGGATTCCTCGGGCTGCTGCACATGGAAATCATCCAGGAACGCCTCGAAAGGGAGTTTAACCAAACGGTGATTACCACGGTTCCCAACGTAAGCTTTATAGCCTACACTACCAAAGGGGAGAAGATCATTGTGAACAACCCGGCGCAATTTCCCGATCCGGTTAAAACCGACCGCATTGAAGAACCGTTCATCAGGGCGCAGATCATCACCAAACCTGACTATATCGGCAACATCATGACCCTCTGCTTAAGCAAAAGAGGAATGCTGATCAACCAAAGCTATCTTACTACCACGCGGGTGGAGCTGGTTTTTGAAATGCCGCTGACCGAAATCGTATTTGACTTTTATGATAAATTAAAAAGCCAGACCCGCGGCTACGCATCGTTTGATTACCATCCCATAGGATACCGGGAAGCGGATATCGTAAAAATGGATATCCTGCTGAACGGCGATAAAGTGGATGCGCTGAGCGCCCTGATCCACCGGAGCAAGGGGCAGGAATTCGGAAGAAAGCTATGCGAGAAACTAAAGGAACTGGTACCGCGACAGCAATTCCAGATCGCTATACAGGCTGCTATAGGGGCCAAAATACTGGCCAGGGAAACCATTTCGGCTATGCGAAAAGATGTTACGGCCAAATGCTATGGAGGAGATATCAGCCGGAAAAGAAAACTGCTGGAAAAACAAAAAGAAGGCAAAAAAAGAATGCGCCAGATCGGGAACGTGGAAGTGCCCCAGGAAGCATTCCTTGCCGTACTGAAGTTAGACAGTTAGTTTTTTATCTTCAACAACCCGGCTAACAGGGTGGTGCCCAATCCAAGAAAAGCAATAATGGTAAACGACCAGCGCAGGTTCCATACCTGCGCCGTTAACCCGATAACCGGCGGACCAAACAGAAACCCAAGGTAACCAATGGTGGATACCGCTGCCAGGGCTACGCCGGAAGCCACTTTCTCCGACCGCCCGGCAATTCCATACACAATGGGCACCACCGAAGAAACCCCCATGCCAATGATCAAAAAACCCGCTGCCGCAGAAATGAGATAAGGCAGGGCCACCGCCAGCATCATTCCCGAAAAAATAAAAATACCGCTTATCCGGATCATATTCTGCTTCCCGATTCTTGTAGCCATCCGGTCACCCGCAAACCTGCCCGCTGCCATCGTGGTCATAAAAGCCACATATCCCAAAGTAATAAGCGATGAAGGTGCTTTTACTTCCCGGGCAAAATAGATCCCGCTCCAGTCGAACATAGTACCCTCACAAACCATACAACAAAAAGCGATCAATCCTAATTTCAATAATTTCCCGTCGGGCCTGGCAAAAACAGGCGCACCGGTTCCGGAATGTATATCGGCGGGCACAAGACGATTATAAGATCCGGCAATAAGCCCCCCAGTAATAACAGCCACCACGCAAAAATGTACGAAAGGAGAAAGTCCCAACCACAACACCAGGGTGCCTACAGCCGCACCGCTGAAACCGGCCACACTCCATACCCCGTGAAAAGAAGCCATGATGGATCTGCCATAAGCGCTTTCCACATTTACCCCCTGGGTATTCATGGAAATATTAAGCAGGTTGCCGGCAAAACCAAACAGGAACAACACCAGCACCAATTGCCAGTGCCTTGTTGCCAGACCCAAAAACGGTAACAAAAAAGCATACAATATCCCGGCGAAAGTAACGATCCTCCTGCTCCCATAGCGCGCTACCAGGAACCCCGACACCGGCAGCCCCACCATAAGCCCTATAGGCAGGGAAAGCAGGGCCATTCCCAGCCCGGCCTCACTGAGCTGTAGCTTTTGCTGAATACCGGGTATCCGGGAAGCCCAACTGGAAAAGCAAAACCCGGCACAGAAAAATAAAGTACTGACGGCTATGCGCGATGCTCTCGTCGGGGGCAGCGTTTCGATAGAGATTAACATACAAACCCGAAGTTATATTCAGTTCGGCAATTATTTCCCCCCTGGTATTTTTTCTTTGACATTCCGGTCGGTGAGGACACCGACCGGTAGCGGTTCCCGAAGTTATATTCAGTTCAGCAATTATTTTCCCCTCTGGTATTTTTTCTTTACCTTGGTTGCAAACACCGGTTTATGAAAAGCGCTAACCTGCTTGCAACGGTACTGCTGTATGCTACCATTGCCGGCTATGCCCAAACTACCACCCATAGTCCTGTTGCTTCCTACTACCCCTCTTCTGGAGCCTATAGTAAAAATTTCAGCGATGCGTTTTCAATTCTTTCCAATATCGGCGCGCTATCTATGCTGCGCTCAGGCAATGTGGGCGTATATGGAGAAAGAAAATTCATGCTCTCCGAAACGGGATTGTATTCAGCCCTGGCGACGCTGCCGGCACCATCGGGGAATTTTGCTCTTCAGCTCGACTATTTCGGCTATCCATCCTACCACGAGTCGCAGACAGGACTGGCCTACGGCCTTCCGCTAAGCGAAAGTATTGGCATCGGCGCCAAAATCAATTATTATACGATCCGCATTCCCACTTATTACACTATTTCCGCGGTTAATTTTGAATTGGGCGCTATCATTCCAATCAATGACCGGCTGTACACCGGCGTTTCAGTTTACAATCCGATGAACAGCCCGTTGGGAAAACGTTCCGGGCAACGATTGGCATCGGTTTACAAAGCGGGCATCGGGTACGAGCTGTCTTCCGCCTTCCTGACCCAGGTGGAGGTAATGAAAGAAAAAGAAAAAGATACCAATATTCACCTGTCGCTGCAATACAAACCTGTTCCTCAGGTGTTTGCAAGGGCTGGTATTTTAACCGGTTCCGCTACGGCTTATTTTGGAGCCGGGTATTTACATCACCAGCTCCGTGCCGACTTCTCCTTTAGTTTTCACCAACAGTTAGGAATATCGCCGGGTTTATTATTGCTATACCAATTCAACCAAAATGAAAAACAATGAAACAACTCTTTTTCCTGTTTGCGCAACTGCTTCCTATATATGCCGTTTTGCAGGAACTACCATCGTTTGAAACCGAACAACAATTAGAGCAATTAACGGAAATTATGGAAGATGCCGAAATTGCTGACGACACCTGGTGGCAACAACTGGAATACCTCAAAAAGCACCGGCTTAACCTGAACACCGCCACCCCGGCCGATCTCAAAGAACTGCAATTGCTGTCCGACCTGCAGATCGGTTTTTTTACCGACTACCGGAAAGCCCTGGGCAACTTAGTGAGCACATACGAATTGCAGGCGGTGCCGGGATGGGATCTGCCGCTGATACGCCAGCTATTGCCTTATATAACCGTTGCCACACCGGCGCTCACCAAAGAAAGCCTGAGGCAGCGCTTCGGTAACGGGGAACAGCACCTCTTGTTGCGATATGCCAGGGTTTTGGAAAAAGCAAAAGGATACCGGGAAAAAAATGAGGGCCGAAGTTTTTATGCCGGGGATCCTAACCGGCTGATGATCCGTTATAAGTATCAATATAAAAATTTGCTGCAATATGGGATAACGCTGTCCAAGGACGGGGGAGAACGACTATGGATCAACAGGCGCGGAGGGTTAGATTTCCATTCCTTCCATCTTTCCATGGGCAAAACCGGCATCGTTAAATCATTCGTCTTAGGTGATTACATCATCAATATGGGGCAAGGATTAATACACTGGCAGGGGATGGCGTTTGGAAAGGGCGCTTCCATATCCAATATAAAAAGGCAATCCCCGGTTTTACGGCCCTACAATTCTTCCGGCGCTTTTTATTTTCACCGGGGCGGGGCTGTTACACTGGAAAAAAAGAACCGGGAAGCCACTTTTTTTCTTTCCTTTCGAAACATGGATGCCAGGACCGAAACAAATGCCCTAACGGGTGAAGATTTCATCACTTCTATTTCCAGTAGCGGGCTGCACAGAACCCAAAGCGAAAAGGCCAACCAGGGAAATCTTCGTGTACTCACTTACGGCGGTAACCTCCGGTACAGGAATCGTAACTGGTATGCGGGAATGAATTTGATAAAATATCATTTTAATTATAGTTTACAAAGACAGGCCTTGCCCTATAATTTTTTTGCCCTGTCGGGAAAAAACCATCTCAATTTCAGCGTGGATTACGGATATACCTTTAAAAATCTGCATTTCTTCGGGGAGGCGGCTATAGATAAAGCATTCCATACCGCTTACCTGAACGGATTATTATTAAGCGTCCATTCCAAAGCGAGCTTATCCCTGTTGCACAGAAGATTATCCAAATCTTACCAGGCGTTTTATGGAAATGCCTTTGCCGCCAACACTTCCGTTTCCAATGAAACGGGGCTGTATGCCGGGCTGTCGCTGAAGCCCGCTCCCCAGTGCAGCATTGACTTTTACACCGACCTGTTTCATTTTCCCTGGTTAAAATACCGCATAGACGCCCCGTCGTATGGGAAAGACTTCTTTCTTCAGTTTACCTGGAAACCCGCTAAACTAACGGAATTGTATAGCCGGTACAGGGTTCGCCAAAAATCCATTGATCAAAAATCTGAAACCAATGCTTTGAATGAAGTGGTTGACTTTTTCAACCGTTCCTGGCGAACCCAGGTCAGCCACCGGATCAGCCGGGTATTTCTGTTCAGGCAAAGGGTTGAATTGTTGTGGTACAACGTCCGCGGTGAAAATGCCGAAAAAGGTTTCCTGGCTTTCTTCGATATTTTTTGCAATCCCTCGCGAAGCCGGCTGTCTATGAACCTGCGGTTACAGTTTTTTGAAAGCGACAGCTACAACTCCCGGCTGTACGCGTATGAAAATGATGTACTGTATTACTATTCCATACCGGTAT
This sequence comes from Chitinophagaceae bacterium, assembly GCA_023957125.1. Classification (GTDB taxonomy): domain Bacteria; phylum Bacteroidota; class Bacteroidia; order Chitinophagales; family Chitinophagaceae; genus Agriterribacter. Next base: position 204,462 of record JAMLHL010000004.1, read on the forward strand.
TTTATGACCGGGGAACGCGGTACTATTTCAACATAAAATATAAGGTCCGTAAAAACATGGCGCTTTGGGTAAAATGGGGACAAACCATATACGGCAACCGGGATGTTGTTGGCAGCGGACTGGATGAGATTGAGGGAAATACAAAGTCGGATTTGAGGATATCGGTGTCCGCAACGTTTTGACGAAAAAACCCGTACCTGTTTCCTGAGACACCAACCTCGGCAACACGACAATAAAACTCTGCGTCTTTGCGCCTTTGCGTGAAACTATACCCGTACGTGTTTCCTGAGACACCAACCCCGGCAACACGACAATAAAACTCCGCGTCTTTGCATCTTTGCGTGAAACTATACCGGTACGTGTTTCCTGAAATACCAACCACGCCAACACGACAATAAAACTCTGCGTCTTTGCGCCTTTGCGTAAAACTATACCGGTACGTGTTTCCTGAAATACCAACCACGCCAACACGACAATAAAACTCTGCGTCTTTGCGCCTTTGCGTGAAACTATACCCGTACGTGCTTGCTGAAACACCAACCTCGGCACTCCAAACCATCGCGATAATCTTAAATTTCCAATCTCATATCGCCATCAAACTACACCCCCTGATATCGGCGTTGTCTATGCGCCCTAACACCTCAAAGCTTCCGTTGGGAAAAAGCCGGCCGGCATCATCGGTGGCAATAAAAGAACAGGAATAAACATTGGCCAGATCAATGACATTGATCACTCCGTTAACAGGTCCGTTCTCCGGCATTAGAATCTCGAACGGATCGTCTTCATTTCTCAGCAGTACCCTCATCCGGCGGGTATTATAAAACAAGCCGTCGCAGGCAGCATAAGCCTGCGAAAGCAGTTCTGTCATCCCGTATTCGGAATGAATACAGGACAGGTTAAACGCTTTCCTGAGCAGGTCATGTACTTCCGGCCTTGTTATCTCGGCTTTTCGTCCCTTCATGCCTCCGGTTTCCATCACTACCGTATGCCGTAAACACTGAGGATATAGTGCTGCAAAATCCAGCAATGCGAATGTAACGCCTATAAGCAGGGTCTTTTGCCCGGATCGTTCCAGATCGTGCAGATTAACGCTGAGCTGATCCAATTCATTCAAATAAAAACCGCTTTTTTCATGGCGGCTCCGTTTGATCAGTTCATTCACCATTACCACCAGGGAGGCGTTATCCCGCTCCAGATAAGAAGGCAGTAAGCCGATAATGCACCATTCCTGCGGATCACCATAGAACTGCTCAAACCCCTCCAGAAAATTTTGCGTATATATATTCAGATCTTTTATATAATGCCGGCTGTTGACACTTCCGGTAGTACCGCTGCTTTCAAAAACGGCTTCCGGTTCAAATCCGGTACTGCAAACACGATGGGTCTTAAAAAAACGAATGGGCAGGAACGGGATCTGTGAAATCTTTTGCACCCTATCCGGCAGGATACCCAGAGCGTCTGTGTACGCCCGGTAAATTCGGTTAGCGCCATATTGAAAATGAAACAATTCCAACGCCACCTGGTCGAATTCGGAAATGTTAAATTCAAATATCCGTTCCGGTAGTCCGTTATATGTTGCGCTATTATTCAAAGGGAATATTTACATTTGTTTTAATGAAAAGGTATATGAAAACAAGTTTTGCAATAGGGATCATGCTGTTTTTTATGGCTTCCTGCGGCAAAGATACGTTTAGTGATAAACCTATGCTCAAGCTGAAATCTGTATCTCCCGGTCAGAACATACCCGGAGATGGCGACCTGGTATTTACGATTGAATATACCGATGCCCAGGGCGATCTCGCCGGCGTACCCATTGCCATAGAAAAAAATTCTTCTCTTTCGCCGTGCGATAATCCGGGAAATGATCCTTCTTTTTTCGAAGACCGTTTATATAATATGCCCGAAGACCTGCCTGCCACTGCCAACCAGAAAGGCGAGATTGTAATCACCTTAAATTCCTCCCAATATGCGGGCACGAAAAGGTGCAACGAAAACCAGGAATCGGAGGAGGCCATCTTTAAATTCTGGGTTACGGATCTGGCGGGCAACGAAAGTGATACCCTGGTAGTGGGACCCATTACCATATTGAAGCCATAAGTCACCAACAAACTTTGTGAACGTGCGCTTCCTGTTTCGCTTTTTCATCTATTCCAATCTCTTTATCTCCTTTTGCGCCGTACTGATGGTGGAGCAAGCCAATCAGCTCTTTTTGCTCCATTACAACAAAACGCTGTTTTACGGCTTTGTATTTGTGGCCACCCTCTGCAGCTACAACTTTCACTGGTACCTCACCCCTATGATCCCCTCAACCTCCCCCCGTATTGCATGGAACCATCGTTACCGTAAACTCCTGTTAAGTATTTATATCATTACCTTTTTATTATCGGCTTTTTTTGCCTGGCAACTCCGGACGCACTGGTTTTCATTAAGTATCGGTGTAATCGCAACCTTTTTATACAGCGCCCCCAAAATCCCACACAAATACTTTTCCTGGCTTTCTAAAATAGCCGTAGGCAAAACCCTGTTCCTCACCTTCGTGTGGACCTATGTTACCACCGCGCTTCCGATCATTATATCGGATACCGGCTGGACGATGGCGCACACTTTATTTTGTATCAGTCGCTATGGGCTGATCTATGCCATTTGTATCATTTTCGACTACCGCGACCGGGAATCGGATCGTGAGCAGGGAGTAAAAAGCATGATCACCTGGATGAGCGATCAGAAAATAACTCAGATTTTCCTCCTTTCATTAATGGTCTTCCTGCTCAGTACCGCGGCGCTGTATTGGGAATCTTTTTCCATGCTGACAGTCATCCTGCTCCTGATCCCCGGGGGGATCGTATTGGGATTGTATAATTACGGTAAAAAACATTTTGGGGATTGGCTGTATTATTTTGTTCTCGATGGCTTAATGATGCTTTCTTCGCTGTTCACGCTCTTCGTATAGAAGGCAGGGCCCGGGTCTCCTACCGGGGGAGGTTTCCGATAGCAGAAAGTGCATCTCAAATCTTCGCTCCCGGCTGGTGATGACACCGACCGGCAGCGAGTTCTACAGACGGGTATCGTCACCCACCCGCAAAAATACGAGGTGCATCCCGGTAGCATCGTTTGTAAAGGAATTAGTTATTTTTGCAACTAATTCGATATACAATGGCAAAAGAAACAAAAGCAAAGGAAAAATCCATACTCACAAAGAATGCTCTTTTTTTCTTAAAGAACTACCTGAATAACGCATCTCCAACGGGTTTTGAGAGCAGCGGACAGAAATTGTGGCTGGACTATATTAAACCTTATGTAAACAGCTATTTTACCGATCCTTATGGAACTGCCGTTGGGATCATCAATCCCCATGAAAAATTTAAAGTGGTGATTGAGGCGCATGCGGATGAAATCAGCTGGTTTGTAAATTATATAACCGGTGACGGACTTATATACCTGAAGCGCAACGGGGGCGTGGATCACCAGATCGCTCCCGGTAAAAGAGTATTTATTCATGGTAAAAAAGGCCCGGTAAAAGCGGTGTTTGGCTGGCCGGCCATCCATACCCGCATCGGCGGCGCTGAAAAGGAAACACAACCCAAAGTGGAAAACCTTTTCCTCGACTGCGGGGCAAGGAGCAAAGAAGAGGTGGAAGCACTGGGAATTCATATCGGCTCGGTAGCCACCTACGAAGAGGGCTTTGATGAACTGGCTTACGATTATTTTATCGGCAGGGCAATGGACAACCGGATCGGTGGATTTATGATCGCGGAAGTAGCGCGGCTTTTGAAAGAAAACAGGAAAAAGATTCCTTACGGTTTATATATCGTCAATGCCGTACAGGAAGAGATCGGGCTAAGGGGCGCCGAAATGATAGCCCGGAGGATCCGGCCGGACATCGCTCTGATAACGGATGTAACGCATGATACCACCACGCCGATGGTTAACAAAAAGATTGAGGGAGATGTGGCGTGTGGAAAAGGACCTTCCCTGGCGTACGGCCCCGCGGTACACAACAAATTACTGGAGCTTGTGCAGCAGGTGGCGGAAGAGAAAAATATCCCCGTTCAATTGCGCACGGTTAGCCGCAGCACCGGCACTGATACCGAATCCTTTGCCTATGCAAACGACGGTTGCCCTTCTATGCTCATTTCCATTCCGCTTCGCTATATGCATACTACGGTAGAGATGCTGCATAAGTCTGATATCGAAAACACCATCCGGCTCATGTATGAAACCCTGCTAACATTAACCCCTAAAACAAAACTCAGCTATTTTTAAAACCACCGGAGAGAAGCCTGCGGACATAAACTTCGATAAAACCAGCTATCATTCTCTCCGGCCTTCTTCTTTTTCTCTTAAGATATGTTGCTGCCTCTCGTGATCCCTGTCATAAGCCCTGATAATTGCTTTCACCAGCCTGTGGCGCACTACATCGCTTTCATCCAGTTCAATATGCGTTATACCCTCTATCCCCTTCAAAATCCGGGCGGCTTTTTCCAACCCGCTGCGCTGGTGTTTGGGCAGATCCACCTGGGTAAGATCGCCGGTTATAATGGCTTTGGCGTTGGCGCCTATTCTTGTTAAAAACATCTTGATCTGCAGATCGGTTGCATTTTGGGCTTCATCCAGGATGATAAAAGCATTATCCAGGGTGCGTCCGCGCATATAGGCAAGCGGTGCAATTTCAATAACCCGCGTGCTCATATAGTAACCCAGCTTATCGGCAGGGATCATATCGTCCAACGCGTCATACAGCGGGCGCAGGTAAGGGTCAATTTTTTCCTTCAGATCTCCCGGTAAAAAACCCAGGCTTTCACCGGCTTCTACTGCGGGGCGGGTAAGGATAATTTTCTTTACCGTTTTGTTTTTCAGGGCTCTCACCGCGAGGGCCACCGCCGTAAAAGTTTTTCCCGTACCGGCAGGGCCAATGGCGAAAACCACATCGTTCTTTTCCGCGGCTGCCACCAACCGTTTTTGATTGGGCGTTCTGGCCCTCACGCTTCTGCCATTGGGGCCGAATACTAAAATCTCATTACTGTTTCGTTCATTGAAATGGTCCACCACCTCGGCATCGTCTCCGCCAAGGATCTGCTCAAAATAGTTCTCACTTACATGACCATGCCGTTCGAGGTATTGGATCAGCAAAACGATTTTTTCTTTCGCAGTTTCAATCTGCTCCGGCGCTCCGCTGAGCTTGATCTGCGTACCGCGGCTCAGGATTTTGAGAAGAGGAAATTTCTTTTTGAGAAGGTCGAGCTTACCATTGTTAACACCAAAAAATTCAATAGGGTTAACGGTTTCAAGGTTAATAATAGTTTCCGTCAATTCAGTGCTTTTTATTTTCACAAATAGTCATTCAAATATTACAGACCAATCCAATCAATTGTGCCAAATATAAGGATTCAATCCGGGTAATATACACAATTACCTATACACAGGTGTGAATACTTTTTTAAAACCGGGTTAAAATCTTACAATTCAGCAGGCGCGGGGTCAGGCGATTGGGAAGCGTGTAAACGGTATTGGAGAAATCCCTGATCAGGAGGTAGGAGATGGTGTTATCGCGATCCAACAGGTTAAACACTTCCAGGCTTGCCCAGATGCTTTCCAGCTTACGAAACGGGCTGTGGCTGCGCCGGGTGGCTTTGTCGCCATCCAGCAACAAAGCGCTGAACCCGATATCCACTCTAAAATACGGATCCAGCACCAATCCATTCCTGTACCGTACGCTACCCGGTATATTATAAGGCATGCTGCTGCCATAGATCATATTCAAATGCACTTTGAAATTTTTATTGGTGCTTAAATAATCCTGGAAGAACATGCCAAAGGTGAGCAGCCGGTCAGTGGGTCGCTTCATCCAACCTTTATCAAACCGAACGCTATCGGATACTAACTGATCTTCCGTTTGTGCCGTAATGTATTCGCCCGCCGCATTTTTGTAACGATAATAATAAAAATCGTCTATCTTTTCCATGGTTCGCATCAACCCAACACTGATCCAGCTTTCCGCATCTTTAACCAATTCACTGAACAAACGCATTTCTATGCCCGTTGCAAATGCCCTGGCGCTGTTGTTTCCGAAATAACGGATACGAACGTTATCAATATCGTAGGGATCCACCTGCGTCATCCGTTTATAATAGGTTTCGATGGTCATCCGCGAAGGTCGTTCCCATAATACAAAATTACGGGCCGCTCCGGCTACCACCTGCCAGCTCTTTTGCGCCTTAACGTCCAGGTTGACAGAACCGTCATACCTCCTGAATTCCCTGTAAAACGGCGGCTGGTCGTACACCCCGGCAGCTATATTAAATACCCAGTCTTTCTCCTCCCCTGGCATCCACGACATTTGCACCCTCGGCGAAACCAACCATTCCTGTGTCAGACTGTTATAATTAAATCGAACGCCCCCCTGCAAGCTCACGCGGGACTCCCTGCCCAGGGCCACATTGTTTTGTATATAACCTGAGAATTTATTGATCCCCAATTCAATTTGCGATTTCCTCACCGTTTGAAGTTCAAGTTGAGATGAAGGATAAGGAAGATTAAAGCCTGCGGAATCCTGCAGTTCCCATTCGCTGAGCCTATCCCTGATACCGGTCCGTTCCAGGCTGACGCCCCACTGGAAAAATTGTTTTCTGAAACGCCAGTTGCCCTTGTGAGAAAGGTTCCAGTTTTGAATGTTCAATGTATTCCTGGCATGATTCATAAATACCCCGGCACCCAGGGGATTTGTTATAGACCCGAAATCCGGTTGTGATTTATCAAAGCTCCTCTCGCCAAATAAATAAGCACCGGCTATATCATAAGCCTCCGACTCATCATTTTCGAAACGGCTCAACAGCCATTTCAGCTTCAGATCCTGGTTCACCTGCCGCACTACGCTCATGCCCAGCATGTGGGTCTGATACCTGTCGTGTTCCTGTCCTTCGAAATAAATATCCAATCCAAGATTGCTGCTGAATAATGGTGAAAGAACAGAGGACGTGAGCTTTGCTTCCTCGGGTATCAGCTTAAACTTTGTTCCGGACAAAACGCCTAACCACTCCATCTGCCATTTGTCGTTGAACCGGTAAGTGAATATAGCCTGCACATCCGAAGAAGAAGGGATATAATTGCCTTTGGTTTCCTGGGCGCTCAGCAGGTTCTTGTTGGAACGGTTGCGCACCCCTAAAAGGTAACTGAGTTTCCTGTTTTTCGACAACCCTTCAATATGGAATCCCTGTTCCAACAAACCTACATAAGCAGAGCCTGCGAAGTTCACCGGTTTTTTATACCGGACTTCCAACACGCTGCTCATCTTATCGCCATATTTGGACTGAAAACCTCCGTTGTAAAAGTTGAGCCCCCCGGTGAGTTCGGGATTAATAAAACTCAATCCCTCCTGCTGACCCTTACTGATGAGATAGGGGCGAAATATCTCAAAGTCATTTATATAAACAAGGTTTTCGTCGTAGTTGCCTCCTCTGACGGTGTATTGGGAAGTCAATTCATTATTGCTCCCCACAAACACTTTGATCAGATTCTCCACTCCTCCCGTGGCAGCCGGAATAGCAAGGGCATATTTAGGATTAAGCTGAATAAGCCCGGGATCCGCTTTACTCCGGTCGTTTTTGACGATCACCTCCTGCAGGGTTTTTGAATTACTTTCCATACGAACCATCACTTTTTCCTGCTCGTTTTCGTTCAAAAAAAAATTACGTTGAACGGTTTGCCAACCGGTGAAGGAAAAAGTAAGCGCTATGGCTTTGTTTGCAGGCACCGCAAGCGTAAAAATTCCGGAATCGTTGGTTACTGTTCCGGTATGCCGGCCCAAAATAATCACCGAAACCCCGGACAGGGGCTTCTCTTCCACATCTATTACTTTTCCGGAAACAACAGCGGTTTTCTGCTGTCCAAAAAACGCAGCCGGAAGGATCAGGCAAAACAGAAATAAACACGACCTGGTTAGATGCATTGGCAGCTTGATCATTTAAATAGAACAATATTACGCCAAACCCGATAATTAAGCGCGTTGTATCAACAGATAATAAAGATTGAGATCCATTTCATCTCTTCCTGTTATATAAACGATGATACCATTCATTCATTACCCCGGGTTTGCGGAATTTTAAAAAACACAGGCAGAGTTGTATTTTTGAGCATCATCTGATATTAAGTTCATGAACACAGGTAAAATATTCATACGAGCCGGGTTACTGTTTTTTTTTCTGAATGTGATTTTAACCCCTGCTTTTTCACAAATAGCCACGCCGGGGCAACCTCTGCCCAACTGGACGGAAGGATACCTCGATTTACATCACATCAACACCGGCTGGGGAGACGCCGCCTTTTATATTTTCCCCGATGGCACCACGATGCTTTTCGATGCCGGAGAAATGAGCCCGTTAAGCAACCGCGCCTTCACTCCAAGAAACGCACCGATGCGCCCCAGCTACAACAAAAGAGCTTATGAGTGGATTGCGGCTTACATCAAAAAAGTATCCCCGCTAAAAGAAAAAGCCGAAATAGATTATGCTGCAATTTCTCACTTTCACGATGACCATTTTGGCACCTGGTACCCGGGTATGCGACAATCAGGATCGGGGAAATATTATCTTAGTGGAATAACCGGCGTAGGCGATTTGATCCCCATACATCATTTACTGGACAGGGGTTATCCCGATTACAATTATCCTTATGATATAAAAAAGTATAAAGGACGGTTCAGCGGTGAAATAAATTTTTGGGAAGCCATACAAAGTTATTTCAATTTCATAGCCGTCCAGCAGCAAAAAGGAATGAAAGCTGCGGCATTCAAAGCCGGGAGCAGAAGCCAGATCGGTTTACAACATCATCCGGGCCGGTACCCTTCTTTTTACGTTCAGAATGTAAAAGCCAACGGTTGGATATGGACCGGGAAAGACAGCAGTGTGATCTCTTTCTTCCCGGAAACCGACACTGCCCGGCCGAAAAGCTGGCCGGGAGAAAACGAGCTGAGCCTTGTATTGGTATTGCATTACGGTCCTTTCTCCTATTATACCGGAGGCGATTGCGGGGGCGTGGTATCGTATGGCGATGCCTGGTGGAACGACGTGGAAACCCCGGTTGCTAAAGCTGTTGGAGAAGTGGATGTAGCCACAATGGATCATCATGGCAACCGGAATGCGGTAAACGAATACCAGGTCAAAACCTTTAAACCGCGGGTGTGGATCCAGCAATCCTGGTCGGCCGATCACCCCGGAGAAGAAGTGCTCCGTCGTTTAACCACGCCTTTTTTATATGAGGGACCCAGGGACTTATTCACCACCAATATGCTGGACGCCAATAAATACGTAATCGGCTCCCTGGTGGATCGGGCGTACAAAAGCCAGCAGGGTCATATTGTGGTGCGCGTGTTGCCCGGAGGAAAAGAATACTATGTTATCATTCTTGACGACAGCCGGGAAGACATGCCGGTAAAAGATGTATTTGGACCTTACACCTCAAAACTAAAGCACTGAACACCGGGCTACAACAGCCCTGGTACAATCGAGTTGAAAAGACAGAACAGGAGTATGGATTTTTTACAATATCTTTATCCCTGCAAACAAGGGAGTAACCCTTAGCGGGCGCATTTCAAATTTTCGCAGGCGGGGTGAGATAGAACTCACTACCGGCTGGTGTCCCACCGCAGATGGAGCGAAAATTTGGGATATACCCGCCTTAACAGAATCATTTTAAACCATACTTTTCTTTGCATTTTACAGAATTTAACTTTCATCCCGGTCTCCAGGAAGGAATTGAAGCATCCAACTATGAAACAGCAACGCCCGTGCAGGAGCAGGTCATTCCGGCCATCCTGGCGGGGAAAGACCTGATCGCTTCGGCGCAGACCGGAACCGGTAAAACAGCCGCTTTTCTTCTTCCCATCATCAATCGTTTGCTGGAAAAAGAAACTTCCGGATACGTCAGAGCGCTGATCATTGTACCCACAAGGGAACTGGCCATCCAGATTGCCCAACACGTTGAAGGACTCAGCTATTTCACCTCTATCAGTTCTTTAGCCGTATATGGCGGAAGTGACGCGCAAAATTTTGTGGGGGAAAAAAAAGCCCTGCAGATGGGCGCCGATATCATTATCTGTACGCCGGGCAGGCTGATCGCCCATCTTAATATGGGCTATGTATCTATAAAAGGATTGCAATTTCTGGTACTGGATGAAGCCGACCGCATGCTGGACATGGGTTTTTCGGATGATATCAACAGGATCATCGCTCAACTGCCCCGCAAAAGACAAACCCTGCTGTTTTCGGCCACCATGCCTTCCAAGATCAGGAAATTAGCGCAACAGATCCTCACCAACCCGGTGGAGATCAATATTGCTATCTCCCGTCCGCCGGAAAAAATCATCCAAAAAGCTTTCCTGGTTCATGAGCCGCAGAAAATACCCCTGATAAAGTACCTCCTGACCCGGAAACCATATAAGCGCGTCCTCGTTTTTTGCAGCCGGAAAAGGAATGTGAAACTATTGACCAAAACCTTAAAGCAAAACGGTTTAAAGGTGGAAGAAATGCACAGCGACTTAACCCAATCCCAGCGGGAGGACGTACTGGCCGGCTTTACCAGCGGCAGGATACCACTATTGGTTGCTACAGATATTCTAAGTCGCGGCATTGATATTGATACCATTGACCTGGTGATCAATTACGATGTGCCGCGCGACGGCGAAGATTATGTACACCGGATCGGACGAACGGCAAGGGCGGAAGCTGACGGTATGGCTTACACGCTGGTTGGAGAAAAAGAGCAAAATAGTTTTTTCGCTATTGAAAAACTCATTAATAAGGAAATAGAAAAAGCGAAGCTGCCGGAATTTCTGGGGCCGGCTCCTGCATGGCGCTCCCCGAATAAAAACAACCATACGCCATTCAAAAAGCATTCGGCCGGTTATAAAAAAAGGAGAAGCTGAAATGATTCAACCTCTCCCGGCAATTTTTTATAGCAACGGTTCCGTATTCCGGCTACGATGCGGTTCGTAAATAGGAATTATTTAACCCGTAGCTGTTATCGCGCGTTCTTAATCCCGACCGGATCCTGCTGAGACTCTCTTTGGTAATACCGAGAAACGAAGCCAGGTAAGTTAAAGGAATATGTTGTAAAACCTCGGGTTGCTTTTGTGTAAAATAATGGTAACGGTCTGCCGCTTCCATAAACCTGGTAGCAAAAAGATTTTCCTGCATTTCCATAATAAAAGTGCTCATAATAGTTCGGTTCAATTTGTCCAGTGCGGCGTATTGCCTCGAAAGACTGAGCAAAAGATTGTAAGGGATAACGCCTATGATCGAATCTTCCAAAATATGCATACTTTCCTTTGCCGGGGTATTAAACAATAAGCAATGGAGGGAAGATATGATGTGATCATCATATCCCAGCCAGGTAGTATGCTCTTTTTGTGTCGTTTTATGGAATAAACGATAGGCTCCTCTTACCACTACAAAAAGATCGCCACAAAACTGGTCCTGTTCAAAAACATGCTCATTTTTACGATATTCCCGCAACGTAATGATGCCTGCCAATGCTTTTTGGCTTGCCTCATCCAGCGGAGTGTACTGCCGGCAGATGGATATCACTCGCTCCATAGTGTCAGGTTCAATTAAGGAAATTTTTTTCACGGGGATTGGGATTAGATTTAATGAAAATGAAATTATCATACATTAAACGAGACTGCCCGTTTATTATTATAAAATCGTCTATTTTCTGCTACGGCATTAACTTATGCTAATACCGTGAAACCAGCCATCCTGCCCGGTTTTTACTTCCGGGCTGGGCTGAAAAAAGAGGAATTGGATGAGGCAAAATACGCCACTCAAATGAAATACAGGACTTTATAAATGTTTGAATTGTCTGATCATTTCCTCAGGCTGATCCGCATTAAAAATAATGGTTCCGGCCACCAGCGCGTGAGCGCCTGCTTCCAAAATAGCGGGACCGTTTTGCAGCGTAACCCCCCCATCCACTTCAATGATGGTATCCAGTTTCATCTGGTCTATCCGTTCACGCAGCAGCCGGATCTTATTCAGGGAATGCGGAATAAATGGTTGCCCGCCAAATCCGGGATCAACACTCATAAGGATCACTACATCTGTATATTCCAAAACGTCCTGCAACAGTTGAACGGGCGTATGCGGGTTGATGGCCACTCCCGCCTTCATGCCCAGGTTTTTGATCTGCATAAGATTGCGATGCAGATGGGGACACGCTTCATAATGAACGGTGAGATGATCGGCGCCGGCCGCTTTAAAATCCGCGGCATACCTTCCGGGCTCCTCTATCATCAGGTGTACATCACAAGGCTTATGGGTAGCATTCCGTATTTTTTCGATAACAGGCATACCAAAACTTATATTCGGCACAAAACGTCCGTCCATCACATCCAGGTGAAACCAATCCGCTTCACTGCGGTTGAGCATATCACATACTTCTTTTAATCTCAAAAAATCACAGGCTAATAGCGAGGGGGATATAATCGGCATGAGGTTAATTCGTTTTTAATTGGTTGTTTATAGTGGTTCCTTTAAAATCGCCGTAATGGCAAATTAAATAAATCATCGCTATTTTGCAGGGGTGCATAGAAAAACATTCCTATCTTCTCCCGCCACCGCTTCGCCCCCCGTTTGATTGCCGTGCTTCTGCCTCCATTTTAAGGTGATTGATACTTACATTCAGCTCAAAACCGATCAACAAAATGAGGGAATTAAAAAAGAAAGACGACATCAATATGATCACCGTTCCAATTGATCCATATACTTTATTATAGGTTCCAAAATTGTTGACCCAATAACTGAACAAAACCGTAAGGGCGATTATGAGCAGTGTTGCGAGGATGGTTCCGGGGGAATTCACCTTCCATTTGTGCTGGATAGCCGGAGCAAAACGATAGATCAGCCCGATGGCATAATAAATCAGGGCTACGATGATCACCCACCTCAATGTGTTGATCCACCAGCGGATACGCTCGCTTTCTATGTCCATCCACAGTAAAACAGACCGCAGGATACTTCCCTGGGTAATGAGCAATAGGATGGAAGCCATAAAGATAATAGCAATAAAAAAAGTAAGCTTCAACGCCGTAACCCGGCTTTGCAAAAAATTCCTTTTTCGCCGGTACATAACATGTAAAGAACGGTCAAATGAACTCATGATTCCCAGCATGGCATTGGAAGCAAAAAAACCCGCCGTAATGAAGCCGATGGACAAGAGCCCACCCCTGGGCCGGGTAAAATCGTCAATAAAATCCCTTACCCATACATAGGTATCCCGGTTCGGCGTAAGGTCTCTTATTAACCCCAGCAATTCTCTCGTAAAATCTTTTTGACCCGGCAGGTAGGGAACAAGGGTGAATAAAAAAATGAGGAAGGGAGGGATGGCCATCAGGATATTAAAAGCGATAGCTGCTGCCCGGATCTTCAGTCCTTCTTTTTTGATTTGTTGGGTCAAAAAAAGCACTACATCGTAAATTGGTAATCCCTGGAAACCCGGCAAAATCACCCGTTTTGACCGCACGATCAAAAAATTGACCGGTCTTGATGCTACAATCCTGCTTTCAAGCTTCGTCATATTACCCGAATATCCGAAATTCTTATCTAATTTTTAAACGATTCAATGCTTTCTGATAAGCCCTGGCATTTTTAAAATGTTCTGCTTCGGTTGTTGCAAACGCATGGTATCCCGAAAAATCGGGTTTTGCACAGAAATAAAGATAAGGGGTGGAGGCTGCATCCAGCGTAGCATCAATGGTTTTAATGGAGGGGGTGCAAATAGGGCCGGGAGGCAATCCTTTATTCTTATATGTATTATAGGGAGAAGAAGCGCTCTGGCTGATCATTTTCAACGTTACTCTTTTAGCGGCAAAATCCCGGGTCGCAAATTTTATGGTCGGGTCGGCCCCGAGGGGCATTCCCCTGTTTAAACGATTGAGATAAACACTGGCCATCAACGGCATTTCGTCATACTTGTTGGTTTCCTCTTCAATTATGGAAGCCATAATATACACCTGCTGAGGAGTCAAACCCAGATCACGCGCTTTCTGCAGCCGGCTTTCGTTCCAAAACCTCTTTTCTTCCTTCATCAGCCTGCTCACCAATTGTTCCACGGAAGTGTTCCAGAAAAAACTATAGGTATCGGGGATGACAACAGTCATTACGTTGTTGGTGTCTAACCCTTTTTTGAATAAAGAATCTGAATGATTCAAATAATTTATTACGGCGTTGGAATCACATTCCAGTTTACGACCCGCCAGGCGCGCCAGGTCTTCTTTGGTTCTGAGCTTGTTTATCACCAGGTTGACGGGAGATTGGATACCGTTCCGCAACATCTGTATTATTTCCCAAATACTGGCTCCCCGGTTGATCTTGTACCGGCCTGCTTTTAATTTTGACGGCAGGCTTCGCTTCCGGGCAATCCGGGAAAATAAAGCGGGGTTACGTACCACTTTGTCTTCCTGCAGCGTACGGATTAAATCATCATAACTGCTGCCCGTTTTTATATAAAGAAAATATTGATCTTCTTCAAAGTCTGTATTACTTCCCCATATTTTCCAGACCGAAAAGGCAACAAAAGCAATGAGAAAAAACAGAAAGAGTAAAATCAGCTTTTTGACCATAACGTTCTTATATTTTCTTCTTTACGGAGATTGAATATAATAAAAAACCCTGCCATAAAACAGGGTCTGATAATGATAAGTTTATCGAATGTTAATTAAGGCTGGGTTTGTACAGGCGCGTTCTGGGGAGCAGCCGGCGGCGGCGCAACCGGTAAGCTTTGCTGCTGTTGCTGATTGGTGTTGATACCTTTAATGAACTGGTTGCTGTTATCAGAACTCAAAAACAAGGAAGAAAACAGGCACAAAACACCGATAAAAGTGGCAAATATCCAGGTTCCTTTTTCCAGAACATCGGTGGTTTGTTTTACCCCCATGAACTGGCTGCTGAAACCGGCAATACTTCCCGACAAGCCGCCACCTTTGGGATTTTGGATCAGGATAATCAACGCCACTATAATGCAGGACACAATAATCAGGATCAGAAACAAAATGGCCATATATCAGGTTTGATTTAATTTGGAAATTCTGGCTGCAAAATAAGCTCTTTTACCGGGATTGAGCAAACTTAATTTCTGATATACTTCCACTGCTTTAGCCGCTAATCCCTGGCGGGCAAATACTTCAGCCATTGTTTCGGTTACCACTTCATCCAGTTCATTGGAATGTTCCGCGATGTTCTGAATAGCGCCATCCCTCCCCTTGTCCATTTCTTCTTCCATTTTCTCCGGATGAAGCCGCTTCATGGTCTTCAGCCATTCGGTAAAACTGCGCAGTTTTTTGCTTAACTTATCACTCCCTTCCTCATTGTTCCACCGGATTCCCTGGGAAGCAAAATAATCTACCGTAAACAAAGGCTCAACCGGTATCACCGGCAACATCTTTTCAGAAATTAACGAAGGCAAAACAGACGGTTCCTCCAGCTCGGGCTCTAAAGGGAGAACGGTTTTTACCGCCAACGACTGATCATCCTCCTCTTTTCCGGGTTCAGGAACCACGGTATCGCTTTCTCCCGAAGCTTCACGAAACATAGGTATATCTTCTGCATCCGTTACCTGCAATTCCTCCGGAGCGGCATCGGTATCTGAAGGCGGCTCAGAAATTGAGGCTTCGGGTTCCGTTTCCACCGCGTCCGCTTCCCCTGCCTTTTCTTCGCTTTCACCGGTGTTCCAGGCCTGCCCATTCAAAAACTTCTCATTATCAGGAACAGGTAGCGGTAACTCCGGTTCCTGGATTACCGGCTCATTTTCTATTTCACCGGGCTGTTCGTCAATGGGAGAAATCAGGCTCTCATCCCGGTTACTATCCTGGTCGTTTTGAAGCAAATCGTTCAGCCAATGGGGATTACTGAAAAAAACAGCCGTTTTTGTAACCTGCAATCTGTACAGCAAAGCATCCATCTGCCTGTATTTCCTGGCAAGCAGGTACTGAAGAGGAGCATAGTAGGGATACTTACCGGCCAATTGTTCTACAACCGATTCGTCCACCTCCTCCAGTTTATTCACATGGAAATACTTTTCCACCAGATTTTCTATCGCAGGATTCATTGTCATGAAGGTACAACCCTTTACCAGTTAGAGAATATTTTATTAAAAATATCGTCCGACATGTTTTTCAAAATTTCGTCCATCAGGCGATTTTGCGCATCCGTAAAACTAAGGGAAGCTGAAAACGGGAAATTCCGTGTTATGTCGGTTTCAAAATCACCCTTTTCATCCAAACGGTTTTTAAAGATAATATGCACGGTTACATTCAGGTTGTTACTGGAAGCCTCCTTCCCGGAAATCCCGGAAGTATTCACGGAAAAGTCGGTGATGTATCCACTGATATCATAATGAGCGTCATCCCCGTTAATGATCGTCAGGCGGGTTTGCCCTGTTATTTTTTGCCGCAGTTTATCCGTTAACTGGGGGCTAAGCTGGGGATTAATGTACCTTGCCCGGTTTTCAATATAGTTTACCCGAACCGTTTTTACTTCCGGGGGGATGCTGATGTCTTTGAGGGTATAGTTACAGGTAGCCTGTATGGAAATAAAAGCAATTAAAAAAAAAATACTGGCTCTAAGCATCGGATTATTCATTAATATCGTATTCTTTCAACTTGCGGTATAAGGTTCTTTCACTGATCCCCAGATCGGACGAAGCATCTTTCCGTTTTCCCTTGTGTTTTTTGAGCGCTTTTACAATCAGTTCTTTCTCCTTATCCATGATATTCAGCGACTCCTCCACTTCCTCATGTTCATAGATATCATTATTATCAATAAGCACAGGCTGCGCCGGCTGAACAAGGGCAGGCGGCGAAATGTTTTTTTCCCGTTCCACGTCATGATAGTCGTTCAACAACGACTCATTGGCATAAGCCACCGCAGCGCCCGCCCGCTGGGGGTTCTGAAGAATATCTACAAACATTTTTTTCAGCTCCGTAACGTCTTTCTTCATATCAAAGAAAAGCTTGTATAAAATCTCCCGCTCATTGGCAAATTCTGCATGCGATACATTTCCGGAACCGGTGGCCAATACCGGCATCCGGTTGGTATTGTATTCAGGTAAAAACTGCCGGAGCTGCCTCGCCGTTACCAATTTATCCTGAGCCAACACGGATATCTGTTCCGCAATGTTCTTCAATTCCCTGACATTTCCCGGCCAGGGATACCGGATTAACAAATCCTTTGCTTCATCATCCAGTTGCACAGCAGCCGTTTTGTAGCGTTCCGCAAAATCCGCGGCAAACTTTCTGAATAAAAGAATAATGTCTTCGGGTCTGTCTTTCAGCGCCGGCACCCTTATGGGAACGGTATTAAGCCGGTAATACAGATCCTGCCTGAATTTTCCCTTATGCGTATATTCCAGCAGATCTTTGTTGGTGGCAGCCACCACTCTTACGTCCGTCTTTTGCACTTTAGATGATCCTACACGGATATATTCTCCCGTTTCCAGTACCCGGAGCAAACGCGCCTGCGTGCCCAGCGGCAATTCTCCAATTTCATCGAGGAATATGGTACCCCCGTTTACGGTTTCAAAATAGCCCTTCCTGCTGTCCACAGCACCGGTGAAAGATCCTTTTTCATGTCCAAACAGTTCCGAATCAATGGTACCTTCCGGAATAGCGCCACAATTCACCGCTATAAAAGGATTGTGTTTCCGGGACGACAATGCGTGGATGATCTGTGAAAACACCTCCTTCCCTACCCCGCTTTCTCCGTAAATAAGCACTGTAAGATCGGTGTTTGCCACCTGGGCCGCCACTTGCAAAGCATAGCCTAAAGCCGGCGAATTACCAATTATACCAAACCTGTTTTTTATTGCTTGTATATCCATCTTGTCCGGCTATTGATTAGAGTGGTTGTTTCAAATGATCTCTCCGAACAGTGTAGCTTTTGTACACCCCGTTACGCCCACCGTTACATAATCTCCTTTTTTGTATTTTTTCTCCCGGTCTTTGGGAAAAACCACCACCTTATTCCGGGAAGTCCTTCCCATCCAATCCTGGTCGCTCTTTTTACTGTCTCCTTCAATTAAGACCTCAAAGGTTTTACCAATATCCTGTTCATTACTTTTTCCCGACAAACGGTTTTGCAGATCCACAATCTCCCCGAGCCTTCTCTTCTTGACCGCATCCGGCACATCGTCTTCAAATCTTCTTTGTGCCAGGGTACCCGGGCGTTCGCTGTAATAAAACATATAACTCAGATCGTAACGGCTGTATTCCATCAGCGAAAGGGTATCAAGATGATCTTCTTCCGTTTCTGTACAAAAACCCGCAATGATATCACTGCTGATCCCGCATTCGGGGATGATTTCACGGATCCTGTCAATTTTCGACATATACCATTCACGGGTGTAGGTGCGGTTCATCATTTGCAAAATACGGGTGGAACCGCTCTGAACCGGGAGGTGTATGTATTTGCAGATATTGCGGTATTTAGCCATCACATACAACACTTCGTCTGTAATATCTTTGGGATGGGAGGTTGAAAAACGCACCCTCAGCAAAGGCGAGATCTTTGCCACTTCTTCCAGCAGATCAGCGAAAGTGACCGTTGCCGCCGGCTCTTTTAAATCTTTGCCTGTAGTCTCCGGTGTATAATAATAACTGTCCACATTCTGACCCAGCAGGGTAACTTCCCTGAAGCCCTGGTCAAACAGTTCCCTGCATTCTTTTACAATGGAAAATGCATCCCGGCTTCTTTCCCTTCCCCGGGTAAACGGAACCACACAAAAAGTGCACATATTATTACACCCTCTCATGATGCTCACAAAAGCGGTCACGCCATTGCTGTTCAGCCTCACCGGTGAAATGTCAGCATAGGTCTCTTCCCGGCTAAGCAACACATTCACGGCTTTCTGCCCGCCTTCCGCTTCTTCTATCAGGCCGGGCAGACTGCGGTAGGCATCCGGGCCTACTACAATATCCACCAGGCGTTCTTCTTCAAGAAACTTCGACTTCAGCCTTTCGGCCATACAACCCAAAACGCCCACCAGCATCCCGGGCCGGGATTCTTTAATTTTTCGAAATTCCGTAAGACGTTTCCGAACGGTTTGTTCGGCTTTTTCACGAACAGAACAGGTATTCAGGAAAATCAGATCCGCCTCTTCATAGTCCTGCGTAGCCCCAAAGCCGGTATCATTCAGGATAGACGCTACAATCTCACTATCCGAGAAATTCATCTGGCATCCATAGCTCTCTATGTAGAATTTTTTTTTATACAGTGCAGGATCGTTAGCCAGGGGCGCAAAAGCCTCCCCTTGCCTGCTTTCATCGTGTACCTTCGGTTTCAATATATCCAACATATTCAAATCTGAACTTTAGCAGGGACAAAGATAACCAAAAGGATAAAAAAAATGTCAGTTTGGCAGCATTTAACGCCGGCGGAGATAAAATAACATTTTAATGCAGAAATGAATAAAACCAACTATTGAAACGGCAAAAATCAACAGGTGCGGGGAAAAATATCCCACAGCCTGCTGATGTGTTGTAACTTATAGAGGAGCTTTATTGAATAAATCTTACTGTATAGGTTCCTCCCCCGGTAGTAGAAAGCTGAGGCCCCCAGGTACCTTCTAATCTCCTGTGAATAAGCGTACCGGTCGTAGAGTATTTTCTTTCCTGATCATAGGCATAGTAGGAAGTGAATTTCTTGGTAGCCGGGTCAAAAGTCCAGATTCCATAGGCTTTTTCAGCATTGGTGGTGTCGGCGCTGTTCGCGTAAACAATAATTACATTGTCTTCCTCCTTCACTAAAAAAGCATAATCCGTGTTCCCGGGGGTATATGTTCCTCTCCAATACCCTATTACATTCGTCAATGCCGGCAGGTTCGCATCCGGGTCTTCATCTTCTTTATTCTTGTCCTTTTTACAAGACGCCATTAAGGTGCAGGCAGCTACAAAACAAAAGAGAAAAAACAGGTTTCTTTTCTTCATTTTTTAAAATTTAGGTTTGCAAATATATTCGTATTTAACATCTTAGGGGTTGGTTTTTATTTAACAGGGATCAATAAATCCATAACATGGAAAGCAAGGTTTTATTGTGCAAACTGCAGGGCAACCTTCAACAAAGAGGGATAAACGGCGTCTGTGGTTGCATCCGGCAGGGGAGGTGCCGGGCGATTTGAACTGATGAAAACGGAATGCATCCCTAAATTTTTCCCGAAAACCATATCATTAATGGTATTCCCAATCATTATTGACCTGCTGAAATCAATTTTCGGGAAGTCTTTTTTGGCCGCTAAACCCATCCCCGGACCCGGTTTTCTGTTGGGGCTTTCGTCTTCCATATCAATACAGTAATAGATATGGTCTATCCGGCCGCCGTGCGCATTAATCGCCCCAAGCATGTGGCGATGGATATCGGTAAGATCCCGCTCTGTCATCAATCCCTTACTTACGCCCCGCTGATTGGTTACGATAAAAATATACCCGAACTGCTTCGCAAAGATATTCAGCGCATCCAATACACCGTCATAAAACCTGAAATCCTCCCACCGCGTGACATAATCCCCGATCTTTTCATAATTGATCACCCCATCACGGTCCAAAAATAAGGTCCAGGATCTGTCTACTTGTTTAAAATCCATCATATTGAGCATCGTTTTATAAACGTCTTCATGCAACCGGTTAAATTTAACACGCGGAATGTTAACCCTAAAGCGGCTCACAAACACCTCAGATTTTACCGGCAGAAACTTATCTGCGATCTGTGAGCACTTTATGCATAATAGCGAATTAACGGAATTACCTGGCGCTGATTATTCCGGGCGGACCGGAAAGAAGGAACGATTTAATTCCGCCGAAGCTCTCTCGTAATCTTCCGGAATACCGATATCAATAAAATATTCGTCCATTGTTAATCCAAAAATCCTGCCCCCCGTATAATAATATTCCAGGTATTCCTTTTCAAAGGAAAATTTTTCAGGAAACGTTTTTTCCAGGAATGCCGGCACATTCAGCGCATATACTCCTCCGTTTATAAGCCCGTCTTCATAATACCGCTTCTCTTGAAAACTATTCACAACACCATTGGGATCAAGCTCTACCACCCCATAACGGCTGAACGCTTTCATAGGCTTCAAAGCGATGGTGCATTCGGCGCCATGCATACGGTGAAAATCCGAGAGTGCGGGAAAAGATATGCGAAACAGCGTATCGCCGTTGACTACTATCACATTCTGCCCCCTTATTTCGCCACAGGCGAGCCGGACCGCCCCTCCGGTTCCGAGCGGCTCTGTCTCAATAGAAACACGGTATTCCGATGAGAGCAGAATATTTTCTAAAAACGTGTGAAACTCCTCGCTTTTATAGCCCAACGCAAATACAAATTTTTTTATTCCCTGTTCTTTACAATAACGGATCAGGTACGACAAAAAAGGCACGCCGTTTACAGGCGCCATACATTTGGGCAAATCAGGCACGGCGCTTCGCAAACGTGTGCCCAAACCGCCGGCAAGTATCACCGCTTCTTCGACAGGAGCCTCCATTTGTTTTGCAGTTAAGAAAATATGCTAATTGTTATTAAAATATTGTTCTTCCACTAATTGGCAGATGATGTGCCCCAGCAGCATATGCGATTCCTGTATCCGGGGGGTGTCGTTGGAAGGGATACTGATCAGATAATCGCTTAAGCTTTTCATTTTCCCACCTCCCGATCCGGTAAATCCCACAGTGATCATCCCATTCATTTTAGCCTGTTCAAAAGCCAACACTATGTTCTTTGAATTGCCCGAAGTGGAGAGCCCGACCAACACATCTCCTTTGTTTCCCAACCCTTTGATGAGGCGGGAATAGATTACCTCATAACTGTAATCATTTGCTACGGCTGTAAGGTAGGATGTATTTACGTGCAGGGCTTCCGCAGGGAGGGCATCCCTGTCTAAATAAAACCGGCCGCTGAATTCGGCCGCCAAATGCTGGGCATCGGCGGCGCTGCCCCCGTTTCCGCAAAACAAAACTTTCCTGCCGTTCCTGAAAGCGCCCACTATAACCCCGGTTACATCCTCCACAATCTGCAATAAACCTTCGTCAGCCAATACCTGCTGTTTGACTGAAATGGAAGCTCCAACGATCTCTTTTATTTTATCCAGCATATTTTTTGTGGGCTCCCCGCCCCCTTCACGATGCGTTAAACAGACCAGGAGAGTAACCCGCTTTTTGTAAAGGTATATTGTTTTACTTCTCCCTCAAATTCGGAGAGTGCATCTATCACCCGGTACCTGGTATTACCGGGGCAGTAAAACACCATAAACCCGCCTCCGCCCGCACCGGAGATCTTCCCTCCCGAAGCGCCCGATTTTTTTGCTGTGTCGTATATTTCTTCAATCAGCGGGTTGGAGATATTAGCTGCCATCTTCCGTTTTTGCTTAAATCCAAAATCCAGGATCTCTCCAATCTCATTAATTCTTCCGGTCAGCAATGCTTCTTTCATCCACCGGCTTTGTTCTTTCAACTGATGCATGGCTTCAATAGGCGTTTCTCTTTTTTCGTGGACATTCTTTTGCTGCTCCTTTATGATGGCCGCAGATTCCCGGTTGGAAGCGGTGTAAAACAACACCAGGTTATTTTCCAGCTCCCTCAGGTATTCCGAACGGATGCGCAACGGATTAACGATCACCTTATCGTGTGCATAAAATTCCATGTAGTTTACCCCGCCGAAAGTAGCCGCGTACTGATCCTGCCTCCCTCCTGCCAGCTCCAGGTATTTACGTTCTATATCGAAGGCATAACGGGCAATATCATATTCTCCCAATGGCAGTTTAAGCATTTCAGCAAAAACGCCGATGACTGCCACTACCAGGGTGGAGGAAGTTCCCAGCCCGGAGCCCGCAGGGGCATCCACAAAAGTCTGCAATTTGAACCCTTTACCTGCCGGAAGTCCGTAATCCTGTTTTATTCTATTGTAAACTCCTTTCAATAAATCAAGCCGGCCATCGAGGGGGAGAAGCTGATCTGCCGGGTAATGCAGGATTTCTTTTCGATCTGCCGCTTCCAATACAATCTCCTGCTGATGGATGGGTTCGATATGGGCATAGGCATATAAAGAGATAGTGGCGTTAAGAATAGCGCCGCCGTGCAGATCACAATACGGACTCACATCCGTACCACCTCCCGCCAAACCAATTCGCAAAGGCGCCTTACTTCTATAAATCATAGATCATTGCTATTATTCTTTTCAGGATGCAAAGGTAAGCCACTGATTTCTTCGATGGCCTGAACCAAATTCTCCCAGGCATATTTCTTTTTTTCCAACCTCAGCCCGGCAATAAAAGATTCTTCTCCTCTTTCATAAAACTCTATTATTTTCTCCGCTATATCCACCGCATCCGGCTCCGCAACAAGACCTGCTCTGCCGTCCGGTACCATTGCCGGCAATCCACCCACATTCGTTACGATCATCGGCTTTTCAAAATGATAAGCCAGCGGGGTAACGCCACTTTGAGTGGCATTCCGGTAGGGCTGTATCACCGCATCGGCAGCGCACAGATAATATTTTACCTGGCTATCCGGAACAAAATCAGTTCGTAAAATTACCCAATCCTCAATTTCATTATCCCTGATCTGTTGAAGATAAGGATTCGCATCTTCATAAAATTCACCCGCTATCAACAGTTTAACGGATGGCAACTTTCGGAGCAATGTCTTTTCCTTCACTATTTTCATGGCGTCCAGCAAAATATCCAGCCCCTTATATTTACGGATAAATCCAAAAAACAATACGATCCGCTGGTCTTCCGCTATCCCAAGATTTTGCCTGGATTCTTTTTTAGCCACCGGCTCTCCAAAATTGTCGTACAGCGGATGGGGCACAAAACGGGCCGGTTTTTTGTGTTCGATACTGCGGAGATCGGCCAGCACTTTTTCGCTCATGGTGATAAACCCATCGGCTGATCTTAAAAAATAACGGGTGAACAAATTATCTCCGGGCCTTTTTTCATGGGGAATAATATTATCCGCGATACAAACCACCCTGGTACGGCGATTCTTTTTCGCCACTCTTAATATGGTTCCGAGACAGGGTCCCATAAAGGGCAGCCAGTACCGGACCACGATCATGTCAGGCGCTGCTCTTTTCAGTTCCCTGCCCACCCTGATCCAATTGAATGGATTTACGGCATTGATGCAAACTTTGATGTTCAGCCCACGGGGCGGCGGATCTGAGGAATACTGTGTTTTCCCGGGAAAAAGGAACTTGGGATATTGGAGGGAGAAAGTATAAATGCACACCTTCCATTGCTGCGACTGAAATGCTTTTGCCAGTCTTTCATCATAGGCTGCCAATCCTCCGCGTAAAGGATACGCCGGTCCGATGATGACGATCTTCTTATCCATAGCCACTGCTACAGGCAATCAAATGCCTATTTTTTTTTCAATCAGGTAATAGTTCCGCTCCGGCGAGTTGCGGGCGATCAATTCACCGGTAAACCCTGCAAGAAAAAGTTGCGATCCCAATAGAAGCAAAGTTAAAGCAAGAAAAAATGCAGGCCGGTTGGTTAGAGCATATTCAGGATCAATAAACTTACTGATTACCAAATAGGCTGTAAGCAGTAATCCCACCACAAAGCAGATGGTTCCCCATAATCCAAAAAAATGCATGGGCCGTTTTCCAAACCTGCCTACGAACATTATAGAAGCCAGATCCAGGAATCCGTTAATGAAACGTTCCCATCCAAACTTGGTGGTGCCATATTTGCGGGGACGGTGTTCCACTACTTTCTCACCAATTTTTTTAAACCCCGCCCATTTTACCAAAACGGGGATATAACGGTGCATTTCGCCATACACTTCAATACTTTTCACTACCTTATTTTTATAAGCTTTTAAACCACAATTAAAATCATGCAACCGGATCTTTGAGATCCGTCGTGTTACCGCATTAAAAAGTTTTGAAGGTATGTTTTTGGAAAAGGTATTGTCGTATCTCTTCTTTTTCCAACCGCTGACGATATCATAACCATCTTCTACGATCATTCTTCTCAGGTCGGGGATCTCATCGGGGCTATCCTGCAGATCCGCGTCCATGGTAATTACCACTTCACCGTGAGCAGATTTGAATCCTTCATTCAAAGCAGCGCTTTTTCCATAATTGCGCTGGAATTTAATTCCTTTTATACTGGAATGGCGCACGCTTAAACGCTCAATGACCGCCCAGGAGTCATCGGTGCTTCCGTCGTCAACCAGGATAATTTCATAGGTAAAGCCATGGTCATCCATTACCTTCATAATCCACGAACAAAGTTCGGGCAGCGACTCTTCTTCATTTAGTAACGGAATGACAACACTGATCTCCATATCTAAGGATTCGCATTTTTATTGGGCTGATAAAGGAAATTCAGGCTTCTTCTTTTTGATAACGGCTGCGATAATGAGACTGACTATAAACCAGAAAATACAGAAGACCGCAGTTCCCAGCATTTGTTTTCCAAAACTATAATTATTCCCTTTCATCATTTCCTCTACCGCCTGGTCTATTGCCTCCTGGGGCGCTCCCAACTTTTGCATCACTTGATGAGCCCGTTCGGCCGTTTCCTGTGTTAATGCCTCCCGGAAAGGCACATCAATATAGTTAAGCAAAATAAAACTGAACAGCGTACTGATAACCGTACCGATAACAAAAGTGGTAAAAACCACCTTCAACGCAGCAGGAAAATCGAGGTAACCTCCTTCCAGTTGTTTTTGCTTTAGCCCGGCCAACACCGCTACCACCACAGGTATTACATAACCTAAAAAAGCAACCGGATG
Source organism: Chitinophagaceae bacterium (assembly GCA_023957125.1). Taxonomy (GTDB): domain Bacteria; phylum Bacteroidota; class Bacteroidia; order Chitinophagales; family Chitinophagaceae; genus Agriterribacter. The sequence goes on from JAMLHL010000004.1 coordinate 230,239, forward strand.
CACGAACCATTTTACACCCCCCAGGTATAAAATCAGGCTAAAAATAACAGACGCGAGACCGGATACCAGACCGTAAGAAGCCCCCGGATTTGCTTGTTTATTTTCCATAACTAAAGATTAAAATGGACTCAGTTTTTCAAAAATACTTTCTCTCCGTTAATTATCCCAAATACCTGGCCTTTAAGTTCTTTTCCGATTACCGGGGAATTCCCCGACCGGGAATATATTTGCTTTTCGTCAAAGAAATATTCTTTATCCGGATCGAACAGGGTAATATCCGCGGGTTGCCCTTCCAGGATGGAAGCAGGTGGTAAGCCAAAGATTTTCCGGGGATTCTCACTGCTTAACATTATCCATCGTTCCGTATCTACGCCTACTTTACGGGCAATGCCAAAAGCCGTCTCCAGCCCGATCATTCCATATCCGGCATATTCAAACTCACAGGTCTTGCTATCCCAGTCCTGTGGCAGATGATGGGAAGCAATACAATCAATCCACCCTTTATGCAAAGCTTCGAGGAGCGCCTCCCTGTTTTCCGGGTTCCGCAAGGGAGGGTTCACTTTGAGATTGGTGTCGTAATTCACGAGGTCTTCATCGCTGAAAAAAAGATGATACGGGGTTACGGAACAACTTATTGCGATTCCCTTTTCCCGGGCGTTTACGACCTGTTCCACCGATCGTTTTGAGCTCACGCCGGTAAAGTGAAGTTTCGAACCGGCATAAGCGGCCAATTCAATATCCCGGGCCACCATCATTTCTTCCGCAATAACCGGTTTACCCGGCAAACCCAGCCTGGTAGATACGATGCCTTCATTCATCAGGCCAAAAGCGCCAATACTTTTATCCTGTGGTATTTGAATAATTACGCCTTCAAAAGCCTTCACATACTGCAAAGCCTTCAGTAGAATACCGGCGGATTGCACCGGGTTCAAACCATCGCTGAAAGCCACCGCCCCGCTGTCGAACATATCATACATTTCAGCCAGGTCTTTACCTTCCGCGTTCCTGGAAACCGCCCCGATCGGGTGGATATTCACCGGCAACGGCCTGCTTTTTTCCTTTATATATTCTACCTGCGATTTACTATGAATTACGGGATTGGTATTGGGCAACACCAAAATGTGGGTATATCCGCCGGAAGCCGCGGCCCTGGCGCCGGTTTGCAATGTTTCTTTATGTTCAAATCCCGGATCACAGCAATGCGTGAAGATGTCCACCCAACCCGGAGAAACATGAAGTCCGGGCCTTTCAATAACCGTATCCGCTTTTTCATCAATATTACCGGCAATCCGGGTGATAACGCCATCGGCAATTAAAATATCTTTTTTCTGACCGTTAAACGCTGAACCCGGCTGGGTAATGACTGCTTTGCGAATGAGGATAATCATTGTAAAAAGTTCAGCGAAGATAAACCATGTTTATTGATTTTTTGAAATTGGAATTTTCAATTACTTTTGCCGCCGCGATCGGGTGCATCTTTTCGCAGGCGGGTGAGACACCCGCCTGTAGAACCCACTACCGGTTGGTGTCCTCACCGACCGGGATACCACAGAGGGATCAAAAGATACCTGCAGGATAATAATCTTGCTTAGTGTTCGGGACGTAGCGTCCCGCCGATAGCGGGAGTAGCGCAAATGAGAACACCAAAATGTACTTTGTATATATTTTATATAGTTATTCTATAGATAAGTACTATGCCGGAAGCACTGAAGATGTAAGTAAAAGGATAAAGGAACATAATGCGGGAAAAGGAAATTTTACTTCAAAAGGAATTCCCTGGGTTTTAATTATTGATTTTGAGTGTTACGATAGAAGCGAGGCAGTGAAACTGGAGTTGAAGATCAAAAAAAGAGGAATCAAAAGATACTTGCAGGACAATGGTCTTGCTTAAGTGTTCGGGACGTAGCGCAGCCCGGTAGCGCACTTGCATGGGGTGCAAGGGGTCGCTAGTTCGAATCTAGTCGTCCCGACTTACCAAGGCAGTCTTAATTCATTGAGGCTGCCTTCTTTATTTTATGCTCAGCAGCGCATCCCGCTTCGGGCGGGAGGGTCGCTAGTTCGAATCTAGTCGTCCCGACTTACCAAGGCAGTCTTAATTCATTGAGGCTGCCTTCTTTATTTTATGCTCAGCAGCGCATCCCGCTTCGGGCGGGAGGGTCGCTAGTTCGAATCTAGTCGTCCCGACTTACCAAGGCAGTCTTAATTCATTGAGGCTGCCTTCTTTATTTTATGCTCAGCAGCGCATCCCGCTTCCGGGCGGGAGGTCAAAGTTCCTTAGTGTCCCGACTTACCAAGGCAGTCTTAATTCTGTTCTTGTCATATTCCCGCGGAGGTCGCTGTTCGAATCTTATCGTCCCTCCAAGGCAGTCTTAATTCATTGAGGCTGCCTTCTTTCTTCGCTCTCAGCAGCACATCCCGGGCGGGAGGGTCGCAGTTCGAATCTGATCGTCCGACTTGCAAGGCAGTCTTAATTCATGGGGCTGCCTTCTTTATTTTATGCTCAGCAGCGCATCCCGCTTCGGGCGGGAGGGTCGCTAGTTCGAATCTAGTCGTCCCGACTTACCAAGGCAGTCTTAATTCATTGAGGCTGCCTTCTTTATTTTATGCTCAGCAGCGCATCCCGCTTCGGGCGGGAGGGTCGCTAGTTCGAATCTAGTCGTCCCGACTTACCAAGGCAGTCTTAATTCATTGAGGCTGCCTTCTTTATTTTATGCTCAGCAGCGCATCCCGCTTCGGGCGGGAGGGTCGCTAGTTCGAATCTAGTCGTCCCGACATCGCCCGCCATAGCTTTAGCGAAGGCGGGCTTTTTATTTGGGAACATTCCCGCCATGCGGCGGGCTTCGTCAGGCAAGCCCGACAACTCGGTTACAAGGAATTCCGAACAATAACACTGTACATTTGATCTGTTATTTTAAGACTTTAATGATCAGTTCATTTTGTAAAATGAGCTATTGATAAAGAGCAAACCCACTAATAAGCCTGTATCAGCACATTCGCCGGTATGTGAAGTTTTTCAGTTAGCTTACGAATCATCGCCAGGCTCAATTTCCTCTTTCCTGAAAGTAACTCTGATTTTCTGGATCGATGCCCCAAAATTTCAGATAACTCAACCTCCGACATATTCATTTGCTCCAGTCTGAATTTGATAGCTTCAATCGGGTTAGGCTTCGGAACAGGATAACGTTCATTTTCATATTCTTTGATCAGTATAGAAAGGATTTCCAATTCGTCAGATTCTTTAGAGTCAGGCTTGATATTTTTTTGCATTAGCTTGTAAGCACGGACTAACGCATCTTCATACTGCTGATTATTTTTTATTGGTTTTAACATAACTTATTTTTTTCGTATCTATGTTATCGTATTGCTTGTGAGTACCGAACCATATTACAAATACTATTTTTAACCGGTATTCAACATCCACTATTAACCGAAAGGCATTTCCATGAATATTGAAAACAACTCTTTTATCCGTTAAAACAGAAGCATTTCTATACTGGGCTTTTAACTCGTTAGGATTGATCCAGTCGGCTGCGTTTACTTCTTCATACCAGGATAAAAGAGCCTGCTTCGCCTGAGGAAATTCCTCCCAATAACCCTTCAACGTTTTTACGGCAATAATCCTCATTGGCAAATATACTAAATGTTACCGTTTTGGTAACATTGGCTTTTCGTCTTTTCTCCTAAAGTATCATATTGTAAAAAATGATACTTTAATAATGCTTGAATGAAAATATTGCAGGAAGAAAACAGATTCTTTAATCGTATGATAATCAATATCTAATCGTCCATAAAAGCAACTAACTTCCTTAAATCATGCATAAATAAGTTCGATAATTGTACAGGCAGGCTGACTTCAACAGGCAGTCTTAATTCATTAAGGCTGCCTTCTTTATTTTATGCTCAGCAGCGCATCATTTTCAAACTATTCAATTCCTCCCGGCTAACTGACTTAAAAATAAGCCCGCTTTTTCACGGATATGATTAGCGGAACCCTGGTGATTATTCAGCAATATGGAAAAAATCAGCAGTCTTCCGGATTTTGCATACAAAAATCCACTGAGACACCATACCCCCGACACGGAGCCGGTTTTTGCATAAATGGCAGCACCATTATCCCAATGAAGTTGTTGCAACGTCCCTTCCCCGGCGCCCGGAAAAAGATGTTTCATTTTGTTCATTCCATACTCCGTTCTCAATTTATTGAGTACCCAAACAAAATCCCGTGGCGTAAATAAATTGTAGCGACTAAGACCGCTGCCATCCACCCAGCGTGGTTTTTGGGGAAATCCAGCCAGGTCGTTTTTCAACAAATAACGGATCATTTGTTGATCATCCAATACATTCACTTCTTGTCCGGCCGCCATCAGGAGGGTCTGTTCCGCATAAAAATTATCGCTTCGATGCATCATGATCCTGAACAGGGAGTCGGACGGCTGAGAATAAATTGTTCCTTCGGGAGTGATACCCATTGTTGTGGAATCAACCGGTTTACCTAAAATATCGCTCAGCAATTCCAAAGCAGATTGCAAACCATGGGTGATGAACGGCGTCTCCCGCTGCACATTTAACTCTTTGCCCTGGGTGATGAAAAATTTGTTTTCATCAAAGGATCGCTGCACAGAAAACACCTTAGCAGCCGTGTCGCCACTGAAATTTACCTTCCAGTTTATATCGGGTTCAGAATAAATAAATGCTTCTTCTCTTGCCATCGCCGCAATACTGCTGGAATCACGTACCTGATTCCACCGGATCACATTCCCATATATCGGGAAAACACTCTTTTCGGCCATATAGGCCTCATTGTAATCGTCCCACATCCAGCCTTTTCCCCAGGCGGCAACCTTCCGGTTCGCAGCACTTACCACAATGTTTCCTGTCTGTTTTTTCAAAAAATCAAACGCCGGATGATGGTCAAAATCCGGGTGTAAAAAAGTAGGATCGCCGGTTGGGATAACAAAAAGCGTATCTCCTGTCCGCTTATACTTCAGCGCCACAATGCTGTCGGGCAAAAATTTAATACCGGCATAAAGGGTGATGATTTTTACATTACTGGCGGGAACAAAATATTTGTCCGACTGATAATCATAAATCAATTTGTTTTTCTCTACGTCAAATACTGCAATTCCGGTATGCGCATCCCTAAAAACCGGATCACTGAATAATTGTGTCGCGGCCATTTTGTGAATCTTACGCGATACCGAACAGGAAAAAAGAAAGAATACCAGCGGCAATGAAAAAATGACCCTTCGGAACACATGCATAAACGTAGATCTGTTAATCGGGCAACAAATATCATGAAGTTAATAAAAAGTATTTAACAGGCGTGGGGGTGCGGGATACAGAGTGCAAGGAGCAGGTTTCAGGTCACCAGTCAGCTTTCAGCCTAATACCTAACGCCTAATACCTAACGCCTAATACCTAACCCCTGATACCTGCAACCTGAAACCTAATACCTCATCAACTCCTCTCCTGCGCCCTTAACCAACGTTCGGGGATTTCATTGCTGCTGGCCTGCACATAATCCTGGTAGGAGCAGGCGATATAGGATTTATCGGGCAACTGCATCCACCACCTGCCGGTTTTCTTGCTTTGTAAAAAAACCGTATCTATTTCCGCAAAGGCCGTATTGAATTCAAAGAAATTATCTCTTTCGGCCAGCAAGGCTTCCTGCCTGCCCTGCCATTTCCCGTCCACAAAATACCAGATCATCTGGGCAATTTGCTTGGCTGCGAGTTGCTGTATATCATTTTCTACGGTATAACCATAAAAGCCAATGGAACTGAGTTCGGGGCTCATTCCGGCAAAACGGGTAAGTGTACACGCCTGTTCGCCATCCAATCCGTTTGGCGAAAGATAGTTGGAAGGGGCTACAGCATGCTGCAAGGCCGTAATATCAAAACTAAGCATATTGGAATTGCGGATAACAGGCTCCATTTCATCCAGGTGTTCTTTCACCACGCCTAAGCGGTAACAGTCAAACCTGAGTTTGTCCAGGATTTCCAGCATCCGGGGATCGGTATAATAACTTTGAAATGCAATGTGATTGTAGTGTCTCACGAAGTTGGGCTCCCCGGTCAGCATCTCCATCAGGAAGTGGCTGCTTTTCAGGGAACTGTCGGTATCCAGATCAATCAGACCGTCTATCACCGCTACTTCAATGATCCGGTTCAATACTTTATAAGCGTTGTATTGCGCAAGCGTAAGATCGTGACTGCCGCCCAGAATAACAACCGTTTTGCCAACATGTAACAACTCACTTACAACGGTTCTCAATGCGGCATAGGTGTCGGTAATGGTTGCCCCATGCCTGATGTTACCTATATCCGCGATATGAATTTCCTTATGCCAATAATACAGGTCGTAAAACCGGCTCCGGATAACATCAGGACCGGCGGAATATCCCGGGGAACCTTCTCCTCTTTGTTCACCACAACCTACCAGCACAATATCTGCAGCATCTATATCTGGCAGATCTTCTTCATAAACCGAAATTTCCCTTCCTATCTGCCCCTGACGGTAACTTTCATCATGAGAAAGGAGGAAGCGATTAACAGGATTTAAAAAATCAATGATGTTCAGCAAATCACTCATAGCAATGATTTTTACAAACCTACTGGTTCTATAGCAAAAATCAGAACAGAAACTACTAACAACCTGTGAAAATAAGCACAAATCCTTAGTGAAAACCCTTAGCCGGCAGGGCAAGGAATATTTCACTATTTTTTCTCTGCGGCGGCCAGGGCCTCTAAAATACGTATGCCGGCGTCTCTTTCGGAACCGGCAAGAGCAACTCCTTTTTTATTTTCAAACCTGTCTTTACTCCATTGCAAAATGTTTTTTAGCTGGGGGAAAGCCAGAATTTGCTGGTCCAGCCATTCAATGGACCTTTCCTTACTATCCATAATTTCTATTGCCCGGGCCGATATCAAGGCATTGGAAGGTATAAAATTCCGGATGGTATTGTCTATGCCCGGCGTAAACCGAATGATACGATTCAACAATTCTTCTTCGTTTCCTGTTCTCAGCTTTTTGCTGCACAGGTATTCCATCCAGTCTTCCAGCCTGCTGTCTATCTGGTTGTCGTAGGGCTTTCCCACGCCAAGGTTTTCGGGCCATAACCTCGACTGATTGATATAGACCAGCGCTTTTTTATAATTATTTTTCTGCATCTCCTGAATGGCCAGCATCAGCTTTGCTTCGCGATACAAAGACTTCCCTTCGGTGGCTCCTTCAAACGGTATAATCTGAATTTTCGTCAGCAGCGCCTCCGCCTCTCTGTATTTCCTGTTCAGCATCAGGGTTTTAGCATGCAGCATCCCCATAATGTATTGTCGGGGATGAGCTTTATAATAAGGAGCGGTAACAGCCAGGGCTTTTTCCTCTGCAGTATGCTCAATATAATATTCAGCAAGCAGCTTTTGAAATCTCCATTGCCCCGGCTCAAGGGAAACGGCTTTTTCCAGGTCTCTTAGACGCTGCTCCTCATCACTTCCCTTAAAAATGGCAGCCCGCGTGGCATAAAACGGGGGATAAGAAGATGTTTCCCCACACGATAACAACAGTTGCCTGGCTTCCTCCACCCTGTTGCGATCTTTATAGATCAAGGCTAACTGGTATTTTAAAAACCAATCGCTTTGTTTTTTGAGTAAATGCTCGAGCACCATTCCGGTTTCGGAACGAAACAGGAAAACCAGATCGGGCTTGATAGTTCCAACCTGAACATTTTTGTTTTGTAGAAATGCTTCCCACAAAATGGATTCCGCACTTACGGGACTCAGAGAGAATACTTCAAGCGCATTGTTGTTATATCCTGCATTATAATACCATATTCCTAACTCGGCATAGGTTTCTGCAGGTAATTCATTTCTGATCAGTGAAGTAAACGACCGTTTGGCTTCTTCGGTGGATTGCCATACATATTTTTCAAACCGCGCAAAATGATTCAGCGGATCATAAGACAATATGGTCTCCAGTACTTCATTCGCTTTTATCCGTTCGTTTTTATTTCGTAAGGCTACTGCCTGCAGCATTAAAGCGTCTATATTATACCGGTTGTAATCCACCGCTTTCCCTGCATACTCAGCAGCCCGGTCGAAATCTTTTTCCCTGCTATACAGCCTGCTCAGTTCGGTATAGGCTGCGCTTCTGAATTCTGTAGTCAGCGCAGCGATGCTAAACCCATCTTTTGCATCCACCATATTGCCCATAGCAGCGTTGATAACCCCGTAATAATAATTCGCATCCCCGGCATGGGTATCCATACTCAAGGCCCGGGTGGCCAGTTTCAAAGCATCGTCATAGCGCATATTGCGATACATCAGTTCCGCCATTTTTACCAGTGCCGGAAGATAATTGCTGTCTTTCTGCAGCGCCTCGCTCAGCTTTGTCTCCGCCTGATCGTACAGCTTTTGATCCATCAACTCTTTCCCCTGTATACATAATCCATATACCGTATTCCAGTCGAAGTTTTCAGGCATAGCCGCCGGGCGTTTCAGACTTTCAAATTCGGGGTTGCTGTGGTAGATCAATTTATGGGTACCCAATGCGGCAACCAGGTCATTCGCATTGGCGGTTACCGATACAGAATCCGCAAAAACCTGTAAAGGTGAAAGATTTAACTGATTGCTGTAGAGCATTTTGTCGCCGGATTTCACCTCTAATTTTTCATTGATCTGCTGGGCTGCGGAAAAATATATTTTCAACATTCCCTGTTCGTATTTCAAATTCAGCGCACCATAGGCATTGGCCTTAGTGATGCCATGCGTTTTGGAGACAGGGTACCAATATTCTTTCCAGGTATCCGTGGCGTAAGGAGCAAAGCCGATGTGTTTAAACGGAGTAAAACTGCTGCCCGGAGAATTCTGATTGAACAATCTTCCGGATTGAATTTCCACATATTGCCCATCGGTATCGGTGAGCAATTTTTCCCAAATCATCCCCTGCTGCGATAGTCCCCATATCCAGATCTTCCGGCCCGCTTTATCGTCATAGGTGCCATACCGCACCATTCCTTTTTGGTCATCGTGCCAATAAGCCGCGTAAAAATCCGCCGGTTTTCCAAATACGTGATAGGATTTAGGACCACCGAAATCATTCTGCTCATAGAAGTTGATATGTTTCCCATTCGTTTCATTCACCGGCCAGGAAGCGTATTCGCCGTTGTGCCCGATATATTTTGTACCCGGAAAAATAAACTCAAGATTCCCTTTTGCTTTTACACCCAAATTCATCCAGTGGTAATAGGGTTGCTCCAGTGGGGTGGCATTGTACCAAAACGAACGGGTGGTGAAATAAGCTTTGTCTTGGGGGAGATTGATCTCTATGCGCCAGTTAGACCGGGTAAGCAAATCCAGCACGCCGATGATACAGCTAACGCTTCCATCAGCATTGCTTCTGGTTATATAATCCACAGGAGTGGCATTGGAAGGCGTATGCCCGATTATCCCGTAATTGGGTTCCAGTCCCCCGCTTGTCCATGGACCGCGCATGGCAATATCCCTGAACTTCACCACATGGTTATAGTAGATAAAAGATTCACCGGATTTTTTTTCTATAGCCGCCCATATCTTGCCACCTATCTCCGGGGTGATCAACACTTTGATATAGTCATTTTCCAACGCTACAATTTTCCATTGCTTTGGCCGGGAATGATCCGTGAATCCATCAAAACGGAAATAGGGATAAACGGGTGAGAGCAGCGGCATGGGATTAGGATCTGAAAACTCATAGGTGTTAAACGATTGCAGGTATTCCTTAACCGTAGCGGGGGATTGCGCTATTCCTGAAAGAAAAAAACAACTACCAAGGGCGCTGACAATAAACTTTCGCATAAGAAGCCGATTAAAAAATTAAAGATATGGAAAAGCGGGGGGATCAGGGGAACGAAGGTTTTCTAATTCCTGCTTTCATTACATTTGTTATTAAAGCCGGATGTTATCAGTCAAATCAAATCCATATTATCAAATCCCATCGAATATTTAAAAGGGGTAGGGCCGCTAAAAGGAGATCTTCTCAAAAAAGAACTGAATATTTTCACTTTCAGCGACCTGCTCGAGCATTTTCCCTACCGGCATATTGATAAAACGGAAGTCAAAAAAATAGGGGCGCTGTCGCCTGAGATGGATTTCGTGCAGGTAGCGGGTAACATCATCTCCTGTGAACTCCTGGGTGAAAAACGAGGCAAACGGCTGGTAGCGGAACTGAGAGACGATACCGGGTTCCTGGAGCTTGCCTGGTTCCAGGGGGTAAACTGGATGCAAAAGAATATTCACATCGGGCAATCTTATCTGGTTTTCGGAAGGCTGTCTTATTTCATGGGCAGGGCCCAGATCACACACCCCGAGATAGAACTGCTGACGCCCGGCAAAAAAGAAGGGAAAAACCACCTGGAGCCGGTTTATCCTGCCACTGAAAAATTAAAAGCGAGGGGACTGAATGGAAGACAGATCGGTAAATTAACGGAATCCCTGATGGGTATGCTGCAGGAAAAAGATATTCCCGAAAACATCCCCGAAAACATACTGCAGCAATTCCGGTTTTTACCCCGGTTTGCGGCTTTTAAAAATATCCATTTCCCGGCCACCAAAGAACACTATGAAAAGGCGCTGACCCGCCTGAAGTTTGAGGAATTATTCCTGGCACAGGTACGGTTAGGGCTGATCCGCTCCGGCCGCCACCGGTATTCCAAAGGAATTGTATTTACTCAGGTGGGTGAACTTTTCAACAGTTTTTACAAAAAGTACCTGCCCTTCGAATTAACGGGAGCGCAAAAAAGGGTGTTGAAAGAAATCAGGCAGGATACCGCAAAAGGATACCAGATGAACCGTTTGCTGCAGGGGGATGTTGGCAGCGGCAAAACTATTGTAGCCCTGCTTTG